>NZ_LAHO01000042.1 GCF_000987775.1 Arsukibacterium ikkense
TAGCCGGTTAAGTCGCGGGACAAGGTGAGCTGAACGTCTAACTGGAACACCATGGCTGATGCTCAAATGATGGTTGGGTAACCCTTAGCAATAAGCTGAACCACCCGCTTTCTGGCACACTGCCGTAACCAGGTTGCTTTGATTAGACACCTTGTCGCCGCGCATTTACCATCAGCAAGATGGTTTGCACCTGTGCTGAGCCTGAAACTAACTGGCTTTAAGCCCGACGCCTTGAATAGCGCCAGCAACAGGTTAACCGATGAATGTCTGGTGCCCCTGCTGTGGGCAAGGATGCTCAAATCAGCAGGCACTCATTGAGCATGAGATAAGAGAGCCCCGATATGTGTTTGTTGCAGGCTATCGCCTGGCAACCATGATGACAGATGAAGCAGTCTATCTTGCTGATGGATAAAGGCCTGGCCGCTAGCGCGGCCAGAAGAGCGGTTTTACCTATTGACTCCGAGAAGGCTCATATGTGTTA
>NZ_LAHO01000029.1 GCF_000987775.1 Arsukibacterium ikkense
GTCAGAGTAGTTTTACCGTGGTCAACGTGGCCGATAGTACCTACGTTTACGTGCGGTTTTACGCGTTCAAATTTAGCCTTAGCCATAAGTAACCCTTATTAAACAAAACGGCGGTTTTAAAAAATGAGTTGTATAAACACGAGAGGCGAACAAGATGGTGCTGATACCCAGAATCGAACTGGGGACCTCATCCTTACCAAGGATGCGCTCTACCGCCTGAGCTATATCAGCATGTAACATGTTTTGGAGCGGGCAGCGGGAATCGAACCCGCATCATCAGCTTGGAAGGCTGAGGTAATAGCCATTATACGATGCCCGCGGCCTACTCGTAGCTATTTGACTGACTGAATGGTGGAGGGGGAAGGATTCGAACCTTCGAAGGCAGTGCCGGCAGATTTACAGTCTGATCCCTTTGGCCACTCGGGAACCCCTCCACTAATGGTGCCGCTTATCCGAGTCGAACGGATGACCTACTGATTACAAGTCAGTTGCTCTACCAACTGAGCTAAAGCGGCACTACGTCAGTGGGTGCGAATTCTAGTAGAATGCCGGAAGCTGCGCAACAGAAAAAACCAAAAAAGCCTGTTTTTCTTGTCTGACCGCTCAATTCCTGCACAAATATGGTTTTAATGGTCGATATATCGGGCAAGACCATGAAAAATCAACAAAGGTTCGCTGATCGTATTTAAATCTGTTAAATGCCCTCTTAGAAAAAAAGCATCCCCCCCGGTTAGAAGCAGATGCTCCGCTTTACCTAATATCCATCCCTGCCGAATAGCGCCAATAACGGCGGCCAAACATCCATTTTGTAAACAAGAGGTTGTTTCTTTACCAGGAATGACCCTGGCATCCAGTAATTCTTTATTAAATACTTTTGCCGTTTGCTGCACCACGCTTTGTTGTTGCAAGCGCAAACCAGGCATAATCCAGCCGCCCTGATGCATGCCATTGCTATCAAGCCAGTCAATTGTCAGCGCTGTACCCGCATCCACTATCATGGCTGATTGTTTAGCAAGCAATTGCTGAGTGCCTAACAAGCCTAACCAGCGGTCCACCCCCAACAGATGTGGCTCTGCATAACAGTTAGTAACACCAAAAGCATGAGCTTCTGAGTTCACCTGACGCCAGGGCAAATGACCCAAGCCAAGACCAGTTTTAATTGTATTCAACCGGTTATCGTTCGCAACGCAAGCAAAATACACGGCAGCTAGTGGCAGGCTTTGTAAACTATCAGCGGTAAGTTGCGGTAACGGTGTTACTTTCCCCGCGTTAAATAACGCGGCTTTCTCCCGGGTGTTACCAATATCCAGTAATAAATACATCTAACCCCCTGCTCGTAGACTAAGTTCGCCACCATAATGCACTTCGGTGGACTGGCTGGTTTCAATAATGATACCCCCCTGCTTATCCACACCTCTGCAAATACCAGATATGGATGGTTTAGCCATCAGATACACTGGCTGGTTAGCATACAAATCGTTTTGATTAAACTCTGCAATAAACGCTGCGAAGCCTGCCACATTGAATTCTTGCAATACGGTTACAACCTGACGTTGTAATTCAACCACTAAAAGATTGCGATCAACTTGTTGTGATGACTCAGTTCTAAGGTCTGTATAAGGCTGTTCAATATGTTGTTTGCTTTGTTCTGGCATACCCACATTTAGGCCTATGCCGATAACTACATCACAACCCGCATCAAGCGTACCTGAAAGCTCAACAAGCACACCTGCCAGCTTTTTGCCATTGACGTATATATCGTTTGGCCACTTCACCTTTGCATCGAGCTGATAATATTGCTGCAGTAACCGGCAAACAGCCAAGCCAATAGCCAGACTTAATCCCATAGCTGCTGGTATGCCTTGCTCAAGCCGCCAGTAACAGGAGAAATACAAATTGGTACCAAAAGGTGAATACCATGTTCGGCCCCGGCGACCACGGCCGGCAGATTGCGCTTCAGCCACAATCACGCTGCCTGGCTCAAGTTCATGTCTCCCTTGCAGCCGCTGCAGAAGTTGGCAATTGGTCGAATCCGTAATATGTTGCACCAGTATTTGTGCACTTCCAGCTGTCTGTAAATGTTTTATTCTAGTTGCATCAAGTAACTGAATAGCTTGTGCCAGTTTGTAACCACGCCCTTTAACACTGAATACTTCAAGACCATGCTGCTTAAGCTCGTGCAGATAATTTGCTACTGCAGTCCGGCTCACTCCAAGTTGCTCAGCCAGCCACTGCCCAGAGTAAAAGCCACCATCAGCCATGTACTGCAACAACTGGCGCTGACAGAGCAAACTGGTTTTAGACATAGTGCTGACCATCACTATTCAGCAGCCTGACTTCCGGCTCTAAGGTTATTTGATAGGCCTGGTAAACCTTGCTTTGGATCTCACTAATCAGCGTTAGCAAATCTTCGGCGTTACCATCGCCATAGTTTACCAACACCAAGGGTTGTTGTGAGTAACAGCCAATATCGTTAAACCGGAAACCTTTAAAGCCCTGCTGATCAATCAACCACGCTGCGGGTACTTTCACCTGGTTAGTATCCTGCTTAAAGCCCGGAATGGTAGGATGATGTTGCTGCAATCGTTGATACTCCAGTTTATCAATCACTGGATTCTTGAAAAAGCTGCCACAGTTAGCCAGTAGCCGGTAGTCGGGTAGCTTACTGTTACGGGTAACGATGACCTGCTGATAAATCTCTTTAATACTGCTACCAGCCGGTAGTTTATCTAAACCTTGATAACTTAGCACCGGCTTAGCGACTGTTGATAACCTTATCCCGACCGCAACGATAATACCTTCACTGGCTAACTGATGTTTAAATACACTATCCCGGTAACCAAAGTTACAATTGCTAGCGGTTAATCGCTGCAAGCTTCTGGTTTGCCAATGGTAGTAATCCACATAAGCGCAGACATCAGCCAGTTCTACTCCATAGGCACCGATATTTTGTACGGGTGCAGCCCCAACAGACCCCGGTATTAACGCCAGATTCTCAATGCCCCATAATTGCTGCTGAACGGCAGTGGTAACCAGTTGATGCCAATTATGCCCCGCCTCTACATGCAGTAAGCAATGCTTATCATCCAACCAGCTTTCAGTAATGCGGTTTCCGGTGAAGCGTACTATCGGCCTGGTTTGCGCTTGCAGGAAAATAGTATTGCTACCTTCGCCCAAAACCAGCGGCGCAACAGTGATGTCTAGCTGTGCCAGATCAGCTAAACAACTTACTTCGATAAGAGTTGCTAAACGGGTTTTCAGGCGGAAGGTGGAATAAAGCTCTGCTGGCTGATCATAAAGGATATGCATAGTAAGGCCGCTGAAAATATAGGGGGTTATTGTAAGGCTGAATAAAGCCCGTTGCAATTTCGTAGCAAATAAAAAAGCCCCTGCTCTGTACTACTCTTGCATAGTCTTAATGCAA
>NZ_LAHO01000037.1 GCF_000987775.1 Arsukibacterium ikkense
CGCGCGCACTATTAAGTGCGCGTATCTTTTATTCCTTGTAAACCAATAACCTTCGCATTTTAGTTCTCATTGGTGGTTATGCGTGTATCGCACCAGTCACCCATCAGGATCAAGGCTCTGGACTGACTGCGTCCGGCCCCTGGCTACTTGTAGCCCCAGAAAACCCTCTGTTCTCCCGCCTGTCCAAGTGATGCAGCATAGCTGCGACAGAATCATGGTTTTAAACCAACCCCTTGATGGCTCAGGCAGCAGGCGATGTTACGGCAAACAAGGTAAAACAGCGTAGCTGTGCAATCAGAACTCTGGTTTTACCAACCCTAAACCGGCATCAGCTACGCTGGGTAAACTCAGTTAAAAGCGCGTTTCACATCAAACTCTACCCCGTCTTTTAGCATGTTGTAACAGGCTCTGGCCAGTTTGTGGGCCACGGCTTTCATCGCTACTACTTTTAAGCTTTTAGCGCATTTACGTTGGTAAAAGCGCTTGATTAATTCATCCGAGCCAATGGCAAAGTGCGCGGCCTCCATAAAAGCCCAGCACAGGTAACGGTTGCCACATTTGCGATTTCCTTCACCCTTCTTCTTACCGTTTGATTCGCGTTTTGACGTAACCATCCGGGCGTAAGAAGTAAAATTGCCGCAACTGTCAAACCGCGTAATATCACCGGTTTCCAGACAAATGGTCATCGATAAAATATCGCCAATCCCAGATACGGTTTTAAGCAGCTGAAAATCCTTGCTGGGCTTAAGTTGGCGTAACAGCTCAGCTTCTACAGCCTGAATTTGCTGTGCTAACGCTTGCATCACAGTCCAATTGGCCTGCAATGCCAGTAACTGCTCTGGCAACAGGGGCAGTGCGGCCACTTGCTCCGCTGTCCATGTTTTAATGGTGTAGCTTGGTGTATCCCGGCCTAAATTGCGCACCAATAAATTCTTGATAGACAGCAGCTGGGTGGTCTTTTGCCGTACCAGCTGCGCGCGTTTACGTGCTAAATCACGCAGAGCACGAGGCTCTTTTGGATAAATATAGCCACAGGGCAACAGGTCTATTCGCAGCAAGTGCGCCAGGTGTCTGGCATCGGCGAAGTCACCGCTGTATTTAAGGCCGTCGTAGACCACCACCGCCGCGGTGTTGACCAGTCGCACATCATAGCCTTCTGCTTGAAGCGCATCGACTAGCCAATACCAGTTGTAAGTCGATTCTACTGCAACAGCGTCAATCTG
>NZ_LAHO01000032.1 GCF_000987775.1 Arsukibacterium ikkense
GCGTACCGCGCAGCTGCTTTGAGCGTTAGCAAAAGTGGAAAGAATTCATGTCATGGAAAAAGTTTTATTTTGGTAACGAAAAACCTTCATTGAAGCGGCAATGCCTCACTCATTTCGCTATGTTTTTCATACTGTCTTCGCCCTATGCTTTTATTGCCGATTTCTCCCCAGAAAGCTGGATTTTTTATACTGGTCTAGGAATTTCAATTTTGGTTACCTTAATCAGCATATTTCATATTTGGAATGTAAGAGAACGGTTTTCGTTGCTAATGCATTATGGTTTTATAAAACGCACTGTTGCTATTGGTTCTCTTCCATTAATTGCATTCCTATTCACGGGCGCCTTTACAATTTATACAGTACCCGGGTTAACAACCAATGTTATTGGCCAGAATGTTAGTGTACTCGGCAAATTTGATAAAAAAGAAGGTGTTAGTAGGAGATCTTGCCGATATAGATTTTCATCTGAAATTCTAAAGTACAGATTTCCACCGTACCTTTGTGTTGGGAAAAGTCAGTATGAGCGTGAAACAAGTGAATATACTGTTATAGCTAAAAAGTCCTTCTTAGGCGTGTTATATGAAGCTGTTGAGTAAAATGCTAACAAGCAAAGGCAGCCGAGGCTTACAGCGCGGCTGCTTTGAGCGTTAGCCGGCTGTCGAGAAAGTTTAGGTACAAAATCTGTTTTACTTTTCGGCTCTGCTTGCGTTACGTTGTATCTCAGATGTTAATTTATCCCATTGGGTTTGCCAGTTTGTTGGCAAGGTGCAATCTCTGATGGTGCGGTAGCGTTGTTCCTTTTGGCACTTTTGCTCCGCTTACAGCAAGTTTTAAGGTTCCAGCTATTTCTCAGTATCGCACTTGGCTGGTTATGTTTTTAATTTTGCACATGGGTGCCGTTGTTTGGCATCGCTTGGCGGCAGTGCCGCGTGGGTAGTGTGGTTGTCGCCGCTAACAATGCGCAGCACTCGCTCCCTTCGGTCGCTGGGACGCCAACCCGCTGCGCGGCTCGTCGCCCGTGTGCTATGCGTTAGACGCGGCTGTTAATTTGGTGGTTTAAATATGCAAGGAAGCATCAATAAAATGCTGAGGCCGCACCATCGCAATGAGTTAAGAACCCGTTTCGTCATCAAAAACGGCAGCGTTCTTATCGGTTTCGGCACATCAACATGCTGAACATCCCGAACGTTTTGCATCGGCGCGCCCTGCCCATCGCTGGCGCACAGGCCATACACCAAATGTATTTGCCGTGTGGGCAAACGTCCGCACGTTCGTTGCCCACCATTTTGGTTCGGCTTGAGGTACAGTTTGCGTTGCCTGCGAAATCAATGTCCGACTTGCCACCACTTCTAACAATAAGTTCAAGTCGTTCGCTTCGCTCACTGGGACGGGCTAAAGCCCGCCCCTTAACTTAACGTTAGCAGGTGTTCGGGTTTTAACGGTTTTAGTTTGTAGTTTTGTTCCGGCCTTGCTCGCGTTTGGCTTTCTTAGCGGCAGCGCCAAAAGGTTAAGTTCGCCAGTTTGCGGGTTTGCTGCAAACGGTTGGGGCGGTAGCGTTGTTCTTTGTGGCTTCGCTTAACAGTTTGATAGGTTCCGGTTGGCTCGCCGTATCGCAGCTGGCTGGTTTAGTTTTTAATAACAGCAGCCGCGCCGTTGTTCAGGTTTGCCAGTGCGGCAAGCCGCGCAAGTCCGGTTCAGGCTGCTAACAAGCAAAGCCAGCCGACGCGTACCGCGCAGCTGCTTTGAGCGTTAGGTAACACCATGAAGACTGAACTCGATATCCACAATTACCAAAAATGGTCTTTGGAGAACTTTCAATACAGGGATCGGCTGTTAACGTTAACAGTCGAGGAGATGCTTACTGAAAAAGAACGTCTTCGGGAGCCCAAGAGGTACTTAGTTATCTTTACCAATGCTATATGTTTCCAAGTTTATGATGAATGCGATCATCGAGAAGACTTTCATATTGATCGGGAAGTCGGTGTATTAGCTAAATATCGTTCGTCTCGATTGCTTGAACACGTAAAAAATGACACTGTTATTTTCGATACAGAAGTTGGCCTACTTGAGCACTATTCATTAATGACAACAGACGAATTCGTACACGTAATAACCAGTGCAGAACCAAGGCTCGTGAATGTTACCTAACAAGGCCCAACAATTCGCAGCCGTTGGCTGCCGGACTCGCTACGCTCGCCGCTGTGGGCGGCGTTAGCAGAAAATAAGAAAAAGGAGAATCTTTTGAATCCAGAGTACATTGAGGTTGGTAGGCAATATTATATGGGTTGGGGAACATTAATGTTAATTAATGCAGTGCTCGCCCAAGGTAAAAATCGTAGCGGTTTAGCTTGGTTTTTTATTTCATTAATTTTGGGACCGTTTACCACTTTAATATTAGCCTTGGTTTCTAAGTTGCCGGAAAATCAGTAAGTACAAATGACTATTGATCTTACAAGGCTTTTTGTCAGTTTTTTTATAAATACAAGCAGCTTGCCGTTGTTCGGGTTTACCAGTGCGGCAAGCCGCGCAAGTCCGGTGTGGGCTGCTAACAAGCAAAGGCAGCCGACGCGTACCGCGCAGCTGCTTTGAGCGTTATATGTACGGAAAGTTATGACG
>NZ_LAHO01000043.1 GCF_000987775.1 Arsukibacterium ikkense
TTGATACTCATTGAGCCTTCTCCCCCAGCCCAGCCATTTGGCTAAGCTGGAAGGCGACGAAACCAAAAAGGAGAAGACCCAATGAAATTTTATACTACACAACATCCGTATTATTGTGGAATTGATTTGCATGCCCGCTCTTTATACGTCTGCATTCTGGATGCTAATGGTGACACCATCTTACACCGCGAAATCAAAGCATTACCAGAACCTTTGCTCGATTTATTAGCACCTTACATCGGTAATATTGTTGTTGGCGTTGAATGCATGCACTGCTGGTACTGGGTCAGTGATTTCTGCGCTAAGCACGGTATCGATTTCATTTTAGGCCATGCTTTATATATGAAAGCCATTCATGGCGGTAAAGCCAAAAATGATCGCATTGATTCCTATAAAATTGCCCACCTGATCCGTGGTGGTAATTTCCCTATGGCTTATGTTTATCCACCCGAGATGCG
>NZ_LAHO01000038.1 GCF_000987775.1 Arsukibacterium ikkense
CGCATAGTGGCCAATACCTTGCTTATTTTGATCAGTTTTGGCAGTTGTCATGATGTTGCTCCGTTAATGGTAATTGCTTTCATCTTAGCAGCTAAGCAGTTTACTAACGCTGCAACATCAAGATTTGCACATTAATACACATAGAATTTAAATTAATTAACGTTAATGCTATCATTCTGACTAATTCAACTGGTCGAAAGGAAGCAATAGTGAAAAATCTAGGACGCGCAAAAACTAAACTAATGAATGTACGACAAAGACTAATGCAGAATCACTGCTCTGCAGTAATGGAAAGAGTCGAAGTTGCTATGTTTATGGATCTTTTCGCCGAAGGCGGAATATCAAATGGCCAGATAAATATGATTATTCGTAATAAAGTCGTTGCCATAACCGCCAGAACGCATTTGCTTGATGATATACGCTTACTCATGTTGGGCGATACTCTACCCAAAATCGCCAATGCGATAAGCGATCCCACTGGATTCGCTGCTGAGGGTGGCGGCAAGATTCTGGAGAACGCTGGGAGGTCGACTCAAAAGCTTGGTCGTATTAGTCAGCACTACTCAACATATTTATCCTTAAAAACCATGACTGATGTTGCCGGTGTTATAGATCAGTTCATGATGGAAAGTGTTAGTTTTGACTTGTGGCGCAATGCTTTGGAAGCCAAAATGGTGGCCAGACTTAAAAAGGTAGGTAGTTTATGAAGATATTCTTTCTTCTAGCAACAATGCTTTGCAGCTTGGCTGTTACAGCCTTTGATATCACTGAAAGTAAATTCACCGCGCCCGATCCCGTTTCATTGTGCAAGAGTAGCGAAACAATGTTTGGCGGTGCATCCGTTATCTATACCGACTGTGATAAAAACATCGATAGCATTGTCGCCAGCAAGATCGAAAGTGGCCGTAGCTTCGCTGATTTGCAGCAGTTTGTTAAGCAGTATCAACCAGATGGGAGTTTTACCGATTACGATATTTCCGACGCCCTGTTCGACGGCACTGTCGTCGCAATAACACCATTCGACACTAATATGCGAGTTGCCAGTAACGGCAAAGCACTGCAGTTTTGCATGGCAGATCGTACAGTTTATTTAGTCAGACATAACAGCAGTTGGACCTCTATTACCATATTGCCGAAATAGTAACGGTGCTTTATGTCTTTATTTCTGTACCGGCACAGCTTCCAGTAACTTTATGAT
>NZ_LAHO01000007.1 GCF_000987775.1 Arsukibacterium ikkense
TGGAATGTGTGGTTGGGGTTACGCTTACGAATCACACATCCTATAGAAATTTTATATTACATTTTTATATTTATTGAAATTAATTCATTCCCTTATACTTTACTTCGTGTTAAATTTTTGAACTGAGGAGCATGAGCTTTCTCTTTTATCAATGATTTTTGAAGGAAATTTATTATGAATTTGAAACTTAAAAAAACCGAACTTGTAAATTTATCAATGGATGATAAAAAACTACCTGATGATCTGACTCCGCAGGTTGCTGGGGGAATTACTATCACTTTTACAGTCATCACTAGACATACGACGGAAGTCTATTGCCACAGTCGTGGACCTTGCGGAGATGGTGGTGACTGGAATTCGTTTACATGCGGGATGACGCTATAAACCATATTGCAAAACAAACTGGGCACCCAACAAGATAATGACAGGGATGATTATTTCAGTCTCAGGCATTTATCTCATGAGGTACTATAGTTACTAGGTGACAATGACCTTAAAGTTAAAAATTTAGTGCATCAGTTGAAGGTGGCGAAGTCGCTACCTTTTTTCAATAACTGGTACTAAGATACCGCCAATTTGTTAATTCGAATAAAAAACTAATTCTAACTTTGCCATATCCAGTATTTGCGACTTTCGACAATGCAACAGACAACATTATGAAATTAATTATTTATTTATTTATTTTTAGTAGCTTAGCGGTAAGATAGTTATGAAAATTTCATCTTCTCGAGCTCACTGACTATTCAAAGCAAGCGTTATATTGCTCTATAAAATTCCTTGAGGGCACACCATCAATTTAAAAACAGTATCAATTTTTTACACATAAGTTTCAGGTATCGTCTTATCAACTGCCCATCTAAAATTTTATCCTGATTTCCAGATACTAAAGACATGACACTTGCAAAAATCCGAAACCGTTTGCCTAAGATCTGCACCTACTTCGTCCAATTCTTCTGCAGGACGGTCAAGGCTTACAGCGGGTGTAACAAAATTAGTATCTGTTATTTAAGCAACTCCATTGTACTTCAGTTCCTCCCCCAACTTTAAATCAATAACTCGATCGACTGAAGCAATTGTCTCAGGTCTATGAGCAATCACGATTCTAGTGACATTCAGTTGCTGAATTGCTTTACTAACATAGGATTCAGTCTTGGTATCTAGATGGCTGGTAGCTTCATCCATAAATAAAATGCGTGGCTGCCGGTAGAGTGCTCTCGCCAGTAGGATACGTTGTTTCTGACCTCCAGATAACGCTGACCCCATATCACCTATCAGGCTATTGTAGCCCATTGGCATCTGCTCAATGTCTTGGTGTACTGCGGCCATATTGGCACAGTCGATCACTCGTGCCATATCATATTGGTCATCAAAAAATATAATATTTTCTCGAATAGAGCCAGACAACAGCTGATCATCCTGCATTACTGCTGCTATTTGTCCTCGATAGTTAGCCAAGCCTAATTGTGTTAACGGGATCCCGTCTATCAATACGACACCCTTATTAGGCATTAGTAATCCCAACATTACTTTCATTAAGGTGGTTTTGCCACAACCTGATGGGCCAACCAAAGCCACAGACTCTCCAGATCTAATGCTGAGATTAACATTATGCAACACCGGATTAGTAGTGTCACTGTAGGAAAAGTTAATGCCTCGCAGTTCAATGTGGCCCTCCAGTGTTTTTTGTTCGCGCTCCTGCTCCGGATGCACGTTCTCTTTTACAGTTAACGCAATATCACCTAAACGGTCGAAATGCAGACTGAGCATTCGAAACTCAATAAGCTTTTCCACCAAGCGCGCCATCCTGTCCATAAACTGACTTTTATATGCCAAAAATGCAAATAGCATACCGGTACTAAAACCACCGGCCAGTATCAAATGAACAGCAAGATAAACCACCAGAATATTTTCAAAACCAAATAGTAGCCGGTTTACCGTCTGGTATGAGATATTGAAAACGCCAAGCTGAATAGACTTGTTTGTCGCATCGACAAAATGGTTTTGCCAGATGCTTTCCCGCTTGACCTCTGAGCCAAATAATTTAATGGTTTGAATGCCACGAACAGTTTCCATAAAATTTGAGTTCTCTTTGGCCTGGGCAAGGATTTCCTGTTCTGAAACTGCCCGCAGTGAGTTGTACATTGCCAGACGAAACAGTGCATACAGTATTACAGCGGCTAGTATTACTAAAGTTAACATAGGGCTGTAAATCAAGATAACAACTAAAATAGCAAACGCCATCAGACCATCTATCAAAGCTTCAATCATCCCTGTAGTGAGTAGCTCCCGAACCTGCCGTAAAGAACCAAACCGCGATACCACATCTCCCATGTGTCGTTTTTCAAAGTAATTTAACGGCAAGCGCACAAGATGATGAAATAAATTACCGGACATTTGAATATTCATTAAATTACTAAAATGCAGCATTACAAAACCCCGTAATGCATTTGTAGCAATTTCAAACAACAACACTAACGAAAAACCTAATGCTAAAACTAACAATAGACTGGTGTCACTACTTAGAATCACATCATCGATCACCAATTGCATATAATATGGCGCCATCAGTGTAAAAACCTGTAACAATATTGAGAGTGTAAATAGCAATAGTAGAGAGCGTTTAAGCCCGATAATTTTTGACCAGAAATTCGATAATCCTAACTTGCTTTGCCCCTCCTTTAGCTCAAACTCATTAGTTGGCAACAATTCTAACGCCACACCAGTAAAATGTTTGCCAGCCTCTTCCAAGCTCAGCTTCCGCAGACCCAAAGCCGGGTCATGGATGACAATATGTCTGACATGCACAGATTTTAACACCACAAAATGATTAAGATCCCAGTGCAAAATACACGGCACCTTCAAGGCGGGCAAATCTTCCAACTCAATGCGTAAAGGACGGGAAGTAAGCTGCAGTTTTTCTGCAAAATTCATCAAATCCAGCAAAGTACAGCCTTCAATCGACAATGAAAACTTCTGCCGCAATTCATTTAAATTGACTTTATAACCATGAAAGCCCGCCACCATCGCCATACAGGCCAGGCCACACTCGGCCGCTTCTGTTTGACATATCACTGGCAGGCTGCTGCGTTGCCAAAAAGTTAGTTTTTCGGTCAGTGCCTGCACTACATTTGTCCTTTTATGCTATAAATCGGGTCAAACAACCATTGCAGCAAACTGCGACGCTCAGTAATCACATCACCATCCAGACTCATACCAGCTCTTAGCGGTAGTTGGCGATTATAAGCCTGTATTTTCTGGGATGAAAGCCGCACTCGTATTCGATAGCTTGGCTCCTGCAGGGTTAAAGCCTCGACCTCCCCGGGCAGCAGTACCGTATCGCTAACTTCATGCACCTTGCCCAGATGCACCCCAAAGCGCTCGTAAGGAAAAGCATGAAAACGAAGCCGGACATCTTGCCCGAGCTCAATAAAAGCGATGGCACTGGTAGGGACGTAGACAATAGCTTCTAACTCATCCCCCTCTGGAAGCAAACTTAAGACGATACTACCCACATTGATGAAATGACCGGCTCTTGGCAGAATACCACTAACCGTACCCGCTTTAGGTGCTCTGATCACGCTGCTATGCTCATGCTCCAGGCGTGTCAGTTGATTACGTAGTTCTGAAATCTGATTTTCTAATTGTGCCATTGTGGCTTGGTGGTCAATAGGTAGCTGTTGTTGCAGGCTTTGCTGTTGTTTTAGTTGTTCATCAAGCGTAACGCGTTGGCCTTGCAACACCTGCTGCTGCTGCTGCAATGAAAGCAGGGTATCTTGTTGTCTGCTTAACTCCAGATTAGAAATGAAGCCGGTACCTGATAGCTGGGAAACCTGCTCAACCAAATGCTGATTTAATTCCAGCCGTTTTTGAAAAATTGCTTGCTGCTGAATTACCTGGCGAAGTTGTTGCTCCGCACTGGCAGTACGCTCAATAAGTTCCTGCTCTCGTATACGCTGCCTCGCTATTTCCCGCTGCTTTTGTCGCTGTAAATTAGCCAGAATAGCGGCCAACTCCTGCTGTAGTGACGTATTCAGCTCGGTCTTCTCAGATGAATAGTGCTGCATAGCAAGTTCTATCAACGGTTGACCAACCTCGACTCTGTCACCTTCTTTTACTAATAGCTGTTGTACGGTACCTGGCTGTGATGTCTGAACTCGGATCACACCTTGCTCTGGTTGCAATACGCCAAACACAACCGCCTTACGGGCATAACTACCACTTAGTAAAAAAATGATTGAGCACACTACAATAAATACAATCAAGCCAGTTAGCCAGGCAAATGCGGGCACCTGCACCAAACTTACCTCACCCTGCATTCGTGACGATTGTTGTGCTAATACTTGCTCACGGAATAAAGATTTCATAGAAATTTAAATCTTTTCAAAAGAATATTGCCCCTTCGTAATTCTATCAGCATAAACTGGACAAGATGCAGGTATTAACCACCTTTGCGTAATTCCTAGCATAAATTAATTCATTTTTTGTTGGGATTGACAAGACAAGTAATATCGCCGCAAAAAGTCGTAAACCACAAATTCCTGTTCTCGCCCGTAAGCTTTAAAAATACGATTGTTAAACATATGGAGCAATGAGTGCAGCAAGAAATCGAGTGTACAGCTAAGCTGACCTTGCTGCTGCAAGTCCAAAATTTCAGACACTATGGGTTGCAATTGTTGCAATAATTGCTCGCGTATCATCAACATCTGTTGCAAGGGTTGTTCATTAGAACTAGAGTCCAAAGCCTTAAAGTCCTGTCGCAACAGTGCCTGATAGTCACGGTATTTCTTACCTAGTTGGTTACGTAACTGAGCATGTTCCTGAAACTCTTGACCAAAACCTTGTCGTAAATCACTAATTAACGTCAGCTTTTGAGCTAAATCATAGCCAAAGGCAGTGAGCATCGCATCAACCCCTAGTAAAGCCATGCGCCAACGCACTGATTCGCCATGCTGGCGTAGTAATGACAAACTTTTTAGCACCAGGGAGCTATCAGCCTGAAACACTCGCTCCGCAAGTGCTATACCGTTGTCACCACCGTAACGCTCGACCTCCCGTTGGTAAGTAAATGCCTCCATCTTACTGACGCGTTGACTATCGAGCCATGGTGCTAACTGTTTTTGTAAGAGCGGCAATACTTGCCCTGTTAGCACCGTGGGCTTACCACACAATCGCAGCCGTAGATGCCAATCTGGATCGCCATAGCGAATAAAGAACCAGTGCAGAATAAGCCCCTGCTCCTGGCAACGCTGTAAAAAAGGAGCAATGCTCTCGGTAAGAACAAGTTCTGCAGTACTTTGCGCCGCATAGACTTTCAAACTGAGCCATTCTGAGCCGGGAGAAAAATGTCGCTGAATCGACGTTTCCAGCTGCTTTTCAGGGTTTTGATGGATGGTCACAAAGGGCTTGGCTTTAGCATTCAGCATAGGGACAAGGATTTCATGGGCGAAAGCCCCCTCTTCGTTTTCTACAATGCTTTGATACTGCATTGCCAAAGACTCTTTTAACAAGACTTGCTTCTGGCCCATAGTCTCGCCAAGTAACAACTCAATCATTGCCGGATTGTGTAAATCAATAGTCAACACATTATCTCTAATGGCATAACAGACATAGCGTTGCAGTTTGTACCTGACTTCCAACTCTTGCCAGCCTGCAGATTGCCATTTTTTGTTCGCAACCAAAGCTTCTAGCATGCCACGGTCAACTAGCCACTGGGCTTCTTGCAGAATAATATGATCAAGTTGCACACGTGGCTGAGATTCCATCTGCGAGAAATTTGCAGGGTTACTAAAGTGGGGCAATTGCCCTTGCTGATGTTGCAACATACAAAGGAAGCGATACACACCAAGGCTACGTGCAGAGTAGTTGTGCGCAGATGTTAAACGAGGAATAACCTGCTTATTCAGCACTTTAGACCAAAGTTTGACATGACCAGCTTCAATAAATACATATAAGTCCTGCACAGGTATCTGCCGCTCTTTTGGCAGCATAGTATCTGCGAGGAACACGATTTCATACTTTCGCAGCGATGGCCGAGCAATGATATTTCCTGGTCGGCCGTCTGGCATATGCACCACTTCAGCAAAAATCACCTCAGGCGATAAAGCTTCTTCTGCTGCCAGATAGTCACGCACCTGTTCCTCTAACTTCTTATTCAGATGGCAAAAGCGTCCCAGCAAATTTGCACCTGATGGTCCTGAACACCCATGAAAGTGTAATAAAGGCTGTCCTTTTTTATCCTGATAGCAACTGATATTAACGGCAAAAGACGCAGGCAGTTGTTGCCAAAGCCCGGGGATATCCGCGTGTTTCAGAAATACATCGCTGTTCATGTAAATACACTCAGCCCCAGCTTGCTGTTGCATAGCTTTTAACACTTGCTGTTCCAGTTCACTTTGTGATTGACTCTGAGCATTCCGCTGAGGACTGGCGATATTAATACCCGCCAACAACGGAGTCTCGTAGCCAGTATCGGCTGAAAATGAAATGCCCGCCTCTTCATCCAATAACTGCATTAGGGGCATAAAACGCCCTTCAAAACGCCGCTGGAAATTATTAATGAACTCTTGAAACATGCTCTTAGAAGGGGGGGTCAACGATGTTAATACCAGCAAAGTACGCTCAATATCTGAAAGGATACTTTCATCCAATTGTGCTTCAGTCAGTAATTTGTATAAGTCAGTCTGAAACAACTTATTTTCTGAGACTTGATAAGGAAGTTGCTTCAGTTGCTGGCATATCGCCCGATACTCTTCGGGTTCAACGTCACGCCGATCAAAATCAGCCAGCCGCAACAACACTGATTGCAACTCATCTGACTCTTTTCGCCAACCAGAATTCAGTAAAGAATGCACAAATGTTTGATCAGGCTGACCACTTGTCAACGGCAATTTCAAATCCGCAACCAGTACATGCTCTTGCACCAACTGGTCCACATATTCTACAACATCCTCCTTAATTACATCGGGATAACGCTGACAAAATTGAAGTACCAGATCATGCTGTCGTACGCCATTTTTAGCAAGCTCTAGCATAGTTTGCAAAGCATCATCGAACTCCACAGTACTTAGCCGATAGTATCGCTGAGCTGACGACTGGTATGGTTCAATATAATTCAAATGTGAGCCTAACTGATATAAAGTCGAGTTAGGTAAATAGTTCAATCGTTTCTTCCCTACAGGGCTGATTGTCAATTGCTGTTGAATAGTTCCGAGATAAAACATATCTAATCGAGTTTTACGACTATAGTGTTGCAGGTATGCCGGTTTAATATTCGTTACAGTAGCTAATGTGCCTGATGCGACACCGGAAAATAAACCGAAAGGCGTTGGCCTGCTGCTCATTCGTATTAGGTACTTTAGTAAAGCAGAAGTAACCTTACGGCCCGATTTACTTTCTGGCTTATCCCGCCACACAGGCAATCGTTCAATCAAAGACGGACTGGCTAAATAAATCGCTTCTTGTATCCCTGGGGTCGCTAGCCAGCTGGTTAAATAATCATTTAGGGCTTCGTCCGCACTTGGCAGGTTGCAGATTTTTTCCAAACTTAACCTGGGCACCCGAACTACGAAAAACTCAGCTTTACATTCTGTTTTACTGCTCATACGTCAACCTACTATTTTTTATGCTAACAAAAGTGCGTCAGCCCAGTTAGGTTCTTGAGCTAATCCTGTCAATAAACTCAATCCAATACCGGCATAACCTTCCAGTAAACCAAAATCCTCCTCCTTCCGCTCCCTCCCATCTTTATTACCAGTCCACTTATGGAAAGCTGTCAACCCATGCTCCTTATATTGTTGCAAATTAAAGTTCTGCCAACGCTTCGCAGATTCTAATAACTCTGGGGCTTGCAGTTCCCGATATAACAATCTAAAAATCAAAGCCAAACCACTGCTACCATGACATAACCCGATATCTTTGATCCGAGCATCTAATGCGTCACGGCGGGCTGAATGCAAAGCAACTGCGCACGCGAAGTCAGTATAATCCTTTCGTTCGAGAAACTTACCCACCCTTGATAAAGTCAATGAGATAGTCAAATCGCCATAACACCAAGCAAGCCGACTCTTCGCTGGCACACTGCTCAGGTAAGCAAAATAGCTTTGAAATGCCCCTACCTCTTGCTGTTGTGATATCAACCAATCGCACCCTGCTACAAGCAATGGCAGTGCCGCCTGAGCAACTGATGGTTCTCTTGACAAAGACAGTAAAGCTGCTAGCACCCCAGTATGGCCATGTGCCAAACCTAAATTGATTTCGGGCACTTCTGATAAGTTGTTGTTAATTCGAAAAGTTGACTCAGGTAAGGTAGGCCAATAAGCGAGTCCTTCTTCAATGACAGCCAATCTGGAAAAGTGCTCAATCAAAACTCGTGCATTAACTTTACCTTGCGGCGTATGAGTTCGCCTTGCCAAATAAGGAGCAAAGCCTGCTAAACCTAGGGTATATTCATATTCACCGTGCCACTTATCAGATGCTAGCATTTCATTGAATAAAATATCAACAGAACCATTTTCATCATCGGTTTCTTGCTGGTCTTGTAACACGTATTGATAAAACCAGGCAATTCCCGCCATGCCCGAAGCCATACTACAATTAGGTAAAACTTTATTTGCATTAGTAACAAGTAAGCTGATTTCATCAGACAACCAGTTCAAATCTACCCGACAGTTGGGATACTTAGCGGCTTCATACAAAAACAATAACTCCCCAGAACGGCCTGAAAATAGCGAATAGCTTACTGAGCTTGACTCTTTGACTTTATCAACTAAAGATTGCAGTAAAAGCTCCATCAGATGCTTATTCTCGAATTTGAGGTATTCAGTATCGATATTCACCATTATCCTTATTATTAAGTTTTTTTACTCACGGAAAATCTTTGGTAGTTCTTTCATAACTAACATAGATTCCTCGATGATTACTTTAAATCAAGGTTCCGCCATCAGGATGGTTAAAAACAAGAGGTTTTGTCGGACAAAAAAATTTAAGTAAAGGACAAAAACTACAGGTATCATTACCAACATTTGAAGTCTGCTCTTTGAACACGACTTGGTTTTTATAAGTCAGATTTTAAGTTTAATTTTATTCGTTCACGTTGGCCATCATTTCCGTTATCGACCTATTTGAGAAATAGGGCTATTGAAAAATAATATTGAGTAAATAACAATTACTATCAAAGCGACTTATATCAGAACACCACAACGATATACGAAAATGGATCATCTGGCAATGAAGTTGTTACACCATTGAAGCCTTATCAACCAATCTTGTTGCAATTTAATTAACAAACACGTACTTTTCGAAGGGAACTATACTTAGTAAAAATGCCCATCGTATCTAATAAAGACGGTTTGATCGACTTCCCCTAAAACACTAATAAACTGATGACCGATAAGACAAACCTCAAGGCTTCCTCTACCTTGACCACCGCATTGGTGATATCACTTAACTCGTGAGCGAAAAAACGTACCGATAATCGCTTACCGGCGGCCGAATGTCACCGTCAATACAAAGCAACACCGTGGCCGTCGCGATACGAGGTGCTGCGGACAAGTTCAAAGTTCAGATGCAGTGCTTACTGGCAGCGGCGCTCAAAATATTAAGAAAATTGCCTTGCTGGCCTTTGTATCGCTTTTTTACCGTTATAAATGCACTTTAATGATGATTAAAAGACATTTTTTACAAGGTTTATCGGGGCACGTGTGGGAAACGCCTCTCTAGCTATGTTTAACAGGAAAAACGGCATAAAAAATTACGTCCTTTCAAAAACCAAACCCCGGTGTAAAAAACCGAGGCTTTCCTTTAATCTGAAGTAAATCTTTGGTTATCTTTTGGTACGACATTTAACTCAAATTTCTAACATAGACTTTGTGCTGCGAAGAACTATCTGGGCATCAACAATATGAGGAAGCCAAAACGCCACCCCATATGCGGTGCTTTTTTTCAAATATGTATATGAGTTAGTTAAAGCCCATTTTTTCGAACCACAAGGAAAGCATGTTATAGCCAAAATAGATGGTCAGCACGGTGTTGACAAAGATAATGGCCAGAATGGCCGGAATAAAGGTACCCAGCGAGAAATTAACGTACTTTTGCAGAAAAGACCCGGCAAAGCTATCGTTACCCTGGCTCATTTCCGCATCCAGATTGTGCTTTTTCCAGCGATAAATAACAAACAAACAGAGCAACAGGCCATTTAATGGCAAAATGGTTTCATAGAACATGTCGTTAATTAGATTAAAAAACGACTTCGTGTTATCACCATAACTCATTATATTGCTTAACCATTCAATACGCCCAAACGACAGCGCACTGATAACGGCCAGCACGATCATAGCGCCACCCAGCGAGTACAGCGCCTTGCGCCGGCTTAAGCCTTTGCCATCCATTAAACTGGCAACCGGCACTTCAATAATCGATACCAGGGATGTCATGGCGGCAAAAAACACCAGCAAAAAGAAAAACGAAGCAATAAAGGAGGCGCCAAAATAACCAATATCCGCTTGCAGCGCTAAAAAGATTTTTGGCAGGAACATAAAAATCATGCCAATGCTCGATTCTGACAGTTCGCTGATTTCAATATCAGGGTTAAACGAAAACGCCGCAGGTAAAATAAGTAAGCCAGAACAACACGCCACCAATAACGATAAGGCGGCGACCATTTTACCGGCAGTGACTATATTGTTGTTTTTCTGAATGTAAGAGCCGTAAGTAATTAAAATACCCATGCCCAGCGACAGCGAGAAAAATGCCTGGGCCAGTGCACCATTTAATACCTGACCGGTGATCTTGCTAAAGTCTGGTACCAGGAAAAACTTAACGCCCAGCATGGCATTTTCCAGGGTCAGCACATAAATCACTAACGCAATTAGCATCACAAACAACAATGGCATCAGCACAGTGGTGGCTTTTTCTATGCCTTTTTTCACCCCGCCCTGCA
The DNA here is from genome assembly GCF_000987775.1 of Arsukibacterium ikkense. Lineage (GTDB taxonomy): Bacteria > Pseudomonadota > Gammaproteobacteria > Enterobacterales > Alteromonadaceae > Alishewanella > Alishewanella ikkense. The sequence goes on from NZ_LAHO01000007.1 coordinate 10,937, forward strand.
AAATTAAAAAGGTCAGGCCAACCACCAGTGCCATATAAATAAATAGCTCGTTGCTGTTAGTAAACACATCAAAACTAGCGGGTTCGGCCAGCTGATCAAGCTGGCCGGTGAGGGCTTTGCCCAGATAGCCGGCAATCCAGACGGTAATTACCAGATAAAACACCCCAATCATAAAGGGCGTAATAACACTGAGCCAACCCACGGTGCGCCAGGCGCGGTTCTGGCCAATTTCAGTATAAGCGCCCAACGGGTTTTGCCGGGTATGCCGGCCCAGGCTCATCTCGGCCAGCATCACCGGTAAACAGATGAAAAATACGAAAAAGGCATAGATGATTAAAAAAGCGGCACCGCCATTTTTACTGGCCATCACCGGAAAAGCCACCAGATTTCCGATACCGACGGCTGACCCGGCAGCGGCCAGAATAAACCCCAGACTGGAGCTGAATTGTTCACGTTTCATTGGATTGCGGACTCCCTGAATTTTTTTCTTAGAATAGTTATTTTGCTATTTTTATAATGTTCGCATCGCATGCTAACAGCAGGTTGCAGCAAATCCTAGCCCGACCTGCTACAAAGGCATTGCTAATTGGTTTTGAGCGGCGGATCTGCTATCTTGCAGCGACAAAACAGTAAGCGGGTTTTACCATGTTCTATATGATTTACTCTGAAGATGCGGCCAATAGTCTGGAAAACCGGCTGGCAACCCGGCCGGCCCACGTTGCCCGGTTACAGGCGTTAAATGAAGCGGGCCGTTTAATCCTCGCCGGGCCACTGCCAGCCATAGACAGTAATGAACCCGGCGGCGCGGGTTTTACCGGCTCGTTGGTGGTAGCAGAGTTTAACTCGTTGGCTGATGCACAAGCCTGGGCTGACAGCGATCCCTATTTAGCCGCAGGCGTTTACGTGAAATCAACGGTAAAACCCTTTAAAAAAGTACTACCCTAATACAAGGATTGTTATGGCATATATTCTGCTTACCGGTGGCGCAGGCTACATTGGCAGCCACACGGCCCTCGCGCTGCTGCGCGCTGGTTATCAGGTTATTAGTTTCGATAACTACAGCAACAGCTCCACCACAGCTCTTCAACGAGTGGAACAGTTAGCCGGGTGCAGCCTTATCAGCATCAGTGGCGATATTCGCGATGAAGCCGCGCTCAATGCGGTATTTCGCCAGTACCCGATTAGCGCTGTGGTACATTTCGCCGGTTTAAAAGCGGTGGGTGAGTCAACTGCTATGCCGCTGCATTATTACGATAATAATGTGGCCGGCACCATAACGCTGTGTCGGGTAATGCGCGAATGTAACGTTAAAAAGCTGGTATTCAGCTCATCCGCTACCGTTTATGGTGATGCCAAAACGGTGCCCATCGCCGAAACAGCGCCGCGCTCTGCCACCAACCCCTACGGCCAGAGCAAACTGATGATCGAGTTAATACTGGAAGATTTAGTGAATGCTGAGCCTGATTGGGGTATTACCCTGCTGCGTTACTTTAACCCGGTGGGCGCCGATAGCAGTGGCCAGATTGGTGAAGACCCAAACGGTATCCCAAATAATCTGATGCCCTTTATCTCGCAGGTTGCGGTAGGTAAACGCGATAAACTCAGTGTGTTTGGTAACGACTACCCTACCCCGGATGGTACCGGCGTGCGTGACTATATTCATGTGGTCGATTTAGCCGCCGGCCACTTAAAAGCCTTACAATATCTGGAAAGATATCATGGTATTGCCGCCATTAACCTTGGCACCGGCACCGGCTACAGCGTCTTGGAGATGGTGAATGCTTTTAGCCGCGTTAATCAGGTGGCCGTACCCTACCAGTTCGCCCCCCGCCGGCCAGGAGATATTGCCAGCTGTTACGCCAAACCAGACAAAGCATTAAATTTACTGGGTTGGCAGGCCGAAAAAACGCTGGACGATATGGTGCGCGACAGCTGGCGCTGGCAAAGCCAGAACCCCGGGGGTTATGGCAACAGCTAATACCAGCCGCCGCAGTGTGTGGTTAAGGTAGCGGCATGCGCATAATGCCGCCTTTATACAGCCCGAAATAGATCACCTGCTGCTGATTTTCTTCCACCAGCATCATGCTACGCACGCCGCCAAAAAAGTTACTCTCCGGATATTCATATTGCTGCCAGCTCTGGCCACCGTTTTCAGTCCACTCAATAATAAGCGGCTGCGGATCGCTAAACTCCTTTTTCCAACCGGCGGTAAAAATACGATTAGGTGCGTTCGGATCTATCACCAGATCAAAGTAAAACCGGTAATCGACATCGCCTAAAATAGTTTGCCAGCTTTGGCCATGATCGGTACTTCGAACAATGCCACCTTCAGAGCTGACATAAACCGTTTGCGGGTCGTCAGGCGCATAACGAATGGCCTGAATAGAGCTGGGATTAGGAAACAGCCCGGTATGTATCGCGCCTTGCCGGGTTGCCAGATCAACCTGATAGAGAATACCGTCTTCTATGGCTCCCTGGCCACCGTACCAGATCGTCTGGCCATCCGCTGCCTGGGTTAACGCCGTTTTCGGCTGGCCAAAGCCACCAAAATCGCCATGCACCACTTTCCAGCTTTGCCCCATATCGGCCGAACTGGCCAGCACTTGAATACCCGTAGCGTAAACCACCTGCGCCACCTCATCAAACAGCATGGCATAAATGGCTTCGTTCTCGCCGGCCTGACCAAACTGATAATTCACCTGATGCCAGTCACTGCCAGCGTTAAAACTTTCAAACAATAAATAAACCGGGTAACCATCCTGGTCGCGCTGGTAACTGGATGCCAGCCAATGCTGCTCGGTTAATAACCCCAGCGCCATAATGTCATAGCCCACCAGACCGGCAGCAATCCAGCTACCCGAATTGTTCCGGCGATAAACACCATTATCACTGGCGGCCACCAGCACGCCACTATGCTGATACAACTGATGCACAATAAAGCCATCCAGCCCCTGAAAACTTAAACTAACCGGTGGCGCGGGTGACACAGGCGGTGGTGGCACCGGAGCTGGCGGCTGCACCTGAGTACTACTGCCACCACAGGAGCTGACAACCAATATGCTAAGACCAAGCCCACAGCCCATCCAGAAACGTTTAACGCTCATCGCTAACTCCGTGTTTGCGGAAAAATAAAGCTACTGTAACCTAAATCAAAAGCTTTTTTGTAATTAAAGGTTAACGGTAATTTTACCCAGATTATTTTGCAAATAGACAAATCAATAAGTAATAACAAAACCAATTTAACAACTATTTGATTTACAGTTTTCATAAATGACCATAGAATAGCAAAATTTATCGCAAATGGAATTGGTATGGCACTTACAGCACTCTTCGTTAGCGGAAGCTATGCAGAACAGAAAACAAAACAACTTTTCCCGGTAGACAGATTAGAAAAAATTTACGCAGCGTTAGATAACCACCCAGAATTTACGGGGGCTGGCGTAACATTTATCGGTTACAACTCACAAATGCCAAATTATACCGTCACCAGTATTGAACGTGAGTCTATATTTTTTGCAAAAATACTGCGTAATAGCTGTAGAGCTGATGGCAAAACGGTTTATATTCGTGAAATAAAACTGCCTAAATACCAATCCGCTGACAAAGCGCTGCAAACAACAAAATCAACTGTAGGCGCCGAGATAAAAGGTGCCGGAATAAGCTGTACTGGTGCTGCCATTGGCTGGATCTTACTCGTTGTTGAAGCGGGTGGCGGCACGGTAACCGTAGGTGCTAGCTGGGCTGCAATGCCGTTAACTCTTACAGCTACAGGTGCTGCAACCTTTCAATGTGGCACTGGCATTGGTCGGTCCTATAACGCTCTCTCAGGCAATGCGCACTACAATGACCAGTTGGATGAATCGCCTTTATTTAATGCATTAATTATTGCAACTGATGTGGTGCAACTGGCTGACGTTACTAAAACACTGGGTAGTCAGGCTATCCTGGCAACGGCAATACGCAAAAAGGGCATAGGCAAAGCAGGGATACTGAAAATGTATAAAAGCTTGTCCAGAGCAGACCGCAAACGCTTAGCTGAAGAAATCTTAAAGCTTGAATTCCGTCAATTGGAAAAATCTAAAAAGGCGCTTAAGGCAGTTATGCTACACGGTAAACTTCTGGATGATGGCACTAGAGCAACAAAAGTGTATTCACAAAAGCAAGTACAAGCACTGCTTGGCACTAAGTTTATTGAGTTAGTTGGCGCAAGTGTAACCAGCTACGGCAGTGGTGCAAGTTTGGCGACTAAAGCTGAAAGTGCTCGTAGCTTTGTTATAGGTTACAGCGTTAATGAATAGGAAACATATGTCTTTGCTGACAAAAGCATCCACCGCGTTAACATTATCAATTTTCATCATATCGTGTGGTAAAAGCCATAACTACTCTACTGAATTTATTGCAGATAAATTGAGCGATGGCAGTGAGGGCCCTCAGCTAAGTATTGTCCCTGCAGGGAAAGGAGTTGTTGGAGAAGATTATAATTCTTCCTATGGCTATTTTGGCCCACAACGCACAATAGAAATCCCGGCAGCCTTTGCCATTAGCCGCTCTGAAATTACCTTTGCTCAGTATGACAAGTTTGCTACTGCTACCAACAGACCTGTACCTGATGACAAAGGCTGGGGACGCGACGATATGCCGGTGATTAATGTTAGCTGGCTTGATGCCACTGCTTACGCCGAATGGTTAACGGAGCAAACAGGTCAAAAATATCGGCTGCCGTCAGAAACGGAATGGGAATATGCTGCCAGAGCAGGCACCAAAACGGTGTACTGGTGGGGCAACAATTATATACAAAGTAAAGAGCACTGCGATCGTGATATTGGTAACTGCACACAGGGTACCGAAGCAGCGCAACCCTGGGTCTCGGGCCGTTATCAGCCAAACCCTTTTGGCCTGTACGACGTATCATCTAATGTGGCCGAGTGGGTACTCGATTGTGATGATGAGGACAATCGTTCAAACGATATGACACCTGTTAAAACAGGTGACTGTGATAGCCGTATTGTAAAAGGCGGAAGTTACTCAGACAGAGCCCATATCATCCGATTGTCAAACAGAGTCAGTATTGGCATTGAAAGTAGATATTCATCTGTGGGCTTCAGGCTGGTGAGGGAAATAAACGAGTGAAAATACAACAGTGCCCTGCCTGCGGCCATAAAATAAATTTAAAACAAGCGGCAGCAACTAAAAAGGTCAAGGGTACCTTTATGCTGCAATGCGGTAAGTGCAAAGAGTGGAGTCATGAATGCCAGAGAGCTGCGATCCTAAGAAACGTCGGTTCTGTGGTGTTAATAATCGGTTCGGTGATGGGTTATTTTCAGCTTGGCGGTGTAATTTTAGGCCCGCTAATCGCCCTGGCCGGAGTATTACTGGCGCTGACTACTTTGCTGTTTGCGTCAAGAGTGATTTATAGCGCGCCTTAATGCTCCCAGCTTTTCGTCTAAACAAAAAGGCGCCGCAGCGCCTTTTTTGCTTGTTAACTATCAGCTTTGCCCCTGGCGGGTGGGCTTTTTGCCGGTGGGCTGGCGCTGAGTAGATTTACCCTTACTGGCCGGCGCGCGTTGTGGCTTGGCTGCAGGCTTTGGTTTGGGCTCGGCTTTTTTAGCCGGGGTTTTCTCAGCAATTTGGTGCTTACGCACCGCGCGCTTCATGCCGGCTAAGCGACGGCGGCGCTCGGTTCTGTCTTCACTTTTTACCAGGGTTTGCTCTTCCGGGCCTAAGTGCACTAATTTACGCAGGTAATTCACTTCGTCCAGCGGATACTCGGCATAGCCACCGGCCGGAATGTGTTTTGGCAGCAGTAAATCACCGTACCGTACCCGAATTAACCGGCTAACCACCGCGCCTTGCGACTCCCACATCCGCCGAACTTCGCGGTTACGGCCTTCGGTTAGTACTACATGGAACCAGCGGTTAATGCCCTCGCCTGGCAGGGCTTTGATTTTTTTAAAGTTGGCTTTGCCGTCTTCCAGCTCTACCCCGGTGCGCAAACGCTGGATCATGGCATCGTTAATATCACCAAATACCCGCACCGCGTATTCGCGTTCCACTTCAAATTTCGGGTGCATTAAGCGGTTGGCCAGTTCACCGTCGGTGGTGAACAACAATAAACCCGAGGTGTTAATATCCAGCCGGCCGATGGCTATCCAGCGGGCGCCTTTTATTTTTGGTAAACGGGCAAATACTGTAGGCCGGCCTTCCGGATCGGTACGCGAACAAATTTCACCCTCGGGTTTATGGTAAGCCAGGATCCGGCAAATTTGTTGCTCTTCGCTGGCCAACTGCACCGGGTGGCCGTCAACCCGCACCGCCTGAGTGGTACTGACCCTGTCACCCAGTGTGGCAGGTTTACCGTCAACGGTAACCCGGCCTTTACTGATCCAGTCTTCCATTTCCCGGCGCGACCCTACGCCGGCCCGGGCTAATACTTTTTGCAGTTTTTCGCTGCTGATTTTATCACTCATTAGTGTAACTCTCCTGTCATCTCGACGGTGGGAAGAAGATCGGCCGTCAGCTCGGTAAATTCCGGCAGTGGCGGCAAATCGCTGAGGCTTTTTAAGCCAAAATAATCTAAAAATAACGCGGTAGTGGCATAGAGCCCGGGCCGGCCCGGTACTTCTTTATGCCCGACCACTTTTACCCAGCCGCGATCGAGTAAGGTACGCATGATTTGGGTGCTGACCGTTACGCCACGTACTTCTTCAATTTCACCCCGGGTAAGAGGTTGTTTATAGGCAATCAACGCCAGGGTTTCCAGCACAGCGCGGGAATAACGCGCCGAGCGCTCTGGCCAGAGCTGAGCGAGATCATCACTGAGTTCGGGCCGGGTTTGAAAGCGATAACCCGACGCGGTTTGCTGCAGCACAATGCCGCGGGCGCTGTAATCGTCTTGCAACTGGCGAATTGTAGCATCGATCCGGCTTTTACTGACAGTAAAACGTTGCAGCACCGATGCTTGCAACTCGGCGACACTCAGCGCCTGCTCGCTGGCAAAAATGGCCGCCTCGATCAGCTGCAACAATTGAATATCATTGATTTTCTGGGCCATTAGCGCTGCTCTTTAGCTAATTTGACATGAATTTGGCCATAAGCCTCTACCTGAATCAGCTCGACCATTTTTTCCTTGGTTAGCTCCAGTACCGCCAGAAAACTCACCACCACGCCTTCCCGCCCTTCGCTCAGCTCAAAGCAATCGGCAAAGGCCAGATAGCCCTGATGTTGTTGCAGTAAATCTAAAATCCGGCTCATCCGCTCGCGGGTGGATAAATGCTCGCGCTTGATATGATGATGCTGAAAATCTTTCGCCCGGCGCATAATGCTTTTTAACGCCAGCACCAGCTCGGTCAGTTCGACTTCGGGCAAGATCACCAGTGGGCTGAAATTATCGGCCAGAGTGGCACGGGCGCTGAAATAATCACGCTCATCCCGCGGCAAATTGTCCAGTTCGGTAGCAGCCTGCTTATATACTTCATATTCCTGCAGACGGCGGATCAGTTCTGCCCTGGGGTCGTGCTCGTCATCATCTTGCTGGGTATGCCTGGGCAGCAGCAAACGCGATTTTATCTCAGCTAACATGGCTGCCATTACCAGATATTCGGCGGCCAGCTCAAAATTCAGGCCCTGCATCAGGTCAATGTATTCCATATATTGCAGGGTGATGTCGTTCACCGGTAAATCAACGATATCAAACTTATGCTTGCGGATTAAATACAGCAGAAAATCAAGCGGCCCTTCAAATGCCTCAAGCATCACTTCCAGCGCATCGGGCGGAATATATAAATCGTCCGGCCGCTGATGCACCGCTTCGCCGCGGACAAACGCCAGCGGCAAAGGGGGTTGCACGGTTAAGTTAGCGGGTTGGCTGCTCATTTCTTGTTACAGTTCACTGTTTACAAAAACGGAGTGGGGTCGCCACGGCCTTCACGCAGCACAGTGGCACCGTCTTCTGACAAGTCCACTACGGTAGTAGGATCTTCGCCAATTACCCCGCCATGCATAATTAAATCAACCTGCCGCTCCAGCTGCGAGCGCATATCATCCGGATCGGCTTCAGCAAATTGCTGGCCGGGCAGAATAAGGCTGGTAGACAATAAAGGTTCGCCCAGTTCCTGCAACAATGCCAGGGCCACTTTATTCTCAGGAATGCGTAACCCTATGGTTTTCTTTTTATCGTTTAATAAGCGCCGTGGTACTTCTTTGGTGCCTTTTAAAATAAAGGTGTAGGCGCCAGGGGTATTATTTTTGATCAGCCGAAATGCGGTATTTTCTACCTTGGCATAGACCGACAATTCAGATAAATCACGACACAGCAGCGTAAAATGGTGATCACCACTGATCTGGCGAATTTTGGTGATCCGATCCATGGCGTTTTTATCGCCCACATGACAACCCAGCGCATAACCACTGTCGGTGGGGTAAACCACCACGCCGCCCTGCTTAATAATTTGTACCGCTTGCTTGAGCAAACGTTGCTGCGGGTTCTCGGGGTGAATATGAAAAAATTGGCTCATCTGTAGTTCTTCTGTTGTTGTTTTTTATTGTCAGCAGGCGGCATGCCTTTGCTGTGTAGTCTGAACAGCCCGCTTTAGTTTAGCGCCCAGTTATGCCAAACCGGCGTAACATCATCAGTTAAATATAGGTTTTTTCCCAGATCATTCCAGCTGGTATGCTGATGAAAGTCTGAGCCTACCGAGGCAGTTAAACCATGCAACTGGCAAAGCGCCCACAGCTCGCGTTTTTGCACCGGGGTTTGCTGCGGCGAAATAATTTCCATCGCATCGCCACCGGCAGCAGCAAAATGCTGCACCAGGCGCTTAACCCACTTAGTGGTAAATTTATATTTCAGTGGGTGCGCCAGCACAGCCACACCGCCGGCGTCATGGATCCAACTAATGGCTTCAGCCATCTCGACCCAGTTATTCGGCACATAGCCAATCTTGCCACGGCCCAGATACTTTTTAAATACGTTGTCCATTGAGCTGGCCACGCCAATACTCACCAAATGGCGGGCAAAATGCGCCCGGGTAATCGCCGCGCCCTTTGCCAGCGCTAGCACAGCCGGCAGCACATCCGGGATCTGGCTTTTCGCCAACCGCCGCGCCATTTCTTCAGCCCGCTCCAGCCGCCGCTGCTGCTGATTGGCTAAGCGCGCCTGCAATACCGGGCACGCCGGATTGATATTCAGGCCGACAATATGAATTTCCAGCTGCTGCCAACTGGTGGAGATTTCCACACCATTAATCAGTTGCAACGCTAACTGCTGCTCTGTAATCGCCTGTTGCGCTGGCGCCAGGCCGGCCACAGAGTCATGGTCGGTAATGGCCAGCGCATCGACGCCCCGCTCTGCCGCCCGGGCAACCAGCTCTGCAGGCGTTAGTAAGCCATCAGAGCACAGGGTATGGCTGTGTAAATCATATTTCATCGGCACCTCTTTATAAGGTAACTATTGTCGCACAGGCCTGCCATTTGGCAAAGCATCACTGGCTGGCCTGCTGAACCAAAGAGCGCTAACCACCGTATTCACAGCAAATTCCAAAAACAGGTGCTGTTATGTTTAGCTTTTTAAAACCCAACCCGGCAAAAAAATTACGCAAGGCTTACGACAGCAAGCTGGAGCAGGCTATGCACGCCCAGCGTAACGGTGATATGAGGCTCTTTGCGGATTTAACCGAAGAGAGTGAGCAAATCTGGCAGAAACTTACAGCCCTGGAGAAAGCAAACGGCAAGTAAAGCCGCCTTGCCAGCGCCAGATAAAGCCGTGCTGGCAAAGCCATCTGGCCGCTTATACGTTTTTATTTCCACGATATAACAAAACAGCACTTGACGCGCAGCGCATTTCGCGGTTTTATGTGGCATCGTAATAGCAATAATACAGTGATTAAATTTAATGCAATATACAACCGCTTTCAACCTGACTAACTGGTGGTGGCACATACCCAACGGGCGTGTGTAGGCGTTGTATTAGCTTTAATTACCTAAGCCCGTTTCCTGATAAGAAGCGGGTTTTTTCATTTTAAGAGACGAACATTATGATTTTTAGTCATATTACCGACCAGCAAGGCGAAGTTGCCAGCATCACCATGCCGGTACCCTACCGGGCTGATGCCCTGGCCAGCTTTGCCAGTTTAAGCGCCGACAGCAAAGGCGCTGTGCTGCTGGAATCGGCCGAAATAGACAGCAAAGATAACCTGAAAAGTCTGATGCTGATTGATGCGGCGCTGCGTATTGAATGCAACGGTATGCAGGTAGCCGTAACAGCCCTTAGTCAGAATGGCAGTACCTTATTGCCATTTTTGGCAGAGCAGCTGGCGGCCGTAGCTGACGTCACACGCTCTGATAATAGTTTGCAGCTGAGTTTCAGCCAGCCGGATCCGTTGCTGGATGAAGTCAGCCGGTTGGTGGTAGCCAATCCGTTTACCGTACTGCGGGTTATCCAGCACCAGTTAACCAGCCATGCCGGGCAAACAGCGGCCCAACACAATCAGCCCGACTTTGCCATTATGCTGGCCGGCGTTATTGGTTATGACATGGTAGCCAATGTTGAACAGTTGCCCGAGGTTGGCAATGGTAACAACCAGTGTCCGGACTATCTGTTTTACCTGGCGGAAACCTTGCTGGTGCTGGATCATCAGCATCAGCAAAGCCAGCTTATTGGCAATGTGTTTTGTGGCGAGCAAGCCCCCGCTACTTATTTTGTGATTGGCAAGAGGCTGGAGCAGCTGCAGCAGCGCCTGGCCGAAATCACGCCGTTAGCCGCCGGTAAACCGGTCGATGACAGCACACTGCAGGTGGATATCAGTGATGCCGAATTCAGCCGCCAGGTAGAAGCGTTAAAAGAGCATATTGTCAGCGGTGATGTGTTTCAGGTGGTACCGTCGCGCTGTTTTAACCTGCCCTGCCCCAACCCGCTGGCCGCTTATGCCAAACTAAAGCAGCTTAACCCCAGCCCCTATATGTTTTATTTAAAAGATCCGGCTTTTGAATTGTTTGGCGCCTCGCCAGAGTCAGCCTTAAAATTTACTGCCAGCAACCGCCAGGTGGAAATTTACCCGATTGCCGGCACCCGCCGCCGTGGCTTTGGCAAGGATGGCAGCATTGACCGCGATCTGGACAGCCGGATTGAGCTGGAGCTGCGCCAGGATGACAAAGAAAAAGCCGAGCATTTAATGCTGGTCGATTTAGCCCGCAATGATGTGGCCAGGATCAGCGTGCCGGGCAGCCGTTATGTCAAAGAGCTGCTGAAAGTCGACCGCTACTCTTATGTAATGCATCTGGTGTCACGGGTGATAGGCACCTTAAAGCCGGAACTTGATGCGCTGCATGCCTATCAGGCCTGTATGAATATGGGCACCTTAGTTGGCGCGCCCAAAGTTAAAGCTGCTGAGCTGATCCGTCAGGTAGAAGGTCAGCGCCGCGGCAGTTACGGTGGCGCCGTCGGCTATTTAACCGGCAATGGCGATTTCGACAGCTGTATCGTCATCCGCTCGGCCTATGTTGCCAATAATACTGCCTACATTCAGGCCGGAGCCGGCGTGGTATTTGATTCAGTAGCCGAACTGGAAACCGAGGAAACCCGCAATAAAGCACAAGCCGTGATCAGCGCTATTATGGCTGCAGGCCAATAAGGAGTTGTATGACCACCCTGTATTTATTAGATAATATCGACTCCTTTACCTACAACCTGGTAGATGAGTTTGCCCAGTTAGGCTTTGATCTGAAGCTGTACCGCAATACCGTGCCAGCCAGCTACATTTTTAACAAGATGCAGCAAGAGGCTGGCCCGGTGTTGCTGGTGTTATCACCCGGGCCCGGTGCCCCGGCTGATGCCGGTTGTATGCCTGCTTTACTCAGACTGGTCGCCGGTGTTTATCCGGTACTGGGAATTTGCCTCGGCCACCAGGCGATTACCGAGCATTATGGTGGTGTTGTCGGCCGCGCCGGTGAAACCGTGCATGGTAAAACGGCCAGTATCACTGTTACGCCGCACCCGGTATTTGCCGGCCTGCCCAATCCGTTTTCGGTGGCCCGTTATCACTCATTGATGGCCACTGAACTGCCCGATAGCCTGAGCTGTATTGGTATAGACCGGCATATCCCGATGGCTATTATTCATGAACAACAACGTATGCTGGGCTTCCAGTTTCACCCTGAGTCTATTCTGACCACGCTGGGTAAGCCCTTACTGCAGCAAAGTATCCGCTATTTATTAAGGAGTGACGCATGAGCGTTCTGCTGGTGCAACAACAACTGATGCTACAACAATTAGTGCAGCAAGCACTGGCCGGCAAAGCTTTAACGCAGAGCCAGAGCGAAGATTTTTTCAGTGCCGTGGTCAGGGGCGAAGTTGAGCCGGTTTTATTAACCGCCCTACTGGTGGCGCTGAAAATGCGCGGTGAAACCGCTGCAGAAATTGCAGGCGCGGCCAAAGCATTACGCCAGGCCGCGCTGCCGTTTCCACAGAAAGTCGCCGGCAGTATCGATTGCTGTGGTACCGGTGGCGATGGCAGCAATACCATTAATATCTCGACTACCGCCGCTATTGTCGGTGCCAGCATGGGGCTGCCGGTAATTAAGCACGGTAATCGCAGTGTGTCATCCCGCTCCGGCTCAGCAGATTTACTGGAGCAACTGGGGGTGAATATTCAGCAATCGGCAGCGCAAGCGTTCACTACCCTGCAAGCCAGTAACTGCAGCTTTTTATTTGCGCCGCAGTACCACGCCGGCATTAAGCACGCCATGCCCGTGCGTCAGGCCCTGAAAAGCCGCACCCTGTTTAACTTACTGGGGCCACTGGTTAACCCGGCAGCCCCTGATTTTCAGCTACTGGGGGTGTATGATCCGGCGCTCTGCCGGGTAATGGCCGAAGCACTGCAGCAATTAGGCACCAAAGCGGCCTGGGTGGTGCATGGCAGTGGTTGTGATGAAATAGCGCTGCATGGCAATACCTATGTTTGTCAGCTAAAAGATGGCGAGCTGACCGAGTTTAGCCTGAGCCCGGACGATTTTGGTTTAACAGCACAGCCGCTAAGCAGCCTGGCAGGTGGTATGCCAAGCGACAATGCCGCGGCCACGCTGGCCATTCTCGCGGGTACTGGCCAAAGCGCCCACAACCAGGCGGTGGCAATCAATGTGGCTGCTATGCTGAAAATAGCCGGCCTTGGCGATAATCTGACTATTAATACCCAGGCCGTGCTGGAGTGTTTAGCCAGTGGCAAGGCGATGCAAACCTTGCAACAATTTAAGGAGTTAAGCCATGGCTGAGCAACTTATCAGCGAGCAGCTAACCGGCGTATTAGCAAAGATTATTCAGTACAAAAAAACCGAAGTGGCGCAGCTGCAACAAGCCAGACCGCTAACGCAGTTTATAGATGATATTACGCCTGGCACGCATGACTTTTTAGCCGCGCTGCAACAGCCTGGCAGTCGCTTTATTCTGGAGTGCAAAAAAGCATCCCCGTCTAAAGGGCTAATCAGGCAGCCGTTCGATTTAACCGAAATCAGCCAGGTATATAACCACTACGCCGATTGCATTTCAGTGCTGACCGATGAGCATTTCTTTCAGGGCAGTTATCAGAATCTGGCCATCATGCGCACGCTAACTGATAAACCACTGCTACATAAAGATTTTATTATCGACCCTTATCAAATCTACCTGGGCCGCTACTATGGTGCCAATGCGGTGTTGCTAATGTTATCGGTGTTAAGTGACGACGCCTATCGACCATTGGCGGAACTGGCCGCAGAACTTAATATGACGGTACTGACTGAAGTGAGTAACCAAGCTGAAACGCGCCGGGCGGTAGCACTGGGGGCTAAGCTAATTGGCATTAATAACCGCAATTTACGTGATCTGAGTACCGACTTAAATACCAGTTTTGTGCTGTCGGCATTGATCCCCACTGACGTTACGGTGGTATCAGAGTCAGGTATTTATACTAATCAGCAGGTACGGCACTTGCAAAGGGTAGCGGATGCGTTTTTAGTCGGTAGCTCATTAATGGCCCAGGCCGATTTAGCGGCCGCCGCCCGTAAGCTTATTATCGGCGAACATAAGGTGTGCGGCCTGACCCGGCCAGCAGATGTTAAAACCGCTTATGCCGCAGGGGCGTATTATGGTGGCTTAATTTTTACCCCCGCCTCAAAGCGCTGCGTCAGCATGGCACTGGCCAGCGAATTGGTACAGGCTGCCCCCCTTAAATTTGTCGGTGTTTTTGTTGATGCGCCAGTTGATGAGGTTGCAGTAATTGCCAGCCAGCTGCAGTTAAGCGCCGTGCAGCTGCATGGCTGTGAAAGCGATGACTATATTAAAGCGCTGCGTGCCAAGCTGGCGCCAGCGTGCCAGATTTGGAAAGCCTACCGCATTGCCGATACGCTGCCATCCTTTACTGCATTGGCAGATAAGCTGTTACTGGATGCTTATCACCCCAGCGCCCATGGTGGCAGTGGCCAGGTTTTTAACTGGCAGCTGCTGGCGCAATTGGAAACAGCTACTTTGCTGCCAGTGATGTTAGCCGGTGGCCTTAGCCCAGACAACCTGAGCGAGGCACTTACCCTGCCCGTCGCCGGGCTGGATATGAATTCAGGCCTGGAGAGCGCACCTGGTATTAAAGACAGCGCAAAAATACAGGCAGCTTTTGCCGGGATCCGGGCGATGCAGTACCGGGGGACCTTATCTGCTGAGCAGACCAAGCATTCAGAGCAAACAGAACAGAGAGTAGTATTATGAGCGAGCTTAAACTAAACCCCTATTTTGGCCAGTACGGCGGCATGTTTGTACCACAACTGTTGGTGCCAGCCCTGAAGCAGCTGGAACAAGCTTTTGTTGATGCCCTGCAAGACCCGGCCTTTGACGCCGAATTTCAGCACCTGCTTACCGAATATGCCGGTCGGCCCACGCCACTGACCTTGTGCCGCAATTTATCGCCCAACCCGCTGGTGAAAATTTATATGAAACGGGAAGATTTACTGCACGGCGGCGCCCATAAAACCAATCAGGTACTGGGCCAGGCCCTGTTGACCAAACGCATGGGTAAAAAAGAAGTGATCGCCGAAACCGGTGCCGGTCAGCACGGTGTGGCTACAGCCCTGGCCTGTGCCTTACTGGGGTTAAAGTGTCGCATTTACATGGGTGCCAAAGACATTGAGCGCCAGCAACCTAACGTGTTTCGGATGAAGCTGATGGGTGCTACGGTAATACCGGTAACCAGTGGCAGCGGCACCTTAAAAGATGCGGTGAACGAAGCGATGCGCGACTGGTCAGCAACTTATGACAGCACTCACTATATGTTGGGTACGGCAGCCGGCCCGCACCCGTTTCCGACTATTGTGCGCGAATTTCAGAAAATGATTGGCGAAGAAGCCAAACAACAAATTCTGAAAGCGGAAGGTAAATTGCCCGATGCGGTCATTGCTTGTGTCGGCGGCGGCTCAAATGCCATTGGTATTTTTGCTGATTTTATTAAAGACGAGGGCGTGCGTTTAATCGGGGTTGAACCGGGTGGTAAAGGCATTCATACCCATCAGCATGGCGCTGCACTAAGTACTGGTAGTTATGGCATTTTACACGGTGCGTACACCGCCATTATGCAAACCAGCGATGGCCAGATTGAAGAATCGTACTCAGTATCTGCCGGCCTCGATTACCCGGCGGTGGGCCCGCAGCATACGCATTTACAGCAAACCGGTCGCGCCGAATATGTCGCGGTAAATGATGATGAAGCCTTAGCGGCCTTTCAGCATTTAGCCAAAGCGGAGGGCATTATCCCTGCACTGGAAAGCTCGCATGCGCTGGCCCACGCCCTGAAAATGGCACAGGCCGCCACAGAGCCGATGGTGTTGTTAGTGAATTTATCCGGCCGCGGTGATAAAGACTTAAGCCATGTACACAGTATTCTGGCAGAACAGGCAGCTGAGCAGCAGACCAGCACAACCGAGGGAGCGCACTAAATGCAACGTTATCAACAGATGTTCAGCCGGCTGGCTGCAGAACAGCGCGGTGCCTTTGTACCGTTCGTTACCGTAGGCGATCCGGGCCCACAGCTGTCTTTTGAGATCATCAAAACCCTGATCGACGGCGGCGCCGATGCACTGGAGCTGGGTATTCCATTCTCTGATCCTATTGCTGACGGCCCGACTATTCAAAATGCCAATATCCGTGCCATGCAGGCTGGGGTCACCCCAGCCATCAGCTTTGAGATTATCCGCAAAATTCGCGAATATAACGCCGATATTCCGATTGGTTTATTGTTGTACTCAAACCTGGTGATGGCGCGTGGTTTAGACAGCTTTTACAGCCAGGCAGCCGCTGCCGGGGTTGATTCGGTATTAATTGCTGATGTCCCTCTGCATGAAAGTAAAATGTTCCGCCAGGCGGCCATAGCACACGATATTGCACCTATTTTTATTGTGCCACCTAATGTGGATGATGATGACCTGCGGGCCATTGCCTCTTATGGCCGCGGCTATACCTACCTGCTTAGCCGCGCCGGGGTAACCGGTGCCGAAACCCAGGCGACCATGCCCACCGCCGAGCTGATTGGCCGTATTCGGGCCTATAATCCGGCGCCGCCGTTGCTGGGTTTTGGTATTTCAACGCCAGCACATGTGAAAGATGCGATAGCCAACGGTGCCGCCGGTGCCATTTGTGGCTCAGCTATCGTTAAAATTCTGGAGCAAAACCTGCAGCAACCCAACAAACTTCTGAGTGAGCTGAAAAGCTTTATTCAGCAAATGAAGGCCGCTACCTAACTGAGCCGCCCCCGTTTGTGCAGAGCGGGGGCTTTGGTTTGCTAAGAGTATTTGGTTTTGCCCTGCGCTTAGTTATAATGCGCCATACTTTTCTACTTGAATGAACCCCACTATGAATATCAGTAATAACGCCGTAGTTCAGTTTCACTACACCCTAAGCGACGAAACCGGCGAGCTGGAAAGCTCAACAGGCAGCGCGCCGTTACTCTATATGCACGGCCAAGAGCAAATGTTACCTAAGTTAGAAGCGGCGCTGGAAGGCAAAGCCGCTGGCGATACC
Organism: Arsukibacterium ikkense; assembly: GCF_000987775.1. Classification (GTDB taxonomy): domain Bacteria; phylum Pseudomonadota; class Gammaproteobacteria; order Enterobacterales; family Alteromonadaceae; genus Alishewanella; species Alishewanella ikkense. The sequence goes on from NZ_LAHO01000007.1 coordinate 27,966, forward strand.
CTGGAGTTAACACTGGCGCCGGCAGATGCCTACGGCGAGGTGCAAGCCAATGCCATTCAGGACATTCAGGTAAAATACCTGCATGGCGCCAAAAAATGGCGGCCGGGCATGAAAGCCTGGATCCAAACCGAAGAGGGCCAGCGTCAGGTTACCGTGGTTAAAGTAGGTATGTTTAAAGCACAGATTGATGTTAACCACCCGCTGGCTGGCAAAACCCTGACCTTCAAGCTTGAGATTTTAAATGTGCGCGAAGCGAGCAGCGAAGAAATTGCCCATGGCCACGCCCATGGTGAAGGTGGCCACCAGCACTAAACCGGTGGCGGTTGCGCCCCGGGTTAAGGGGGCGTTACACGTAATAACTTGCCCTGCGCGCTATCCGTTAGCACATACACTGCACCATCCGGCCCGCTGCGCACATCGCGCAGCCGGCTATCAAGCTCAGCCAGCATAATATGCTCTGCCACCACCTGGCCCTCAACCAGCTCCAGGCGATGCAAACGCTTGCCTGCTAACGCAGTGATAAAGACATTGCCTTGCCACTGCGGGTAACGCTGATGCTGATACAATGCCATGCCAGAAGGGGCAATCGATGGTGTCCAGACGTACAGCGGGTTAGTCATACCGCTGAACTCAGTGTAAGGCGAAATCCGGGCACCGGTGTAATCTATTCCCTGGGTGGCGACCGGCCAGCCATAGTTGCTACCTGCTCGCAGCAGGTTCAGTTCATCACCACCGCGTGGGCCATGCTCATGGCTATAAACCTGTTGGTTTAGTGAGTCGAACACGATGCCCTGCACGTTACGATGGCCCAGAGTATATATTTCTGGCGCAGTGGCAGGCTCATTGACAAAAGGGTTATTGGTTGGTGCTGCGCCATCCAGCTGCAAGCGCACAATCTTGCCCAGATGATTGGCTTTATTCTGCGCCTGCTCCCGATAGTCAAAACCATCGCCCAGCGTTAGCAGCACAGTATTGTCGGGCAACAACACCATTCGCCCACCATAATGAGCCGCTCCGCGGCGTAGCGGTTTAGCCTGAAATAACGGCTGAATGTCCGCCAACTGATCTGCCCTGAGCGTGGCGCTGGCCAGGCAAGTGCTATTCGCTGCCTGAGTGCCACAGGAGTAACTGAGTAACAACCGGCCGCTAGCGGCAAAATCGGGCAACAGCAACATATCCAGTAAACCGCCCTGGGCTGCGACATATAGCTCAGGTAGGGCTGGCTGAATACTGAACAGGGTTTCACCGCTGGCAGAGAGTTTTTTCAGCTGGCCTGTGCGCTCGGTAACTAAAAAACTACCGTCAGCCAGCGGGGCCAGTGCCCAGGGGTAATGCAAGTCGCTGGCGATAGTGTCCAGTTGATAGCTATCGGCTGCCAGCGCGCTGACACTGAGCAGGGCAGCACACAGACCAAGGCTGCAACGTTGTTTCATGGCTTACTCCTTAAACGTTCATTAAGCCAGGCAAAGCACCATCCCGCCAGACCACAAGCAGCCAGCAAGCCAAGCGTACCGCGTGCCGTGCGGTTGGCGGCAAGCAGGGTCGGCATCGGCGCAAACTGATTAACCAGCAGCAGGGTAAGATAAAAGCCCAGCGCTGCCAGCAGAAAATACAGCGAGCGTGGCAACATAGGTTGCCGGCGGCGTAACCAGCCGGCCAGTAGCACCGCCAGCAGCAAAGGCAGTAGCATTAAGCCGGCTAATACCGGCATAAAATGCTGCAGATCAAACCACATAGTACCGCGTTTATCCTGCCAGCTTATCGGGCCGCTAAGTTCGGCAATAGCGCTAAGATTTAGCTGGCTTTGAAGCAAAGAGCCAAGCACGGCGCCCAGCAGCAGAGCAAAACCAAAACAACCTGTTGCTCGTAGTACAGTTGTAAAAGAAAATCGGGCCTGAGGCATTTCTGAGTTCTCCTGTGATAAGCTAGCAGCCTACGCAGTCAGTCAAAAAAATTCAATAACATAAGAAAAAGTAGGTTATGGCTTATATTAACAGTAAAGATTATACGCATCAGCAAGCTGACAAAATTGGCGTACTGCTGACTAACCTGGGGACACCGGACGCCCCAACCCCTAAAGCCTTAAAGCGTTATCTGAAACAGTTTTTATCTGACCCGCGGGTGGTCGAAGTGCCACGCCTGCTATGGTGGTTAATTTTAAACGGCGTGATTTTGCAAATCCGGCCACGGCGCTCGGCTAAAGCCTATGCTACAGTATTTACCGAGCAGGGTTCGCCACTATTGTTTCATACCCGGGCACAAGCAGAAGCGATAGCCAGCGAATTTGCCAAAGATGGCCGAACCGATGTGGTAGTCGATTTTGCCATGCGCTACGGCAACCCGTCGTTTAGCTCAGTGCTGGATAAGATGTTTGCTCAGGGCGTGCGCAAAATTCTGGTGTTGCCGCTCTACCCGCAATATTCTGCGGCTACCTCAGCCTCGACCTTTGATGAACTGGCCAATAACTTTACTAAACGCCGCTGGCTGCCGGACATCCGGTTTATTTCACATTATCACGATGACAGCGGCTATATCGCAGCCTGCGCCGAGCGCATTAAACAACACTGGGCCGAACATGGCCGCGCCGATAAGCTGATGTTTTCCTACCACGGCATTCCCAAACGCTACTTGTTAAACGGTGACCCTTATCATTGTGAGTGCTATAAAAGTTCGCGGTTGATTGCGCAAGCGCTGGGGCTGGCAACAGAAGAGTATATGACTACCTTTCAGTCACGCTTTGGCCGGGAAGAATGGTTAAAGCCTTATACCGACGAAACGTTAAAGGCCTTACCTGGCCAGGGGGTAAAATCGGTGCAGATATTCTGCCCCGGCTTTGCCGCCGATTGTCTGGAAACCATTGAAGAGATAGGCGAAGAGAATCGCGAATACTTTATCGAGGCCGGTGGCCAGCAGTATCAGTACATCAGCGCCTTAAATGACCGCCCGGCGCATATTACGGCTTTGTATCAGCTTATCAATCAGAATTTACAGGGCTGGCAGGTATCAACCGACCCAGAACGGGCAATCCGGGCTGAGCAGCTGCAACAACAAAATGGTACAAGCTAACAGGTAATATAAGCGATAGTATGAGCAAGCCCCGATCCGGCAAAACGTCTGCAGAGCAGGTAGTGATACCAGTGCACTTGCAGCGAATGAAGTTTGATAATGTTCGCGATAAGCCGCCGCAGCCACCGGCAAAACCTGTCCGCTATGAGCGTTGGTTATACAGCTTGCTGGTGCTGGCATTGCTATCTGGTATCTATCTGGAGTACCGCCATAGCACGCTACAATCGTTGTTCTGGCAGCAGCTGGCGCAACGCTTAACCTATCAAACCGAACCGGGTGCCACTGCAGCTGTTCGCTACCCTGGTTCAGGCCCTTATGATCAGCGCGCAGGTTACAGTCTGCTGGCTGATTGGTTACCACTGCTGACGCAAAGCGGTTTTCACATCCTGCAGCAAAACCGTTTTTCGCCAGCGTTGCTACGCTACCATGACTGGGGTTTTAACCCGCCCTACCGGCAAAAAATGCAATTTGGATTAAGCCTTTATGATTGCCGGGCCGAACCCGTATTTGAGTTTAAAAAACCCGCATATCAGTTTGCTGATTATACGCAGGTGGCACCGTTACTGGTTGATATGCTGCTGTTTATCGAAAACCGTCACTTGCTGCAAGACCCGCCCTATGCCAATCCGGCCATTGACTGGAACCGGCTGGCTGCAGCCATGCTCAGTCAAACCAAAAAGAGCCTGGGCTTTGATACTCCAGCGGCCGGTGGTAGCACTCTGGCAACTCAAATCGAGAAATACCAGCACTCTGATCAGGGTTTTACCTCGGGCTTTAGCGACAAATTCCAACAACTGATCTCTGCCAGTACTCGCGCCTATTTAACCGACCGCGATACGCAAGACAGCCGGCGGCAGATTATTTTGCATTATCTTAATACGGTGCCACTGGCGGCGACCCCCCAATTAGGGGAAGTCCATGGTCTGGGGGAAGGCCTGCAAGCCTGGTTTAATGCCAACCCGGCAGAGGTCAACAGACTGCTGCAGCAACAGCAACCCTCTGCCGAGCAAGGCCTGGCACTGCGGCAAAGTCTGGCGCTGATTATTGGCCAGCGCCGCCCCTCTTATTATCTGTTGCAAGGCCGCGCCGATTTAATGCAGCTGGTCGATAGTCATTTGCGCCTTTTGCGCCAGCATAAATTGCTCAGTCAAGGCCAGTTTGAAGCGGCAACCCAGAGTACACTCACTTTTGATACACAGGCCAGCCTCAGTCAACACCGGGACTTTGATAAAACTGCCACCATATTGCGCAGCAGACTGGCCAGTCTGCTTAATCGAAGTGTATATCAACTTGACCGCCTTGATCTAACCGCTCACAGCACACTGGATTTAAGGATGCAACAAGCCGTTGGTAACTACTTACAGCAACTGAGCAGTGAAGAGGGTGCCAATAAAGCCGGTTTAATTGGTCAGCGCTTGCTATCCTCAGAGCAACTTGGCCGGGTGCGTTATAGTTTTACCTTGTACCAAAGCACCGCTGAGGGTAACAAACTGCGGATCCAAACAGATAATCAAAGCCAGCAACCTTTTGATTTAAACGAAGGCAGTAAACTGGAGCTGGGCTCAACCGCTAAACTACGCATGCTGGTGACCTATCTGGAAATCATTGCCGAGCTGCACCAGTTATACGCCGAAGAAGCGCCAGAGCAGCTGCGCTTCCTGGATATCGCGCCGCAAGATCAACTGACGCAGTGGGCAATCAGTTACCTGATAGACCAGCCGGGAGTCTCTTTAACCAGCATGCTGGAAGCGGCACTGGAACGCACTTATTCGGCCGATCCGCGCAGCAGCTTTTTTACCGGTGGTGGCTTACATACCTTTAGCAATTTCAGACGTGAAGATAACAATCTGACCCCCACCCTGCGCCAGGCATTGCAAGAGTCTATTAACCTGCCTTTTGTGCGGTTAACCCAGGATATCGTGCAATACAGCATTCACCATGGCGAAAGCAGCAGCTACCAGTTACTGAAAAATGATCAGGACCCAAGGCGGGATCAGTATTTACGTCGCTTTGCTGAGCAGGAAGGTGTGGTTTTTTTGAGCCGGTTCTGGCGTAAGTATCGCAACCAGGACTCCGCACAGCGCTTGCAGACCTTTTTTAGTGGCCTGCGCCAAACACCGGAGCGCTTAGCTGCCAGCTACCGTTTTATCTATCCGTTACACGATGAGCTAACCTTTCTGCAGCGCATGCGCCAACAACTTCCCGACAGCCCCCTGACGGACATCCAGTGGCGCAATTTATATAAAAAATACGCAGCAGATGCTTCTTTTAGTCTGGCCGATCAAGCCTATCTGGCGCGCAGTCATCCCTTAGAGCTGTGGTTATTAGCCTATGTAGAGCAGCACCCCTCTGCCAGCCTGTCAGAAGCCATAACGGCCAGTGCCAATGCCAGACAACAGGCCTACCAATGGCTGTTCCGAACCCAGTCACGTAGTGCCCGTGACACCCGCATCCGAACTGTGCTGGAAGTTGAAGCCTTTTGGGATATCCACCAGCGCTGGCAGCGGTTGGGTTACCCGTTTGACTTTCTGGTGCCTTCCTTAGCCACGGCCTTGGGCAGCTCTGGCGACAGACCGGCTGCGCTGGCGGAACTTATGGGCATTATTGTTAATGACGGGCGTCGCCAACCGCTGTATCGTATAGAACAATTAGACTTTGCCAAAAACACGCCCTACTTTGCCAGCTTAGCGCGCCGAAGCGAAAGAGCCGTGCAAGTGCTGCCGGTAGAAGTAGCACAAGTGTTGCGCCAGGCGTTGGCTGAGGTGGTAACTGAGGGTACGGGGCGACGCTTACAAAGCGCTTACCCTACCCCTGCTGGCCGGCTGGCACCTTTTATTGGTGGCAAAACCGGCACCGGTGACAACCGTTTGTCTTTAGTATCAGCCCGCGGCGACACCATCCAATCTACCGCAATTAATCGCACTGCTACTTTTGCGTTTTATCTGGCCGATAACTATTTTGGGGTGATCAGTGTCTATGTTCCCGGCAGCGCGGCAGAAGGTTTTTCGTTTACGTCAGCCTTACCGCTACAGGTACTTAATGGCATGGCAGACATATTACAACCTTATATCAGAGCACCCGGCTGTCAATAGGTCTTACTCTGCCAGCACCACTTTGTTTCTGCCCTGATTTTTAGCCTGGTATAATGCGATATCAGCCCGATGTAACCAACTTTCCCAGCTTTCTGCATCTTGTAACACCGCGATGCCGATAGAGGTGGTTAGTTTTTTACCATCTGGTAACGATAGCAGAGCGTTGACACCCAACCGGATTTTATCAGCCAGCTTTGCTAAGTCGGCCTGTTTAATGTCAGCCAGCAACACCACAAACTCTTCACCGCCAAAGCGGAACACCGTATCTCGCTGCCGTACCATTTTTTTTAAAATAGGCACTAAGTCGCTCAGTACATTATCACCGGTTTTATGGCCGTAGTTGTCATTTATTTGTTTAAAAAAATCGAGGTCAAGCAACATCAGGCCAAATTCGGTGCCGTGCTTTTTATGCTGGTTAATAGCAGTTATCAAAGCTTCATCTAAAGTACGCCGATTGGCCGCACCAGTCAGGCTGTCGGTCGTTGCCAGCACCTTTAACGCTTCGCGCTGGGTCTGTGTGCGATAAGCAAAGACATAAGCAAATAAACTGGTAACAAAGCAGGTAACAGTAAATGAAACCAGCTGAAAGGGACTGGCAAAAATCTGCCCTGGATTAAGCAGCGCATAACTCACTAATACCAATAAAGATAAAAGTAGCATTAACAGGGCTTTTAACGGTGACACCAACAAGAAGATAAAGACAATAAAAGGATAAACCCAGAATACGCCATCGATGCCAAGGTTAATACATACCAGAATTGCACCAATACAAAACACGGCTGCCATCACCAAGCCAGGGCCCTTAGTGTTGTTAGTGCGCCAGGCAAACAGCACACAGCAGATACTCACCAATACCATGGCCAAATCAGCAACGCCCACTATCGTATTGCCGCTTAGCAGGCGGTAGATACCGTAGGGGGTCACGCATAGCGTAATTATCAACCCTACCAGGCTTAACATCGCCAGATAAAAATTGTTTTTTAACCGTGCCAGCAAACTTATCTGTCCTGATTTTTTTTATAATTATGTCGCTAATATAGGGGCTTTACCGGCCTTAATGCAACCAATTGGTTTAAATAGTGAGCAGATAACTGCAACGGCCACCAGATGGCTGTTGTCATTCAATCAGGCCAGTTGCGACACTAACGCCGGTAACTGATCAAAATGACTGATATGATAATCAGCCTGCGCAACAAAATGCTGATTAAGGCCATTTAGATATAAACAAGACTGACTACCCGCATTGGCAGCAACCTGTAAATCAAATAAATAGTCGCCAACATACAATATTTCAGCACAGCTAAGTTGTAACTCGCTGGCAATCATCATTAGCCCAGCCGGATCAGGCTTGGCGGCACAATCGTCCCGGGTGAGAACCAGGCTTATTGGAATTTGCAAACGGCTGATCACCCGCTCGGTAGCACTGCGCATATTGCGGGTTAAAATAGCCAGTGGCCAACCTTGCTGCTGCAGCTGTTGCAGGCTTGCCAGCGCTCCGGGGATCCAGCTGGCCGCATCAGCGCCGGCTAACTCATGCCGGCGAATAATTTGCTCGACCCGCGACTTCTCAGTCAGACAGCTGACCGTTGCCAGTTGTTCCAGCAGCGGCGTGCCTGCTGGCCAGCCGATATCATGGCAAATAGCGGCAAAGTCCAGCCGGGAATCTACCAGGGTGCCGTCTAAATCAAACACCACCGCTTTAATTGGAGTTGAAGCCATAATTCAGATCACCCGCAGTATCTTCAGAGAACATTGTCGTTAAACGTAGTTTGCACCATTTCAGTTCGGTGTACTGCAATAATTAATCGTGACTGGAAATTCAGTGCCAGATTAGCGCATAAGCTTGCTATAAAAGCCTGCAATTGGCTAGACTAGCGCCCTGTTCGTTTTTATACCTTTTATTACAGGAGCGCGATGATGGGCGCACAATGGAAAGCCAAACATAAACAAGATGCCGCTAACGCCAAAGGCCGGATATTTACCAAACTGGCAAAAGAAATTGCCGTCGCTGCCCGTAACGGTGCGGATCCGGATATGAACGCCAAGTTGCGTTCGGCTATTGATACGGCCAAAAAAGCCTCAATGCCAAAAGACACGCTGGAGCGGGCGATTAAAAAAGGTGCAGGCTTGCTGGATGGCCCGGCGAATTATGAAACCGTGGTATATGAAGGCTTTGCGCCGCATCAGGTACCGGTGATTGTTGAGTGTTTAACCGATAATAAAAACCGTAGCGCGCAGAGTATCCGCCAGTTATTCCGCAAAGGCCAGCTGGCTACCTCGGGTGCCGTGTCCTGGGACTTTAAGCACCTAGGCCAGATTGAAGCTGAAGCCAGCAGCAATGATGCTGATATGGAACTGGCGGCCATTGAAGCTGGCGCGCAGGATTTTGAAAGCGGTGAAGATAACGAAGTGGTGTTTTTAACCGAAGCGACCGATTTAGATATAGTCGCCAAGGCACTACCTGAGTTTGGCTATAAGGTGCTGACCGCTAAGCTGGTTTATCGGGCCAATAACCCGGTCAGTTTAAACGACGAGCAACGCTCAGAGGTGGAAGCCTTTCTGGATGCCATAGATGCTGATGATGATGTACAAAACGTTTACGTCGGTCTAGCCGGTTAAGTTAACCCTAACGACTAAAAAGCCATCTAAACAGATGGCTTTTTACATTCTGGCCAGTACGGTTCAGCCAAACAATACTTGCCAGAAACTGACCCTACGCTGCTTATGATAATGGCGGCGCAATTGTTCAACCTCAGCCAGCGCCTGGCTAAGTTTAGCCTGATCGCCTGCTTCTGCCGCTGTTTGCGCTTGCTGTAAGGTGAGCAGCACCTTGTCCAGGCCCTCAATGTAAGTTTGGGCCTTATCGTCCTGAAAAAGTGCCGTTTTGGCTTGCCCGGTTAATTCAAGCAACTCACTGATATAAGGCAGGGCAACTTCGGTGCTGGCGGCCTCTCTGGCATGTTTTAAGGCCAGCCCCATGCTTTTCATGGTGGTCTCAAGATTAACATTATTGCTTGCTATCGCCAGCAGCGGCAGCAGTAACAACACACACAAAAAATTACGGCTAAACATGGTGACGCTCCGGGCGGAAAATTGAGGAGCACAGTTTAACACAGAACGGTGCCTGCCTGCAGTGGCGCTCCAGGCCAATGACAAGCTGTAAAAATAAGGCGCCGATAAGCCGGCGCCTGCAACCAGGTGGATCGGGCACTTAGTAGCGGCTGAAAAAATCTTCAACTTGCGCCATAGCTTCTTCCTGATCAACACCATAACGTTCCTGGATCAGATCTGCCAGTTCTTCAAAGTTGCCCCTGGTTTGCTCCAGCTCAGCATAACTGAGCCTGTCCCATTGCAGTTTTGCCATGGCACGCTGATCACTCCAGTTGCCTTCGTAGTATTTATAGCCCATGGTTATTACCCTCCGTCGACAGAGAACTAAACCTAAGGCAGCGTTGCCGTCATTACGAAAACTCGGCTGCCGACTGCCAGGAGCACAGCACTGAGCTCTTAGCAGGCTAAGTGTAGTCGCAGATAGCCAACCAGGCTGTTTTTTCGATAGTGGTCAGACTGCAATTTCAGATCAATCAGGGCAAGTTTAAGATAAGGCTCAGTTTTTAAGTATCAGATTACTGGATAAACGCAGCCAGCAAACCGATTAAACCGCCAAAAACACCACCCCATACCACCAACCAGCCTAAATGCTGGCGGATCATCTGCTGAATAATGTCTTTTACCAGTTCAGGGGTTAATTCTGCCAGCCGCTGCTGCACTATGGTGTCTACCTGGCTGCGAATATTTTCCAACTGCTCGGGCTGATCCAGTTGCGCCAGCACCAGCTGGTTAAAGTCGTCACTGCGGGATATTTCAGTTAAGGCGTCTTTTAAGCGGGCAATAAAAGGCTCTTTTAATGGCAGTAAGGCGGCATTGCCACCAAACATACTGAGCATGCCGCCAAAAGAAGATTGCTCTACCACTTTTAACAGGGAATCAAAAGCCGGTGATAAATCGCTGTTAGCAATCACCGGTTCAAAATCAAAGGCCGGACCTGCTTGTTGGCCAGGTTGGCTTTGCTGTTTATCGGTTAAAAAGCGGTCGATATTATCGCTACTGAAGAATTGCGTCATCACCAGTTGATATATACCGGCTTTAAACTCATTAAAGCGCGCAGGTATCACGCCCGAGCCGTAAAGCAAGGGCACTCGTTCAAACAACATATGCACGGCCAGCCAGTTGGTTAAGGCACCGGACAGCGCAAATAAGCCAACACTTAACAACAGCGGTTGCTGCCAGAACCAGCCTGTTGCCACTATTACAGCGGCTAAGCCATTGGTAATAAAATTTTTATTCATGCCTGGTCTCAAAAACGTCAAGAGAGTAAGGCGCTGATTCTAATCAGCCAACCAACTCCAGGCAAGTAGCAGATCTGGTTAATTCAGTTATAACCCAACACAGCACAGTGTGCGGTGTCCATCTCTGGCCGAGCAGGCTTTTGCTCATCCGTGATATCGTCGTTCCACACTAAACTTAACGCCGTGCGCTCTTGCTGGGTTAAATCAACGGTTTGCTGCTGTTGAAAGATAAACTGTTGGTGTGGTACTTCATGTTGTTTAGAAACACTCATAGCAGACTCCTGCATGTTAAACCCAATGCGGTGTGAGAAAAGTCTTGCTGACACTTCCTGAACCGCGAATATGACTCAAGCATAGGGCCGGCAAGCTGAGCAGTAGCTGAATTGTAAGAAAATTATTGATATAAATGGCAGAGCAAGCTGAGGTGGGCTTTTCAGCGCCACAACACCATGTACATTACTAGCACTCAAATACTGTATAATCATGATTTTAAAACCTTACCACTTCTCACAAGCGAGCCGTTGTCATGTGGTTAAATCAACAGCACCTAACCGATGCGGCAATACATGCCTATCGTAAAACGTTAAGGCGCAGCTGTCCGCAGCATGTGGTGATTGACAATTTATTTAATCAGGGTCTGCTTGAGCAGGTGCTCAGTGCTTTACAGCAGGACCAGCACTGGCAAACCCAGCAACACAGCTACTCTAAGTTATATGTCGACAATGCCAGCTGGCAAAAAACGCCAGATAAGCAACGTTTTGTGCAGCGGGATCTCTGGCAGCGTCCGGCGCCCGGTGCGCCCGATACCGCCGCCAATATCGCCCTGCAGTTTTTGCAGTATTTACGCGGCGCTGAATTTCTGGCGCTATTATCACGCCTCTTTAAGGTGGGTTTAACCGATATCAATGTGGCAAAGCCGGAGATCAATACCAATTACTTTCGCTTAAGCGCCAGTGACTTTGTTAATCAACATGCCGATGACTCACCCGGCCGGGAAGTATGTATGTTGCTGTATCTCAATCAAGACTGGCAGCAAAATAATGGCGGTGAATTAGTTTTTATGGGTAAAAATGATAAGCCCATTACGATTACCCCGCAATACAACCGCTGTGTGTTGTTTAACCCCGCCTCGCCAGGCGCAGAGCACTGGGTAAAAGCGCTGACAACAGAAAGTACCACTCAGTATCGCTATAACGTCACCAGTTGGTATTGGAGTGAGTGAGGTTTTGGGTTTTTCGTCAAATCCTCGATCTCTGCCGCGTTAAATGAAAAAGGCCCACGCTTTGGCGTGGGCCTTTTTCATTTAATTGGCGGAGAGAGTCGCTCGAATAATTAAACTAATTCATTAATTATTAAAGCATTTTATAAAAAGGGTAAGTGAGCACACCCCCAAATATACCCCTAAGGCTTAGCGTTTAACCGAGTATTTGGATGACTTTTCCATAACTTCACGCTGTGCTTTATTTGCACGAGCCAAAGTAGACAAAAACACTTCTTTTTTCTGGCTCTCGCTCGCATTACGGAAAAAATCAGAGATAGACCCGTAGCTGGCTCCCGAGTTTGTCTTAGTAGCAGTCATAGACCTCTCCTCAATCTGATTTAACAAGCTCGAATCAAGTCGGCTTTTAATTGGGCGGCATTATATTCCCATTGGATGTGATCATCAATGCGCTTGTATACATTAATATACTCAGTTCTATCGATGTCAAGATCTTTAACTAACAACCTTAAATTAACGGCATCACCAAACTCAGCTTTAATTTGATTCGCAACGTCTTTTGAGGTTAGAAACTGTTCGATAAAAATATCTATTAAAATACGCCGGCCTTCCTGCTCCTCTCGTGCACCAACAAAAGCCCATGAGATAACAGGACTTTGAAATACATACAGCAACTCTACAGAATGACCATGCTTAAGTGCTCTACCGATATTCTTTTGTGCAACCCTTAAGCTTGCGAAGGTACCATCCAACACAAAATTTTGTTTTCGATTGAATACCTTATCAAGTACACGTTCAACAATTAGCGAAACTGGTCCCTGAAACAAGTGAGAGTTGCTACCATCATACCCAGGGAAAAAGGCACGATAATCATCAGCATCTATTCTAAGTGTATGCATAAACTGACTAACCAGATCCTTTGATACTTCTGTTTTACCAGCTCCGGGGGCACCTGCCATAAAGACAGCAGTTGGCCTATCTACCGGAGGATATAGCGCAACATTGGTTAACTGCTTAGCAATACGCTCCTTATTTCTTTTGGCAAATTCGAGAGCAGTTTTGACTATTGCCTGTTCTTCAGCGGAGTAACTCATACCCACTCTTCCCCCAATGCCTCTGCTTGCTGCAGCACCAGCTGCACGGCGTCGTCGGCCATATCTGGCGGGTATTTGTATTTGCGTAGTATGCGCTTTACCATCAGGCGCAGGCTGGCGCGCACGCTTTCGCGCTTGCTCCAGTCGATACTGATATTCTTGCGCAGGTTATCGGTGAGCTCGTGGGCTATTTTCTTTAGGGTTTCATCACCCAGCTGCAGCACTGCCGCTTCGTTATTGGCCAGCGCGTCATAGAATTTTATCTCGTCTTCGCTAAGGCCTAAGTCATCACCACGATTGGCGGCTTCGCGGAATTTCTTGGCCATTTCCACCAGTTCTTCCATCACCTGGGCCGCTTCAATGCTGCGGTTCTGGTAGCGGCTGACTACGTTACTTAATAGCTCAGAGAATTTTTTTTGCTGGATCACATTGCTGGCAAAGCGGCTTTTTATTTCGCCTTCCAGCAAACGTTCTAATAGCTCTACCGCCAGGTTTTTCTCTGGCAGGTTGCGTACTTCTTCTAAAAACGCATCGTCCAGCAAGCCGATATTAGGTTTATCTAAGCCCACCGCATCAAAAATATCGACCACCTGATCCGACACTATGGCATTGCCGATGATCTGCCGGATGGCCTGCTCTTTTTCTTCGTCACTGCGCTTTTTCGCACTGATGTCACGCTTGGTCAGCAGTACTTTCACCGCTTGCAGGAACGCAACTTCTTCGCGCACGGCTTTGGCTTCATCCAGCGTACAGCACAGGCTAAAGGCTTTACTCATAGCAAGTGCGGTATCGGCAAAGCGTTTTTTGCCGTCTTTAATACCTAACACATGGTTAGCGGCGCCAGCAATTAGCTTATGGCTGCTGATGGCAAAGTCGCTGTAATCAAAGCCATGCAACATGGCGCGCAGTACATCGAGCTTTTCTTCCAGTACCGCCCAGGCTTCAGCGGCATCAACGGTAGGTTTACCGCGGCCATTGCTGGCGGTGTATTCTTTAAGGGCAGCCTTAAGCTCGTTGGCGATACCAATGTAATCGACCACCAGGCCGCCCTGCTTGTCTTTAAATACCCGGTTAACCCGGGCGATGGCCTGCATCAGGTTATGGCCTTTCATCGGCTTATCGACATACAGCGTATGCACGCAGGGCGCGTCAAAACCGGTGAGCCACATATCGCGCACGATCACCAGCTGTAGCGGATCTTTCGGGTCTTTAAAGCGCTTCTCTAAACGTTTCTTCACTTGCTTGGGGTAAATATGTGGCCGCAGCAAGGCTTTATCGCTGGCAGAGCCTGTCATAATCACTTTAATACCGCCAAGCTCAGGGTCGTCGTTATGCCACTCGGGGCGCAGCGCAATAATCTCGTTATACAAGTGCACACAGATCTCACGGCTCATGGCCACTACCATGGCTTTGCCTTGCTGTGCCGTATTGCGCTCGTCAAAGTGCTGCACTAAATCCTGCGCTACCTGCTTAATGCGCGGCTCGGCGCCAACAATGCGCTCCAGTGCCGCCCATTTGCTTTTCAGCTTATCTTGCTGGCCTTCTTCTTCGTCTTCCGACAGCTCGTCCACTTCATCATCAATTTGCGGTAGCTGATCTTGCCTCAGGCTGAGCTTGGCCAGGCGTGACTCATAATAAATGGCCACAGTCGCGCCATCTTCTTTCGCCTGCTGCATGTCGTAAATGTGAATGTAATCACCAAATACCGCACGGGTGTCGCGGTCTTCACCTGATACCGGCGTGCCGGTAAAAGCCACAAAGGTGGCATTTGGCAGCGCATCCCGTAAATGCTGGGCATAGCCCACCTGAAATACATTCTGTTTTACCTGATAGGCCGCTCCTGGTTCGGCGGCAATACTGGGCAGGGTTCGCTCTTTTAGCTTGGCTTCAAAGCCATACTGGGTGCGATGCGCTTCATCGGCAATCACGACGATGTTATGCCGGGTAGACAGCACCGGGAATTTATCTTCATCAGCCCCCGGGGCAAACTTTTGAATAGTGGCAAACACAATACCGCCCGAAGGCCGGTTACTGAGTTTTTCGCGTAAGTCTTGCCGGGTATCAACCTGCACCGGTTGCTCGCGCAGTAAATCTTGCGCCAGCGAGAACACACCAAATAGCTGGCCGTCTAAATCGTTGCGATCGGTGATCACCACTATGGTGGGGTTTTCCATCGCCGCTTCGCGCATTACCCGCGCGGCAAAGCAAGTCATAGTAATGCTTTTACCACTGCCCTGAGTGTGCCACACCACCCCGCCCTTACCTTTTTTACTCAGCTGCACATCCTGACGCGAGGCGGTGACAACTTGCGTTATAGCGGCACGCACCGCATGGAACTGATGGTAACCGGCAATCTTTTTAACTAAGGTGCCGTCATCTTCAAACAGCACAAAAAAGCGCAGGTAATCCAGCAAGTACTCTGGCGTAAACACACCGCGTAGCATGGTTTCCAGCTCGTTAAACTGGCCCAGCGGGTCCAGGTTTACGCCATCAATGGTACGCCACTGCATAAAGCGCTCGGCATTGGCCGAAAGCGAACCCATGCGTGCCTCAGAGCCATCGCTTATCAGCAGTATTTCGTTGTACTGAAATACATCGGGTATTTGCTCTTTGTAAGTTTGAATTTGATCAAAGGCTTTCCAGATGTCGGCGTTAACATCAGCCGGGTTTTTCAGCTCTATCAGCACCAGCGGCAAGCCGTTAATAAACAAAATAATGTCGGGCCGGCGGCTGTGCTTGGGGCCTTTTAAGGTGTATTGGTTAACCGCCAAAAACTCATTGCTGCCGGGGCTGTTTTCCCAATCAATCAGCTTTACAAAATCGCCGCGGGTTTCGCCGTCTTTTTGGTACTGCACCGGCACACCGCCCAGCAGCAGGTTATGAAAACGCCGGTTGGCGGATAACAGCGCCGGTATGCCCAGCTCTTTTAGCTGCGCCAGCGCATCGTTCTGCGCAACCAGGGGGATGCTGGGGTTTATACGGGCAATAGCGGCTTTTAAGCGTTCAAGCAGCAAAGGCTGCAGGTAATCGGCACGCTCGGCCGCAGGGCCATCAGGGGCAATGTCATAGCCATTAACTGGCGTGTAGCCTATTTCAGCTAACCAACCCAGTACTTCCTGTTCTAACTGGTCTTCTGTCATCCGTCGTCCCTAAATCAGCTTACTTGCTGTAACCTATGTTTGATACCTTGTTGTAGCTGTAAAATCAAGTCTTTAGCAGCTTCTTCTGCCTCTATATCAAATAGCAGTTTTAGTTTTACTTCGATTAATCTGTGCGTCACTACGCCGTTTCTTTTCCAACAAAGCAGCTCGTTCTGGCTTAATACTGTCCAACTGGCTCAAGACCCATTCTCCAGACTTACGCAATAAAGTTGCTTCATGCAGATCGATTGAAATTGCAGCATGCGCAATTAAATCACGCAATTTCCACATAGACCGTTGACCAACAAAGGTACTTAAGTAATAGTTTTCGCGTTCGTTGACGAGTCTTTTTAATGGTGCCCAGTCTTTTCGGATAAAGGTGAGTTTGTCAGGCCAACCATCTTTAACTTTATCAAAGTATCGAATTAACTTCAGGCGCGTTTCTATTTGGCACCAAAGAACCAGCAGCGCAAATGCATACTCTTTTTCACTCCATAATTTATTGATATGGGTTTTATAACCGGTATCGTTGACTCTTTTAAGCGCCTCGTTTGCACGTGAGTGAAGCTTAACCAAGTTATAGAACCTCCGCCAAAGCCGCTTCCGCCTCTGGCAAGCGCAACTGACCAGAAATTAGGCGGGGAAGTAAAGTGTCGCGCAGATCAGACAGTGACCTAATTTGCTTTTCATTTTCAACCAGTCGGTCAAAAAGTGTTTCAGCAGTTGCCATGAAAGCATCTACAACAGTGCTAGGCGGTAAAATAATCTCAATCGGCCTAAATGCCTTTTTACTGATCTCCATAAAGGTTGAACCATTCGCCCTGTTTTCAATAATTTCCATATTATGACGACACCAGTAAAGCATAAATAGAGGCGGTAATTTCCCCCCAGGAGGCATAGCGATATAACCTTGGTTAATCGCAAGAGGAACCTGTGCCATCGCTAAATAACCAATAGGCGCTCTTGATGACATCAATAAAGTGCCAATCGGAAGAAGGCCAGAACTGATTTTCGATAACCCTAGTTTGGAAATCTTACGCTCGGTTTCCAGGAAGACCGGTGAGTTTAACCCAGACAAATCTTTTGGTGATGTCCAAGATACCTCTGGTGGATTCCAAAACTCGTCATTTTTCGTGTTAGGCGTCGCGCCACCTAAAGTTTCAGTCACATCTGCAATAGTGCAAACCTCCCACCCCTCCGGTATTAACCCCTGCGGCGATTCCACCAGGCGGGAGGGGAATAGTGCTTGGATCTCGGCTGGCAGGCTGGGGGCTTGGTTACCAGCATTGGCATGCACCGGGTCAAAATCGACAAACCAGGATTTAAACAGCGCCTGGGCGATGGCTTCTAAGGTGGTGTTGGTTTCGCGTAGTAGGGCTATGCGGTCGTCCAATGACTTTAGAACACTGCTAATTCTGCGTTGCTCGTCCATCGGTGGATAAGTGATAGTTAATCTACCGATCATCTCGTTGTTCAAACTTGCTCTTGTGGACATTGTTGAAAACGACAGCATCACCTGCCTGAACTGAGGGCTTCGCAAATAATATCCCACGAATTCAGGCACCAAGCCACTTTCCGCCTTTGGCCTTAGACGTTTACAAAATCCGTTAAAAGTCGCATTGGGGTAATCTTGCAACGCAACACTGCTCATACCTAACTCGTGCATCGTTTCACTGGTTCTTGTTAAGAACACATCTCCACGCATTACTGAGCACGCCTCACGCTCTTTATCGGTTGAATTAACTAAATCACCGAGTTCTTGGGGAACAAAAAAATTGTAAAAAACATCTTTAAAACTCAAAAATGGATGACCGCTACCAAAATCTTTCGCTGGTTTAGATAAACCAGATCTAACATCGTAATGTTCAAGCAGACTCGAAGTTTTCCACTCAGAGCTCATAGCCCAGCCCTCCTAACTTCTGGCGGATTAACTGGTCTAACTCTGCCCCTTTGGCCATTTGCTCACCAAGCTTCTCGGTGAGCATAGTCATCTTATCAGCAAAGGCTTCATCGCAATCTTCCACTGCTTCCGCGCCAACATAACGGCCTGGCGTAAGCACATGGCCATGCTCGGCAATTTCAGAAAGTGGCACGCTGCGGCAAAAGCCGGGGATGTCAGTATAGCCCCACTCTCCATTTTCAAGAGCGAAGCCTTCAACTCCTGTCATATCCTCACCTCGCCAAGCTTTAGCGGTATTGGCAATGCGATCGATGGCGGCTTGATCCAGCTCACTTTGCACGCGGCTGATCATCTTGCCTAGTTTACGTGCGTCGATAAACAGTACTTCGCCTTGGCGCTGCTGCTTTTGCTTGGTTAAAAACCACAAACAGGCCGGTATTTGGGTGTTAAAAAACAGCTGGCCCGGTAGCGCCACCATTACCTCGACTACATCGGCATCGACCATGGCGCGGCGTATATCGCCCTCGCTGTTCTGGCTGGAACTCATCGAGCCATTGGCTAATACAATGCCGGCGCGGCCGGTTGGTTTTAGGTGGTACAACATATGTTGCAGCCAGGCATAGTTGGCATTGCCTTGTGGCGGTGCACCATATACCCAGCGCGAGTCGCCTTCCAAGCTGCCGTGCCACCAATCGCTGATATTAAACGGCGGGTTGGCCAAAATATAATCGGCACGCAAATCGCTGTGCTGGTTTTTGGTAAAGGTGTCGCCCGGCTCGCGGCCTAAGTTAAAATCGATACCGCGAATGGCCAGGTTCATTGCTGCCAGGCGCCAGGTAGTCGGGTTAGATTCCTGGCCGTAAATCGACACGTCACCCAGCTTGCCGCCGTGCGCTTCAATAAACTTTTCCGATTGCACAAACATACCGCCACTGCCACAGCAGGGGTCATATACCTTGCCCTGATGCGGATCCAGCACGGCCACTAAGGTGTTAACGATAGACTGCGGCGTATAGAACTGGCCGCCTTTCTTGCCCTCGGCACTGGCAAACTGGCCTAAAAAGTACTCGTACACCTGGCCTAAAATATCGCGTGCTTTGCTTTGGTCTTCACCAAAACCAATGGTAGAAATAACATCCACCAGCTCACCCAGCTTGCCATCGGGTAGCGGTGCCCGTGCATAGCGTTTATCTAAAATGCCTTTTAAGG
Source organism: Arsukibacterium ikkense (assembly GCF_000987775.1). Classification (GTDB taxonomy): domain Bacteria; phylum Pseudomonadota; class Gammaproteobacteria; order Enterobacterales; family Alteromonadaceae; genus Alishewanella; species Alishewanella ikkense. Next base: position 47,035 of record NZ_LAHO01000007.1, read on the forward strand.
TAGGGTTTTCCAGCTCTATCGCCGCTAAGGCATCGTCTATACGCTTGCCAATGTCGGCCTGCTTGGCATTAGCCCGCAGCGCCTCCCAGCGCGCACCTTCCGGCACCCAGAACACGTTAACCATTTTAAAGTAGTCACGGTCTTCCAGCTCGGCCGCTAAGTCGTCTTCGCTGGCATCGGCAAAATACAGCTCGTCGCTGGCGTCTTTTAAGCGCTTAAGTAATTCAGCTCGGCGGCCGGCAAAAGCATCGGAGATAAACTTAACAAAAATCAGCCCCAGCACTATGTGTTTGTACTCGGCGGCATCAACGTTAGCACGCAGTTTATCGGCGGTAGCCCACAGGGTTTTCTTGATGTCTTGTAGCATGGATGGGGTATGTCCTTATGTCGTGCATCGCGCACGCGCAGTTGTATTAGCTCGGCAAGGTTGCCAGTGATATGCAGGTAATTTAACGCATTTAGAAACGGCAGACTAGCGGCAATAAATATTAAGCAAAACAGCAACCTCCAATTTCAATAAGCAGGGAAAGCCATTTCGCACAAACAATACATTTTGCTTGCTCAATCACCCACCAAAAGTTACTATTTTTTAACTTTAAATTACAAGGATGCAATATGAAGCAGCCAAGCCACCAGTTAACAGATAGTACCTATGCCCAATTAAGGGAGCAAAGCCGTTCAAAATCATTACTCAAAATGCCGTTAAATTTCCAGGAGTCAGTTAAGCTTGATGATATAACTGGCAGAGCAATGTCGCAGTTATCACGTTGGGAAGATCATCCCGATCGTCGGGTTATGTGGTCCTGGGCGCAGTGGGCCAATCGCTATGCGGCTATTTACCCTAAGCGATTTGAGCTGGCAATCTGGTTTCATAGTATTCTTTGTAGCGCATCATTGGGCCGACCAACCTGGGGCGCAGGAAAATTGCGACTGGATATGATTGAATCTTCTCCGGAGAAAACGCCTCTAAGCGGACAAACGGTAAAATTGACTGTTTTGGTAGCTGAAACCTATGCTGACATGATAGGTGCAGACCAAATCAGGATAATGCATCCGATAAATAGCAAAGTGCGTTCACATTATGAAGCAATGGGCTTCACTTATGTAGGTGGTAAAAGTGACTATTGCGTGAAGGATCTACTATGAAACATCGTTCTGACAGACCAGAACCCGGTACTCCTGAGTTTGATAGCTGGCTGGACAAGCGGATAGCTAAACGGGTTAAAGAATTGGAAAATCTACCCGAGCTAGAAGATGAATTCGGTATATTGTCCGGTAGCCTGGAGAGTATGACCAATACCGATGCTGAAGCCTTTCCTGATGAACCGGAAGAATACCAGCCACATGAGCGGGTTAAGATTGTGGTTGATAATAGCGGGAAAAAGGATAAGTAAGTTGGTCGAACCGTAGGGTTCGAACCAATTCCTCAGTCTCGACGCTTAAATGAAAAAGGCCCACGCTTTTGGCGAGACCGAGGGATTATTCCGGGCTTCCTGCCCTCCACCCCTTCGGGGCCGCACTAAAGTGCGTTCCAACTCGCTCCCGGCGAATTTGTGCCAGCACCATCCATGGCGCTGGCCCTGCGGGCCGCACTGAAGTGCGTCCAAATTCGCTCCCGGCGAATTTGTCGAACCGTAGGGTTCTCGTCAAGACCTCGCTCACCGCGTTAAAACAAAAACCCCGAGCTTTTGGCTCGGGGTTTTTGTTTTAATATGGCGGAGAGAGAGGTCTCCCGATCGAATCGTAACTCACTGAATCTAAATGTCGTTTTCTTAAAAAACGCCTATATACCCGTTTTGCTACCCATAACACTTTTTGCTTTATGGTTCGAAAGCAAGCTGAGAATATCAGAGGGGATTTTCTGATGCAACCATGGGTAATTTTTTAGTTACCCATCTGGGTAACAGGGTAAGTTCGAGTTATTTATGTTCTTTCACATAGAAATGCCAAAATTAGCTGAATTACCTGCAAGATCCTGTACCTATAAATTGTTGTAAATTTCCCTTATGCAGCGTAATGTGATGAACAACACCACGGTTAAATCTGTGCACACACCGAAAATACGTTTTTTCAAAAAAGTTATATATGGGAAGTACATGAATCAACATAAGCTCACTTTAGCAGTGCTGATCTGCTTATTTTTATCCGCTTGCACGTCAAGTTCAGGTGTGATTCCGGATGGCAAAGACTCTTACAGAATTATGTATACAGGTGATACCGGGTTTACTAATTCGAACACGTTGCAGAAAAATGCATATCAAGAGGCATCTGTGTTTTGCGCAAAGCTAGGCAAAATCGTAGAAACAGTAAACATGGAATCTAAGCAGTCGCGTCCTTTAGGTGGCTGGCCAGAAGCTAGCCTGTTATTTAAATGTGTAGAACGTTCTGAATAATATTTAGTTTTAAAATATTATCAGCAAACACTATTCACTTGAACTGGGTAACACTTTTCGTTACCCACAATCCAAACTTACACCTAAGCCCGTTTATCTTTTACATATACATCAGATAACCTAGTGCTACCTGATTTACGCTTTTCAATTTCAAATAACTCGGTAGCTTCATATAACTTGGTAAAGCTAGGAAAGCCATACGTGCGTGAGTCAAAGTCTGGATACTGCCGTTTAATCAAGGCACCGCAAGCGCCCATATGAGCCCAACCATCTTCGTCAGCGATATCACGAACTGAATTTCTCAGAATGTTGATTAATCGCGTATCACAGCAAAGATCACGTTTTGATCGTTTACCGTCACCGGCCTTACTTTGTGGCTTGGCGGGTGTCGTTGAAGTTACTTCATCCACCTCAGGCGCTCTAAGCACTTCGGTATGAATAAAATCATCACAAGCGTTACGAAATGCCAACGGTGTTTTATTCTCCCCTACGCCAAAAACGTATATTTGTGACTCTTTAAGCCGGGAAGCAAGCTTCGTGAAATCGCTGTCACTGGATACCAACGCAAATGCGTCAAACTTATTTGAGTACAGCAAATCCATCGCATCAATAATCATTGCCGCATCAGAAGAGTTTTTGCCCTGGGTGTAAGAAAACTGCTGAACTGGATTTATCGCTAATTCGTTGAGAGTTTCTTTCCAGTTCTTTAGATGCGCGCTACTCCAGTCGCCGTAAGCCTTTTTAACTATGATATGACCATGCTTGGCGAGCTCAGATAGCACAGCCGCTAACACAGAGTACTGCGCATTCTCAGCATCAATCAGTACGGCAATTTTTTTCTCTGAATGTAAGTCCTTCAATTCTAACTCCCTGTGGACACTCTAACTCTTCAACAGATTACTTCGTTGTTGGTAAAGGGTACTTAAGTTTAATTGGGCGTACTTCTGCTTCACGTGGCCCCAATGATTTGTCGTAGAAGTACCAAATATTGAATTTTCTCTCGAAAGGGTATGTATCGGCTTGCAAATCAGTCCAACCCAAATGTTCAGCAACGTAATTGACTATCTTTTTTTTACGTTCATTTGAGCTGTTATTCTGCCACGCTTCCATAACAGCACCCAATAACAAGTCACAAAGCTGAATCTGTTGAGACTCTTTAGAATCTCTGGTCAGAACGTTTTGAATTGGTGCTGAATCCTGAATTTCTCTAGCAAGCTGATTATTAGCTATCACGTGTACAGCCTCATCAGCCTTTTTGTACCGTGATGCAATTGGATCAACCGTAACTCGAAACTCACACTCTCTGTTCGGGTGAGACTTAATACAGCTATGTACCTTTCTCGAAATAAATTTGGTGAAATGTTTTCTACGGGCTAAATCATAATCACCGCCATGCAGTTCTTTTCTAACAGTCTCTTTTCGAATGAGAATGCAGTGAAAAGCTAACCATGATGTCTCAAAAAAATATTTAATTAGATCAAGATAAAACTCATGATAAATTTTGTCATGGGCCTTTTGCCATTTGATTTCATAGTGGTAGTTATGTCGTTCGCGCAGTCGTCTGATGTCCTCAGCAAAATCTCCTCGACGCTGCCATCGCATCCACAAACTTCCAAATCCATAATATCTTTGCCCACCTGTCCCTGACTCATCACAGGCTATATGCCAAATCAACTTTCCTTGTTGCTGCATAGTAAATCCCTTATCGACCTCTATACCCTGCTGGTGGTGATTTAATATCTCTTAACAACTTAGCTTTTTTACCGGTTTTAAATGCGAGTAAATCCAGTTCAAATAGACTTACCGCCGCCTGATGATTTCCATGAACATGCGCAATATTTCGATGGAATGGTTCATGATATGGAGCCTGAGCAGTTGAACCACCATATTCACCAGTATTAGCAATAATCACATGCTGATACATGTGAAACTGCAACGCTGCTGCCATGTTATCAAAAGTGCTTATATCTTTGTTTAAAGCAGCTATAACGTAACCGTCTGTAATCTCTCTAAAATCCGCGACAAGCCTTAAATCTGTAGCATCAAAGCAGATTGAGCCTGTTAGACAAGCCTTCTTTCTTGCCTTGTCAGTAAACTCAATAATCAGTTGATAAGGCCGGTGACCAACAACTCCAAGCTTTTCTTCTAAGAGCATCGGGAATTTCTTTCCCTGGTATATACGTTGTAGTCGTCGTGTTCTACCTATACGTTGTCTAATTATCCAAACGGCTTTATTAATTACCTCACCAGAATGAGGATGCTTTACAAAAGTTAACCCTGCAAAAATTGTGGCATTAGTAGTGTCGGAGAGTCTCTCTAAAATATCAACATCCTCTGGGTGCACGGATAATTCAGGGAAAACAATCAAATCAATCTTATTGTTCCTATTTTCATTTGATGTCCGATTTGCTACTTGCCCTGCCCTGAGTTTCTGCGATATAAGTCTACATGTAGCGGCTAAATGAGCCCTGTGCTTTGCCCGATATTCTGGAGACCACTCTGTAGGATGCGTTTCCGAGAAGTCCTTTACATAAGGCATTAGCGTCTGAACAACTGCAACCCTAAAATTACTGAGTAATCCATCAGCCGACATATTGACAGGAATTACATACCCAGGAGTATCTGACTGATACCCAAACCTTTTCGCCTGTTCATTTTGCCTAGATGAAAAGAACTTTTTAAGTGTTTTTCTGTTAGTCATATCTGAATGTTTTATATTCATAATGCTAAATCCTTTTCCCTAGCTTCTAGTCATCACTTAAATACAAACCAGGCCATTGTAATAAAGACATAATTGTTTGTGTCAACCATGGCGATATAGGAACACTTTCTTTACCTAATCCAGAGTTTACAGGCATTAGTCCCATTCTTCGTTTAAACCAATTAGTGTTTAAGCCAACAAAACGACCCACTTGGTGTTCTCTTACAATAAAACTACGTGAGGTAAAATCCATTTCACCAACAACCGCAGCTCTTAATAATCGCCCCAATCGATATGCAAATTGCTTATCCTGCATCACCCACGATGGAGCAATATTTAAATTTTTATTTGTCCCATTTCGCCAACTTGAGTCAAACTCCAGCGTGATGCTTTCAACCCTAGGATTTTGTATATCATTCCAATCCTTCATAAAAATTCTAAAATCTGCTAACTCAACGCCATCTTCTTCAAGAAAGGATTCATTAGACAGAAGTGCTTTTGCCAATTTAGTGAGCGCGTTTTCATGCGTAAACGGGTTCTCGGTGTGCATCACAACATCGATAAGTGCTAAAGGCGATGAGGGCCATTTTTTAAGAGGAAGTGCTAAAAAATCTTTTTCAACTTCATGATGATAAAGAGAAATTTTACTTAGCCAATTGTGTGCGAGTTTCGGTTTACTCGTTTGCCAGGTCTTAATTAAAAAGGGAATTTGATCCGGTTGAGCAGACAAAAATATCTGGATGAGTTGGTCTTTCAATTTATTGCTTTTTAATTTGGTGAGGCCATCACCAAACCACAAGTGGAACTGATTCCAATTTTGAGATTGTCGCGTCGCAATTAAACTAAGAACAAGCGTTGCAATAGCACTCCCAGCTGATAGTTTATCCCTAAAATTCATTGCCTTATGCAGACCTACATATTTTTCGAGACCTTGTGTATTCGAAATGTCTACAGGAATTTTCATAACTGCTAAAAACAGTAGAATTTGCGAATTTAAATACCAAGGTAACTTCGAAGATCTATCCAACAGACGTAAAGCAAATTTTTTAAGCTCCATTCTGTATGCAGTAATATTGGACTTTTGTGGATATTCAACGGTATCACTTAAACCCGTCTCAACTGTTGCAGCTTTAAACAGCTCAGAAGCAATATAATAGGCCGTTAACTTTTCGCTGCTATTTTTTGCATCCAACTTGCTTTCTAGAGCTTCAATAACTGGATAGACAAGCTCAGTGCTTGGATATAAATCTAGAGCACATCTCAACACGGTAACTAATGAAGGGTTACGAGACCAAACTGAAATTAACTTTCTTGCTACCGTTTCAATTTCATGATCAACGAGATCAAGTTCAGTGAAAAGTTTGCCATTTGAAGGGTTTGTGATAGGTGTAATTGAATCCGCCATCAACCTTCTTTGACGTAGTACTTTTCGATACCTGTATGCTAAAAACCGCTTGATGGTGTCATCTCGCACATCCGCTTGCGGAATCACAATATGTGCCAATTTAAGAGGATTTGTATCTTTATTTTCAGCCGTTTTTGATTCTGAAATAACGAGCAAATGGTCAAGAGCGGCAGCTGTCTGCTCTAAAACCTCTTGATCAGGTGCATTGCTTATTCGATTCTGAACATTTTTCATTAAAGCAGAAGTCGCACCGTTTAAAGTAAAATTACGGTATGCAGTAATCTGGGTTTTTTCCGCTTTAATTCTAGGCTCAGAGTCATCATTAGCGAAAACCATAAAGATAATGTTTTCAAACCAACTTGTTACCGCATCTGCAAGAGACTTAATACAACCATCAAACCGATTATCAACTTTTACAACAAGCCGAATATCATCGACATAGCGGCAATAATCCAGTAACTGAAAGCTTGCAAACTCTCCGGGATTAATAAAGTGCGATGTTCCAATTGAGCCTTTTAATTTTGTATCGAACTCCAGCATGTACGCATTTGCAAAAAAACCACCACTGACAAGCCCCTGAGGAATACCTAATGGTTGCTCTTCAGGTAAGTTCAATGACTCAGGATCCCACTGCCACGATAATATTTGCGTTATCGAATCCCAAAATGTCTCATCTTTCAGTTCTGGTTCTTGGAAAGCTGCACAATACTGTTCATATGCTTTCTTCAAACGTGCTGCAAGGTCGGCTTGGCTGATGGAGTCAAAGAACTTCTCAAAATCAAGGCTAATAATATAAAGCAAATCAGCATCTTGATCAGCGTCTATGCAAACTTCAACAGGCCTTTCTAAAAATAATTGATAATCGGTATAGTATTGCGAGTAAGCACCAGCATTTCCCCAACGAAATCTTGCTTGCTGCTGATCTGATGCTTTATTGGATGACCAATCACAAAACAGCCGGTTTCCGTAACTAACAACTTGTTTACGGGCATTCTTCTTACTCAAGTAACTTGTATGATCTGGGTTTCCCTGCAAGCTCTCAATCGTATCAGCTAAACACAACATGACGCAGGTCGCCATAACCTGATCTCTCACTGAAAGATGTGCAAGAGGTCTCAGATCCTGACCCTTTTTACTCACCTTCCACGCAGTTTTTAAAGACGATTTATCATTAAACTGCCATTCAGCATTTTTGGGGCACGGTACATACTTAGCTAGGCATTTATCTGCATGATTAGCTGTTCTGATTTGTTCAGACCATTCGGTTAGCTTATTGGGTAGACAAATTGCCGTTTCTTCGAGCTCTAAAATATCGGCGTAAGAATTGCGATACCGAATATATGTATCGGATTTTTTCCAAGCCTGGGCTAAAACAGCTTCGTCTGATAGTAAGTCAATTGACGGAAGCAGGCGGTTGTAGCGTTCATCTAAAATGCTCATGGCACCGCCTGTTCTACGAGTACTTCAGCTAAAACAGCTTGGGTATTTTTTGTCGAAGCAAGTTGACAACACAGTAACCCAGATATTTTGAAAATTTCATTAACACGGCTTATTATGCGTGCCTGTTCATTTACGGGAGGAATTATTGCAACTAATTGGGAGATGGCTCCCAAGAATAGATTTGCTTGAGCCGACTGTTTAGACTTGTTAGTCATTTGGATTTGCAAGAAGGGGCTACGAAGCATCATTGCAAGATAATCGATATTTAAGGTTGTTGCTGGTCTAATCATTGCCGCACTTCTAACCATCGAATATGTGTCACTTTTATCCACTAATGCAACACGACCAATACTCCCTGAGCAAGAAATTAATATATCACCGATATTTGGATCACACCTGCGTCTAATTCGTTCAAATTCATCTGCGGGTACAAAATCTACGTCATGGAGAACAATTCCCTGATTAGTTACATTTCTTGCAGATAAAAGATAATGTCCTATCTCTGATCTTCTAGGTGTGGCATGTTCGCCGTCAGTTATTTTAAAACAGATATCTGAGCACCTTACCCACTCCCACCCATCCGGTAATTCAAACGGCTTTTCATCGTCAGTTATATGCGGTAGCGCCTTTTGTTTTTTGATTTTACCGGCTTTTACCAGGGCGTCTTTCTCATAGGCGATGCGTTTTAGCAGTTCGCTGGCAGGTTCGTCATTGGGGTCTTGTTTGCATAGCTTGCCCATTACAGCCAGTTGCAGGATGCTTTGTTTTAGCGCGTTAATGCTGTATTCGGTGGTAAATAGCGTATCAAAATGTGCAGCAAGGCGCTGCCAGTTACTGGCCAGTTCGTCAGCATTCAGGCTTTGGGTTAAGGTGGCGAGCAAAGCATCAACCAGTTGGTTATGAGCGTCAAGCTGCTGGTAGCTTTGTTGCTCTAGTTGATCGCAAAGCTCTATTAAATTGTCTATTCTTTCTATCAGCCTATTTTGGTATGAAATTGGCGGAAGAGGTATAACAAGTTCACAAAATTTTGCAGTAGAAATACCGCCGATAATCCCGGTCATTGATTCACTTAGAATCGAAAACAACGTTGGAGTTAGATACCAACTCAGTACAAATTTAGGTGAAATTCCACAAAATAATTCGTTTGCATATAGTTTGTTACCAAAGCAAATATCCCTATTGGTTATTCCACACTTTTTACCTGCACTACCACCCTCTGCACATATTAATACAGCCCCTTTGTGTGCAACTTTAAATTTTTCTATGTTTTTTGGAATTAAAACTCCATTATCGTAATCCAATTCCGTAAAACCATATCCCACATCTTTTGTCGCAACATATGGGTATCCATTACTCAAACCAGTGTATTCAGACTCTTTCTGACTAGCATTAATACTGTTTCCATTAAAAACATTACCAATTTCCCCGATTCGCGCCCACTTCCAACCAACAGGCAATTCAAAAGGTTTTTCTTCATTGCTAATCGGCGGCAGTGGCTTTTGCTTTTTCAGCTTACCGGCTTTAACCAGAGCCTCTTTCTCAGCTGCAATCCGCTTTAACAGCTCACTGGCTGGTTCATCATTCGGATCTTGCGGCACTAACTTACCGCGCACGGCCAGCTCTAAAATCAGCTCGCGCAGCTTTTTAATGCCGGTTAGCTCAATTTTGTTATTACTGCCCCGCCCGCTGGTGCTTTTGGCGGTTTGGGCTTGTGTCCATAGGTCTAAATGCTCGGTAATTAGCTTTTCTACTTGTACGGCCATGCGCTTAACCTCTGCCGCTAGTTGGTGCCAGGGCTTCGGCCAGTATGCTTTTTAGCTGGTCGCGCAGCTGCTGTATTTCCTGCTGCTGTTGGGCATAACTGGCTAATAGCTCTTCAGGGTCGTGGCTTATCAGCTCGCCAATATGCGGGTTTTTACAATCCAGATTGTAGTTACGCGCTTTAATATCCTCTGCTGACACCTTCCAGGCAAACTGGTTTTCCTCCCGCGTAGCAAAACCATCATCTGCACTGCCCCACCAGGCTTCTTCTACTGCGAACTCTTCAATACGCATTGGCCGGGTTTTGCTGTAGTTTTTAACGCCTTCCGGGTATTGATGCTCGTAAAACCAAATGTCTTTAGTGGGTGTGCCTTTGGTAAAAAACAGCAGGTTGGTTTTAATGCCGGTATAGGGATTAAACACGCCATTGGGCAGGCGTACTATGGTGTGCAGATTGCACTCTTCCAGCAGCTTTTCTTTTAAGCGCGATTTCATGCCCTCGCCAAATAAAAAGCCGTCTGGCAGGACTACTGCGGCGCGGCCATCGTCTTTTAGCAGGTGGACGATTAATGTCATAAATAAATCGGCGGTTTCACGGGTGCGCAGCGCCTGCGGGAAGTTGGTTTCAATGCCGTCTTCTTCCATACCACCAAACGGCGGGTTAGTAATAATGCAGTCGACCCGCTCTTTAGGCCCCCAGCTGATTAGCGGCCTTGCCAGAGTGTTGTCGTGGCGAATTTGAAACGGCACTTCAATGCCGTGCAAAATCATATTGGTGGTGGCCAGCAAGTGTGGCAGTGGCTTTTTTTCTACCCCAAAAATACTGCTTTGCAGCACTTGCTCGTCGCTTGGGGTTTTAACGTAATGCTTACGCTTATGCTCGATAGTACAGGTTAAAAAGCCGCCTGTGCCACAGGCTGGATCAAGCACCTTGTCTTCCAGCTTAGGGCCAACCATTCGTACCATAAATTCGGTAACCGGGCGCGGGGTATAAAATTCACCAGCGTTACCGGCGTTTTGTAAGTCGCGCAGTATTTGCTCGTACATATCGCCGAACAAATGGCGTTCCTGCGCTTTATTAAAATCGATCCCTTCCTGAATTTTGTTGATCATCTGCCTTAGCAGCTGACCTGACTTCATATAGTTGTAGGCATCTTCAAATACGCTTTTAATTACAAAAGCACGCTGGTCATCGCCTTTTGGCTGAAGGTTTTGTAACGCAGGGAACAGTTCGTTGTCGATGAACTGCTTTAACTCGTCACCAGTAATGCCTTCGGCATTGGCCGCCCAGTTACGCCAGCGTAAGTGCTCCGGAATGGGTGAGCTGTAATCGCCAAATAATTCCCACTCCTGCTCTTTATCATCATAGATTTTTAAAAACAGCATCCAGACCAACTGGCCAATACGCTGGGCGTCACCGTCGACGCCAACGTCTTTACGCATAATGTCTTGAATGGATTTAATGGTACTGCTAATTGACATGGTGTTCCTTTTAACTCAAAAAAATGCGACTAAAGCTCACGAACCGGCTTACACACGCCAACACGCCGTTAATACATCCATGTAGGCTCGATTATAAACTTCATCCTGGAAGTTTATCCTGCGGACTAGCTTCGCTGTTCAAATTCGCTCCCGGCGAATTTGTCAGCATCCAGGCCTGCAACGGTTGGCTTAGCGCAAGCCGGTTCTCACCTATATATCGAGCTTTACACTCAGGCGATGCTTTTATCGTCGTAAAGCGCTTGTTCTAATTCGTGCAGAGCTTGCTCGTAACCGGCTTTACCACCAAAGGCATTCACCAGCTCAACCATCGTGCCCATGGTATTAAACGGCGGCAGCTGTAAAATTTTAATATCTTCAATATGGGCAATGCCGGTGTCGGCATACTTTTCCAGCAGGTTTTCCAGCACTTGCAACGCTGCACCCTGGTATTTAGTAAAGTAGTTGCGCTTTTTCACGTTATTGGCGCGCTCGCGCCGGGTAAGTGGCGGTGCATCGTAAACGATATGGGCAATTAAATCGAAGGCATCCAGTTCGCCGCCGTGCTTTTGCTTAACTTCTGCCCGCAGTTCATCCCAAAATACGCCCTGCTCGGCCAGCTGCTGAATAATTTCCTGCTTACGCTCGGCGCTGCTCCAGTGGCGGAAAAAGTCTTTTAAGGTGGCAAACTGCTTTTGCACGCACTGTTTGGTGTAATCGGTTAGTGACTCGGTAATCAACTTACCGTCCGGGCCTAAAAACTGTACCCGCTCGCCAATCATATTTACCGGCTGGCCGTTAACAAAGAACTTCTGCTTTTTCTCGCCGCCGCCTTCACCACCTGAGCCAAAGCCATCATCTTCACCCTCGCCGCTCTCTGGCGTTGGATGATAACCTGGCCCTTCATCTTCTATACCACCCGGTGTTTCTTCCGGTGGCACCGGATCATCACCCGGTTTGAGGCTATATACCATTACCGGATCACCATCAAAGGCCGGATCGGCAAACAACTCGGTGGCTTTTTTAAAGTCCATAATGGTAAACCACAGTTTGTCGTAGTCTTCATTAATCCGGGTGCCACGGCCGATAATTTGCTTAAACTCTGTCATCGACTGAATGCGTTGATCCAGCACGACCAGCTTGCAGGTTTGCGCATCCACACCGGTAGTCATTAATTTGCTGGTGGTGGCAATAACCGGATAACGGCTTTCCGGGTTGATAAAGTTATCCAGCTCGGCTTTGCCTTCGTTGTCATCGCCGGTAATGCGCATAATGTACTTGCTGCTTTCGCGCACCCGCTCCGGGTTCAGGTTTACCAGGGCCTGGCGCATGCGTTCGGCATGGTCGATGTCGTCACAGAAAATAATGGTTTTTTGAAACTCGCCGGTTTTTTGCAGGTATTCAGTAACCTTTTGCGCCACCAGCTGGGTACGCTCGTCAAATACGATATTGCGATCCATATCCTTCTGGTTATAGATCCGGTCTTCAATCTCCAGGCCGTATTTGTCTTTCTGGCCTTTTTTTGGCCGCCAGCCTTGCAGGTCTATATCAAAATCGATGCGCACGACTTTGTAAGGCGCTAAAAAGCCATCATCAATGCCCTGCTTAAGCGAGTAGGTAAAAATGGGCTCACCAAAATAATGGATATTGCTGACTTCTTTGGTTTCTTTGGGTGTAGCAGTAAGGCCTACGTGGGTAGCGGTTTTAAAATAATCCAGAATGTCTCGCCAGGCAGAGTCTTCCCGCGCACTACCCCGGTGACATTCGTCTATAACGATTAAATCGAAAAAGTCAGGCGAAAACTCACGATAAATGTTTTGCTCTTCTTCAGTACCGGTAACTGCCTGGTACAGCGACAAATAGATTTCATACGACTTATTAATCGTGCGCTTGGTGATTTTGGTCATGGCCTGACCAAATGGCTTGAAGTCGTTGTTTTTAGTTTGGTCGACCAGAATATTGCGATCCGCTAAAAACAAAATTCTCTTTTTCTGCCGTGACTTCCAAAGCCGCCAGATAATCTGAAACGCGGTATAGGTTTTACCGGTGCCGGTGGCCATAACCAGTAATATTCTGTCCTGGCCGCGCGCTACCGCTTCTACAGTACGGTTAATAGCGGTCATCTGGTAATAACGCGGGCTGCGGCCACTACCATCATCATAGTATGGGGTATCGACCAACTGTACGGCAGCGTCTTTAAAACCATGATGCTGGCAATACCATTGCCATAGCTGCGCCGGAGAGGGAAATTCAGCAAGGCTGAGCTCGTGTTCGGTTTTACCGCTTAAGCCTGTTTTATCATGAAATAAAAAACCGTCACCATTGCTGGAGAACACAAACAGCACATCCAGCGCTTCACTGTATGCCAACGCCTGCTGCATACCAGAGCCAAGGCTGTGTTTATTGTCTTTCGCCTCTACCACTGCCAGCGGCAGGTTCTTTTTATGGTAGAGCACATAATCAGCACGACGCTTTTCACCACGGGTGTGCATGCGGCCACGTACTATTACTCTACCCGCAGTAAAGGTGAGCTCTTCACGAATTTGGCTTTGCAGATCCCAACCGGCCTGCAAAATGGCAGGGGTAATAAACTTGGAGCAGATATCACGCTCACTCAGGGCTTTTTTATTCATGCACTCACGTATCCCTATGATGACTAACCGATTGTATAGGAAATGGTGACGGGGTCAAATTGTCATCTAACAATATTACAGTGGTTTACAAGAATGATAGGGAATTGAGCAAAAATCAATCAACTCAACCGTCATTCATCGTTAAATGCGAGAAATAAAAGCGTCGCAAAAAACAGAATATTTACATCAGCCTGTTTTTTGAGCGGAAAAAAGATTAAGCAATTGTTTTTATTATATTTATTTATAGCATAACTGATTTTTAGCAGCATAACTCATTTTTAGCAGCCAAAATCCGAAATTCATGACAAAAATATGAATAAGCAATTGTTTTAAAAAGGTATTTACCAATCAAAATCATTGTTCAAAAAACATACAGGCGATGCATAACTCATTTTTAGCAGAATGAGTATAATTTGTATACACAGGAAAAATAACTATATGAAATTAAAGGTAAATAATTTCACTATTTTACCCACAATTAGGCCTGCTAAAAATCTGTTATGCATAACTCATTTTTAGCAGCTTTGCATAACTGATTTTTAGCAACATTTAATCATTAAATTCATTTGCTTACCGACCTCTGTACATTATTTGCGCATAACTCATTTTTAGCAGCATAACTCATTTTTAGCAGGTTATTTATTTTTATATCAATAACTTAATTCATTTTCTAGCAAGAAGTATCCAACCCCTCTAGATCTAGAATAGATATAGAATAGAAAGAGAAGATTCGTCAAACAACATATCAAAATTCGACTTTAAAATTACGGCCTACATCATCTTTTCAATGACTACCCTATACGTTGATATCAAAGTCATGATTAAAATCAACAGAGAGGCTTACAGGCAGCTTAAAATTGATTTAAACCTGGTATATCAACTATCAGCTAAGCCTGGTTAATTTAATAATAAAACTCGCTATTACTCTCAATTTTTATGGTTAACTAAAATATAACAAACCAATAGGGAATCTGGCTTAAGCTACTTTTTAGGAGATTTTTGTATTTCATATACAACTGATTAATCGATTTAACTTGGCAAGTATTTGTATTTGTAGTAACAAGACATAGAGAAGATCACTAATAAGGAAGTTTTTGATGGCAGCTAGTACACTATGCAAGTCTTGCAACAGCCAAGTTTTATCGAACAGTAAAAAATGTCCAGTTTGCAACTCGTCGATTTCATCCAACAGATTTATTAAAATAGTTAAAATCGCATTAGTAGCAGTAATCGCAGTTCCAATTTTGTCTGCAATACTAACTGCAATTTCAGGGTATGAGGGAACGACCTACCAAGCCACAGCTAAGCCGCTAGAATCAGACTATGCTGATGCAAAAGTATTTGATTACAGGGCTGCTGCCCTTCAAAACATCCCCAGAAATGAACTAATTCGTGTTAACGGCGTTGTTATTCAGACATATGGTAAAAATGCTATTAGGCTCGGTACAAAAAGAGTCTTTGGAGGTTTTTTTGAAGAAGATGTTTACCTAACTTTTTCTGAAGCTCCCCAAATTTTGGAGGGCGACACTCTAGAAATAAAAGCCAGATATCAAGGAGTGCAAATTTTCGAGACTATTCTGAAAACTGAATCAAAAGTTCCTCACCTCCATGTTGATTATTATTCGGTAAGTAAGATGAATTAAGGATTTTTTTCTCAAAACACTTGCTTTAGATAGCCGTGACTAAGTTAGAGAGTGTCTGCTGTCATGCTTCATACCGGCAACGCAGCAGATGCAACAACAAAAAGCAGATTTTAGTTTAGTTTTGTTCTTACCCTAATAATAACGCCGCCAACATCCGCCGCTTTATATCGGCTACTAAGCCTCACAAAATAAGCTGCCGAAGTGTTTGGCCTTCCTATGCATTTTTTAAAAATATCTCGAATTTAGTATTCAAGGCTTTTTCTTCGGATGAGAACCAATCAACTATAGCGTGCACGCTGTCCTCTGCGGATTCATACTCTTCACTAGTTGCATCAATGTGTTTAGCATTAAGGCGATCCAAAGCACGTTGGAGCTGAACCCCTTTGCCTCGGAACTGTGGGATTAACTCTTCTATGTCTGGCATTTCCATAGGGCCGAGTCGTTCAATTTCCCATCTAAAATCATCGCACTGGTCAAGTAGCGCGTTAGTTCCTTTGAAAATGCCGACCACCTGACCTGTGCGGTAATTCATACAAAATTTAGCGTGCTCTTTCATGAGTTCAAACGCTCGTAGCCTGCTGGGTCGAAGGTTCTGCTGCATGGCAATTTCATTGGACTTCTCTGCCACAAGCCGAGACTGTCTGGCATAAACTGCTGACAATAGCGCCACTACTACTGCCAGAACTGCAATAATATTACTTAGCAAACAGATTACTCCTCATGTGCATCTCTCTTGTACCATTTGTTATACCTGTTTTTCGAAGTTATTACTGCTGAACCACACTCTGTCACTTAAGACCCTGTCTTCAAGTTATGTAAAAACTTCTTAGTCTAATGATCTTAAGTTTGGGGAAAAGGTCACCATCATAACTACAGCATCTGCAATGGATTATTATTATGCGCTATCGCGGCGCTATTTAAGGTCTTTTCCTGAGTTATTCGAAGCATTGTTAAGAATACAGAAGAATCTAGAGCTGGGAATAGTAATAGAAATTTCGTTACGATTATGGATGACGAAAGCATCGCCAGATCAATCGGTGTTAACAATCCAGAGGAACTTGGGCCTACAACAAGTCCGGTTTGGTTCGCAAGTGCAAGGCTGGCATAATTCGATTTAGAGGGGGCATGTATTTTCTCACAAGCCAACATGAAATAAGGTCGATAGTGATCTAAACCTGTTGCGACTTCTAAGGTATGCAAGTTAAACCTGTTCCTATTTATATTCAGATCTTGAGCTTCTAGGTATGGTTTAGCCCATTCGTAATCACAATACTCATCAAAATCATCGCCTAATTCTTTAAGCGCACATTCTTTCAATCGACTTATATCAGCCATCTGGTCAACACTAAAGGGCTTATGTTTAAGCCGTTCTGCATGCTTGCTCAAAGATTGAGCACCTTTTTCATTCTTAATATGTTCTGACAAAATATATCGACGAGCAGATGACTCAGACTCAGCAATTACACATGAACACACAGCAAGTTCATGAAGGGTTCGCCATCTCGCTAAAGCGCCATCAGGGAAACCTGCTTCTACTAAACTTTGTATTTCTCTAAGTACTAATACTGATTTTGCATGAATTTGCGTCAGTGCAGGAAAACGAAGATCCTGACTGTCGGATGTAGTAAGAATTGCTTTTCTGTAGCTTGAAGCAACGTCTAGATAAATTGAAATAAATAACTCAAACAAATCAAAAGTCTCACCCCATTTATCCAGTAATCGTAGTCTGAAAGAAGCTCTTGAATCGGTTAAATGGCAAATTTCGAGTGATTTCTTAGCAAGTAGGTCTTCTGCTACTGAATGTAATACTCTGAAAACATTTGCCTCACTCGTATCGTCCAGACGATCATCACTTTCTAGTGCTCGTTGAATAGATCCGAAATCAACCTTCATATATACCTCTCAACTCTAAACCGCCTCTAATTGCCCCCTCCAGAGAACACTAAAACTATAGACATAATCTAGCTTCCTTATTAATTTTCATAGCTGTCAAAATCCATATTTGGTAAAAGATAACGCTGCGTTGAAGTTCATACCCACAGCGTGAAATCGCTATTCTATACCAATGCGCTCTGCATCATAAATACAGTATTTACATGGTTTAATTCCCAACATCGACAACTCTTGAAAACCAACAAATTCATTGATTAATTTGACATCAATTATTTTTGAAAGCTTACTACAATAAGATCTGTGAAAAACCTTGGATGTTTTTGCTAAAAAAAATATCTCATCCCTTAACTTTTCAACACTTAAGGTTTCCTCTGGAAGTGAATTAAAGAATATTATTCTATTGGCGATAGGATAGTTTTCAAAATTAATTTTCAAATAGCTTAAAGATGACTTTAAAAGCTCTAATTCTTGAAAGCTTTGAAAGCCCTTTATAGAGTAAACTAGCTCTTCTAAATCACGTTTGCTAAATTTTTTTAGAAAAAAATACAATTTATCAAGATAAATACTTTGATAACTACTGACTATTTGAGCTTGATCATTAATCAAAAACTGAAAACTAGGTAGCGCTACAAGCACTCGAAGTAAAAGTATAACTTTGTTAATCGTACTCAAACTTGTAGATTCAAACTCTTTACCAATAAAGTCTAAAAGCTTAAGTGTTAACAAACCATCAAAATCTGCTAGATATGTCTTGACAGTATCAATCTCGAAATCTCTTAGATCTGAAACAGCTTTAGGAAAAGCTCCAGAAATTATAAACCTAAATATTATATTGCCAGCTCTGGAAACAAGCCTACCACTTACATTCCTGTCACTTAATAAATCAAGAATAATCCTTGGCTCATTGTGTAAGAAAGGCTCTCTGAATGCAGCAGCACTGTTTATCCAATTACTAGAATATTTCACTAAATATCGAGATGCTTCAATTTGATGCTGTAAACTTGCTGACTGTACTAAATAACGAAGGGCCCAGTTTTTATCTATGCGACATAGCCTATATATTAAAAGCGCTGAATCTAATACTTTTGATGTATCAACAAGTTTAGAGTATAAGACACTGGCATCTTTTTCTACGAGAGCTTCTAAGATTCTCACTTGGTACTTTGCAACAAATTCAGGCTTTTTTACAAATGCATAGTTACACCAGAACGTCCAATTTAATATTAGTGCCTCTCCTACTCTTGCATCATTCAAACCAATTACACGATGGTTCTTAGCGATTTTCGACCTGGCCCAATGCTCTGAATTTCGGGCTAATGACAGTGCGACCCTTCCGCCTTGCAAACTAAGAACATCAATATTTTGAGCAGCTTCACTTCGTGCCCAATCTTTAGAGTGGCAGGCCAAGTTATACGCAACTTGACCATTTTGCATGGAAAGAATGTCGAAGTTCTGCGCTGCACCAGATCGCGCCCATTCGATAGAACATCCCGATAGGTTTAGCGCAACCTGACCATTATTTATACATAGCACCTTTAGATCTTGCGAAGCAACTGAGCATTGAAAACCAATGTCATTTTTAGACCATAGCTCAGCTAAGTATGGATTCTCTAACAAAAAATCCACCATGAATCTCTCTGGATCTTTTAAATCACTACTAACACTTTCGTAGGTAATAAACTCACCTACTATGTTATTTATGATGTCTTGATCAGGAAAGTCAGCAACATTTTTCAAACAATGATTGATGCAACCTATCCTATACAGTTCGCTGTAGATTTTTCTTTTACAATCAAAAAGAGCGTTATAAGTTACTTTTCCAACACCTGGGATCTTTAAAATAGTAAAAGCGGAGCTAGATAAAAGATCACCTATGCTCGTAATACCAACTTTTGCCAATTTATCTTTAATATTAAGTTCTAAATCTAGCTCATGTAACGTTCTATTTAGATAACTTGAAAGAACAGCTTTATTTTTATTCAACGTCTAATCCTTGACAACTATTAATTATAGTATTCTTTAACTTTATTAGTTCACCTCCATAGTGCGTTGGCGCAAATCCGCTCCTGTAGATGGTTAATTTTGGTTCCGACAGGATCATTCTAATAGTTCGTAAGCGTAGCAGCAACCACACCATAAGGTGCGGTGTATGTTTATTCCGAAGACAGTTACAGTTGCAGACAGTAAAGTTGATCAGTTAAAACTGGAACGTACCGAAGGCCGCATAGTGCAACATCCCACCTGTTCAATCTGGTGTTTTTGTCGATACAAACTTTCATAAACACTTTACCTGGTTTGGTATCGGCTTCGTACTGTTCCTTGCCGGTGCCTGCTGGCTCATATGGCGAAAGTAATTACATTTCAGATGCTAGTACTGTCATTGCTGAAATTGATCAACAATTTGACTAGCGCCAGTTACTGTACCTAAAAATTAGCCGTCAATTTTATTTAAAACTTAACGGTTATTTTTTAACCTAAAACTAGCAATCTTACCCCTCCCCTCCCTTCTCACCCCACTCCCCCCCCGTAAACATGTTTACATTTAAAAAACATAATTGACATCATTAAGCAAAGTATTATGATGTCACCAAACTAAAGAACAGGATTGCAGTAATGCTTGGAAGGCAGCCACTTTTAACTAAATTAATGGCTATTGGCTTAGGGCTGACGCTTTCTGGGCTGGCTTCAACCGCGGAGGCTGGTGTGTTTGATTGGTTTAAACGAACAGAAATAAAATGGTCACCTGAGATACATGGCGTCATAACCGAGCAAGGGAAGCCAGTAACCGACCAGGAAGTTAAAAGGAGACTTTATTACGAAGGCAAAGAGCAATTCGATACCACTACCACAGATGCAAATGGCCAGTTTCATTTCCCACAGAAAACACGCAAAGTCAGGCGAGTAATGTTTGATGTCAGCGTGGCAATGGAGCTGTACGTTACAAACTACCCAACGGCTAATGAAGACGATCTTGTTTTCCGGGTCGCTAATCTGAATCATCTCAATTACCAAGCCCTCGATTTGATCCTAAGCGAAATGCAATGCGAGCTAGCTGCACCGACAAAAAACGAACAGCTGAAGTACCTGGAAGATTTAAACCTTGCCGATATAGCCCCCGCAGTTCTTTCTAAATGCTCGTTTACTCACGCTGACAAAGCCCTGTTTTCTGAAGAAGAGCTGCAACGGCTAATAGAAGAAGATGCAAAAAATATAGAGCATTTTTAATCTGAACCATGAACAAGGACAGTTATGAAAACAATTACCCCTAAAACTGCGGTATGGCTGGCAAGAGCTCCGTACGAAGCCCAGGACGTTAAAGCAGGCCAGAATTTTACCGCTGGAAAGCGATTTCTCACTGAGCATTTTGATTTCAGCCAAACAGGCGGAGTTGTCCATGGCACCTCCGGTAGCGTTATTTCATCGCTACTTAAACGTACTACAGGTTTTGCCATCATAGGTAAGGGTAAAGGACACTTTTCAGGTGACGTTGCGTTAGGCATTCGCGGCACCAACATGACGAGTAGCAGAGACTGGTTCAGCAACGCCAATACTGGCCTGGCAATATCCGACAATCAAAGTGCTGTGCATTCCGGCTTTCATAAAGTGTTTAAAAGTATGGAGCCTGCACTTGAGAAGCAACTGGCACCGCTTCTTAACACCAATAGTAAAGGCGTGGTTCATTGCGCTGGCCACAGCTTAGGCGGTGCATTGGCGAGTATTGCTGCAATTTGGATAAAACAACGATTTGGTAATCACGTTGCCCTATATACCTTTGGAGCCCCCAGGGTAGGCTTGAATGATTTTGCCCTCAAGTCATCAGGAAGCGTCGATAAAATTTACCGTTGTTTGCATGGAGATGATCCGGTTCCTCTGGTTCCGGTCTGGCCATTTTATCATGCCCCGCTAAATGGCAGCAGCGTATTGCTGACGTCAGCTACCGGTATCAATCCCTCTGCACATTCGATGCTGGAGAGCCCAGGTTATGTGGTGACGTCTCGCGGTCAATGGGATGATTTACAGCGCCGTGGCGATACCATTAAAGCCGTTCGTCTATATTACGATCGCCGCTTCGAGTGTAGCTTCAGTACTCACTGGCAAGAGCGTTTAAGCCATGCTCTGATCACACTGCTACAAGACGCTGGTTTTTTAACTGCCGTTACAGTGCAGATGGGAATTAGCGGTATTATGACTTTTTACGATTATCTGGCGGCAACTGTCGAAAAAATTGCAAACCTTAGCTCTAAATTCGCTGAACAAGTTAAAGGCCTGCTTGGACATATGCTGGTTTTCGCCGGTAAGGTCACTACCGCCGTGACTGAGCTCACCGTTCGCTTTATTCGATGGGTTTTTAAAGTGACGCTTGAGGCGCTGTATCGAGTGGCCAGACGTGCAATTGAATTGGCGAGTTAATCGCTATTTTCCGAAGGCTGCTGCAACTCTATAGTGGCAGCCTTTTACGAACCAACGTCACTAAAACATAGATTACGGTTAATATTGCATTTGAAGGTATTTGCAATCCCCACCACCACATAGTCATTTTTAATTAAAGTTACAAATCCGAGGGGATAATAAAAGTGTCTGAGCTGGCTCGATATGTACTTGGTTTATCTATCTGTTGAGCAACCAGATCATAGGGAATGTGAGGCTGAAGCAAGGATGAAAATACTGATGGATCAGTCACAGCAACATCCAGCCAGTTGTCTATTAGCTGCATGTCCAGGGGTAACATCAGCGGTGAGGCTTTGCTGTGAATAGCCAGTAGTTTTGGGTGAGGTGGCAGCGTTATTACCGAAAAAGATAATGCCGTCTCGCCAGTATCTTTGTTAAGCCACTCCCGGCAGAGACCTCCCAACAGCATCGCTCCATCCTTAGCAATCATGTCATGGCAATGAATAGGCTTACCGTTCACGTACTCTGTTTCGCCAAAGCCTTTAACAGGTATTACACAGCGGCTTTTTCGGTAAACCTGATATCCAGCGGCTCCCTTTGTATTTAGCTTGTCATAACGGGTATTGAATGAAGTGAATTTAGATGGTTTGAAACCGGTCTCTGATGGTTCCAATAACAACCACCAGGTGGCGTTTTCCATTCTGCGAACACCGCTTTTTTGTCTGACGATACTGACCTGATTAGTCGCCCTGATAAAGCGGTTGAAAATCTGACGCTCTGGGAAGATTTGAATTTGGAGCCCTTCGCAAAGCTCGATGACATCTGGATCATCAATAATATTTAGTCGTCCGCACATACAGCCTCCTCTAAATGGGTCTCAGTATAGTGTAATTAAAAAGAGGATATTGAGAACGCCCCATCAAATCAAATCAACTCAAAGCATTTCAACTAGCTACCATTATGTATTCCGGTTATCAATTGAGTTGAATTTAATGTTTTTAATATCTATATTTAACCAATATTTCACTTTAAGGATCTGAATATGGACTATCAGAGAGTGACAGAGCGGCAGGCTCTTGAAATGCTTAAGCTTTGGAGCGTTGCAGGCCGGGACTTGTCTTCGCTTGTTAAATTACAGCCTGCTAACAACAGACAGCTAGTTGCTCTTCTTCCAGGGTATTTAGATAACGAGTGGTATCAGTTTGGAGAGGCATATTCCTGTTATACCGAGGCTTTTAGCAGCCTGGGCGGTTTATTAGATAAAATGCGCCTCACTAGCTGAGAACGTTAAGCGTCACAACAGCACTAGCGACTCTTCAAAACGGAAATTGCCAATCTCGCCAAGATCGATATACTGTATAAATATACATATATGAGGTGAGTATGTCCGCAGTATTTATTGGCAATGCCGATTCCTGGCCAAAGCGCCCTATCCCATTTTACAGCGATCCGGTTAAGGCGGGGTTTCCCTCGCCAGCCCAAGACTATGTTGAGCGCACACTCGATCTAAACGAGCTGTGTATCAAACACCCGAATGCAACGTTCTTTGTTCGAGTATGCGGTGACTCCATGATAGAGGCCGGTATTTTTGATGGCGATGTACTGGTCGTTGATCGATCAATTGACGCTGTTCATGGACACATCGTAGTAGCAAGTATAGGCGGCGAATTCACAGTTAAAGAGTATTGCACACGTCCAGTGATGCAATTACTGCCACGTAACCCAGCATACCAACCTATCCGTCTGCGTGATGGCGATGAGATGAGTGTTTTCGGAGTTGTGATCGCCAATGTACGACAGTTTGTTTATATATGAGCCAAAATATATTTGCTTTAGTGGACTGCAATAATTTCTACGCTAGCTGTGAAAAGTTGTTCCGACCTGATTTGGCTAATACGCCCATTGTCGTGCTATCCAACAATGATGGTTGCGTTGTGGCTCGCTCAAAAGAGGCAAAAAAGCTCGGTGTCAAAATGGGCGTACCACTATTCCAGGTGCGTGAGCTGATGCAAAAGCATGGCATTTTGGCGTTCTCATCTAACTATGCGCTTTATGCTGATATGTCACAGCGGGTGATGAGCATATTGGAAGGCTTGGCACCGCGAGTTGAAGTTTACTCAATAGATGAAGCTTTCTTGGATTTAACCGGAGTCAGTCACTGCAAGGGCCTGACTGAGTTTGGTTTATCCGTACGCCAAACAATTCAAAAATGCACTGGCATAACCGTTTGTGTAGGTATAGCGCCGACTAAAACTCTTTCCAAGCTTGCCAACCATGCAGCCAAAACTTGGCATAAAACCGGTGGTGTGGTGGATTTAACCAGCAAAGACCGACAGCGTAAATTATTGGCCTTGCTGCCGGTAAATGAAGTTTGGGGCATTGGCAGTAAATTGACTAAGCGATTACAACAATTCGGTATCGATACCGCGCTTCAGTTAGCGGATGCAGACCCTAAATATATCCGGCAGCACTTCTCAGTGCTAGTTGAACGAACAGTACGAGAGTTAAACGGTGAGTCGTGTATCGCATTAGAAGAGATGGCCCCGACTAAAAAACAGATTATCAGTAGCAGGGCCTTTGGTGAGCGTATTACCGACAAACAGCAGATGCGCGAGGCGATCAGCGAATATATCAGCCGGGCATGCAAGAAGCTGCGAGGCGAACAGCAACAAGCTAAACATCTCACTGTCTTTTTGCGTACCAGTCCCTTTAGCGAAAAAGATGCGCCCTATAGTGCCAGTAAAAGTGTCGAGCTGGATAGACCCAGCAGTGATACCCGGATTTTCCTGGCTAAAGCCATGCAGCTGCTTGATAGCCTATGGGTTACAGGATATCGCTATGCTAAAGCCGGTGTAATGCTCGCCGATTTTTATGACCCCGGCGTATATCAGCCCGGCCTGTTTGATGATCCCATCGTCCAAAGAGAATCAGACCAGGAGCTGATGCAGCTAATGGACAAGCTAAACACTAAAAATGCGAATACCATTTGGTTTGCCAGCCAGGGCGCGAAGCAGAATTGGAGTATGAAACGGGAGCTTCTATCACCGGCGTATACCACCAACTGGTCGCAACTGCCAAAGGTGAAATAGACTAAAATTCAACTTGGCTTGTTATTCCACCATCCATTTTAAAAGTGAAATGCCGACATTGGGCGGCTGTTAGTTCTTTAAAAGCAGAACTACATTGTCGACACGTTCCACTAATACGAATCGACACTTTATGCCAATAGCAGATATAATAGCTACCCCTTCAAGGCCGCATGCTACCAAAATAGAAAGATCAGAAAAAGCCTTGCTTTAATCAAGCTGAAGATCTGCGTTCCTTTGAGGTATTGCATGTTTAAATCACTCGATGTATTCTGGAAATTATATAATCTTATTATTTATTATGGAGCGTCATCGCATGAAGCGGTTTTACTTTTTTACTTTAATATTTATTTCATGTTACGCCTTATCTAACTCCCAGTTTGATGAAGGAATGAAAGAATATGACAGTAAGAATTATGAAAAAGCAGTCTATTACTTTGAAAAAGCTGCAAAAGACGGTGACGTAAAAGCTTACACAAAATTAGGATCTATGTATTTTTTTGGATTAAATGGTATTAAAAGAGACATTGTTAAAGCCAGAGATCTTTTAATAAAATCTTCCAATCAAAACGATCCAGAAGGTCAGTATTATTTGAGTTTAATATATAGTGGATTTTTTAATGCTGCTGAGCAAAACAAACATGAAGAGCTTGAATGGCTAGAAAAATCAGCACTAAATGGTTATGCAGATGCTCAATGTTCATTAGCTCAAAAACATTTATATGGCAATGGAATTAAAAAAGACATTAAAAAAGCATTAGAGTGGTATGAAAGATCAGCAGAAAATGGCAGCGAAGACTGTATGATTCAATTGGCTAACATGTATAGACAAGGTGAGACAGTAGAAAAAGATCTCAGTAAAGCCTTCAATATATATTTGAAAGGAGCAAATAATAATAAAGCCATAATGATGAGTGAGCTGGGTTTTATGTATGAAACAGGTCAAGGCGTCGAAAGGAATTACAAAGAAGCAGCTAAATGGTATCTAGCTTCTCAAGAAATAAAGTTATCTCTTGAACGTTTAGGGGTAATGCATGAAAATGGTGTTTTTTTTGAAAAAAACTTAAATGTAGCTTTTGATTACTTTGAAAAGGCTGCTGGAGTCTACTCTCTTTTTGCTTATATTAAGTTAGCTAAAATGTTGAAAAACGGTGAAGGCACTGAGAAAGATAGTAAGCGCGCAGCTGAACTTCTTTGGAAAACGTATGATAGCTCGCTTGAATTCAGAAATGAAGCAAGTAAGGAGTTATCAAAATTCATTGATTGTTCATCTGTCGATACAAATACCAGACTATTTGATGTTGCTTTAGGTTGTATGAATAGAAGTGATTTGAGAATTGCAATAAAAAATGCAGGTGGGAAACCAATTAGAGAAGATAATGGGTTTTGGGATGACACTTATGATTCAACATCAATGCTCTTAGGCACACACAAACTTTCAGTATACTACACGAATAACAATAACCAGTTTTCAAGATTGATTTATGATTTTGCTGTTAAAGGTGACGAAAGTTTTTTAAGAATCAGGAAAATGTTGGAATCAAAATATAAGAAACCTTATTTTGAGATCTCTTGCTGTGTAACATGGATTACAGATGATGGATTAAAAGTTGGACTTAATATCGATTCAAATAAAATTATTTCTTTAACATACTATCATGCTGAAAATTTTAAAACATACCTTGATATGATTGACAAAAAAATCGAAAATCAGAGAAATAATTTCTGATTCTATTTTCACAGATATTAATTTGATTATTAGTAGCAAATTTATTTTCTGAATGCTCGATTTAGAATTAAACGGCTTGATCGTATTAAAAATTTTAAAAGCGGGAAAAGTGAAATATTAGGGTCAGATCAAAATTAACCTGACCGGAAATATTAGGGTCAGATCAAAATTAACCTGACCGTATGCAATTCGCTCATAGCATTGATCAGTTCTGTTCCAAACGCTGTCGAAGGGTTAGAGTATGTTCAAAAGTGGAAGTACAGATACTACAAAAATCGGTTTTGTGAATCGCAATAACCAACAAAATCATGGAACTCGCGGTGTAGTCGGTACTGATCATGGTCAATTTTCATATAAGCTTGAGTGTTTGAATAAAAACTGTGGCCATGTTTACGGTGCAAACGGAACAGATATTTTTCAACGTAAATGCCCTAAATGTCAGGGTGGTAAAAGTGGTATTGAGTTCTAAATTTATAGCAAGTTGATTAATGTCGTTTCAGCTACAAAAATCCGGCCGTGGCTGGACGGCCCGCGCTGCGGCTGCCATTCAGTATGAAGCGTTGTGTGTTTTTACAGAGGTAATGCTATGGCCCTTTTGGCTGAAGAAATCGTTGAAGAGTGGCTAAATAGGCAGGGTTATTTCACTATACGTGGTATCCGACTAGGCGTTAATGAAATTGATCTGGTTGCAGTAAAGTTCAGACCAGGCGAACCTCCTATCTGTCGCCATATAGAGGTACAAGCTTCAATGAGGCCTGTTAGCTATATCTCTAAGGTTCCCAAAGCTGCACGAAAGACTGGTCGAGCTGCAAATAGCGCATCGCGTTCACAGGAAGAGCTTGTAGATGGGGTTAACGAGTGGGTTGAAGGTAAGTTTCGTGCCAGCAAGAAGCGATCCCTCATGGAGTCGCTTTGGAGCGGCGACTGGTCGTCTGAACTGGTAATAAATAACGTCAAATCTGAGCTGGAAGTAGAACTTATAGCAGAGCATGGAATAACCATACACCGGCTACCGACCATCGTTCGAGAGCTTCAAACTAACGATTTTCCCATCAAGAGCGCTTCTGGTTCAGATTTTATAGATCTATTGCAGATGGGCGCTAACACACAACAAAATACTCCTTATTCATCGCGTGCTTCCTCGTCTCGGCGGTAAGTTATGGGTTGATGTTGGATTTACGCTCAAAGCTGTCCTCCTAAAAACAATATGCCCATCTTGCAAATCAGCATTATTCCCCTCCCCCCTTCCTAGTTAGTTCTGAGATCATAACTACGGAGAACAACACCATGACCTTAACGTCAACCCAGCTGATTCAGCACATCGAGACACTTTTAAAAATCTGCAAGACCACACTTAATTCTGAAGACGTAATCAGGCTGCAACAACAACAATTTCAATTTGTTCACGTTGACGCGAACGAACTGATATTAACGGAGATAAGCCGCACGTTATCACAACACATCGACGATGACTCGGTGCTAAGTTTTTTTCGTATGCTGCTGCGGTACGCGTTAATTGAGAACAGACAAACCTTAAATGGCTATTTGCAAGGCAAAACCGTCGAACTATTAGGGGTGTCAGCATGAGCCAGCTTGTTCGGGTGTACCAAAGGAAATCGCGATCTCCCTGGGACGACACGTCGACGTTTTTGCTATTGGCAGATATCGCTAATGAAAAGACACAGGAACTGTCATTCGGCCGGTATATATACCAACATCGTGATGCAGGCGGCAGAATTCTGGGGATCAGTGTTAGTCGATCTATCCAGGACGAACTGGAATGTGGCCAGTATATCGATGCCAATAAAATGCAGAAGATACTCTCACATTACTGTCAGGACATTTCGGAATTTTGCGAAAAATTCCCTGATGAGTTCGAGGCCGTATTCGGGCTGCCGCCAGATGTTTATCTGATAATTGCAGCTGCATGTTGGTCACAGTAATTAGTAATTAAAAAACTTATGGCGGGGATTCCCCGCCATTTTCAATTATTTCGCACCACAGCCTCCTATGTATTAGAAATTAAACAAAAGGAGATAAACATGATGGATGAAACAGAAATAATGGAAGAGTTAGAATATGTGCTATCGGCGCTTCATAACTCGCACGATACACTTGCATGCTTGAACGAGCCGGTGCAGCTAGATTTCTTCAGAGAGTCACCACAGGTGAGATTCTATGAAGATGATGAGAAACTGGTTATTTTGATAAGGGATCAGTGCATATTAAAACGGCCAGTATTAATAAAACATGAGGATTGGAATGATATTCTTCGTTAGCGTTGTTTAAATAGAACCTGAAGAATCCAAACAGCGCCAAAACAAACCGTGTAGACAAGTGAGGATTTCACGCTATGCGGTTTTTTTGCTGGATGATAATAGGCGTATCCTGCATAGCCCAGTATTAGCAGGGACGAACCAATACTCGTATACATCAGGAATCCCAAGGCTGTATCAGCATCTGGCTCGTTTTTAAGCAAGTACCCCATCACAATGGAAAAAATCACATTTATTGCAAGCGACACACCTGTGCAGAGGTTTGCATAAAGTTTTTCTCGCATTAGTCTTGGCTTAGCCTTTCTTACAATGTTTGTAGATGACGAAAACCAGACCAATCGTTAACACTATCGCAGGTATTAACCACAAAGCTTCCATATTTAAATTCTCCTATGCCAGATTTTGTGAGAAAAACTCCGCAGCCACCTGGCTGCGGGTTTTCCGAGGACAACCAAATGAGGACAAGTCATGAGGTATTTGGTGCGCTGCTCCTTAACGCTCTTAGGAGCTACATTAATGATCGAGATCTGATTTGCAAGAGGTTAATAACGATTTTTCAAATATGTTGATAAATACTTAACTGTCATCATTTTACCAATCATCATTAAAGCTGCTAAATGAGTCATCGAAACTGGTATCGCTGAAGCTGTCAAACGTATTTGAATCAAAACTACTATCTTGAGAGCTGTCATGGGTATTTGTTGAGTCCCAGTCGTCACTGCTACAACCGAATGCATTACCGCCAGCATCAAAGCAACTGTTCAGCATTGGCAGGCCCGTGGCAGGGTTGATCATCCCCGCGGAATCATCGTCAGCTACCGAACTAAACAGGTCGTCAGTTGATATATCTTCATCATTCTTTGGCCACTGGCTAGCGACTGCTGTAGCAGCTAAAGCACTACCACCAGCTATTTTAGCTTTTCTACCTCTGGCTTTAGCACTGCGCCGCTTATCTGCTTGTCTTTGACGTTCTCTTTTCCGCTCTCTGGCTTTATAAGGCGCAAGCTCACGCTCCCATTTAGCGTGCAAGCCCAACATCGCTCCCGCGCAACCGAAAATCAGTGGTGACCAACCACCGAAAAATGTCCCTATAAATGCACCTATAAAAAATCCAATTAACATCGTATCTCCCTAATCAAAAAATTAAACTTCAAAAACCAACACTGCTGGTAACGATGTTTTTTTACGTTAATGATTGAGGATTACATTGCAAGGAATTTATTTAACAGCATGATTTGGTTATTTAAACCACTACTAGGTGTCGTTTTAAGCTTGCGACTTTTATTTTTCTTTGGGGCTAAACGGCATTAGTTCGCCAAGACATGCACTATTTAAAATTAGAGAAAATATATTACACAGGCAGGATTTCCGCGTGGGGTTAAATGTCGGGTATACCAGCGATGTTGGTGTACAAAAGCCCAAGCAACCTGGCGAAAGCGTCCAGATAATTGCAGCGATTATTGCCCAACACCGGCATGGGTATTACTGGAAAATCCGAGGAGGGCCGGAAACGGCGGGCACCGCGAATGCGGTGCCTCTCTTTTTTATTTTGTAGTGGTATTTGCCAAAATTTTCATTAAGGTACAGAGGCTCTTAATTAATTTTTGGAGCATAAAATGACAATTGGACAATATCTGTTACTAGCAGCAGTGGGCTACGCTGCAACCGGTTATCTATGTTATCGTTTCATCTTTAAACCGGCTAAACGCAAAATCTACGAGCGGTATTCCCCAGAGGAATCTGAAATACTGGAACCTGATACTGAGTTTGCCCCCGGCAGGCTTTATCGGGTTGAAGGTCGCCAGGTAATGATTGTGCCTACAGAGTGCGAATTAAGCGTTTCCAGGGTAAAAATCCGTCGTGTTTCAGAGGCATTGGTAATTTACCCCAGGGATAGAGCATGGTCAGAATATGCTGATCTGTTGCCAGCTGACAGCTATACCCTGCACAAACGGCAAGATGCCAATAACGAGGAAAAAAAATAGCGACGCTTCTGTCAAATGAGTAGTCATCTACCTAACTAAACTGGTCGATTTCGACCAGTTTTGACATTTATCTGCGATGTACGGAAAGTATTTTAAGCGACCATATCCAACATCAGATAATAAAGCCTCAAGCTGAAAAGTCACTCATCATCGCAGAGTCTGACATAACTGACAGCGCTCTGGAGAAACTTCAGCCAATCGTCCCACCAATTAATACTTATCACCAAAATAATATTGACTTTAGAATCATAATACTTATGATATTGCTCTGGCGGTGGCCTCCCGCGGGCGCGGTAAACCCACATTAATTAAATATGAAATCAGCAATCATAATTGGCTCTTAATGTCAGTCATATGCTATCAGCGCCCAAACGACTGATTTTAATTTGAGACTAATGTATGTTGATTTTATCCCCTACAGATATCGACGTTAATATTATCTGTCCTTTACGCAATAAATCAAAATATAAACTTAACGAATGGCGGAATATATTCTCACAAGCCATTGGTTTTAAGTCATTCCATGAGATGTCTAAACGAGAATCTGTACTACTAAGTATTAGTCAAGCTTCACAAGTATTAGACGGAGATTACTACAGAAAATTTTTTACTATAGTGAATAATGAAATAAAATGGTACATACCTTCGCATTACGACAGTTATTTTTGTATAGCTTACGAACCAGATTTACAATACATTTCAGGGTCAATTTATGAAGACGATGGTAGTGGTCTTTGGAGTAAGGGTGTAAAGTACTTTAAAATTGGCCAAATTTGCATAGCTAAAGCTGAATTCAACAGATTTAGGATGCAACTCTTTCTAGGAATTGATGATGATACAGAAGTCAATGATTATTACATTGACGACTGTTTATCGTCTTACCACTACATAAAAAGAGGTAGCCCGTACGATTACTGGACTAACCGTGGCACTAACGAGGAACGAAAAGACCTGCTCAATTGCCGAACTATAAAGCAACTCTATGCCGGAGTTTGCGACTACGTTGGTACTGATGGCGAAGAGCTGTTTGCTTCCTATGGTTTTTCAATTTCTGAATTTATCGATGAAATATTGCAAGATCAAAACTGTTTGATAAATGAATAATCTTGTAAGGCTTTAGATATATTAATTCCCGACATATGAGTTCCAGCATCAGGGAATATGATGCACTTTAATGGATTAAAGTGCATTTATCTAATAGACTAAGTAGTCGGAAATATGACAGCTTTGAACGAAAAGCGGACGCTACTGACACAGAGATATTGAAGCAGTATCACTAGAAAGAAAGCGTTTTATCAGTTCTGAGTAAGCACCGTCTGTCTTTGTTCTCTCATTAGTTTCAAAGAATATATGCATCCCAACTCTACAGCAGATTTCAGACAGCATAGTAGCTTCTAAACGGTAAGTTCCTTGTTTAGTAGGACTCCAATTATCCGACCTCTTCATATTATGATGATGAAGGAAACCTCTAATACTGACTAATTTCTTAATAAATTCTTCATATTTCAATGAGTCGTATTTTCTCACATATAGAGGCTTTAACTCATGAGGCAATGTATTAGCATATCCTGAAGACAATACTGTTTGTAGCACACAATCTCGTAATATAGTTGATTCAACTAGTTTCTGTTCTATTTGTGAGTTTTTGGTTTTCCCCTCACTAAACGTTGATTCGAGCATCAGATAAAAATCATAAAACGCCTCTATGTATTCTCTGCTTTTGAGATCTAACATACCTCGTCTGTAAAACGAGAGCCGTACATCATGACTTTTCTCCTTAACAGAAGCTATTATTGGTTTAATTAACAGTTCCGGAGGAATTCTTGGTAAATTTGAATGATCAAAATCGGCAATTGATACTTTTATATTATTAATTGTTATAAGCGTCTCTTCATATTTTGATTCTGCTTCAAATGATATTAGAGGTTCGTCAATGTCAATTCTTTCAGCCCCCCATAAACTCCAAGATCCCTCTATCCCACTGACAATTTCAATCACTTCATTAAATTTGGGATAACTGAGATTTATTTGAGGTGTAATCAATTCAAAAGCTGCTTTCTCAATAGTCGGCAACTCGCTAATATCAATAGGGAAAGATAGGAAAATTTTTGTGATAAAACCATCTGTCACCTCAAACTCAAAACGAAAATCATCTAATTCAAAAGCCATGATCCTTTCAGGTTTAACCGTGCCATCAACCTCAAATGTATACTTGCATCTCATTTTCACACCTTTTAGCTAATTGCAAGCTGTAGTCTTTCAGCTAACGGATTTATAATTAATTTTCTATGTATGCTGTTGGCACTTAGCAGCCAGACTGAAAGTCACTAACGGCAACTAAGAGCGAGCAGCTCTCATTACGCTAAAAGAAAAGGTGGTATTGCATTATGGTCGAACGAGAGCGGTGTTTTCTTTTTCAAAGATGCAAACATTCTGAAACCAACCTTCCCATTTTGGTGTGAGTCATGAATATTGCTATGAACAGAAAGGTTTAAGTCACGAGAAAAGCTGCCCGATATCATGGCCAATGATGCCGAAAATAAGTCTTGAGAAATATATTCACCTAAAAAAACCACATTAATAGCAGCAACTTCCAGTTCTAATTTTTTATATTGAGCTTGAAGCTCAGTCAGCTGTAAATACAACATGTATGGTAATTCGTTTTTAACAGCTTCGTCTATATTTACTGCGGCAGACAGAAAAGTTGTTCCTGCATGAAGCCATTCATGAATGTCATTAAAGTCGAGGCAGGTATACGAAAAACCGCATAGGAGATGAGCGTAACATTCAAGGATACTGCTTAACGAGTCCTGACAAACAACCTTAACATTTGAGTCTACGAGATTTTTGTCAATTTCCGTTAAGATTCCAAGTTGTTCAGACGTAAGCGGGGTCTCAGCCAGGGCAATAACTTCAAAACCATTCGTACTTTTAAGCCGACCTATAACAGATTTAATTAAACTTAATGATGCCATATCTGAGTCAGTGACAAAAAGGCTAAAAAATTCATTCTGACTTATGGAGTTAAATAAATAGCTCGGCTGATCTGACAGCCGGATATGCTCGACCCAGCCAAACTCCCAATTTTTTTCAAAAGTCTCGACAACCAAGCTGGAAGAATTACCAATAGTAAAAATTTTCTTTAATAAACTGCCATCATTCATACGGTCAATACTCGATTAAAATAATTTCTCCGTTCATCTGCAACTTATAAAATCTAAGTCATAAACCATCAACTAAAAGTAGCAGTTCTAAAACAAGAAACCATTTTCTGGTTATGAATTGACCTAACACTCACTCTAAACCAAGTCTAGGCCCAGGTATTGCTAAGCTCTATTTTTCAATAAGGAAACAGCTTCGTTTTTATATTGATGAGTCCACGCGGCATAGTAATTGGGATGATAAAGTCGAAGCGACAAAAAAGGAAGTTCAGCTGACGAAACCCATGCTCGACGCCTAAGATTAGGTTCATCGCCAGCTTGGGAGAACTGAACATCTGGAAAATGAAACTGAATGTCATGATCACGGTCTGGGCCCGTCAGGAACAACACAATATTAGGCTTAAGTATCTTCATCTCCTCTTTAAAGACAGGAAAATGCCCCCTCTCAAGTTTACGGATTTCATCTGTAACACCAGTATCATCGTTGCGACCAATCTTAGATATATTCTGCCAAATAAACTGAAGCCTCTGGCCTTCAAAAATACTTTCGAGTTGCGCTTCGAAAAACCGAAATGCTTTCCAAAAAGCGCTACCGCCATAACCGTCATAGAATTCGGCATTTATAAAGAATCTTCGGTACTCTTCCATACAATCTTCAACCGTTGAACCAAAATCTCCCCAGCCCCATGTCTCTTGACCGCAGATTAAAATTCGCTTATGTGCTGCTGAAAACTTCGCTGAGTCAAAACAGAGAAGTAGAGGATCGGCAGGCAATGGGTCTGTAATTTTACGTCCATTCTGTAGCAAGTTAAGCCACTTAGGTTCGTAGAGTTCAATTAGCTGTGAATTAATGTCCATATTGTTTTCTCCATATTTTGGCTCATACTAAACGAATTGAGATTTCCAGGTTGCTAGACGATATATTACCCGTTTTATACTGAAATTTATTCTCTAAATTGAACAACTCTAACGGGTTTTGCTTTGTAAAGTCACTGAATATACTTATAAATTGTTGTAAAGTTCACAGTAACATAAAACACGGTTTTAGCTCGTATTTTCATATACAGCAAAAAATTCGATGGATACATGTTTAGAGTAATAACCGAACAAAATGTCCGCTTTTGGCACCAAGCAGCTATACCCGAAAGTTGCCCTACCTCTCTCACCGATAAAACCGCTCTGTTAGCTCGTCACAGAATTTTGTCCGATATACCAGCGCAGACCTAAGCTGCTGTGCGGCATCCTCGCTCAGCCAGGGCTGGTTTGATTTTGGCCTATTATTTTCAGTCAGGTAATCAACGGCCTGCTCATTAATCCTTCTAGCATCTTTTAAAATCTCCAGCTTTTGTGAAAGCAGCATTATTTTCTGGTAGTACCCGGCACTGAGTGAATCAGAGTATTTCAACAGGATATTTTTTCGGTTCTCTGGTGTCTTGAAACTGTGTTCCATTTCCAATGCACAGACAGTGCCGTCGGGTTCACGCACAACGCCATCAACATTGCGAACGTCATTTTTACGGGCAATTTTGCGAAATTCAGAATCAGTAACGAATGCATCCCAGCCACCAAAACTGTCACCATTATTAAAATACTTTTCAGACATTCCCCTAAGCATCAGATACTGCACTATGAGATCATGAAAGAGCGTGGACAGATTCAGCCGCTGTGATACATGCTCTGTTGAGCGGAATTGCATAGGTATCGCAGTGAGTTGCTCCGCCAGCATCGCACCTGCCCTTGTAAGGGTATACACTCTGTCATCAGGCGAGCGATGCGTTAGCGCATACTCCAGTAGCCCCTCCCGACATAGTCCGTTCAGATGTGTTAACGATTGCGCTCTGGTAATACCATAGAGCCACTGAATTATCATCGGGCTGGTATGTCCAAAACGACTGACGATTATCATCGTCAGCCCCCTCCTCGCTTTTCCTATTTGATTGTTGTTAGTGCCATACCGATATTCCATATCGATATTGAAATAGTTCTGGTATTGCTGGGTAGGTGAATCAGTAATGCTCATAGTATTTTTCCGGTTAATTGATGAACACTACTAACTAGAAAAACTGGCTGCGAAATTATCAATTTCACAGCATGTTGATGAACATTTTCATCCCAAGACGCTGTGTAAATTTTCTCGCAATCAAAATGGCAATGAATATTGCCACCAATGCATGCTTTGCATGTTAGTTGCGTGATTCCATCACCCAACTAAACAGCTTGGAACGCACGTCAAGCCTGGCCTCGCGAGGCCGTCCTGACTTTACGCGCTGTTAGCGCTAGCGTACCAAACTGTAAGGCGCGCGCACGTGGCGTTGCCCCGTACCACAGCAATTTTTGCCGTTTTCGTTCCGCGAATGCTGCGCATTATTTCGCGTCCACAAAAACCCCGCCGTCTATCGACGGCAAATGGTTGCGTCTAAAAATCTATCGATTTTTCTCGCAATTTTGCCTAGGGGCAAAACTAAAATCACTGTGGCACGGGCCATGCCGTGCGCGCGCCTGCTGCACGCCAAAACCGCCGTTGCGGTTATGTCGTTCCGCTCGTTATTGGCTTATGTTATAAGCGCTATTTTCGCATTTTTCTGTCGAAAAATTGCTGCTTAATACGTTGTATTTATAAGCTTTAAGGCAACGCGAAATTTTAAAATTGAGGGAACGATACCGGGGGGAGAATAATTGTTTTGCGAATTTCGAGAGTTTAAAATAATTTTTAAAAAACACAGGCCTGACAAAATGCCTTTAGTCAGACCTGTTTATCGGGATTTTTTAGCTCGTACACCCCATTTTTTTCTGCTCCATCCATGACTCAATTTCCCTTTGACTCCATCGAACACAACGGCTACTAATTGATACCTGTTTAGGAAATTGGCCCAAAGCAACAAGCTTGTAAACTTGAGCTTTGCACATTCCAACTGCACTAATAACTTCCCGAATTGAAATAAATCTATCGCTACTTTCTGTCATTTTTCACCATGGTTTTACTACAAAATAATTACGCGGCTTGCTCAAGCTCAGTTAGAAAATCAGACCACTTTTGCATCATAAGTGTCCTGTCTTCGAGGAACTCAGTACGGTTATAGGCCCTGCCATTTGCGTCACGAACTTTATGAGATAACTGTTTTTCAATGAGTTGATACCGCTCACGATGGATCTCCTCCAACATGGTTCTGGCAGTCGCTCTGAAGCCGTGCATAACATGATCAACATCCTCAAAGTCCCGAAGTACACTGGTACAGGTGCCACTATCAATCGGCGTATTAATTGGCTTTACCGGCGATTGGAATAAAAATTCCGATCCAGCTACCAGGGGCTCAAGCTTTTTCAAAAGAGCATGAGTTTGAACTGACATCGGAATGACATTTGGGTCACCATTTTTAAGCGGTGTAAACGCAATGAAGTTCTGTTCATGGTTAATATCGCTCCAACGAAGTTTAACTAGTTCTCCTGGCCGGACAAACCAATGCATACCGCACTCTAATGCCAGTTTTACCACTTCACTTGATTGGCATTCACGGATCTTATGTATCAGTTGCCTTAATTTTGGTTTAGTTGTAACCGCAGCAAAATTTTTCACCTTAGGTTTTTTCAGGTATTTACGAAGTGCCGAAAAATCGATATGTGATATTTTATTGTCCAGGGATGCATAGCCAAAAACTTGTTTCATTATATTCAGACACCTTAAAGCAAGTTCAATTTTGCCGGTCGTCTGAATTCTTATCATGGCATTCAATACCATCCTTGGGGAAATGTCTGTTAATTTCATATTCGAAAATTCTTTCGAAAGATACGTCTCAATTTTGCTCGATTGATTCTTCAAATGCTTCGGTGTGACATCTAAGGTTTGAAGCCATAACGCTGTGCATTCGCCAAAGGTCTTGTCACTATAGCCATCTGAACGCTGATAAGAGGGGTAAGTTTGAAGGTGACGTTGCTTATTGGCTAGCTCAATAGCCTTTTTAAGTTTTAGCTCAGGATAGCGGCCCAGCGTTTTCGTTGACTCGCCTTTACTTTTATATAACCTCATTCGAAAAGCTTTTACGCCCGTCGGGTAGACAATTAATGACAAATTTCTATCAATCGCATTCTTATAGGGTTTAGATTGAGGCTTTAAGCTTTTTATTTTAAGATCAGTAGCTTTTCCAATAATTTTTCTAGTACTGTCCACAGTTTTTTCTTTACTAATTTTATTTCCAGTAATCACATTTACCTCTTCTTCAGACGTTGAACACCTGACAAATTATCAACTGATTCAACACCTGAAAAAAAGGATAAATTTGCATGCCTTCTTTTA
Organism: Arsukibacterium ikkense; assembly: GCF_000987775.1. Lineage (GTDB taxonomy): Bacteria > Pseudomonadota > Gammaproteobacteria > Enterobacterales > Alteromonadaceae > Alishewanella > Alishewanella ikkense. The sequence continues at coordinate 85,300 of NZ_LAHO01000007.1, forward strand.
TCCTTGACTTTATTTAAAAGTTTTCGTTAAGGAAAAATTCGTGCATTTGCGATGTTAGGGTTAACAAATTGCTGGCGAGCAGCCTCTAGCAAGAACCCATATTTATTTGCTGTTCCATCAAAATATCCCACATGCTCTTTAAATGTTTTCAAGTGTGTCTGTTTGAAACGATGATAGACAGTTTGAAGGTCTAACTTACTGTCACTAAAAATAATTCCCAATTTTTTCTCAACACTTAGCTTCTTTTTTAAAAAAAGTTTTTCGAAAATGAGTAAATCCAAAAATTGCAAAGCGCGAGCTTCATGCAATTCCCTCAGTACTGATGATACATCGGGTAATTTTCTAATCCCATCTGGCTGTAAATTTGGGACGATATATCTATCGACATAAGCGACAAGCTCTTCTATAAGCTGCTTTCTATCCAAGAAATATGCACTAATACTAATAGTATAAGAATTCATTTCGTCATCATTTATTGCTTTACCTGTAGACTTTCTTACAGAATAGTTTCTGAAAAGTTCAAGTTCACTATCCAGTTCCTTTTCACTAAGTGGCCATGTTAATACTCCGTTCTTCTTAACCTTTAAAATAAAACTCTCTTTGCAGGCTTCAAGGTTGAAGCTGGGATTTTTTTGGCTGTCATTAATGTAAATCAGAAAATCACGACGGGTTCTCAGACACCCAAAATACTGGCATAAAGTCAGCTCTTTGCTTTTCGCATAACTTTCTGGAGTAAACCAACTGAGAATAGTCTCTATATTTTCCATGTATTTCACTTGTTATTTGATAGAGCCCGATTTTAACCTATCCAGGTAATCAGCCCAACCCTGCATCATTTCAATGCGCTGCGGAAGATGTTTCGTTCTGTTATAGGCTCGGCCATTGGGGTCTCGCACGGTATGTGCTAGCTGATGCTCAATCCAGTCGCTGGAATAACCAAGCTCCTCATCTAATAGCGTTCGGGCAGTAGCCCGAAATCCGTGTGTTGTAACTTCATCTTTTGAAAATCCCATGCCACGCATGCGCACGCGCAAGGCGTCCATGCTAATGGGTCGCGTCTTAGCTCTGGGTGACGCGAAAACAAATGGTGAGCCCGCTGCGATGGATTGCAGCTCACGCAGGATTACCAATGCCTGCTCACAAATAGGAATGATATGAGGCTGATTGGTTTTAGAGGCATTAAATTCAATTAGCCGTTTATCGAAATTGATAAACTCCCAACGAAGGCTGCACAGCTCCCCTGGGCGACAAAAAAATAGCACGGCCAGTTTTAACGCAGCGGCAACCTGAAAACAGCCTCTGGAATCATCCAGCGCACGCAGAAACATGCCAAGCTCTTTCGGATCTACAATAGCTGCATGGTGAGATTTTTTGGCAATTTGCAGTGCGCCTCTTAATGCATCAGCAGGATCACGTTCGCAGCGCTCAGTGACAATACCAAACCGGAATATAAGGCTGGCAATGTTTTTCGCCCGGTGCGCGGTTTCGATTGCTCCTGTTTTCTCAATGCGACGCAGGGCCTCTAACACCATAACCGGTGTCAGTTCACTGATGGTATATCTGCCGAGCACCGGGAGTAGATGATTATCCAGGATGCTCTGGGTACGTTTCTGATGGGTAGCGCTTTTATTACCCATACGCACACAAAACCATTCACGCGAAACACCTTCAAAACTATCAAGTTCAGCATGGGGGCTTATTGTCTTTTTTAACTGGCGGTTTAGCGACGGGTCAACGCCACGTGCTAATAGTGCTAAGGCTTCTTGCTGCTCTGCACGAGCATCGTTCAGGGTAACTTCTGGGTATTTACCCAAAGAAAGCGTTTTTTCCTTACTTGCTATCCAATACCTAAGCCGCCAGAATTTTTTACCATTGGCTTTTACTAAAAGCTGAAGGCCCTTTTCGTCAGAAACTTTGTAATCTTTGTTTTTAATCTCTAAAGCGGCAACTTGCTGTTCGGTGAGCGCCATACGTTGTGACTCCTGTTGAGTTATCAGTTCGTATGGGTAGCAGTTTTGGAAAGCCCATAAATACCCAGAAAATTACCCTAAATCCCGGTTTTTTCCCGGTTTTGATCGGCGCTTTACATGGACTAAGGTGGACTATGATAGACAAAATTTAAAGAAAAAACCCCGTGAAATCACGGGGTTATAGACTACAGTGGACTTTTGTAGACTTCAATCTGGCGGAGAGAGAGGGATTCGAACCCTCGTTAGGGGTTAACCTAAACACACTTTCCAGGCGTGCGCCTTCAGCCACTCAGCCATCTCTCCGGAACTTGCGGGGCAAGCGCGGCTATACTAGGGAAATTCACCGCGCGCTGCAACTGTTATATGTGTAACTGCTTTTTTATGGCTGCTTTTTAAGCAGCCAGCACCGGGTTTGCCTTAGATTTTGCTTTACGCGTTGCCTTTTACCTGCATTTTTAGCTCTTTAGCGAAGTTCAGCATGCGATTCAGCGGCACTAAAGCTTTTTCGCGCAGCGCACTATCGACAAAGATCTCATGGCCGGTAGTGTCGGTTAACGCTGCCTCAATCGCTTTTAAGCCGTTCATAGCCATCCAGGGGCAATGAGCACAGCTGCGGCACGTGGCGCCGTTACCACCGGTTGGGGCTTCAATAAAGATGCGATCCGGCATCTGCTGCTGCATTTTATAAAAAATGCCCTTGTCGGTCGCAACAATAAAGGTGCTGTTCGGCAGGGTTTGGCTGGCTTTAATCAGCTGGCTGGTTGAACCTACCGCATCGGCCAGTTGCACTACGCTGTCGGGTGATTCCGGGTGCACCAGTACTGCAGCTTCCGGATATTGCTTTTTCAGCTCAACCAGCGCATTGGCTTTAAACTCGTCGTGCACTATACAGGCGGCATCCCACAGTAACATATCGGCGCCGGTTTGCTTTTGCACATAGCCACCCAGGTGTTTATCGGGGCCCCACAGGATTTTTTTGCCCTGGCTGTCTAAATAGTCCACCACATCTAAAGCAATAGACGAGGTGACTACCCAGTCAGCGCGCGCTTTAACCGCTGCTGAGGTATTGGCATACACCACCACTACACGGTCAGGGTGAGCATCACAGAACGCTGAGAACGGCTCTGCCGGGCAGCCTAAGTCCAGCGAGCAGGTAGCCTCTAACGTTGGCATTAATACGGTTTTGTTTGGAGTCAGAATTTTCGCTGTTTCGCCCATAAACTTAACGCCGGCAACGATTAACGTTTCTGCCGGGTGCTCGTTACCAAAGCGGGCCATTTCTAATGAGTCTGACACGCAGCCGCCGGTTTCTTCGGCCAGCGCCTGAATTTCCGGATCGGTATAATAATGCGCTACCAGCACCGCATTTTTCTGCTGCAATAGGGCTTTAATCCGGGTTTTGTAAGCGAGCTTTTCGTCAGCAGACAGTGGCACGGGTTTTCTGGGGAATCTGAAATCCTGTTCACTAAAATACATGGACTGCGTCATAACACCTGACCGTTAGCGTAAAAAGGCGCATATTATACACCTGGCGCGCCAGCAATAACAGTACATATCTAGGTGGTGTTTGGTGGGTCGTGCTGGATTCGAACCAGCGACCAATTGATTAAAAGTCAACTGCTCTACCAACTGAGCTAACGACCCAAACAGGGTATATGATAAATGGTGGGTCGTGCTGGATTCGAACCAGCGACCAATTGATTAAAAGTCAACTGCTCTACCAACTGAGCTAACGACCCAAACAGGATATACGCGAAGTGGTGGGTCGTGCTGGATTCGAACCAGCGACCAATTGATTAAAAGTCAACTGCTCTACCAACTGAGCTAACGACCCACTTCGGTGTACTTGTTTGTGCGGTTTGGTGGGTCGTGCTGGATTCGAACCAGCGACCAATTGATTAAAAGTCAACTGCTCTACCAACTGAGCTAACGACCCTCACCGCGGACGCATATCTTACTGATTTACGGCGCCAGTGCAACCGAAAATTGTTAAAAATGCTGCCATCCTGGCCTGACTGCGCAAAAAGTCAGCGATATGAAACAATCAAGCCAACCTTATGGTTGGCTTGTGAGGTTTATTTAAGGGCGTCAATACGCTCTTGCGCCAACCTGGCAGAAGTGGCGCTGGCATGCTCGCTGGTTAAACGCCGATAAAAGCGCAACGCTGCATCTTTATTATTTTCACGCTCAGCGACCTGGCCTAATTTTAATAATGCATCAGGTACTTTATTTGAGGTGGCATAATTTGCGATCACCCGCTCGAAATGCGTTTTGGCTTTGGCTAACTCGTTATTATTAAACAATAACTGACCTAACCAATAATGAGCGTTGGGGGCGTATGTGGAATCAGGGTAGCTTTTTAAAAAGGCTTCAAATTCGGGGATGGCGGCATCGTAGCGGCGATCCTTCAGCACCATATTAACGGCTTTATCATAGGCATCATTTTCTGACATATTCGATGAGTACGATACCGTAGGTACATTATTAACATTGCTGGCAACGGCAGGCTGCGCTGACGTGCTGCTTTGCAGGGCTCCGACCCGACGGTCGATTTCCTGATACAAATCGCGCTGGCGCTGCACCATTTCTTCCAGCTGATAGGTGTGGGTTTCAGTAACCCCACGTAACTGGCTCACTTCATCAAGCAGAATTTGTAACTGCTGCTGCATTTGCAGCTGGCCCTGAGCACGAGCTTCAACTACCCGCTCCAATGTTGCCAACCGTTGTTCCAGCGTGCCTGTACTGGCAAGCTGCTGGTTGCTTGTGGTGTTTCTGCCCAGCTCAGTAACCGGTGCCGGGTTTGCCCAGGCACCGATACTAACTAAGGACAGAGCAATCCACAGTGTTTTATTTACTGTCATGATCACTCATATTCATTATTGGCTATTAGTAAACCAGCACTGCACGACGGTTTTTTGCAAAACCGGTCTCAGTGCGTGATCTGTCTACTGGCTTTTCTTCACCGTAACTTACGGTAGAAAGCTGGCCGGCTGACACACCCAGATTTTGCAAGTACTGCACTACTGATTGCGCACGACGCTCACCTAAAGCAATGTTGTACTCTGGTGTGCCACGCTCATCAGTATGGCCTTCGATGGTAACCCGAACGCTTGGGTTAGCACGTAAAAAGGTACCATGAGCTTCTAATACCTCAACGAACTCAGGACGTACTGTCGCACGGTCGAAATCGAAATAAATGGTATTTTCCTGACGCAGCGCTTCCAGTTTCTGACGCATTTGCTCGGCAGGGCTTACCACAGGTGCTGCAGTTTCAACTTGTACAGTATCGGTGACCTGCTGCGCTCCTGAGGTACGGGCATCATCAGCTGAGGTTGATGAAGTCGAGCTACAGGCGGCTAAAGTCATCACAGGTACTGTGATTAATAAAGCCTTTAACACTTTGTTTAAGTTCATTTGTTTGTCCTTAGTTAAGTTAACCACGTTTTTGTTTTATAAAAAAGGTGACCAGGCTGGCGATTTAACCTGTCCATCTGTCGCCGGCAGTCGGGCTTTAAAACGACCATCCATAGAAACTAGTGCTAACACCTGCGATGAACCATGCATGGTGCTGTATATGATCATTGACCCATTTGGCGCAATACTGGGTGATTCATCCAGACTGGTCCGGGTCAGAACCTGCAAAAAGCGGGTTTGCCGATCCATTTTGGCAATATGATATTGCCCTTGCGTCCGGTTCACCATCACTATGGTGCTGCCATCAGGCGTATAGGCGCCAGCCAGGTTCATTTCGCCCTCGAAAGTTAACCGTCTGGTCGTGCCTGATGCTAAATTTACGCTATAAAGCTGTGGATTGCCACCTCTGTCCGAACTGAACACTAATTCCTTGCCATCAGGTGACCAGCTAGGTTCAGTATCGATAGCCCGGTTATTAGTGATACGCCGTAACGCCTTGGTTGCTATATGTAAAGTGTAAATCTCGGGGTTGCCATCTTTCGACAATACCAGCGCCAGGCTTGCGCCATCGGGTGAAAATACCGGTGCGCCATTGATACCAGGGAAAGTACTGACTACAGTGCGCCGACCACTGTAAATATCCTGAATATACACCTGCGCCTGCCGCCGCTCGAACGTAACATAGGCCAGCTTAGTACCATCAGGCGACCAGTTTGGCGACATTAATGGCTCTTTTGAGCGCAGCAAAATTTGCTCGTTATAACCATCATAATCGGCTACCACCAACTGATATGGGAATTCCTGGTTCGGCCGCACCAGCACATAGGCAATTTTAGTTAAGAAAGCACCACGTTCACCGGTCAGTTTTTCGTAAACAATATCGCTGATCCGGTGCGCATACTGGCGGAACTGGCTGCCATTAATCGTCGTTTCCCGGCTATCCAGCACATGTTCATTGCTGGTCACCAACCGGCCGGCATTCAGCATTTGCGAGCTCGGACCACTGTTACCTTTTAACACATCAATCAACTCAAAACTGACTGTGTAGCGGTCAATCCCCACTTCATTAATCTGCCCCATCACTATGGCTTCAACGCCCTCCCGTGCCCAGGCAGCGTAGTTAATCTCGCTCGCTTTAGCAGGGCGTTGTGGCATTTTAATACTGGCCAGCGGGCTGAATTTACCACTGCGCATTAAGTCGGCCGCGACAATTTCCGCCAGATTTTCAGTTGGCCGGGTAGAACCATTAAAAGTAAAAGGTAATATCGCAACAGGCCGCGCCGAATCGATGCCTTCAGTAATCACAATTTCCAGTGAGGCACGAGCCATCAGCGGAACCAATAACATAACGAGAAGTAAGGTTGTCTTTAGTAAATTAATCATCAAAATTCTGGTGCCACCGTTAAAGTAATATCTTTCAGTTGATTGTAAACATCAGGGTCCGGTGAAACCGGTAAGGTCCCCGCCCGATTTACCGCCCGAATAGCCGCCTCTGCCACTTGCCGGTCGCCGCTAACATAGCGCACGTCTGTGACGAAACCACTGCTTGCCAACCTGATGTTGATCCGGGCTGTCTTGCCACGCATGTTTTCATCTACTAATAAATTACGTTGAATTGCATCACGGATCATTGCCGTATAACGTTGTACCTCAGTTACCGCTTGCTGCGCCCTGGCCTGACGGCGTGACTCCGCCTCTCTGGCCATTTGCTCCTGTAGCTGCCGTTCACGTTCGGCCTGCTCTCTGGCTTCACGTGCTCTGCGTTCGCGCTCAGCCTGTTCTTTTGCTTCGGCTTCTGCTGCCTGACGCCGACGTTCCTCGGCTGCTTTGGCGGCAGTTTCCGCTTTTTGCTGTTCCTGCTCCCGGGCCTTACGTGCATCTTCGGCTTGTTTGGCCCTGGCGGTCTCAGCTTGTTGCAGCTTTTGGGCTTCTGCGGCGGCGGCCCGCGATTGACGCGCGGCTGCATCAGCCTGCCGTTTTTCTTCTGCTACGCGTTTTAAGCGCTGCTCTTCTGCGGCCCGGTTACGTTCTGCCTGCTGGGCGCGACGCTCCAGTGCGGCGATCCGCTCTTCTTCCGCTTTTCTGGCCGCATCACGGTTTTGCTGTATTTCGGCAACCCGTTGTTCCAACAGCCGCCGGTCAATGGCCACGGCCTCCACCGGCGCAGGATTAGCTTGCGCGGTTTGATCCGTGCTCACCGACAACTCCAACGTTTTCGGTTTAAAACTAATATTGGCACCAAATACCAACAACAACAGAATAGCTACATGCAAAGCAAGTGACTTTGCCAATGGTGTACTCAGCGCTGGTTTCAGCTTATCAAACTTCATTGTCAGTCATTAAACCCACTGCCGGCGCACCAGCATTTTTTAACACATTAATCAGCCGGATCACCGCTTCGTAACTTACCGCCGCATCGCCTTTGACAATAACCTGGGTACCGGGTTCGATAGCCAGCCAGCTGGCGACTTCTATCTGCAGCTCTGCCGCAGTAAAAGGCCCCTGCTGTTTACCGTCTTGCTCAAAATAGTACAAGCCGTCGCGATCTACCGTTGCCACCAACGGCATTTTGCCTTCGGTCATCTGCGCAATCGGTTCAGCGGCAGATTTAGGTAAATCCACTTTCACGCCCTGGGTAATCAGGGGCGTGGTAACCATAAATATCACCAATAGTACCAACATCACATCGATGTAAGGTACGACGTTAATTTCGGCCATCATCCGCCGTTTTTTACGGACGTACATCAGGCAGCCTCAATACTGTTAACTGACTGGCGGTGCAAGATATTTGAGAACTCTTCCACAAAGTTGGCATAACTGCTTTCCAACAGCTCAACCTGATGGGAAAACTTGTTGTAAGCAATAACGGCCGGGATAGCCGCAAATAAACCGATGGCAGTAGCAATTAGCGCTTCTGCAATACCAGGAGCCACCATCGCCAGCGTTGCCTGCTGCACCGCCCCCAGGGCGATAAAGGAATTCATAATCCCCCACACCGTGCCAAACAAGCCAATGTAAGGGCTGATAGACCCGACAGTTGCCAGAAAAGGTAAATTGGTTTCTAAACGTTCAACTTCCCGCGACAAACCAACCCGCATGGCGCGCTGAGCGCCTTCCATTACCGCGGCAGGTTGCTGCCGGCTGCTTTTATGCAAGCGGGCAAACTCTTTAAAGCCGGCTTTGAACAGCGCCTCCATACCAATGTTGCTCTGGCGGGCACTGACTTCAGCATAAAGTTTGGATAAATCTACGCCAGACCAGAATTTATCTTCAAATTTCTTAGCATCAATAATGGCCTCTTTGATCACCTTTTTGCGTTTGAATATCATGCTCCAGGAGGCAACTGACATCCCAACCAAAATAAGCATCACAGCTTGCACTACGATACTGGCTTCGAGCAATAAATGAAGAATGGAGATTTCACCTGACACGCGTTAACACCTCTGCAATTTCGGCCGGCATTGGCCGGGCTTTCATGGCCTGTTTATCAATACAAGCGACTTTAATTTCAGCCTGGCAAATTAGCTGTGCCGAAGCATTATAAATTTGCTGGGAAAAAACCATACTTGCTGACTTTAAGGTACTGATTTGACTCGATACCGTCAATAATTCATTAAAAACAGCACTTTTTTTGTTATCCATTAAAACCTGAGTTACAACAAAGGCGATATTATTTGACAACAATATATCCTGCTCAACACCCAGAGCTCGCAACCATTCAGTGCGGGCTCTTTCAAAGAATTTCAGGTAATTAGCGTAATAGACAATGCCGCCGGCATCGGTATCTTCGTAATATACGCGTATTGGTAACTCGAACTTATTAACTACCATTAATCGTCACTTTAAAGTTATAGCGTATGATAATTAGCCGGTCAGCCAAACTCAATGGCTCAGGAGGCCGGACCCCAACTATATTTATTTACCGGCCCCTCTTGTATTCTGCTGAATTTACAGACCTCGGCGCTAACCTGAAGTTCAATCAACCATTTTTAACTACGGTCAGTTTAATCAACACAAAAAGTAATCCGAGCCATCATCCATGTTGAAACTTAATCGCCGATGAATAAAGGCCTGCTTTCTTAGCAATTCACTCAACTGCTTAATTATGCAGCGACAGCAAAACCTCCCGGCATTAGTTTTTTTAATACCAAGACGCTAAATTTTCTCGTTTGAAGTAATTGCTCGAACTATTTAAGATACGCAGGTGTTCTGAGCTAGCGCAAAGGCAGGGTAACCCGCTTACCTTGTTTAGTACAGTTCACTTCGCAGCAAGACTGATAGCTAAGATTAGTTTTGTTGCTGTTCCAAACATGTTCCCTGGATTTATTGAAGCACTCCTTCAACTTGTTGCTTTGCCCGCTTAAATAAGCGGGCTTTTTTTTATTCGCGTCCTACTTGAATCCACAGCGTTGTTGGCTACGCTCACTCCTCCCAATCACATAGTTCACTATATTCATGGGGAGTCGTTCACTTGCCGCCTAGCTGCAGCTTCAATTAGTTAGCGAATGCGATGCGACCTATTGAAATTATAGCGGTGTGTTGGCTACAGCTTCAACGAGTTTGCGGATACGTCGAATTAACTTAGTCTGTTTTAGGCAAGTCAAAGCCAAAGTGCTGATAGGCGCGGGGTGAGGCAATCCGGCCGCGCGGCGTGCGCTGAATAAAGCCCTGCTGAATTAAAAAAGGTTCCAGCACATCTTCAATGGTTTCCTTTTCTTCACCTATCGCTGCTGCCAGATTGTCCAGCCCCACCGGTCCGCCCATAAACTTTTCAATGATCGCCAGCATTAACTTACGGTCCATGTAATCGAAGCCTTCGGCATCGACATCAACCATTTGCAACGCCTGGCTGGCAATCAGCACCGATACGGTACCATCCGATTTAACCTGAGCATAATCGCGCACCCGGCGTAACAAGCGGTTAGCTATACGTGGCGTGCCGCGCGAGCGACGGGCAATCTCAGTGGCAGCGTCCTTGTCCAGTTGTAAATTCAGATAATGCGCTGAGCGCTGAATAATATCACTCAGCTCATCTACTTTGTAGAACTCCAGACGCTGTACAATGCCAAAACGGTCGCGCAACGGCGAGGTTAAGGCACCGGCACGGGTGGTCGCACCTATCAGGGTAAAAGGAGGCAATTCCAGCTTAATGGAGCGGGCAGCGGGCCCCTCGCCTATCATAATATCCAGCTGATAGTCTTCCATTGCCGGGTACAGAATTTCTTCAACTACCGGGCTTAAACGGTGAATTTCATCGATAAACAGCACATCATTTTGTTCAAGGTTGGTAAGCAACGCCGCTAAATCGCCGGCTTTTTCTAACACCGGCCCCGAGGTGCTTTTAATATTTACGCCCATTTCGTTAGCGACAATCATCGCCAGGGTGGTTTTACCCAGGCCAGGCGGACCAAAAATCAACAGGTGATCAAGCGGGTCGCCGCGGCCACGGGCCGCTTCAATGAAAATAGCCATTTGCTCGCACACGTGCTGCTGGCCGGTATAATCAGCCAGTGACTTTGGCCGGATAGCCCGGTCTATTACTTCATCTTCACGGGTAGCATTACCCTGGATCATGCGATCAGCTTCAATCATCTTGGCTATATCATACTTTTAAGAGCGGCCATGATCAGCTGCTCGCTGCTCATCTCGGCGCGTTTAACTAACTTTACTGCTTTACCGGCCTGAGCCTGGGTATAACCCAGCGCCAGTAAAGCACCTATGGCATCTTGCTCGGCGCTGGCTGGCGGCGCAAAAATTGCCTCATCACCAATCAGAGTCAGCTTGTCTGTTAGCGGGGTTTGGCTGACACCCCAGTCTTTTAACCGGTCACGCATTTCAATCACCAACCGCTCAGCGGTTTTTTTACCAACGCCGGGCAATTTTATCAGGGTACTGATTTCATCATGTAATACACAATGCACAAATTGCTGGGCTGTCATCCCCGACAGTATGGTTAACGCCAGCTTAGGACCCACCCCATTGGCTTTGATCAGCTGGCGAAACAGGCTGCGTTCGGTACGGGTGATAAAGCCATACAATAATTGTACATCTTCACGTACCACAAAGTGGGTATAGATAGTTGCCGGGTGTCCGGGTTCAGGTAGCTGATAAAAACTGGTCAGCGGTAGTTGCACTTCGTAGCCGACGCCGGCCACATCCAGCAAAATTTCCGGTGCTTGCTTATCCAGCAAGATGCCGTGTAAACGTCCAATCATCTGGTTCTTCTTAGCGTATTGTTACAATTATTTTGTTAGGTAACCGCGCCCTTAACGTAAACGACGACGCACTGTTTTAGTAGCCTGGCCTGCTAATGCTACTAAGCTTTGCTGAGTATGCCCGTGACACAATGCCACTGCAAGCGCATCGGCTGCATCCGCCTGCGGGCTGGCGCTTAATTGTAATAACGAGCGGATCATATGCTGTACCTGTGCTTTGTCAGCCGCACCGGTACCCACCACAGCCTGCTTAACCTGGCGGGCAGAATATTCAAAAACCTGCAGCCCGGCATGCCTGGCGGCAACAATAGCCGCGCCTCTGGCCTGGCCTAATTTCAGCGCTGAGTCAGGGTTACGCGCCATAAATACCTGTTCAATGGCAAACACGGTAGGTTGGGTTTGGCTGATAATTTCTGAAATACCATTAAAGATGCGTAACAAGCGCTCTGGCAACTCGTCGGTGCCAAGCCGGATACAACCACTGGCCAGATAAACGAATTTATTGCCCTGCTGGCGCACCACGCCGTAACCCGTTAAACGGCTGCCGGGGTCAATCCCCAGAATAATATTCACAGCTAGTTATGCTCGCTAAGCAGCTCGTCACTGATCTCTGCATTATGATACACATTTTGCACATCATCAGAGTCTTCCAGCATATCAATCAGTTTAAAAAACCGCCCTACATTGTCAGCCTCTATCTGGGCCCGGATAGAGGGGATCATATCGATTTCTGCGTTATCAGCGCTAAAACCCGTCGCAGCTAGCTTATCTTTGATATCATTGTAATGCTCCGGGCTGGTGAACACTTCAATACTGCCATCGTCATGATTCTGCACATCTTCTGCGCCAGCTTCCAGCGCCGCATCCAGTAACGCATCTTCATCGACGCCAGGGGCGAATAACAGTACACCTCGCCGGGTAAACAAATAGCCCACCGATCCGGATGTCCCTAAATTGCCGCCGTTCTTGGTAAACGCATTACGCACATCAGCCACAGTGCGTTTATTATTGTCGGTCATGGTTTCAACAATGATGGCCACCCCATTCGGGCCATAGCCCTCGTATACCAGCTCTTCGTAATTCTCACCTTCGCTCGCCCCGGCACCTCGCTTAATAGCGCGCTCAATGGTATCGCGGGTCATATTTTCTGACAGCGCTTTGTCCACGGCCAGTCGCAGCCTGGGGTTAGCCGTAACATCGGCATTGCTGCGGGCTGAAACGGTTAGCTCACGAATAATTTTGGTAAATATTTTACTTTTTTTGGCATCCTGGCGGGCTTTGCGATGCTTCATGTTCGCCCATTTGCTATGGCCGGCCATATTTTACTCCTCGCTTGCGGCAGCGCATTGCTGCCGCAGGTTTACAACGTACAGGGAACGCTTAATCAATTCGATACTTTACTGACCACCTGAATACTTAATTCAGCCAACTGTGCCGGATTAGCTTCACCCGGCGCATCAGTCAGCGGGCAGGCTGCGGTAGCCGTTTTTGGAAAGGCCATCACATCCCTGATAGAGGTAGCGCCGGTCATCAGCATCACCAGCCGGTCAAGGCCGAACGCCAAACCAGCATGCGGTGGCGCACCAAATTTCAGGGCTTCGAGTAAGAAACCGAATTTCTCCGTTGCCTCGTCGTCACTGATACCAAGCAATTTAAATACCTTAGCCTGCACTTCAGCAGTATGAATACGGACCGAACCGCCACCGAGCTCTGTGCCATTTAGCACCATATCATAGGCGTTGGATAACAAGTTTGCGTGATCAAGCTGCGCTACTGGTGCCGCTAAAAACGCGGCCGTATCTAGTGGCGACGTAAAAGGGTGATGCACGGCAGTATGGCTGCCATCATCATTTTCTTCAAACATCGGGAAATCAACTACCCAAAGCGGTTTCCAGCCTGGTACCGTAATGGCTAAGTCTTCACCCAGTTTCAGACGCAACGCACCCATAGCTTCACAGACCACTTTGTAGCTATCGGCACCGAAGAAAATCATGTCACCATCTGCTGCACCGGTGCGCTCGATTATCGTGCTGATAATATCAGCAGTTAAAAACTTCGCCACTGGTGATTGCACGCCGTCAATACCAGCACTAATGTCATTTACTTTCATCCATGCCAGGCCTTTCGCCCCGTAAATACCGACGAAACTGGTGTAATTATCAATATCTTTACGTGATACCCGGTCGGCTGCAGCAGGTACCTTCAACGCTACAACCCGGCCTTTCTTATCATTTGCCGGGCCAGAAAACACTTTAAATTCAACTTCTTTTACTAAGTCAGCAATATCTACCAATTGCATAGGATTGCGCAAATCAGGTTTGTCAGAACCATATAACCGCATGGCTTCATGGAACGTCATCTGCGGAAAGGGGCCCAGCTCTACGTTAAGTTGTTGCAAAAACAACTGCTGCACCATTTGCTCCGTTATCGCCATCACCTGCTCTGCCGTCATAAAGGAGGTTTCGATATCGATCTGGGTAAACTCTGGCTGGCGATCCGCCCGCAAGTCTTCATCCCGAAAGCATTTTACAATTTGATAGTAGCGGTCAAGCCCCGACATCATCAACAATTGCTTAAACAGCTGTGGTGATTGCGGCAGGGCAAAAAACTGGCCTTTATGCGTACGGCTGGGCACCAGATAATCACGAGCCCCTTCCGGAGTCGCTTTGGTTAAAATAGGTGTTTCAACATCTAAAAAACCATTACTATCCATAAAGTTACGAACAAAACTGGTGACGCGGGCCCGGAATTTCAGCCGTTCACTCATAATCGGCCGGCGTAAATCCAGATAACGGTATTTCAGGCGCTGTTCTTCACTGTTGTCATGGTTAAAATCCAGTGGCAATGGCGCAGCTTTGTTTAAAATGGTTAAACCACTGGCATAAATTTCAATTTCACCGGTGGCCATATCTGCATTAATTTGTGACGCGGGCCTGGCACGCACCTGGCCGGTAACCTGAATACAAAACTCGTTTCTAAGGGTGTAGGCCAGCTCAAACAACTCAGTTAAATCAGGGTCGCAAATAACCTGAACCATACCTTCGCGATCACGCAAATCGATAAAAATAACGCCGCCAAGATCCCGGCGCCGATTAACCCAGCCACACAATGAAACCTGTTGCCCGGTATGTTGGGCATTTAATAAACCGCAGTAATGGCTACGCATTAACCCTTCCTTCTATCTCGTTGGTCAGCCGCTGTAAAATGACCGCCAATTATATAGAATTAGCGCTTAATGTCACTGCCCGTTCAGGAAAACTCTCGTTCAGTGAAGCTATAATCATTTTTACCACGCTGCTTGGCCAGATACATTTGCTTATCAGCTTGTTTCAGCAACCCTGTGCTGCTGGTGGCATCATGTGGATAGATAGCGATACCAATACTGGCCCCCACCATCACTTGCCCGAAAGAGAGTTGCAATGGCTGGCTTAACTTCACCAGAATTTTCTCGGCGACGATAGCCGCATCATCCCGATGCAGCAAAGCAGTTAATAACACCACAAACTCATCGCCGCCAAAACGGGCAACAGTGTCGCTTTTCCGAATACAGGCTTGCAGTAACCCTGACAGTTTTAGCAGCAACTCATCGCCAGCATCATGGCCATGGCTATCATTCACGCCTTTAAAACCATCTAAATCAATAAATAACACAGCCAGCATTTCATTGTGACGGCTATGCTGCATCAGTGCCTGGTCCATTCTTTCTTTTAATAAACTGCGATTAGGCAAACCTGTTAAATCGTCATGCGTGGCCATAAAACGCATTTTCTCCTCCGCAGCACGGCGCAGCGTCACTTCACGGCGTAAAAATAAATTCCAGATCACAAATACGCTTAAAAATAACAATGTTATCGCCGCTACCTGCCAGATAATTTGCCGAACACGTTTACGATCGATGCCCTGGGTAATTTCAAAATCGAACCATTGCTGGTAAATCTGCTGCCGCTCTGTCTCGCCAATACTACGTAAGCCCTTATTTAAAATAGCCACTAACGGCTGATAATCACTGCGTACCGCCACCAGTGAAGGGTATTCCGGTAAATCATCAATTACCTGCATCCGCAGGTTAATGACATTGGCACGCTTTAAGGCACTGCTGCCTGCTTCAATTGAATCAAGTACAAAATCTACCCGGTTCTCCTGCAATAAGCGGATGCCGTCGCTTAAGTCTTTAATGATCGTCACCTCAACCTCTGCAACAATTTGGGCTAAATCATTTGCCAGCTGGTAGTCGCGAAAAATGGCAATGCGCTTGCCCCTTAGCTGGGCAGATGAGGAAATATTTTCACTGTTGATATGGCTGATCACCGCCCAACGCACTGACCAGAATGGCTCGGTAAAACGGGCAAAGTGCTCACGGCCGTCTTTGGTTGACACGTTGGCGACCAAATCCAGATTACGATTTGCCAGATCGAGTAGAATGTCCTCGAAATTATCATAGGGTCGCAGCTCAAACTGAATAGTTAACCGTTTGGCCAGAATCTGCAAAATTTCATGGCTAACCCCGGCTACATTGCCATCTTTGTCGACGAACTCCATCGGCGGCCAGTTACTGATAAGCCCTACCCGCAGCGGACTATGTTGCCGCAGCCATACCTGTTCTTCAGAGCTGAGTGGTATTCTGTTTTTAAAATCACTAAAGTAACCCAGCTCTGGCGCACTTATCCATTTTTGTTCTATTTGAATGAGTTCTGGCAACGATATCTGATTAAAACCTTCGGTTATTTTAGCCGCAAGCTCTGAATTATCCTGATGCACCAGTACATGTAACGGCGCAAATACCCGGGTGGCTGGTACGACGATAAAATCTTCCCACAAATTAAATTGCTTTAAGCGCGCTTCCATCACCAGGTCGGCCCCGAAAAAGCCATCTATTTCTCCGGCCAGGACTGCACTGGTCATAGCTTCGAGTGATGGATAACGGCTAAAGGTTGCCGCCGGGTATTGCTGCTGGACTTCTGGCAAATAGGTACTGAGGTTAAACACGCCAATTCTGGCCGTACTATTACTATCCAGTTGCTGATAGTTGCTGGTTCGTAGTGTGTAGTAAGAAGCAGAAAAACTATATAAATGATAGGCCTTTGCTAACTGTGAATTAAGATTTGTCATCGCCGGCAAACCAATATGAGCATCTATACGCTGATTGGTCAGACTGGCCAGACTATTAACCGAGCTATCGGGTACAAAAGCAATACTGGTACCGGTTTTTTCTGACCAGAGTCGCCATAAATCTACTAACAAGCCCGTCGCTTCGCCTTGGGCAGAAACTTGCATATAGGGCTGGTTCATTACCGATAAGCCCAGTAATAAGGTATCGTCTTTACCGCCACTAAAACTTAGCCATTTACGCTCCAACTCATTGAGAGTTTGCACCGACACTGCTGATGAATACTGCTGTAAAAGGGGGTTGAGCGACGAATTGGCCGGCGCGGCTAACATCAGCTGGATGCCTTGCAACGGAATTTTTTTATATAGCGGAAAAAGGTTATCCAGTTCGCGATAGGCGTGATAACGCGGCGGTAGCCGATCTAAGCCAGCAAATGCTTTTAGCTCGCCGGCGATGGCAGCATCATACATCTGGCTTACCGCGGCAAACTCCCGCAAGGGGGCTTTAGGCAACAACCGGGCCAGTGTTGGCACATGGCTGGAGTTTTCTACCACACCGACAACATAGGGCGTCAAATCGGCCAGATTTTGCACCCGGATTAAATCCCGATGCACGAAAACATTGCTGTAAATAGTAATATTCAGGCTTTGCAGCGCATACTCTTGTGCCCGTTGCTCGGTATACGCCATGCCACCATGTAAGTCGACTTCGCCTTTATTCAATAGGGCAACCGTTTGTGGCCAGTCCGCCATAATAAAATCAATGCTGATTTGCTGCTCTTTGCCAATAGCGCGCCAGTAATCGACAATAAGGCCATCTGGCTGGCCTTGTTCATCAGTAAACATGTAAGGGTACGTATCACTGCTAAGCGCAATGGTAAGCTTCTCTGGCTTCGCCGTTGCATAGGCTGACACAGCAAAACACATTAACAACGCAGCAAAGGGCAAGAAATGTCTGATCATGTGTCAATACTGATAGTTAACGTCATATCCTTGTACCTTGCCTGCATACTTTGGTCAAGTACTGGCCGGTCGTCATAAAGTGATGTTCAGACCGCTTTGCTTTTGGCTGCCAGCAAGATTTCAGGTAAACTAATGCCAACTTATTAATGCGTTGCCATAAATGCATTGCCAGCTTGCTCCGGTGCCCTACTTTATGCAAAAAGATCATATTTACGCTGAGCCGTTAGCTCAAATCCAGGATTTCCGCTTTGACGATCAGGTTGCTGAGGTCTTTCCGGATATGATCCAGCGATCAATTCCGGGTTATCAGACGATTATCCAAACCATCGGTAAATTAACTAACCGCTTTCAGCAGCCTGACAGCAATTATTACGACCTGGGTTGCTCACTGGGTGCCGCCAGCCTGGCGATGCGTCGCAACATCACTAGCAGCGGTGCCCAGCTTATCGCCGTCGATAACAGCAAAGCCATGCTGGAACGTTGTGAAAGACATTTACTGGCGTTTCGCTCTGACGTGCCGGTTAGTCTGGAACTGGCCGATATTCGCGATATTGTCATTAAAGATGCCGCGGTAGTCGTCATTAACTTTACCCTGCAATTTCTCGCCCCCGAAGACCGCGAGCAGCTGATCCGGAAAATTTATCAGGGCTTAAAACCAGGTGGCGTGCTGATTTTGTCAGAAAAGTTTGTTGCTCATAGTCATATCAGTAATAACCTGCTGGTTGATTTACATCTGGATTTTAAGCGGGCCAATGGCTATAGCGAGCTGGAAATAAGCCAGAAACGCTCCGCGTTAGAAAACGTGATGAAACCCGATACTCTGGCCCAGCACCAGCAACGATTGCTTGGGGCCGGATTTACTGAGCAAACTTTATGGTTTCAGTGTTTTAATTTTTGCTCTATGCTCGCGGTCAAATAACAGCAAGCTGATACTTCCCTGCATACTGCCATTATTCTAAGGAGCAATAATGCTCGACTTCAGCCCCTTTTACGCCAAACTAGCCGGCAATAAACTGCACAACTGGTTACAAACCTTACCCGCTCAGCTGGCTGACTGGCAGCAACATGCCCTGCATGGTGATTTTAAACAGTGGCAGAAAGTACTCAACCAATTGCCGCAAACCACAGTAAGCCACGTTGAACTTGCAGACGCCGTGCAATTTGGTGTAGCGGGCGATATCAGCGAGGGACAGGCACAGCGGATCATTCATTTGTTACAACAGCTTAAACCCTGGCGCAAAGGGCCGTTTAACATTCATGGCATCGAGATTGATACCGAGTGGCGTTCAGATTTTAAGTGGCAGCGGGTGTTACCGCATATCAGCCCATTACCTGGGCGTTATGTACTGGATGTTGGTTGTGGCAGCGGCTACCACCTGTGGCGGATGCGCGGTGCCGGTGCTGCATTTGTGGTAGGCATTGACCCCTCACAGTTGTTTTACAGCCAGTTTCAGGCGATTAAACATTTTAACCCGGATCCTGATGTGCATCTTATCCCGATTGGCATTGATGAAATGCCCGCTTTAGCCCAGTTCGACACCGTTTTCTCGATGGGCGTATTGTATCATCGACGCTCGCCGCTTGATTTTTTGCAGCAATTAAAACAGCAACTGCGCCCCGGTGGTGAGTTAGTGCTGGAAACCCTGGTGGTCGATGGTGACCAACATACCGTGTTGGTACCGGGTGAACGTTATGCCAAAATGCGCAACGTCTGGTTTATCCCCAGCAGCGAGGCGTTATGCCACTGGTTAAACCGGCTGGGCTTTAAAAACCCCAAAGTAGTTGATTTAAATACCACTACGTTAAGCGAACAACGTGCAACAGCCTGGATGGAAAATGAAAGTTTAATTGATTTTCTTAACCCGACTGACCATAGTAAAACCATTGAAGGCTATCCGGCACCGCAACGTGCCGTGATCGTCGCCACGGTTTAATCAGAAACAGGACCCGGCTAGCTATGCCTTACCGCCCAAAATCAACCCTGGAACAATGGCGTATTTTACAAGCCGTGGTCGATGCAGGTGGTTATGCTCAGGCCGCTGATTTACTGAATAAAAGCCAGTCATCACTTAACCATGCGGTGGCGAAGTTGCAATCGCAGTTAGGCGTCGAACTGCTGGAAGTCATTGGCCGCAAAGCCCAACTCACTGATGCCGGTGAAGTGATGCTGCGCCGCTCCAGAGTGTTAACTCAGCAAATTGAAGATTTGGAACTACTGGCCGACAACATAGAACGGGGCTGGGAACCGGAGATCAGGGTTGCAGTGGAGCTGGCTTACCCGAAACACTACTTATATCGGGCCTTGCAAGCATTTTACCCGCAAAGCCGTGGCAGCCGTGTACAGATTATTGATACAGTGTTAACCGGTACCAGTGAGATTATTCTGCAGAAAAAAGCCGATTTAGTCATAGCAGGTGTGGTGCCAAAAGGTTATCTGGGCGAACCCTTGTATGTTACCCGCTTTATTCCGGTTGTAGGCAAAGACCATGAATTAGCTGCTCAGCCAGTATTAGAACAAACGCAGTTAAGCCAATATTTACAGATAGTGATCAGGGATACTGCGCAAAAGCCACTGGAAAATATCGGTTGGCTAAAAGCAGAGCAACGCTGGACAGTTGATAATTTCAACGAAGCAATAGAAATATTGCAACTGGGCTTGGGGTTCTGCTGGCTGCCCGATTTTGCTGCAGCACAGGCATTGGCGCAAGGTGAGTTAATTCAATTACAATTGAATAACAGCACTGAGCGCCTGGTACCCATGTCAATTCTCACCCCACAGGAAGAAACCCTGGGGCCAGGCAGCAAACAATTACGTCAGTTGATCCTGGCAGAACATCTTAAATAAGGACCCTTATGCAAAACAACGATATAGCGAAGCTGATGCAAGATGCAGCCAAAGACGCAGTGAGTTATATTGCGGAACAACATCAACTGACGCTGGATTACAGCCTGGCAAGTTTACATGATGTTGACACGGTATTGGCCACACTGCACCAGCAGCAACAGCAGCAAAACCACTCTGCAGAGCTGTTATTTACCCTTAGTAATATTATTGGCGCCTACATTGGTGAGGTTTTTATCGCTAACTATGGCGGTAATTGGCACAACAACAATGCAGACAATGCAGCCCCTTATATATCAGTGCAACTTTCTGACAAAGAATTTCCTTTCGCTTCAGTGTGTTACCATAAAATCACGCTAGACGATAGCATCAGTGCCGCAGACTACGTTAAGCAAGCAGCTACAAATGTGATGCAGTAAAGCTTTTGTCGGCGCCATTATGCAGGTAAAATACGCGCCGAATCTGCCAACCAACCTAGTTATCCGAGGAAAGCCGTGAGCGAGCACAACACATCTTTAAGCTACAAAGACGCCGGAGTTGATATTGATGCCGGTAATGCCCTGGTAGAACGGATTAAAGGTGCGGTAAAACGCACGACCCGTCCGGAAGTCATGGGAGGCTTAGGTGGTTTTGGCGCCCTGTGTCAGATCCCAGCGGGTTACAAGGAGCCGGTGCTAGTATCCGGCACTGATGGCGTAGGCACTAAGCTGCGGCTGGCGATGGATCTCAAACGACATGATGGCGTTGGCATCGACTTAGTAGCAATGTGCGTCAACGATTTAGTGGTGCAAGGTGCTGAACCGCTGTTTTTCCTCGACTACTATGCTACCGGCAAACTGAATGTTGACACTGCCTCAGCGGTTGTCGCCGGCATTGCCGAGGGCTGCGTGCAGTCGGGTTGTGCTTTGGTTGGTGGCGAAACTGCTGAAATGCCGGGCATGTATCATGGTGACGACTACGACATTGCCGGTTTTTGTGTTGGTGTGGTTGAAAAAGCTGACATTATTGATGGCAGCAAAGTAAAGGCCGGCGATCAGCTAATCGCGCTGGCGTCATCTGGCCCGCATTCGAACGGTTTTTCGTTAATCCGCAAAGTACTGGAAGTCAGTGGTCAGTCGGCAGACTCGCTGCTGGAAGGAAAAAGCCTGGCCGACCACTTACTGGAACCTACCCGTATCTACGTGAAAAACCTGCTGGCATTAATTAAGCAAATGCCAGTGCATGCATTGTGTCATGTTACCGGCGGTGGCTTTTGGGAGAATATTCCACGCGTGCTGCCCGCTGATGCTAAAGCCGTGATAAACGGTAACAGCTGGCAATGGCCCGCCATTTTTAACTGGCTGCAGCAACAGGGTAATATCAGCCGCCATGAAATGTATCGCACCTTTAACTGTGGTGTTGGTATGATCCTGGTAGTGCCGGCAGACCAGCTTGCGCCAGCACTGGCGAACTTAACCGCCGCGGGTGAAACAGCCTGGCATCTGGGAGAGATCCAGCACGCCAGCGCTGGTGATGAGCTGGTTGTTATTAACGAATAAGGTTACCGATGAAATCTATTGTAGTGCTGATTTCCGGCAACGGTTCCAACCTGCAAGCAGTAATTGACGCCTGTGCCAGCGGTTTTATCGCTGGCCAGGTTACTGCGGTAATATCCAACAAAACAGCGGTTTTTGGCTTACAGCGCGCTGCTGAGGCCGGCATTGCCAACCATGCCCTGAGCCATAAAAATTTTGCCAGCCGCGATGCTTACGACAAGGAACTGATCAAGCTGATAGACAGCTATCAGCCAGATTTGGTGGTACTTGCCGGCTTTATGCGGATCCTGACCGCCGGCTTCGTTAACCACTTCAGTGGAAAATTATTGAACATTCACCCGTCGTTGTTGCCCAAATATCAGGGATTAAACACACACCAGCGGGCAATTGACGCCGGCGACAGTGAACACGGCTGCAGTGTGCACTTTGTCACCGAACAACTGGACGGTGGTCCGGTTATTTTGCAAGCCAAGGTACCCGTGTTTCCCAATGATGATGCCAAAGCCGTGGCGGCACGGGTGCATGAACAGGAACATCAACTTTATCCTCTGGTCATTCGCTGGTTCTGTCAAAACCGTTTACAACAACGTGGCGATAAGGCATGGTTAGATAATAATTTATTGTCAGAACAAGGATATGCGAACGATGAGGACGAAACTTAAATGGCGCCTGCTGGCGTCATTACTCTGTACCAGCCTGCTTGCCCTTTGTGGAATATCTCACGCTGAATCTGACACTACCGCATCAGTAGCAGACATGAA
Source organism: Arsukibacterium ikkense (assembly GCF_000987775.1). Lineage (GTDB taxonomy): Bacteria > Pseudomonadota > Gammaproteobacteria > Enterobacterales > Alteromonadaceae > Alishewanella > Alishewanella ikkense. The sequence goes on from NZ_LAHO01000007.1 coordinate 108,106, forward strand.
GTTTCGCCCATTTAATGCCGACTACCTGGTATACCGGGCCGGTAAAAAACACGGTGACGCTAACCGTTTCCTTAAATTCAGCAACAATCGCTATCAGATGGGCTACAGCAGTAATATCAGCTGGCTGATATTCAGTGATAAACGCCTGGAAACCAGCGAATTTCAGTTAAATAACGATCAGGTACAACCGCTGCACTATTTAATGAAACGTCAGGGCACAGGCCCCAGCCGTCACTACGAATTACATTTAGACCCCACTAAACAGCAACTGACTGTAGGCAAAAAGCGTGAACTTATCGCAAATAGCTGGCAGGACAACTGGTTAGATCCGCTAAGCTACCATCAGCAATTAGTACTAGATCTGCGGGCCGGAAAAACCGAGTTTTTTTACGATGTATTAAACCGCAATGGCAACAGCAAAACCTATCACTACAAGGTGGTAATGGAAGAGCCGCTGGCCCTGCCCTACGGCACCTTACGTACGTTACGGATCGCCAGAATGGACGATCCGGAAAAGCAGGTTTACGCCTGGGTCGCGCCTGAGCTGGATTATATGCTGGTACGCTTATGGCGTGGCGAAGACAACGTTGAACAGTTTGATGTGCAATTACATAAACTTGAATGGCTGTCGTCTCAGGATAAGGGCTCACCATAATAAAACAGCTGGCTTTCGCCAGTCTGCATTTTATGCCACTGCTCGTTATTAGTCAGTGGTTCTGTTGCGATAATAGTTACCACGTCATTGGGCGTGGTTTCTTTAGTGAAATCAATGTCGACATCCACATCTGACAAGCGGGCTATGCCAAATGGTGCACGGCGGGTTATCCAGTAAAGCTTAGTGGTGCAGTAAGTTAATAAATACTCACCGTCCGTCAGCATCATATTAAACACACCCAGTTTTTGTAAAATCCTGCATTGGCGCTGGATAAATTTAAACGCTGTTTTACGGCTTGGTGCTTTATTGGGGTAACGCCTGGCCAGTTCACTGAGCAAATAACAAAATGCCCGCTCGCTGTCCGTGGTGCCTACCGGTGTAAACCGGTCAACGGCTAACTTACTATAGCCATTTAACTGGCCGTTGTGGGCATAAGTCCAGTAACGCCCCCACAATTCCCGGGTGAATGGATGGGTGTTCTCCAGCGCCACCCGGCCACGATTTGCCTGCCTGACATGGGCCACTACCGCACAGCTTTTAATCGGGTAATCTGATACCAGCCGGGCAATTTCAGACTGATAACTTGGCAGAGCATCCTTAAAAGTACAGACGCCTTTATTGTCATAAAATGCCACTCCCCAACCATCTTTGTGAGGGCCGGTGCGACCACCGCGCTCTTTTAAACCTTTAAAACTAAAACAAATGTCAGTGGGGACATTGGCCGACATTCCCAGTAATTCACACATAAACAACCTCTTTTAAGCAACAGGTTGCAGGCGAAACTAAACCAGCAAGCTATGCTTTAGAGTATAAGCCTTAGCAAGGCAACTGTATGTTGACAATAGCTTTGCTGAACATAATACACAAAGGCTTGCAACTTTAGTTAAATCGTTTTACTCTAGCAAGCCAGAGTGGTCTGACCTCTTATCAGGAGTTAACAATGAACGTGTTCTTTTTAGTGCTTGCCATCGTGGTGGCAATCGGTGTGTTAGCGTACTATCGCGCCAGTTTAACCATGTTTACCGTCGCTATTGCCGCTTTATTAGTGGTAGGCAGCCTGACGGGTATCTCAGGTATTATTGCCTGGCTGGTATTTTTAGCGATTGCACTACCATTAAATATAGCCAGTATTCGTCAACAATATATCACTAAACCATTACTTGGTTTGTACCGCAAAATAATGCCCGAAATGTCAACAACGGAAAAAGAAGCGATCGATGCCGGCACCACCTGGTGGGAAGCTGACCTGTTCCGCGGCAACCCGGACTGGCACAAAATGCATAACTTTCCCAAGCCACGGCTAAGCGCTGAAGAACAAGCGTTCTTAGACGGCCCGGTGGAAGAGCTACTGGCCATGGTTGATGACTGGCACAGTACCCATGAACGCGCTGACTTATCCCCTGAAGTATATGACTACCTGAAAAGCAAAGGCTTCTTTGCGATGATTATCGCCAAAAAATATGGTGGTCTGGAATTCTCTGCTTATGCGCAGTCCTGCGTACTACAGAAACTGACCAGTAAAAGCATGATGCTGTCGAGCATCGTTGGCGTGCCTAACTCATTAGGCCCGGGCGAGCTGTTACAGCACTACGGCACCGACGAGCAGAAAAATCATTATTTACCACGTCTGGCTAAAGGCCTGGACGTACCGTGTTTCGCCCTGACCAGCCCGGAGGCCGGTTCTGATGCCGGTGCCATTCCTGACTTCGGTATTGTTTGTAAAGGCGAGTGGCAAGGTAAAGAAGTGCTGGGCATGCGTCTGACCTGGGACAAGCGCTATATTACCCTGGCTCCTATTGCTACCGTGCTAGGCTTAGCCTTTAAATTATACGATCCAGAAAAACTGCTGGGCGACAAAGAAGAACTGGGTATTACCTGCGCGTTAATTCCGGCCAATACACCTGGAGTTAAAATTGGCCGGCGCCATTTTCCGTTAAACGTGCCGTTCCAGAATGGTCCTACTCAGGGCAATGATATTTTCGTCCCACTGGATTACATTATCGGTGGCGCGCCAATGGTCGGTCAGGGCTGGAAAATGCTGGTTGAATGCCTCTCTGTTGGCCGGGCGATTACCCTGCCTTCTAACAGCACCGGCGGCATTAAAGCTGCAGCGCTGGCAACCGGTGCTTATGCCCGCATTCGCCGACAGTTCAAATTACCTATCGGTAAAATGGAAGGTGTGGAAGAAGCAATGGCCCGGATTGGTGGCTATGCCTATATGGCAGACGCCTCTACTACTATGTCTGTCGGCGCTATCGACTTAGGCGAAAAACCGTCTGTTATCTCAGCCATTACCAAGTACCATATGACTGAGCGGATGCGCACCGCCATTAATGATGCGATGGATGTGCACGGTGGCAAAGGCATTTGTATGGGGCCAAATAACTACCTGGCCCGGGGTTATCAGGGCGCACCGGTGGCCATTACGGTTGAAGGTGCCAATATTTTAACCCGCAATATGATTATTTATGGCCAGGGCGCGATTCGTTGTCATCCGTATGTATTAGCTGAATTACAAGCTGCCCAGCTGGACGATCAGGGCGCGGCGGTAACCGCTTTTGATAAAGCGCTGTTTGGCCATATTGGCTTTGCCATCAGTAATTTCTTCCGTACCTTCTGGTTATCGTTAAGCGGTGGCATTTTCAGCCACGCACCTTACAGCGATGCCACCGCTAAATATTACCGGCAGATGAACCGCTTCAGTGCTGCCATGGCACTGATGTCTGATGTCGCCATGGGTACGCTGGGTGGTGACTTAAAACGCCGCGAGCGGATCTCAGCCCGCCTGGGGGATATTTTAAGTATGCTGTACTTAACCTCTGCGGTGTTAAAGCGTTATAACGACGAAGGTCGTCAGGTGCAGGATTTACCGCTGGTGCAATGGTGTTGTGAAGACAACCTGGCCAAAGCACAACTGGCACTGGATGAGTTATTTAATAACTTCCCGAACCGGCTGGTTGGTGTAGTGTTAAAACGGGTGGTATTTCCATGGGGCCGCACCTTACGCAAAGCGTCAGATCAGGTGGAGCATCAGGTTGCGCGTATTATGCAAACCCCTTGTGAAGCACGTTCACGCCTCGGCCTGCATTTATACCTGACCAATGAGCCAGGCAATCAGTTAGGCCGGGTGGAACAGGTATTGCTGGATATTCTGGCAGTGGAACCACTGTTTGATAAAGTGGCCAAAGCGGCGAACAAACGCCTGCCATTCTACCGCTTGCATGAAGTTGCAGATTTAGGCCTGGAACTGGGCGTTATCAGCCAGGAAGAAGCGGCGAAATTACGTATCGCTGAAGAGGGCCGCTTATTTGTGATTAACGTGGATGATTTCGAACCCGACTATCTGGCAGCGGATAACAGTCTGACCCAGCAACCTAACGGTGCTGACGCGCTAAATCAGGAACAAAGCAAGAAAACCAAAGCAGCCTGATAACATCGTTGTCATCGGCCAATAAAAAACCTGCCAGCTGGCAGGTTTTTTTTATGGTATAGCGCTTCGCTTAAAGCTCAGTGCTAACACGCAACACTAGAAATTTACCACTAATGGCTCAGAGCATTGTGCCGTTGTATCCAGACATAACCGATAGGTTACACCGCTGGCTGAAGCATCTTTAAACTGATCATTATAACGCCCTGGCCGGCTTAATGTTGCCACCGGGCTATCGCCCCGATACAAGGTTAGTGCTTGCTCAGCATCACTGCTCCAGCGCAATTGCACCAGGGTGGCGCCTGAACGGCCACGATTCACCCGGATTAACTCCAGCTCAATCACTAGCGGCAGAAGTGCCGGCGTTAAGTTCAGTTCAATTACCAGCGGATCATGGTCAGATGAACGGAACGGATCGGCATTGTAGAAGCTGGCAGGTTTGTCCAGCCCGGCGCGCAGTGGTGCCTCGCTGTAATTAAACTCCCGCACCTCATCGGCATTAGTATGCCAGGCTGCGGCGGTTAACACCTGCGCTTGCATCGATGGGCTGGCAAAAGCGTGATCCAGACTACCGGCTTCACCCATAAAGGTGTAGCTATATACCGCCGGATCGCCATTGTTAGCCGCGATGGCCAGGTTCTGATAGCCCTGGGCAGTTAACGCCGTTAACGGGTCTTCCATTGCATAGGCGTTAAAATCGCCCAGAACCAGATAATCCGTATCACCAGCGCCGGTAGGATCCGTTGCCAGCCAATTGACCAGAGCATTCGCCGATAAGGTGCGCCACAGGTTCCAGCAACCCTGACCATCACCCTGATCCGCATTCGGATCTGACGCCGCCGGGCACGATGCTTTCGCCCGTAAATGCACCGCGACTGCAGTAAATTTACTCATATTCGCGGCCATAAAAGTCTGTGCTAAAGCCGGACGCTGGCGGGAGGTATCAAAGTCAGGGTCCACACTGGAGTCCAGGACGGCGTACGCACCTTGCGGGCTGACTTTACTGCTGCGATAGATAAAGGCAGGTTTAATAGCATCAGTACCCATAAAGCCGGTAGCAATGTAAGCCCAGTCAGCCTGAGTGTCCAGATTATTCAGCCTTGAAACCAGTAGCTCCAGGGTAGCGTCATCGGCATCGTTCTCGATTTCAATTAACGCCACAACGTCAGCGTTTAAGGCCAGAATGGTCGAGGTTGTCTTTGCCAGTTGTCGCTCAAGCTCTGACAATGAGGTCGCGCCCCGGCAACCCAGCGCATTCGGGCCACAGACATTGCCCGTCACCTGCAAAGTATTAAACAGGTTCTCGACGTTATAAGTGGCAACGCGCAGGTTACCCGGCGTGGTTTGAGGCTCGCTCAAGCGCGGGTTAGCCGCAGTGGTAAACTGGCCCGCTTGCAGCGAACGTAAACGGTAGGCGCCGAACGAGTAGCCCATAATGCCGTTTAACCCGGCATTTAGCAGATAACCGTTGCGTATTGGGTTGGCGGCAGACAGCTCATTGACGCCATCTGCGCCGGCAATAAACGGCACCTGATAGGTACCAGTGCGGCCATTATCGATAATCAGTCGGTTTTTGGTATTGGCAGCCATAAGTGCAGCAACCTGCTCACCCGGACTGACGACCTGAGTTGGCGTAAACAAGCGGCCATTCGATACCGTATATTCGCCAAAGCGGGCAGCATTAAATACGTCACTGACGGTATAATCAGCGGCAGTAGTCAACCACATGCCCTCGGTACGTTCAAATTCGGCAAAACTGCTTACCGGTAAGGTCAGGGTTTGTGGCGTGATACCGCCTAATTGGAAAGTGGCACAGATAGCAACATCAGTAACGTTGGTTATCTGCGTTTCTTCAAAGTACTCCGCCACAGTACCACCCACCCGAACTAAGTCGCCTGGGGTCAGGCTAACACCGAAACCATTGTCATAAACAAAGATACCCTCTGAGGTTTGTGGGTTATTGTCGGCGTTAACATCAAGCTCCTGCAGGTAGAAACCAGCAAGACCACCATTATTGGTATCCTGAAAACTGGCCGTCACCACTGCTTCTACCTGGACATAAGCGCCTTGTAGCGGGCTCTGAAAGCCGGCGCCCTGAATACTGTGAATGCGGTTAAGCGGATTACCACAGGCAAACTCCGCTAAATTGTTATTACCTTCGGCGCTAATTTCAACGTTGGCCAGACGCCAGGTGCTGCAGTTTCCGCTGGCAAAGTTATAACGAAAGGCAATATAGCCCTGGCCACTGGCACTGGCTAATTGCTCAAAGCCGTCGAACCGCACCGGTACATTGTTAGTGGTAAAATCTTCGCTGGCAATGGTGGCCAACAGGGTCCAATCTGCCGGGTTAATCTCAGCATTACCATTATAAGACGTGGAGTAATACACTTCTAATGGGTTGGTACCGGCAAAACCGCGCGCTATATCAAAGGCTAAGCGCTCACCGGTTTGCGCATTTAAGTTAAAGGCCGGCGAAATTAACCAGTTATCATTAGCACGGCAGGCGCCATCGATAAAGGGTGCAAAGCTGAGGTTGCCAAAAGAACCGTTCCAGTCCCAGCGCTCAGTACCACTGACATTCACTTGTGTCCAACCGGCATTAAAAGGATTCGTGGTAAAATCACGATTGTATACCGTGATCCGGCCAACATCAGCCGCCACGGTACCGGTTACCAGCAAGTTATCGAACCGGTTATTACCTGACGCTGAACTGGCGCCGTTCAGTGTAATTTTAAAATATACCTGCGCCTGATCATTCAGCTCCGTCACCGCAGAAAAATCAAAACTACGTAACTGAAAAGCGCTACCAAGTGCACCGCTATCTTCAGCAAAGAACTGATAGCTAACACCATCTACCGACCAGCTAATTACCCGCGAAGTAAAACCAGTAGCCGTGCCCCGCTGCGCCCAGCTCAGGCTGATGTCCTGATAATCTGTGGTCGCCACCTGAATAATGATTTCTGCACCATTGTTGCTGTTTGCCGTGCCACCTTGTACTGATAAGGTCTGGCCAGCGGCAAAGCCGCTTAGTGCATTAACGGTGCTACCGGCAAACGCCTGCACTGAAATATAGGCACCATTACCATCGAGCGATTGATCAAAATTTTGCAGAAAAATATCACCAGTGCCCACATCGGCTGCCTGCGGAAAAGAGGCTGGCGTAAAACCGTTGCCACCGGAAGGTAAGGTATTTGAATTTTGCGCCCAATACGCAATAGGTTGTTGTGCCCATGCTGGCATGAGCACCAGTAGCATAAGCAGGGATATTATTATTCTCATCGTTAGTGATCCATATGGTTAAAATAGGCGACGTACCGCAAAACCGTCAGTTCCAGCTTGCCTGGTTTGCTTGTGATACCTTGCGGTACCTTTCGGCTTTTTACCGAAGCCGATACTATAGGATCAATTTATGGCAGTTTCATTAAATTCATTTCGTTGAAACAAATTACTTGCTTACATTACGCTGTCTAAATACATTACAAACAACCGAGTTTTAAACATCTGCACACACAGACATCTAAACATCCAATTTTACAAAGCGCTCGTTTTCAGGTTTACTATGACATAAGTGTCCAGCCCGACAAATTTATCAATCCATAGTAAGCAAGGAGTACTACATGTTTAACGTTAATCAGTATTTTGATGGCAAGGTTGCCTCTATTGCCTTCGCTGGCGAACAGTTACCCGCTACCGTTGGTGTAATGGCGCCGGGCGAGTATGAGTTTGGCACCAGCCAGCATGAAGTTATGACAGTGATCAGTGGCGCCTTAACCGTGTTACTGCCAGGCAAAACAGACTGGCAAACCTTTAGTAGCGGCCAGCATTTTCAGGTTGCCGCCAATGTTAAATTTCAGGTTAAGGTAAAGCAGGATACCGCTTACCTCTGTACTTATGCATAATAGCCAATAGATATCCCTGATTAAGAGCAGCCCATGCGCGGTATGCGTAGCACAGCTAAACAACCTGAACCGCAAAAACGACCCGAGGCATTAAAGTTGGGCCAGACCGTGCGCACGCTCTGGCCATATTTAATGGCGTTTAAAGGCCGGGTGTTGCTGGCAGTGCTGGCACTAATCGCCGCCAAGGGCGCAACCCTTTTGATGCCCTGGGCGTTAAAAGAGATTATTGACGCCCTGGATAGCAATGTTAGTGCGCTGCTTGTGTTGCCCGCTGCCTTACTACTCCTTTACGGCGGTCTGCGCTTTGCTTCGGTATTTTTTGGTGAACTGCGCGATGCCCTGTTTGGCCGGGTAACCGAGCATGCTATGCGCCAGATTGGTTTAAAAGTATTTAAGCATCTGCATAGCCTGGAGCTGGCTTTTCATCTGGACCGGCAAACCGGCGGCATTAGTCGCGATATTGAGCGTGGCAGCAATGGCCTCAGCTTCTTACTGCGCTTTTTAATGTTTAACATTGTGCCTACGCTGTTTGAAATTCTGGCCGTGGCCATTATTTTCAGCCTGTTATTTTCACCACTGTATGCCGTTATTACCGTGATAGCTGTCGGGCTGTATATCTTTTTTACCGTGGCGGTCACCGAATGGCGCAATAAATTTATCCGTGAAGCTAATCAAGCCGACAACACCACCAACAGCCGGGCAGTCGATAGCCTGCTGAATTATGAAACGGTAAAATACTTTAATAATGAAGCCTATGAGGCGCGGATTTATGATGGTTTTCTCGCCAACTGGGAGCAAGCACGGCTGAAAAACCGGCTAAGCCTGCTGGCGCTTAACTCCGGCCAGGCATTGATCATTGCTGCTGCCATTACCAGCCTGATGTGGCTGGCTGCAGCAGAAGTAAGAGCCGGCAATATCAGCCTGGGGCAGCTGGTGATGGTAAATGCCTATATGATCCAGCTGTTTTTACCACTGAATTTTTTAGGCTTTGTTTACCGGGAAATTCGCCGGGCGCTGACCGATTTAGAGAATATGCTCGGGCTGCTGAGCCGGAAACCAGCTATTGCTGATAACCCCAACGCCACTGTGCTAAATGTGCAACAAGGCACAGTGCAATTTCACCAGGTGCAGTTTGGCTATCAGCCCAACCGGCCCATTTTAAAGGGCCTCAGTTTTGAGGTGCCCGCCGGCAGTAAAGTGGCCATTGTCGGGGCCAGTGGCGCCGGCAAAAGCACCCTGGCTCGCTTGTTATATCGGTTTTACCCACTAAACAACGGCCGAATTACCGTCGATGGCCAGGATATCAGTAACGTTACACTGGACAGTTTGCGCCAGGCTATCGCCATAGTGCCGCAAGACACGGTGCTGTTTAACAGCAGCATCCGTGACAATATTCAATACGGCAACCCAGACGCCAGTGCCACAGAAGTAGACCAGGCCATCAAACTGGCGCATCTTCGCAGTTTTATCGACAGTCTGCCGCAAGGCGATGCCACCCTGGTGGGCGAGCGCGGTTTAAAAGTGTCGGGCGGCGAGAAGCAACGCATTGCCATAGCGCGGGCTATTTTAAAAAAATCGCCCATTCTGGTGTTTGACGAAGCCACCTCAGCGCTGGATTCCAGTTCCGAGCAGGCCATTTTACACGCCATGCGCGAAGTGGCCCGCAACCACACCAGCCTGGTGATTGCCCACCGTTTATCGACCATTACCGATGCCGACAATATTATTGTACTTAAAGACGGTATGCTGGCCGAACAGGGGAATCATCAGCAACTGATTGCCCGCGAGGGTGAATACGCCAGAATGTGGCAATTACAGCAACAACAGCAGACATGAGCCAGATCAACCCCTGAATGCTAAAAGCCGTCTATGCTTAAAGTGACGAGAAAAAAAGGGGTTCAGTATGCCGCTACAACAACTAAAACATAAATTATTAGTGCAAAAAATGCAGTTGGAACGCCAACTCAATGCAATTCATCATGATTTTCAACAGGGACGCAGCGCCGACTCGGCCGAGCAAGCAGCTGAGCGGGAAAACGAGCAGGTGTTAAACAGCCTGGAGCACAATGCAGCGACAGAGTTGCAACAAATCAATACCGCGCTGCAGCGGATGGAACATGGCGACTACCTGCACTGCAGTAAGTGTGGCGAAGACATTGGCATAGCGCGATTAAATGCAGTGCCCTTCACCACGTTATGTATCAGCTGTGCCAATACGCCGGTATAGCTCCACACTGGTATAGCGCCGTTAGCTAAATTAGTTATCTAACTGCCAGCGCTGTCTAATTTGGGTCAGGGTACCGTTTTGTTGCAAGGTAGCAAACGCCTGGCGATAGCGTTCGCGCAGCCCGCTGTCAGACTTAAGGTTAAATGCGACGCACAGCGGGTGATTCAGCTCTGGCAGCTTAAAAACTTTTGTTAGTTGGTTTACATCGTAACCAAGCCTTTCTGCCCTGTTCAGCAGTGATTTTTCGACACTGATCACCAAATCAACCCGCTGTTTGTATAACATATCTAACGCATATTCAGGGGTAGCCGTTCGCATCAGCCGGCTCAGTCCCTGCGCCGTTAAATACTGATCAGGGTTTGACTTTATACTGACCGCAATATGATATCGCCGTAAATCATCAAGTGTGTGCAGCGGTTGTTTAATGTTGTCCTGCAGCGCCCAGAAATATAACTCTTCGTTATCCAGGGTGGCCACACAATCAAACAGCTCAGCACGCTCCGGGCTATACGCCATGGAGTAGATAAGCACGTTATTATTATTTGCGGCTTCGTAAAAGCTGCGGCCCCAGGGGTTTACCTCAATTTGTGGCGTATCACCGGTTAAAGCAAACAACGCCAGCACGACTTCAGTGGCATAACCGCCCAAACTACCATCGGTTTGCTGCAGCTGATAGTAACTTCGGTATTCTGTTACCACTCTAATACTATTTGCCTGTAACGCCAGGCAGGGCAGTAACACCAGCAACGACAGCACCCTGTACTTGCACATAACTCTATCCAAACAACTGAATTCACGTCTAAGCTTAGCTTAAATGCAGCCTAAAGAAATCAATGGTACGCTGCCAGGCCAGTTCGGCAGTTTCTTTGTTGTAGCGGGCAGTGGAATCGTTATGAAAACCGTGATGCGAATCCGGGTAACGGTGCATCTGGTATGGCACCTGATGCTGTGTCATCAAGGCTTCAGCTGCCGGCCACATCTCATTTACCCGGGTATCCAGCTCGCCTAACTGCACCAGTAACGGTGCTTTAATATTGGCAATTTTATCTGCTGGCGGTGGCGAGCCATAAAATGGCACGCCGGCATCCACCAGCTCAGGTAACTCGGCCGCCAGCAAACCGGTCATAGCACCGCCAAAGCAAAAGCCGACCACCCCTAACTTGCCACTCCCTGCCTCCAGTTGTTTTAACCAACGGGTTGCAGCTTTTAAATCGGCAATAATTTTCTGGCTATCCATACTACGTTGCATTTGCCGGCCTTCGTCATCATTGCCCGGGTAGCCGCCTAACGGCCACAGTGCATCAGGGGCAAAGGCAATAAAGCCGGCTTTAGCCAGACGGCGCGCTACATCTTCAATATAGGGGTTTAAACCGCGGTTCTCGTGGATCACCAGTACCACAGGTAACCTGGCTTCAGCCTTAGCTGGCATCACCAGATAGCCGCGCCCTTCACCATGCCCTTCTGGCGCGGGGAACGTCTGGTAGCGGGCAGTAATGTCAGGGTCGTTAAAGGAAATCTGTGCCGCCAGAGCATAATTGGGCATTAAGCCGCCCAGAATAGTTGCTGCAGTAGCGGTACCTGCTGCCAGCCCGGCAATGGCGGTTAGAAAATCACGACGGTTTAACATACCATGGGCATACTTATCGTATAGCTCGTAAGCCTTGGCTGGAATAGCAACAGGTGCAGCTGTTTTACGCTTGGTCATCAGTTATGTTTCCCGGGGCAGCAGTGGCAGAAAAAGCCAGCAAAAAATGTCTGACAAGTCGTACGCTGATAATTTACACAGGGTTTAGTATAACGGCTAAAAAAATAGTTCGCTTAATCAGTTTGGGCCAATGGCAAAGTACATTGCAACTGATATGCTAACTAACACAAACCCAGATGGAATAAGCTTATGTTACTGGCGGTGTTAGCATTAATTTTCGGCCTGGCTTTACTGGTCTGGAGCGCCGATCGCTTTGTTGATGGCGCCGCGGCTGCAGCCCGCTTTGCTGGTATGCCACCTCTGCTGATTGGTATGCTGGTAGTGGGGTTTGGTACCTCAGCCCCGGAAATGGTGGTATCAGCCATGGCCGCCGCTGATGGTAACCCGGCGTTGGCACTGGGTAATGCTTACGGCTCTAACATTACCAATATTGCCCTGATTATTGGCTTGGTGGCCTTGCTCAGCCCGATTAATGTCCACTCGCAAGTTATTAAAAAAGAGCTCCCCTTATTACTGGCCATTACTTTGTTTGCCGGCTGGCAGCTGTTTGATCATCAGCTCAGCCGGTTCGATGCCTGGTGCTTACTTGCTGTGTTTGCCGCGGTAATGGCCTGGTCAGTCTGGCAGGGCATGCGCAACCCACAAGATGCGCTGGCAGCTGATGTCGACACCGAACTAAGCAGCAACAGCATGACCTTAAAACAAGCATTAATCTGGCTGCTGCTAGGCCTGGTATTGCTTATTATTGCTTCCCGTTTTTTGGTATATGGCGCTGTGTATATTGCTCAGGGGCTGGGCGTCAGCGATTTAGTGATCGGCTTAACCGTGGTGGCTATTGGTACATCCTTGCCAGAGCTGGCCTCATCTTTAATGGCAATTAAAAAGGGCGAACACGATATTGCGCTGGGCAATATTATTGGCTCCAACCTGTTTAACACCCTGGCGGTAGTGGGTATTGCTGCCTTAATAGAGCCGATGGCCGTTGATGCAATTGTACTTAGTCGCGACTGGACCTTAATGTTTGGCTTAACCGTGGCGCTGTTAGTGCTGGGTATTGGTATTAAAAAGGCAGGCCGGATCAACCGGCTGGAAGGCGCCCTGCTGCTGGCAATATTTTTTGGTTACACCGGCTATTTAATCAGTACGGCGTTCTAACACCGCCTCACCTATCTCTGTGCGGCTTTTGTATTACATTAGTCGCACAGAAAACTCTGCTTACAGTTTTTTGGCGAAGGATGCCACTACCTGTGCTATTACTTAACACCGTTAGTACCTATAAATCAAAATAACAATCCAGGGGACATTCATGTTTAAACCCAAACAACTGGCTTTGCTGTGCTGCGTTGGCCTCGGGCTATCCAGCTTAGCCGTTAACGCTACCAGTGGCACCCGCCTGCTGCAACAGCCCGACATTTCTGCCAACCATCTGGCTTTTGTCTACGGCGGTGATATCTGGTTAACCGACCGCAACGGCCAAAACCCGCGCCAGCTTACCAGCCACCCGGCCAGCGAATTTGCGCCAAAATTCTCACCCGACGGCAACTGGCTGGCCTTTTCCGCCAGCTATGACAACAACACTGATGTGTATGTGATGCCAGTCACAGGCGGCCCCGCTACCCGGCTAACCTTTCACCCGGGCGCCGACACCGTCAATGGCTGGAGCCCGGACGGCAAAAGCGTGCTGTTTGCCTCAAACCGGGAAATTGCTAATAGCCGCAGTAACCAGTTGTATCAAATCAGTATTGACGGCGGCTACCCCAGCAAATTAATGGAAGCGGTGGCATTTGAAGGCGATTTATCCGCCGATGGTAAAAAGCTGGCGTACCGGCCCAATAATATGGCGTACAGCGGTGCCAGCGGCTGGCGCTTACACCGGGGAGGCAGCACGCCACCAGTATGGATTATCGATTTAGAAAAGCAGCAACTGGAGAAAATCCCCCACCCTAATGCCAATGAATTTAACCCGTTCTGGCTGGGTGACACGGTGTATTTTCTCTCTGATCGGGATAACACTGCAGTAAACCTGTTTCGCTACAGTGATAAACAGGTTAGCCAGCTTACGAACAATACTGACTGGGACTTACGCAGTGCTGCCGGCCATGGCAACAGCATTGTCTATGAAGCGGGTGGTTTTTTGCATCAGTTTGACGTTAGCAGCGGCCAGAGTAAGCCGATCACAATTAACATCACAACGCAGTCAGCCCAGCAAAGACCGCAATGGAAAGATGCCAGTAAAACCCTGACCAGTGCCCGCTTATCCACGACCGGCCAGCGGGTGGTTGTCAGTGCCCGCGGCGACATTTTCACCGTACCGGTAAAAGATGGCACTACCCGCAACCTGACCCAAAGCAGCGGCGTGCGGGAATTTGACGGCTTGTGGAGCCCGGATGGCAGCAAAGTGGCTTATATTTCTGATGCTGGCAATAAGCATCAGTTGGTATTACAAAGCCAGGACGGTTTGAGCCAGCCAGAGGTATTTGCCTTAGCCGACAGCGGTTATTTTAACCTGCTAAGCTTTTCGCCCGACGGCAATGTTATTGCTTATCACGATAACCACTTAAACCTGTATGCATTTAATTTAAAAACCAAGCGCAGCCAGCAGCTCGATACATCAGAGCGACGCACGCAGTTTAATGTATCATTCTCACCCGACAGCCGTTATCTGGCCTATACGGTATCTGGCGCTAACTATTTCAGCCAGATTAAGTTGTTTGATTTTCAGAGCAACAAAACCAGCCTGATCACCGATGGCATGAGTGAGGCAGACAACCCGGTGTTTACTCAGGATTACCTGTACTTCACCGCTTCGGTGAATACCGGCCCGTCACAAGTTGGCCTGGATTTATCCACCCGCGAGCGGCCGGTACGTAAAGCCATTTATGCTTATGTGCTGGCCAGCGATGGTAAATCACCGCTGTTACCGAAAAGCGGTGATGAACCCGCTAAACCCGCAGCGAGCAAAGACGATAAAAAAGCCAAAGACGAGGTAAAACCGGCAGTTAAAGCAGTTAAGCTGGATTTAACTGGCTTGCAAAACCGCATTGTCGCCCTTCCCATCGCCGAGCGTAACTACGATAATTTAAGTGTCGCCGACGACGGCGCGCTGTTTTATCTGGAGCGCAACCAGCCCGGCAGCAGCAATGAGCTACCCGGTAGCGATGGCCGCAATAGCGCTACCTTATACCGTTTTGATTTTGAAGAGAAAAAGGCCGAAAGCGTTAAGCAGGATATTGCCAGTTATAACCTGAGCAGCGATGGCAAAAAGCTGTTGCTGATTAGCATGCCGAATAAGCTGGAAGTTGGCGACGCCAAAGCCAAGCCGGATGCCAAAGCAGTGGCACTGGCCGACGTACGCAGCTTTGTTAACCCCAGCGAAGAGTGGCAGCAAATATTTAATGATGCCTGGCGGATGCAGCAAGAGTATTTCTACGATGCCAAGATGCACGGCATTAACTGGCAGGCTGTGTATGACAAATACCAGCCGATGCTAAAGCATGTGCAGCGCCGGGAAGATTTAAACGACGTGCTGGTGCAAATGATTGCTGAATTGCAGGTGGGTCATAACCGGATTGGCGGTGGCGATGTGCATCAGGAAGCCGCCAGTAAAGTGGGCCTGCTGGGCGCTGATTTTGTGATTAACAACGGCAAGTACCAGTTTAAAACGGTGTATCAGGGCGATCGCTGGAGCCCGTTCTTAAAGGCACCGCTAAATGTACCCGGCGCCAGTGCTAAAGCCGGCGATTATTTGCTGGCCATTAATGGCCAGGATCTGAATGCCAGTGACAACATTTTTGCTCTGCTGGATAACACCCAGGGCAAGCAGGTAGTGCTGAGCATTAGCGACGACGCCCGCGGCAAAAACCGTCGTAATATTACGGTAGAGCCGGTAGCCAACGACAGCCAGCTGCGCTTATGGCACTGGGTAGAGCAAAACCGTAAGCTGGTTAACGACAAAACTGCTGGCAAAGTAGCCTATGTTTACCTGCCCAATACTGCAGACGGTGGTTTTTACTTCTTTAACCGCATGTTCTTTGCCCAGACCGATAAACCGGCGGTTATTCTGGATGAACGTAAAAACGGTGGCGGCCAGGCCGCGAACTATATTACCGAAATTCTCGGCCGGCCGTTTTTATCCGGCTGGAAAGACCGCGATGGCCTGGTGTTTACCACCCCTGGCGCAGGCATTTATGGCCCGAAAACCATGCTGATTGATCAGGACGCCGGTTCAGGCGGCGATTTCCTGCCCTGGTCATTTATGCGGTTGGGTTTAGGTAAAACCATTGGCACCCGCACCTGGGGTGGCCTGATTGGTATTTCAACCAACCCGCCAATGATCGATGGTGGTTTTCACGTAGTGCCGTTTTTCCGCTTCTATACGCCAGATGGCGAATGGCGGGTAGAAAACGAAGGCGTGGCGCCGGATATTGAAGTAGAACTGGACCCGATAGCGGTTAATAAAGGCATTGATGTGCAGTTAGAGCGCGCTATTGAGCACACGCTAAACGAGCTGAAAGCCAACCCGCCAAAAGACCACAGCCAGGCCCCGGCCATGCCGACCAGGCTGGGTTTGTAATACTCACTATGTCATGCAAAACCGCTGCTTTGCAGCGGTTTTTTTATGCTGGAATCTTCAACAATATAAAGGCGCAACGGCGAACACCTTAGACCGAGTTCACCGCAATTAGCTGTCAGAGTCCTTTACATAGTTCACGCTTCCCCCACAAACTAAAGTAGTAACTACTTGTATAAAAACCTTATTATTATTCTGGTTTAAAAATTGCTTAGTTATTAACCACCTGCCCCCCAATAAAAAAGTCATCGTTAATAAGTAAGCCCCTTATCTGTTGCTGTCATTAAGCCGTCGGCATCTAAAGCACTCATGTTTTATAGGTTTATTAAGGAATAGCTATGTCCAGAACACTAAAACTGCTTACCCTGCCCTTGTTAGCCTTGTTTTTGTTTGCCCAGTTTGCCGAGGCAACGCTTATCAGGTCAGGAGGCAGAGGCGATTTAAGCCTTAATTATTCACAGGCTTTTTACTATGTCGATAACCAGTATTTAAATGAAGTAGGGATTATTGAATCGGCCTTTAATTTTGACAGCCCCTTTGCGGCGAACAGCATTATGCGGGCCGTTGGCGGTGGTGGTAGGGGTTTGGGTGCCGTGCCCAACGACTGTATTAAAGGCTATACCCAGGACGATGTAGATAATTTAGAACAAGAAATTGATTATTGGCGAACCGAATTAAGTTATGAACGGATTACTGAAGCGCAATTTGATGCTGAGGTGGCGGCGTTAGAATTAGCAATATACGGTGAGCCTTGTGTCTGGGAGTTTACTCAGGGTGATGCGCTTTCGATGTTTGGCTTTTTCAGCCTGTATTTTGACACGCCAGATGTCAGCTACAACGTTAACTGGTTAATTGATGGCGTTTCCCTGCCCGGTGCTAT
The DNA here is from genome assembly GCF_000987775.1 of Arsukibacterium ikkense. GTDB lineage: Bacteria > Pseudomonadota > Gammaproteobacteria > Enterobacterales > Alteromonadaceae > Alishewanella > Alishewanella ikkense. The sequence continues at coordinate 125,469 of NZ_LAHO01000007.1, forward strand.
TAATACTGCAGGTAATCTGATTACCCCCGATGGCACCATTAACAACGGCTGGGTCACCTTAAATACTCCACCTACCATGGCTTTTGAACCGGGTGATTATATGGCTTATGTTTCTGTCGGCTTATCTTCCAGCCAGGGTCAGTTTTTCTGGACCAGCACCCAGCCAGGCAACGAAATAGTATTTGAACAAAAATGCATTGTAAAACCAAACCCTGACTTCGACCCGGACAATCCTGATGATGGCATTGATGAGTTTATTGAAGTCTGTGGCTATACCAATGTTTACAGAAACGATTCAGAAGTGAATGACCCGACGATGTCGTTCTTCTCTCATGGTGAAATACTGCGTATTCTGCCAGCTAGTGACGGCCCGGTTACCCCGGTTAATGCTCCGGCGTCTATTGCGCTGTTTTTAGCAGGCTTATTCACTATGGGCTTAAGAAGACAACGTAAAACCCAAAGCTAATGTTTTTTAAACCCTGATATGAAAAAACAAAACAGGTGAAAGCCTGTTTTGTTTTTTTGCGGCCCTACTCAGTAAACAACTTTTGGGCCTCAGCTTTTTGCCGGGCCAAATCCTGATCCAGAAACTGGATTAACTGTTGAAACTCCGGATTATTTGCCAGGCTTGCCAGTAACGGATCATATTTAGTCCACCCTTCCCGCCAGCCTTTATCTATGGCCGCCATCAACGCCGCATTAGCTTGAGATTTATTACCTTCCAGCGCGCTAATACGCGCAGCAAGATAATACAATTCTGAATAAACTACGGAGGATTGAAGTTGCTCCGTCATTAGTTCTTTGCAATGAGCTATCAAATCACGCGCACTCTGCTCATTACCCAACTCTTGTTCTGCCCAGGCAATTTCAATTGCAGGTGAACAATACGGCATACCAAACATATCAGCCTGTTCAACCAGACTAGCTTTCTCAGTTAACAACTGCAAAGCTTTGCTCTTATCACCATACATCGAGTGATACCAGCTCGCTTCAAACTGAACCCAGTAATCATCAGGATTAGCGGCCACTTTAAAATCTATTTGCTCAAATAACGCAACTAAGTTTTCTTCCAGAATAAATAGTGTCGGTTGATAAAGCGCTACCGTACTCTGCAAATCTGGGTCGTTTGCCATCTGCTTCACAATGTCCGCTAACCCAAGATTTAACAGCGGACTAATCATTTTATGAGCAAGCCTCAGGTTGTCAGGCGAGAGCTGACTCGCTAATCTAGCCTCGCGGATCGCACCGACCAGATCACCCTGACTAAAATAAAGATCTGCCAGACCCTGGTAGGAAAACGTTGATTCAGGATAATCAATTTTTATTTGCTGAAATATCGCTTCAGCTTCGTTATAGCGACCAAACTTAGTTAGGGTAATTCCCAAGTTATAACTACTGGTTAGAAATAATGGGTCCAGCTCGTATGACTTCTCCAACGCCGATAACGACTCTTCAAAGCGTTGCAACGAATTCAATGCAACAAACTTCCACATATAAGCAATAGCAAGACTGGGATTCAACTGTATAGCTTTATCATAATCAATTACTGCCGTGGAAAAATCATTAGTAACAAAAGCAACTAATCCTTTTACCGCATGTGCCTCAGCCAGCGCTGGCTGGCGAGCCAACGCTTTATCAATATTTTGTTGGGCTAAGCTGGCCGCTAGATCAGCTTTAATCACTCCAAAACCCGCTACACCTGGACCCCCTTCTGCCAATAACACTAAGGTATCGGCCAACCCGACATAGCCATTGGCATATTCAGGATCTAATGCCACCGCTTGTTCAAATAACTGGCGGGCTTGCTGCATAGACTCAGTGGTTTGTTTGCGGTACTGCTCGCGGCCTTTTAAATACAGCACATAGGCATCGGCGCTGCGGGTACCGGCTAAATTGTTAAAGCTGCCGGAGGCGGCGTAGCTATCCTGTAACTGGTTAACCACCGAGCGACCAATATCCTGTTCTAACTTCGCCACGTCAGCTAACTCACGGGCATAGCTATTGCTCCACAGGGTGCTGCCGCTTTTCACATCCAGCAGCTGCACCCGCACATTCAGTCGCTCGCCTGACGCCTTAACACTGCCGGTCAGCACAGTATCAACCTGCAAGCGCTGGCCTATCTGCTGTGCTGTTAAGCCTTGCTCAGTTAAAAACTGGCTGGAACGCGAGGCCGATACTTTAAAATTGTCGGCGCTACCGAGCAAACTGGTGATTTCTTCCGCTAAACCCAGCGCTAAATAGCCCTGATCCTGCGCCGGGCTATTATCGCTAAATGGCAACACGGCAATAGTGCTGGTTCTGGCCTGGCTCGCTTCAGTTAATGCCTGTTGCTTTGCCAGCTGCTGCTTAAGCACACTAAAATACTCAACGCCTGAGTAGCCACTTAGCAGCATAACCAGCAGCAAACCGGCCCATTGCCTGCCACCCGGCGCTGCGGCAGGCTTATCATGCTCATTAACACTTACCGTGCGTTTAATACCGCTAAAGCTGATATCACAATACCAGGCCAGATAAATAACCAGTGGCAGGCAGCAAAGTAGTAACACGAAAATCGCTGAACCGAGCAATGGATTCAGCGCCAGGGTACTGGTTAACACCGAGATAATTTGCAGCAGCAACCAACTTAGCCCCGCATAAACCAGCACTGATTTAAGCACGGCGCGGCGTTTTAGCTCACTAATAAAGGTTTTCAAAATAGGGGTAGACTTTAGCGGTATCGAATATAAAAAGCATAGTCGACATAAGCGCTATATTCCATAGCGCTTGATATTGCTGATATTGCTAACTGTTTTTTGTTTCAGGTTGAGCCCCGCGCTTTGCAACGGTGTCGGTATTGGTCTGGTTGCTATTTTTGCTATCTAAGCGCCCGGCTTTACGCAGGGCGTCATGTAGCAAATATTCTATCTGGCCGTTAACGCTGCGAAACTCATCATCGGCCCAGCGCTGCAAGGCGCTGAGCATTTTTTCGTCTAACCGTAAGGCAAAGGCTTTTTTCGCCACAAAGCCGCCTGCTAGTACAAGCTACCGGTATTTAATACCGGCTGCACATGATGATCACCACACAATACCACCAGCAAGTTGCCCACCATGGCGGCTTTACGCTCGTCGTCCAGCTCTACCACATTGCGGGCTGATAACTGCTCCAGCGCCGATTCCACCATGCCAACTGCGCCCTCAACAATTTGCCGGCGCGCTGCGACAATAGCTGCTGCCTGCTGGCGCTGCAGCATGGCGCTGGCAATTTCCTGCGCATAGGCCAGATGGCTGATCCGCGATTCCAGCACCTGCACCCCGGCTTTATTTAGCCGTGCCTGAATTTCATTTTTTAATAACTCAGTAATATCATCGGTACTGCTACGCAGGCTGATGTCTTCGTCATTGCCGGCATCATACGCATAGCTTGAGGCTAAATGCCGAATTGCCGATTCACTTTGAATGCTAACAAAATTTTCGTAATTATCGACTTCAAATACTGCTTCGGCGCTATCGACCACCTTCCACACCACTACCGCGGCAATTTCCACCGGGTTACCGGCACTGTCGTTCACCTTCATTTTGCTGCTTTCAAAGTTGCGCACCCGAAGCGACACTTTCTGCTTGCTATATAACGGGTTAGACCAGCGTAAGCCATTGTTTAAATCGGTACCGACATAACGGCCAAATAACTGCAGCACCGCCGACTGGTTCGGATGCACCATATAAAAACCAAACCAGCACACCAATACTACAATGGCGCCTAACAAAAATACCGCTTTTAACACACCAGGCATAACCACAACAGCCGCTACCATCAGCAACTGCAATGTAAACAGCACGCCAATCATGCCAAAACCACCTTTGCTGTTAATCATTCGTTCCTTCAACATAACAAACCCTCTTAAAGTGATATTATTTTGATATCACTTTAATAGATATTTTTTGAAAGGCAAGAAAAAAAGCAGATTTTTTAAACGGCCGAGAGCTCACCAATAGCACAAAGTGTTATTTACTGGACGCTGTCGCGGGGCAAAACCGGGCAAAATCCTCGCGGCCGGTTTTGCCCTGCAGTTTGCTTGGGTTCAGGCACTACTCTGGTTATGTTGAATTACCCCTGAGCATATCGTCAGTTGCGATATGGCCTAACGGGCATGAATGTATTGACCTAACCGAAGGACATTTATATGAAAAAGCTTATATTATCCACGCTGGCAGCCAGTGCCTTGTTATCTTTATCGGTGCAGGCTGTACCCTGGTGCCATGGTGGCACCATCGTGCAAATCGCCGATGTTAACTGGAGCGAAGCCCAGATCCTGGCTAACTTCTATGGCTCTGTGCCTCCCGGCGTAGTCGATGCCGAGGTTTATAAAACCTTTCATGCAACCAATAACTACGCCTCAACCTTTGCTGGCGGCGGTGGTGGTTTTGGCGGCTACTCCGTGCCAGGCTCAGGCACTGTGCAGGTAACACCTTACGCACCTTACTCACTAACCAATATGGTGGGGCCCGGTTATTATTTCACCAGTCAGGGGGTGAAATTTAAAATACACAAATGCTACACCATTCCCCCTATGGTAGCAGTGCGTGAAGTGGAAAGGGTTGGCCTGCCAGAATCAGGCATTAGCTTTGAACCGCTGCGGGGCTTAGAAGCGATTGAGGCATACTGGAAAATCACCGACCCTAACAACGACGAAGACGAAGATAAACCCAGAAAACCAAGAAAATAAACGCTTGTTACATTGCCATGTCTGGATCCAGACATGGCAAATTATCTGTGCTGCTATCTGCTTGAATTAATAAAATGCTTGGTATAGTGTAACGCAATTGTTATTTGTTGTTGTTATCAATGCATATTGTGCTTCAGGCAACCTTGCCTATTTGTTTGCTCTGTATTTCGCTGCTACTTAGCATCAGCCCCGCCTTTGGCCAAAGTACTCCGAACCTGTGTTATACCCGGCAACAGGATACACAGCAGCAAATAGCACAATGTCGGGCCCTGTTAACCTGGTCAGCGGAAAATCAACCCAATATAGGCAACACATCACAGGCTGATACGGCACTGAAGCTGGCAGAGCTCTATACCAATAGCAGTCAGTTTGAGCAGGCCAGCCAATTCCTGATAACGCTGCAGCAAAACCAGAACATGTTATCCAGTGAACAGCAAATTCAGCTGCTACGCCGCCAGGGCATTCTGGCTTACCGCCAGGGACAACGGCCGCAAGCGCTGCGCCTGTTCAATCAAGCCGTACAAGCAGCACGTAGCAACGAAAAACCATTGTTGCTGGCTATCACATTGTCAGACGCGGGTACTGCACATCTGGCCATGACCCACTATGCCGAGGCGATCGACCATTATCGGCAAAGTCTGGCATTAAAAGAACAATATCAGGCCACGGCATCCAGCCGGGCCGTAACCCTGAATAACATTGGCAGCGTGTTTCGCAAACTGGCCGACTGGTCAGAGGCAGAGCACTATATTAGCCAGGCGGCCAAGTTGTATCAGCAGGACAATCACAGCGATCAGGCCAACCATTCACTGGAAGAACTGGCGCTGGTTTATCTGCAACAGAACAACAGTGACAAAGCCATCGCCATACTGCAACAAACGCTGGCTTACTTTCAAAGCACGGCCAACCCGCATGCTGAACTGCGCGTGACCCTGTTATTGGCAGATGTTGCTTTAAACCAGAGTAATATGGCTGCAGCGGCCAGCGTTTTGCAACAGGCAGAGCAACTGGACTTACAACTGGGAGCGTCGGATCAGTCAGTGATGCTGAAACTGCAACTGGGCAGGCTACTGCAACAGCAAGGGCATTACCAGCAGGCTGAAGCCATGCTAAGCCAGGGGCAGCAGTTAGCAGCAGCGCAGCAGGCCACAGCAATCAGGTTGAGGTTGCTGCAAGCACTGGTTGAGAACGCCGTTGCCTTTAGTCAATGGCAAAGCGCGTTGCAATACCAACAACAGCTGACCAACACCCAGCTGGAGCAGTATCAGTATAACTTTGCCGAAGCGCTGGCTCAGCAACGTAGCCAGCTGGAATATGAACAACAGCAAAAAGCGATTGGCCTGTTGCATAAAGATAATGAAATTAAAACTCTGAAAATAAGTGTGCAGCGAAATCAGTTCTTCGTGCTACTCAGCGTAAGTTGCCTGGTGTTGCTGCTGTTGGTTTTGCTATGGTACTGGCAGCAACGTAAGCGTCAGTTAGCGCGGCAGCAACTCGAAGCCAAGCTGGCCTGGCATGCCCGCCAATTTGCCGACCTTGGTGCCAGCCACAGTTCTCTGAAAGCCGCCTTTGGCCAGCTAAATCTTGCCATCATGATTTTTAACAATAAACAACAGCTAATATTTATTAATGACGCCTGTTGCCGCCTGTTTGACCTGCCTGCTTCGGCTTTTAACGGTTTGCTATTGAGCAATTTTATCCCGCCACAAAACGACCGCTTCTGGCAATTGTGGAATAACGATGAGCCGGTAGAGCAGGAATATCTGCAGCAGCAAAGCCTGCAGTTGGCTCAGCAACACTATCAGCTTAATTTTAGTGTCACTATGCTGACGCGTGAAGAACCGCTGACCCTGCTGGTGCTATCTGATCCCCAACAACCTGCCAACCTACCTTATTCGGCCTTAATGCCCCAGGCGAGTTTCTCACAGATGCTGGTTGATTTATTGCTTAGTTGCCTGGCTGCCTGGGAAAACAGTACCAACAGCAGCCGGATTGAGCTGGCGGAGCAAAGCGGGATCTGGCGGGTTTCGATAGATGATGGCCGCATCAGAACCCGTTCGCTGGATCGCTACTTGTCCGTCAAAACACTGCCTAAACATCCACGCTGGCGTGAAGTTTTGCGTACAGCGCACTTTGTGCTGGCACAGTGCAACCTGCCCGCAGCAACCCAGCAACAACTGGCCAGCAAGCTGGACAGTGTCACTGCCTATATTAAAGCCCAATCCTTGCTTTAATTATTGTCGTTAAGTTAGCGCCGCTGAATTGGCTCAATCACCTCCGGCATCCGGCAATAGCCGCAAGAAAACCGGATGCCCAAGGTTAACTGGTACAAGGCATGGTGATCACTTTCGCTATTTTTAAACACAGCAGGACTGTGAAAAATAGGCCGTACAGTACCGGCATCGCTGCTCTGCTGCCGATATGCCAGCTCCTTTTCACTGAAAACCTGACACAGCCCCTCTGCAGTGCGACGGGCAATAGTGTAATCGTCATCATCGAAATGGCCACAGCTTTTTAACTGACTGCACACCAGCCCCGAATCGCCCTTAAACTGCTGCAACAGTGGCTCTTTCAGCATAAATTCTCCCAGCACTGTAATACTACCGCCCCGACACCAGCCTGATTCCAGGGCTTCATCATGCGCCAGAGCAGAAAACCCCAGGATCATCCCAACAGTTCCCAAAATCAGATTAGTTTTAGTTTTAGTTTGCATAACTCACCTTTCACTTAGCTGCTTTTACGTCAGTAGCAACTGTACCTGCGCGCAACAGAAAAAACAGCAGCAGTGGCGGGCAAAACCGGGCAAAGCTCGCCAATCTCCCTTCACGGCGCAGCTGCAGAGCATGTCAGGTAGATTAAAGGCTTGTACTATTCGACGTTCAGGCCATGCTGTACTTAGGATCAGATGTGACTTTGCTGCAGATCAAGCCAGCACGAAGCAGCGAGGTCGCGGCGCCGCAAATGCTGTGTTATGCTGATTTTACTCAGTTTAACCTGGCAGGGTTTACAACCTTATGAGCGGCTTTACCTCTCTTTATCTTTTTATAGAACGCACTTTTTTTGGCACTTTAAGCCGGAAAATTATTGGTAATATCAGTTTTCTGGCTATTTTCTTCTTGCTGGCACTGTACCTGGCCTACCCGCAAGGTGGCGCGACTGGCAGCTGGTGGGCATTGCTGGTATTGGGCCTTAGTGCCTTTATTTTTACTATCGGTTATATGCATCACTTATTTGTGCGGCCCGTTACTGCCTTGGTGTCGGCCTTGCACGACACCAATCGCAAAGGTACCGACCTGAAGCTGCGGTTGCCGGCTTTTACCTTTGATGAATTTCGCACCCTGTCGGAAGAATACAACCAGTTTGTCAGCCAGCTGGGGCTGTTACTGGGCGATATACACCAACAGGCACACGAAACCCATCAGGTTAACGAGCAAGTTTCCACTGCCGTAAAAAGCACCCGCCAGCACTTGCAGGATACGGAAAAGCGTAGCGGCCAAATCCGGCGCGAAAGTGATCAGGTACTGGATAATCTGGCCGAAATTGTCCGCCATGGCGATGAAGTAAATCAGGTATCCGGCCATGCCGTTGATAAAGCCAAAGTGGCCAGTGGCCAGATGCAGCAATTAAACGGCCAGTTATCCGGCATCGTTAAGCTGCTCGACACCTTTGGCACCACCATTAACGGCCTGCATAAGAACTCGGAAAACGTACGGCAAATTCTGGTGATGGTAGAAACCTTTTCCGACCAGACAAACTTGCTGGCATTAAATGCCGCCATTGAGGCTGCCCGTGCCGGTGATGCCGGCCGCGGTTTTGCCGTGGTAGCAGACGAAGTACGTACCCTGGCAGCCAAGGTAAACGATGCCACTAAACAAATTTCCGGTTTTTTAAATGAAATGGAGCAACTGGTGGGTGAAACCCGCACCGAATCACAAAGCCTGAACCAGCAAGCGCAGCAAGCGCAACAGCAAATTGCCGATACCAGCGGCGAGTTCAGTAAATTACAACAGGAACTGCAGCAGGCGAAAAGCGGTATTCAGAATATCAGCCAGACCGTCTTGCAACTGGAACAACGCTATCAGCAAACGCATCAGCATTTAAGTGCGATTGAAAAAGTTACCAGCGACGCTCACCAGCAGATGGCGTCTATTGAGCAGGCAGCCAAAGACTTACTGAGTGGTACCGCCCGCACCCAGCAGCAATTGGGTAGGTTTGCCCGTAGCTAACAGCTGATGTTGCTAACTTGCCGCTGTCTGTTGCTGCCACCACTGGCTTAGCTCAGTAGCATTGCCCTGCAGCAGCACCGGCAGGCCGCGCTTTTTCAACTGATACTGGTACATAGGATCATAGTAATCGCTTAACAACCGGGCTATCCAGCGGCGGTGTAAACTGATATCACCGCTGCGCTGTTGTACGTCTAATGCCTGGCACAACATGGCGTTAAGTTCGCTGTAAAGCGCCCCACCTAAACGCTTACGAATGCGAGCCATCGCCTGTTGCAACATGTTGCTGAACTGGTCAAAGCCCTGTTCAGCATGCAGGCTGGTCGCTTCAGCCAGCAAATCGACAATATAATCCTGCAGAATAACCTCAATCCGGCCACTTAAGGGCTCATCCAGTAACAGTAGCGGGCTATGCTGCATGGCCTGATAAAACAGATGCGGAATATTGCGCTGGCCAATTAATAGGCTTTCATCTTCCAGCAGTAAATAAGGTGCTGGCGTCTGCTCTGCCCGCAATAAGGCACCGGCTAAATCATTTTCAAAGCGGATCTGGCTTGGCTGTGGCGCCAGTTTACGGCCAAAAGCCGAACCCCGGTGGTTGGCCAGCGCTTCCAAATCTACCGCTTGTAACTGGCGCAATAAGCGGGTTTTGCCACTGCCGGTAGGCCCGGCCAGTAACAGCATGGGGCGCGTAGCAGCCTGTTCAATGCTGGCAATGGCCGCCTGACGCAGCGCTTTAAAGCCGCCCTTCACTCTGGGGTACACCACACCGGCCTCAGCCAGCCACTGCTGGGCAATTTGCGAGCGCAAGCCTCCGCGGGCGCAGTACAATAAGCCCTGTGGCTGACTCAGCGCAAAGTCTCGCCAGGCCTCTACCCGACTGGCTTTCAGCTCCCCATGTACCAGCTTATGCCCAAGCGCAATGGCTGCCTGCTGGCCCTGCTGCTTATAACAAAGGCCAATGGCGGCACGCTCGCTATCACTCATCAGCGGTAAATTAATGCTGCCGGCAAAGGCACCACGGCTGAACTCGGCAGGAGCGCGTAAATCCAGCAACGGCAGCTGCTGGCGCAATATCTGCTGGTAGTTGTCTGCCAGCGGTAAGTCAGAGGCCATTACGGTTCCCGTTAGCGCACACGAATACGATGGCTGTTACCAGGCAGGGTCAGCTCACCAATCGGCTGTAATACTAAATCGTAGCTCAGGGCTAAATCCCGAAAAACGGCTTCTGCTTTTGGGCTAACCGCCAGTAATAAGCCACCACTGGTTTGTGGATCGCATAACAGCGCCTGCTGTTCAGGGCTTAGTGGTGATACTTTAGCGCCATAGCTGGCAAAATTACGGCCACTGCCACCGGGAATGCAGCCTTTAGCAATATAATCAGCTACATGCGGCAGCACCGGCACGGCGGCGTTATCCAGTAGTGCATCAACACCGCTGCCTTCACACATTTCCAGTAAATGCCCCAGCAAGCCAAAACCGGTAACGTCGGTCATGGCATTAACCCCCTGCAGCCTGGCAATATCGACCCCGATACGATTTAACTGCACCATAGTATCGCGCGCCAGGGTGGCATGCTCAGCGTTAAGTTTTTTCTGTTTTTGCGCGGTAGTTAAAATACCCACCCCTAATGGCTTGGTTAAATACAGCCGGTCACCGGCTTTGGCGCTGTCGTTCCGTTTTAGCTGGTTTATCGCTACCCTACCACTTACTGCTAAACCAAACATCGGCTCTGGCGCATCAATACTATGGCCACCAGCTAACATAATGCCGGCTTCTTTACAGGTATGGCGCGCGCCTTCCAGCACCTGCCGGGCTAATTCAGGCGGCAGCTTGCTGACCGGCCAGCCCAGGATGGCAATGGCCAACAGTGGCTGACCACCCATGGCATAAATATCACTAATGGCATTGGTGGCGGCAATGCGGCCAAAATCAAAAGCATCGTCGACTATTGGCATAAAAAAGTCGGTGGTACTTAACAATGCACTGCCATCGCCCAAATCATAAGCCGCCGCATCGTCTTTACTGGTATTGCCTACCAGTAATTTGCCGTCAGTAAAGTTTGAATTGGTTTTAAGAATAGTATCCAGTACTTGCGGTGAAATTTTACAACCACAACCGGCGCCGTGGCTGAATTCAGTGAGTTTAATCGCAGACAAATCAGACATAATAACTCTTGGTAAACACACAATAGCGCCAACATAACCAAAGCCTTTTGCAATAACAAGGGATCTTTTGGCGATTGGCAGGATACCGGTCCACTATACTTAAGATTATCCATAACCCACTGCGTCAGGCGCTAAGGTTTCAGCCTATGAATAAACGACAACTTCTCGACCATGCCATGCTACTGGCCGAGCAAACCGGCTGGGAGGGTTTACAGTTAACCACCCTGGCTAACAGCCTGAATATCAGCCTGGCGCAACTGGCAAAGGTGGTGCAGCAAAAAGACGAGCTAGCCGATGCCTGGTTTGACCGGGCTGACGAAGCAATGCTGAGCGCTGAACTGGCTGGTAGCAGCTGTGCTGCCGAAAAGCTGGAGCGGGCCATTCGCAGCTGGTTAAATGCCTTAGCGCCTTACCAGCAACTTACCCGGCAAATGCTGTATTACAAGCTGGAGCCGGGCCATATTCATTTGCAAGCGGCAGCGCTGCTGCGGATTAGCCGCACCGTGCAATGGTTGCGCGAACTTGCCGGCCTGCACGCCAGTGGCGGTGCGCGCATTGCCCAGGAGCTGGCACTAAGCGGGTTATTTACCACTATTTTTGTTGGCTGGCTTTATGACACCTCGCCCGAACAAACCACCAGCCTGAAACGACTAAAAGCGGCCCTTGCCAGCTTAAATAAGCTGGGTTTATGTCACTAAACTGTGGCTTGGGTTGTCTCGGCGCAGCAGCCTTGACCAGGCAATATCTCCCTTTGCCTGACGACCTATTCACATTACACTGATACGCATCACTTACTTTAAGGAACCATTATGCTTAGCCGTTTGATAATACTCTGTAGCCTGCTGCTAACCAGTGTTAGCAGCCACAGTGCTGCCGGTAGCCGCGACCACTATACCTATGCCAATTATCAGCAGGTCACGGTAAACCACCTGCACCTGGATTTAGCCATCAACTTTGAACAGAAAACCTTAAGTGGCTTTGCCGATTTACAGTTAAACTGGCTGGATAGCAATGAAACCCGGGTGCAGCTGGATACCCGCGATTTAACCATTGAACGGGTGTACGCCAAACACGCCAACGGCAGCTGGCAACCGGCCCCTTTTCAGCTGGCCAAACGTGATGCGGTACTGGGCAGCAAACTGAGCATTAGCCCGGCATTTCAGCCAAACATGCTGCGTATTCATTACCGCTCGGCACCCGGGGCTTCAGGCTTACAATGGTTAACCCCGGCACAAACAGCCGGTAAAACCAGCCCTTTTATGTTTAGCCAGAATCAGGCTATTCATGGCCGCAGCTGGATGCCCATTCAGGATACACCCGCGGTACGAATGACTTACAGCGCCCGAATTCAAACCAGTGATAAGGTATTGGTACTGATGAGTGCGCCAAATGACCCCACTACCGACCGTGATGGCGATTATCAGTTTTATATGCCACAACCGATACCGGCTTATTTAATTGCCATTGCTGCTGGCGATCTGCAATTTAAAGCAATGAGCGAGCAAACCGGCGTATACGCCGAGCCTTATATATTAGAAGCTGCGGCAGCCGAGTTTGCCAGTACTCAGGCGATGATCGATGCTACCGAGCAGCTGTACGGCGAATACCGCTGGGGCCGCTACGATTTACTCATTTTGCCGCCCAGTTTTCCGTTTGGTGGCATGGAAAACCCGGTATTAAGCTTTATTACCCCAACCGTGATCGCCGGTGATGGCAGCCTGGTAAACCTGATTGCCCATGAACTGGCGCACTCCTGGTCGGGCAACCTGGTGACCAACGCCACCTGGCGCGATCTGTGGCTAAATGAGGGGTTTACCTCTTATGTTGAAAACCGCATTATGGAGCAGGTGTTCGGTACCGACCGCGCCGTGATGGAGCAAGCCTTAGCGGTGCAGGATTTACAGCAAGAGCTGACAGTATTAAGCGCCAATGACAGCATTTTGCATATCGATTTACAGGGCCGCGATCCGGACGATGCGTTCAGTGGCGTGCCCTACACCAAAGGCCAGCTGTTTTTAATGTATCTGGAGCAGCAATTCGGCCGCGATAAGTTTGACCCTTTTGTACGGCAGTACTTTGCTGACCATGCGTTTCAAAGCATTGATACCGAGCGCTTTGTCAGCTATCTGGATAAAAACCTGCTGCAACAGTACCCGGGCATAGTGTCACTTGAGCAGGCAAAAACCTGGATTTATCAGCCTGGTTTGCCCGCTAACACGCCGATGCCGCAATCAGATGCCTTTAATCAGGTGCAGCAACACGCCAGCCGCTGGCTGGCCGGCGCAACAGAACTGGCCGCACTGCCCACCGCCAGCTGGACAGTGCATGAGTGGCTGTATTTTATCAATAACCTGCCGCTGACTATCAGTGAGGCGCAGCTAACGGCGCTTGATAATCGCTTTGCGCTAACCACCTCAACCAATACTGAAATTGCCCATGCCTGGTATTTACTGGCGCTGAAAACGGGTTATCAGCAGGTAATGCCGCAACTGGAGCAGTACTTAATCAGCATTGGCCGGCGCAAACTGATTATTCCGCTGTATAAGCAACTGGCCACAACGCCAGAGGGCCTGGCCTTTGCCCGCAAGGTATATCAGCAAGCGCGGCCAGGCTATCACCCGCTGGCGCAGGGCAGTGTCGATGACCTGCTTAATAACTGACATTGATCTAAAAGCAGCTGGCGCCGTATTGATTGCTATGGTGGCGAACTGAAACTGATGATGAAAAAACTGTTTTATGATGGTAGTTGTAAGCTGTGTCAGCGCGAAATCAACGCGCTGGCACCAAAGCTGACACCGCACCTGCAGCTGGTTGATATCAGCACCGGCGGCTTTAACGGCTATGCCGGAGTGAGCAAAGGCGCGATGATGCAGCAAATTCACTTATGGGATCAGGATCATTTTATTATCGGTATCGATGCCAGCTTGCATTACTGGCAACTTGCAGGCTATCGCAAACTGGTGGCGTTTTTACGTCTGGCACCGTGCTATTGGCTGGCCAGTAAAGCCTATGGTATTTGGGCCCGCAGCCGGGCTAAGTGCTCTGATGGTGACTGTGCGTTGTGAGACCACGCAGGCCAAGGCATAACCGAGCGACAACCAAAGCGCGTGATGCAACCGACCAGCATATTTTGCGGTTACACCTGGCAATGGTCGATAAATTGCTGGCCGACCCGACCCCGTTAACCCATCTTTACCAAGTGCTGGAACAACGCTATCAGGCTGGCCAACTCAGGCACAGCGCTTATATTCACTGGCATAGTATTCTCGACTGTATTGACCAGCCTGAAATATTTCGACGCGAGTTGCTGGATCAGGCCGAGCGCATGTGTAAACTGCGCCGCCGCACCATTCTGGTTGGTATTTTAACCGAACAGGAACGTATCGCCTTACTTTATCCACCGCCAGCAACAACCCCAACGACATAAGCGCGTTCAAAATAATACAACAGGCTCTGGCAGCCATTCGGGCTCTATGCAGTCAGCCAGATGCGAGCTGATAAAGCCGGTAAGCGATTGCGCCGCATACGACAAGCGTTTATCGGCGTTGCGTACCAGATACCAGTGGCTATGCAGCGGGAAACCGTCAACCTGTAACACCGAGAGCTTTTCGCGTCCCTCTAACAGGGTATGACCCGAGATCACCGACAAGCCCAGCCCTGCCGCCACACTTAAGCGAATAGCTTCGTTACTCTCAATCTGCATACTGTGGCTAAGCTCTATGCCCTGGCTGCTGAGCCAGGCTTCAAACATCATGCGGGTGGCACTGCCTGGCTCGCGCAATAAAAACCGCTCGTGTTTTAGCTGGCTAAAGCTAAGCTGTTGCTTGCCCGCAGCCCAGTGGTCTAATGGGGCAATAAGTTGCAATGGGTTTTTCACTATCGGGATGGCGCTGACATGCTCGCCACTTGGTGGGTGGCTGAACAGGTAAATATCGTCTTGTTGCTGTTCAAAACGGCTAAGAATTTGCGCGCGGTTACCAATATGCAGGGTCACTTCAAGCTGCGGGTACTGGCGGTAAAACGGCCCGAGAATTCTTGGCATTAAATATTGGGCCGTATTAACCACCGCAATACTTAAGCTGCCGCGCCGGCCGCTATTTAGCTCGCTAAGCTCACTGTTTAAATCATCAAAACGGCTTAGTACATCACAAGCGGCCTGATACAGTGCCTGGCCTGCAGCCGTCGGCAGCAGGCTTTTGCCGTGCACAGCCCGGCTACTATGTTGCAGTAGTGGCTCTTTTGCCACTTCGGCCAGTTTTTTTAGCTGCAATGATACCGTCGGCTGTGTCAGGTGCAACGCCCGCGCCGCGGCCGAAATATTGCCCAGTTGCACCACTTTAATATACACCTGCAATAAGCGAAAACTCAGTAGTCGCACATCCACTATGTTAAACCCCGTTATAACACTACACCTATTAACCATAGATAATAGTCTATAGTTGGCGGCGATAATATTAATTAGGCAATATAAATATTATTCGGCACACTGCGCGGGTTAAATTAACGGAGCATGACCATGCCTGATGTTGTTATCGCCTTTTTTGCGCTGGGCTTGTTAGCCGGCCTGGTAAAATCGGATTTAAAAGTTCCACTGCCAATTTATGAAACCCTGTCTATTTTACTGATGCTAACCTTGGGTTTAAAAGGCGGTATGGCACTGCATGGTGTGCCGCTGCTGCCGATACTGCCCGAACTTGGCCTAATTGCCGCCACCGGCGTCGTGCTGCCGCTACTGCTGTATCCATTGCTGCGCCGGCTGGTAAAGCTCAGTAGTGCTAATGCTGCCAGTGTGGCTGCGCACTATGGTTCGGTTAGTGCCGGTACCTTTGCCGTGGTGATGGCGCTGGCCATCCATCACAACTTACCGATGGCACCGCAAACCACGCTGTATCTGGTGCTGCTGGAACTACCGGCTATTGTCACCATGTTATGGTTATACCGCTATATTAACGGTGGCAAAGCCAGCTCACTGGCCATTTTGCATGAAGCCTTAACCAGCCGCGGTGTATTGCTGCTAGGTGGCGGCATGCTGATTGGCTGGTTATACGGCGAACAGGGTTTGTCGGGCATTACCCCGGTATTAATGGGCGGCTTTAGTACTTTGCTGGCCTTGTTTTTACTGGAAATGGGCCTGTGTACCGCCAAGGTATGTTCGCCGCTGCCAATAAAACAATGGCGGCTGATGCTATTCGCCATGATTGCTCCTGTGGTGCTCGCCTGGCTGGGCATTGGCCTGGGCTTGCTACTGGGGCTGAGCAGCGGCAGTATTCTGGTGCTGGCAGCACTGATGGCCAGCGCTTCCTATATTGCGGCACCGGCCGCCATTCGCGCCGCCATACCCGAAGCTGACATTGGTTTGGCGTTACTGGCAGCGCTGGGTATTACCTTTCCGCTGAATGTGCTGATTGGCCTGCCGCTGTACTTAAGCTGGATCACCGCCCTTACCGGGTAAAGCAAGGTGCTACAGCGCTAAGCGGCGCAGCCGCAGCGCATTGGTTACCACAAACACACTGGATAACGCCATAGCCCCGGCTGCCAGCATCGGCGATAGCAGTATGCCAAAAGCCGGGTATAGCGCCCCGGCAGCCACCGGCAGCAACAGCGCGTTATAGCCAAAAGCCCAGAACAAATTCTGGCGGATATTACGCAACGTCGCTTTGCTCAGCGCTATGGCGTTCACTACTGCCATAATATCCGCCCGCATTAACACCACATCTGCCGCTTCTATTGCGATGTCGGTGCCATTACCCACCGCCAGGCCAATATCGGCCTCGGCCAGTGCTGGCGCATCATTAATGCCATCACCAACAAAGGCCACGGCCCCAAACTCAGCACGCAGTTGTTTTACGGCATCAACCTTACCCTGCGGCAATACGTCGGCTACGACGGTATCAATGCACAACTGTTTGGCAATGGCATTGGCGGTATGGTGGTTGTCACCACTGATCATCGCCACTTTTAAACCCAGTTGCTGCATAGCCGCTATCGCCGCTGCAGAGCCGGGTTTTAGCGTATCAGCTACGGCCAGTATTGCCGCCAGTTTGCTGTCCACCGCCAGATACAATACGGTTTTACCGCTGTTTGCCAACGCGTTGGCCTGCGCGGCGTGTGCAGTTACATCCAGCTTTAGTTGCTGCATAAAACGATCAGCGCCAATGGCGACCTGTTGGCCGTTAATAGTGCCACTTACGCCCATGCCGCTGTGCACTTTAAAATCGCTTACCTGCGGCAAGTCTAGTTGCTGTTGCGCCGCGGCCGCCACGAAAGCGTCGGCCAGCGGATGCTCAGATTGTTGCTCCAGTGCTGCTGCCAGCGCCAGAACATGCTGCTGGTTAAAACCGGTTTGCCCTTCTTGCTGAATTAAAATGTCGGTCAGTTGTGGCTTGCCCACCGTCAGGGTGCCGGTTTTATCCAGCGCAATCACTTTACAAGCACGTAGCGTTTGCAACGCACTGCCCTGGCGGAACAAGATGCCAAGCTGTGCGGCGCGGCCGGTGCCGACCATAATAGAGGTAGGTGTGGCCAGCCCCATGGCACAGGGGCAGGCAATAATCAGCACGGCTACAGCATTCACCAGCGCCAGACTCAGTGCCGGCTGTGGCCCCCACAGCCACCAGGCGGCAAAGGTAATACCTGACAGCAACATAACCAGCGGCACAAAGATGGCGGTTACTTTATCCACCAAGGCCTGCACCGGTAACTTGTCGCTTTGTGCTTGCTGTACCAGGGCAATAATTTGCGCCAGCACGGTATCACCGGCAGCTTTGCTAACACGAACCTGCAGCACGCCCTGCTTATTTACCGTGCCGGCATACACCGCAGCACCGGGTTGTTTCGCTTTGGCCAGCGGCTCACCGCTTAGCATCGACTCATCGATATACGACTCACCCTGCTCTACTGTGGCATCCAGCGCAATACGCTCACCGGCACGCACTAACAACAAGTCGCCTGGTTTAATTTGCGTCAGCGCCACACTATGCTGTTGGCCGTCTTTTAACAGCGTTGCGGTAGCCGGCTGCAAACTGAGTAATTGCTGTATCGCCGCCCCGGTCTGGCCTTTGGCGCGTGCTTCCAGATAACGCCCCAGCAGTATAAGCGTAACGATTACCGCTGCCGCTTCAAAATACACGTGCGCCGTACCGTCAGGTAACAGCTGCGGCATAAAGGTGGCCACTAACGAAAAGCCCCAGGCCGAGAGGGTACCCAGCGCCACTAAGGAATTCATCTCGGGTTGGCCTTTTAACAGCAGCGGAATACCGATTTGCATAAAGCGCCGGCCCGGCCCCAGCAATACTAAGGTGGTAAGCAAAGCCTGAATTTGCCAGTTCAGGCTTTGGCCCAGAGCAGCCATTAACCAGTGATGAAACGCTGGAATAAGATGGGCGCCCATTTCCAGGATAAATACCGGTAAGGTTAATGCAACAGCCAGCCATAAATCGCGCAGCAACACAGCTTGCTCTGCCTGCTTTTCTGCCGTTTTATGCTGCTGTGCTGCCTGTTTATCAGCCTCTGGTTGCAGTGGTACAGCTTTATATCCGGCGGCCTGCAGCGCTGCCACCAGGGCCGCCACAGTGGCGCTGCTCTCTACCTGTGCCTGTTCGGTCGCCAGGTTAACACTGGCGGCCTGCACGCCCGGCACTGCCAGTAAGGCTTTTTCCACCTTGCTAACACAAGAGCCGCAGTGCATGCCACTAATATTAAGCGTTATCTGCGTCATAGTGTTGTCTCCCGGTTATCCGCAAAATACTGTACTAAGGCACTGTGGGTGCCAATGCCTGCCACGGTAGCAGCTTGACAACAGTATGCACCTTATCCGCAGGCTAAGGTCAAGCGGCATTAGTAATTAAACGCACTGATCGATAATGCGCCGCAGCCGTAATTGCAACAATGTTATTTAGCTGACAGTAACGGTTATGCAACTTAACTTGATGAGATCAGCCATCTTAACCGGGCAGGAGTACAAGCTGCTACTGCCGGAGATAACGATATGAAGCTTATTGCCACTCTGGGCTATGCCGGCCTGTTACCTTTTGCCCTGCTGCCACTGGCTTATCATATGCAGTGGGCCACCAGCAGCGCCCAGCTGCTGCAACTTTATCAGCTATACAGCGCACTTATTCTGGGCTTTATGGCTGGAGTACTCTGGCCGGTATTGTACTCGCAGCAACACACTGCAGCAGAGAACAAGCTTGCTTTGCTGGCAGTGAGTTTTCCGGTGATCAGTATTATCAGCCTGGCGCTGTGGCCAGGCCATTTTTTATTGCTGCAGGCGATACTGTTTCTGCTGTTGCGTGTCACTGAATATAGCAGCAGCATTAATCAGCGCTACCCGCCGAGCTATCGCAGCTTACGCAACGCTTTAACCCTGGTGGTGTGCCTTAGCCATCTGCTGATGTTTGCGCTGATTAATATGCCGCGGTAAAACGCTTATTCTGATGTTGTGGCTGCTCGGCTTCGTTCAGCAACGCCACAGCATAATCGCCATTGGAAATACGACTGTTGCCGTCGCTGTCGGTTAATAAATTATCCAGCCCCAGCCGGAAGCGGCCGGTTTTAGCGCCGGGAAAAATATCAAACGCTGGTGATAGAAAGCTCCAGCTAACGGCGCTTTGTTGCTGTAACATCCTTAGTGCCTCAGCAGCACCTTCAGCCGAACCCCGATACTCTGGCGGAAACTCCGGGCTATCCAGCAAGCGGCTGCCATCAGCCAGCAGCAATGTCGCAGCACCACCTACCACCAGTAAACGGCCTGCGTTGGCAGCTGTTGCCGCCTTTAGTACCGAGCTGAATGCCTGAATGTAATAGCCTTTTACATCTGGCTGCGCATGGCCGCTAAAGGCACTTATCACGATAGCTTTACCACTCAGTAACCTGGTTAAAGCTGGCGTATCATTAATATCCAGCCCCACTACGGTTAACCCCGCTTGCGCCTGACACAGGGCTGCATTTACGCTGTCTACCCACCAGGACGCTTTCGGCCGGCCCGGGTAACCGCCTTTGTTGATTTTTTGCAGCAATATATGCAGGTTTAGGACGAGGACAGCAGAGCTGCGGCAGAGCACAGGTATAACTAAACCTATTGATAGGTTACAAGAGCCTGCTACTGCCGCTACAATAGCCTGTACGATAGCAGCTAAGGAGTTTGAGTTGGAGTTAGATATTTATATTGTTGATGCATTTACCAAGCAACAGTTTAAAGGCAATTCAGCCGCCGTGGTGCCACTACAGCATTGGCTGACACCTGAGATAATGCAAAATATTGCGGCAGAAAATAACCTGTCAGAAACCGCCTTTATCCTGGCGTTATCGCCCAATAAATATGAAATTCGCTGGTTTTCTCCGTTAACAGAAATCGACTTTTGTGGCCACGCCACCTTAGCATCATCCTATGTGATATTTAATTATCTGGGCGGCCAGGCTGAAATCGAGTTTGTCACCTCGCAGGTGGGCTCACTGTTTGTGAATCAGCATGGCGACGGCCGGATTGAAATGAGTTTCCCCAAGCAGTGCCCGGAGATTGTCGAGCAGGTGCCACCCGCCCTGTTAGCCGGTTTGTCGGTAAAGCCAATACAGGTATTAAAAAACCGCCAGGCCTATTTTGCGGTAATGGCATCGGAACAAGAAGTGATAAACCTGAGCTATCATTCAGCCCAACTGAAACAATTAGCCCCCTTTGATTTGGTTGTTACCGCTAAAGCCAGCGAATATGACTTTATCTCACGTTATTTTTGGCCCGCTAACGGCGGTGATGAAGATCCGGTAACCGGTTCCATTCATGCGGGGCTGGCACCTTACTGGGCTAAACACCTGGCTAAAGATACTTTGGTGGCCTATCAGGCATCATCACGCGGCGGCATAGTATATTGCACCATTAGCCATGACCGGGTGCTGGTATCAGGTTTTGCGGTGTTATATCTGAAAGGCACCGCTTACATCTAATGGCTTGTGCAATTTGCCGGCCGGTGCCTAACCTAACAGCATGGGGTCAGACACCCCCGGCTCCGTCAAAAGAGGGGGTTATCCTCACATCTGATCTGGCTGCACTGGCTCTTTTTTAACCACTGTGATTCTCCTACTGCAGCATCGCCAGCATATCAGTTTCCTCTTCAGTAAAGTCGCGCATTCTGGCGTAGGTATCGTCTAAATTCATATGGGCGGCATGAATTAACTTCAGCGGCAGATCGTCAAAATTACCGTCATTAATCTTATCCTGAAAATGGATCATATACCGCGCCAGATACAGCAAGGTGGCATAGGGCAACAGCGCACCACTGCCAGCGGGTTGTTGCTGCCATAAAATAGCATCGGCTATTTCGTTTGGAAATTTCCAGTATTTGGCCAGTTCGCTGCCGGCCATGGTGTAGTCAAATCCAAATAGCTCCAGCTGGGTTTTACGCCGCGGTGCCCCGCCTTCTACCTGTTCATCGATGGTTTTTGCCAGCGCGGGTTCCATTATATGAATAAGGTACTCACCAATACCATGCAGTAAGCCACAGGTGTAAGCCACTTCTGCATCAGCTTTATTTAACTTAGCCAGCCACTTGGCACGATTAGCCAGTTTAAAAGAGCGGCGCCAGTACGCAGCTAAATCAAAGGTGGCCGGGGCTTTAAAGCTGGAGACTAAGCCGATAGACAGCACCAAAGTACGCAGAGTATCGCGCCCCAACACCACCAGCGCGTCTTTCACCGAGCCTACTTGCCGCTGGCGGCCAAAGTGCACCGAATTGGCTAACCGCAGCACCTTGGCGGTAATCGCCTGATCACTGCTGATAATGGTGGCCAGCTTGTCAGCTGACACGTTGTCATCGTTCATGCTGGCAATAAGTTTTTGCAGCACTTGTGGAATACTGGGTAAGTTGGTGGCTTGTTCGATCATGTGCTGCATGGCGATAGGTTCCCACTACGTAACAGAAAATGCGAGGCTAACACTGAGCTTAATGGCTAGGCAAAAACTTCACAAGTGCCAAAGCACTGATTTGCCAACTCTGCAACTAAAGCGTCCGCTTTATTAAAACGGCAGTGAATGCTGCCGTAAGTACTGGTTGAGATCAGCTGCCACTGCCGGGCTGATATCCAGCGTGAAAGCCGCGATATTCTGCTGCAGCTGCGCCATGCTGGTGGCACCGATAATGGTTGAGGTTACACCATCAACCTGATTAACCCAGGCCAGGGCAAGTTGCGCAGCATCAACACTGTAGCTGGCAGCCAGCTCAATAAAGGCCGCTACCGCCTGGTTCGATGCAGGGGTATCACGAAATAGCCCGTTGCGCTGCAGCATGCTCCAGCGGCTACCTTCAGGCCGCTTGCCTTGCAGGTATTTGCCCGTTAAGGCGCCGGTTGCTAAGGGTGACCACGGCAAATAGGCAACATTTTCATGCACGCATTGCTCAATTAAATAGGGCCAGTCTTTGCTGTGCAGTAAGCTAAATTCGTTTTGCACGGAGACCATCCGCGGCAGCTTATGCGCTTTGCTCAGGGCCAGGTATTGGCTAATACCCCAGGGTGTTTCATTCGATAAACCACAAAAGCGAATTTTGCCGGCTTTAACGCAGCTATCCAATGCCTGCAACAACCCCAACATTTGCTCGGTTTGCTGTTGGCTATCAACCTCTGAAAACCCAATACGGCCGGGCAGATGCTTGCCAAAATGTGGCGATACCCGGTTCGGCCAGTGCAGCTGATATAAATCGATATAGTCAGTTTGCAAGCGCTGCAGTGAGCCGTCGACCGCCTGAATTAACGTTGCCGGGGTCATGTCGCTGCCACCACGAATATAGGCCAGGCCATTACCGGCCATTTTGCTGGCTAATACGATATCACTTCGCTTGTTGCTGTTGCGGCTAAGCCAGTTGCCTATTATTTTTTCAGTAGCACCATACGACTCGGCTGTCGGCGGTACCGAATACATCTCGGCCGTATCAATAAAATTAACACCCTGCGCCAGTGCACAGGCCAGTTGCTGATCGGCATCTTGCTGGGTGTTCTGGGTACCCCAGGTCATGGTGCCTAAACATACCCGCGATACCTTAAGTTCACTGCTGCCCAGTACTGAATATTGCATAAACTGTATGTCACCTTGTTATCTGAATTAATCTTAAACGACAGCTACGCCACTGCCCGCTAACATCTCAGGCCGATGCACTTGCTCGGGCACCACCGCTTGTGCCGCCATTTTTTGTCGGGCCAGTTGCTTGTCATCCGGATCAGGCGTTAAGCCTTGATGCGGTTGTTGCCGGCCGGTGTAACATAACCTGATTAGCATCGGAAAGTGATCCGAGCCAAAAGACGGCAATCGCTGCAACTGCATTAATGTAAAATGACTGCTATGAAATAAATGATCTAACGGCCAGCGCATAACAGGAATATCGGCATGAAAGCTGTTATACATGCCCCGGCCAATTCTTGGATCAAGCAAACCACTGATTTTTCTAAATAAACGGGTTGTTTCAGACCAGGCCACATCATTTAAGTCACCGGCGACGATCACCGGGATTTGCGCCTTTTTTACACTGGCGGCAACGATCAACAGCTCGGCATCCCGCTCGGCTGAACTGTCATTCTCGGTGGGGCTGGGCGGCGCCGGATGTAAAAAGTGCACAGCGATATGGCTACCATCACTTAACTCCACTTCGGCATGCACAGACGGCACGCCCTCCTCCACCAGAAACTGCAGTGCCGGGTTATGCAGCGGCAAACGTGAGTAAACATGCATACCGTACAAATTATCCAATGGGCATTTCACGCTGTAGGGGTAGCTATCGCTCAGCTGGTCCAGCTGTTGCTGCCACCAGCTGTCAGACTCTAACGTAACCAGAATATCAGGCTGGTGCTGACGTACCATGGCAATTAAACCAGCTGCGTTGCGGTTGGAAGTAAGTACATTGGCATTTAAAATAGAGATACAAGCACTGCTGCTATTGGCCGCAGTACTTTTCACTTCTTTTGGGAATAATGGTGTATACGGCAAGATCCACCAAAGCTGAAACATAAAGCAACCACAGGTTATCAGTAACATTGGCCATTGGCTAAGCTCAGATAGGTCAGCCAGCAGCAACTGCATTATGATAATAAGTAGCGCCAGCACCGTTAACTGCAGACGCGGAAAATCCAGTCCACGCACCCACCATGCATCATGTCGCCATAACGGTAGCAGGGTTAACAACGCAATCAGCAACGTTGCTAACCACAATCCAATAACCATTTATATATCCTGTTTTTTCCGGCAGCTTGCTACTGTAGGGGCTTCATTGCTAAAACACCAGTATTACCCGTTGCAGCAATAAAAACGCCACCCTAAGGTGGCGCAGTTAATAAACGTCAGGCTTACAGTGTTAAATCTTCCACCGGATAGCCCAGCGCTTCCAGCTCCGGGCGCAGCACAGCTGAATCGCCCACTACCACTATCACCATATCTTTCGGATCAAAGTGTTGTTTTGCTAACAGATTTATCTCTTCTTGACTGATGTTGGCAATGATCGCATTGCGTTGATCAACAAAGCCCGGAGTTAAATCATACTGTAAGATTTGCGCTAAAAATCCCAGCTTAGCGTTAGGTGTTTCATATTTTAACGCATCCCGCTGATTCAACGCCCGACGCATAAATGTCAGCTCTGGCTCCGTTACGCCCTGTGCACTGAACAGGCTTAGCTCGTCAATAAACTCTTTGACCGACGCGGCGGTGGCATCGGCCCTGACCGCCGCCGAGGCAACAAAGACGCCGGTAAAGCTATCCGCACTAAAGCCGGTGCGCGCACCGTAGGTGTAGCCTTTGTCTTCACGCAGGTTCAGGTTAATCCGGCTGTTAAAGTTACCGCCAATGGTAAAATTGGCCAAACCGGTTTTAAAGTACTCGCCGGTAATATCTTCGGTTAAACTGCGTTTACCAATCCGGATCTCAGACTGCGGTGAGTCGTCTTTGTGAACCAGATAAATTACCGAACCGCGGCTGGTGTCTGCCGGTACCTGCACATTAATTACCGGTGCTTTGCCACTAAACTGGTTTAATGGCGCTATAGCCTGTTGCAGCTCAGCTTTAGCTAAATCTGATACCACAATTAACTGGCCACCTGCAGGTTTAAAGTGGCTATGGTAATAGGCTTTCACATCGTCCAGGCTCAGGTTGGTGATACTGGCTAAGGTACCACCGCCGGGTTGACCTAAAATACTGTCGCCATACATCAGTTTACGAAACGCATTGCTGGCCAGATAACCGGCATTTTTTTCTGACTGCTGAATACCCTGTAAACGCTGCTGTTTTAAGCGCTGAAAATCATCTTCGTTAAAGGCTGGCTGTAACATTTTTTCCAGCAGAATAGCGATAGTCTGCTGCAGATTTTTGCTCAGGCTCAGCACATATAACTGAATATGTTCATCGCTGGCGCTGATACTGATATAACTGCCCAGCTTCTCCAGTTCTAATGCAATGTCCTCGCCACTGAAGTTTTTGGTATCTTCGTTCAGCATCGCCGTCAGCATGCTGCTTAAACCGGTTTTATCCGGGCTTTCGTAGTATAAACCGCTTTTCAGCTTCAACAACATGGCCGTGGTTGGGGTTTCATCACTGGCCGCACCTAACACCTTAATGCCATTGTCCAGGCTGCTTTGCCAGTAGGCTGGCACGGTGACTGCCGGGTTAACACCCGCTTGTGGTTCGACACTGCGATCAAAGGTATCCACTGCCCGGCGCACCTGCAAATCGTCTGCGCTGGTGGTGGATGGGCCACCAAAATCCAGCTCTTGCGGAGTAAAGTTATCGGTGTTGGCTATCAAATCCAGTTTGCCACGTGGCACCACCGACATCACCACTGAACCTTTGTTTTTCAGATAAGTGTTATAAACCCGCAATACATCGTCTTTGGTAACCTTGTTCACCCGGTTTAAATCGTTTTGCAGGTTATCCGGGTTACCCGTCAGGATTTGATTAATGGCTAACTGGCCTACTTTACCGGCCACACTTTGCAAGCCATATATGGTATTGGCTTCCATTTGTGCTTTTACTTTGTACAGGTCGTCATCGCTGACACCGCGCTGCTCAAATTCGGCCAGGCTGTCACGTAGCAAGGCTTCCATATCGGCCAGATTTTTGCCAGATGCCGGATGTGGCAACGCCAGTAAATTAAAGGTACAGGCCAGCTCGGCACAAGGATGATTAACGTTGGCTTGCACCGCAATCTGCGTTTTCACCAGATTTTTGTACAGAATCGAATTTTTCCCCCCGCCCAGAATTTGCGCCAGTACATCCAGTGCTGCTTCATCTTCATGACGCAGATATACAGTGGGGAAAGACATATAAATCAGCGGCAAATGCACGTTGTCTTCCATCGATATATAGCGGCTGCTGTCGAGCGATACCGGCTGCTTTGGCGCGGCCGTGACTTCCGGGCCGCGTGGAATACTGCCAAAATACTGCTGTACCAGTGGCAACACATCCTGCGGTTTCACCGCACCACCTATGGTTAAGGTGGCGTTGTTCGGGCCATACCAACGTAAAAAGAAGGCTTTTACATCATTAACGTTAGCGCGGTTTAAATCGTCCATATACCCTATTACCGGCCAGGAGTAAGGGTGGCCAACCGGATACAACGCCTGGGCTACCCGTTCACCCAAACGGCCATAAGGTCGATTATCTACGCGCTGACCGCGCTCGTTTTTCACGGTTTCGCGTTGTACTTCAAACTTTTCTTCGGTTACGGCATCCAGTAAAAATCCCATCCGATCAGCTTCTAACCACAGCATTTTTTCCAGCTGGTTAGACGGTACGGTTTGGAAATAATTGGTACGATCAGAGTTAGTCGTGCCATTTAAGGTGCCACCGGCTTCGGTCACAATCCGAAAATGTTCTTCATCGCCTACGTTTTCAGACCCCTGAAACATCATATGTTCAAAAAAGTGGGCAAAACCTGATTTACCCAGCTCTTCCCGGGCAGAACCCACATGGTAGGTGACGTCAACATGCACCAACGGATCGGAATGATCTTCATGCACGATAATGGTTAAGCCATTATCCAGCTGATATTTTTTATAGGGTACCGACACACCGTCTTTAAGTTGACTATGCACTGTGACCAAGGTTACCCCTTTTGGCAACTGTGGCGCAGCAGGTTGCTGACTGCAGGCGGCAATGCCCGCAGCCAGGCCCATGGCTAAAACAAGTTTAGTAAATTTCAAAACAGATTCTCCGGATTTTATTATTGTCATTATATTTACAAGCGTATCTTAGGTGTTACGCCGGGGAGAGTCATCAGGCCAGTCATATTTTGATACACTTTAACGGCCATTTGCGTTGGCCAGTATTATTTTTCGGTTGGTCGCTGCAACTGCAGCGCCAGCTGCTGCATCAGATACAGCGCTACAGGCGGATTAATTCCATATACGAAGCAACAGCAGTGCTAATGTTAAAACTGCTTGAACCAAAGCCGCTAAGCACTTAGCGTAGGCTAACGCAACCCGGAGCCTTATTCCGACCTTTGATAACAGTGCTACCAGCACCCAGCTGCAGGTATTAGCCCGGGCGTATTCTGCCACTGGTAGTGCGGACTATGCCGAAGCATTTTACCGGGGCTTGCAGTTGATTTTTCAGGCGCAGTATCCAAACGGAGGCTGGCCACAAAGTTATCCGCTACGCGGTGGCTATCATGACCATATCACCCTGAATGACGAAGTAACTGCCGATATTCTGAACCTATTACTGGATGTCAGCCAGCAAACAGGTGATTACGCTTTTGTCAGCGAAGCGGTTCGGCAACAAGCCCGCCAGCACTTTGAGCGTGGCATAGCATTACTGTTGTTGTTGCAAGTGGATACCGGACAGGGTTTAACCCTCTGGGCAGCTCAGTATCAGCACAGGACTCTTGAACCCGACTCTGCGGGTACTGCTGCCCAAGCCTGGCAGCCACCGGATCTGGCCACGGTTTGCCGAAATAGGCTCCAATAAAGCGCTGTTTGCTGATCGCGATGGTATCGTGCTTTACGACGTTGCCACGGTGTCACTGGAGCGACGTCTTGGTTACGGCTGGTATACCGATAAACCAGAACAATCACTCTCAATTTACACAAAATGGTTACAGCGCTGGCATGAGGTAAGGAGCCAGTAATCCCCAAAAAACTTTCTGCGCCGTTGCTTGGTTAAATTGTTAACGCCTGCTAGGCTTTAGCAAGTTAAGGATAAGCTGCTAAATTATATTACTTTAATGTAAATGGATATAATTTGGCAGGCATGCCGGACGCAGGGAGAGAACAGTGACAGTACTTATGCGTTTTTTATCGGAGTTGCGCCGGCGCAAAGTTATTCAAACCCTTATTCCTTTTCTTGGTATCATTTGGCTGTTGCTGCAGGTGATCGCCGTTGTGACTCCGCTATTAAATCTCAGCCCTTTTGTTGCCACCAGCCTGACTATTTTCCTGTTTGCTTGCTTCCCGGTGGTATTTTATCTGTCCTGGTATTTTGATATTACGCCGCAAGGTATCAAGGTTACTGAGGTCGATCTTTCAGATGAACAAAAGCCGCTGGGGTGGAAATGGTGGCTGGGTTTAAGCGTGGTAATGCTTGGCTCGCTAATGCTGGGCCTGCATTATTTTGATAGTGCCCGTACCGACTTTGCCAAACGCAGCGAAGGCCTGGTAAGCAGCATTAGAGCCAGTTCTATTGCGGTGCTGCCGTTTCGGGATCAAAGCCCTGACAAAGACCAGCACTATTTAGCAGCCGGCATTACCGAAGAGCTGACCAGTTTATTAGGTCAGGTTGCGGGTCTGCAGGTTGCCTCAGCCAGTGCTGGCTTTGGTTTAGCCCGGCAAAACATGCTACCGGTAGATATTGCCAGACGCTTACAGGTAGAAACCCTGCTTACCGGCAGCGTGCATAGCAGCGGCAACCGGCTGCGCTTAAGAGTGGAATTGGTGAATGCCGCCGATGGCATGACCCTGTGGTCAGAGAGCTTTTCGCGCGAACTGACCGATATTTTTGCGATTGAAACCGAAATAGCCCGGGCTATTGCGAACCTGCTGCAACAGCGTTACTTAGAAGCTGGCAGCCTGACTAACCTGAATCATACCGCCAGCAGCGACGCTTACCTTATGTATCTGCGCGGCCGCGAGCAATACCGGCAACAAACGAACGAATCAATCAAAGATGCCAGGCGTTTATTCGAGCAGGCCTTAGCACTGGATCCGGAATACGCCATGGCCTATGTCGCGCTGGCTGATACCATTATTTTGCTGGCCGAAGGTAGCGCCAGTTTTGGCGTATTAAAGGCCGATATTGCCGCCACATTGGCAGAACAACATTTAGCCAAGGCGTTGCTAAGAGCGCCCGGACTGGCAGAAGCCCATGCGGTAAGAGGCGTGCTGTTATTCTACCTGAAGAGAGATTCTGATGCAGCCCTGCCTGCTCTGAATAAAGCGCTAAGCCTGAACCCCAGTTTAGCACAGGCCCATTTGTGGCGCTTTGCGGCGCTGGAGCAACTAGGCCGCAGCCAGGATGCCTGGCAAGCGCTGCAACAAGCCAATCGGCTGGACCCTGTTGCCATTACTCATCAGTACAACCTGGCCTTTAAACTGGCCGAACGCGGCGAGCTTGCCGCCGCCGAGCAGCAATACCGGCAATTAATCGCCGACTTTCCCGATTCGCCCATGGGTTATCTCGGTATGGCTGAATTAACTAACCAGACTACTGCAGGTCCAGCGTTGATTCTGACGACCATCGAGGCCAATAACCTGTTCGGCGGGCTCGATCAGCAACTTCAGCAACACATTAGCGCTTTAGGCTGGCTGCCGCCTCCTGCCCGCTGATGTTCACTGGCGCAACTTGAACACACTGGTATCAATGCTGCGCTGCATCACCACTTGCAGCAACACCGTTTGGTGCGGCATAAATACCCAATCAATATTATCTGGTTCAAGCTTTAAACCGGCGGTGTCG
The DNA here is from genome assembly GCF_000987775.1 of Arsukibacterium ikkense. GTDB lineage: Bacteria > Pseudomonadota > Gammaproteobacteria > Enterobacterales > Alteromonadaceae > Alishewanella > Alishewanella ikkense. The sequence goes on from NZ_LAHO01000007.1 coordinate 155,479, forward strand.
GTAGCGGCAACACTGGCGTAACCCACTGGCTGACGTGGCGGTTTGTAATGCGGCTCAGCATTAAAGCTGATATACAGCTTGTTCATATTATAGCGTTGGCGCAGCTCAGTAAGGCTGGAGAGGTTAAAGTACAATGTACGATAGGCTCCATTGTCACTATAGGCATGCACACCACATAAAAACTGCTGGTATAGCTGCTGCTCAAATTTTTCGTCCTTTTTACCAGTACGGTAAAATTCGACAAAATAATCCCGCACGCTATTGGCCAGATGATCGGTTAGCTGACACACCACCTGACTGCGCTGCGGGCTTTGGCTGGCAACGGTTGGGTCAAGGGCATCAATTTGTTGCTGCCAGTTAAAACTGTCGGCCAGCGCCTGATAATCACTATCTTCTACTTGCAGGGCTTTGCTCAGAATAGTTTTGGTAAGCGGATTTTTCGGCCCTTTATCTTTAAATACCAGGGTGCTGTGGTTTTCTTTATCCAGAATGGCCAGCGCAATCTCGCCTTTGCTCTGGCTGTAACGCAAACTACCAGGCAACACGCATTGCTGTTCATCCAACGCCAGTTCAACCCGGCTGCAATTAAGATTTGCGCCGCTGATCCGCACTGTGCCGTCAGAACCAGGCTCGTTGGCAATAGCACTGACGCCGGAGTAACCGGTGTTGCCCGTCATCACGGTGGCCAGAATTTTACCGGCACCGTACCAGCTTTCCGCGCCAAATAAATCTTGAAATGCCAGTTGCTGAGTATAAGGTGACGCCAGTTCAAGACCTTTTAAAATCTGAGTACCTGTCTGAAAGCCTGGCTGGCCCCAGCCTTTTACTGCCCGGCCAAAGAAACTACGACCTTTGTGCGCCAGATGCGAGCCAAAATTAGCCGGCGCCATCATAATAAAGCGTTTAACCGGGTTATGGCTGGCACTGTAAAACTGAGTAAGCCATTGCCGCGCTACCAGCGAGCCGGTGCTGTGCACCACAATATCGACACTGCGATCCTGGGTAGGTAACCCCATCTCGTGCCAGGCGCGCTGCATGGCAGTGGCTAAATCGGTGTAGGTAACATCGTCGTGCATCGACAGCCAGTCGGCCAGATGCAAATGTACGGTTTTTTTTGCAGGTATTTGGCGGATAAAGTTGCTTATCGTATTGAACGAGCGGCTGTTATCACTCCAGCCATGTAAAATGACCACCGGGTTGCCCATAACGTCTTCCTTATAACGGTTTGGAAAACCAGACAACAGCTGCCGGCAGGCAGAACTTGGCTAAATTAGTGAAAGCCATCACAGTATAGCAAGCTTTAATAACTCTGCGCTGCCAGAAACGTTTTAATAACCTTTTGCTTTTAAATATTCCAGCGCAGCAACAATAGCCGTTACCTGCGCCTGAATACATTGCTCCGGGCTGGCAGTGGGGCTGTCTGGATACACCTCTGTGGTAGTGACATAGGGTGCCTCAGTAATACCGCCACATAAACCCAGTGCTTTTTTCGGGTAATTGACCACGCCAGGCTGGCTGACCGGCTCGCCAATTAAACAGCCATTCGCATCTGCCGGGGCAATTTGGGTAACCTGAGCAACCGCCAGGTTAATTGCTTGCTGAAAATCCGCCGCAGGTTTAGCGCTGTCGCCGACTAAATAAAAACCATCGGGGATATCCCAGTTGGTATTCACTTCACCATCCCGCGCCGCTTTGGCCGGCCGGAATTCACTGTTATCTGAATCTGTGGTTTCATGCAAATCAATGTGGGCCAGCACCGGCAGGGGTAGTTGTTTTAAAAAACCAACCACGGCAGCGGCTTCCGCTACCTGGCTGGCGGCGCTAAAGTTGCGGTTAGGGTCCAGTGCCAACGGGTTCCAGCGATTAATGGTTTCATAAGCCCATGGGCTGATACAAGGCAGTACCAGCAAATTAAAGTGTTGGCTATACTGGCTGGCGACTGTTTGTAAAAAGCGGACAGCCCCCTGCACGCCACTGGTTTCATAACCATGTACCCCGCCAGTAATCAGTACCGTTACTTTGTCAGCAGCCAAACCATTACTAAAAGCATACAGCGGATAACAACCTGCCCCATATTGGCGATAATCCAGCTCACCATATTGCTGGCGCTCAAACTCTGGCGCTACCTGCTCAAGCGCAACCAGCACCTGCTGCTGATAACTGCGCTGGATAGCTTGCCTGGCCAGCCACTGCGCTTTTTCTGCGTCACGCCAGGACTGTCCAGCTACGCCAATAGGGTATGAGGTATTGCCACTCATAGTCGATTTTACTCCTGGTTAGCTCGTTTTGTTGCCGTTACTATATCAGAAGGGAATATCCAGCTGAATATTACCGCCACCAAACTGCAGGTTATGTAATTTAACGCTGGGGTTAATCACCAGCCGGGCTCCACTACTTTGCTGTAATCGTATTGTGATGTTCGGGCTGATTTTAGCCAGCAGACCACTGTCTTTCAGTGGCTCGTCGGTAAAACGCTGCAGTTCGCCGCGCACGCTGGCATACCCCAGATACAGGGTAGGCCGCAGGCTGACAGTGTTGCTGTATTGCCAGTGCAACCCGGCATAGCTATAAAGTTCTCGCCGATACTCAGCCGGTTCAGCGCCAGCGGCGAAACGGCTGTCCCGCTCGTTCAGGCTCAGCGCATGGATGCCGTACCAATAGCTTAATGCTGCCGGGGTTGCCTGTCTTAATTCAACACTTAACTGGTAGTACTGGCGCTGCAGCGTTTGGAATGCCGCATTGGCTGCCAGCTCGTACTGCTGTCGTTTTACATAGTTACCCTGCCCTTGCAGCGTCAACTCAAATTCAGCGTTTAAGAGCCAGTTCCAGCCAAGACCCATTGCGTATTGCTCGTTGCTGTAAGCTAACTGCTGTTGGCTGTCACTAAACTCGGTTTTTAAATTAATATTGGTAAAACCATATAGCTGTTGCCGGCCCAACTGCCAGCCGCCACTGAGGTATAACGTAACAGGTTTTGTCTGATACTGGTTCTCGGTGTAAGTTTTACTGTTATACACCACATCAGTTAGCACCAGCGCCGACTTCAGCCAGCTGCCATTGGTAAAGGCCTGGTTTACCTCAAATTGCAAATCGAGCAGATCTTTGGCACCAGCCACATCGCCCCACAGGCTGTATTCAGTGCCGGTAGTCTGGCTACGATACCCCATACCAATTAGCTGGCGATCATAGCGCCCATCTAAATCTTCCGCACGGCTTACCCTGACTCCTGCAAAGGCCGGGAAATCAAACTGCACGGTTTTCTGAAAAACAGAATGCACATAAAACTCACGACTGCGGGTACTGCCGCCAGTGCCATACCAGCCGTCTTGCTGCCACAAGGGAGCAAAGGGTTGCAGCGGCAGGGGGCTGAAACTCAGCCGTTGCAGAAAACTTTCCAGATTGTAATCGAAATCCCGCCCCTGCAATTGTTGCAGTCGAAAAGGTTCAGGGCCGAACCAACCCAAACTGGCTTTAACCTCAGGTGAAAACGTTATGGCGATTAACAGCATAACGCCGATTATTTTATGCATACGCGCCCTTTCCTGAAAATTAACCAGCTTAGCGTACTCGCCGCGAACTGCAACCCCACTGCAGCCGCCAGCTATACATTCTAATTTGTAGGACAAACCTGCCGCTATTATCCAATATCCCTGCTGGCCAGAGTTGGCTACAGTACCTTTATAGCATCGCTGGCTGAAAGCAGCTGGGTAAACAATTTGCTGGTAACTTAATCAGCTACATACTTCAGGAGCTTAAAATGGGTTTACTGGTTAACGGTAACTGGCAAGATAAATGGTATGACACCGATAGTACCGATGGTGAATTTAAACGCGAAAACGCACAATTACGCAACTGGGTTACCCCGGATGGCAGTGCCGGTTTAACAGGCAAAGCCGGCTTTAAAGCGGAAAAAGACCGCTATCATCTGTATGTGTCGCTGGCCTGCCCCTGGGCTCATCGCACCCTGATTTTTTTACAGTTAAAAAACCTGACAGATCACATCAGCGTATCAGTCGTCAGCCCCGACATGCTTCAATATGGCTGGGAGTTTGCTAAAAACAACCACAGCAGCGGCGACAACCTGTTCAATTATGATTATCTGTATCAGGTGTATACCCGTCATCAGGCCGATTACAGTGGCCGGGTTACCGTACCGGTATTGTGGGATAAGCAACAAAACTGCATTGTCAGTAATGAGTCGGCAGATATTATCCGGATGCTGAACTGCGCGTTTAATTCTCTAACCGGTAATAACGACGATTATTATCCATCTGATTTGCAAGAACCAATAAATGAAATAAACGAGCTGGTTTATAGCAATATCAATAATGGTGTTTATCTGTGTGGCTTTGCGACCAGGCAGCAGGCCTATGAAACAGCGTATCAAAAGCTGTTCGCTGCATTGGATCAGGTGGAGGCGAAACTTAGCCACAACCGCTATTTAACCGGCGAGCGCTTAACCGAGGCAGACTGGCGCCTGTTTACCACCTTAATCCGGTTTGATGCGGTGTATCACGGCCACTTCAAATGCAATAAACAACGGCTGGCCGATTACCCTAACCTGGCTGGCTTTACCCGCGAGTTGTATCAATGGCCTGGGGTAGCGGCAACGGTTGATTTTTATCATATTAAGCGCCACTACTATTATAGCCATACCATGATTAACCCCAGCCAGGTGGTGCCGGCGGGTCCGGATATAAATTATCTGGCGCCACATCAACGGCAAAATATGTTATCAGCCGCTGAATAGCGGATAATAGTTTACCAGGCTTGGCGCTAAACCAAGCCTGGCTTTACAGCCAAAATAGCGCCGCTTATTTAATTAAATTGTATTGCTGCGCGGCGGTGTCTGTTTGTAAGCCGAAATGGCCCAGGGCATAGGTATAGGTTGCGTTTTCACCCCAAATACGGCTGCTATGCACGCCATAAACCAGACAGCTGCCGGTCGAGCAAACTATTTGATCAATGTTACTTTTAATTGAATACACTCGTTGGCCAAACCGCACACCGTAAATACTGTCTAAAAATGGGCTGGCCACAGATAAACCGGCACTGCCACAGGTCGAGTTCCAAACATTAAACGGATAAACACCACAACTGAGCAAGCCACGAAAAGCACCGGCTACCCCAACAAAGGCATCCACACGGGAAGCCACACCCAGTTTACTAATCTGTTGTGCTGCCAGCGTCGCGCCCATCGAGTGACCGATAACATCTATTTTACCGGTACAAGAGTTATTCAATGCCGCCGTAATCGCATTGCGCACCGGCGTCTCTTCAGTGCCACTGTGATCATTGCAGGCCGCGCAGGTTTTCGTGCCCCAATCGGGTCGGTAAATATCGGCCGTACGATACCCCTTGCTGCGTAAATAATTATAGGTGTTATCCCAACTGGCTGGACTGGCGGTATTACCATGCACCAATACCACCGCATCAACACAGGCGAAGCCTTTGCCGGTTAATAATAGTGCCAGGCTGGCAGTAATCAGCAGTAAGGATCTTTTAATTGTTATCATCAGTAACTCCTTGGTTAAGTCACTGACAACATAGACAGCTGGTTAAAATTCAACCATAACACTTTAGTGCTAATGTAGCGTTACAACGTATCTTACCTGGCTAAAAAGCGGAACCTGGCTGCTTTAAGCATTCATAGTTCACGTTGCTCTGCTGTTATTTGCTATACTGGCGGCGTTTATCTTTACTAACATACAGAGTGACCAATGCGCTTGTTAATCCGTTTATTTTTTCGGCTAGTCCGGCTGATCCTAACGCCCTTTATGCTCATCACTGAGTGGCTAACTACCCCAAAAGCTATTAACCGCAGCCCGGAGCAGCTGGCCGATGTTAACGCTGCCTGCCAGCAACTGGTATTGTACCAGTTTAGCGCCTGCCCCTTTTGTATCAAAGTGCGCAAAGAAATGGCAAGGCTGGGGCTTAATGTTGAAAAACGTGATGCACAATACAACAAGCAGTACCGCGAGGAACTGGCAACCTCTGGCGGTAAAATAAAGGTACCTTGTTTGCGCATTGAAAACTCAGATCAACCAACACAATGGTTGTATGAATCGTCAGAGATTATCGGTTATCTGCGCCACTGTTTTGATAACGAAAAACGTAGTAGCTAAACGCATTCAGCGAGTCAGGATCACCAACACGCCACTCCAGTCCAGGCCCCGGCTTTTACCAGCCTGGGGCGCTATTTCAACGCCGCAGTAAAACCCGAGTAGCGGGATCTTTGCCTGATTTAACAACTGCTGTACTGCCATTGCATCTTCCTGGCCAGCATCATCCGGGTCAAATTGTGCTACCCGGCCGGCACAATCCATATACAGCGCGAACACAGGTTGCTTGCCATCCCGGTTGATTTGTTGCAATAAATCCTCGGTACTGGCTTGGGCTGAGGCCCTGCCCAACGCAGGGCTGCGACGCATCAGCTGCACTTGCATCCCTTCATGCATATCCGGTTCAAACAGGATCAGCCCTTCATCATTGGGCAAAATGCCACTGATCAAACGATTACTGAAGTCATTTTCAGCCGGCTGCTGCGAAGCCGATTCTGCGGGGATCCCGAGGCAAAGCTGGCTAACCGGCGTCTGCTCACGCCAGCATTTACTACCAAAAGCCTGATCAATCACCGCAACTGCAGGTTTGCCGTCCAGGGTATATAAAAACTGACCAAAAATGCCGGTAATGCTGTAATAACTTGCAGACAAAGGCTTACAGCCGTGCATCACCCCAATATAAGGCGTTAAATTGCCTCCAAACAACAATGCGGTAGCACTCTGCTGGTTAATACTTTTGCCACAAAATTGCTGGGTGTGGCTAAAATGATAGTCTCCCAGCAAGCCAGCCCCGGCAATCGGTATGGCGCCGGTGATATGACGCTCCAGCCCCCGCAGTAAAGGCGCCGATGGATTCATTAAGGGAGCTTGGTTTTCTGAACCGGAAAATTTTATTGAATCATAAAAAAGCAGCAATAAACTGGCATCAGGCATCACTGGCAGCGCCTTACCAAGCTGCTCACCGGCATTGAAGGGACTGTTAAATAAGCCGCTTGCCACTGCCATCTGGCAATAATTATCCTGAAACTTTATTACTGCAACTGCGGCAGGGTGGCCTTGATAAGTTAAATGCTGGTTGGTGATCACACCGACGGCGGAACCACCAAAAATATTTACCGTAAACCCCAACACAGCACGCAAACCGCGGTAAAAGGCATGGTGATCCAGCGCACCACTGCAAAACGCCAGCACCAAATCAGCCTGGGAAAAAGCGGCATCCAGCATGGCATTTTCAGCAGCTTGCTTACCTGCCGCAAATGCGTCTTTAGTATTACTGTATCCTAAACCAACGTCCATATTGCCTCATTATTGCTGCGCCAGTACAACATGGCTGCGCTACCGGCAGTGGTTACTCCAACCACAGAGTCACGAATATTACACCGTTTTAACCATGGCAGAAATACGCGGCATAGCAAGATTTCTGCTTTTTCGGTTAAATTGTTATAGTGACACTGCCATGCGGTACGGGTACTCATTTAAATGGATAAACAAATGCGGTTGATCATTATTGTTTCGCTGCTGTTTCTGGCAGGCTGTGCTGCTCCATCACCGCCTGCCAACGATGCAGTGGCGCTGCCGCTGAGTGCAGCAGAGCAACTGGCGCTGGCAGAGCAAGCCGGCCAGCACTACCTGCAATGGCCAGAACAACGCAGCAGCCGTGCCGCTGTCAATAACCGGCGCTTATTTACCAGCTGGCAGGGCCAGGGTATGTTGCTGGTTGATATGGCACAAACTGAATCAGCGGTAGTGGCTGTTAACGACCAGCCGATTACCCTGAGCAGGCCAGCCCAGGGCAAACCGTTTAAAATAGATATTAGCGCCTACACCCGGCATGGTGCCAACCAGCTACGGTTGGTGTCAATCCAGCCCGCCACTGCTCAGCTTATCCTGGCATTACCCTATCCAGAACTGAATGCGTCGCCAGCGCTGACGCTTGCGCAGCAGCAAGGTTTTGCTAAAGTAGATCAACTTATTGCCAAAGAAGTTGCCGCAGGTTTCCCTGGTGCGGTGTTGCTCGTGGTAAAAGATGGCCAGATCATTAAAGAAACCGCATATGGTTACGCACTACGTTATCAGCAAGATGGTACTGAGTTACCCGCTCCTGAGCCAATGCAAACAACCACCCTGTTTGATATCGCCTCTAACACCAAAATGTATGCCACCACCTATGCCCTGATGCAACTGGTGAGCAGCGGCATGCTGGATATTAACCGGCCACTGACCCATTACCTGCCAGAATACCAGGGCGATGGCCGCGAGCAACGCCTGGTAAGTGACCTGTTGCATCACACCAGTGGCTATGCGCCCGAAGTGCATTTTCACCGGCCTGATAACAGCAACGGCCCACTGTTTTACTCGCTTAGCAAAGAGCAAACCGACCAGTTGCTGCTTAAACAGGTTCCCTTTGTCAGTAACCGTGGCAACATTGCCCGCTACAGTGACATTAACTTTATGTTGTTAGCACTCTTAATAGAACGGCTAACCGCGATGCCATTAGATCAGTATCTGCAGCAACAGTTTTACCGGCCACTGGGTTTAAACAATCTGATGTTTAAACCGCTGCAACGCGGGGTTTCACCCAGCCGTATTGCCGCCACAGAGCTCGATGGCAACAGCAGAGGTGGCAGAGTCAGTTTTCCGGTTAACCGGCAGGGCGTGTTGCGCGGCCAGGTGCATGACGAAAAAGCCTTTCATGCGCTGGACGAGGTAGCGGGCCACGCCGGGCTATTTGCCAGTGCCCGTGACTTAGCCGTATTAATGAGTGTTGTTGCACAGCAGGGTGGCTATGGCTGGCAACGGTTTTTCAGCCCGGCCACAGTACAACAGTTTACCCGGCCATCGAGCTATGATCACCGCTTTGGCCTGGGTTGGCGTACCGCTGCCGGGGGCGACTTAACCTGGCACTTTGGTGCCTATGCCAGTGATTATGCCTTTGGTCATACCGGCTGGACCGGCACGGCCACTCTGATCGATCCGGCACACAATCTGCTGGTGGTGTTGCTGACCAATAAAAAACACAGCCCTGTTATCGCCAATGGCGATGGCTACCAGTTTATCGGTGATAACTTTGAAACTGGCCAATATGGCAGCATTATGACCCTGGTTTACGAAGCAATATTGCAATAAAAATAGCCATCAGGGTTAAGCAACGCTGTCAGCACTTAAAAACTGCAATTCGGCCAGTTGTTGGTACAGCGGGCAGTTCCGCATCAACTCACTATGCTTGCCGCTGGCGATAAGCTGGCCTTTATCCAGCACCAGTATTCGATCAGCATGCAGCACCGTCGTCAGGCGATGGGCAATAATTAAAGTGGTTTTGCCCTGCATCAGCTGCTCCAGTGCTTGCTTGACGTAATACTCACTGGCCGCATCAAGCGCACTGGTCGCTTCGTCCAGCAACAACAGCGGCCGGTCAGCTAACATGGCGCGGGCTATCGCTATGCGTTGTTTCTGGCCGCCCGACAAGCGCACGCCACGCTCGCCCAGCTGGCTCTGATAACCGTCAGGTAATTGCTGAATAAACTCATCGGCGCAGGCGGCTGTACAGGCCGCGATCACCTGCTGCACACTGGCCTCTGGCCTGCCATAACGCACGTTTTCCAGTACCGTATCAGCAAAGATCACCGCGTCCTGAGGCACCAGTGCAAACTGGGCTCGTAATACCGCTGGGTCAAGGTGGCTGATATCAACGCCATCCAGCAAGATGCGGCCTTCTGGTAAATTATAAAAACGCTGCAACAACTGGAACAAGGTACTTTTACCGGCACCGCTTGGTCCCACCAGCGCCACCCGTTCACCGGGCTTGATTGCAAGGTTAAGCTGCTGCAGCACGGTTTGCTCTGACAGGCCCGGATAATAAAAACTGACCTGCTCAAATACCAAAGCCCCGGCAACTGGCAGGCAAAGCAGTGCCGGTGTCGCTGGGACAGCGATGTCAACGGGCATCTCGGCCAGTTCAATCAGCCGCTCAGTGGCGCCAGCAGCGCGCTGAATTTCACCAATCACTTCACTAATGGTGGCCACGGCACCCGCCACTAAGACGGCATAAAATAAAAAGGCGGTCAGCTCACCGGCACTCACCCGGCCAGCCAGCACGTCGAGGGCGCCGACCCAGCCCACTAAGGTAATGGCTGTGATGCTCAGCAGCATCACCAGGCCAATTAACAACGCCCGGTAAAAAATCCGCTGCTTGGCCGCACTCATTACCTGCTCAATTTTCGCGGCAAAGTGTTGTTGATCCTGTGCTTCGTGGCCGTAAGATTGCACGGTATGAATTTCATGCAGGCTTTCATCAACATGGGCACCAATATCGGCCAGTCGATCCTGACTGGCACGCGCCATCCGGCGCACCAGCTTGCCCAAAATAAAAATAGGTACCAGCACCAACGGCACCGCCACCAGCACTAATGCGGTCATTTTCAAACTGGTAAAAGCCATCATCAGCAAGCCGCCAGTAGCAGTAACCGCCGAGCGCAGGGCCATCGACAAACTGGAACCCACCACACTTTGCAGCACTGTGGTATCGGCAGTAAAGCGCGAGATCACCTCACCGGTGCGGGTTTCGCTGTAAAAGGCCGGTGACAGCCGGAGCATATGCTGATACACCCTATTGCGAATATCGGCACTGACCCGCTCGCCCAGCCAGGTCATTAAATAAAAACGGCAAAACACCGCTGTGGCACTAATGGCGGTGATCAGTAAAATCATTAGCATAATGTTGGTAAGCCGGCCAGGGTCGCCGCTGCCAAAGCCGTCATCAACCAGTAAGCGTACTCCCTGCCCTAACGCCAGCCAGGCTACAGAGCCAATCAGTAAAAACAACATAGCGGCCAACACCCGCCAGCGGTACGGCTTTAAAAAGCTCGCAACCCAGGGCAACACTGTTGTGACATCTGGGCGGCGCTCAGCGGGTGCTGTTGACAATGGATACTCCTATTAATTTGCTTGTTGTTGGTATAGCTGAACCCATTCAGTAAGTAACCTTACACCATAGCCATTCGCTCCCTCAGGGTGTATCCCTTTGGCGCTGTCACTAAAAGCATCACCGGCCATATCAATATGGGCCCAGGGCGTGTCACCTGCGAAGTGTTTCAGAAAAATAGCACCGGCCTGCGCACCGGGCGAGCCGGTATTAATCCGATCAGCTATCCGGCTTTTAGTGATAGTTTCATAACCGGCTAAGGGTAAACGCCATACCCGCTCCTGCACTAATTCCCCGGCTTGATGTAAGGTTTGTTCAATATCACTATGCTCAGTAAACACCGCAGAATACACACTACCCAGCGCGCCCACTTTGGCACCGGTTAAGGTGGCAATATCAACAATAGCCCGCGCCTTTAAATGTTCACGGGCATACCAGATCCCATCGGCTAAAATTAGCCGGCCTTCAGCATCGGTGTTACCCACTTCAATGGTACTGCCATCGCCAGCAGTCACCACATCACCCGGCAGCTGCGCATCACCAGAGATCATATTAATCGACAAGGGTACCACGCCAACCACATTCACCGCGGCTTGTTGGCCGGCTAACGCCTGAATAGCGCCCACTACCGCTGCCCCACCGGCTTTATCCGTTTGCATTCTTAAGATAGACGCCGCTGCTGTTTTCAGATTATAACCGCCGGTATCAAAGGTATTACCTTTGCCTACCAAGGCTATCGGCTGGCCTTCGGCACCCGGCCAGTGGGCAATTAATAAATGGGCTTTTTTATCGCTGCCCTGGCTCACGCCATATAACGAGCCCATGCCCAACGCTTTTACCTGCTCTGGGCCTAAAATTGTCACTTTTACCCCAAGCGGCGCCAATACCTCATGGGCATAGTTGGCAAAGGCCTCAGGGTAACCATTGCTCCCCGGTAAATTGGTTAGCTCGCGCGCGGTAAATACCCCCTGCGCCAACGCATGTAACTGCTGATACCGCGCCTGGCTGGCTGCCACATCAGCAACCTGCCAGCTATATTGCTGTGCCGGGCGTGCCTCAGGCTTAGATTTAAACCGATCAAAGCGGTAATTACGCAGCTCCATACCATGTGCTAATGCGGTACTCATTGAGGTGTTAAGCGCAGTATCGCTGATAAGCTGGCTATTCACGTGCACCCGTTTGGCTGAGGTGGCATTAACATGAGTACTCAGGCTCGCCCCAATTTCTTCCGCTTTTGCCCGGCTTAATTTTGCTGGCTCACCCACGCCTAATAACACGATACGGCCATAATCCAGGCCAACCGGCGCTATTATCTCCAGCTTGCTGCCACTTTTACCGGTAAACTCTGCAACCTGAATAGCCCGGTTTATTTGGGTGCGACTGGCTCTGCTCCACTGGGTTAAATTCAGTTCGCCACTTTTTTCTGGCACCAACAGTACCAATATGTCGGCTTGTTGCTGACTTTGACTAAACTGCACCTTCGTTTGTAAAAACGGTTGTGGCGTGATGGCCAGTGAACTAAAACTGATTAGCGCTGCCGCGCACCAAAGCAGGGGCTTTTTCATGCTATACCTCATGTTCTTATAATCTGTCATGGCTTACCAATGGCAAATGCCAAGGTCATTTAAGTTCGCCTTCGTAAATATCATACCTGCAGCATACCGGATATGGTTAATCGATAAACCCTGGCAATTAACCGATAAGTAACCTTAATACCACCAATGGCAGACTCCGGCTCAGAAATTTCTTAAGAACCTTTGCTGCGCTTTATGGCAACTTTAACCAAAGTTGCTATGCTCAATTTACAATAAGCGGGTTTAGCAGTGACAGTGTCTGCAAAATCGATAAAAAACATGGTTGTAGAGGTGTGAAATGGGTTTTTGGAACACCGTAGGTGGACGCTTACTAAGCATGCCTTTACTGGCGTTGGTTGGCTTTTTAATCTTAGGCACGGTAGCGCTGAATGCGCTTAGTAACAGCCTGACCGAAGGACGTGAAGACCGGGTGGTAGCCATCATTGACAGTGGTATGAGCTTGATAAAACATTATCAGGCACTGGAGCAACGCGGTGATATAACCAAGGAGCAAGCGCAACAACAAGCTATGGCTGCCATTAAAGCTATTCGATACGATGGTACCGAATACATCTGGATAAATGACACCAGCCGCCCCATTCCAAAAATGATAATGCACCCCACCGTTCCCAGTCTGGATGGCACCATCCTCGACCGGCCAAATTTTAACTACGCTACCTTAATGCGCAACCGCGATGGCAGTGAACAACGCAGGTTAGACAATGCCAATCTGTTTGTCAGTTTTGTTGAGGTTATTGGCCGCTACGGTGACGGTTTTGTTGAATATCAGTGGACCAAACCATTAGCCGGTGGTGGAGTGACTGACGAACGTTATACCAAATTATCCTACGTCGCCAAAGACGATAGCTGGGGCTGGGTACTGGGATCAGGTATCTACATTGATGACGTTAAAGCTGCATTCTGGGCGATTGCAGTGCAAGTTGGGCTGGTTGCTCTGATTGTCATTATTCTGACTATTGGCATTTCTTTGTTTATCCGACGCTGGTTATTACATGCGCTGGGGGGGGAAGTGGCTAATACCAAGCGGCTGGTACAGCAGGTTGCAGCCGGTGATTTTTCTGTCAACTTTGCACTGCGCCCCGGCGACACCGACAGCTTGCTGGCAGCGCTTAGCGGCCTTATCAGCCAGTTGCGGCAAATTATCGGCCAGCAGTCCGCTATGGCAGAGCAACTGGCGGCACAGTCGCAAACTTTGGATGAAACCAGTCAGCAAACTCAGCAAATTTTACAAAGTGTAATGGATCAAACCGCACAAGTTGCCACCGCCGTCCATCAGATGGCGACCACCTGCGACGATATGGCGCGTAGCGCCACCACCGCAGCCAAAGCAGCCAGAGATGCTGATCATGAAGCCCAAAATGGCGTAACAGCGGTTGACCAAACCATTACCGCCATAGATGCCCTGAAAATTAAGCTCGAACAAGTATCTGAAGTGATTGCCCACTTATCAAAACGCGGCGAAGAGGTGGGTGCAGTCACCGATGTTATTGGTGCAATTGCTGAGCAAACCAATCTGTTGGCGCTGAATGCCGCCATCGAGGCAGCCCGGGCCGGCGAGATGGGTCGTGGCTTTGCGGTGGTCGCCGACGAAGTACGCACCCTGGCCAGTCGTTCGCAGGCTTCTACCCAGGATATCAACCAACGCATTCAGGGCATCCAGCAAGATTCTGCCAATGCGGTGGAATCCATGGCGCAAAGTACAACCGAAACCGAACAAACTATTGCCTGCTCGCAGCAGGCAAGTGCCGCACTGCAGCGAATTAATACTGCAGTATCCAGCATTACCGATGTTAATGATCAGCTGGCCAGCGCCACTGAAGAGCTGGCAGCGGTAGCAGGCACTATTAATCAGAATATGGAAAATATCGCCGACGCAGTGCAAAGCACCACTGGGAAATCGGCTGAGTTATCAAGCGCCAGTCAGCAATTAAGGCAAATGGCCACCGATATGAAAAAGTCGCTCAGTGGCTTTACTGTCTAATTCACATTGCCAGTTACTGCGCCGGGCCTTACTGGCCCGGTTCAGTTAATCAGCCAGTGCGGCAGTTAACGCCGGGCCAAAGTGAATAACAAGCTCTACCCGACGGTTAGCCGCTTTGCCAGCAGCCGTTCTATTGTCAGCAATCGGCTCTGCCGGGCCCCGCCCTTCTGCCGCTAAGGTTTCCAGCGGCAAACCCTGCTGTAACATAAAGGCCATCACCTGCTCTGCCCGCTGCTGTGACAATGTCTTGTTATACGCCAGCTGGCCACTGCTATCGGTATGACCCAATACGGTAAGCTGCTGATAGCTTATATCTTTTAATGATTCTGTCACTGTCACTAACTGTTGTTGCAACTCGTCACTTAACCTGGCGCCGTCATGGGAAAAAGCCGTGATGCCGGGAAAAGACAATTTCAGCTGGCCATCAGCCAGCACTGACGTTGTTAAGCCGCTGACAGGTTGCAGCCTGGCAGTCAGCAAGGTTTGCGGGTTAACTGCTGCGGCATTAACGGCAGCCGGCTCTGCATTATTGTTACTGGTACTGACACAACCCGTGGTCAGTAACACCGTTAAAGCAGTGGCTATAAGTGGTAAAGTGCGCACAATTGATACTCCTGTATTCAAATATGTTAATGATCGACTGAAATTCCCCACAGGAAAAACAGATTAATGTTAATTATTGCGCGCATTCTAAAGCTTTATCTTAACCAAATAAACACTATATTTAATATTGCAGCAAATAGCAGACCAATCAAGCGAGGCTGGCTTAACACTAACCACAGCCAGCACTTCGCAAAGCCGACAAACTGCTATAAAATACCCTACATGAATTTAGCGCCAGTACCCCTCAACTATGTTGTCATCCAACGCCCTGTATACTGATTTATCGGCTTATTATGATTTAATGTGTTGCGATATTAACTATCTGGCGCAAAGTAATATGGCGCACCGGTTGCAACAGCTGTTGGGTAACGGTGGAAACAACCACCTTGATTTAGCCTGTGGTACCGGGCCACATATTCGCCATTTTATCGATTATGGCTATCAATGCGCTGGCTTGGATTTAAATCAGCCGATGCTGGATCTGGCCCGGGCGCGTTGCCCACAAGCCAACTTTATGCTGCAAGACATGTGTAGTTTCACCCTGAAAAAGCCGGTTGATTTGATTACGTGCTTTTTATATTCCATTCATTATAGTGCCAGTATTCATTCGTTAAAACAGTGCTTTGCCAGTATTTACACCGCGTTAAACGCAGGCGGGCTGTTGGTGTTTAATGCGGTCGCAAAAGATAAAATTTGTAACCTGTCGGCGGTGCGTCATAGTGCTCAGTTTGACAGCAGCCATTTTATATTTGAATCAGGCTGGCATTATCGTGGCGAGGGTGAGCAACAAGCCCTGAAGCTAAGCATTGCCAAAACTACCGCAAACATTACCGAAGTGTGGCAAGATCAGCATACTATGGTGGCGGTTAGTTTTGCCGAATTGCAGGCGCTGCTCATCCCTTACTTTGACGTGCATATGCTGGCACACGACTACGACAAAATAACACCCTGGGATACCCACTCTGGCAATGCGTTATTTGTTTGTGTTAAACGGCCCAGTTAAAAAACAAAATCATAGGCAATGGCTAAAACGGTAGTATTACCAACAAAATCGTACAGGGAACTATCTTTCAGCCGGTTAATCTGTGCTTTGACAGAGCTGGTGTTATTTATATCGTAGCGTAAGGTAAATGAGGTATCAGAAAAACGCTCTGGTTCATACGCATCAAGATCATTGGATTTATCCCAAAATCTTGACCAGCTGATAAAGGGTGTCCACTTCCCCGTTCGATAACCAACCCCTAGCATAGAAGCAGGAGAGCGGATGATTAAGCCATCGGCTTTGTCTTCCCGTTTGTTCAGGTTCATTTCAGACAGCACAAACCAATTGTTAAAATCAGCATTTAGCGATAGGCCAATAACAGTTTGATCGGTAGCTGGGCTGTAAAATGCGTTGCTATCTGGCCGTTCAGTGGTGCTATTTTCAGAGGTCATATAGATAAAACGGGCAGTAAACCAGTCACGGTTTAGTTCAATGTCCATCCCCCTAATTTTGTCCCATTTGCTGTCTTGCGCTGTAATATCATATAAAGCGTTATAGGGCGCATCATCAACGGTTTCTTTACCAGCGTAGATATTGGCGGTCAGGCTCCAGTTCTGAAAGTATTCAGTGTAGCGTAAATTAGCGCCGTTGTAGTTACTGGCCTCCCAGCCATAAAGGGTTTGCGGTGGCCTGAGCCAGATATAGGCAAAACCGACATCCTGAAACTCTGAATAGTAGTATAACGGGATCCGCTTCCGACCTGCCTGTAAGGTAAATTTATCGGTCAAATCATAAGACAGATATGCCCATTCCAGACTAAACTCATTATCTACTGCCCTGGCCATTACCTGGGTAACCAGCGATAATCTGTCAGTAAAGTTAATATTTAACTGTGCACCCAGCCGGCTCTCCTGAGAGGCACTCCAGCCATCATGGCGTTCATATATACCGCCGTTGTTATAATCCGTAATAAAACATGGACAGCGGTAACTGACGTAATCAGTTTCATTCACACTACCAGAGATGACTTTGCCCACAGCCACTGTGCCAAAACCATTAAAACGGTAAGTTATTTCAGCCTGAAGTGGTGTGACGATAACTGCACCTAACACCATCATAGCCGGTAGTACTAGTCTAAACCTGCTTTCTCGTTTCATAGACACCTCTTGATAACATTGCATCAGGTACCTATTGAATGTAGCCGCTACTAAATTAGTTGCAATGAAATCAGCCAATAAAGCAGCGAGGATTTAAATAGTGGCTTTTAATAAATAATTTATTAGCGGTTTAGCCACACACAAAGGGTTGCAGGCGCAAGGTCAAACTGCTCTGGTAAGGTGTTACTGTGTCCTAGCATCAAACCAGGGTATAAACTTAGTTATTTTCATGAATTTGCTTCCTGTAAAGCACGGCATCCACCTCACCCAGCGTATCCTGATGCAAATAGCGTTTGATAAACTGCATCCCCAGTTTGCGCATCACGCCAATCGAACCGGCATTGTCCGGCGTGGTAATGGCGGATAAATAGCGTACTTCATTATTATGGGCTAAAACCGCTCCGGGCAGCGATACTGCGCCATTCGCGGCAGAAATATCTCGATAATTTGTTGCATAGAAGTGCGTTTACCGCCATTCAGATAGCGCATTACCTCTTCGTCCTGATCCACTTCAAATAGCAACCGGGCGTCTTTCTCAGATAATAAAGCAAAGTTCAGCCGAGGGCTGGGGGGTATCGCAAGCATGCAGGTAAGTCCTGTACTTAAAATATTATTTCAACGTAACCGCTATTGGTTATATTAAAATAAAGTAACCAAAAGTAATTACCATAACAATTTAAAAATTCCAGGCTGATTGGCTAATGCTCAACAGCTATACGCCCGGTTGCCACCGCCTGTGGCCAGATACGTGGTTGTGGCGCCAGCACAAATAAATCACCATTCTGGCCAGTCAGCTGTTGCGATACCCCTGCGGCACGGGCGACTGCGGCATTGGCTTTAATATGTGCCGCTTCGCCATGCACCGGCACCGCAATGGCAGGCTGCACATAGCGGTACATTAAGTCGAGCTCGCCCTGATTGGGGTGGCCCGAGACATGGATCGGTAACGGGCTATCGGCACTTTGCATTGTGCGTACTTTCAATAATGTTAATTGGGCTATCAGGCGGATGACCAGCATTTCATTGCCAGGAATGAGAATTGAGCTAAACAGCACCAGATCATTCTCTTCCAGGATTAAATGCGGATGGCGCTGCTGCGCTAAGCGGCTAAGCGCAGCGCGGGGCTCGCCCTGGCTGCCAGTTGCCACTACCAATACTTCATTGGCTGGCAAATAACCAATATGCGAAGGCTCAATTAACGGAATATCTTCCGGCCAGTAACCACAGGCCCTGGCAGCCCCCACCATATTTTCCATCGCCCGGCCAAACAAGGCCAGATAGCGGCCAGTGCGTTTGGCCACCCGGCCCAGGCTAATTAACCGGCCAATGTTGCTGCTAAAACCACTCACTACTACCCGCTGCGTTTCATGACGTATTACTTCATACAACGCCTGATAGCAGACAGTTTCAGATTCTGAAAACCCTGGCTTTAACGCATTGGTTGAATCACACACCATGGCGGTAATATTCTGCTGGGCCAGCCGTTTAAATACCTGAGGCTTAAAGGGCTTACCGGTCATAGGCCCGTGATCTATTTTCCAGTCAGCCGTATGAAACACCTTACCGGCGCCAGTGCTGATCAGCAGCGCCTGCGGTTCAGGGATCGAATGAGTGATATTTAGCCAGTTAATTAAAAACGGGCCAATGTTGCAGGTACCACCGGGCACAATTTCAATAATTGGCATAGTCTGCGACAAACCACTACGGGCAATTTTGCGGCGTAAAATTTCAGCAGTAAAAGGCGTGCAGTACACCGGGCAATCAAAACGCGGCCATAAGAACGGCAGCGCGCCGATATGATCTTCATGGGCATGGGTAATAATAATACCGGCCAGCAACTCACGGCGCTGAGCAATAAAAGTCGGATCAGCAGCCTGCACTTCAGCGGTTATCGGGCTAGTTGTTGGCTGCAGCGGGTTATAAAAAGTCACGCCGCAATCTACCATTAACCAGCGGCCATCGTGGCCGTACAGGTTCAGGTTCATGCCAATTTCGCCACAACCGCCCAGCGGCAAAAACCACAAATCTTTTGGGCCGGGTAACAGGTGTGTATTTGAACTCACAGTCAAAACAGCATCCTTTAACTGGAAAAGATGAGTATTGTACGCAGCAAAGTCGCAAACCGCACAGCGAAACAACAAGAATTAGGAATTTGGAAAGAAATAAATCTGTTTAGTTATTAACCAGACTTGACGTTGATAATTTTTAGAGGTAAAACGTTTAAGACGATATTGGAATGCAATATGACAGCAGTTATCCGCCACCGTTAGTACAGTATGGCGAGCATAACACTGTTGAGCCAGTTCAGATTCGTAGTTCACTTACACATAGCATCAGTAGCTGGCGGTCAACGCAACGGCCAGCACGCTAAAACGGCAAGCTAAATCACAGCAATAACTATTTGCCTTTAACTACACCTACAAGCTTAAACGATTAAGCGAATTTAAATAACATTTAATAGGATCGACGAGGGAGACACCAGATGAAAGCACTACCCCTAAACCGTTCATGCCTGGCATTAGCAATAAGCCTGGCATTAACCAGTACAGCATTACTCGCCCAAGAAACTGAAAATGACACCGCACCAGTCGCAGCAGAAGGTTCTACCACCAGCCAGGGCCTCGGTTTCGAGCGTATTGTGGTAACCGGCTCAGTAGCTCGCAACCAGACTGTTATGCAATCAAGCGTATCGGTAAGCAGCCTGACTATTGACGATATTGATGTGGCGGCACCCCGTTCAACCGCTGAAATTTTCCGGATGTTGCCCGGCGTACGCAGTGAATCTACCGGCGGTGAAGGCAATGCTAATATCGCAGTCCGTGGTTTACCGGTGGCGGCTGGCGGCGCCAAGTTTTTAACCCTGCAGGAAGATGGCTTACCAGTATTGCAGTTTGGCGACATTGCCTTTGGTAATGCCGACATCTTTGTACGGGCCGATGCCTCGCTGTCCAGATTAGATGTCATTCGTGGTGGCTCGGCCAGCACTGCGGCCAGTAACTCACCGGGGGGTATTATCAACTTTGTCAGCAAAACCGGCGAACATCAGGGCGGTAGCCTGGCCATCAGTTCAGGCTTAAATTACGATCAGTTCCGCACCGACTTTGAATTTGGTGGTGATATCAACAGTGATATGCGTTTTCACCTGGGCGGCTTTGTCCGTCAGGGGGAAGGCGTTCGTGACCCGGGTTACCAGGGCGAGCGAGGCTATCAGCTGAAAGCCAATATCACCAAAGATTTTAATACCGGCTATGTGCGGGTATATGCCAAGCATTTAAATGACCGTGTCGCCAGCTATATGCCAATGCCTATGTTTGCAGATGGTAGCTCAGTTCCCGGTTATAATGCGAAACGAGACACCCTGCAGTCAGCTTATTTAACCCAAACTGTGCGTTTAAATGGCGATAACCAGATTTCCCGTGGTGATGTGCGAGATGGCATGAACCCACTGGTAAACAGTTTTGGTGTTGAAGCTCAGTTTGATTTAGATGACAACTGGAGTCTTGAAAACAGATTCAGAATTAGTGATGTCAGCGGCAATTTTAATACGCTATTTCCAGCCCAAGTAGACAGTGCTCAATCAATTGCAAATAGTATTGCCGGTGACAATGCCAGTGTTGTTTATGCCGTTGGGCCGCAAGCAGGTCAGGCATATACTGCGGCTAATGCGATACGTATTCATACCTTTGACGTAGAAATTCATGATTTTGGCTCCATGGTTAACGATCTTAAGTTATCACGCAAGTTTGGTGATTTTGATGTCACTTTTGGTTATTACATGGCCGACCAAACTATCAGCATGTCATGGTTATGGAATTCATATTTAATGGCGCTTAAGGGTAACAATGCTGAGTTGTTAGACGTATTTGCTGCTGATGGCACCGCATTTTCTGCACAAGGCCAGCTGGCGTATGGCGTTCCTTTCTGGGGAAACTGCTGTCAACGTAACTATGACACCCAATACAGTACAACAGCGCCCTATATTAACGTTGGCTGGGCGTTTGGTGACTGGTCACTTGATGCCAGTGTAAGACGGGATAATGGCAAAGCCACCGGTACTTATGCCGGCGCTGCGCAAAGCAGCCGCGATATGAACAACGATGGCGTTATCAGTCAAATTGAGCAAAGTGTATCCGGTATTGATTTAGCCAACCCCCAACTGGTCAATTACAGCTGGGGTTACAATTCCTACTCTGCCGGTGCTAATTACCAGTTCAATCGAGACTGGGCAATGTTCGGCCGGATTAGTAAAGGCGCCCGCGCTAATGCTGACCGCCTGTTGTTTGGTAAAGTTAATGCTGATGGCTCTGTAGCACGTGAAGATGCCATTGATGAAGTTAAGCAGTATGAAATTGGCAGCAAAAGCCGCCATGGCAATCTGAACCTGTTTGCGACGCTGTTTTTTGCCCAAACCGAAGAGCAGAACTTTGAAGCCACTACCCAAAGGTTTTTTGACCGCGTATATAAAGCGAAAGGCATTGAGTTAGAAAGCAGCTATCGCATTGGTGATGTTGACCTGCGTGGCTCTGTTACCCTGACCGATGCAGAAATCAGCAAAGATGCGTTAGATCCTGACGTAGTCGGCAATACCCCGCGTCGTCAGGCGGATGTGATCTACAGTTTACTGGCCCGTTATACCATGGATAATGCGCAGCTGGGCGTCAGTTTAGTGGGTACCAGTGCCTCTTATGCCCAGGACAACAACGATCTGAAATTCAGTGGTTACACTCAGCTTAATGTGTTTGCTAACTATGAGCTGGCAGAAAACCTGACGCTGTCACTGAATGTCAACAACCTGTTTGATACCATAGGTATTACTGAAGCTGAGCAAGGCAGTGTGCCGGCCAATGGTATTATCACCGCCCGCACCATCAATGGCCGTACCGCCTCTGTTGGTCTGCGTTATAAATTTTAAACCTGTCCCCGGTAGCGGCTGCCTGTGCAGCCGCTCTTATCTGTTAGTAAAAAACGCTATTAGTAAAAAACGTTGTGAGCAAAACCCGCATGTTGCAATAAGCCTTAACGTTTAAGTTATTCTGTATTACAGTAGCTAGCTCATCATCTGACTATATTAATTTTGGCAAAAGGACAGGGTAATACATGGCCAACGTTACGCTTAAATCTTTGGCGAAACACCTTGGGGTGTCCGTTGCAACGGTATCCAATGCCTTTAACCGCCCGGATCAACTCTCTGCAGAGCTAAGACGGCATATTTTAAAAGAAAGCGAAAAACTGGGTTTTGCCGGCCCTAATGCCACAGCACGCAGCTTGCGTACCGGCCGCTCAGATATGATTGCCATTTTATTGTCAGACACCCTGGAATATTCAATCAGTGATCCTGTTGCTAACCAACTGATTAAAGGCATTGCCGAAGTGCTGCAAGAGCAAGGCAAAGATATGCTGCTATTATCCGGGGCAAAGGCGGTACACAGCACAGCTGAAGCGCTGCCAGATGGCTTTATTATTTATGGCAGCCCGAAAAACCACGAGCAATTAGAACGGGTTTTGCAAAGTGGCAAACCCGTTATCAGTGTGGATTGTAACTTAGCCGATATTGGCTCAGTTAATATTGATAATTATCGTTATGCCTATGATATTGCGCATTATGCCCTGCAGCAGGCAGCAGGTAAGGTGGCAGTACTGGGCTTACGCTTACTCGATTCAAACCGGGTATGCAGGATGCAAAGCCATGAGCTTTATGATCAAAATGAAGCCATATCGCGCCGCCGACTCGATGGCTATCTGGCAGCGGCTGCCGATCTTAAACGGGAGCTGAGCGCCGATCAAATCTGGCATATTCCGGTTAACAGCCATCAGTATGCCGAAATTGCCGCCCGCGAAGCGCTAACCCAGCACCCAAGGCCTGCCGTTTTACTATGTATGAGCGACCGCATCGCCCTGGGTGCCATGAGTGTGGCCCGGCAACTGGGTTTAACCATTCCTGACGATGTAAAACTGGTAGGTTTTGATGGTATTGAAGAAGCCGAACGCGCCTACCCTGCACTGACAACGATCGCCCAGCATAGCGATGAAAAAGGCCGTACCGCCGCCAGAATGCTGCTAAGTGGCGACACCAAGCAAAACGTACTGCTAGAGTGCGAACTGCGCCTGCGCGCCAGCTGTTAGCTGTTAGCTTATCCTGCAGTAACCTTTAACTTTGTGATGGTGTTTTTTTGCACAAAACAACAGCTTTGACTTGATACTTAAACGTTTAAGGTGTAATTTCAATACTGTCATTAGCCATTAAGCTAAAGGCCAAAACCAGCCCCATAGCGGGCGCCAGTAACAACACTGGTAAATAAAAACTGACAGGCAACATGCCTGCGATTGACAGGGTAGACAGATGCAACAGACACCAACACTGACCACCAGCGTGGTTACAGAGCACACCTATACCCAGGTAAAGTGGATGACTTGCCTGATGTTTTTTGTTTTCGCCATGACCACCGACGCGGTTGGGGTGATTATTCCGGAAGTGGTAAAACAGTTTGATCTGAGCCTGACTCAGGCGGCCGCTTTTCACTATGTGCCGATGATTTTTATCGGCCTGTCAGGCTTATTTCTTGGCCAATTGGCCGATCAACTCGGCCGTAAAAAAATCATTCTAGTTGGCCTGTTTATTTATACTCTGGCCTGCTTTGCGTTTGCCCTAAACCAAAGCTTCTACTTTTATATGCTGTTACTGGGCCTGTGTGGCTTAAGCATCGGCTTATTTAAAACCGGTGCACTGGCGCTGATTGGCGACATCAGCCCCAATACCCTGAGCCATACCCGCTTAATGAACCGGGTAGAAGGCTTTTTTGGCCTTGGCGCCATTGTCGGGCCGGCGCTGGTGGCCATTTTACTGATGCTGGATATGGCCTGGGAGCAACTGTATCTGGTAGCAGGCTTAATTTGTGCCATTTTATTAATTATTGCCTGGCGTATGGACTACCCGGCCTATATCACTCAGCCAAAAAGCTCTATCTGGCACTGCTTTAAGTTAATAAAAAACCCTTATGCGCTGGGCTTTTCGCTGGCCATCGCCTGCTATGTCGCCACCGAGGTTGCCGTGTTTGTCTGGTTACCGACCCTGTTACAACAATACGACGGCCAATACACATTACTGGCAGCTCACGCCATTACGGTATTTTTTATTCTACGCACCATTGGCCGCTTTCTGGCGGAATGGCTGTTAAGCCGTTTTAGCTGGACTATTTTACTGGCCTGGTTCAGCACTGCTATTGCGCTGTGTTTTGTATTGAGCATGTGGCAGGGCGTGGCCTGGGCGTTGTGGCTGATGCCACTGTCTGGCTTATTTATGTCGATGATGTACCCGACGTTAAACTCTAAAGGCATCAGCTGTTTCCCACGGCACCAACATGGCGCTGCCGCCGGGCTGATTTTAGCCTTTACCGCCTTAGCGGCGGCCTTGGGCCCTTTGCTGATGGGAATAGTCGGCGATATTTTCGGTGATGTGCGTTATGGCTTTTACCTGGCGACCGGCTTTGCCCTGATCATGTGTGTAGGGCTGTGGTGGAATCACTTTATTAATCCTGCTGAACAGCAACTGCAAAAGATGTCGCATTAAGCTTTTGGTTTTTCTCCTGCTTAGCCCCGCTCGTCGGGGCTTTTTTTATGGCCAGAATTAACTAACAACAGCTAACCACAGCACCTGATAGGGACTAAGCATTAATGTCTGGCCCTGATAGAACTGTCCTGATAGTTCATCCCGCCATTGCTTGGCTCCTGTCAGATTATAGGGCTGGCTAAACTCACTAAAATTTACCACGCACAGCAAGTTTTGCTCAGCCAGTTGCCGCCGATACGTAAACAAATGAGGGTTACCGCTGGTTAAAATCTCGGTACTGCCCTGCCCTAAGACCGCTAAACCACTTCTAACCCGGATCAGCTGCTGCAACTGCTGGTAAATACGCCCGGACACACTGTTTGCATTGTTGGCCAGTGCCAGTTGCTGCTCAGTCACCTTAACCCGGTTTACCCAGCGGCTATCGTCTTGCTTGGCAGGGTCCTGCTGGTAGCTGTAGTCATTGAGCAAACCTAACTCATCGCCCATATACAGCAAAGGTAAGCCACCAATACTTAAAATAACGCTATTTAACACAAAAATACGCTCTACAGCCTGTTCAAGTTGCTGGCGTTGCTGTGTTTCATTGCCATTTTGCAAAGCCTGTTCCACCCCGGTAAGAGACGCCAGCATGCCCGCCACCCGGCAATCGCCGGTAAGGGGGTTTTGCTGAAACGGCACGCCCGAGGCAAAGCTGCCGTCAAACTGGCCGGTGTAGAACTGATTTAAAAACTGGCGGTGATGCTCAGGGTTAATGCCCAGCTGCCACGCCACAGTGTCATCAAAAGTCCAGCCGATATCATCATGGCAACGGATATAGTTTACCCAGCTGCAATGCGGGTCAATCGCAAAACGCCGCTGCAACGACTCAGTTAGTAGACGGGTTTTGCGGGTAGCTAAGCTATTCCATAACAGTGCCATCAGCAACGGGTTGTAGGATAACTGGCACTCTTCTGGCGCGATATATTTCACCACTTCATCCGGGTGCACTATAGCTTCAGACTTAAACTGTAAAGCCGGTGCCGCTATCCGCGCTACGGCATTAAAAGCACGGATCAGGGTATGGGCTTTGGGCAGGTTTTCACAAGTACTGCCCGCTTCTTTCCAGACAAAGGCCAGCGCATCCAGCCTTAACACCGCTGCGCCCTGATTGGCCAGAAACAGCATTTCTTCTGCCATGGCATTAAATACCGCTGGGTTGGCGTAATTTAAATCCCACTGAAAACTATTGAAGGTTGTCCAGATCCAGCGCTGAGCGGTTGGCTCAAAAGTAAAACAGCCGCGGCGGATCTCAGGAAAAATTTCCCGCAGCCAGGGCGCATATTGCTCACGCTGCTGCTCATTAAAAAAGAAATAATAGTCCTGGAACTCGGTGTCGCCGGCTTTGGCTTTTTGCGCCCAGCGATGCTCGTCAGAGGTATGATTAAACACGAAATCCAGCACCGGCCGGATGCCATGCTGATGTAACGTGGCCATCAGCGTACTTAACTCAGACATAGTGCCAAGCGCCGGCATGGTTTTACGATAATCCGATACTGCATAGCCCCCGTCACTATTAGGCTCTGGCGCTTTAAATAACGGCATCAGGTGCAGGTAGTTAATACCCGTTTGCTGCAAATAAGGGATGCGCTTAACTAAGCCGCTAAAATCGTCAGCAAATAAATCCACGTAGCACGCCGAGCCCAGCGCCACTTCGGTTTTATGCCAATCCTGTGGCTGGGCATCTTCGGCCAGCAAATAGTCCGGCCGCTGTGCCACCGCTTTGGCCAGCAATTTAAGCAACTGCTCAACATGGTAGTAACTGTCAAAACGCTCACCATATAGCGGCAGGTAAAGCTGCAATAACGCGGGTAGTTGTACCTTCAAGCGGGCAGCAAATAGCGGCCAGCGGCTTTTGGTTATCGCTTTCAATGATGAACTGTATCGTTTAAGTATTTCTGCGGAAAAATCCGCTAGCGCTTTAGGGTCGGCCTGCAGTGCCGCCACGTTTTTATTAGCCATAGGTCTGATCTCATCGCTGGTCTTTGCTGCTATATTTGCTTTATTTAGCAGCTATTGCAAGTGTTCAGCTCAAAATATAGCTGTTTTTCTGTGCAGAGCATTTACAACACTGCAGGGATCGGGTAGCTTTATCTTAAACATTTCAGTTTTGTGTAAAATAGCTCGCATTAATCAGCCAGCATAGCAACCAGTGAGACCAGCATGTCATTACCCGTTTACTGTTTTGGTGAAGTTCTGATCGACTTTTTGCAAGATCCGCAGCAACCCGGTGTGTTCCGCCGTTTCGCTGGGGGCGCGCCTGCTAATGTCGCCGTAGCCGTTGCCAAGCTTGGCGGTCAGGGACGCTTTGTCGGCATGTTGGGGGCCGATATGTTTGGTGAGTTTTTACAAGCCGAACTGCAGCATTACGGCGTTGATTGCCATGCCTGCGCCACTACTACGGCAGCAAAAACGGCGCTGGCGTTCGTGGCGCTGAACGATGATGGCGATCGCAGTTTTTCGTTTTACCGCCCCCCTGCAGCCGATTTGCTGTATACCACAGCCCATCTGCCAGCAGACTTCTGGCAAACCCCGGCAATTCTGCACTTATGCTCTAACAGCCTGACCGACAGCGCCATTGCCAGCACCAGCTTTAACATGGTGCAGCAGGCGCATCAGCACGGCTGGCTGGTGTCGGTTGATGCCAATTTACGGCACAACCTGTGGGCCAGCGGTAAAGCTGATGCCACCTTAGTGCAGCAACTGCTGGAGCAAGCCGATATTATCAAGCTTAGCGATGATGAGCTGAGCTATTTAGCGCAGCAGCAGACTGAAAACAGATGGCTGAAACAACTGCAGGCTAAGCGCAACAGCTGGATAGTGGTAACCGCCGGCAGCAAGGCCGTTAACAGCTATAGCCCGCAACCTTTTAGTCTGCCAGTATCAGCAGTTAAGGTAGTCGATACGACTGCTGCCGGTGATGCCTTCGTCGGTGCCTGGCTCTATCAGCTCAGCCATAGCCTAACTGCGCAAAGCTGGCCGCAACTGCTAAAAGATAAAAGCCTTCAGCAACTGATGCTTAGTAAAGCAATTAAAGCCGGCTCACTCACTTGCCAGCACTTTGGCGCCTTTACCGCCCTGCCCACCCGCTTTTAGTGGCAGGCCTAGGATCTGATACAAGACGACAGCAGTACAGCTGACAAAACTGATCTGTCATGGCTCCCCTATACGCAGTAAAGCGCAAAAAGATTAACCAAAACAGAAAAATATAAAGGTGATCTTTTCTACTGCTGCCCGCGTTGTTAAGGAGGTCTGTTATATCCAACCTCACTTAAAAAGGAAAGATTATGAAATTGTCATCGTTGGTAATAAGTTCACTGGTAATGGGCTCACTGCTGCTCTCTGTTCAAGCCCACAACCACAAAACTAAAACCAAAGCCGATATCGTCGATACCGCCATCGCAGCCGGCAGTTTTACTACCCTGGTAACAGCCGTTCAGGCAGCTGATCTGGTCGACACTCTAAAAGGCACCGGCCCCTTTACGGTTTTTGCACCAAATGACGCGGCTTTTGCCAAAATCCCGGCTGCAGATTTAAATGCGCTGGTTGCAGATAAAGCGGCACTCACCAATGTGCTTACTTACCATGTAGTGGCAGGTAAAGTGATGGCCGCCGATGTGGTAAAACTTAGCTCAGCGACCACAGTACAAGGCCAGGATTTATCGATTGAAGTAAAATATGGCAAAGTCTTCGTCAATGGTGCTGAAGTGATTGCTACCGACATTGAAACCAGCAACGGGGTCATCCACGTGCTGGACAGCGTTGTCTTGCCAAAGAACTAACTACTGACTGAGCTTGACCACGGTGATTTTTGGCGCTTGGCCATTAATTACGACATATTGCATCAACAGTTGCTAAAAGGGCCTATAGGCCCTTTTTTATTTGTTTGCTGCAGAGCTTGGTTAATTATGAGCGGTAACAGCTAAATCCCCGCATCAGAGTGCTGTTCAGGTACATTTCAGCCTTGCGCAATATTATCAATCTATTTTTCAGATTAAGACAATCTCTTTATTTCATATTAAACAATCAAAAACTTACTATACTATTTTTGTTGTTATTTTTTGCTGTCAGGCTTTTGATGTCAGCACAAAAAGAGGCCCGCTGTTCAGCGATAGGGTACAGGCTTGCTAAACCAGATCGTACAACAGCATGAGAACCAGATTGTGTAAACAACCATGGATTAACTAAAAGGACGGGAACAATGAACAGAAATCTGAATAAACAACTACTGGCCGGCGTGATAAGCCTGCTACTGGCATCGGGTGCAGCCTTTGCCGACAACACCATCAGCAAACCACAAGGTGCCACAGGTAGCGGCATGGCCAAAGATGGCGCCATCAGAAATAATCAGTTCTGGTGGCCAAATCAACTTGATTTATCGCCTCTGCGCGACCACGACACCCGCTCTAACCCCTACGGCGCCAACTTCAGCTACGCTGACGCTTTTAGTAAACTTAATCTGGCGAAGGTTAAGCAAGATATCGATACGCTGCTAACGGCATCGCAAGACTGGTGGCCGGCCGATTTTGGTAACTACGGGCCGTTCTTTATCCGGATGACCTGGCACAGCGCCGGCACCTATCGCACGCTGGATGGCCGTGGCGGTGCGGGCGGCGGCCAGCAACGGTTTGATCCGCTGAACAGTTGGCCGGATAATGCTAGCTTAGACAAAGCGCGACGTTTATTGTGGCCTGTAAAACAAAAATATGGTGAGGCGCTCTCCTGGTCTGACTTAATAGTGCTAGCCGGCAATGTGGCGCTGGAGAACATGGGTTTTCAAACCTATGGTTTTGCCGGTGGCCGGGCCGATGACTGGGAACCTGATCTGGTATATTGGGGGCCGGAGATTGAAATGCTGGCCAGCGATCGTGAAAACGTGGATGGCGAACTACAACGGCCACTGGGCGCTACCCATATGGGCCTGATCTATGTTAACCCTGAGGGGCCAAGAGGTGTACCGGATCCGGTTGGCTCCGCCAAAAACATCCGGGTGGCTTTTGAGCGAATGGCCATGAACGATGAAGAAACCGTGGCACTGATTGCCGGTGGCCACACCTTTGGTAAGATGCATGGTGCGCACAAGCCAGCAGATTGTTTAGGCGCTGAACCCGGCGCAGCGGGTATTGAAGAGCAAGGCTTTGGCTGGCAGAACCGCTGCGGCAAAGGCCATTCAGAAGATACTATTACCAGTGGTTTAGAAGGCGCCTGGACCCAGGCCCCAACTCGCTGGACGACTTTGTATTTAAGTAACTTACTTAACTTTGAATGGCAGCAAACACGCAGCCCGGCTGGGGCTATTCAGTGGGTCCCAACCGATGAATCGCTGCACAGCTCAGTGCCTGATGCGCATATCAAAGGTAAGTTTAACCCGCCAGTGATGACCACCGCGGATTTGGCACTGAAATTTGACCCCGAGTACCGCAAAATTGCCGAGCGTTTTTTAGCTAATCCTGAAGAGTACCGGCTGGCTTTTGCCAAAGCCTGGTATAAACTCACCCACCGCGATATGGGGCCACCACGCAACTTCCTGGGTAAAGAAGTACCCAAAGAGGTGTTGCTATGGCAAGACCCCATTGATGCTAAAACCCAATCGACCATCAATACTAATGATGTTAAATCGCTCAAAGCTTCGATCCTTAAATCCGGGCTGACGGTGCCCGAGCTGGTGCGGGTAGCATGGGGTTCTGCTGCCAGCTACCGCAACGCCGATATGCGTGGTGGTGCCGATGGCGCCCGCATTGCATTGGCGCCACAGAAAGACTGGCCAGTAAACAACCCGGCTGAAACCGCCAAAGTACTGCAGGCCTTAACCACTATTCAAAGCGACTTTAACAAAGGCCGCAGAATGGTATCACTGGCTGATTTAATTGTACTGGGCGGTGCTGCAGCCATTGAAAAAGCCGCTAAAGATGCCGGCTACAATATTACAGTACCGTTTAAACCCGGTCGCGGCGATGCCACACAGCAACAAACTGACATAAGCTCCTTTAACCAGCTGGAGTTAACCGCCGACGGTTTCAGAAATTACTTTGATCAAGCTGCCAGCTATAAATCACCTACCGAAATGTTGGTAGATAAAGCCGATCAGTTGGATTTGAGTGTGCCTGAAATGACGGTATTAATAGGTGGCTTACGGGCGTTGGATGCCAATTATCAGGGCGCTAAACACGGCGTATTTACTGATAAACCGGGTACCTTAAACAACGACTATTTTGTTAATCTGCTGGACATGTCTACCGTTTGGCGCAAATCGACCACTGACGGCCTGTACGATGGTTTTGATCGTAAAACCGGCACCAAAAAATGGACAGCCACCTCGGTTGACTTAATTTTTGGCTCCAACTCAGAGCTGCGCGCGGTAGCAGAAGTATATGCTTTTGATACCTCAAAACAGAAGTTTGTCGACGACTTCGTTAAAGCCTGGACTAAGGTAATGAACCTGGACCGTTAAACTCAGCCTATCATGCTAATCTTGTAAAAGGGCCTGCGGGCCCTTTTTTATGCCCGGTTGATGCAGCTTAATGAGCCTGGTTAGCTTGCTTGAAATCTATGCCAGTTACACCAACGCCTGCAACCAGCCATGCCAGAACAACCAGCCCAGTAAGGCCAGGTTGAGTAATAGCGTGCACCAGAACACTCGTAAAAATGGCTTTTTCTGTGATTTATGCCGCAAATACTGTTGCGCCAGCCAGGCGCCGGGCCAGCCACCTAACACATATGAGCCTTCTCGGAGTCAAT
>NZ_LAHO01000041.1 GCF_000987775.1 Arsukibacterium ikkense
GCACCTTCGGCAACCTGCGCTAGCGAAATGCCGTCATTAGCATTACGAGCAGCCTGATCTAAACCGTTAATCTGGCTGGTTAAGCGGTTAGAAATTTGTAACCCCGCCGCATCATCAGCTGCGCTGTTAATCCGAAAGCCCGACGATAAGCGCTTAAAGGCAATATCTAACGAATTGCCTGAATTAAACAATTGGCGTTGAGCATTAAGTGACGAGGTATTGGTGTTGACATATAAAGCCATGGTTACTCTCCTGATACTAAATTAAACACTGACAACAGCCACGTTAAAACCTAAACTTATTGCCGATCTGTGTTACATATGTATCGGAAAGAAAACAATAAACTTTAGCAAAAACCACAAAAATTACGACTTAAATAAAAAAGCTTAGTAAACAGATATAAAAACAAAAAGCCATCATAAAGATGGCTTTTTGTCAGGTAATCATTATTATTGTAGCAAGCTCAATGCCGCTTGTGGCCGCTGATTGGCCTGGGCCAACACGGTAGTACTGGTTTGCTGCAGAATCTGAGTACGGGTTAACTCAGCCGTTTCTTTGGCAAAGTCAGTATCGCGAATTCGACTGCGCGCACCTGA
>NZ_LAHO01000035.1 GCF_000987775.1 Arsukibacterium ikkense
ACCGTTAAAACCCGAGCACCTGCTAACGCCGCAAGCACGCGCGGCTTTGTAATGGAGGCGCGGCCGCAATGAAAAAGCCGTCGCTGTGCCTTGCTTTGTTAGCGCTCACTAGACTGGATATGATTGCCTTAATTCACTCAGCCGAGAGCGTAAATCCTGCATTTTAAATAACAAATCCTGAAGTTGAGAGATCGAATATCGAGTCTCTTTTTGTTCAGATGAAGTTGGCAATCCAATAACATTTGCTACCTGTTGCTGTCTAGGTATAAACCCCCAACGACCGTGAAATAGCTGATTTCGGATAGACCTTGCTAAGTGAGCATCTGATAACCATGAGGTGTAAATATCAGCTGTTGTTGTGCCCGCATATTTTTCTTGTACAAGTTTTTCGAGAAGAAGCAATCTCTTATGAAAATTTGAGTCATTGAGCCTTTTAGTCAACGAATCTAATTTTTTACCGTCATCAGACCACACCAGAAAAAGTCCAAGCTCCATATCAAGTCGGGAATACTCAAATATCATGTAGCCGAGAGTGGTCGCTGCTTCTCGCTCAATCTCATCGTTCACTGCCATTGACTCAGACTTCCTCAAGACTTTCATTCACGCTAACGCCCAAAGCAGCGCGCAGCGTTAGCTGTCCGCTGCCTTTGATTGTTCAATTTTTTTATTGGCGATCCCAAATGGAATGTGAACCATTGGTATATCGCCAGCCTCTGATTCTAGGTGACTTCTCTGATCATCAAAAAACATATGTGGTTTCACCCTAGAAAGGATTCGATCTTTTGCCATACCACCAAGGAAAAAAATCTCGTTTGCACTAACTCCCCAGTCCTCTAGAGTAGTTATAACCCTTTCGTGAGCAGGAGCATTCCTAGCCGTCACAATAGCAGTCGTTAGTATTCTCTTATAAGACCTGTCTTTCTCAACCTCACGATCTTCGAGCTTTTGTAGAAAAGAGAGCTTTTTAAATAGGTCAGCTAATGGACCAGGTTTATGGGGAATCGCAGAATTGGCGACCTCATAGGCATGAAAATCAGGAAGATCGCCTCCTTTGAATACAGCTTCCGCCTCGTCATCCGCAATTACCCCATCAAAGTCAAATGCAATTCTAAGCTCATCATTATCGTCATCGCTTATGACTTTGCTAGGAAGAACTACGCCGCCAGGATAGCCAGCATTAATC
Source organism: Arsukibacterium ikkense (assembly GCF_000987775.1). Lineage (GTDB taxonomy): Bacteria > Pseudomonadota > Gammaproteobacteria > Enterobacterales > Alteromonadaceae > Alishewanella > Alishewanella ikkense. The sequence goes on from NZ_LAHO01000035.1 coordinate 1,184, forward strand.
GCATTCTGAACATCCTCTTCATTTGCAGAAAGAAATAATGAAGCATTAAATGCTGGAATATACTCGTAGGGTGACTTACCCTCCATGAAAGCGGCTCGAGAAATGTCGAGACCATAGTGCAGAATTGATCTAAATACTCTTTTCCCCGTAGCTGCTGAATTTCGAGAAAGCAGAACGACCTCGACAGGAAGTTTTTGAGGGAAACGCTGATTTATCTGTAAAAACCGCCGAATGAAAGGAAATGCAACTCCTTTCCCAAGAACCTTATCCAAATTCTCCTCTTGAAATTTCTTATATGCTTTTGGGCCTTGCTCAACAAAAACGGCATGGGATTCAGACAAATCGAATAATGCGCTTGATGAGACAGCAACAACTAATTTTCTTTCAATTGGATACGGCATAGCACTCCCTTGAGAATTGAACGCTCGCCTAAGCGGCGAGCAACTTGTTGCGAGTCCAGCGGCCGCAGGCCGCGATGCTTTAGGCGATTGTTAAGTTTTTTCATCGCAATTTATTTTGTAATTTTTATGTAATAAAGGCCAAGGTCTGAACTCTACAACTTTTATCATACTACCTTGAATAGAACGCGAGCAATTCTCTAGACTGGCCTTAATAACGCTACCATTAGCCAGTTTAACGTCTGCTATTAACACGTAATTCGACTTAACAAAGTTGTGTTTTTTTACAAACTCCACCCGTCCTTCGTGCTCAGCACTTCTTACACCGCCAAAGTAAAAATATTCAAATAGCAAATATGCCGCCAAAAAAAATGACAGAAATAATAGAACATCTTTTACGGAGAAATTTTCGTCCATACAAACTTAACGCTCAAAGCAGCTGCGCGGTACGCG
>NZ_LAHO01000044.1 GCF_000987775.1 Arsukibacterium ikkense
CAATTATGTCTGAAGGTTACAAAACCTTAGACGAAGGTCAACGCGTGACTTTCGAAATCGAACAAGGCCAGAAAGGCCCTCAAGCTGCTAACGTAACTGTGCTTTAATAGCCCCGTTCGTTCAGTTTGAAAAAACCGGCCTCTGGCCGGTTTTTTGTTATGGCGAATAAATTCTCAAATCGCGGAATAACGCTATACATTCATTACAGACCTGCTATAGTTTGAGCCGGCCTGTAGACCAGACCTATGTAACAACATGTTTTTGAACACTTCGCTACACAGCTTCATAGTAAGTCATGTCCCTGAAGATTCACGCACGTTTGGCCGCATAAGTAACGTAACCGTCAGGCTAACAGCGCATTACGCGTAAATTAGATATTTTAAATTTTTAGGAGTCATTCATGGCTAAAG
>NZ_LAHO01000004.1 GCF_000987775.1 Arsukibacterium ikkense
AAAGATACGCGCACTTAATAGTGCGCGCGAGTTTGGTTACGCTGTTGACTCCGAGAGGCTAATGGGTGACCCTAATTTTATGACCCTAATTTTACTAATTTTACAGTTTGGCTTAGGGTTCGAACAAAATTACACGACAAAGCTTAATCGACTCAGTATTTTACTGCTGTTAGCCAACTTAGCATCCCTGACACTCATATTACTCGGCGTCGGAGTAACGGTTGCCAAAAAGCATTGGCAGTTTCAGGCGAATACCGAGCGGAAAAAACGAGTGTTATCGTTTCATACACTGGGGTTACGGGCTATCGCAAAGCGTGTGAAGCTGGCGATAAAGCAATGGCGCAACACATTGAAACATTGCATGGATTTACTCGATACCACGAGTTACAGCATTATATGAGAACAAGATTTCGTGGGGATCCCTCAGGTTCTGACCCCAATTTTCCGCTATTGACTTCGAGAGGCTAATGGGTGACCCCAATTTGCCAATTTGCACTGATTACAATTGGTGCTAAACAAGAGCGTTATTTGTTGAATAAAAAAGCCAGCTTATAAAGCTGGCTTCGATATGAAATTTATGTCAAAACATAGCTAAATAAATTAACGACAAATAGCTGGTAAATATTTAGGTTGAATAGTCGTTCCTGTAGTACAACCCCAACTTAACGAGTTGCCAGCAACAGTAGGCGTGTATACTAAAGCACCAGTTGCTTTGCCATCAACATCAACAGTGTAAGTAATAACACCATTTGCTACAACGATTGCTGTGATGTAGCTAGAAGTAATATCTGCAAGTGTAGTTTCGATACCGGCAGCATCAGCGTCAGCTGGTAGGGCGTTTTGCGATTGGTAGTACTCTGTTACTGAACCTCTGTGAGCTCCAGCTTGAGTGATTACTTCAGCTAATTTAGCTCGAACAGTGTAGTCCTGGTAAGCTGGCAGTGCTACTGCAGCCAGAATACCGATAATCGCTACCACGATCATTAATTCAATTAAGGTAAAACCTTGTTGTACGCGTTTCATAATTTACTTCTCCTGAGGATTTAATTAGCCTTTCAGCTTTGTCTATTTTGGTTATTTTTCAGCGCGGCGCAAGCTAAATGTTAAATATTGGTCGAGTAAATTCTAACTAATTATATTTACTGGAAAAATAATTGCTTTGCCGGCGCAGTGCGGTGTTAAAAATATAGTACAAAGGTATTAGTTGTTTTGCGGTTTTATGCCTGATTCCCGCTTTTAAACCCAAAAAAATGTAGTTTGGTCTTAGTAAATAGCAACAGGTTGAGGTTAGAAATTAGGGTCAGGGTAAAATTAAAGAAATTAGGGTCAGGGTAAAATTAATAGATCCAATCCCCCTGTAGTCCCCCTTTGTTAAAGTAGGACGGTTTTGCCCCCCTCTTTGGCAAAGAGGGGGCTGGGCGAGATTCGGTGGTTGGATAGATTTGGTTTGTAGTAGTTGTGTCTGTAAACCGTTATTTATAATCGTGCGGCGAATGTGTTTTTAGCCAATCTTTTAAAGCCAGATTCATGCGGGTTTGCCAACCACGGCCTGTTACCTTAAATGCTGCAATAACATCACTATCATAGCGCACCGTTAATGCTTGTTTAGGACAATCTGCTTTGGGGCGGCCACGACGGATAAGTTGCGCGCCCTGAAACTCATCAGCGCGATCAAAAAAGTCATCAGTTAATTCTGGCGCATCATCTGGATCAGACCAGTCGCCTGGCGTAATGGGCTTGTTCCCGTTCATTAGCTTTCCTCATACTGATTATTCGCCGTGACTTATCGCGTAATGTCCACACCATGACAACCATTCGGCCATCCAATAAACCAACAGTGATATAGCGTTGTTCCTGATAGTCTTGTCGATCATCAGTAGCGGTAAAATGTTTACCATTAAAAATCTCTGCTGCTCGCGCAAAATCTAAGCCACGTTCCCGCAGAGTTCTTTGTTGTTTGTCTGGATCGAAAATTATCAACATATTTATTGTAGTTACATTAAATGTGGCGGTCAAGATATCAGCTAAAGAGTTATTATGGATCTTAAAATTAATTTAAGTAACAAATTAGCAAAATAATTCGGCGAAAATCCCCCTGTAGTCCCCCTTTACTAAAGTGGGACGGTTTTGCCCCCCTCTTTGGCAAAGAGGGGGCTGGGGGAGATTCGGTGGTGGTAGCTATGTATTTGCATGTTATTTGGTATCGTCTATAATACCAGTAAACGTAAAACGCCCTGAACTATGCATAAAATTGTGATTGATACCAATATTCTTGTGGCGGCACTTCGTTCAAAGCAAGGGGCCTCTTATAAACTGATATCGGAGCTAACCAAGAGCTGGTTTAAGCCCGCCGTATCAGTACCTTTGTTTTTAGAATATGAAGCCGTGTTAAAACGACCTGGTGTGATCCCGAACCTTACGGCAGTAGATATTGATAACATACTAAATTATATGCTGAGTAGGGCAAGCTTATGCCAGATTTATTATTTATGGCGCCCTTGCTTGAAAGATCCGCAAGACGATATGGTGTTGGAGCTCGCGGTACAATCGCAAAGCCGGTTTATTATTACGTTTAATATAAAAGACTTCAGAAAAAGTGAGCTGTTTGGCATTACAGCGATAACGCCGCAACAGTTTTTAGCCCTTAACAGGAGCGAAATATGAGTACGCTTAGCTTACGCTTGCCTGACTCCTTGCATCAACAGGTGAAGGCGCTGGCCAAAAAAGACGGTGTTTCTATTAATCAGTTTGTCTCTTCTGCTGTGGCAGAGAAAATGACCGCACTATTAACGGAGGAATATTTGTTAGCGCGGCAGCAGCAAGGCAGCGAGCAGGCATTTTTACAGGCTATGGATAAGGTAGCCGAGGCCGAGCCTGCAAAATATGACAGAGAAAAATAGCAAATCCCCTGTGGTTCAAATCCCCCTGTGGTGGCCCTTTGCTAAAGTGGGACGGTTTTGCTCCCCCTCTTTGGCAAAGAGGGGGCTGGGGGAGATTTGGTATATTTGCCAGCTGACTCTAAGGCCACTGTTGAGCCGCGTGCAACACTCTTAAAATTAAAACTTCAGTATCTGATGCGGTATAAACAACAATATAGTTTGGATGAACTACCATTTCCCGGGTGCCTGCAACTCTGCCGCTACGATAAAGTTCTGGATGTGTTACCAGCATAAGTGTTTTGGTTTCAATCAGGTCTTTAAGCTGCTGAGCGGCGGAAATATTGTCGTCTGCAATAAATTCCACAATAGTAAAGAAGTCTGCTTTTGCTGCCTGTTTCCAGTTAAGCTCCCGCATTACGTTTGCGATCTATCAGTGCCTGAATATCACTCATTACGTCTGCATGCGATAAGGCCGGCGCTGGGTCATCCAACGCTTCATGCACTTTTGCTTTAAACCAGGCGTCATAGGCACTGGCATCAGCAATCAGGCCAGCAGGTAAGCCGCCTTCTTTTGAGATACGGGTGAGTAAAATACGGACTGCATCGGACACCGTTAAACCCACATCTGCCAGTTTTGCTGCGGCATCCGCTTTTAGTTCATTATCTACCCGAACATGTAACATAGACGTCGCCATTGTATCCACCTGTTTATTGGCTATTAAACTACGTGCTAAGTTTGTATCTCAATTGAGACTTTGTCAAATCAGAGTATAAATTAGTAAATTAGGGTATTAGTTAGGGCCAGAACAAAATTAATTGGTCTTATGACGGTCGGTTTAGGGGTTTAGTTAGCCCCGCTATTTATAATCCTGGGACGAATGGGTTTTTAGCCAGTCACGTAGTGCATGAGTCAGAATTAATTTAGCGCGGCAAGTACTTACTTTCTTTACCAATGACTCTTACCAAAAATTGTAAACGCAGGGTGTTGTCGTTTGTCATAGCGTAATACCCTGAGCGTTATGGGTAACTATCCTGCTGCACGGAAATTGTGTTAGCCACCGCTAGTTAAACGTTGCCAGCGCGTGTTCTGGATCGCGGTCTGTAGTGCCTGGTGGAAGACGATAAGGTATTATCCAATGGCCAGTTGCGGCCAGCTGATATAAAAATATCAGAGAAAGACGGGGTGAAGTGGGTTTCGTGTCGGCCTTCGCCAAGAGGAATAAGTACTTTTGACAAGCCAAACACCTTTAAAGGAAACTCCTGGGAATATTACAAAATACCAGAAGGAACAACGTTGCCATCAGGACTTGCAATAGTGAAAGACAAGTTCAACTCCCGCATTTCGGCGACGCACTACACGATTGCGCCAGCATATGATATGCCACTGTCACTTTTTAGAAGCCTACTTAATGATCTGGCCACTAGTGTGGTAAGGGAAGCTATATGAAACTGGAAATATCTGAACAGCACCTGATGCTGTTAACATCAGCGTTAAATGATGCCATTAAATACAACGAGAAGTTTTTGCATAGTGAAACGATCCGTGACGTAGCTGATTATGAAGAACATTTGTTGTGCCTGGAAAATTGTCAGGCTTGGCTTGAAGATGAATACAAAAGAATAGCCCAAGGAAATGCACAGCTACTGCCTTACGAAAAGATAGTGAGATAACGCCGCAGCAGTTTTTAGCGGAGAATACAACGTTAAGAAATCAGGGGCGGAGCACTATTAATTTTGAGCAACTCCTCCTGCTGCCCCCCTTTACGAAAGTGGCACGGGTTAGTTCCCCCTCTTTGGCAAAGAGGGGGGGGGAGATTCGGTGGTTGGGGATTCCGTTACCGCTTACTCATCATACTTATGCCGGCTAAACAGCTTTTGCGCGGCCAGCCAGACATCACCTACTTCACCTGTGCCTACGGTATGTTCGTTAACTTTAAGTACCGGCGCAATTTCTTTGCTGGAGCTGGTTAGCCATATTTCGTCGGCGGCGAACACGTCCTGTTCGGAAATGTCACGTTCTTCTATGGTTATGCTGCTGTGCTTACGCAGAATAGTCAGTAGCAACAGCCGGGTAATGCCGGGCAGCAGTTTGTTACTGAGCGGCGGGGTGGCGATAACGCCGTTTTTTACCACAAATACGTTTACTGCCGCGCCTTCGGTAAGGTTGCCGTTGCTGTCGAACAGCAGTATTTCCTGGGCGCCGCTGGCATAGCCTTGCTGGTAGTGCAACACATTGCCCAGTAAGGAGGTAGATTTTATATGGCAGCGCTGCCAGCGTAAGTCTTGCCCGGTTACCACGTTATAGGTGGTGGCTTTGCTTTTATCAGCGACTGGCTCGGGGGCGATGGCAAAGGCGTAGGCAAACACGGTGGCTTTAATATTGGCTGGAAAGGCATGGTTGCGTTTGCTGTCGGTACCGCGGCTTACCTGAATATACACCGCCAGGTTATCGCCGGCGTTGTCGGCCAGTAACTGCTTACAAATGGCCTGCCAGTCGGCCAGATTAAGCGCCGGGTCAATCGACAGTTGCGCCAGGCCGTCTTGCAGGCGGGCGATATGCGGCGCAAAGCCAACAAAACGGCCGTTATAGCTGGGTATAACTTCGTAAATGCCGTCGCCAAATAAAAAACCGCGGTCCATAGGCGATATTTTGGCCTGTTCGGCCGGCATAAAGTCGCCATTTAAATACACTATGCTCATATTATTCTCGCTATATAAAACTGTGGTGCAAAAAGTACAAAGTGGCGCTGAAACCGAACCGACTTACCCACACCAACACGCCGTGAATACATCCCTGTAGGCTCGTTTCCGCCCGTCCAGGGCTTCAACGGTTGGCTTAGGGTAAGTCGATTCTATTTCTGGTAAGTCTTCAACAGCTCTCGCAGATCTGTAATCAGCTGCTCACCTTCGGTATAGGCCAGGCCATCTTCGGTTAAGGTATTTAAGCGGGTAACGCCATCGACACTGCCATGGCTGGACAAAAACTGCAAAATGGCCAGTGGATCGGCAGCCGTTAGTAAATTGCGGCCTTGCAACACCGACACCATGGCAATAATACCCCAGGCGGCCCAGTTAGAAACGTCGGCCACTATCAACTCGTCGCACTGCGTAACGGCCGGGGTAATATTCAGCTGGCCCAGAAAAGCCGCCATATTACCCATGCCTATTTCATTGCCGCCATCGCCAATGCCTATGGTAGGGCAGGCGGCCTGGCTTAAAAAATAGTCGAAGCTGGCGCAGCGCCCGGTAATGTCTTCACCGCGCATATTGGCGTAGCGGCCAGCGGCGGTAAAGCCTGGGCGTTCAATTGAAATAATCAGTTGCGGTTGCAGTTCGGCCAATGCCCGGGCGGCAACTGCCGGCAGGTTTTGTTGCTGGTTTACGCTAATTTGGTAGGTTCGGTACTGGCTGGCCAGCACCTGGCATAGCGGGTTGCCACTTACCAGCACCGGCCTGGCGCCCAGTTGCGTTAATAGCTGATACAGGGCAATAGCGCCTACCGGGCCATCGGTTTCAAAGGTGTCGAGTACCGGAAAACCGGTGCCAATTAACACGGTGCCACGGCATTGGTTAAGCAACCTGGCGGCGCGCAGGATGTAACCGGGCCGCAGCTGTTGCTGCAGCAGTTGCATGCCGCGTAAATTGCGCGCCACCAGCAGTTGTTCAATTTGCTGGCTAAGCTGTAGCAAGTCAGGGGTGGTCATCGGCTGCTCCTGCGGCATTGATTGTGGCTAACAGCCGCTGATAGCGGGCCTGGTGCAGCAACAGCGCATTATGGGCTTGTTGCGGATCGATTTTAACAAACTGCAGCAGGGTACCGGCCGGCGCCTGCGCCAGTTGCCAGCAGTCGAGTGATAGTACGCTGCCGATTTTCGGGTAGCCGCCCAGCGTCTGGCGATCATTGAGCAGCACTATCGGCTGGCCGTCGGGCGGAATTTGCACCGCGCCATAGCAAATGCCCTCTGATAACAGGCTGTGGCTGGCGCACTGAATAGCCGGGCCGCTAAGTTTTACTCCCATTCGATCGGCCTGCGGCGTAACGGTATAGCGGTTGAGGTAAAAGCGCTGGCGCTGCACGCTACTAAACAGTTGCTGTTGATAGCCTTCAACAATACGCAGGCTAAGGCCGTTGCTGTAATTGAAGCCGGGCTGCAAGGCGGGCGCCAGCTGCCGGCCGGGCAGCGGGGCGCTGACGGTTATGGGCAGTATATCGCCGGCCTGCAGCTTGCCGCCGTTTTGCTGCAGGCCACCAATGCCTTCGCGCATAACGGTAGCGGTGCTGCCAAAGTGTGGCGTTAGCCCAAAGCCGCCGGCTACCGCCAGATAAGCCCGCAGCCCCTGGCTTACCATGCCAAGTTCAATAATATCGCCGGCTTGCACGCTATGGCTGCGCCACATGGCGGTGGGTTTACCATTAACGGTAAGGCTAAGGCTGGCACCGGTAACACAAAAGCTGCTGGCGCCATGCGCTTTAAGTTGCAGGCCGCCAATGCTGCACTCAATAACACTGGCGTTGGCGTTATTGCCCAGCAGGGCGTTGGCCCAATTAGCTGAGCCTGCATCAAGCGGGCCACCGTTGGTCAGGCCGAGCTGGCTGTAGCCAAAGCGGCCCTGATCCTGAATAAGGCTAAGTACGCCAGGGTTTACTACGCTAAAGTGGCTCATAGCTGGCCGCCCAAAGCTAAAAACTGCTGCTTGCTGATGGCGACAAACTGCACTTCGTCGCCTACTGCCAGCGGCATGGCCGGTTCGCTGTGCGGCTGAAACATCGGCGTGGGGCAAAGGCCTATCAGATTCCAGCCACCGGGCGATACCGCCGGATACACCGCCGTTTGCCTGTCGGCAATAGCCACCGCACCGCGCGGCACTTTGGCCCTTGGCGTGGCAAGGCGCGGCATAGCCAGTTGCTCGGCTACTGCGCCAAGGTAGGCAAAACCGGGGGCAAAACCAATGGCATATACCTGATACCGCTGTTGCTGGTGCAGGGTAATCACTTCATCAATACTAAGCTGTTTGGTTTTGGCAATCAGGGCCAAATCGGGCCCGCTTTGCTCGCTGTAATAGACCGGTAGTTCGATACACCGCCCTGGCTGGTTATTGCCGGCGGTGAGGCTGCTTAATGCCTGAGTAAGCAGCTGTTGCACCTGAAAATGATCACAACTAAAGGGGTTAAATACCACCATCACCGAGGCGTAAGAGGGCAGCAGTTCCAGCAAATGCGGGCCCAGGGCCTGGCGAATAAGCGGTGCCGCCTGGCGAACCAGGCCGGCAATATCGGCAGCCATTTTCTGCTCGAAATACACCATCACCGCGCTTTCGCCGGCAATGGTTAACTGATACAGCGCCTTGTTCATACCGCGTTGCTGCTTAGCAACTGACGAATTTGCACTACCTGCGCCACTGCGCCGGGGTTGTCGCCATGCACACACAGGGTATCGGCGCGCAGTGCCAGCCGCTGGCCACTGGCCGTAGTAACGCTGCCATCGTTCAGCAGTTGGCTTACCTGTGCCAGCACGTCGTGGCCATGCAGCACAGCGCCGCTTTCGCTGCGTGCCGTTAGTTTGCCCTCGTCGGTATAGCGCCGGTCGGCAAAGGCTTCAAACAGCAGGGCCACACCCAGGGTAGCGGCCTGTTGCTGATGATTATGGCTGTTGCTGTCGGCCAGTAGCATCAGCTTTAATGGCTTATGGTAGCTGGCCATGGCCTGCAACACCGCTTGCCAGACTGCCGGTTTGCTCATCATGTCGTTATACAGGGCGCCGTGGGGTTTAACGTAACTGAGGCTTAAGCCCTGACACTGCGCCATGCCATCCAGCGCGGCAATTTGATAATGCAGCAGGTTAATAATTTCATTGTGCGAGCATTGCATGCTGCGCCGGCCAAAGCCGGTTAAGTCGGGGTAGGCCGGGTGAGCGCCAATGGCCACGCCATGCTGTTTGGCCAGTTGCAGGGTACGCTGCATGACATCGGGGTCGCCGGCATGAAAGCCGCAGGCAATATTAGCCTGGTCGATATACGGCATCACCTGGCTGTCGAGGCCCATGGTCCAGCTGCCATAGCTTTCGCCTAAATCACAATTGAGTTGCATGCTGCCTCCTGTGGCGATGGGCCATCGCGCCGTGGAATAAATTATTCATGTTGTTTGGCTAATAAGCAATAGCCAGGCATAACCTATTAATAATGGGGTCAGAGTAAAATTAAATAAACCGGCTATACTTTTACTATCCATTAACAAGGAGGTGCGGACATGGCGAGACTACCGAGAGTGCATCTGGCCGGGGTGCCGGAACATATAATTCAACGCGGCAATAACCGACAGCTATGTTTTAGTAATGATGACGATTTCGCTGCTTATACACACTGGCTAGCGCAATATGCAGACACTTATCAGGTTGCTATTCATGCCTGGGTACTGATGACTAACCATGTGCATTTGTTATGTACTGCGGCAGACAACCAAGGAATAAGTTTGATGATGCAGAGTTTAGGCAGGCAGTACGTGCGTTATTTTAACCAGCGCTATCAGCGTAGCGGTACTTTGTGGGAAGGGCGGTTTAAGTCCTGCTTGGTGCAGGAGGTGTATTATCTGCTGGCGGTGTATCGATATATTGAACTTAATCCGGTTCGGGCGGCGATGGTGCAAGCGCCGGCAGATTATCACTGGTCGAGCTATGGCAGTAATGCCTTAGGCCTGCCATCACGGCTATGTCAGCCACATCCGTGTTATCTGGCATTGGCAGACTCACTAAGTGAGCGGCACACCGTATACCAAAGTTTGTTTAGCCATGCCCTGGGCCCGGCGCTTCTAACAAGTATTCGTAGTAACGTAAACAAAGGTTTGGCTTTGGGTAATGATAAGTTCAGGCAGGAAATAGAGCAGTTAACGGGCAGGCGACAGCATGCCCGGCAAAGAGGGCGGCCAGCGGGCTGGCGGAAAAAAATTTAATTTTACTCTGACCCCATTTATGTAATTTTACTCTGACCCCATTTATGATGTTACGCGGCTGGCAATACCGCTTAGCCGTTATGCATACGGGGTGGGCGAGCAGGTAAGTTTGCTGACACTGGAAGTAACCAGCAATGGCACTATGGATAAAATCGGCGAGCTGATTGCTGAATCCAGTGGCTATGTTACTGCCTGGGATGCCCGTACTGTGCTGGTAAACGATGATATCTACTTTGTGGTAGGTGACAGGGTGTTTCATAGCAACTGGCAGTTGCCAGAGCAGCTTATTACCCAGTATTAGCAGCGAGAACAGAGCGCTGGCCGGCTGGTCAGTGCGCTTTAGCAGTAATGGGGCTTATCAGGTAAAGCTAGCGCGGATATTGGCGATAGTGATAAACAGTTTATTTGGGCTATCGGCAAAAGACGTAAAACCGTACTTTTGGTAAAACAGCCCTGCACCGTCTTTGGCGTCAACAACCACTAACGGGAAGCCTACACTATCACTGGCCTGCAACAATTTTTGCATGGCATCCACTAACAACCATTCACCCAGGCGCTGGCCCTGATAACGTTGATCTACCGCCAGTCGGGCAATCAGGCCGGCAGAAGTACTCGTTTGATGTTTTTTCTGTAATGTCGCTGGCATGGCCGCAAGATCTACCGGCGTCATGGTTAAGGTGTAAAATCCGGCAATATGGGCTGGCTGGGTTCTATCTTCCAGCACAAAGGTGCGGCTATTATCTTTTCTGGCTTGCTGGCCAGCCAGTAGCCTAAGATAGTTGTTCAACGGCGCTACGCCACAATCAAAGCGACTGAGGTTGTGTTGAACCTTATCCAATAGTACCGATTGCATCACTAATCTTGGGTGCCATAACGATTATAGGCAGCTTTTAATTTTGTGTTGGCGGTAACGGGTTTATCCAGTTCATGCATCAGCAGCATGGCATCCCGCGCCGATAGTTTTAGGGTTTGTTCACGCTCAATAATCATTTTGGCTTTTTCCACTGCAGCACTTAACACGAAAGCGTTAATACTGGGTATACCCGCTATAGCAGCCGCTTGCGACAGTAGGTCTTGAGTAGTACTGTCAACCCTGGCGGTAATTCTTGGCGATGCGCTTGTCATCGGTTAGCTCCTAAGTGCCAAATTGTCACATGGCTGCATGTTGCACGTTATTGCTGGAAATATCAAGCTGCGTGCCAAATTGGCACGCAGCCAGGCGCTACAATATTGCCAGTTTGCTATTTGGTAAGTCTAACACCAGCATATGGCCGGGGCTGTGGGTAATGCAAAAGTCTAGCTTGGCATTGGCGATGGCCACTTGCGGGGTAACGCCGCAGGCCCAGAATACCGGTACTTCGCCTGGCTTAATGCTTACGGCATCACCAAAGTCGGGTTGATCAATATGGTTAATACCGATAGCCGCCGGATCGCCGAAATGCACCGGCGCACCGTGCACTTGCGGAAAACGTGAGCATATCTGAATGGCCCGGATGGCATCGGCCGGTTTCATCGGCCGCATACTGACTACCATACCACCGTGAAATACGCCGGCCGGGGTGCAGGCGAGGTTGGTGCGATACATTGGCACATTAACTTTTTCTGTGATGTTGCGAATTTCCAGGCCATCGGCCAGCAGCGATTCTTCAAACGAAAACGAGCAGCCAATTAAAAAGGTCACCAGATCATCACGCCAGACGTGGCGCACGTCGGCTACCTCGTCGGTTAGTTGACCCTGTTGAAAAATGCGATATTTGGGTAAGTCGCTACGAATGTCCAGCTGCTGTGCCAGCGCCGGCATGTCGGTTGCGCCCGGCGTGGCCGCCATACCCAGCAATGGGCAGGGCTTGGGATTAAAATGGCAAAACTGCAGAAAATCGGCCGCATAGTGTTTAGGCAGAATGGCCATATTGGCCTGCACAAAACCTGGCGCTAAACCCGAGGTGGTGCCGCTAAACTGGCCGCTGCGGCAACGTTGCCGTAATTGCAGCGGGCTTAGGTGTTGCATATTTTGCATTGGTTGCTCCTTCAGGCGTTGCCATAAATGTCTTTGTTGGCCAGCCAGCGTCGGATCAGTTGCAGGCTGGCCGCCTGATCCTGCTGCCACAAGGTTGCCGCCAGCTGACGGGCATGCGGAATAAGCTCCGCGTCGCGGCTGATATCGGCAATTTTAAACTGCAGTAAGCCGGTCTGGCGGGTGCCGAGTAGCTCACCAGGGCCGCGAATTTCCAAATCGCGCTGGGCAATGACAAAGCCGTCGTTGGAGTCGCGCAGTACGCTAAGCCTGGCCTGAGCCGTTTTAGATAAAGGCGCATGATACAACAAGACGCAATGCGATACCGCGCTGCCACGGCCCACCCGGCCGCGTAACTGGTGTAACTGAGCCAGGCCGAGGCGCTCGGGATTTTCAATAATCATTAAACTGGCATTGGGCACATCTACCCCCACTTCTATCACCGTGGTGGCCACCAGTAAATCCAGTTCTCCCCGACTAAAGCGGGCCATAATATCTTGTTTTTCTGTGCTTTTCAGCCGGCCATGCACCAGGGCGATGTTCAGCTCTGGCAAGGCGACGGCCAGGCTGGCGGCGGTGTCTTCGGCGGCCTGACATTGCAGTACTTCGGATTCTTCAATTAAGGTGCATACCCAGTACACCTGGCGTTTATGCTGTACCACGCCATTGCGTACCCGCTCGATAACGTCGCTGCGCCGGCTGTCGGGTATGGCCACGGTAGTAACCGGGGTGCGACCGGGTGGCAGCTCGTCGATAACAGAGGTATCCAGATCCGCATAGGCTGTCATGGCCAGGGTGCGCGGAATGGGGGTGGCGGTCATTACCAGCTGGTGCGGGTATACCCCGGCCATACCGCCTTTTTCCCGCAGCGCCAAACGCTGGTGTACGCCAAAGCGGTGCTGCTCGTCAATAATAATCAGCGCCAGCCTGGCAAAGCTGACACTTTGCTGAAATAAGGCGTGGGTGCCCAGCACCATCTGGGCGCTACCATCGGCCAGTTGGCTAAGTACCTGCTCACGCGCCTTACCCTTGGTTTTGCCGCCCAGCCAGGCCACAGTGATGCCAAGGGGGCTGAACCAGTTATTGAAATTAGTGGCATGTTGTTCGGCCAACAGCTCAGTAGGGGCCATTAACGCCACCTGATACCCCTGGCTAATCGCGGTTAAGGCTGCCAGTGCCGCTACCAGCGTTTTACCCGAGCCGACATCACCCTGCACCAGCCGTAGCATGGGTAAGGGGTTGGCCAGATCAGTGCGCAGTTCGGCCACGACCCGTTGCTGGGCAGCGGTTAACTGAAACGGCAAGCTGGCTAAAAATGTCTGCTCAGGCCCGGGATTATGGGGCAGGGCAATGGCGCGTTGTTGCTGGCTTTGGCTGCGCAGCTGGTACATGCTGAGCTGCTGCGCCACCAGTTCTTCCAAAATCAGCCGTTGCTGCGCCGGGTGGCGGCCCAGCTCCAGCAGGCTGAGCTGAGCATCCGGCGGTGGCCGGTGAATATAAAGCAGTGCCTCGGCCAATGACCAGGGCGAGCTGAGTAAGGTGGCGGGTAAGTATTCTGCCGGTGCATAGCGCTGCAGGTATTCCAGGGCGGTGTCGGTAAGTTTGCGCCAGCTGGCTTGTTTTATGCCCTCGGTAGTGGGGTACACCGGGGTGAGGGTTTCGGCCACCGGCGTGAGTTGTTCATCTTGTTGCAGCCGGTATTCCGGGTGCAGCATTTCAACCCCGCGCATGCCGCGTTTTACTTCACCAAATAGCCGCAATATAACGCCCGGTGTCACTGCATTTTTTTGGGCGGCACTAAAATGAAAAAAACGGCAGGTTAAGGTGCCGCTGCCATCGGCTACTTTTATCAGCCAGCTGCGTCTTTTGCCAAACTGAATATCGCTGCTGAGCACTTGTGCCTGCACTGTGGCATGCATGGCGGGCATTAAATCGGCGATAGGATAAATGCGGGTGCGGTCTTCGTAGCGCAGCGGTAAGTGAAACAGTAAATCCTGAATACTGGCAATACCCAATTTTTCCAGACGCTGCGCCACTTTGGCGCCGACACCTTTAATCAGGTTAATGCTAAGGTTATCCAGTTTGGTTTGCGACAAAGCGAGCTCGAACCCTGTTTGATGGTGTTTTAGTGTAAACCGGTAAATAGCTCAGGCAAAGTATTAATCTGCTTACTGTTTCAGCTGGTTTACTTCAGGCCGGTTTTCAGAGGGGCGGATTAAGCGTGCTATGGTGCCGTCGGCAATCATGGCTTGCAGATGCTGGCGCAGCAATGGCTCAAGCGCGGCGTGCCGGCTATTTCTGGCCAGTGCCAGATGAATGTTGTTTGGCGTGTTAGCGCTAAAATCGAGCGGTGCAATTTTAAAACGTTGCTGGTAGCTACTGATGGCGTTTATGGCTTTAGCGGTGCTGACAGTGGGCGCCACCACGCCGTCTACCCGGTTACGCAATAGCATTTCAAGAGCGACTTCTATGCTGTCTACTTCAGCGATATGGCGGGATTGTTCGGCGATCAGGGTCATGGTGGCAGGGTTATACAGATAATGGCGTAATGTGGCCAGGGTTAAGCCCCGCAGCTGGGTGTTGCTGTCGATTAAGCGTTGATCATTGACCCGCATAAATAAACTTTCAGCGACATTAGTTCGGTACGGCAACATATACATGAATTGGTCGCGCTGTTCGCTGAATTTAAGATTACTCATCAGATCAACCTTGCCTTGTTCCATTAACTTTAAACAGCGGGCCAGCGGCGTGCGGGGGGTAAAGTTAAGGATAAAACCAGCCCGATGCGCCAGCTCTTGCATCAGCTCAACCGATGGGCCGGTTGGCGTAGCGCTGTTGTCGTATTCATGAAAATAGGGGAAATGGTCGAGACACCAGGTAAGCTGTAGTGGCTCTGCGGCAGTGCTAAGCGGCACCGGATCGGGCATACCTGCAGCCAGCGGCGCCGTCAGCCAGAGGCTGCACAGTGCGCTGATGAGTATGGCGGCAGGTTGTTTCATTACTGGGTAGACGGCACTTCCATCACGCCGTCTATCTCAATTTGCGCGCCGCGGGGCAGGGCACTAACCTGCACGGCCGCTCTGGCTGGGTAGGGTTCGGCAAAGTACTGGCTCATAATTTGGTTAACGGTAGCGAACTGGCCCAGATCAATGAGGAAAATATTCACCTTCACCATGTTATTTAAAGTGCCGCCGGCGGCGTCACATACCGCTGCCAGGTTTTTGAACACCTGATGAGTTTGTTCAGCAAAGTCTTCTGACACCATTTGCATAGTGGCAGGTACCAGTGGGATTTGGCCGGATAAGTACACGGTGGTACCAATTTTTACCGCCTGGCTGTAAGTACCAATAGCAGCAGGGGCTGCTTCAGTGCGGATAATCACTCTGGACATAGTTTTATTTCCTTCTGTAAACTTTTTGGACGTCTGGCATGACGCGGATTTTACGCATAACGTTGGCCAGATGCACCCGGTCTTGCACTGACAGGGTAATTTTAATTACGTATTCGCCGGTATCGCGATCATCGGTGACCAGATCCTGAATGTTTGAGTTCTGGCTGGCGATAAGGGTGGTGAGTTTCGCCAACACCCCCTGGCGGTTAATGATAAATACCCTGATATCACATAGAAATTGCTTGTCGCTGGTGTTGTCCCAGCGAATAGGGAAAAATTTGGCTGGATCGCGCTCCCAGCCTTTAATATTGCGACAATCGCTGCGATGCACATTTAAGCCTTTACCCGGGGTGGCATTGGCGACAATTTCATCGCCGGGGATGGGCCGGCAACATTTAGCAAAGGTGACCAGCATGCCTTCGGAGCCAACAATAAAGGCGTTGCTTTTAGGCAGCGGTGAGCTGTTTTTGCCGCTGGTGTCATCGGCTTCAAATTCGCCCAGCAGGCGGCGCGCTATGGCAACCGGTAACTGGTTACCTAAACCAATTTCACTGCACAGCGCATCAAAGGATTGCTGATGGACGTTTTTCAGCACCTGCTCTATTCGCTCAGGGGCAATATCTTCCAGTTTCACTTCACCCAGCGCCGAGGTTAACAAGCGCCTGCCCAGGCTGATGGCTTCGTTTTGCTGCTGGCGTTTTAAATAATTGCGCACACCGAGAATTGCCCGGCTGGTGACCACATAGTTCAGCCAGTTGGCATTGGGTTTGCCGCCCGGGCTGGTGACAATTTCGACCGTTTGGCCGGTTTCCAGCGGTTTGCTCAGTGAGTACGGCCGCCGGTCAACTTTAGCGCCAACACAACGGTTGCCGACATCGGTATGCACGGCATAGGCAAAGTCTACTGCGGTGGCACCGATAGGCAATTCAACAATTTTGCCTTTGGGGGTAAATACATAAAGCTCTTCCGGGTAGAGCTCTGATTTGACGTTTTCGACAAATTCGTAGCTGGTGCCGGCACTTTGCTGTAGTTCGAGCAGGCTTTGCATCCAGCGATGGGCGCGGATTTGCGCGGTAGTGTCTTTGTGCTCACCGTTAGATTTATACATCCAGTGTGCGGCAATACCTTTGTCGGCCATTTCGTCCATTTCGCGGGTGCGCATTTGAATTTCAACCGGAATGCCATGCGGGCCGATCAAAGAAGTATGCAATGACTGGTAGCCGTTTTGTTTCGGAATGGCGATATAGTCTTTAAAGCGGATTTCTATTGGCTTATACAGGTTGTGTACCAGACCCAGTACCCGGTAGCAGTTATCTACCGAATTTACCACCACCCGAAAGGCATAGATGTCCATCACGTCATTGAACATCAGCTCTTTGTTTTTCATTTTGCGGTAAATGCTGTACAGGTGCTTTTCGCGACCACTGACTTCGGCTTCAATAGTGGCGTCGCTGATGCGGCCGCGAATTTCATTCTGGACTTTTTCCAACAGCTCGCGCCGGTTGCCCCTGGCCAGTTTTACGGCACTGCCCAGCGCACGGTAGCGCATAGGATATAACGCCTGAAAGCCTAAATCTTCCAGTTCGTTTTTAATATTATGAATACCAAGCCGGTTGGCGATTGGCGCGTACAGTTCCAGGGTTTCTTTGGCAATACGCCGGCGTTTATCAGGCCGCAGGGCGCCTAAAGTGCGCATATTGTGAGTGCGGTCGGCCAGCTTGATTAAAATAACCCGGATGTCCTGGGTCATGGCCATAAACATTTTTTGCAGGTTGGTGGCTTCGAATTCCTGGTAATCTTTAAATTTTACTTTATCGAGTTTACTGACCCCTTGCACCAGCTCGGCGACGGTATCGCCAAACAGCCTTGCTAAATCTTCTTTACTGTATTCGGTGTCTTCAATGACGTCGTGCAGCAGGGCGGCCATCAGGGTTTCATGATCCAGCCGCATCTCGGCCAGAATGCTGGTAACGGCTACGGGGTGGGTAATGTAGGGCTCGCCACTGGAACGGGTTTGCGGAGCATGCGCATCACGCGCAACCACATAGGCCTGCTGCACCAGACTGACCTGCTCGGCAGGCAGGTAGGCGGAAACTTGATTTTTCAGGCCTTCAAATAAATACACAAACGCTCCCAAACTGCGACAGCTTAATTAATTATGCTGGTGAGCTAAGAATATACGTCTAAAACACGCAGTTGCCAACGGCTAAAGCACCGTTGGCAGGGTTTGGCAGGCGTTTTTACTGATCAGAACCGATTATTGCGGCAACCGCTGCCATTTCAGTGGCTTCTTGCTGCATCTGGTCGCGTTTTTCCTGTTCATTAAGAATGCTGTTGGTAATAAAACCTTGTTCAATTTCGCGTAGTGCCACCACGGTAGGTTTGTCGTTTTCACGGTCTACCATCGGCTCTTTGCCTTCAACTGCCAGTTGCCGGGCACGGCGTGCCGCAACCAGAATTAAATCGAAACGGTTACCAATTTTATCTACTGCATCTTCAACTGTTACGCGAGCCATTCGCCACTCCGGAGTGTTCAGGTATATTACAAGACCGCATAGTTTACGCTATTTTGCTGGTTTCGCCAACAGTTGTTGCATTAACGTCTGGTGCCGGCTTTGCTGTGACTGCAGGCTGTTGCGCTGGCTTAATACTATGTGTGCCAATTCACTTAATGCCTGATTAAAATCATCGTTGATGATCAGGTACTCGTATTCGTCGGCATGTTGCATTTCACTTTGCGCCTGCGCCATCCGTTTGGCAATAACTTGCTCGCTGTCCTGGCCACGTTGCAGCAGACGTTGCTCTAACGCTGCCATACTGGGTGGCAGAATAAAAATACCGAGGGTGCCAGGCGCCTGCTGACGAATTTGCCGGGCGCCTTGCCAGTCAATATCCAGAAAGACATCGATGCCCTGGCGCAGGTTATTGATAATGGCGCTGCGCGAGGTGCCGTAATAATTGCCAAATACTTCGGCCCATTCCAGAAATTCGTTGTCAGCTATCAGCTTTTTAAACTGCTCTACACTGATAAAGTGGTAGTGTACACCATCTACTTCACCAGGCCGGGGCGCACGGGTAGTGTGCGATACGCTCACTTGCATATCGGCGTGGGTTTTCAGTAAGGCATTAATAAGGGATGATTTTCCGGCGCCACTGGGCGCAGATACAATAAATAAATTACCACTGTGTTGTTGCATTGTAATGCTCTGCTAAGGCCGCAGCCAAACAAGTAAAAAGCAATTTTAGACTGTCCGCTGCGCCGGTGCAAACGCTGCTTAGCGTTTGGCTTTCGCTTTAATGGATAAGGTGAGCGCAAAGGTGGCCATCGGCTCGCTACCATGCAGGCTGGGGCAGGTGACAACTACCGTAACGGTTCTATTGATCCTCTCGCCAGTGCTGAGTGATTCATCGAGCATCTGATCGATTATCGCGCCATCGTTACTGGTAAAGTGTACTTTTGCCTCAGGCCGTTTTAAAAACTGCCCCTGCACATCTTTAAAGGCAAAGTTAGCATTAATGCCACGTGCTTTGGCTTTGGAAAATACCAGAAAGGCACCGGCCAGGTCGGCGCCGATAGCCAGTGCACCAAAATAGACACTGCCCAGATGGTTTTTAGTGCGCCAGGTATGCGGCATGGTAACTTCCAGCGTGTCGTTGCTCATGCGGACAATTTTCGGCGAGCAAAAGCCAATCAATGGAATGTAGCGCCAGGCAAAAAATTTAAGACCCCAATTCGCTTTAAACAATGACATGATAACGATGTTCCTGTTTGGATGGTGGGGCCGAGCTTAGCACTGGTAAGACCAATAGCGCAAGAATACCGCCCGTAAGCCAATACCTGCCACTCGTCAGCTTTTGCTAAAAATTCAGGCGGGCATTTTAGTAAAGTAACCACTATTATCAATGGACAGAACGAACAAGGAGCCAGCTTAGTGTTCAGGTTTATAGCTGTAACCACGCTGTGGTGGGTGTTGTACTGCCCTGGCGCCAGTGCTTTTGCGTTACCGGGTGCGCATGACAGTGCATCGCTGTTGTACCGCAGCTGGTCAGTTGAGGCCGGGCTGCCGCAAGTGTCTGTTACGGCAATGGCTCAGGATGAACAAGGTTATCTCTGGCTGGGCACTCAGGGTGGGCTGGCCCGGTTTGATGGCCATCAGTTTACGGTGTTTAACACCGCCAATACCCCGGCATTGTTATCTAATTTAATTACCGCTTTGTATATTGATAGCCAGCAACAGCTTTGGATTGGTACCGTCAATGGCTTAAGTTATTATGTTGATGGCACTTTTTATTCGGTAGATATGGCAACCGCCACCGGCAGCCTGGACAATCAGGCTACGCCTGGCGCGGTGACCAGCTTTGCGCAACTGCCGGATGGCCGGTTTTTTATTGGCGCCAGCCAGTTATTTCAGTGGCATCAGCAGCAACTGCAGCCGGTATCGTTGCATACCGGCCCGGTGTTTCAGCTGTATCAGCAAGACAACACGTTGTGGATTGGCGGCCAGCATGGTTTTGCGGTTTATGATGCTGGCGCCGGTGATAAGGCTGCTGAATACCGTTGGTACGACGCGCCGGCGGCGGCAGAGGCCCTGCATATTACGGAACTGGTTGCGCTGGGCGATACCCTTTATCTGGGAACCAATAAGGGCTTATATCGTTGGCAGCAGGAGCATTGGCGCAAGCTGGATTTACCCGGCGGGGCACCGAACAGCCGGATTGAGTTATTGTATCTTGATACGCAAAAGCAACTGTGGGTGTCTACGTTTGACGGCGTGTATCAGATAAAACCGGGGCAAATCACTCAGGTTGGACAACTGGGTAGCGGTGAGAGGCCTTTTAGCTGGATTGAGAGTATGCTGGAAGACAAGCATCAGAATCTGTGGCTGGGTAGTCGTGCTCATGGTGTGATGCGCATACGCCAGGCCGCTACTGAACGCTACAGCCACGCTGCTGGCATTCCCGATCCCTATAGCTGGGCAGTGATGCCCTGGCAGCGGCATTTGATGGTAGGCACCAGCCAGGGCATGGCGCTGCTAAAAGATGGCCAGTTTCAGCCGCTACTGGCTAATAGCCAACTTCCCAATCCTTTTGTTTACAGTTTGCTGCAGCAGCAACGCGATTTATGGGTAGGTACCCGTGCTGGTTTAAGTTTACTGGATAGTGAAACGCTGGCCTGGCGGCAAAACTTTCCGCAAACGGCGCATTTACTGATCACCACCCTGGCAGCCGAGCAGGCGCGAATTTGGGTGGGCAGCAACGGTGGTTTGTACTTTATTGAAAATGGTGTGTTGTCACAGCAGGGGATCAGCGCCCCGCTGACTGAGCTCAGTATCCGGGCGTTACAAACAGACAGCCTAGGCCGGCTGTGGGTAGGAACGGAATCTGGCTTGTATCTGCGGGGTAATGACGGCTTTGAACCGGTGTTGGATATGCCGCTGGCTGGCCGCTTTATCAGCGCCGTAGCGGAGTTTAGTGACGGTAACATTTTTGTCGGCAGTTTTGACCAGGGGTTTGTTATTGGTCAACCCGGCAACTGGCAACATTTTAGTCAGCAAAACGGCTTGCCGGGTAATGGCGTGATGCATGCGGCGCAGGTTAATGACAAATTGGTTATCAGCAATTTCCAAGGTTTTTACCGGCTGGATTATGCGGCTTTGCTGCAGGGCGATGTAAGCCGGCTGTATATGCTGGTTGACGACCGTCAGCCAGAAGCTGCCACTGATTCGCACCGCTGTTGCAATGGCGCCGGCAGCAATAAGGGCCTGGTGCATCAGGGCCGGCTGTGGTTCCCTACGCTGGACGGCATTATCGCCTTGCGCCTGGACCGGCTGAACAACTACGCACCAGCGCCTGCCGCGGTAATAGAAAGTTTAACTGTTCTTAATCAACAGCTTACTGATAGCAAGGCTCGCCTGTCACCCGTGCAGCGCGACTGGCACTTTCGTTTCAGCGCACCTTATTATTATCAGGCATCGTCGATTGAAACCCGTTACCAGCTTACTGGCTATGAGGATGGCTGGGTGCAAGCCGGTAGCCGGCGCGAAGCGTTTTATACCAATTTGCCACCGGGTTCTTATCAGTTTCATGTTCAGGTGAAAATTGCTGGCGATTATCGCTGGAGTGATGCCGCCGTGATGGAGATTGAGCTTACCCCTTACTGGCATGAAACCCTGATTGCGCGCTTGTTATTGTTAGCGACGCTGTTTTTGCTGCTGTGGATGGTTTACCGTCTGCGGCTGGCGTCACTGGCTAACGCCCGGGAAGAGTTAAAACGACAAGTTGCCGAACGTACGCAGGAGTTGTATCAGGCGAATCTGAAACTGCAGCAAATGAGCATGCAGGATGCGCTGACCGAGTTGCATAACAGGCATTATCTGGATGTGAATATTGATGCCATGCTGGCCCGTGCTCAGCGTAATAACCAGCCCTTGGCCTGGGTACTGTTGGATTTGGATTTCTTTAAACGAATTAATGATGTGCATGGCCACCAGGTGGGTGACAATGTACTAAAACATTTTGCCGGAATTTTACAGCAACATAGCCGCAGCAACGACCATCTGATCCGCTGGGGCGGTGAAGAGTTTTTGCTGGTGTTGGAGCAAAGCAGCGAAGTACAGCACTATATTGAACGCTTGCAACAGCTGATCCACAACTACCCCTGGCAGCAAAAACTGGACCTGCCAATTAATGTTACCTGTTCTATTGGTGCCATGATCCAGCCACCAGCATGGGATTGGGAGTACAGCTTATATTTAGCTGACGCCGCTCTTTATAAGGTAAAAAATGCAGGCCGGGCCGACTATATGTTATTACAGCCGGGACCTGAGGCCCCAGCTAAATTGACGGCTGCCGATATAAAATCTGAACTGGATGAGTTGCTTGCCAGGCATTGGTTAGTGGCTATCCACGGCAAGCAGCTGGCTGAGGTCTACAAGGCCTGATCTTTAAATCAAGCATGAACGCTACTGCAGTTAATCCAAATGAGGTTCTAATTTTGTTTTTGAGGTGAATAGCCTTGCTATTCACCTCATTAATTGAGTAGATTATGGGTGTATTCACCTCAAGCAGCAGGAGTTTCACCTATGTGGATCTGGCAACAACCGGACTGGCCCAGCCGTCAACTAGATGCATCGCAGGTGTTTCGTTATGATCATGCGGTATTAGCTCCATTTTTACGTGAGCTGCATTTTTTGCAGGGGGTGCTGCTGGGCAAAATGGGCGTACAGAATAACCAGCAGGCGGCACTGGATACCATGCTAGCCAACATCCTCACCTCTAGCGCCATTGAGGGTGAGCGGTTGAATCATAGTGTGGTGCGTTCATCATTAGCCCGTAAGCTGGGTATTGATGAGCCACAAAGCGTTGCAACGACAGCACAGTCTGATGGCCTCGCTGCGATGGTAACTGACGCCATTGGTAACTGGCAGCAGCCGTTAACTTTAGCGCGACTGCTGCAGTGGCATGCCTGGCTGTTTCCGACTGATAGCTCACTAATGCAGAGAGAGCAAATAGCGCAAAGGGTGCTCGGAGGGCAGCTTCGCGGTAACGAGCCAATGCAGGTTGTCTCGGGTAGAATCGACCGACCTAAAGTGCATTTTGAAGCGCCGCCGCGCGATGTTTTGGAAAGCGAGCTTGATTGCTTTATCGACTGGTTTAACCGCTCGCGGGAAGACGCCAATTTAGACCCGCTGCTACGCGCTGGTATTGCGCATTTCTGGTTTATCACTATCCATCCGCTGGAGGATGGCAATGGCCGCTTGGCGCGGCTGCTGACCGACTTGGCACTGGCGCAGGCGGAACATCAGTCAATCCGCTTTTATGCCATGTCGGTTGCTATCCTGGAGCGACGTAGCAGCTATTACGATATCCTGGAGCAAAGCCAAAAAGGCGATATTGATATTACCGGCTGGTTGCTCTGGTTTCTTGACACGCTAGCCGCTAGCCTAAAGCAGGTACTGGCCGATATCGATCAAACGCTGCAAAAAACGCGATTTTGGCAACGGGTAGACCAAACGCAACTGAGCAAAGAGCAAGTCAAAGTACTCAACCGGTTGCTGGATGGCGACTTCAGCGAAGGCATCAGCAACAGCCAATACGGCAAAGTGGCTAAGGTCAGTCCGGCAACGGCCAGCCGGCATTTGGCGCAGTTGGTAGAAATGGGGTGCTTGGTGAAAACCGCTGCGGGGGGCAGAAGTACCAGGTATGTGATATCGAAATAGCAAGTTACTGATTAAACCTGCTATTTAATTGGGTGATAGCGGAACGCTATTCGATGTTTTGAATTTGCTCGCGCATCTGCTCGATTAGCACCTTAAGCTCTACCGCAGCATTGGTAATTTCGGTGCTGATCGCCTTAGAAGATAAGGTATTCGCTTCGCGGTTAAATTCCTGCATCATAAAATCTAAGCGCCTGCCGCAGGCGCCACCTTTTTTCAGGGCGTGGCGGGTTTCTTTAATATGAGCATCGAGCCGGTCGAGCTCTTCGGCGACGTCAGATTTCGAGGCTAAAAACGCCATCTCCTGCTCTAAACGGCCTTGCTCAATATCGGCTTTAATGTCGTTTAAGCGGTTTATAATGCGGTCGCGCTGCCATTGCATAGCTTGTGGCAGATGAGTGCGCACGAAGGCCACTTGCTCGCCGATGGCGGTTAAACGCTGTTGGATCATCTGTTCGATGGCATCACCTTCGCGGCCGCGGCCTGCCAGAAAATCCTGCAACGCCGCGTCAAAGCCGGCCAGCAGTTCGCCTTGCATGGCGTCTAAGTCTTCGGTGGGGGTTTCCATTACACCCGGCCAGCGCAGAATGTCGGCAATATTAAGCTGTGCCTGCGGCGCCTTTTGCAGTAACTGCTGGGCTTTTTGCAGCAGTTGTTCGGCAAATTCTTCGTTTAATGTTAGCTCGCCGCCTGCCTGATTAGCATGATAGCGTAGATTCACTTCAATTTTACCACGTTGCAGGGCGTTACGTAGTTTGTCGCGCAGCAGACTTTCTAAACCCCGAAACTGCTCTGGCAGGCGAAAGTAGGACTCCAGGTAACGTTGATTTACCGAGCGGATCTCCCACTGGGCAGTGCCCCAGCTGGCTTTGGTTTCGTGGCGGGCGAAGGCGGTCATGCTGTGGATCATAAAAAGGCTCTCTGGCGGCAAATAAAAGCAGAGTATACCGCAGGATAATGGAATTTGGCGAATTGCTCGCCCTGCGTTGCTTAAACACCTATAATAGCCGCCATTGTTAATTTCAGGAGTGCAGCTATGCGTCCAAGTGGCAGAACAGCCAGTCAGATCCGTCCCCTTACTTTTACCCGTCAATTTACCGCCCATGCTGAAGGTTCAGTGCTGGTTGAGTTTGGTAATACCAAGGTCATTTGTACCGCCAGTGTGGTAGAAGGCGTGCCGCGTTTTATGAAAGGCCAGGGCAAAGGTTGGGTAACCGCTGAATACGGTATGCTGCCGCGCGCTACCCATACCCGCAATGACCGCGAAGCGGCACGGGGTAAGCAGGGTGGCCGCACTATGGAAATTCAGCGCCTTATTGGCCGGGCACTGCGTACAGCGGTAGATTTGAAGCTGCTGGGTGAAAATACCATTACTATCGACTGTGATGTGATTCAGGCCGATGGTGGCACCCGCACGGCGTCTATTACTGGTGCCTGTGTGGCGCTGGTTGATGCCCTGAATTTTATGCGCGCCAAAGGCACGATTAAAACCAACCCATTAAAATATATGGTGGCGGCGGTTTCCGTGGGTGTTTACAAAGGCACGCCGGTAGCGGATTTAGATTATGCGGAAGATTCTAACGCTGAAACGGATATGAATATCGTAATGACCGAAACCGGCAAAATTATTGAAGTGCAGGGCACGGCAGAAACTGAGCCATTCAGCTTTGATGAAATGCAGCAGATGATGGATTTGGGCCGCCATGCTATTCGCGAAATTGTTGAAGAGCAAAAACGGGTACTGGCTTAAGCAGAGGGCAGCAAGCAATGAAACAGTTTCAACGTGATTTTATTGAATTTGCCCTGGCCCGTCAGGTACTGAAGTTTGGCAGTTTTACACTGAAATCGGGCCGCACCAGCCCGTACTTCTTTAATGCCGGTTTGTTTAACACCGGTAGTGACCTGGCAAAACTGGGCCGCTTTTATGCCGCGGCGTTGCAGGATGCGGCGATTGAGTTCGACGTATTGTTTGGCCCGGCTTATAAAGGGATCCCTATCGCTACCACCACGGCGGTGGCGCTGGCGGATCACTATAACCGTGATGTGCCGTACTGTTTTAACCGCAAAGAGGCCAAAGCCCATGGTGAGGGCGGTAATGTCGTTGGCTCGCCGCTGCAAGGCCGGATTATGCTGGTAGATGATGTGATTACTGCCGGTACCGCAATTCGTGAGTCGATGCAGCTTATTCAGGCGCAAGGCGCAGAGCTTAGCGGTGTGCTGGTGGCACTGGACAGGCAAGAGCGCGGCCAGGGCGAGTTGTCGGCTATACAGGAAGTGGAGCGCGATTTTAATACCAGGGTTGTTGCTATTGTCAGCCTGCCGGATCTCATCAGCTATTTAGCGGATAAACCTGAAATGGCGGAGCATCTGGATGCGGTAAAAGCTTACCGGGCGCAATATGGTGTGAAAGCATAGGGACTGACAACCGGAACGCAAGGTATCAGGTAACGCTTACTCCACCGGCTTCAAGGATCACATCCCTGTGCCCCTTCAGCCTGCGCGGCATCCATGCCGCTGTTTCATAAGCATTACCTGACACCTTGCTCTGCTGTTACATTTCACTACCTTTTCTGACCTGACGTTTTATGTCAGATCGAAAGCGCGGAGTACCCTTGTTAGTTAAATAAAGCCTGCTGCAGTAACGCCCACTGGTTTTGCCAGGCAGCGGTTGGCAGGCGTTTAAAGCCGGAGCGCACAAACTGGCTTATTTTACCCTCTACTGTCGCCAGCAACAGGTTGGCCAGCTCACCTTCGTCAATACTGAAACTTTTGCCTTCACGCAGCTTGCGCTCACGCAGGGTTTGCTTAAACTGGGTTTCCAGTTTTTCAAACAGGGCTGCTACCCGCTCCAGTAACCGCTCTTGCTCGCCCTGTAAGGCATCGCCGCTAAGAATGCGGCAAAAGCCCGGGTTGCGCTCGGCAAATACCAGGATTAGCTGTAGCATCAGCTCTATGCGGCTTTGGGTATCTTTATGCTCATCTGAAATACTGTTTATTCTGGATAACAGGGTGTCTTCAATAAACTCAATTAAGCCTTCAAACATACGGGCTTTACTGGGGAAATGGCGATAAAGTGCCGCTTCTGATACGCCAACCTTGCCTGCTAAAGCGGCCGTGGTAATGCGCTGGCCATTATTGCTTTGCAGCATGGCGGCTAACGCCTGCAAAATATCTTCTTTTCTGTTGCCGCGGCGCGGTGTTGACATAGCTGTTCCTGAATTCAAACTAACTTTTACCCGAGTGGCCAAAACCACCTTCACCGCGCTCTGAGGCGTCAAAACTCTCGACCAGCTTAAACTCAGCCTGCACTACCGGCATAAACACTAGCTGAGCAATGCGGTCACCCGGTTCAATGCTGAATGTTTGTTGGCCACGGTTCCACATCGATACCATTAACGGCCCCTGATAGTCCGAATCAATTAAGCCCACCAGATTTCCCAGTACAATGCCGTGCTTATGGCCAAGACCGGAGCGCGGCAAAATGGTGGCGCATAAGTTAGCGTCGCCAATAAAAATAGCCATGCCGGTTGGAATTAATACCGTTTGCCCTGGCTCCAGGGTTAACGTCTCGTCCAGACAGGCACGTAAATCGAGGCCGGCCGAGCCCGGTGTGGCATAAGCGGGCAGCGGGAATTCGTTACCAATACGGGGGTCGAGGATCTTCAGCTCAATCGCTTTATTCATTTGTTCGCTTCACTTGTGGTCTGTTGTTGAGAGAAATGTTGATAAATCAGGGTTATCAGGCTTGCCGCCAGCGCGGCTTTAGTTTGCAGACCCAGCACCTGCTCGCCACCGTGCCAAAGTGCGGTAAGCGCATTTTGCTCGCTGTTAAAACCGGCATCCGGCTGCGATACATCGTTAGCACAAATCATGTCGAGCTTTTTATTAAGCAGTTTTTGCCTGGCATAGCTCAGCACATTCTGGGTTTCAGCGGCAAAACCTACGGTAAAGGGGCGCTGTTTTGCCAGGCCAGCGACTGCGGCGATAATATCGGGGTTCTTTACCAGGGTAAGTTGCAGCTGCTCGCTGGCACCTTTTTTCAGCTTGTTGGTTGCCACATCAGCCGCCCGGTAGTCGGCCACCGCGGCGCAGCCAATAAAAATATCGCTTTGCACTGCCACCTTTAAAGCGGCCTGGTGCATTTGTTCAGCGCTTACCACATCTATTCGCTTCACACCCGCTGGGGTAGCCAGTTGCACCGGGCCACTGATTAGCGTGACATCCGCCCCCATTGCCGCAGCAGCGGCCGCCAGGGCAAAGCCCATTTTGCCGGAGCTGTGGTTAGATAAATAGCGCACCGGGTCCAGCGCTTCGCGGGTAGGGCCTGCAGTAATTGTAAAGCGCAGGCCGGCCAGTGGAGTTGCTGGCATCAAGGTTTGTTCAATTAGCGCAACCAGTTCTAATGGTTCCAGCATGCGGCCATAGCCAACATCACCACAGGCCTGTTCACCAGCGCCCGGACCATATATGTGAAATTTATGTTTTTTTAGTGTTGCTAAGTTTTGCTGGGTAGCTATATTGTTATACATCTGCTGGTTCATGGCCGGCGCTACCGCTACCGGTGCCGCGGTTGCCAGTACGCAGGTAGTGAGTAAGTCGTTGGCCATACCATGCGCCAGTTTAGCGATAACATCGGCTGAGGCCGGGGCAACAACGATAAGGTTGGCCCATTTAGCCAGCTCAATATGGCCCATTGCGGCTTCTGCTGCAGGGTCAAGCATGCTGGTGCTAACCGGGTTGCCGGATACTGCCTGCAGGGTAAGCGGGGTAATAAATTGCTGGGCGGCGTTGGTCAGGATCACTCGTACCTCAGCGCCCCGCTCTTTTAAGCGGCGGACTAAATCGGCACTTTTGTAGGCGGCAATGCCACCACTAATGCCCAGTAAAATACGTTTTGCTGCCAGGGTCTGCTGCATAAATACCTAAAGCTGGTCCGAAAATCATCGGCATAAGATAACACGGAACGTAAAAATCGGCATCAATTCAGGGAGGATTCAGATGGCTATTTCTGACTGGCCAGTAAGCGAGCGACCACGGGAAAAACTGTTGCAGCTGGGGCCTAAGGCATTATCTGATGCAGAGCTGTTGGCGATATTTTTGCGCACTGGGGTTAGTGGCTGCGATGCCGTTACCCTGGCCCGCCAGCTGCTGAGCCATTTTGGCTCGTTGCGAAGGTTAATGGGCGCCAGCCAGCATGAATTTTGCCTGGCAAAGGGCTTAGGCGAAGCGAAATTTGTGCAGTTACAAGCAGTGCTGGAGCTAAGTAAGCGTTATATGCAGCAGCAATTACAACGCGAGACGGTGTTTACCGAGCCGGCACTGGTGAAAAAATATTTAACCCATACCATTGGCCATGAGCAACGCGAAGTGTTTCTGCTTCTTTATCTTGATAATCAGCATCGTTTAATTGCCAGCGAACCCTTGTTCATGGGCACTATTGATGCCTCGCCAGTGTATCCGCGTATTGTAGTTCAGCGCGCTTTAGCGCATAATGCCGCCGCCGTTATATTGGCTCATAATCATCCTTCCGGGGTGGCCGAGCCAAGCCGCGCCGACAGGGCGATAACGGAGCGCCTGACCCAGGCCATGGCCTTAGTAGATATCAAAATACTGG
This sequence comes from Arsukibacterium ikkense, assembly GCF_000987775.1. Classification (GTDB taxonomy): domain Bacteria; phylum Pseudomonadota; class Gammaproteobacteria; order Enterobacterales; family Alteromonadaceae; genus Alishewanella; species Alishewanella ikkense. The sequence continues at coordinate 29,061 of NZ_LAHO01000004.1, forward strand.
ACCATTTTGTGGTGGGCGATGCAGAAGTTGTGTCTTTTGCAGAACGCGGCTGGCTGTAATAATACTGCAACGATTATGGCAGACTGGCGACAGATCTGCCTCGAGTGCCATTTAAATTCTCTTGAGTTTAATGGGGCTTTCGTGTATAAAGTGCGCCCTCATCCATTTTCGGGGCAACCTTCAAGGCCAGAAGGGTGAATGATAGCTCGAGCTGACGTAATTTTGGAGAAATATAGACATGTCTAGAGTATGCCAAGTAACTGGCAAAGGTCCGATGGTAGGTAACCGTCGTTCGCACGCCAACAACGCGACAAAGCGCCGTTTCCTGCCTAACCTGCAAACGCACCGTTTCTGGGTTGAAAGCGAAAACCGTTTTGTTACTTTACGTACTACCACCCGTGGTATGCGTATTATTGACAAGAAAGGTATCGACGCCGTTTTAGTAGACGTTCGTGCCAACGGTCACAAGGTTTAAGGAATTAACTTATGCGCGATAAAATCCGTTTAGTTTCTTCTGCTGGTACTGGTTTCTTCTACACTACTACGAAGAACAAGCGTACCATGCCAGAAAAAATGGAAATTAAAAAGTTCGATCCTAAAGTGCGTAAGCACGTGATTTTCAAAGAAGCGAAAATCAAGTAATCGACCTGAAAACCCGGCTAACGCCGGGTTTTTGCTTTTTACACCCTGCCTAAGTTACTATGCCGCTGCCCCGTGCAGAAAGGTATCGTTATGTTAAAACTCTCGCGCCGCAACTGGAACAACGTACTGATTTTTGCCGTACTGATTTTAATGTTTGTGCTGTACGGCATTCCGCAGCGTTTACAACAAAAAATGGCCCCTGAACATCGGCTGATCCCAGCAGATTCGCAGCTGCTAATGGTGGGGTTTGCCAGCGCGCGTCTGGTGAAAGCTGGCCCGCAGTGGCAGTTACAACCGGCGACCCACAATGTTGATGCCGCGCAGCTAGCCCTGGCCTGGCAATACAGCCAGCTTATTCCTGCAGATGCGGTACCTATGCAAAGCCGGGTGCCGGTAGCGCAGGCCAGTGTCCAACTGGTTGGTGAGACCAGCCCCATTATCTGGTTATTGTATCCTGGCGACGATCCGGCCAATGCTGCTGCGCAAGCCCGGTATCTGTTACAGCAGGCGGGACAAAGCCAGTTTTATCAGCTGAGTAAGCAACAGGCCGCCCAGTTATTTATGCTGGAGTAAGCTTTTTTTGGAGTAAGCGTCGTGCCAGAATTACCCGAAGTTGAAGTATCCCGTTTAGGCATTAGCCCGCATTTGGCAGGTCAGCAACTGCTGAGTGTGGTTGCCCGCCAGCGCCAGCTGCGTTGGTGGATCCCGGATGAGGTGGTTCAGCTAACCCATCAGCCAATTCTGGCGGTAAACCGCCGGGCTAAGTATTTACTGATCAGCCTGCCAGCCGGTGATATTATTTTGCATTTAGGCATGTCGGGCCATTTAAAAGTGGTGGCCAGCAGCACCCTGCCAGCTAAGCATGACCATCTGGATTTAGTATTATCGAACAATAAAGTGCTGCGCTTAAACGACACCCGCCGCTTTGGAGCCGTGCTGTGGCAGGCTAAAGGTCAGGTGCATCCGCTATTGGCTGCCTTGGGACCGGAACCGCTGACCGATGCGTTTAGCAGCCAAACCCTGATTAACGCCTGTGCTAAGCGCTCGGCAGCCATTAAGCTGGTATTGATGGATAATAAAGTGGTAGTTGGGGTAGGTAATATTTATGCCAATGAAGCGCTGTTTAAAGCGGGTATTTTGCCATCAGCGCCAGCTAATAGCGTAACCGCAGCTAAATTGACGTTGCTAAGTACTGTTGTAAAAGAAACGCTGGCAGCGGCGATAGTGCAGGGGGGCACCACCTTAAAAGATTTCAGCCAGGCTGATGGTAAGCCTGGCTACTTTAAGCAGCAGTTACTGGTATATGGCCGCGGTGCTAAACCCTGCGTGCAGTGCCAGCAGCCATTAACTGAGATAAAACTGGGCCAGCGCAGTACGGTATACTGCACTTTATGCCAGAATTGATGGCACCGTTAAAAGCGCCGCTTGGCGGTGACTCGCCACTGCCAGTTGCCCAGTTCCGGGTTGTCGCTAACCGGGCGGGTTAAGTCGATATGCACCATAGTGCCGCGACTGGAGTGGGTAGACAGCAAGCGTATCCCTACCCCTACGCCATATAAAATACTATCGTCTATTTCGTTTTCACCGCGCTGTTCGGCGCCCCAGCTGCGGCCGGCATCGGCAAAACCGGCAAAGCCAACATCGAAAATATGCAGAATGTTCCAATCGGTGTAATAACGATACTCTGCGGTGGCCACCATGCGGTTGTCACCGCGCTGATAAAATAATGGAAAGGCCCGTAAACCGGTGTCTCCGCCCAGATACAGCGCCTCATCGTCAAACAAGTCATGGCCCCGCTGTAAATCGAGAACACCGACCACGCTACTTTGCCGGTTTAACTGATACACCAGCTGCCAATGGGTACTGAGTAATTGCTGGCGTAAATCAGCCATTTTCAGGCCATGGTAATTCAGGCTGGCCAGCAGCCATAAATCACTTTGCAGCGACCAGGCCTTTTCAATAGCGGCGTCCAGTTGCCAGCCACGGGCATCGGCGCCTAACGCTGTTTGTAACTGACCTACTCTGACATAGGCTTGCCAGCCAAGATTGATATCTTCTACCCGGTTGAACTGGTTGATATTGTATAGTTTGCGGTACTGGTCTTCCAGCAGCTGATATTCCAGCCATACCCGGGATAAATTGCGCTCGGCTGGCAGCTCAAATAAGGTGTCGCTGTTTGCCGTAAAGCTGACGTCGTCCAGGGTAACGCCGCCATTAAGACGGTGAATACGTTTGCTGGTGCCCGCAAGGCGCAAGCCCAGATAGCTGGTAAACCCCTGCTGGGTGCGGTCGTACTGGTTTACGGTTTCCCCCAACACATAATCGCTGATTTGTAGCTTTTCTTTGCTGACGTCAACGCTGACTGCCCAGGGGGAGCTTAAACGATAAAATGGTCGTTGCACGTTAAACTGATAACTCTCGCCATCGGAGTTATTAGCGTAGCGGGTTAGCGCCTGCCAGTGGCTGCCCATAATATTCGGGCTGGCAAAGCTGAACATGTAACCGGTACGTTCGGCATCTTTGGCATAATCAAGTTGTAGCTGATTACCGGTACCCAACAGGTTGTCTTCGGCAATACCAATGGAATATTCGGTGGCACCGCCCTCGCTGGAAAAGTCTATTTTCGGCAGCAGCGACCAGTTATCCCAGGTTTTTACCAGCACTTCAACAGAGTTGGTGTCGGGACAATACTGGCTGACTTTAATATCTGCATCCCGAATGTAGCTGCGGTTACGCAACAAGCGTTCGGTTTCAGCCAGTTCAGCCAGGTCCAGCGGGTCTTCAGGGCTGAACAGCAGTTCGTTGGCAATGGTTTGCTGTTTAGAGATGATATGGCTGTAGTTAGCAAACCGGTGCAGCCAGAAAGTGCCTGATTCGGTTAAATCAAAGACGTTCTCTTGTTCAAAATGAACGGCGCTAATGGTAAGCCCGGCTTGCTTAATATCTGCTTCATCGAATAAGCGGGTACAACTGCGTTTATCCTCTGCTTTGGCAGTGTTAAGCAAAGTGCTGGCAAGCAGCAGCAACAAAACCGGCGCGATGCGGCTGTTCATCCTTGCGAGTCCTTCTTATCGGGTGCAACGTCCGGTGTTGCCGGATTAATACTGATTGGGGCTGAACCATTGCCAAAAATAATGGTGCGCTGTGGGAAGGGGATTTCAATGCCTGCTTTATCAAATGCCATTTTTACTTCTTCTTGCAGGCTGTTGCGTAAATCGCGGAAATTTTCCCGTTTAGTCCAGACACTAAACTGAATACTTAGCGAGGAATCGGCAAAACCGTTAAATACAAATAGTGGCGCCGGCTCATCCAGACTTAGCGGATTATTGTCAGCAACGTCCATTAATACTTTGCGCACCTGGCTGATATTTTCTTTGTAGGCAACGCCAACCTGTAAGTCGAAACGCCGGATTGGGAAACGGGTCAGATTGGTCATTTCAGTTTTAATCAGGCTTTCGTTGGGAATGCGCACGTACAAGTTATCAAAGGTACGTAGTTTTACCGACAATAAATCTATCGATAGTACTTCACCGGTGGTATTGCCCACTCTTATCACGTCGCCCAGCTGAAAGGGTTTTTCACCAATTAAGAATAAACCGCTAATCAGGTTTGATGCTGAGGTTTGGGAAGCAAAGCCAATGGCTACCGACAGCACCCCGGCGGCGCCCAGCAGCACGCCTAATGAGAACCCTAGCTGGCGTAGGGCTGAGGCAAAGAACAGTGCCAGCACCAGCCAGTATACCAGCCGCTTAAACAGCACTGCGTGGTGCTGCGAAAAATTACGGCTAACTAACTTTTGCACTGCGCGGCTGGCGAGGCTGGCCAGTAACAAACCCGCAGCCAGTAAAATGGCCGCCTGCAATATAGCGACCACCTGTTCAGATCTTAGATAGGCGATAAACTGTTCCATTATGGCCAGCTCCTGTTAATCGTTGAAGATGCCGGTAAAGGCGCGGATAAGCCCCTGTTTTTCAATATGCTGGCGTGGCTCTGCTATCCGGTCTGTCATTGCTACCCCGGCGGGTAAATGTTTACTTATTTTAAAGCGGGTGAGGGCAAGATTACCGTCGTGCTGCAGGGTTATCGGATCGGTCCACAGGCTGCCATCCGCTAAACCATACACCGCCAGGTAAGGCACCGGGATACTGAGTTTAGATAACACCAGCATGCTATCGGCATTATTTTCAATGGTAATAGCGGTAATGGCCCGGTGTGGTCTTAGCGGCAGGTCGGTGCGGCTGTGCCTGGCCTGGGTTTTATCGGCATAACATAATTCGCCGTGCAGGGTTGAGGGGCCAAACCAGGTGTCGGATAAACGCTGGCTGGTAATTTCAGCCAGCTTGCAATCGGGTTGCTGTACTGTTACCTCAACCACTACCGGTGAGCTGATATAAAACACCGCTTGTTCACCTGCTGGTATGCTGACCTGTTTACGGGTTTTGACTACCACTGAGCGATCGAGCAGCTTTGGCTTTAAACAAAAGTGGCCAGGCGATTCGCGAAATATAAAGCGCTGCACGTTTTCCAGTTCAGGCAGCTGCGATATACTGCGACTGCGCAGCAGATAACGATCGTCCTGATCATGTAAAATGGCATGGCCCAGCAGCCATTCAGAACGTAACCGCTGCAGATAAAGCGTGAGTGGGCCTAAGGTATATTGCCAGCTTTGGCCGCTGTCCACGGCGACGGGCAGCCACCAGGGACTCAGTGCCGGAGTATTATTGCTGTGTTGTGATTGCATATGCTGTCCGGTAAGTTGGCTATGGCACTGGCATATTACCAGAGCAACGGTACGAGTATCGGTAATTCTTTACGTGTGCTGGTTGTTATTCCTGCTGTCAGAACCTAAAATAATGGTTAATTTTTGCTTAATAAGCAATATGTTATTTTAATTGAACAACTGTAACTACTGATAGTACGCATGTTGCCAGCGCGCTATCATGTCACCAGCCAATTAAGGCCTTCGTACACAGTGTGCCAAAGGTTTTATGAAAATAAGCTTAATACGTTAAGCCTGTCATTGCCGGCATTTGAATGCCAGACCAGAATTAAGAGGTTGTGATGGAATTACCTGTACTGATAAACCGACTGCGTGCGGCGTTGGAAAACGATACGGTGCAGTTACTGCAGGATCAGCTTGAGGATGTGCATCCGGCCGATTACGCTGCCGCTATCACAGAGTTTTCGCTGGATCATTTGTGGATGTTGCTGGCCGCACTGCGCCGGGCAGAGCAAGCGGAAGTGTTTGGTTATTTGCCGGCAGAAGTACAGGTGGCATTAGCTGTCCGGGTAAGCCGTCGCAAGCTGGCACCGATAATCCGCCAGATGTCATCTGATGAGCGTGCTGATTTATTCAACCGCTTAACGGCCGATCAGCGGGAAACCCTGTTACCGGCGCTGGCCCAGGCCGAGCGCGAAGATTTACTGCGGTTGTCCAGTCATCAGGAAGGCACTGCCGGTGCCATTATGACCTCTGATTATGCCATTCTGGCGCCAGACATTAATGTGCGGGATGCGCTGGATGTACTGCGCCGCGAAGCGCCGGATAAAGAAACCATTTATTCCGCTTATGTGGTTAACGACGTGCGCAAGTTAATCGGCGTGGTGTCGTTAAGAGAGCTGATCCTGGCACCAGCGACCATGTTGGTGGATGAGTTGATGAATCATGACCCCATTTTCGCTACTATTGATATGGAGCAAGAGCAAGTGGCAGCCATGATTGCCCGGTATGACTTGCTCGCCTTGCCTATTATCAACCAACAGCAGCAAATGGTTGGTATTGTTACTTACGATGATGCAATGGATGTGGCGGCAGAGGAAGCGACTGAGGATTTCCATAAAACCGCTACTATCGGTAAGCTGGAAGGCAATGTTAAAGATGCCAGTATTAGTCTGCTATACCGCAAAAGGGTGTTCTGGCTGGTGGTGCTGGTGTTTGGCAATATTTTCTCGGGTGCCGGCATTGCTTATTATGAAGACACTATTGCCAGCTATCTGGCACTGCTATTTTTTCTGCCGTTACTGATCGCCAGCAGCGGTAATGCCGGAGCACAGTCGGGTACCCTGATGGTAAGGGCGCTGGCCACCGGCGACATTAAATTGCGTGACTGGGGCTCATTAATGATCAAAGAATGCCTGGTCGCAGGTCTGCTGGGGTTAACTATGTCGCTTGCTGTGGTGGGGCTGGGCTGGTGGCGTGGCGGTTATGATATTGCGATAGTAGTAGCGGTAACCATGATGCTGGTGGTGATGGTCGGCAGCCTGGTGGGGTTGTCGTTACCCTTTTTACTTAGCCGCTTAAACCTGGACCCGGCCACCGCCAGTGGCCCGTTAATCACCTCTATTGCTGACGTAGCCGGGGTAGTACTGTATTTCGCTATTGCTACCTGGTATCTGGGGTTGTAAATATTCTGCATATTTCTGCCAGAACGTGATCAACTTGCTAAATTGAAAGTTATGTTTACGCTTATAGCATTTGATAACAGCATTTTTCATGTTGCAGGCGGGGTTTACAGCCATCAATGAAATTTTTGCAAAAGCTGTGTTGGTGCCTGTTACTGCCATTGTCGATGTCATTGTCGGCGGCAGAAGTGGTGGTTCATGCAGCGGTAACAGAGCAGCAACTTAGCCGGGCGCAACTGCGGGCTATTTTTAGCATGCGGCAAAGTCGTTGGCCAGATGGCACCGTTATTCGGGTTTTTGTGCTGGCTTCGGATCACCCCACTCATATTAACTTTAGCCGGCAACAGCTGCAGATGTTCCCCTATCAGCTGGACACTATCTGGAACCGGCAGCGGTTTTCCGGTATCGGCAGTTTCCCAACCCAGCTGCTTAGCGAGGAGGAGATGCAGTTAGCCTTGCAGCAAACGCCAGGTGCCATTGGCTATCTTAGTGTTGGTACTATTCCAAATACCCTACAGGTGATAACACCCTATGAAAACTAACCCTGTAACATGGCGACGCAAAGTGGTTGCTGCAGTGATGTTGGCAATGTGCGGCCATGGCTTGCAGGCCGCAGAAATAGCCAGCTGGCATGGTTTTATTGCCCAGGGGGTGACCAGGGCAAAAGACAGTAATGCCATCAATAACGACGGCAAACTGTCGATAGCGCTAACTGAGCTGGGACTAAATGGCCAGTGGTCGTTGCAGGACAACTGGCGTGTCGCCGGACAGGTGGTATACCTCAATGGCGGCAACCGTTACCCGGAAGGGGCGCGGCTGGACTATTTGTTTGTCGATTGGACCTTACTGGATAACTTTGATCATCAGTTAAATCTGTTTATTGGTCGTTATAAAAATCAGCACTGGCTGTATTCCAGCACCCGGGATGTGCCCTTTACCCGTCCAGCTATTATTTTACCGCAATCTGTTTATTATGATGTGTTTCGCGATATTGCCGTATCCAGTGATGGTCTGGCGCTTAAGGGCTATCTTCAACTTAGCGCCGGTGAACTGGAATATAACTGGAGCCTTGGTGCCACCCCCATTTCCAGAGCGCAGGGCCGGCTATTACTTAGCCCGTTAGTCAATGGCAAAACCAGGCAGAAATATGTGCAGCAGGCGAGTGTGTTCTGGCAGGCAGCTGGCAGTCAAAGTACCTGGGGGCTGTCGCTGCTGGACTCCGATTTTAGCTATCGTGCCGCTGAGTCTGATTTTTTTGCTGATGCTGAGGTTACCGTGCAGCGGGTGATGTTGAACTGGCAATATCAGCAGGAAAAATGGCAATTAGCGGCTGAGCTGGTGCAGGAGCGGGTGCAACTGAACGGTTTTTTTGCGCCGGTGTTCAGCAGTGATCAGTTTGGCTGGGGCGGCTATATCATGGGGCGTTACCGTTTGACAGAGCAGCTAAATGTGCTGACGGTGCTCGACTACAGTACTAACAGTAAAGACGATAAGCGAGGCCGGCGGTTGCCCGCACAGGGTATTCCTGAGCATTTTGGCTATCAGCAAAGCATTATGCTCGGCGCCAGTTATGAACTGGCAACGCGCTGGCGTTTACAGGGTGAACATCACTGGGTAGATGGTACGGGCCGTTTATCACCCAGCGTTATTCCTGACCTGCTTAATAATCAGCAACGCTACTGGCAATTATGGGCGGTGCAATTGATGTATTGGTTTTAATGCGTTTTATCAGCCTGCCAAAGAAAATCCTGTTGCTGACATTGTTACTGATGTTGGTATTGCTAACCTTGCTAACCAGTATGTCATTGCAGCGGCTGAACGAGAATTTTTTCCTGCAACAGCAGCAAAAGCAGCAGCAGGTGCAGCAACACTTCAACCAGTACCAGCAGCTGTTACAGCAGCAGCAACAAGTGTGGGTAGAAGCCTTTGCTGAAGTCAGTGGCCTGCTGCGCCAGGATAGTTTTCAGCCTTTTCTGGCTGAGCTGGAGCGGCAGCTGGATGCTATCAGTATTCATTTAAACATTGAAAACCTTTGGTTTTTTGGCCCCGATGGCCAGCAACATGTGCTGCATGCTACGGTATTCCCGGCGCAGCTGGAGCCTATGGTGCAATATAGTTTTAGTCAGCAACGGCCAGGGTATCAGCTGCATTGCGGGCAAAGTTGCAGCAGTATGCTAAGTATGCCGCTGGCCAATGGCGGCGCAGAGGTGGCTGTGATAGTGATTAGCCGTACTTTGGCCGATGTGGTACTGGCAATTGGGCAGTCGATGCAGGGCGAAGTGGCTATTGTTGAACTCGGCAGTGATACTGGCGTGACCTTGTTATCCAGCAGTGGCAAGGTAGCACTACCCGTTTTGAATACGCAAAGGGCAGCGTTAACTCATGCGCTGCACAATAGTGAAGGTTTGCGCTTTACTGATAATGGTAAGCAGTACTTTGCGCATGTGCTGCCATTAGTGGTTCAACCCGGGCAGCAGTATGCATTGCTATTGCTGGAAGATATCAGTCGTTACCTGGCAGCAAACCGGCGTTTTCAATGGCAGCTGATTGGGCTGGCGCTGTTGTGTTTTATGACGTTTGGCATCCTGATTTACGCGTTAACTCAGCGGCTTAGTCAGCGTTTGCTGGGGGTGTCCAGAGCTTTGCCAATGTTAGCACAAAGCCGCTTTCAGCGGTTTCGGCAGTTGCTGCCTAAACCTTCACGCTGGCTGGCCGATGAAGTCGACAATTTGCATAACGCCAGCCTGACCCTCAGCCAGCAACTGGAACAATTACAGGACAATGTGGCGCAACAAACCCGAGAGCTGGAAAATATGGCAATGTTTGATTTGCTGACTGGTCTGGCGAATCGCAATATGCTGCAGTTTCAACTTAAGAAGCGCCTGGCTGCCCTTGCCGCAGAACGTGATTATCTGGGGTTGTTGTTTTTAGACGTGGACCAGTTCAAACGGGTGAATGATATTCGTGGCCATGAGCAGGGTGATCTGGTGCTACTTGAAGCGGCGCAACGTTTGCGCAATGGCATCAATAAAGCAGACCTGGCCTGTCGTTTTGGCGGCGATGAATTTGTGGTGGCCTGTCAGGTTAGCAATCCGGATCAGCTGGAAGCACTGGCAATCAAGCTGATTACTGCCTTTGCTGAACCTATGCGGCTGCAGGGGGATGTTTATCAATTGGGTGTCAGTATTGGTATCAGTTATACCCGTGACAACAATTTACAACCAGATGATTTGGTGCGGCAGGCAGATTTAGCCATGTATCAGGCCAAGGCCAGAGGCGGCAATTGCCTGCACTTTTACAGCCAGCAAATGTTTGACCATTTTCAGAACAGGCTGGCGTTGGAAAATGAGCTGAAACATGCATTGGCGCAGCAACAGTTTGCGATTCATTTGCAACCTAAAATCATGCTTGATACCCAGCGCTTACAGGGGTTCGAAGTGTTATTGCGCTGGCAGAGTCCGTCGCGGGGTATGGTACCTCCGGATGAATTCATCAGTATTCTGGAGTATGCCAGGTTAATGATTCCTGTGGGATATTGGGTGATTGAGCAAAGTTTTTTGGCGATGCAGCAGTTGCAGCATGCTGGCTACGCTGATATTACCATTGCCATTAATCTGTCGGCCGAGCAACTGATGGATAAGGGGCTGCCTTCATACTTAGATACGTTGCTGCAACAATATCATTTGCAGGCCAGCAACTTTGAACTGGAACTTACCGAAAGTTTACTGGCGCAAAATATTCAGGACACGATTACAACCATGCATCAGCTGAAGGCAATGGGTTTTTTGTTTGCGATTGATGATTTTGGCACGGGGTATTCTTCGCTGAGTTACCTGCGGCAAATGCCGGTTGACACCATTAAAATTGATAAGAGTTTTGTGTTCGGTATGCTGGATAATCAGGCTGATTTTGACATTATTACGTCCACTATCGCTATGGTCAAAAAACTGGGGTTAGCGGTGGTGGCGGAAGGCGTCGAAACGCAGGCGCAATGCCGCATGCTAAAAGCTCATCAGTGCGATATCGCCCAGGGCTACCTCTTTTCAAAACCTGTCGCCGCCAGCCAGTTATTGGCCCATTTACAGGCAAATCTGGATGAGCGGCGCTGCTGGCGCTGAATGAACTGTGCTGGCAAACATCAGGCATTGCTAAGCAGGTTAAAAGTATATACACTTTGCCGCGCAACCAAGGGGTGCATCTGTACAATAGTGCAGACGCTGAGATGCTTTCGGGCAAACCCTTAGAACCTGATCCGGATTATGCCGGCGGAGGGATGGTGCTAACTCCTCAAGCTGGTGTGATCTCTGTACTAATGGAGCATCATACGATAATGCGTTTTTCCCTGTCTTTAGTTACTGCTGCGGTATTTACCGCCCTTGTTACCCCTGTTGTTGCGCACGCTGAAAATGCCGCGGCAGTTACCGCTATTGAACGCATTACGGTGCAAGGCGATTTACGCCAGCAAAGCGCCGGCCAGCTGGCGGGCAGTTTGTCTGTTGCCACCGAGCAGGATTTACAGCGCCAGTCGGTACAACACCTTGATGAATTACTGAACCAGTTTGCCAACGTTAACTTTAGCGCCGGCGCGTCGCGTGGTCGCTTTATTCAGGTACGGGGTATTGGTGAGCGTAGCGAATTTGTCGATACCATTAACCCGTCGGTTGGCATGCTGATTGATGGCATTGATTATTCCGGATTGGGTATTACCGGCATTAGCGATATTGCCCAGTTTGAAGTGTTTCGCGGCCCGGAAGCAACCCGTTTTGGCGCCAATGCTCTGGCTGGCATGTTAAACCTGACGACCAAAGGGCCGACTGACACCCCTGAGGGCAAAGTGACTGTGACCCTGGCCGATTACGATAGCTATCAGCTGGCGGGTCAGTTTAGCAATGCCATTACTCCGCAGTGGGGCTACAGCCTGGCACTGGAACAGCAGGTTTCTGACGGTTTTATTAAAAATACCCACCTTAAGCGGGACGATACCAATAATATCGACGAATTTAATGCCCGGTTTAAATTGGCTTTTCAGCCAAACAGTGATCTTACATTGCAACTGATTAGCCACTTTGTCGATCAGGATAACGGTTATGATGCCTTTTCACTGGACCGCAACCGCACGACCTTGTCAGACGAGCCAGGCCAGGACAAGTTGCGCAGCAAAGCGCTGGCCTTGCAAACCGACTACCGTGGCTTACCCTTTGCCCGATTACAGGGCCAGCTGAGCTGGTTAGATGCCGCCATGGATTATGGCTTCGATGAAGACTGGAGCCACGTAGGCCTGCACCCGGATGAATACTCGACCACTGACCGCTACTTACGCAATCGTGAGCAGCTAACCCTGGATTACCGGCTTGTTTCCACCGATGCCGGTCGGCTGGGCGACAGTGACTGGGTACTGGGCATCTATGCGGCCAGTAAAGAATTTGAGTTAACGCGCCAGTTCTGGAACTGGAGTTTATGGCAGGCCGATAGCTTTGCCAGTGCCCTGACCCGCACCAACCTTGCGGTATATACCGAGCTGAGCACGCCAGTTAGCGACAAGTTGACGCTGATTTCCGGCGTACGGCTGGAACGCTACGAGGATGATTATGCCGATAGCAGCGGTAACCAGATTGGTAATACCGATACCATGTGGGGCGCCAAACTGAGCCTGAATTATCAGCCAAACCCACAGGCACTGATTTATCTGCTGGGGTCACGCGGCTATAAGGTGGGTGGGGTAAATGGTGATGCGCTGGCCAAGGCCGCGGATGACAGCCTGAGCGAGCTGATGAGCAAAGCCAGCTTTGCCCCGGAAACCTTGTATAACGCCGAGTTTGGTGTGAAAGGCACGGCGCTGGACCAAAGCCTGGTTACCCGGGTGGCAGCGTTTTATATGTGGCGTAAAGATATGCAGGTAAAAGGCTGGCTGAACCCGGACAGCGGGCCGCAGTTTGCCGGCTTTATCGACAACGCGGGTAGCGGTCGCAACTACGGTATCGAAATAGAAAACCGCCTGCAGCTGCATCCGCAACTGGCAGTGATGCTCAGTGCCAGCTGGCTGAAAACCAAACTGGGTAATTATATCACCATTGACGGTGACGATTTCAGTGGCCGGGAGCAGGCGCAGGCACCGCGGTTTGGTTACAGTGTGGCGGCAGACTGGTACTTAAGCGACGCAATGACCTTTAACATAGGCCTGCAGGGTAAAGACGCCTTTTACTATTCTGATGGCCATGAGCAACGCTCAAGCCGGTATGAGTTGTTAAATTTGCGTTTAAGCTATCAGTTACAACACTGGCAGCTGGCAGTGTGGAGTCGTAATGCGCTTGATAAAGACATCGGCGTGCGCGGTTTTTACTTTGGCAACGACCCAAGGGACGGCTATGCACCGCATCTGTATGAGCAGTTTGCAGAGCCACGCCGGGTAGGGGTAAGTGCCAGTTATCAGTTCTAGTGTAAACAGCAGGAGTTGAGATGAAGTTATCAGTAGAAATTAGTAAGTACCCGCTGGCAGAAGATTATATCGGGCCGATTAAAGGCTTTATTGAACAGCTGAACCAGTATCCGGAGCTGCGGGTGATCACCAATACCATGAGTACCCAGGTATTTGGTGATTATGATCAGGTAATGCAGGCGCTGCAAAGCTGTATTAAGGCGTCTTTTGCCCAATACGGCAAGGTGGTGTTTGTCTGTAAGTTTATTCATGGTGACTTACAGCCATGATGCCCTGGTTTAGCCAGGCGCTCGCCGACTGGCAGCTAATGCACAGCCTGGAGTTGCTGGCTACCTTGCTGGCGCTGGCTTATGTGGTGTTAGCACTGCGCCAGAGCTTGTGGTGCTGGCCCGCCGCCTTGCTAAGCACTATGTTGTTTACCCATATTATGTGGCAGTCGGCTTTACTTTCTGATGCGCTGCTGCAACTGTACTACGCGGCTATGGCGCTGTATGGCTGGTGGCGCTGGCAACAGCTGAAGCGGCAACATCACGGCGCCAATAAAGTATCTGAATGGCCTTGGCGCCGACACCTGCAGCTGATTGCCATTACCGGCTTGCTGGGTTTGCTGCTGGGTTATGTTATGGCCAATTATACCCGGGCCGATTTTGCTTATCTGGATGCGCAAACTACTGCGTTCAGCGTGATGGCGACCTGGCTGGTAGCACGGAAGTTAGTATCAAACTGGTTGTATTGGGTGGTGATTGATGCTGTGTCCATTTATGTTTATGCGCAAAAACATCTGTATTTTCTGACCTTGTTGTTTATGCTGTATACCATTATCGCAGTAGCAGGATATTTTATATGGCGGGCGACTTATCAGCAGCAACCGCAACTGGCAATGCCCGGCAGATAGCGGCATTGTGCCGCCATCTGGAATTTTTTGCTGAGCACCCACCCTTGGCTATCACGCCGTTGGCCAACGGCGAGCTGAACTTTAACTTTCTGGTGGAAACACGGCGTGGGCGCTATGTGGTGCGTCGTTACCCTGTGCAGGTGAGTGGGGTGTGCCGGCAGCAGGAGCTACGTTGTCAGCACGCTGCAGCAATAGCCGGTATCGCACCGGCGCCGCTGTGTTTAAATAATCATCAGCAAGTATTGATCAGCGAATTTATTGACGCAGGCCAGCCTTTTGTTTGCAGCGCGAACAGTATTCCACTGCTGGCCGGCACACTGGCCCAGCTGCACCGGCTATCAGCACAAACCGCTGTGTTACAGCCGCTGCGCTATTTACAACAGCAGGCCAGCATTGCCGGCGCAGAGGCCGCTGCCGGGCCTTTACTTGCACGCGTGTTAGCGGTTGCAAAGCAGTATCAGGAACTGCCGCAAGACCCGGTACTTTGTCATTTGGACTTGCATGCAGGTAATGTGCTTTGGGCCGGGCGCAAAGTATGGTTACTGGATTTTGAATTCGCGCAGCGGGCTGACAGTTACCTGGATTTGGCGGCAGTAGCGTTGTATTTTCAGCTGTCTGAAGCGGCAGAGCAACTGCTGCTCAGCGCGTACACACAACACCGCAAAGCATTTGCAGGGCCGCCACCCCAGCTAAAAGTAAAATGGCTGTTGGCAAAAATTGTATTTAGTGGCTTTTGCTGGTTATGGTATCTGAGCTTGCCCCAGCACACGCCAGACCGTTTAACACAACTTAACTGCTGGCAGGCAAAGCTGGAGCAGTTATTGGCGTTACAAGCCGCCCAGACGCTCTGCTAACACCTTATAGCGTTTAACGTCATCTTCGTTAAACATGGGCTTACCACTATCGTCCGTTTCCGCAGCAACCAGCAGGTTTTCTCTGGCTAGGCGTTCGACCCTGATATCCGGGATCCCAAGATACTCCGCAACCTGTTGTACCGACATAAGTGACATATGATAATCCTAATGAAAATTGTGCTGATAGTAATACCCTATTCAAGCACTTTTTTGAATTAATAAAAGGGCTATTTTGAAAAAAATATTGGTTTGGTTGCGGGGCCAGGCCAAACTGACTTTAATAGACATTCCGGTAACTTATCGGTATAAATATCGCTGTAATTTTCAAAACAGCCTTTTTGAACCAACCCATAATATAAGTACGACACATCTTCTATGTTGTAAGTTATCTGTTTATCGATAATAAGCTGCAGGTTGTTCGTACAAGCAAGTAGGGTGGGTTCAGGCCAGAAAAACCAGCAAATATGAATGACGGCGTTTTTGTGAAGGAAGCAGCACTACTATGATTTTGGCATGGATCCTATTACTTCCGCTGCTGGGCACCCTGGTGCCGCTATTAGCGGCTAACTGGCGGCGCAGCGCCTGCGCGTTAGCGACGGCTATCCCGCCGGCTATAGCCTTAATGTTGCTGCTGTATCACGGCAGTGCGGTGTTTGCCGGTGAAACGTTGCGATATACCCTGGGCTGGATCCCGTTACTGGGGCTGGACATCAGCATCCGGTTGGACGGCCTGGCGTTTTTGTTCAGTTTATTGATCCTGGGCATTGGCTTACTGATTATTTTGTATGCCCGCTATTATTTGTCTGAACAGGATTCGATGCCCCGTTTCTATGCTTATCTGATGCTGTTTATGACAGCCATGATGGGCATAGTGTTATCGAATAACGTGTTACAGCTGTGGATGTTCTGGGAGCTGACCAGTATCAGCTCGTTTTTACTGATCAGTTTCTGGTGGCATAAATCTGAAGCCCGGCGTGGCGCCCGCATGGCGCTGGCCATTACCGGCGCGGGCGGCTTATGTTTGCTGGCGGCCTTGTTACTATTGGGACAAATTACCGGCAGCTATGATTTAGACGTGATTTTGGCCAGTGGCGCAGTGATCCGTGAGCATGGCTGGTATCCGCTGGTGTTGGTGTTGTTTTTGCTGGGCTGTTTTACCAAATCGGCCCAGTTTCCGTTCCATTTCTGGTTGCCTAATGCCATGGCAGCACCAACCCCGGTAAGTGCTTACTTACACTCTGCGACTATGGTTAAAGCGGGTATATTTTTACTGGCGCGGTTTTATCCGGCCATGGCCGGTACCGATTTATGGTTTTTACTGGTCAGTATCACCGGCCTGACGACCTTGTTGGTTGGCGCTTATCTGGCATTGTTTAAACACGATTTAAAAGGCTTACTGGCATACTCGACTATCAGCCATTTAGGGTTAATCACCCTGCTGTTTGGTATGGGGACCGATTTAGCTGCCGTGGCAGGGGTGTTTCATATTATTAATCATGCGACGTTTAAAGCCTCGCTGTTTATGGCCGCCGGCATTATTGACCATGAGTCGGGCTCCCGTGATATGCGAAAGCTTAATGGCTTGTGGCATTTTATGCCGATTACCGCCACCCTCGCTATGGTGGCAGCGGCAGCCATGGCTGGCGTACCCTTACTCAATGGCTTTTTGTCGAAAGAAATGTTTTTCGCCGAAACCCTGCATCAGCATTTACTGGGCTCGTTATCCTGGATTATTCCGGTGCTGGCAACCATAGCAGCGATTTTTTCCGTGGCCTATTCTATGCGTTTTATTCACGACGTGTTTTTTAATGGTAAACCCAAAGGCTTAACCAAAACACCGCATGAACCACCACGCTATATGCGAATGCCGGTAGAGGTACTGGTGGTGCTATGCATTCTGGTTGGGGTCGCGCCGGGTTATGTTATCGGCGATTTGCTGCAGGCAGCATCGTTCTCGGTATTGGGTGGCACGGTACCTGAATATAGCCTGGCCATCTGGCATGGCTTTAACCTGCCCTTGCTCATGAGTGTAGTGGCGCTGGCTGCCGGCAGTTTAATTTATATTAACCGCAAGCATTTATTCGATTTTCAAAATACCTTGCCCGGGGTGGATGCATTAACGGCCTTTGAGCAGTTGATGGCGGCACTGGCCAAACGCTGCCAGCAGTTTTACAACTGGTTAGACAATGGGTCATTGCAGCGCTATATGGTGTTTGTGCTGTTAGCCATTATTGTGCTGGCGGGTGCGCCCTTGCTGGAGCTGGATACCTTATTTGGCGGCCGGCCTGAACTGCCGGTAGATGCGGTAAATGCCACAGGCGCAGCAATGCTGTTGATCAGTGCCTTCGCAACAGTGGTATTCCACCGCCAGCGGGTGGTGGCCTTGTTGATGATATCGGTAGTAGGCTTAATGGTCTCTATTGCCTTTACCCGTTTTTCCGCCCCCGATTTGGCGCTGACCCAGCTGTCGGTAGAAGTGGTGACCATTATCTTGTTAATGCTGGCGCTGTTCTTTTTACCCCATAAAACACCTAAACAGTCGAGCCCGACCCGGGTACTCAGAGATATTGGCCTGGCCAGTATGGTAGGCGTTGTCATCGGCAGTATCAGTTATGCCATTATGACCCGCCCTTTCAACACTATTTCAGATTATTTTCTGGCGAATGCCAAAACCGGTGGTGGCGGCACCAATGTGGTGAATGTGATCCTGGTTGACTTCCGCGGCTTTGATACCATGGGTGAAATCGCCGTGCTGGGAATAGCGGCTCTGGGCATATTTAAACTGTTAACCCGCATTCCGGTGTTTAAACCCAGCAGTGATGGCGAAGGGCGGCCCTGGGCCCGCGAGCGCCATCCGTTATTACTGGCGACAGTGGCGCAAAGTATTTTACCGATGGCATTGATGGTGTCGGTGTTTATTTTCTTTCGTGGCCATAACTTACCGGGTGGTGGCTTTATTGCAGGCCTGATCACTGCGGTGGCCATTATCCTGTTGTATATCTCGCAGGGGGTCGATTGGGTTAAAGCCAGAATGAATATCGAATATCAGCGGGTAGTGGCTATCGGCTTGCTGATTGCATTGCTGACCGGGCTGGCCAGCTTGCTATTTAACCGGCCGTTCCTGACATCCTGGTTTGATTATTTCAAATTACCATTGTTTGGCGAGATAGAGCTGGCCAGCGCCATTGCTTTTGATCTGGGTGTTTATATTACCGTGGTTGGCGCAACCCTGCTGATCCTGGCCAGCTTAGGTAAAATGACGACCTCGCACCGACCAACACACCAGGAGCCGACCTGATGGAAACTTTATTTGCCTGCTGTATTGGCTTTTTAACGGCCTGTGGGGTGTTTTTAATGTTGCGTGGCCGCACCTTCCCGGTGGTGGTAGGGCTAACCATGTTGTCGTATGCCGTTAACCTGTTTATCTTTGCCTCTGGCCGGCTAAACTTGCGCGGCGCTGTGGTGCTGGGAACGTCAGATAATTATGCTGATCCCTTGCCACAGGCGTTGGTACTAACGGCAATCGTTATCGGTTTTGCCATGACGGCCTTTCTGGTGATTCTGGCCATTCGGGCCCGCGCGGATTTAGGCAGTGATCATGTTGATGGCAAACTGCCGGGCCAGAAACATGCCAAGCGGGAGCCTCGTCAATGAGCCATTTAATTCTGTTGCCGATATTGCTGCCAATGTTAACGGCACTGCTGATTATGCTGCCGCCGGTTCATCACTCGCCAGACCGTCGCCGCTGGTTAAGTATGGCGTCTACCTTACTGCTACTGGTGATGTCGGTGTGGTTGCTAAGCCAGACCCTGACCGATGGCGTAACTTTCTATGCCCTGGGTAACTGGCAACCTCCCTTTGGTATTATTCTGCTGGCCGATACGGTCAGTGTACTGATGGTTTGCCTGACGTCGTTTCTGGCGCTGGGGGCAATTTGCTATGGCAGTGCCGGTGAAGATGAAAGAGGCAGCTTTTTTCATCCGTTATTCCAGTTTCAGTTAATGGGCATTAATGGTGCTTTTTTAACCGGCGATTTATTTAACCTGTTTGTGTTTTTTGAAGTACTGCTGATTGCGTCTTATGCGCTGCTGATCCATGGCGGTGGCAAAAATAAAACCAAGGCCGCCGTGCATTATGTGGTGTTAAACCTGGCCGGCTCTGCGGTGTTTTTGTTTGCGCTGGCGATTTTGTACGGCACTCTGGGGACACTGAATATTGCTGACATGGCACAGAAAATCAGTGCAGTACCGGCTGAAGATATTATGCTGGTTAAAGCCGGTGGCTTGTTGTTACTGATAGTTTTTGCTCTGAAAGCTGCTATTTTGCCGCTGCAATTCTGGTTACCTGCAACCTATGCGTCGGCGTCGCCGCCGGTAGCGGCATTGTTTGCGGTGATGACTAAAATCGGCGTTTATGCCTTATTGCGGGTGTACACCACTATTTTTGGCGAACATGCCGGGCCGTTAGCCGGGATGGCGTCGGCCTGGCTATGGCCACTGGGGCTGGCGACCATTGTACTGGGTGCTATTGGCGTGCTGGCCAGCCTGGATTTCAGAAAATTAGTCGCAAATTTAGTGCTGGTATCGGTCGGTAGTCTGGTGTGTCTGGTGGCCATTGGTAATACTGCCGCAAACTCAGCTGTATTGTTTTATACCCTGCACTCTACTTTAGTGACTGCGGCGTTGTTTTTAGTGGCAGATATGATAGCGCTGCAACGCGGTAAGGCCGCTGACCGATTAGTATCGGCGCGGCGGGTGGCACAACCGGTGTTACTGGGTAGCGTGTTTATGGTCGCGGCGGTATCGGTAGCGGGGCTGCCGCCACTATCCGGCTTTGTCGGTAAGCTGATGATCCTGCAAGCTGTTGATAGCGGGCCAGCGCAGATTGGTCTGTGGAGTGTGATTCTGGTTTCCAGCTTACTGGTGTTAATTGGCTTGTCGCGCGCGGGCAGCACCTTGTTCTGGCGGGTCAGTGGCCAGCCAGCCAATGAAGACAAAGCAAAACCGCTGCAAGTGTTTGCGGTGTGCTGGCTACTTAGCGCCAGTGTCGCCCTGGTGGCGTTTGCCGGGCCAATAACGGCACTGACTCAGCAAGGCGCGGTGCAGTTGGCAGATATCCCTGCGACCTTGTCTATTATTTTACCTGCAGCAGGAGCTACGCCATGAGAATGACACCGCGTTTTAGTTGGCTGCCAACGCCCTATCGTAGCTTATTGTTGTTTGTGATCTGGCTATTGTTGAACCAGAGCCTTGCGCCCATTCACCTGCTTTTCGGGGTAGTGCTGGCGCTGTTTATTCCGTATATCTGTTACCGCTTTCGCGATCCGCAGCCATTGGTGGAAAGGCCACTACTGGCACTACGCTATATTTTGCGGGTTTTTGCCGACATCGTTACCGCCAATGCGCAGGTAGCGGTGCTGATCCTGGGGCCGGTGCATAAACTGCATCCCGCCTTTGTCAGGGTACCGTTAGATTTACAGCATAACTTACCTATTACGATTCTGGCCGGTACCGTATCGATGACGCCGGGTACGGTCAGTGCCGATATTTACCCCTGTACCGAGCATCTTGCGCCAGACGAACCCTTACCGCAGCGCTGGTTGCTGGTGCATGTATTAAATCTGGAAGACGAAGCTGAATTAATCGCCACGATTAAACAGCGTTATGAAGCCCCGTTAAAGGAGATCTTTAAATGCTAGCCAAGGTTATATTTCTGGTATTTGGCATGATCAGCCTGGCGTTGTTGCTAAACCTGTGGTCACTGCTGCGCGGCCCCAGTTTGCCGGACCGGATCCTGGCACTGGATACCATGTACATCAATAGTATCGCCTTAATTATTTTATATGGACTACTGATGGGCTCTCCCTTGTATTTTGAGGCCGCATTACTGATAGCCATGATAGGGTTTATCAGTACTGTCGCCGTATGTAAGTTTTTCTTACGTGGCGATATCATCGAATAGGAGCTTAGTATGCAACACTGGATGGAGTGGGCAGTTGCCTTCTTTTTATTGCTGGGTGGCAGCTTTGTGCTGATTGGCTCTATTGGTTTAGTGCGGATGCCTGACTTTTTTATGCGGTTGCACGGCCCGACCAAGGCCACCACTTTAGGTATGGGCGGCATTTTGCTTGGCTCGATTTTCTATTTCAGCTTGTCGCCTGACTCGATCAGCGTGCATGAATTATTGATCACGTTGTTTCTGTTAATTACCGCGCCGGTCAGTGCCCATATGCTGATTAAAACCGCCTTACATCACCGCTTACAGGCGATAGAGCGTACCCAGGGCGAGCAGGAACTAAAGCGAGGCCAGGCCCATGCCAGTAAAGAAGGCAATCGCAGCGGCAACACCGATAATTAGCTTTTTTTATCGTCAGCCTCGGGGTCCGGGCTTTTCAGCACATGTGTTTCGGCATCGTAACGGCCTTTTAGTGCATCCTTTACGGTGTGCTTCCATAGTGGTACGCCGATAAAGTAGCCGGCACGACCAATTGCATGAGCGGCAATAGGCGAGGTCAGGGTGGTAAAAGCCATAACCGCTAAGGCTTTTAAGGTGACACTGCTTTCAGTAAAAAACAGCATTACGGCGCACATAATCAGGCCAGCACCCAGCACCCCTGACTTAGTGGTGGCATGCATCCGGGTTAATAAGTCTGGCATCCGGAACACCCCAAGCGAAGCAACCAGCATAAAGAAACAGCCTGCCAGTAAAAACATGCTAGCCAGTAGTTCAATTATCATCGCGGTAACTCCCTTTTTCCAGATAACGGGCAAAACCAATAGCGGCCAGAAACGCAGTCAGCGCCAGTACCATAGTCACATCGATATAGGCGTCTTTGCCACTGCGAATAGCATACAGCCCAATTACGCCAACGGTAATAGAGGCGATGAGTTCCAGTGCCACAACCCGGTCGGGCAGGGTTGGGCCCTTTAACAAGCGCCACAACGCCAGTAGCAGGGCCAAACTGAGGATGGCAAAACCCATTAACAAAGCGATGTTCATAATATTGTTCATCTCATCACCCGTAGTATTTTCGTTTCAAGCCGTTTTAATTCACTCAATACATCGTGCTCATTGTAAAGGTACATTACGTGTACATAGAGCACCCGGCGATCGGTTGAAACGTCAAGACTCAGCGAGCCGGGCGTTAACGAGATGGCATTCGCCAGCATGGTAATTTCCATATCGGTCTCGGCGCGCAGTGGCATGGCGATAACCCCGGGTTTCATCAGGTGCGTTGGGGTCAGTACATCGTAGGCTACTTTTAAATTTGCCATAATCAGCTCTTTGGTAAAAAATACCACAAAACTAATAAAACGTGGCACTTGCTGCCGGTATTTACGGACATCAGGATGATGTCGAAACACAAAAACCAGTACCAGATAAGACAGGATAAAGCCTGCCAGCAAGCCGCCACCACTAAAAGTATCAGTCAGGGCAGCCCAGATCATGGCCAGAACCAGGTTAGATAGCAGCAAGTTCATAATGAGTCAGCCCCCAGCACTGCATTGATATAAAGTTGTGGGTTCAGTAACTGGGCAGCGGCTTGTTGTGCCAGCTGATAGATAGGTTCAGCAAAAATACCAATGGCGATAGTCATGGCTGCCAGGCTGCCGGTTATCCAGTATAGCAGGCCGTTGCGTCCCGGCGCCGGAATGGCTGGTGCGGGCTCGGGCACGGCTTTCCAGAACGCTTCGTTCCAGATTTTTATCATGGAGTACAGCGTTAACAGGCCAACCAGCAAAGCTATCCCTACCGCCCACCAGGCGTGCACTTCCACACCGGCTTTTATCAGAATAAACTTAGCAAAAAAGCCCGATAATGGTGGCACGCCGGCCAGTGACAATGCCGGGATTAAAAATAACACAGCCAGACCAGGATGATCTTTGTATAAGCCGCCCAAGCGTTTTAATTCAAAGCTGCCTCGCAAACGGTAGATAAGGCCCGCCACCAGAAACAGGTTCGCCTTCACAATAATATGGTGCATGATATAAAACACACCGCCAATCAGCGCCAGCGGCGTATAGAGCGCCAGCCCCAACATCATGTAGCCAATCTGGCTGATAATATGGAAACTTAAGATACGCCGCACTTCAAATTGTGCTGCCGCACCCAGCACCCCGGTTAGCATGGTGAGCACGGCCATCCACAACAGGATATTGTGGGTAAATTCGACTTCAGCATTAAAGATTAACGTAAATACCCGGTACAAGGCATAAACGCCGACCTTGGTCAGCAAGCCGGCAAAAATAGCTGATACCGCTACCTGCGGTGTATGGTAAGAGGCAGGTAGCCAGAAAAACAACGGAAAAGCAGCGGCTTTAATAGAAAAAGCAATCAGGAACAACATGGCCACTACCGTAACCATTCCCTGATCTTCCACCTGAGTCAGGCGCTGGGCAATATCTGCCATATTCAGCGAACCCACCAGACCATACAACAAGCCAATGGCTGTTAAGAATAAGGCTGAAGACAGCAGGTTAAGGGTGACATATTTGATGGCCCCTTCCATTTGCGCGCGCTCACCACCCTGAATCAACAGGGCAAAGGAAGCGACCAGCAATACTTCAAACCAGACATAAAGGTTAAAGATATCACCAGTTAGAAAAGCACCATTAACCCCGGCCAGCAGCAAATGCAGTAACGGGTAGTAACCAAAACGTTCAAAGCGTTTGCGTACTGTTTTCAAACTGTACAGCGCGGTAGCAAAGCCGGTAATCGCAGCCAGCAACACCATAATAGCAGCCAGCAAATCGGCAACCAGGACAATACCAAAAGGCGCCGGCCAGGAACCGACCTCCAGCACCAGTATGCCCTGCTCGCGACATTGCCACAGCAATGCGCATGCGGCAATTAAAATACTGGCGGTGCCTATGGCTCCAAGCCAACGTTGCACATTGTGGTTATTGAGCATGACCAGAGAGACGGCGCCGAACAGTAATGGCAGGATAACGGGTAAAGCAACCAATAACGTTAAATCCATCAATCGGTTCCTTTCATTTCGTTCATGTCATCAGTTTGCACGACTTCACAGGCGCGATGAATTAACACTACGGCAAACGCCAGCACACCAAAGCCGATAACAATGGCGGTGAGAATTAAGGCTTGTGCTAGCGGATCAGCAGCGGTGCCGGCAATGACTTGCTGGCCCTCCTCGATTAATGGTGGCACACCACGCTCGAGTCCGGCGGCAGTAAAAATAAGTAAGTTAGCCGCATTGGACAGCAAGATCAGGCCAATGACCAGTTTGACGACAGAGCGACGTAGCATCATATAAATCGCTGCGGCATACAGGCAGCCGATCAGAATAGCCAGTAAAGATGTCATGAGTGTTCTGCCTCCGCCAGGGTAAAGACCACTGTTAGCACAGTGCCTATTACCCCTAAATACACGCCAATATCAAAAATAAGTGGCGTGCTAAGCTTTAAACTGCCAAAAATGGGCAGGTCCAGCGTCCACCACTGGGCGGTGAAAAAGTTCTCGCCAACCAGAATGGCCGGTAACGAGGCCCCCGCTGCCAGCACCAGACCGACTCCGACCAACTGCAACGGATGCACGCGTAAAATTGTGCGCGCTGCCCGGTAGTCTTCAGCAAATAATTTCAGAGCGATGGCTGCTGCCGCAACCAGCCCGCCAATAAAGCCCCCACCGGGTTCATCATGTCCCCGCAACAATAAAAATAGTGAAAACAAAATTAATAACGGCAGTAACAAGGTGGCCCCGGTATTAAGGATTAATGAGCGCATATTAAAACGGGGTGTCATGATTCACCTCCTGTTTTGGCTGACGATTTACGTTGCTTCTGGCCGGCATAGCGTTTATCGGCGTTAGTTACCGGTAACGCGCCGGTGCGCAGGTGCATCATGGCATAAACTCCGATAGCTACCAGGGCTAACACGAATATTTCTCCTAAGGTATCCAGGGCCCTGAAATCGACCAGAATTACATTTACCACGTTGCGGCCAAAGCCTTCACTCACACTTTTCTCCAGGAAAAAACCGGAGATCCCTTCCATTGAGCGGGCATTGGTGACTAATAAAATAAGTACGGTGATTAAGCCACCAGACAGCAGGGCAATGGTGGCATCGCGCGCCCGGTTAACCCCGGACGACAACTTCCTGAACTCCGGCAGGCGGTACAATACCAATACTAATAACAGCACTGTAATGGTTTCTACCAGCACCTGAGTAATACCGACATCCACCGCACTGAAAAACACATAAATTAACGCCACGCCAAAGCCTAAAGCACCAAGCAGGGCAACGGCAGCTAAAAACGACTTTACGGTCACCGCGGCCAGCGTGGTGACCAGTAGTAGCAGTACTACAGTAATTTCCTGCAGCCGCAGGCCACTGAAATCGACATTAAGTGCAATGGTATCTAATCGCAACACTGCCCAACCGACTAGCAATACCACGGTTGCCAGAGTCGTGATCAGGTAGTGCCGCAGATAACCATTTTGCAGGGTTTTGGTTTGCCAGGCTGAGAAGCTGACCAGGCCTTGCATTAACCGGTTGTAGCCGTTCTCAGGGCCATATGGGCTGAGCCGTTCCAGCAAAACGGTATGTTCACGCCAGCCTTGCCAGAATCGGTAGAGCAGCAGGCCAAGCGCTAAACTGCCTAAGCTGAGCATTAAGGGCAGGTTGATGCCGTGCCATAGCACCAGGCTATAACTGACTGGCTGGCCATAGACCGCACTGGCAGCCGCCTGCAACAGGTATTGATCGGGTAAAAAGGGCAACACACCACAGAGCAAACCCAGACTGGCCAGTACTACAGGGCCAGCCAGCAGTGCCGGTCCGGGATCATGAGCCGCTTTAGGGGTGGCAAGGGTTTTGCCAAACCAGGGTTTTAAAGCCAGTAATGCCGCGACCAGTACTACAAAAATATTGGCGGTGACGGTAGCGATAGTCAGGCCTACTTGCCAGCGCGAGCCACTTAATACCGCCTCCAGCAGCAATTCTTTGCCAACAAAACCGAACAACGGGATCACCCCTGCCAGCGATAATGCTGCAACCACAGCGGCGATAGTGGTTTTGGGCATTAAACGACGCAGCCCCGCCACATCCCGGAAATCTTTAACGCCCGCTTCGTGGTCCAGAATGCCGGCAATCATAAACAAGGCGCCTTTGTATAACGCATGAGCCAGTAAAAAAGTGACCGCAGCCAGCGCGGCCTTTTCGGTACCCAGGCCTAGCAGCATGGTCAGGGTACCCAGCGCCATCACAGTGGAATAGGCCAGGACTTTCTTAATGCCGGTGGCCCTGCTGGCCAGAATTATGCCTGTTAGCATGGTCAGCGCACCAATGAAAGTGAGCGTGAGCAACCAGCTGCTGCTGCCACCCAGAGTAGGATTTAACCGCGCCAGCAAGTAAATGCCGGCTTTTACCATGGTGGCAGAGTGCAGGTAGGCTGAAACCGGCGTCGGCGCTGCCATCGCATTGGGTAGCCAGAAATGAAAGGGGGTTTGTGCGGATTTGGTAAAGGCGCCTAATAAAATTAAACTGAGCATTGGCAGATACAGGCTGTGCTCTGTAAGGCTTGGCCCTGCCAGAATTTCACTGAGTTCAAAACTGCCGGCAGCCATACCTAACATAATAAAGCCTGTCATTAATGCCAGGCCTCCAAACACCGTAACCATTAACCCCTGATGCGCCTTTTTGCGTGAGTCAGCATCTTCATGGTTAAAACCGATCAGCATAAAAGAGCTGACGGTGGTCAACTCCCAGAAAACAAACAACGAAATGAGGTTATCAGACAGCACCAGACCGAGCATGGAGCCCATAAAACCAAGTAAAAACAGAAAGAACCGTCCCAATGCCGGGTGCCCTTCCAGATAACGGCCAGCATAAGCCAGGATAAAGAAGCCGATACCGCTGATTAACAACGCAAATAACAATGACAGGCCATCGACCAGAAAGCTAAATTGTATGGCCATACCAGGAAACCATTGATAAGCATGGCGAAGGGTTTCGCCGCTACTGATTTGCGGAATGAGACTGGCAAAATAGACAAATATAGTGGCAGGTAACAACGCCAGCAACCAACCGGTTTGGCGACCGATAAGTCGATGCAGCCATGGGGCGAAACCAGCAACAACAAAACATGACAGCACCGCTATCATTACCATGAGCGTCTCCTAACGATGACAAGCTAACGTTTAATGATTTAACCCACCTGCTGGCAAAGTGGTGCACTAAGGAGCATTGCAGTTCTCAGTTGTGCTGAGCAATGCAAACCTCTAATTCTCCGACAAAAAATAGTTGTGAACAGCGTGTACACTAGCAGATTATAGCTGAAAAATAAACTTAATCACGGCGGGTTGCCGGCTTATTGCGCACAGTAATACCGGGGAAGGGGGGGTTAGCTTTCATCAAAACCATTATTGATAAGGGTAGTCACTGCGGCCAGTGCAGCGGCGGCATCAGGTCCCTGAGCCGTAACTTCCAACGTTTTTCCTTTGCTGCTGGCCAGCATTAACAACGCCAGTACACTGGACGCATCAGCGGCTTTGCCCTCTTGTACCAATTCAATTTGTGCCGAAAACTGCTGGCATAGCACCGCCAGCTTAGTGGCGGCCCGGGCATGGAGTCCCAACGGGTTGACAATGGTAACGGTATTGCTGAGTTTAGTGGCCATGGTGACGCACCAGCTCGCGGTGACGAATTTGCACATCTTCCCGTTGGCTGCGATAGCTTTCAGCCAGGCTCTCGGTAATATACACCGAACGATGCTGGCCACCGGTACAACCAATAGCAATAGTAAGATAACTGCGGCTGTTGCGCTCCAG
This sequence comes from Arsukibacterium ikkense, assembly GCF_000987775.1. Classification (GTDB taxonomy): domain Bacteria; phylum Pseudomonadota; class Gammaproteobacteria; order Enterobacterales; family Alteromonadaceae; genus Alishewanella; species Alishewanella ikkense. The sequence continues at coordinate 57,077 of NZ_LAHO01000004.1, forward strand.
ATGCGGTAACCAGCTGCTGATAAAACTGTTAATTTGCCAGATATACTTAGCAACCACAGCTTGTGAGGCCAGATAATCTTTTACCGGTTGATCGAGCCCGGTCAGGGGTTTTAACTCTGGCTCCCAGTGCGGATTAGGTAAAAAACGGGCATCAAACACAAAATCTGCATCTTTGGGTATACCATATTTAAAACCGAACGACTCAAACAGTATGACCAACCGGCCGGTCTTCTGGCCAAGGATCCGCTCGCGCAACTGCTCTGCTAACTGATGAACATTGAGCTCTGTGGTATCGATGTATAAGTCAGCGCGACTGGAAATCGGATCGAGCAGCTGTTGCTCGCGGGAAATGGCCTCATCCAGTGACATGGCCTGATGCGATAACGGGTGTAGCCGGCGGGTTTCACTAAAGCGCTTAATTAAGCTGGCATGATCGGCATCAAGGTATAAAATAGTTAAATCAAGCTTGCGTGGCAAATAGGACAAAATATCAGCCAGTTCGTCGGGGTCTTGTGGCAGGTTGCGCACATCGATGCTGACGGCGACCCTTTCATATTGGCCCATCACCGTCGTTGCCAGCGTCGGTAGCAGGTTCACCGGAATATTATCGACACAGTAATAGCCTAAATCTTCCAATACTCTCAGGGCTACTGATTTACCCGAACCGGAACGTCCACTGACCACCAGAAGTTTCATGATACGTTCGTCGCCTCACTGGCATTAATAATTAGCTCATAGAGTTGCTGATCTGACTCGGCATGGCGTATTTTGCGGGTAAGGTCTTTCTGACTAAGTAAACGTGCGATACCCGCTAGTGTGGTTAAATGCGCCTGGCACTGCTCTTCAGGGATAAGGATTGCACAAAAAATGTCTACCGCCTGATTATCGATGGCATCAAAAGCGATGGCATTTTGGGTAACCACAAACACTAAGATTGGCTGGGTAACCGTTTTCAGTTTGCCATGCGGGATGGCAATGCCGCCGCCAATGCCGGTGGAACCGAGCTTTTCCCGGGCCATCAATGCTTCCAGAATGGTATACTCACTCATTTCAGGTAAGCGCTGATGAGCCAGCTCGGCAATATATTCCAGAACGCGTTTCTTACTGTTAAAAAGAACTGCACTCTTGGTGCAGTTCTCGGCCAGCATAGTGCTTAAAGTAATCATAATTAAGTTAGTGTCGGGCTATTTTTTCTTTATGTTTAATAACTTGCCTATCGAGCTTATCAATTAACTGATCGATGGCCGCATACATATTTTCATCTTCTGACGCCGCAAATACCTCGCCACCGTTTAAATGCAGCTTGGCTTCAGCAATCTGCTTTAATTTTTCCACGTTTAGGATGACATGTACATTGTTAATATGATCAAAGTGACGCTCCAGCTTGGCGAATTTATTGTCTACGTATTCTTTTAATGCAGTGGTGATTTCTACATGACGACCAGTTAAGTTGATTTGCATAGACGTTTTCCTTCTGTTTTGCTGACCTAAACCAAGGTCTTGCGTTGATTCGATGGTGGAATGAACAAGGCCTCGCGGTATTTGGCGATGGTGCGCCGTGCAACGTTAATTCCTTGCTCTGATAAAATATCTGCCATCTTGCTGTCACTTAGTGGTTTAGCTGGGTTTTCAGCCGCCACCAGTTTTTTAATAAAGGCGCGAATCGCTGTTGATGAACATTCACCTCCACTCTCTGTACTGACATGACTGGAAAAAAAGAATTTCAGCTCAAATATGCCCCTTGGGGAATGCATAAATTTCTGGGTGGTTACCCTGGAAATGGTAGATTCGTGCATGCCTACCATTTCTGCTACGTCATTCAGTACCATTGGTTTCATCGCTTCTTCACCATGTTCAAAAAAAGCTTGTTGCTGCTGTACTATACAGTTAGCAACCTTGAGTAAGGTGTCGTTGCGGCTTTCCAGGCTTTTTAAAAACCATTTTGCCTCCTGCAGGTGTGACCGAATAAACTGAGTATCAGCGGTATTTTTAGCGGTACGGGACATGGCCGCATATTGCTGATTAATTCTTACTTTGGGCATGGCATCCGGGTTTAGTTCAACCTGCCAGCGGCCTTTTACTTTATTTACTGACACATCCGGGATGACGTACTGCTGTTCCTGTCTAATCACATCAGCACCCGGTCTGGGGTTTAAACTGAGGATCAGCCGCATCACTTCCCGCAGTTCATCCTCTTTCAGTCTAGTCACCCGCATTAAAGAACGAAAGTCCCGATTGGCTAAAAAGTCGGTATGTTCTTTAATAACATATTGCGCCTGCTGCAAAAACGGCGTTTTTGGGTCAAATTGGCGTAACTGCACTAATAAACATTCTGAGATAGTGCGGGCACCTACGCCGACCGGGTCAAATAACTGAACTCGTTTAATAACGGCTTCAACTTCATCTGCTTCCACGTCTGGCAGACCAAGTGACTCGAGGATCTCTGGCACGTCTATGGTTAACAAACCGCTTTCATCAATCGCTTCAATAATAATTTCGGCAATGGCTAAATCAGTTTCCGAAAAGGGGGTTAACTGCATTTGCCAGCGCAGATAGTCTTGCAGGGTTTCGCTGGTTTCACCCTGAAACGCCATATCTTCATCAGGTGGGGAGCCAGCGCTAACCGGTGCGGCGCTAATCAGGTCGTCCCAGTTATTATCCAGCGGCAAGTCGTCCTGCAGGTTTTGTTCGGCCATCGACTCGCTGGTGTCGCGTTCGGCGATTTCAGTCAGGTTATCCTGAGCAACGTCGTTACTCTCGTCGGTAGCAGAACGGGTATCGTTGTCATTGACGTCGCTGCTATCCGGGTCGGCAGAGAAGCTTTCAAATTCGTCTTCACTTTCTAACAGCGGGTTGGCATCCAGTGCCTCCTGAATTTCCTGCTGCAATTCAATGGTAGACAATTGCAGCAAGCGGATGGCTTGCTGCAATTGGGGTGTCATTGTAAGTTGCTGACCAAGCCGAAGTTGTAAAGAGGGTTTCATTTACGTCTTTTTCTCTCCTGAAGCAGGCGTTTATGGTTTCTGTTAACTATAGCCTGAATTGCTCGCCAAGGTATACATCCCGAACCTGCTGATTCACTAATACTTCCTGCGGTGGACCTGCAGCAATTAACTCACCATGGCTGACTATGTAAGCCATTTCACAAACATCCAGCGTTTCCCTGACATTATGGTCGGTGATCAGTACACCAATACCACGCTGGCCTAAGTGTTGAATGATCTTTTTTATATCCAGCACTGAAATGGGGTCGACCCCGGCGAACGGCTCGTCCAGCAGAATAAACGCCGGGTTAGCCGCTAACGCCCGGGCAATTTCCACCCGCCGGCGTTCACCCCCTGACAAGCTCATACCAAGGCTGTTTTTGATATGGCCAATGTGAAACTCTTCCAGCAAATCGTCTGCTAACTCTTCCCGTTTAGCGCGGCTTAGCTCTTTACGGGTCTGTAAGATGGCCAGCAGGTTGTCGTAAACGGTCAGTTTGCGGAATATGGAGCTTTCCTGTGGCAAATAGCCAATACCTGCACGGGCACGGGCGTGAATGGGATCAAAGGTAATATCCTGTTCGTTCAGGGTAATTTGACCCTTATCAGAGGGCACCAGGCCCACTATCATATAAAATGTCGTGGTTTTGCCAGCCCCGTTTGGGCCGAGCAGGCCGACTATCTGGCCGGCATTGACTTCCAGGCTGACATCTTTAACTACCTGCCGGCCTTTGTAGCTTTTGGCCAGATGCGCTACCACTAACTTCATGGGTTTTCCTTGTTCTCCGGGGTGAAAATGGTGGTTACCCGTTTTTGCTGTTCACCACTTTCAGCGCTGATTTGCTGGCTCTCGAGATTATATCTGATCACAGCGGCCTGTACCTGACTACCACTTTGGCTCAGTTGTGCATTGCCACTTAAGGTTAGGGTGCGGCTGGCCAGATCATAACGAATTTCGGCGGCATTGGCGGTTACCGGTATGTCGCCATCCAGTAGCTGGCTGTAGCGAACGGGATTACCTGTGGTGATAAATACCTCGTTGCCTTTACCTGCAGTAGCATTAATTTCTAAACGATCGGCTTTGATAGTTAAGCTGCCCTGGCGAATTTCAACATTCTGAGTGTACACCGAGATATTTTCTTTGATCGAGGTTTCATTATTGTCTGAGGTAATCGCAATAGGCTGGCTGTAATCCGGATTGCTTGCATAACTGTTTGCCGATAGCAGAGCGGTCAGTAAAAAAAATTTAATTCTGTTCATTGGCGTATACCGTCTCCAGGTGCTTGATGATGCGCAGATTCTGTTCAGTTAAATCTGCCTGCAAGCCTATACCATTAATATAAAAACCCTTACCAATTATTTGCACCGCGGCAGAGGTTTGTAGCATTTTACTTGGCAGCAACAGCTCCAGATTGTCTGTTTCAATCCTGTCTACCAGCTCATTGCCGCTGACGTTATTAATTCGAACTTGCTGCTCCAGAATAATTTTGTCATCAGGCAGCCAGATGCCAAACTGGCTGGTAACCTCCCAGGCTGGCAGGTGGTTGTCATCAAACAAGATGTATTTGGGTTGTTCGAACTGGGTGAACCCTAAACGTTCAAAAAATTCCAGCCGCATTGCCTGAATATGATCTGCTACATAGCCTTGTTCATCGTACAGGGTGCGGGTTACCTGTTCGGCAATGTAATCAGGTAACAGTTCGCGATCTGCATATTGAGTATCAGCCTGCTCTGTTGGATTAAACCACAGATACGTTGCGGTCAGCACCAAGGCTAATACCAGCAGAATGAGGGCTTTTTTCATGTGCTGCTGCCATCAAACTGCTGAAACTTCTGCTGGCTGACCAGCAGTAAATCGGCCAGTTCCCGCACGGCACCATAGCCTCCGGCTAAAGACGTCACATAGTTGGCATGTAAGCGCAGATAAGGATGCGCATCCTTCACCGCCACAGCAAAGCCACAGTGTTGCATGACCTGCCAGTCGGCTAAATCATCGCCAATATAAGCAATTTGTTCGGTACTTAATGCCAGCTGTTGTTGCAAGCTGATAAAGGCTGGCAGTTTATTTTCCTGGCCCTGATAAATGTAAGGCACAGTTAACGAGCGCATTCGCTGCTCAACAATAGTGGACGTACGGCCGGTAATTACCGCTACTTCAATACCGGCGTGGCGCAGTGCTTTGATGCCATAGCCGTCGCGGGTATGAAATGCTTTGAGTTCTTCACCATCGTTACCCAGATAAATCCGGCCATCGGAAAATACGCCGTCAATATCGCAGATCAGTAGTTTTATCTTGCTGGCCCGCGCCATAATGTCAGCGTTGACCGCCTGATAGAGGGTGTCGAAAAGTGACATGCTAAAGTACCCCTGCGCGCAGTAAATCGTGCATATTCATTGCGCCTACCGGAATATTACCGGCATCGACAATCAACAAACCATTGATTTTCTTCTGTTGCATAATTTTCAGTGCTTCGCCCGCCAGCATGTCTGCCGTGGCCGTGGTGCAGGGGGTTGTCATGACTTGTTCAATGGAAGTACTGTGAATATCCAGTCGTAAATCAAGGATGCGACGTAAATCACCGTCAGTGAAAATACCGGCAAGACTGCGATCAGGATTAACTATTGCGGTCATGCCCAGACCTTTTTCTGAGATTTCCAATAACGCCTCTTTAATGGTGGCCTGACGCTGCACCACAGGCACTTGTGCGTTTTTATGCATGACATCACTGAGGCGCAGCAACAATTTACGACCCAGACTGCCACCGGGGTGCGACAGGGCAAAATCGTTTGCCGTAAAGCCGCGGGCATCAAGCAGCGCTACCGCCAGTGCATCTCCCATGGCTAAGGTTGCAGTAGTACTGGCTGTTGGCGCCAGGCCTAATGGGCAGGCCTCTTGTTCAACCCTGACACACAAATGGACATCTGATAGCTTGGCCAGGGTAGAGTCAGGATTGCCCGTCATGCTAATCAGGGTGATACCCAGACGCTTAATGACCGGTAGAATGGTTAGAATTTCTGCGGTTTCACCCGAGTTTGAAATGGCCAGCACAATGTCGCCAGAGGTTAACATGCCCAAATCACCATGGCTGGCTTCTGCAGGATGAACAAAAAAAGCCGGTGTGCCGGTAGACGCTAAGGTCGCCGAAATTTTGTTAGCGATATGCCCTGACTTGCCCATCCCCATGACGATCACTTTACCTGTGCTGTGAAACAACAGCTGACAGGCCCGTTCAAAGTCGGCGTTGATATATTGTGCCAGCTGGCGCACAGCTTCCGCTTCAATCTGTAAAACCTCCAGTGCTCTGGAGCAAAAAGTATTAGTCATGGTAGTTATCATCGTTTGAACACATTATGCAATATAAGAGAACAGCAGGTACTGATAGCCTACAAAACTTGCCAGCAGTATAGCACCCTCTACCCGGTTAATTCGTTGCATTCGGGTAAAACGTACTGACATCAACAGCATTGCTACTGTGGCTGCTATCATTACATAGCTGTCACGACTGCCGGCATTAGCGTCAATAACCCCGGGGCCAATTACCGCGCCTAATCCCAGTACCGCCAGGATGTTAAAAATATTAGAGCCTATGATATTACCAAGGGCTAAATCGTCCTCGCCCTTTAAAATGCCAATGATACTGGCCGCCAGTTCAGGTAAGCTGGTGCCAATGGCAATGATGGTCAGGCCAATTACTAAATCACTAATGCCAGCGTAACGGGCAATGGTGACTGCACCCTGAACCAACAATTGCGAACTGGCCAGCAACAGCAATAACCCTATTACTACCCACACTATGGCCTTAACGGTAGAAATTTTTACCACGGGCATTTCTGTGTCTATTTCAGCGATCAGCGGGTCGTCCGGGCTGGCATGTTTACCCCAGTACACCAGCAATACCAGAAAACTGACAAAAGCCAGCAGCAGCAAAATGCCCTCAGTGCGGGTTAATAAGTCATCAGACAACAAGTAGTATCCAAACAAGGTGCAAATCAGCAGCAGTGGGAATTCGCGGCGCAGGGTCAGGGATGAAACCGCTATCGGCTTCAACAACGCTGCCACACCAATTACCAGCAAAATATTGGTGATATTAGAGCCAATGGCATTACCAACCGAGGTATCTAGCTTACCTTGCCAGGCCGCTGTAGCGGATACCAGCATTTCTGGTGCTGACGAACCCATTGCCACAATGGTCAGACCGATGACCATAGGTGAAATACCGCTGTTTCGGGCGATAGAAGAGGCGCCGAACACAAAACGATCTGCACTCCAGATCAGCAGCACCAGGCCAACAACAACGAAGAAAATAGCGACAAGGAGTGGTGACACGCAAGAGTCCTGTAATTGACTGATAGAGATTGAGGTATTTTCCGTGTTATTGCCGGCAATTGCAAAAAAACCTGCGGGCTCAGCGGTGTTCGATTTTATCGCACACTTTGTTACGATTTTTTGTAACGACTTTGCACGGCAATAGCTTTACAATAAACCAACGTTTAACAGGATGGTATTGGATTGCAAACATACACACTTGTATGTATATTGACAAGCCTTATACCAGCGCCGGTAATACCGCAATGGCGGTTACCTTCAGGTGGAGTCTGATTTGTCCGATATTATGGTAGATATCCAGCATTTAAGTTTTTCCCGCGGCGAGCGGCTGATCTACGACGATATGTGTATGCAGGTTCGCCGGGGTAAAGTGACCGCGATTATGGGGCCGAGCGGTATAGGTAAGACAACCTTGCTGCGCCTGATCGGTGGCCAGTTAAAACCAGACTCTGGCCAGATATTGTTTGATGGCCAGAATATACCGACCTTATCTCGCGCCGAACTGTATCAGGCACGAAAAAAAATGAGCATGTTGTTTCAAAGCGGTGCTTTATTTACTGAAATGTCGGTTTTTGACAATGTTGCTTTTCCTATTCGGGAGCATACCCGTCTGCCGGAGTCTTTAATAAAACTCATTGTGTTAATGAAGCTGGAGTCGGTAGGTTTGCGTGGCGCCCGTGATTTAATGCCCGCAGAACTGTCGGGAGGCATGGCACGCCGTGCTGCTTTGGCCAGAGCGATTGCGCTGGACCCGGAATTAATTTTGTATGACGAGCCTTTTGCAGGCCAGGACCCGATATCGATGGGGGTGATTGTTCGCTTAATTAAAGAGCTGAATAATGCGTTGGGTTTAACGTCGGTTGTGGTTTCACATGATGTGACAGAAGTGATGAGTATTGCCGATTACGTTTATCTGGTAGCAGAGAAAAAGGTTATCGGCCATGGCACGCCTGAACAGCTACGCCAGCACAAATCGGAACTGGTACAGCAATTTTTATTGGGCGAAGCAGATGGCGCTGTGCCTTTTCATTTCAAGGCTGAGCCATATGAGGATGAATTGATGGAGCCTGCCAGGTGATTACAACTAAACTGCAAAACCTGGGTCGAGCGACCATTGATACCATTGCTGGTTTTGGCCGCTCCGGTGTAATGTTATTTGGCGCTTTGGTGGGGAAACCGGATTTTCGCAAAGGCTTTCCGCTACTGATTAAGCAGCTTTATGTGATAGGGGTATTGTCGTTACTGATTATCCTGGTGTCTGGCCTGTTTATCGGCATGGTGTTGGCATTACAAGGTTATACGGTGCTGTCGAAATTTGGCGCCGAAGGGATGCTGGGGCCATTGGTCGCATTGAGTTTATTGCGGGAATTAGGCCCGGTGGTAACCGCGTTGTTATTTGCTGGCCGGGCCGGCAGTGCGTTAACGGCAGAAATTGGCCTGATGAAAGCCACCGAGCAACTGTCCGGAATGGAGATGATGGCAGTGGACCCGCTCAGACGGATTATTGCGCCACGTTTCTGGGCCGGAGTGATCAGCATGCCGTTGCTGGCATTAGTGTTTACGGCGGTGGGGATCCTTGGCGGTCATCTGATCGGCGTCGACTGGCTTGGTGTAGATAGTGGTAGTTATTGGTCAGCAATGCAGGCCAATGTCGATTTATATCAGGATGTGGTAAATGGCGTGATTAAAAGTATGGTTTTTGCTGTCATCGTTATCTGGATAGCGCTGCACAAAGGTTATGACGCTGTGCCAACCTCAGAAGGGATCAGCCGGGCAACAACTCAAACAGTGGTGACTGCGTCACTAACTGTATTGGGCTTTGACTTTATATTAACTGCATTAATGTTTGGTGGATAAAATGACCACACGGAAAATTGAAATTTTAGTAGGTGCCTTTATTGTATTGGCAATAGCCGCATTTTTGATGCTGGCGTTAAAAGTGGCGAATGCCGGGGTTACGGGTTCAGGCCAGAGTTATGTACTGTATGCTAAATTCGACAACATTGGTGGCCTTAAGGTGCGTTCGCCGATTAAAGTCGGTGGTGTGGTGATTGGTCGGGTCGCTTCAATTGATCTGGATACGGTGTATTACACGCCTGTGGTAAAAATGGAAATCAATGAAAAATACAGTAATTTTCCAGAGACCAGCTCAGTCGCTATCTTAACCTCAGGTCTGCTGGGTGAGCAGTATCTGGGTTTGCAACCTGGTTTTATTGATGAAACCGTCGAAATTCTGGCCAATGGCGATTCTATTCAGGACACCCGCTCCGCGATAGTACTGGAAGAGCTGATTGGTCAATTCTTATTTAACCGGGGGAACTAACCGTGAGAAATATATCCAGCAGCGCCTTGCTGCTAGCCATGTTAACCATAGCGGTGCCGGTTACCGCTTTAAGCAGTGAAACAGCAACCGATAGCCAGGCGGTGCAGCAATACACAGATCCATTTAAGATGATGGAAGTGGTTGCCGATAAAACGTTCCAGCGTATTGCTAACGATCAAAAGCTTATCGCCGACAATAAAGAGCACTTGCGGCTTATCGTTAACGAAGAGCTCGTGCCCTATATCGACAGTCGTTATGCCGCACTAACCGTTATTGGCCGTACCGTCAACTTACGAGATTTGCCACGGGAAGAGTTTGATAATTTTGTGGTGGCGTTTCAGGATTACATGGTGGCATCTTATGCTGGTGCGCTGACTTACTACACTGATCAGAAAGTGATTATTCAGCCAGCGCGGCCACCGGAAAATGAAAGTATTATTACTATTAAAACCCGGGTGATTGACCCCGGCAAGCCAGACATCACTATAGATTTCAAGCTGCGGCGCAACCGCGGCTCTGAACACTGGCTGGTGTTTGATATGGTCGCCGAAGGCATTTCTTTATTAGACAGTAAGCGGGCTGAACTCAGTAACCTGATCCGCCAGCAAGGGGTAGCAAGGGTGACCGAGTTATTAGTGGAAAAATCCAAAGAACCTATTAAAGTGCCGGAGTAGCGCTGTGTCGCTTGAAATAACCTGTCAGGACAACAAAATCCGGTTGAGTGGTGAGCTGAACCGGGATACGTTAATGCGCTATTCACCTTTTAAACTGTTAAATAGCCTAAGTGGTAAGGTAATCTTTGATTTCTCTGCCCTAAGCAATGTAGACTCAGCTGGACTCGCCTGGTTAATTCAGCAACTCGGCCAGGCCCGGAAACAACAGCTGCAGGTAGAATTTAGCAAAGTACCCACGCAATTGCTGGCCTTGGCCAAAGTGAGTGCAGTGACAGCTTTGTTACCTTTAACAGATTAAGGTGTAGTGTGCAGATAGAACAAATTAAACAACTGTTAAGCGACCAGCTGCAGTTGACCGAGGTTTATGTCACGGCCGAAGGGTCACATTATGCAGTCACTGCGGTTGGCAGCTGTTTTGCTGATGTGAGTCGGGTAAAGCAGCAACAGCTGGTTTATGCCCCACTAATGAATGCAATTGCCGATGGCACTATTCATGCCGTTAGCATCAAGGCCTTTACGCCGGAACAATGGCGCAGAGAAAAACTTTTAAACCCACCTATGTAAGACATAATATGCAACAATTCCGCGTTACTGCCAGTGGTCCTTTGCAAGGTGAGGTGATAATCTCAGGTGCAAAAAACGCCGCTTTACCCATTTTATTCGCCAGTATCTTGTCTGAAAAGCCCAGCACTATCACCAATGTGCCGAAATTAAAAGATATTGAAACCACATACCAACTGTTACAGCTGTTTGGCGCCAGGCTGACTACCGATACTAACAGTGTCACGGTGGATGCCAGCCAGATAACCAATCAATTTGCGCCTTATGAATTAGTGAAGACAATGCGCGCCTCTATATTAGCGCTTGGCCCTTTGTTAAGCCGCTTTGGCCAAGCCGAAGTGTCGTTGCCTGGGGGCTGTGCAATTGGAGCCCGTCCGGTCAATTTACATATCGATGGCCTGCGCAAAATGGGCGCGGAAATTCAGGTTGAAAATGGCTATATCAAAGCCCGTGCCAGCCGCCTGAAAGGTGCCCATATCATTATGGAAATGGTCAGTGTCACCGGCACCGAAAATCTGTTAATGGCAGCGGTGCTGGCCGATGGCATAACCACCATTGAAAACGCAGCCCGCGAGCCGGAAGTGGTTGATTTAGCGGCTTATCTTAATACGATGGGCGCTAAAATAAGCGGTGCTGGTACCGATACTATTCAGATTGAAGGTGTGCGTGCATTACACGGCGGCAGCCATAGGGTGTTGCCGGATCGGATAGAAACCGGCACTTTTCTGGTCGCGGCTGCCGTGACCGGTGGTGATGTCACTTGTGTCAGTGCTGATCCGTCAGAACTGGAAGTGGTGCTGGAGAAGTTACGTGAAGCCGGTGCTGAAGTGACTACCGGTAAAGACTGGATCCGTCTTAACATGACAGGTCGCAAGCTGAGTTCTGTCGATGTGAAAACGGTGCCGCATCCGGGCTTCCCCACAGATATGCAAGCACAGTTTACCGTGCTGAATGTGGTGGCCGAGGGTGTTGGTCTGGTAACCGAAACGATTTTTGAGAATCGCTTTATGCATGTGCCTGAGCTGCAACGCATGGGCGCTAAGATCCGGCTTGAAGGTAATACGGCCGTATGTCAGCACAGTCCGAAGCTGATGGCTGCGCAGGTGATGGCTACCGATTTGCGAGCCTCTGCCAGCCTGGTGATTGCCGGCTTAGTGGCTGAAGGTGAAACCCTGGTTGAACGTATTTACCATATTGATCGGGGCTATGAGAAAATTGAGCATAAGCTGCAAGGGCTGGGCGCGAAAATTGAACGGATAGATGCCGTTTAAGTGGCGGTTAGCCGCGGCGTAACTCGCGGACAATCGTTGGTACTTCAATAATCTGACCATTGCGATCAATGGTCAGCACCAACTCAGTGTCAGGCGCCGTTTCGGCAATCAGGTTAAGTGCCTGGCGCGTGTCATCAAACTGCTCGCCTGCGATCTTCAGAATAACATCGCCAACCTGTAAGTCGGCCTCATCAGCCGGGCCGCCAGGGTTAATCGCTGTCAGGGCCAGACCATACATTTTCTGCCCGGTGGACACTAATCTGTCTCCGGCAGCGTTAACCACTGCATCGCCCGACACACCCAGATGGCTGCGGGTTACCCGGCCATGTTTAATCAGCTTTTGCATAATATTCTGGGCCAGTTGGTAGGGTACGGCAAAGAAAATGCCCTGAATTTCCTGGTTTTGCAGCTGAAAGGCGGCGGCGTTAATGCCTACCAGGGTGCCATTGGTATTAACCAGCGCGCCGCCGGAATTACCTTTATTAATGGCGGCATCCATTCGCATAAAATCGATATAACCGCGCGAACTAAGGCCATTATTGCCATTGGCACTGATAATGCCCTGGGTAATGGTTTGCCCTAAATTTAATGGGTTGCCAATAGCCAGTACCACGTCACCCACCTGCGGTTCCAGCTCGGTATTCTGCGGGATCACCGGTAAATTGTCTGCCTGTACATAAAGTACTGCCAGGTCAGAGATAACATCCTGGCCAATTAATACCGCTTCCAGCCAGCGACCATCCTGCAAAGCAACTTCAATATGATCAGCGCCGGATACCACATGATGGTTGGTCAGAATGTAGCCATTGGCACTCATAATGACGCCGGAACCCAGCTCCTGCCGCTCAATAGAACGGGGGCGTAAGCCGCGCGGATCTATTACCCGGCTGCGGGTATAAACATTAACGACGGCGGGGGCGGCCTTGCGTACAGCTCTGGCATAAGACAGCGGGGCAGGTTCAGACTGCTCGGCCACATGCTGCCATGCTGGCAGACTAATGCCGGTTAGCTTAGGAAAAAACAGTAAAATCACCAGTGCCAGTGCCAGGCCATAAGCAATACTTTTAATGATAAATAGAAGAATTTTTAACACGGCAGTCAGGTAACCTGGCAATAAGTGCTGCTAGCATAGCACTTATTATGCTTAAGCAGTAGCCACTTAGCTACTGCTTAAGCGTAAAGGGATTAACGTAGCAAGATGTAAAGATCATCATTGCCGCGGCGGATATACAGCGCTGCGACACCTTGCCGATTGTCAAGAATACGTCTTAGTTCGGCCAGGTTCGCCACGCGCTGGCGGTTAACACCGGTAATGATATCACCCTGGCGTAAACCGACCTGTTCGGCTACAGAGCCGCTGGCAATCTCGCTGATTTCAACTCCTTTGCTGCTATTATTCAGCGTTGCCCCCTGTAGCATCGGATGCAACTGGTTGGCCGCAACCTGGCTACTGGCCAGCTCTTGTAGCGTTACCGTTACTTTCCGTTCTTTGCCATCCCGTAAAATACCCAGTTCAGCCTTGCGCCCGGCACCCAGGGTGGCAATTCTGGCTCTTAGCTCATTAAAACTGTGAACGCGGTTGCCATTCATGCTGATAATGACATCACCGGCTTTTAAGCCGGCTTTTGCCGCGGCAGTGTCTGGCAGTACTTCATTAATAAAAGCACCGCGGCTGACGTTTAAGTTTAATGCTTCAGTCAGTTCTGAATTAACATCATTACCACGCACGCCCAGGCTGCCACGGCGAATTTCACCATGCTCAATGATTTGATCAACCAGATTTTTCATCATGTTGGACGGGATGGAAAAGCCGATGCCGACATTGCCGCCATTAGGGCCAAGGATGGCGGTATTGATACCAATCAATTCACCGCGCAGATTGACCAGGGCACCGCCGGAGTTACCGCTGTTGATGGCGGCATCGGTTTGAATAAAGTCTTCAAAACCATCCATATTCAGGCCGCTGCGCCCAAGCGAGCTGACAATGCCTGAGGTGACAGTTTGTTCCAGGCCAAAAGGATTACCGATGGCGATAGCGTAATCGCCAACCCGCAGCTTGTCGGAGTCGGCCAGTGGAATTTGCACCAGATTTTTTGCTTCAATCTGCAGCAGGGCAATATCGCTTTGCGGATCTGCGCCCAGTTTCTTGGCACTAAAGCTGCGGCCGTCTTTCAGTTTTATCTGAATTTTATCGGCGTCCTGGATCACATGGTTGTTGGTGACGACGTAGCCTTTAGCGGCATCAATAATCACCCCGGAGCCCAGGCCGCTGAACGGCCGTTCCTGACGCAGTTCGCCCTGGCCGCGCTGGCCGAAAAAGTGGCGGAACGCATCCGGTACCCGCTGGCGCACTTCGCGGCTGCCTTCTACCGAAATATGCACTACCGCAGGCGTGGCTTTTTCCAGCATAGGTGCCAGCGTGGGCATTTCCTGGTTATCGGCAGTTAAAAAAGGTAAGGCGGCCTGCACGGAGCCGGCCGGAACTGCCAAAGTTGCTGCCAGCACAGCAGCATGTAACACAGACAATTTCATCTTCATCGCGTAATAGTCTCCTCTACAAACATGCGACTAAGAACGTTATGGCAGAGAAAAAGTTCAGCGTTTAATATAAGCGTTGTGTAACGAAGTATTACTCCGGGTTGCTGACTTTTCGCTCTTTAATCAGACCGCTTGCTTCGCCTGAGTAGTCACGTGGTTGCTCATCAACCGCTGAATATACCCGGCGTTTTTCATCAATCTGATGTAACGATTGTTTAATATGGGCTGCCGTGTCGGTTGACAAGTAATTTAAATCAGAATTTTTTGCAGTAGGAGGTTGCTCTACCAGCTGCATTTTGGATTGCTGTACATGGCGGGCAATACGCGCATAATTATCCTGCAATTGGGTCATAAGTTGATTAGTGACATCCAGATGCTGTGATACATCCTGTCGATATTGGCTTAGCTGCTGCCGGCTGGCATCCAGCTCTTGCTGCAGTTTATGGCTGTTAAACTGTTTTAAACTGTATAATCTGGCCAGAATTGCGCCCACGATTAAACCAACTGCCAGGCCCGCCAGGGCGAACGTGAGATCCATATCAACTCCTCAATAGTAAATTCTGCTACCAGTGTACCTTAACTTCTTAGCTTGAGTGGTAAGGCATGTTATTATTATTGCCTGTTTTGTCAGCTAAACCAACAAAGTTTCCAGCCAGAGCCCATGACGCCAGCAGAAAAATATCAGCAAGACCTAACCCGGACCGATTTTCACCACGATACGGCCCAGGAACATGCCGTTAATCAATTACAACGGCTTTACGACGATGTTGTGTTGCAGTTGCCTCAGCGCCAGTCGTGGTGGCAGAAACTTATCGCTGGCCCCAGGCCGGTTAAGCCGGTTACCGGCTTGTATTTTTGGGGCGGCGTAGGCCGGGGCAAAACCTATCTGGTTGATACCTTTTATGAGTGTTTGCCAACGACACGCAAACTGCGCATTCATTTTCACCGCTTTATGCACCGGGTGCATGAAGATCTGCAACAGCTGCAAGGCGTTAAAAACCCGTTGCAGCAGGTGGCGGATAATTTTAAGCAACAAACGGATATTCTGTGTTTTGATGAGTTCTTTGTGTCGGACATTACCGACGCGATGATTCTGGGCACGCTGATGCAAGAATTATTTGCCCGGGGTATTACCCTGGTCGCTACCTCGAACATTGAACCTGATGGTTTATATCGCAATGGTTTGCAGCGGGCCCGCTTTTTACCGGCGATCAGCCTGATTAAACAACATTGTCAGATTATTAATGTCGACAGCGGTATTGACTACCGTTTGCGTACCTTAGAGCAGGCTGAAATTTATCATTACCCGTTAGACCAGCAAGCTGAGCAAAATTTGCAACAGTATTTTACTGCGCTGTCGGTAGAGCCTCGGCAGGCGCAGTGTGAAATTGAAGTGGCGAATCGTAAACTAACTGCGGAGGCAGAAGCTGACGGTATTGTCTGGTTTACATTTAATACCCTTTGCGAAAGTGCCCGCAGTCAATATGACTATATGGAACTGAGCCGTTGTTACCATACGGTGCTGCTGGCTGGGGTCAAGCCGATGGGACGGCATAATGATGACGTTAGCCGGCGCTTTATTGCCTTAGTGGATGAGTTTTATGAGCGTCAGGTCAAGTTGATTATGTCAGCAGAAGTGGCTTTGGAGCAGCTGTATACCGGGGGATTGCTCGATTTTGAGTTTAAACGTTGCATTAGCCGGCTGCAGGAAATGCAGTCACGTGATTACCTGGCCTCGCCCCATTTACCCTAGCTAGTGGTGGCTAACGGCAACATTTATGATATTTTTTTACTATCAGGGCTGATCTTTGTAATTGTTTAATATATAATCCGCGCCCGGCCTACGTTACAGCCTCATACTGCCGTTAGCCCGGTAGTTTTTGTACTCGAAGGGGTACGATTACGACATTGTTAGCAACAGCCCTGCGCAATGTTAGGTGTAACTTAAGTTTATTTGGAATAGGTTTAGATGAAAACTTTTACTGCAAAGCCAGAAAGCGTAGAACGCGACTGGTACGTTGTTGATGCAAACGGTAAAACACTGGGTCGTATCGCAACACAAATCGCTGCTCGCTTACGTGGCAAGCATAAGCCAGAGTACACTCCTCATGTTGACACCGGTGATTACATCATCGTGATTAATGCTGAGAAAGTCACTGTTACTGGTAACAAAGCGAAAAATAAAATGTACTACTCGCATACTGGTTTCCCAGGCGGTATCAAGGAAATCAGCTTCGAGAAGCTGATCGCGAAAAAACCTGAAATGGTTCTGGAAACTGCCATTAAAGGTATGTTGCCAAAAGGCCCATTAGGCCGCGCTATGTTCCGTAAGTTAAAAGTTTACGCTGGTGCAGAGCATCAACATACTGCTCAGCAACCGCAAATTTTAGATATTTAATCGGAGCATAACATGGCACAGAATCAATACTACGGAACTGGTCGTCGTAAAAGCTCAACGGCCCGCGTCTTCTTAAAAGCAGGTTCAGGTAACATCGTTATCAATCAGCGCGCTCTGACCGAGTACTTCGGCCGCGAAACTGCCTGTATGATAGTGAAGCAGCCTTTAGAGCTGGTTGATATGGTTGAGAAGTTCGACCTGTACATCACTGTTAAAGGTGGTGGTATCAGCGGCCAGGCCGGCGCTATCCGTCACGGTATTACCCGTGCACTGATGGAGTTTGACGAGTCACTGCGTCCGGCACTGCGTAAAGCAGGCTTTGTAACGCGTGATGCACGTAAAGTTGAACGTAAGAAAGTGGGTCTGCGTAAAGCACGTAAACGTCCACAGTACTCAAAGCGTTAATTCGCTTCTGGTACCAAAAACCCGGCTTATATGCCGGGTTTTTTTATAACGACAGTTTTTAGAATAGCATAAGCCTGCAAGCCCTGAACTGTAACGCTTTGTTGCTGTTTAAAGGGGTTAGATCCCGATATATTAGCTATTCAGCTAACCTTAAACCTTGTGTAAAGCAGGGGTTTTCATTATGATCGGCGTTATTTTTTAAATTTATAATAATTGCTGGAATTCAGCCGCTTAAATTTGTTTTAGTTAAGCGTTAATGTGGAGATGAGTGGATGAGCAATGCGCCTGTAGATCATGGTCGCCGCCGCTTCCTTACCATTGCTACCTCAGTAGTGGGAGGCGTGGGTGCTGTTGGAGTGGCTGTGCCCTTTATTGCCTCCTGGAATCCGAGTGAGCGGGCTAAGCAAGCCGGTGCTGCAGTTACTGCGGACATAAGCAAACTCGAACCAGGGCAGTTAATCCGGGTAGAGTGGCGGGGAAAACCGGTATGGATAGTAAAACGCACCGCTGAAACCCTGCAGCAACTGGAGCTGGTGGAGCAAAATTTGCGCGATCCGGCGTCAGATGTGCCACAACAGCCGGCTTATGCCCAGAACCGGCATCGCTCTATCAAGCCTGAGATTTTTATTGCGGTGGGTATTTGTACTCACCTGGGCTGTTCGCCAACTTATCTGCCTAATGATTTCTCTGCTCAGGTAGAAGGCATCCGTGCAGGTTTCTTCTGTCCATGTCATGGTTCTAAATTCGATATGGCTGGCCGGGTATTTCAAGCCGTGCCGGCACCAACTAACCTGGTGGTGCCACCACATATGTTCATCGACGACAACACCATAATAATTGGTGAAGATGAGGGGGTTGTCTGATGTTTAAAAATCTGATGAGCTGGATTGAATACCGCTTACCCTTTATGGATAAGATGAACCTGCATGTGATGCAGTATCCGGCGCCTAAAAACTTTAACTTCTGGTACTTTTTTGGTTCGCTGGCCATGTTGGTCCTGGTAAACCAGATTGTCACTGGTATCTGGTTAACCATGAATTACGAGCCGTCTGCTGAAGGCGCTTTTGCTTCTATTGAATACATTATGCGTGACGTTGATTATGGCTGGTTGTTGCGTTATATGCACTCTACCGGCGCGTCGGCGTTCTTTGTGGTGGTGTATTTGCATATGCTGCGCGGCATGATGTACGGCTCTTACCAGAAACCACGCGAATTGCTGTGGATTTTTGGCATGTTGATCTTCCTGGTGCTGATGGCTGAAGCCTTTATGGGGTATTTATTGCCCTGGGGCCAGATGTCATTCTGGGGCGCGCAGGTTATTATCGGTATCTTCGGCACTATTCCGTTTATCGGCGAAGACTTAACCCTGTGGATCCGTGGTGACTACGTCATTTCCGGTGCCACCCTGAACCGGTTCTTTGCTTTGCATGTTATTGCCTTGCCATTAGTGCTGGTTATTCTGGTGTTCTTACACATTATGGCACTGCATGAAGTGGGCTCAAATAACCCGGACGGTATCGACATTAAAAAAGATAATGACGGCACTGTTGAGCTGACTGAAGCCGATAAGAAATTTACCTTTCACCAGTATTTCACCCGTGGTGGCAAGAAAGTGATTGTGGATGCTATTCCATTCCACCCTTATTACACCGTGAAAGACTTAGTGGGTGTGGCAGGCTTCCTGCTAATTTTTGCCTGGGTTATTTTCTTCTTCCCAGAAGGCGGTGGTTACTTCCTGGAGCCACCAAACTTTGAAGCAGCGAACCCGTTGAAAACGCCTGATCACATTGCACCGGTTTGGTACTTTACCCCGTTTTACGCGATTTTGCGGGCCATTCCACACCCGTTTATGGGGGCGGTAGCCATGTTTGCAGCTATTGTGGCGTTGGCGTTACTGCCTTGGCTAGATCGCGGCAAAGTACGTTCAGTGCGCTATCGCAGCGGCATACACAGAGTGAACCTGATTAACTTTTGTGTCAGCTTTGTGGCACTGGGTGTGTTAGGGGTGCTGCCTGCTGAAGGCCTGTACACCTTATTGGCCCAGATCTTCTCGTTTACTTACTTTGGTTTCTTCGTGCTGTTGTTTTTCTACAGTAAAAATGAAAATACCAAGCCATTACCAGTGAGGGTTACCTAATGATGAAAACGTTATTGTCTGCTGTTGCATTATTAGCTTCTTCACTGGCCATGGCAGCGGGCTCAAATATTCCATTGGATAAAGCACCGATTGACTTAACGGATAAGGCATCGTTGCAAAATGGTGCCCGGCTGTTCCAGAACTATTGTCTGGGATGTCACCAGATGCAGTATCAGCGCTATTCCCGTACTTTTGCTGATCTGGATATTCCGGAAGAGCTGGGGATGGAGCATCTGATGTTCACCGGTGAGAAAGTGGGTGACCATATTACCAATAATATGTCGGCAAAAGACGGTGAAAAATGGTTTGGTGCCACCCCTCCTGATTTAACTAACGTAGCACGGGTGCGTGGTGCGAACTGGTTGTATACCTATTTGCGCGCATTTTATGCTGACGACAGCCGGCCATTTGGTGTGAATAATGACGTATTCCCACTGGTAGGTATGCCCCACGTATTGCAAGAATTACAGGGTGTACCTTACAAGGCCTACGAAACTCGTCTGGTCGATGGTCAGCCAAAGCAGGTGTACGTTGGTTTTAAAACCGATGGCAGTGGCGAGTTAAGTGCAGAAGAATATGATCGTGCTGTGCTAGATCTGGTAAACTACATGGTATATGTGGGTGAGCCAACCAGGCTGGAAGCCCGCGCTCTGGGCTACAAGGTCATGATATTCCTGTTAATCTTCTTTGTGCTGGCTTATTTTCTGAAGAAAGAATACTGGAAAGATGTTCACTAATTAGTTGATTTAACTAGTATTGAGATACCAGGGGCCTTAGCGCCCCTTTGCTGTTTTTTATTTTACCGGAGGAATAAATGGCGATCATTGCCAATAAACGCCCTGTGATGACCCTGTTCACAGCCATTGATGATATGTACAGCCACCAGGTGCGTATTGTCCTTGCCGAAAAAGGCGTAACTGTGGATATCCTTCAGGTAGCTCAGGATAATCTGCCAGAAGACTTGTACGAAGTTAACCCGTACGGCAGCTTACCGACCTTACTTGACCGTGAACTGGCCCTATATCAGGCCGATATCATTATGGAATATCTGGATGAGCGTTTTCCGCATCCGCCCTTAATGCCGGTGTACCCGGTAGCCCGTGGCCAGGCCAGGTTAATGATGTACCGGATTAAAAACGACTGGTATAGCCTGGCGGAAAAGGTGCTTAACAATGCCGATGATGCTGACAATGCCCGGCAGGAGTTAAAAGAAGGCTTGGTATCACTGGCACCATTGTTTAATGAAACGCCGTTTTTTATGAGCGAAGAATTTGGCCTGGTTGATTGTTATATGGCGGCACTGATGTGGCGTCTACCTGCCCTGGGCATTGAATTTCAAGGCGCTGGCAGCAAGGAACTGAAAAACTATATGGCCCGTATTTTCGAACGCGATGCATTTCAGGCATCACTGACTGAAGCCGAGCGGGAAATCCGGCGCGGGATGCGCTTGTAATGGCGGCAATGTCACCAAATCGCCCGTATTTAGTGCGGGCGTTTTACGAATGGATAGTTGATAACGACTGTACACCGTATTTGGTGGTAGATGCCAGCTATCCGCAGGTAAAAGTGCCGCAGCAGTTTGTGCAAAATGGCCAGATAGTGTTGAATGTGCTGCCTTCTGCGGTGGGTAATATGCAGTTAGGTAATGACGCCATTACTTTTAGTGCGCGTTTTGGTGGGCAGCCGTTTGCATTGTACATTCCGGTGAAAGCCGTGTTAGCCATTTATGCCAAAGAAAATGGTGCAGGTACGGTGTTTACTCTGGAAGAAGAAGAGGACGATGCCGAGTTATTTGCAGAACCCTTTGACGATGACGATACGCCAGAGCCACCAAAACCGAAAAAAGGCAGCCATTTAAAGGTTGTTAAATAAACCGGTAAAGTCAGATGTTAAATAGAGCTGCCATTGGCAGCTTTATTTTTGTTTGCTGCCAACTGCCAGAAAGCTTGTAGCAACGGTTGTTCTAATTTTTTGCTCAGCATGCAAACCCCCAGCTCAAATGGCTGAAACTGATAGCTGATATCGAGAATACGTACCCTGTCGCGCACCGGACTGTGGGCAATAACCGGTTCAGGCACTACTGCCACTCCGCTGCCCAACGCTACCATTGATACCATGGCCTCGTGGCCATCTACTTTAACCGCCACCTTGGGGGTAATGTTACTATCAGCCAGCCATTGATCTGAGCGGGAGCGGGCCGGGCCATGGTCAGATTGTACCAGCGGAATGTTATGCCAGTTTATCGGCACCGAGCTCAGCAAATCGTTCACTTTACAAGGGATCACCGGCGCAATCAGCCATACTGGCAGTTGAGCAATACGTTGAAAAATCATGTTGGCGGGTAACTGTGCCGGGTAGGCTGCCAGCGCAATATCCACTTCACCGGCTTTAATTTTCTCAAAGGCCATGGCGGCATCGCCAGTGGTCAGCTTGATCTCTGCTTTTGGGCATTGCAACCGGAACTTATCCAGTATTGCTGGTAAATGGCTGTAGCTGGCGGTAACAGTACAAAACAAACGGATTTCGCCGGCTAGCTCGACGCTGGCCAATTGCAGATCAAGCTGTAGCTGATGCCATTCATCTAACCACAAGCGCACAAAGCGCTGTACCCGTTCACCGGCTTTGGTTAAGCGTACCGATCTTTTATCCCGCTCAAACAGCATAGTGCCTAATTCGTCTTCCAGCCGCTGGATCACCCGGGTCAGAGTAGAAGGGCTGACATACATTTGCTCACTGGTTTTGGCAAAATTTAAACTGGAGGCTAAATGTAAGAACAATTGTGCACTACGAATGTCCATGGCCTGCCTTGATTGCATAATATGAAATACAGAGTTGTAAATATATCACTTCACGCAATGAATTGCAGCGGCTACCATTAGCTTATTAACGCACTCTGCTGACCCGATACTGTCATTATACAGTCATCGCACCCGACTATCATGGGTAAGCTAGGGATGCGTAAGGTAAGCCAGGCTTATCCGTTAAACTGAATTTTGAGAAATAGTATGAGCAATTATTTTAATACCTTAAGTTTACGCCAGCAGTTAAAACAGCTGGGTCAGTGTCGCTTTATGAACAAAAGCGAATTCAGCGACGGCTGTAATTTTATTAAAGACTGGAACATTGTAATCGTTGGCTGCGGCGCCCAGGGTTTAAACCAGGGCCTGAATATGCGCGACTCGGGCTTAAATATCAGTTATGCCTTGCGTGAAGAAGCTATCAGTGAACAGCGGGCTTCTTACCAGAAAGCCAGCAGCAATGGTTTTACCGTTGGTACTTACCAGCAGTTAATTCCACAGGCTGATTTGGTGTTAAACCTGACCCCGGATAAACAGCATAGCAGCGTGGTTGACGCAGTAATGCCCTTGATGAAGCAAGGTGCCACCTTAGCCTATTCGCATGGTTTTAATATAGTCGAAGAAGGTAAACAGATCCGGTCGGATATCACGGTAGTGATGGTGGCACCGAAGTGCCCCGGTACCGAGGTGCGGGAAGAATATAAACGCGGCTTTGGCGTGCCAACATTAATTGCCGTGCACCCGGAAAATGACCCTAAGGGCCAGGGCTTAGCAATTGCCAAAGCTTATGCCGCGGCGACCGGCGGCGACCGGGCCGGGGTATTACAGTCGTCTTTTATTGCTGAAGTAAAATCAGATCTAATGGGCGAGCAAACCATCCTGTGCGGTATGTTGCAAACCGGCGCTATGCTGGCGTTTGACAAGCTGGTAGCTGAGGGCGCTGAAGCTGGCTATGCCGCCAAGTTAATTCAGTATGGCTGGGAAACGGTAACCGAAGCGCTGAAGCACGGTGGCATTACTAATATGATGGACCGCCTGAGTAATCCGGCCAAGCTGAAAGCCTATGATTTAGCAGAAGAATTGAAAGTGACGCTGCGGCCATTATTTGAAAAGCATATGGACGATATTATCAGTGGTGAGTTCTCGCGTACCATGATGGCCGACTGGGCTAATGATGATAAAAACCTGCTGAGCTGGCGTGAGCAAACTCGCGACAGTGGCTTTGAACAAGCGCCGGTGTCGGCTGAAAAAATTGCCGAGCAGGAATATTTCGACCGCGGCATTTTGCTGGTGGCGATGGTAAAAGCCGGGGTAGAGCTGGCGTTTGAAACCATGGTTGATGCCGGCATTATTGCCGAGTCGGCGTACTATGAGTCGTTACATGAAACACCGCTGATTGCCAATACTATCGCCCGCAAGCGCTTGTATGAGATGAACGTGGTCATTTCCGACACCGCTGAATACGGTAACTACCTTTTCGCCCATGCTGCAGTGCCGCTGCTACGCGACAAGGTTAACAGCTTAAGCAGTGAGTATATCGGTAAAGGCGTAAACCCAGGCCAGAGTAGTGTGGATAACTTAAAACTGATTGCAGTAAATGAGGCTATTCGTCAGCACCCGGTTGAAGTGGTGGGTAAAAAGTTACGTGGTTACATGACTGCAATGAAACGAATTGTTGAGGCGAACTAACGCCTTTAAAGAATGATGTGGTTTATGGTGATTAACGGTGTGCAGTGCTCCGGTTAATGCCAGACCAATAATGATGTTATACGTGGACCTTGGTTGTTTTGCCCCGCTTGTCGGGGCTTTTTTTTAGCTGATAAATGGTGAACTTGCGCCAGCATACTTTGCTCGTTCAGGAACGGATTGTTAAGTTTCGTTCCCGGGGAATCCAGCAATAGTAGTCAACAGGCTTAGCCCTCCGGTTTTGCTTTGGCTATACCAGAGCGCTCGCTCAGCCCGCTCAGCAATTCCAGCGGCAGCGGGAAAACAATGGTTGAGCTTTTCTCGCCTGCGACTTCAGTCAGGGTTTGCAGGTAACGCAGCAGTATGGCGTTAGATTCCTGGCCCAGGATTTGCGCCGCTTCCACCAGCTTGGTAGCTGCCTCCATCTCGCCCTGAGCGTGGATCACCTTGGCCCGGCGTTCACGTTCCGCCTCTGCCTGGCGGGCAATGGCGCGGATCATGCTTTCGTTGATATCTACGTGCTTGATTTCCACATTGGCCACCTTAATTCCCCAGCTGTCGGTATGGGCATCCAAAATACGCTGAATATCGGCATTGAGCATATCCCGCTGTGCCAGCATCTCGTCCAGTTCGTGCTGCCCCAGCACGGAACGCAGCGTGGTCTGAGCCAACTGGCTGGTAGCCGCGAGATAATCTTCCACATTGATAATGGCTTTCTGCGGATCGATCACCCGGAAATAAAGCACCGCATTCACTCGTACCGAGACGTTGTCCCGGCTGATCACATCCTGTGACGGCACGTCCATCACCACGGTGCGTAAATCCACTTTTACCATCTGCTGGAGCACCGGGATCACGATGATAAGGCCTGGCCCCTTTACCTTGTAGAAGCGGCCGAGCAGAAAGATCACCCCACGTTCGTACTCGCGCAAAATGCGAAACATGCTAATCAGTAAGGCGAACAGCAGCAGTAGCAGGGCGCTTAGCGACAGATTCAATTGCATTAATTCATTCATCAGTTTGTTCCTTCTCACTAGCCAATTGCAGTACCAGGCCGTCCAGCGCCGTCACCCTGGCCGTTTGCCCCGGCTGCAGCGGCATTGCGCATCTGGCTTGCCAGCATTCGCCCTGTAGCAGCACCCGGCCGGTGCCGGGAAAGCCATCCAGCACCTCGGCCTGGGCGCCAATTATTGCCTCGATGCCAGATACTGTTGCCATTTTTCGCTTGCGCCAGATATAGCCTAGCATCAGCACCAAAAAGGCGCTGGAAAACAGCGTGACAGACAGTAGTACCGGCCAGGCAATTTGAAATGCTTCCAGATCGCTGTCGAGTAAAAATATTGAGCCGAGTACAAAAGCCACCAGCCCACCGAAGCCGAGAATACCGAAGCTGGGCAGCAGGGACTCTGCCAGTAACAGGCCAATACCGAGCAACAGCAAGCCGAACCCGGCGTAGTTAACCGGCAGCAGCTGAAAAGCAAACAGCGCCAGCAGCAGGCAAATGGCTCCCACTACTCCAGCAACCCCGATACCAGGGCTGTAGAACTCCAGTAACAGGCCGTAAATGCCCAGCAGCATCAGGATATAGGCGACGTTGGGGTCGGTTATTGTGGTGATAAAACGGGTGCGCCAATCCGGGCTCTGGTCTACCAGCTGTGCATTTTCCAGTACCAGCGGTCCTTGACCAGGGGCAAAGGGCAATACATAGCCATCCAGCCGGGCTACTAAGGCATGGGGCGTATCGGCGATAAAATCGATCACTTGTTGCGCCAGTGCTTCGCTGGCAGTCAGGGTGGCGGCCTCCCGCACTGCTTGCTCTGCCCACTCGGCGTTGCGATGCCTGAGTTGTGCCAGGCTGCGGATATAGGCCACAGAATCATTTAATACCTTTTTTTCCATGGCAGCTGGCCCTTGTGGTTTGTCAGCATCGCTAGGCGCTTGCGCTGGCCCGGCTATTGGCACCGGCGTAGCGGCCCCCAGGCTGGTAGCGCTGGCCATGGCAGCGATATGGCAGGCATAGAGCAGGTAAGTGCCTGCGCTGGCTGCCCGTGCGCCCTGAGGATAAACCAGGCAGGCCACCGGAATGGGCGAGGCCAGTATCGCCTGATTAATATCCCTGACACTGGCGGCCAGGCCGCCTGGGGTATCCAGCGTGATCAGAATAAGGCTTGGTTGTGGTTGTTGGGCGTTGCTACTGTCGATCGCCCGTGTCAGGTAGTCGCTGATCCCCGGACCGATAGCGCCTTCCACCCTGAGCACGTTAACCACGGAAGACGCCGAGGCCGGAGCTGGCATCAGCATGATGAAGAGCATTATCAGGGCGAGACGCAACATTATTTTATTGCCTTAACTGTTCATAATTTAAGCATAGCTTGCCGGGCGGATTTCGCCTGTATTGAGCAAAGGCGATATTGTGCCAGAGCAGTCGATGGCAAGAATTACATCATGTCCCCCGGGTGGTAACATAAAAGGACTGGTATTCTATGCTGGCTTCAAATATCTTTTTCCAGAGAAACACACTTACAGATAAAGAGACCGATTATGAAAACGATTGCCTTGGTGGCCCACGATGGCAAAAAAGCCACCTTGTTAGAATGGATTGGCAAGCATAAACAATTTTTTGCCGACAAGAACCTCATTGCGACCGGCACCACCGGTAAACTGATTAGCGATGCCTTGCAGCAGCCGGTGCAGTGTATGGCCAGCGGCCCGCTGGGGGGCGATCAGCAAATTGGTGCCTTAATCGCCGAGCAAAAAATAGACTGGCTGATTTTTTTCTGGGACCCGCTATCATCCCAGCCGCATGACCCTGATGTTAAAGCGCTAATCCGCTTAGCCGTGGTGTGGAATATTCCGGTGGCCTGTAATCGCGCCACGGCGGACTTTATTATTCACTCCAGTTTATATCAGCAGGATTATCAGCGTGAAATTCCGGATTTTTCAGTGCACAATCAAAGACTAACAGTAGAGTAATTCGCTAAGCTACCAGTAGCTGCTGCTGTTTGCCAGCCAACTGATGTTGGCAATGACAACGGCAATCAATGCATAATGCTGGCTGGATAAAATATTGGAATTACTATGACTGCTGTAACTGTTGGCCCGCTTGCATTACCAATCACACCGTTATTACTGCTGATCAGTGTGTTAATGGGGTTGCTGGTGGCGGCCTTGGTGGGGCGTAAATACAAAGTATCGGTTACTGATCCACTGTTAAGTATATTACTGGGTAGCCTGCTGTTTGGCCGGTTGGTATTTGTGGCGCGCTTTGCCGGCAGTTATGATTCGCTCTGGCAGATGCTGGATATTCGGGATCGTGGTTTTGATCTTAGCGCCAGCCTGCTGGCGGCAGTATGCATTTTATGCTGGTTACTGTGGCGCCGCCGCCAGCAACGCCAGGCACTGCTGGCTGGAGTATTAACAGTAACCATGTTGTTTGGCGCTTTTAGTTCTGTGATTTATGTCGGCCGCCAACAAGCTATGTTGCCTGAGTTGACACTTCAGCAGCTCAATGGCGACAGTGTTAATCTGGCCGAGTTGGGCCGTGGCCAGTTAACAGTGGTAAATTTATGGGCTACCTGGTGCCCGCCTTGCCGGCGCGAAATGCCAGTATTGCAGCAAGCTGAGCAGCAATACCCTGCTGTGCGCTTTGTGTTGCTGAATCAGCGTGAACATCCGGAGCTGGTACAGCAGTATTTACAGCAAGCCGGTTTGGCGTTCCAGCATGTGTTGCTGGACAGGCAAGGCCAGCTGGCTACCCAGCTTGGCGCACATGGTTTACCGGTAACCCTGTATTTTGGCGCCGATGGTCAGTTGCTGCAAAGCCATATGGGCGAATTGTCTGCTGCCAGTCTGGCGCAAAGCCTGCAGCAACTGGGGGCAGGGGCTGAGTAATTTTTTCAAATATAGATCGCAAACGTATTGAGAATAATTCGCGTTTGTGGTTAGATAGCAGCCCTGCATGTTACCCCTGAAGCTGGAGTAGGTTCTGATGCGAATTAAACCAATCTTATTAGTGATAGCCGCCCTGAGCAGTGCCTTATTAAGCGCTGGCGCAGTGTTTGCCAGTGAAGTTAATATTTACTCTGCCCGCCAGGAAGAATTGATAAAGCCGTTGCTGGATAACTTTAGCCGTGATACCGGTATTAAAGTTAATCTGATCACCGGTAAACCCGATGAGCTGATCAGCCGCTTGGTCAGCGAAGGGCGCAACAGCCCGGCAGACTTATTAATCAGCACCGATGTTGGCCGCCTCTACCGGGCAAAAACCCAGGGCGTATTACAAAGTATTTCATCTGACGCGTTAAGCAGTGCCATTCCGGCTGCGCTGCGCGACCCTGCCGGCCACTGGTATGGTTTAACCATGCGCGCCAGGCCCATTATGTATGTGCCGGGAAAAGTGAACCCGGCTGAGTTATCCAGCTATGCTGATTTAACCAATCCCAAATGGCGTGGCCGCATTTGCGTGCGCTCGTCCGACAATATTTATAACCAGTCGATGGTGGCGGCGATGATTGCTCAGCAGGGTGTGGCGGTTACGGAGCAATGGGTGAGGGGCTTTGTGGCTAACTTTGCCAGGCCGCCACGTGGTGGCGACCGGGATCAGATTAGTGCTGCGGCGGCCGGGGTGTGTGACATTGCTATTGCTAACACCTATTACTTAGGTGGCATGCTGGCTGATCCGGCACTGCGGGCCACGGCAGAAAAAGTGAAGGTATTTTGGCCTGATCAAGCGGGTAATGGTGTACATATTAATATTTCCGGCGCCGGGGTTGCGACGCATGCGCCCAATAAAGCCAATGCCGTGCGTTTGCTGGAGTATATGGTAACAGCGCAGGCTCAGGCCTGGTACGCTGAAGCTAATCATGAATATCCGGTGCGGGCCGGTGTCGCGGCCAGTGAGTTGCTGCAGGGGTTAGGTGAGTTTAGTGCCGATAAGTTGGCTCTTGATAAACTGGGCGAGCTTAACGGTGAGGCGATCCGGCTGATGGACCGCGCGGGTTGGCGCTAGTCGACCGCCAGCTGGTATCAGCAACGAGGTAGTATGCTGTCATTAAAAGCAGATATCTGGCGTTGGTCAGTGTTAATACCGGCATTGCTGCTAGCGATGCCGGTATTGGTCGTTTTTGGCAGTGTGCTCAGCCCTGATATTGAGGTCTGGCGCCACCTGCGCCAAACCGTGTTGGCCGATTATATTACCAATTCACTATTGCTGGCCTTTGGCACCGGAGCCGGCGCTTTACTGATAGGTACCGGCACCGCCTGGCTGGTGAGCCAGTATCAGTTCATCGGCCGGCGAGTGCTGCAATGGTTGTTGTTGCTGCCGCTCGCCATGCCGGCTTACATTATTGCCTATACCTACACCGGCATGTTCGATTTTGCCGGGCCGCTGCAAAGTGCGTTGCGCAACTATTTTGGCTGGCGCTATGGTGATTACTGGTTCCCGGAAATTCGCTCGTTAACGGGCGCCATTCTGATGCTATCGCTGGTACTGTATCCCTATGTGTATATGCTGGCGCGTACCGCGTTTCGCGAACAATCCAGCAGTATGCTTGAAGCCAGCCGTACCCTGGGTTTCAGCCCACGCCAGCATTTCTGGAAAGTGGCATTGCCGCTGGCCCGGCCGGCCTTACTCACCGGGGTGGCGCTGGCGATGATGGAAGCCTTTGCCGATTATGGCACAGTGCAGTATTTTGGTATTGCCACCTTTACCACCGGCATTTTTCGTACCTGGTTTGGTATGGGTAGTCAGGGTGGCGCTGCGCAGCTGGCGGCACTGTTAAGCAGTTTTGTGTTGGTCTTACTGGTGCTGGAGCAATGGTCAAGGCGAAAAATCCGATACTTTTATCAGGGGCAACGCCAGCAAGTCAGCGCTCTGCGCAGCTTACCGGTTGCCCGTCAGTTATTAGTGGCGTTGCTATGCTTGTTACCGGTATTACTGGGTTTTGTTATTCCGGCCAGCCAACTGGCCAGCTGGGCATTGCCAAACTGGCAGCAATTATTTGCAGCCGATTTTGTCCGCTTGATCTGGAATAGCTTTAGTCTGGCTGCGATGGCGGCCATTCTGTCGGTTATGCTGGCACTTTTATTTGCGTATGCCAGTCGCTTGCGGCGTGACCCTTTTGTAAGGTTGCCGGTGAGAATGGCGGCACTGGGCTATGCCATTCCGGGCACTGTGATTGCCATTGGCGTGATGATCCCGCTGGCCTGGCTGGATAGAAATATCGATCTGTTGGCCGAGCAATGGTTTGATATCCGCACCGGCTTGCTGTTGTCGGGTACTTTGTTTGCACTGTTGCTGGCTTATAGTACGCGTTTTCTGGCGGTGTCGTTGCATAGCGTGGAAGCCGGGTTGGAACGGATTAAACCCAGTATGGATAATGCGGCGCGATCCTTAGGTGCCAGCCCGTTACAAGTATTGCGCCGGGTACATATACCACTATTGCGTGGCAGTGTATTAACCGCGCTGATGCTGGTGTTTGTTGATGTGTTAAAAGAACTGCCGGCCACGCTTATTTTGCGGCCCTTTAACTTTAATACGCTGGCGGTACGCACCTATGAGCTGGCTTCCGATGAGCGGTTGGCCGATGCCGCTTTGCCTGCGTTAGCCATTGTGTGTGTGAGTATTATTCCGGTTATTTTGTTGTCACGGACGCTGGACGCCAGCAGAGGATCTTAAGCATGTTAGTTCTGGATAAGCTGGCAGTGGCCTATGGCCCGCATGTGGTGGTGAAAGATGTCAGCCTGGCCCTGGCCGAAGGCCAGATTGGTTGCCTGGTTGGCCCATCGGGTTGTGGTAAAACCACCTTACTGCGTGCGATCGCCGGCTTTGAGCCAGCTGCCAGTGGCAGTATCAGCCTGCAACAGCAGGTAGTCAGTGATCAGCATACGCAGCTGGCCACCGAGCAGCGCCGGGTAGGTATGGTATTTCAGGATTTCGCGTTATTTCCGCATTTGTCCGTGGCCGATAATATCAGCTTTGGTTTACAGGGCCAGAGCCAGACATTTAAGCAAGACAAGGTAAAGCAATTGCTGCACCTGGTGGGGTTGCCTGATTTAGCCAGCCGCTATCCGCATCAGTTGTCCGGCGGTCAGCAACAACGGGTGGCGCTGGCCCGCGCCTTAGCGCCAGAGCCACAGGTATTATTGCTGGATGAACCTTTCTCCAGCCTGGACGCCGAATTGCGCGAGGCGTTAGCCCGCGACATTCGTCATATATTGCAGCAGCTGCGTATTACCGCCGTTATGGTGACTCATGATCAGTTTGAAGCCTTTACCATGGCCGATATGGTAGGGGTAATGCAGCACGGTAAATTACAACAATGGGCCACGCCTTACGAGTTGTACCACAAGCCTGCCAGCCGTTTTGTTGCTGATTTTGTTGGCCGTGGCGTACTGTTACCCGGTGAAATGCTGGATGCCGGGCGGGTAAAAACCTGTTTAGGTATTTTTAACCAGCGTTATCTGCAAAATGCCAGCAGTGGTGACAAGGTTGATGTGTTAATTCGCCCGGACGACGTAGTACATGATGATGCCAGTGGTATTACGGCCAAAGTGCTGGAGAAATCGTTTCGCGGCTCTCACATCTTGTACACGTTGGCGCTGGGCGGTGGTGAGCAGGTATATTGTCTGGCGCTTAGCCACCATAACCATGCTATTGACGAGCAAATTGGCATCCGGCTCGATTTAGATCACCTGGTGCTATTTCCGCGTATCTAATTACCACAATGGCATTGGCTATGATTGTGGCAGTAAGGCATCAATAATTTGCTGATACTGACCAGATGTCCTGAGCTGTTGTAAGCCCAGATTAAAGCGTTCTATCCGCTGCTGATTGGCCGGGTCTTTCTTTGATAAAATTAAGTACATTGGTCGCTGCTCCAGTGCCGGCATTAACCAGTCCAGCTGCTGTTGATGCTGCGGTAAGGTATTTTCCAGTAAATACAGGCCGTTCAGTAAATCTGCAGGTACCAAATCTACCCGTTGCCGCGCCAGCATTGCCAGTGCCTGCTCATCGGTGGCAACCTGAATTGTTTGCATTCCGCTTTCCAGTAAACCCGCGGGCTGCTCATAACCCTGCACCAAGCCAAGCCGCCGATGCTGACTGGCAAGATCCTGAAAATTGCGATACGTGATGGTGTCTGCTTTTCGTTTAAACAATACGATTTGGTTAGCATAAAGCGGTTGAGAATAATAAAAATGGGCTGCGCGTTGTTCGCTGTACCAGGCCGCGACCAGACCAGTGTAGTTGCCTTGCTGGCTTTCATGCAGGGCACGGGCAAAGGGCAGAAACTCGATTTCTACCTTAACTCTTTGCAAGGCAAAAGCCTGCCGGATAATTTCAATAGTGGCACCTTGCTGGGCCAGTTGCTCGCCATAATGCGGATAATAATTGCTGCTGGCCAGCCGGATATCTTCGGCGCGTGCTGTGCTGCAAAAAAGCAGCATTAATATCAGTAAGCTGAATAGTTTTACCATTATATCGCGAAGCCTGAGTTACACCCTTATGAATTCAGTGTTGCATATTCGGTGGCTAAATCGAGTGGCAGACTGAACAAATCAGCTAAATATCAGATTTTTATCAGAGAATAAAAAGGGACACCCTATCGAAGCGGCATCCCGTCCAGGAACGATAACCTTGTTGCTTTATTCTTTTGCTAAAAAAGTTTGAATGGTATCGGCTACGGCTGTGATGCCTACTACGCCATCCAGGTGTCCCCAAATACCCGGTATTTCGGCGTATTCAACCTGCTTGCCTGCCGCACGCATGGCTTCCACACTGGCTTTTGCCATTTCTGGCAACAGCAACTGGTCACCGCTGGCGGGTAAAAACAGGGTTTTGGCCTGCACCCGGCTCAGGGCCTGCTGCCAGTTGTCACCCATGCCGGCGCGATACAGCTGCGATGCGCGCACCAGGTACAAAATATGGTTGGCGTCCTGCAATTCTGCACGCAGTTTGGCGTGGGCCATTAGCTGGTCCCAGGCAGAAAAGCTGGCCAGAATATCGCGATGCGCCGCTTTATCGGTGTTGGGTGCCGGGTAGCGCATATTAAAGCCGGTGGGGTACACCGCATCCTGAATAATATAGGCCAGGGCGGTGGTTAAACCTTGCTCTGGCTGGCCATGCTGATAATAGTCACCGCCGCGCCAGGCGGGGTCTTGTTTAATCGGGTAGGCCCAACGCTCTAAGCGCACTGCAGCCCAGGCATCGATATAGGCGCTGCCAATCACTGGTATTAACCGTTCAACCCGCTCAGGATAGCGAGTAGCCCATTCAATCGCTTGAAACGAACCCATCGAGCCGCCAATAACCGCGTGCAGTTTATTAATACCCAGGCTGTCAAGCAGGGCTTTTTGCACTTCAACAAAATCGCCGATGGTCACCACCGGAAAGCTTAAACCATAAGGCTTGCCGGTAGCCGGGTTAACCGTCGCCGGACCGGTGGTAATGACATTAGGGTCAAACACATTAGCATTAACCAGAGTATCGACACTGATGACATAAAATTTAGTGGTATCAATGGCTTTGCCAGGGCCAATAATGGCATCCCAGTAACCGGGAGCCGTGTCTGTTTCGCTATACTTACCAGCAGCATGGGAAGTGCCAGAGAAAAAGTGGGTAATCAGTATCACATTCGACTTATCGGCATTAAGCTCACCGTAGGCTTCCCAGCCCACTTTAACCGGGCTGATAACTGCGCCATTTTCTGTTTTAAAGCTTTTAATCTCAAAGGCCTGCTTGTCAACCAGCATGGCCTGGCTGTTGCAGCCAGCCAGTAGCAACCCCAGTAGTAATAACGTGCTTAACAGTCTCATTTAATCTTCCTTAAAACCATTGAAATAATATGATAGCCAATACCACACCCAGCACCGGCATCAGCACACTGACCACCGCCATCGGCCAGTAGGCATTCTGGTGCGTTTCGCCACAGATAGCACGAATAGTGGTGACCACGTAGCCGTTATGCGGCAGTGAGTCGAGCGCACCCGATGAAATAGCCACTACCCGGTGTAGCTGCTCGGCATCGACGCCGCGGTCTAAATAAGTGGGCGCAATTTCCGGCAGGGCGATGGCCTGGCCACCGGAGGCTGAGCCGGTTAAACCGGCAATAGCACTGACGGCTACTGCCGCGCCGACCAGTTCCGGGCCTGGCAGGTGCGTCATATAGTCCACTACACTGCTAAAGGCGGGTGTTAGTTTGGCCACACTGCCAAAACCGACTACCGCTGCCGTGTTACCAATAGCCAGTAAGGCGCCCAGCACTCCTTCGTTGGTGGCAGCAGCCGGGTTGGCCAGAAAGCGAAAGTTCAGCAGGTATAAACTCACTACCCCACCGGCCAGGGCAATAATTAACGCTGCTTGCTGCAGGCTGTCGTGCAGTAAAAAAGAGGTAATCAGCACCACCAACAACGGAATTAAACCCGTTACCCAGTGCGGCAGCGGTTTATCGGTGAGCGTTGGATCGCTGGCGCGCTGAATAAACTGCTCACCCTTTTTTACGGCATTTTTAATCATCCACATCAGGCTGAAATAGCCGCCGACTGCCATAAAGATGGCGACGACGATGCTGACTTGCCAGCCGGCGTAAGGGGTGGTGCCAAGATAGGCTATCGGGATCCAGTTCTGAATTTCCGGCGAGCCGGCCGAGGTCATGGTAAAGGTAACGGAGCCCAGCGCCAGCGCAGCCGGGATAAAGCGCCTGGGTAAGTTAGCGCCTTTAAATAAACTCACTGCCATCGGGTAGGCTGAAAACGCCACCACAAACAAACTAACCCCACCGTAAGTTAACACCGCACAGGCCAGCACTATGGCCAATACCGCTCGGGTATGACCGAGCCGTTTAACAATGGCCAGCGCCACCGCATCGGCCGCGCCGGTGTGCTCCATTAATTTACCAAAGATAGAACCTAGCAAAAACATCAGAAACCAGGCCGCGACAAAGGCGGCAAAGCCATTCATGTAACCATGAACAAAATCAATTTTATCAGTAACTTGCCAAAATGGGATACCATTAGTGGCGGCGACCAGCAAGGCGCATAGCGGTGCAGTAATAAATAAATTAAAACCCCGCATGGTAAACACTATAAGCAGGCCTAAACCCAGCAGTAAGCCAAAGATACTTAACATCGGCAAATCCTTGTTATCATTTTCAGCTAGTCTGATACAGCTTGGCGATTGCCACCATAGTACTAAGGTACAGGTTAAAAAATCTGCGTTTAGGCCTACAGTATCCAAACTGGTTAGTACCACATTTTGCAATCAATCAGCAGGAGAGCCAAAGATGGCCAAGAACTATAATAACGATGCACAGCACAAGTTTACCCGCTCAGCCTTTAAACCCAGCCTGTTAGCTCTGGCAATTAGTAGCTGTCTGGTCGCTCCGGTGATGGCGCAGGAGCAGCCGCGCACTGAATCCGAATTAAAACTGGAACGAATTGAAGTTACCGCAAGGCGCACGGTGGAAAGCCTGCAGGAAGTGCCGGTAGCGGTGACCTCTATAGGCGCTGATGATATCGCGGAGCGCGGGCTGGGTTCGGTGGTGGAAATTCAGCAATTTTCACCCAATACCACCTTGCAGGCCAGCCGCGGTACTAACTCGACGCTAACTGCTTTTATCCGTGGCGTGGGCCAGGAAGACCCACTATGGGGTTATGAACCAGGCGTTGGCATTTATATTGATGACGTTTATGTGGCGCGGCCACAAGGTGCGGTACTGGATATCTTAAATGTTGAGCGAATTGAAGTGCTACGCGGCCCTCAGGGTACCTTGTACGGCAAAAACACCATTGGCGGTGCGCTGAAATATGTTACCCGGGAGATGACCGGCGACTCCGAGTTTGCAATAAGTGGTACTGTCGGCAGCTATAACCAACGTGATGTTAAAGTTACCGGCCAGATCCCTCTGATCGCTAATACCCTTTATTTAGGTGTGGGCTATGCCAACTTGCAGCGCGATGGCTATGGTGAGTTTTTAACCTCTGCCTTGCCAAATCAGGATACCGAAAACTACAACAAAGATTTACAGGCGTTCCGGCTGACCCTGGAATTCCGGCCGCAAGATAACTTATTTTTCCGGCTGAACTATGACAAAACTGACGACAAGTCGAATGCCAAAGGCGGCTTCCGTTTACTACCCAGTTTGTTAACTGATGCGCCGGTGCCGGATAGCGTGTACGACTCTTACACCAGCATGCCAACCAAGAACAGGGTTGAAACCGAAGGCCTGAGCTTGACAGCAGCCTGGGATATTAATGATAACTTTACCTTGAAGTCTATCACCTCAGATCGGAAGAGCTATTCACCGACTAACATCGACTTTGATAACACTTCTATTCAGATTTTTGATGTACCAGCAATCTATGACGATAAGAGCTTTACTCAGGAGTTCCAGTTAAATTACCAGAACGACGGCTTTAAAATGGTGTCAGGTGTGTATTATTACACTGCTGAGTCTTGCGGTGTGTTTGATGCCATCCTTACTGTACTGGGCCAGTCATTAGGTGCGCCTGGGTTAACCCGTGAAGTTGGCGGTTGCAGTAACAGTGATAGCATGGCAGCGTTTGCCCAGGGCAGCTATCAACTGGATGACAAATGGTCAGTGACTGCAGGCTTGCGTTATACCCGTGATGAGAAAGAAGCGATAGTACGTAACGGTCTGATTTTTGATGTGGTCTATCCGGAAACCGGTTGGGTGCCAGGTTATGTGCGGCCGGATGGCTTAACCACACCTGTGGTACTGGATGACAAAGCCAGTTGGACCAAGCTGACGCCAAAACTTGGCGTAGAATATAAACACAGCCGTGACACCATGTATTACGCCAGCTTTAGCCAGGGTTTTAAGTCAGGTACCTTTAACCCGCGGGCAACCGTTGCTGAACCGGCGGCCAACCCGGAAACAGTCAATTCATATGAGATTGGCGTGAAAAGCGATATCACCGATACCCTCCGTTTAAATGCCACGTTGTTCCAGCTCGATCATAAAGATCGTCAGTATATTTCGGTTATTCCGGATCCGAATGACGCGTCTGCGCTGAACCAGCGTTTAGGTAATATTGGCCGCTCAGAAGCGACCGGTGCTGAACTGGAGATGCTCTGGTTAGCCAGCCGCAACCTGAATATCTATGCCAATGTTGGGGTGATTGATGCCAAATTTAAAGAGGCGGTAACTTTTACCCCAACTGGCCCGATAGATATTTCTGACCGTTTTACTATTACCAATACCCCGAAAACTACGGCTACTATTGGTTTTAGCTACGATATGGTCACCGACTTTGGTGATGTTATTTTTAACGGTAATTACGCCTATCGTAGCGCCTATGATCTGGTAGAGCTGGATAACCTGTTAACCCAGGATAGCTATGGCTTATTAAACCTGGGTGTGACCTGGCTCAGTAAGAGTGGCCAGTGGCGGGTTGGGTTACATGGCAAGAACCTGACTGACGAGCAATACCTGATAGGTAACTACGCCTTTATTGCACCAGATCCAGCTAATCCAGGTGGCTTTATCCCAGGCCTGGGTGGTGACAACACCTTAATTGGCTATTATGGGGCGCCACGTGAAGTGAGCTTAACGGTAGCTTACCGCTTCTGATCCATTAAAAACCTTGCCGGGGCGTAAGCCCCGGTTCATTATAGTGAGCCCACGTGCTCAGAAGTAAACGTTATGATTGCCATCATCGCCGATGATCACCCGTTATTCCGGGTTGCCTTAGCCCAGGCATCAAGCGCCATTTTAGGCAGCGATGCCTTGTTGCTGCAGGCGCAAACCATGGAGCAAGTCTGGCCCTTATTGCGCCAGCACCCCGATACCCATTTTATTTTCCTTGATTTAAAAATGCCCGGCTCCGATGGCTTTACCGGCTTAAGTGCGCTACGCACCGAATACCCGGATGTGCCGGTTATTATGGTGTCTGCAGAAGAAGACCCGGTGATTATCAAGCAGGCGCTGGCCTTAGGGGCGGCGGCTTATATTCCCAAGTCGGTGCCGCTGGAGCTATTAGCTGATGCCATTAGCGCGGTACTGAAGGGTGACAGTTGGTTACCGCCTGGCCTGGAGGATGATGTTAAAAACGCCAAGCCGCTGATCGACAATGATTTTTCCGAGCGTTTAGGGCAGCTTACTCCGCAGCAATTCCGGGTATTAAAAATGATTGCCGATGGCCTGCTTAACAAGCAAATTGCCTATGAAATGAATGTACAGGAAACCACCATTAAGCAGCATGTGTCGGCTATTTTACGCAAACTGAATGTCAATAACCGCACCCTGGCGGGCATTATGTTTGAAAAACTCAAGCTGGCGACCTAAGCTGGTTCGCCAGGCCACTTTTTGCTGCGTCAGCTAGTTTTACATAGCTTGCCATCTGAAGATCTCGTCGAACCATAAATGTGTTGTAAAACAGAATGTTCTAATTCTGGCTTGCACTATGCATTACCCTGGCTGTTGTATTCTTCCTGCATATTTAGGTGTGATGTGGGTTTCTGCTTTAATTAAAGGAGAAGCTGGCAATGGAAACTCCTCTGTCAAATAAGCGCGTAAGCGCAATGATACTTTGTTTTATCTTGTCGTTATGTAGTGCAGCGTTAGCGGCTACCCCCAAAGCAGTGCTGTCAGGGCCATCGCAGGCCAGTGCCGGTGATGTGGTGATGCTGACGGGTATGCACTTCACTGCTGGCGATACCTATACTGTAAAAACTGTAGTGGGTAAGCGTAGTAGTCAGGAACTGGTTGTGGCAGACAGTGACGGCGGTTTGTCTTATCAATTGGTTACTTCGGTTGCGGGTACTTATCAGTTACAGATACGCGATAATCGCAACAGGTTAATCACTACATCATTAGTGTCGGTAAACCGGGCCGGGGGTTAGGCGATGGCCTTGTTTAAATGCACCCACCTGGCTGCCGGGGTACTTGCTCTGTGTGGCAGCTTAGCAGTTGCCGCTGGTTTGCAGCATGATCTGGCTTTCGTGTCGATCCGTGATGGTAACGCACATATTTATGTCAGTCGTGGTGATGGTACGCAAGTCGCACTAACCAGTGGTAGCTCGGTTAATACGCAGCCGGCCTGGTCTGCCGATGGCACTATGCTGGCATTCAGCTCAGTGCGGGATGGCCAGTCAGCTATTTATATTATAGGCGCTGACGGTCAGGACCTGAGGCGACTGAACCAAAGCACGCTGTGGCAAACGGCGCCATCCTGGTCACCAGATGGAAAGGCTATTGCCTTTTTTGCGCGCGACAACAGTAAGCCCGGGGTCGCGTTGCACCTGATGGATTTGACCGACCGCACGGCGCTAATCATTGACGCTGATGGTATGGAAAAAGGACCTGATGCCCCTGTCTGGTCTGCTGACGGTAAGCAGTTAGCCTTTCTGGGAAGCCATGCCGGGCAGAAAAACGATGTCTGGGTGGTGCAACGTGATGGTAGTGGCTTACAGAACATCAGCCAGCAGGTATCAACCCGGCATAAAGCGCATCCGGCCATGTCACCTGATGGTCGCTATGTGGTTTATGTTGCGGATATGCGCGGCTATTTAGCATTGTTCCGCACCGATCTGCAAACTGGGGAATCGGTTAATTTAACGGCTGACAAACCTGCCGCCTATGAAACGCCCCGTTGGTCAGCGGATGGCAGGCGGTTAGTTTTTGCCAGTAGCCGTGACGATCCAGAGTTAACCCGGATGGATATTTTTATGATGAACGCTGATGGTTCAGGGGTGACGAACCTGAGCCAGCACCCGCATGAAGATTTTAACCCGCATTGGTCGGCAGATGAACAACGTATTATTTTTACCAGTTTGCGCAGTGGTACCGCGCAAATTTTTGCTTACGATTTAGTATCAAAACAATTGATGCGGATTACTGATAATCAATCTCATGATATGGACCAGGTACCACAGCCTGTAGCTGTTCGCTTTTTACAAACTGCGGTGTCGCTAACAAAGGGAGACCTGTAGTATGAAAACTAAGCCTATTTATTCCTTTAACAGGAAATTTTTTGGCCCGCTGTTAATGGTTGCTGCGGGCTGTTGTGCCAGCACCGCCGTGGCCGCAGGCAAAACCTACACACTGGATGCTGATTTTGCATTAGGAGTGCTGGATGGTGTTAACTACGATGCGCCAAACAGTGATCAGCTGCAACTTAACGCTATAGGTACCACCTTTCCGGTAGCTTGGATAGCTAACGCCGGAGAAGATACTGTATCTAAGTTTGATACTATTCTTAACAAAGAAATTGCCCGTTACCGCACCTGGTTTGGGCCGGCGGGGCAGCCTGGTCACTTTGGTCATTTAGGTAATGCCTATAGCGGTGCGGCGCCCTCCCGCACCGCAGTGGATATTAACGGTAATGCTTATGTATTAAACCGGCATTTCAGCCAGGGCAGCAATAGCGCTGGGGTGGTGCTGAAAATTCTGGCTGAGGGGTTTATTGATCGCAACGGCAATGGCGTGATGGACACCTCTTTTGATGCGAACGACGATGGCATTATTGATGTCAGTGAAATGCTGCCAATGGCCGATACTAATGGCAATGGTATTATCGATGATGACGAAATTCAGGATGAGCGAATTGCCTGGGTAAAACGGGTGCCGGATGGCATAGGCGCGCCGCTAAGGCCAACGGGAACTCTGGGTCGGGCCATGTGTATAGGCACTGACGGTAATCTCTGGGTGGGGCTATTCAATGACAGAACCTACTATAAAATTAGTTCAGCTGATGGTTCGACCATTGCAGGCCCGGTGTCTACCCAGCCCACTGTTGGTGAGCCGAATGCCGGTTCCTGGACGCCCTATGGCTGTCTGATTGACGCCAGCGGTACCTTATGGAGCGCCTCCCTTGGCAGTACATTAGGTAAAATTACCAATACTCAAAGTAACACCGGCCCTTATACGGTGGCATCCTTTGGTGGCATGTCTAATTATGGTATTGCTCTTGGCAACGGTAAAGTTTACCTGGGCAGTGGTAATCGTCAGTTTGACCCGGCAACCAATACCCATAGTGCCATTCCAAACATGACGGTGGGCAGTTCAGGCATAGTGGTAGATGGTGGCGGTAATATTATTGCGGGTAGTTCCACTGTGCGCAAAGTTGCGCCGGACGGTGCCCTGTTGTGGCAGGCATCCTTGCAAGCCGGTGGCAGCAGCTCGGTAGGTATTCAGGTAGATGCCAATAACGATGTGTTGCAAATAGGCTTTACCAGTGCCGGCCGTATTCAGAAATACCGTGGCACAGACGGTGCACCGCTAGGTGTATTTCCGGTTGGGAATATGCCTTATACCTACAGCGATGCGACTGGTCTGGTTGCGCGTAATGTTACCAACCCTACCGGTACCTGGACTGTGGTCTATGACAGTGGCAGTGGTGGTACTGCCTGGGACAACATTAACTGGAATGACCTGACCCCACCTGATACTGCTGTACAGGTATCGTACCGAACTGCTGAAACGGAAGCCGGATTGGCATTAATGAACTACCAGCTTACCGGTAAAGGCGACACTTTGGCCAGTAGTGGCCGTTTTATTCAGGTGCAAAGCCGGCTTAACGGTAATGAGCAGGGCAACACTCCGATCCTGTTTGACCTGACGATTGCTGCGGTGGATGCGGGCTGTGATGTAAATGATGATGGCGCGACAGATTCAACTGATGTTGCGTTGGTGCGAGCAGCTGTTGGCCAAACTGTACAGGCAGGTGATGTCAGAGATCAGGACGCCAATGGTGTCATCACAGTGAATGATGCGCGTTTATGTGCGTTAAAATGCAGCTTACCCCGCTGCGCCATTGCCCCTTAGACCAGGGTTTAAGATGAATAGAAGGATACTATTATGAAGACGTTTCTGGTGAGTACGCTGTTGATGCTGACAATGATGTTTATGCCAGCCAGAGCCGCGTTGATTTATGTTACTCCGGCACAGCAACACGTTGATGTTGGTGATACAGTATGGGTTGATATTTTAGTGTCAGATTTGGCCGGTAATATCGTCTCGGGCTGGGATCTGAATCTGTTTTATAACAGCGCTATTCTGCAGGCAACAGATGTGTTCTTTGACCTGGCAAATTTTACCGAAGATCCGGATTGGGACGCGTTTTATGACTTCGAATTAAACAGCGGCGATGTTGGCAGTTTTTTAGTGTCATTCCTGTTTGATCACGAGCTGGCGTTATTACAAACAGAACCTGTACGGTTGTTTTCGGTGAGCTTTCTGGCCTTAACCGACGGCGTTAGTCTTTTGAACTTCGGACTCGATCCGCTGTTTCAGCTGAACGTCGTTGGGCGTGATGGGGCCAGTTTGCCACTTGTTGCCCGTGGCGCCTGTGTTGGCGTAGGGCAGGGCCGCTGCGCAGTGGATGTGCCGGCACCGGCGACCTTATGGTTGTTCGCTATGGCGGTATTGCTGCCGTTCAGCCGGCGGTTAAGGGGCACTGTCAATGCTACTGGTGAGCAACCCTAGGTTGCGTTAGCGCAACAGGCGCTGGAATAACTTTTTCAGCGCCATGGGTTTTAACGGTTTAAGTAAAAAGTAGTAACCGGCGTTTAATGCGCTTTCGCGGATATCTTCGTTGTGATCTGCCGAGTGAATAATAACAGGGACATTAACTGCAAAATGGCTGGCCAGTTGCCCGGCAACGGCCACGCCGGTAGCAGCATTATCCAGGTGGTAGTCGAACAGACATAAATCGGGTTTCAGACCCTGGCGAATGGCTGTTAGCGCCTCGCCAGGCTGACTGACAGCGGTAACCTGGCATTGCCAGCTGCTAAGCAGTGCACTAACGGCACTAAGCAGATGTGCTTCGTTATCCAGTAACAGTATTTTTTTGCCAGCAAAACTGGCACGGATATCGTTGCTGCCTGTGGTCGCTATGCCAGGTAAAACAGATGCCTGTGCCACCGGCAGTGTTAAGCAAAAGCAGCTGCCTTTACCGGGTTCAGATTGCACACTAAGCTGATGGCCTAAAATAGTACTGATCCGATGGGCGATGGCCAGCCCCAGGCCCAGCCCCTTTTGGTCTGGCTGGCTACCTTGCTGAAACTCTTCAAAAATTCGCTGCTGATCGGCAGCGGCAATACCCACGCCGGTATCCAGCACTTTAATCTGCAACTGTGGTCCGGCGCGCTTAACGCCTAATACCACTTTGCCACTGCTGGTATAGCGTACCGCATTAGCCAGCAGGTTCTGAATAACCCGCTTGACCAGCTTACGATCAGTGGTGACACTTAATTTACTGCGGTGCATGCAAAATTGCAGGCCTTTTTCAGCCGCCAGCACGGCCGCGTCACGGCCAATATCGTCCAGCAGCTGGCTGAGTGCGACTGTCTGTGGTTGCGCTTTAATCACGCCGGAATCCAGTTTGGTTAAATCCAGAATCGAGGTTAGCAGCTCTTCGGCTGAATTGAGCGAATTACTCAGATTGGCGCTAAGCTGGCGCAGCTCGGGGGTGTTGCTTTGCTGGCGCAACAAGCCGGCAAACAGTGCTGCCGCATTAAAAGGCTGCATTAAATCGTGGCTGGCTGCGGCAAAAAAGCGGGTTTTGGCCGCGGTACTGGTTTCCAGTTGCTGCTGGGTCAGCTGCAATTGCTGGTTTAACTGTTGTAGCTCACAAGTGCGTTCGCTTACCCGTTGTTCTAATAAGGCATTGCTCTGTTCTAATTGGGTTTGCACCGCAATAAAAGAGCTGACATCGGTATAGGTGGTAACAAAGCCACCGCCGGGTAAGGGGTTGCCCTGCATTTCCAGCACACGGCCATCCTGCTGCTCGCGCTGGAATTTGTAACTGCTGCCCTGGCGTAAAAAGCTCAGACGCTTGCTTACTTCAGCGTCGATATTTTCACTGTCTATAAGGCCCCGCTGCAGGTTAAAGCGAATAACGTCGGCGACAGGTTTACCCACTTCCACCATACCAGGCGGATAGCTGAACATATCAATATAGCGCTGGTTCCAGGCAATCAGCCGCAAGTCAGCATCAACCACACTAATGCCCTGGCTAATGTTATCAATAGTCGACAGCAGCAGCCCCTGGTTAAACTGAAATACCTGGCTGGCCTCATCGACAAAGCGTTCTATAGTTTCCATCGGTAGCTGGGCATGGCGGCCGGCAGCATCCATAATCAGCCGCATCGATGCCCCGCCCACTACTGCTGCCAGGCTGCGCTCTGCCGCCTGCACCAGATTGACTGGTGCCAGTTGGTTCAGATTTGGCTCTGCGTCTTTAAAGTTACGTTGCAGCAGACGCTGGGCTTCTTTTTCACCAGCAAA
This sequence comes from Arsukibacterium ikkense, assembly GCF_000987775.1. Classification (GTDB taxonomy): domain Bacteria; phylum Pseudomonadota; class Gammaproteobacteria; order Enterobacterales; family Alteromonadaceae; genus Alishewanella; species Alishewanella ikkense. Next base: position 101,425 of record NZ_LAHO01000004.1, read on the forward strand.
GCGTTTAACCAGTAAGACGCAATCCTGCACACTCAGCTGCAGGCTGCGCCGGTTATCATTTGGTAGTTGTGCCCTTAAAAAACGGCCGCTTTCCAGCCATTCACTTACCCGGGTGCTGCTAAACTGGCTTACCAGCAACAGCATCAGGCAGTTAACCGACAAACTTAACAGTACGCCTAAGCTCAGCGGATCGGCCTGCCAGCCAAAGAGCTGTTGTGGTGCCAGCCATTGCAAACCTAACGGTCCCTGACTGAGCCAGTTTGAGCCCATTAAGCCAGCCCGGCTGATTTCCGGCAGCAATAGAATATAGGCCCAGACCACAGCACCGCTTAGCACCGCAGCAATCGCCCCTTGCCGGTTAACTTTGCGCGAAAATAAGCCAATAATCAGCGCCGGTGCCAACTGAGCTACCAGGGCAAAAGCCATTAAACCCAGTTGGGCCAGGCCGGTTTCGGTACCGATAAAGCGATAATAGACAAAGCCCAGCGCCATCACAGTTAACATAGCCGAGCGACGCAAGGTGGCAACCTTTACCTTATTTTGCTGTTCCGGCTGCAACGGGCTGCCGCGATAAATAAGCGGCGCCAGTAATTCGTTGGTGATCATAATGCCCAGCACTACTGTGGCGACCACCACCATACTGGTAGCCGCTGAAAACCCGCCCAGGTAAGCCAGCAGCGCAATATCTGTGCGATTGGCGGCCAGCGGCAGCTGCAATACCACTAAATCGATATTGACATCATCACCCAGCAGCATAACGCCAGCGAGTGCCAATGGCAGGGTAAAAATACTCATTAACAACATATACAACGGGAAAATCCAGCGGGCACTGCGCAGGTGGCTTAACTTCTGATTTTCCACAAAGCTGACATGAAACTGCCTGGGCAAACATAGGGTCGCAAAAAAGCCCAATAGTACATGCAGCCAGTAGGCATGCATCGGCAGTGCGTGCTGCCGCAATTTAGTAATCGCCGGGTCGGTTGCGGCATTATCAAAAATACTGGCGAAACCATCAAACATGCCAAATACCACAAAACAACCAATGGCCAGCAGTGCCAGCAGTTTAATCAGCGATTCAAAAGCGATAGCGGTCATTAAGCCGGGGTTTGGCTGATGGGCGCGGGCACTTTTACTGACAAAAAGCAGTGCAAAAACAGCCATCCACAGACTGACATAAAAGCCGGTATCGGTGTACCAGTGCTGTCCTACCTCAGCCTGAACCAGAGTGTTGATGCTGGTAGAAACCGCATGCAGTTGCAGCGCAATATAGGGGATCACTGCCATCAGCAGAATTAGGGTAATAATGACCGCCAAAGAGCGGGAGTGGCCAAAGCGGGTGGCGATAAAATCGGCTACAGAGGTAATGCGATAACGGCGGCAGGCAATGGCGATGCGGGCAATTAGCTTAAAGCCGAACCAGAATAAGATAAAAGAGCCAATATAGGTGGGGGGGATCCACCAGCCGTTGACGGCAGCCTGAGCGGTAACACCGTAAAAAGCCCATGACGTGCAATAAATAGATAAAGCGAAGCTGAATACCCAGGGGGCCAAAGGGTGGCGGGCATTGATCCGTCGGCCAAAGCGGCCAACGCTGAATAAAATCAGTAGGTATAGCAGCGAGATGGCGGCTATGGTACCTAAACCAATGCCGCTGCCATTTTCGATCATCTGTTGGGCTGAGGTCATTTAATACTCGTTGCTCGATTGTGCCTCAGTTCTCTGCTTTGTGCTAGCGGGCTGTCCAGCCACCGTCCAGAATTAACGTTTGTGCTGTCATATGACGGGCACCATGCTGGCAAAGGAACGCCGCCATCTCAGCAATTTCGCTGACGTCAATAAAGGCTTTTTGCGGCATCGGCGCCAGCATAATCTGTTCAATAACCTGTTGCTCGGTCAGGTTATGTTCTTTGGCCTGGGCGGCAATTTGTTGCTCTACCAATGGGGTTTTCACATAAGCCGGGCAAATAGTATTAATGGTAAAGTTTTTATCGGCATTCTCCAGCGCCACCACTTTGCTAAAGCCCAACAGACCATGTTTGGCCGCCACGTAAGCTGATTTAAACGGCGAGGCAATAACAGCGTGAATAGAGCCGATATTAATTACCCGGCCAAAGTTATTACTACGCATGTACGGCAGCATGGCGCGGGTCAGCATGGCTGGCCCGGTAAGCATCACGCTGATTAACAGGGCCCATTTTTCCGGCGGAAAATCTTCTAAGCGCGCAACATGCTGAATGCCGGCATTATTCACCAGAATATCGGCCGGGAAGCGCCCGGCACACTCTTCGATGGCTTGCTGATTAGTCACATCCAGCACGCAATAGTCTGCATTTATGCCCTGGCTATGCAGTTCTGCCACTTTTTGTTGTAACAGGTTCTGGTTTAAATCGGCCAATACCACCTGGTAGCCCGCCTGGCCAAAATGGCTGGCAATGGCAAAGCCGATGCCACCGGTACCGCCGGTAATTACTGCGCGCATAACATACTCCTGATAGCTGCTGATGGTTTAATTTAGGCAGATCAGCCATCGGCAGCAACGGTACTTTAGTGCTATAAGCGACAAACCGCTGTGGCTAATCGCTTTTTTGCCGTGTTCGGCGACCGTTTGCCGCGTTCACGGGTGTCATCATGGCCTCGTGCTTTGCCGACAGCCTTTCCTGTGATAGATTTGGCCAATAAAAATAAAGAAAAGTTGGCTTTGGGCCGTATTCTGGCCAGGTTAAGTTGGTTTTTATCAGGCTCTTGCATCAATTTTCTGCTATGAGCCTTAAAATAACTAGAAAACTGTTAATTAATTCCAGGTGATGTCTCACATCATCTGTGTCTGGACCAAGAGGAATTCACTTATGACAAACGCTGGTAAAACACCTGCCCCGGCAGTACCTAAGCGTGGCTGGTTTACCCGTTTTCTTGATACGGTAGAATGGTTGGGAAATTTATTGCCTCATCCGGTTACCTTATTTGCGTTGTTTGCGTTACTGGTTGTCGTGGGCAGTGGTGTTGCGGCTTACTTCGATTTCAGCGCTATTGACCCACGGCCTGAAGGCGCAGCTGGGCGTTCGGCAGATGGCATTATCCGGGTGGTCAGTCTGTTTAGTGTCGATGGCTTACAACGGATTATTGCTAATCTGGTGACCAACTTTACTAATTTCCCACCGCTGGGTGTGGTACTGGTCGCGCTACTTGGCGTCAGCATTGCTGAGCACTCTGGCTTAATTTCGGCAGCAATGCGCGGGCTGGTAATGAATGCCTCGCCGCGCATGGTGACGGTTACCGTAGTGTTTGCCGGTATTGTATCTAATACGGCGTCAGAGCTGGGCTATGTGGTACTGATCCCGATGGCTGCAGTGATCTTCCATTCGCTGGGCCGTCACCCGTTAGCGGGGTTAGCAGCGGCTTTTGCCGGTGTTTCAGGGGGCTACAGCGCCAATTTATTTATCGGTACTGTCGACCCTTTGCTGGCCGGTTTCACCACGTCAGCCGCTAACCTGATTGACCCTAATTATACTGTAGGCCCTGAGGCAAACTGGTATTTTATGATTGCCAGTACTTTTGTGATTGCCACCTTAGGTGCCATTGTAACTGAGAAAATTGTTGAACCTAAGTTAGGAAAGTATAATTCGGATGAGGCTTCCATTGATTTGGGGGCTCAACAGCTGGATAAATTGACCGCCCGGGAAAAATTAGGTTTAAAAGGCGCGGGTCTGGCGTTTTTACTGTTAGTCGTTTTATTGGCATTAAGCGTGGTGCCGGAATGGGGTATTTTGCGTAATCCGGAAACCGGCGGGGTACCTGATTCACCCTTTCTGAAGGGGATAGTAGTTTTTATCTTTGTAACCTTTGCAATACCTGGGTTTGTTTACGGTAAAATTGTCGGCACCATGCAAACGGATCGCGACGTTATTAATGCGATGTCCAAAAGTATTGGCGCCATGGGGCTTTATATCGTATTGGTGTTTTTTGCCGCACAGTTTGTGGCCTTTTTTGGTTGGTCAAATATGGGGGCCATTTTTGCAGTTAAGGGTGCCACAGCATTACAGGAATTAGGCTTAACCGGGCCACTATTGTTCGTGTTTTTTATTGCCATGTGCGGTTTTGTTAATCTGATGCTGGGTTCTGCTTCTGCGCAGTGGGCCATTACGGCACCGATTTTTGTGCCGATGCTGATGATAGTGGGTTACTCACCCGAGGTGATTCAGGCCGCGTACCGGATTGGTGATTCGGTTACCAACGTGATTACGCCGATGATGAGTTACTTTGGGCTTATTCTGGCGGTGGCCGCCCGCTACAAAAAAGATATGGGGCTGGGTACCTTAATTGCCACTATGTTGCCTTATTCAATTATCTTCTTTATTGGCTGGACCGTATTGTTTATTTTGTGGGTGTTTGTCGGTGGGTTTCCGGTTGGGCCTAATGCGCCAACCTATTATCAGTTTGGTACGGGTTAAACCCTACACAGTCAAAAAAACCGCTGAAATCAGCGGTTTTTTTGTTTTAACGTCAGCTGCCTGCCGAGGTGGATTCGCGCACCACCAGCTCCGGTATAAACACCGTTTGTTGTCTGACATCGGCTTTTTTAATGGTTTTTTTGCTGCACTTAAATAATAGCTCAGCAGCATGCTGGGCTATGGTGCTGTTAGGTTGGTGTGCAGTGGTCAGCGGCGGCCAGGTTTGGCGCGAAAACGGGCTGTTTTCAAAGCCGGCAATGGCGAGTTCGCCGGGAATGGCAATATTCATCAGGCGGGCGCTAAACAGTGCGCCGGCGGCAATTTCATCATTACAGGCAAAGATGGCGCTGGGTTTATGTTTACTGCTAAGCAGCGCTTTTGCCCTCGCTACGCCGGATTCAAAGGAATAACTGCCGGCAACCACCCATTCTGGCCTGGGCTGCAGGCCGCGTTTCACCAGTGCGGCTGCAAATCCCGCCTGGCGCTCGCCGCTGGAGCTATGCTCTTCATCACCGCCCAAAAAGGCGATGTCGGTATGACCCAGCTCCAGCAAATGATTGGTAATTTTAAAGGCAGCGGTAAAGTCATCAACCAGTACGCAGTTGCTCAGTTTGGGCGATGGTGTTGAGCCGGAGATAATCCTGACAAAGGCGATGTCTTTTGCGGTTAATGCCTCTGCCAGATGCGGCATTTCTGAAAACGGTGGCGTTAACACCAGGCCGGCTAAACGAGAGCGCTCTACCAGCTCAATCACTTCCTGCACAATATCCGGCGATTTAGCGTTAGTGGGGTGAATAATCAGTTCGTAACCGTGTTTACGACAGGCATCGAGCATGCCGCGTTGCATTTCAATCACATAGTAAGCATTCGGATTATCATAAACATAGCCAATGCTGAAAGAGCGACTACTGGCCAGATTGCGGGCGGCAGCATTGGGTTGGTATTGCAGCTGTTTCATGGCGGCTGTGACTTTGTCAAAGGTATCCTTACGCACTGAAGGCTCGTTATTCATCACCCTCGACACTGTTTTTATCGATACATCTGCCAGCTTTGCTACATCGTTTATGGTTATTTTCATCGCTCGTTCTCTGGTCATTACAGCTGTTACGCTGCTTATATTAGCATAGCCATTGCCTCAGCGGACATTGCTGTAGAATGTTTATGACAGCGCTAGCCATTTTTTAGAGGAAATGGATCTAAGAAATATCAGCTGTGATTGAAAGTAGCAATGAGCTAATTAACGCCTGGCTAAAGACTTAGCCGGCTTTTACGGTTAAATATTTAATAAATTATATATTTAACAATTGCCTACGTATTTCATGAAGTGGCGAGGCAGCCCGTCGGCACAGAGAGCGGTGCAGATAACTAAAGTAGCGCCACAGATATTGCTGCTGAAAAAATCAGCTAAAACCCTTTGCAAAGCTAAATTATTTTGTGTATGTTTAATTCCAATGACAGCGTTGTCATTATAAAATAAGACTAAACGCGATACATAACAAGTACAGGAACGGGAGAAGCACATGCGGCAAAACAATATTAAGCGCTGCGCACTGGCGGTGAGAATGGCGCTGGTAGCGACGGTCGCGGCAGCGGCAGCACCTGCATTAGCAGCGGACGGCGAGGTTGCCAAAGTTGGTGACGTTGAAGTGATTCAGATCAGGGGCATACGTGCCTCGCAGGAAGCTAACCTGAATGCCAAACGGTATAGCGACGGCACCGTCGATATGATCACTGCTGAGGATATCGGTAAGTTCCCAGATAAGAACGTGGCAGAGTCATTGCAACGTATCCCGGGGGTAACTATTCAACGGCAATTTGGCGAAGGTGCAGCGGTATCTATTCGTGGTGCCGGTGAAGACCTCACCCTGACTACCCTCAATGGCCAGAATGTTGCTTCGACCGGATGGTTTGTACTGGAGCCGGCGAAACGCAGTTTTAACTATGAGCTGCTCCCCTCTGAGCTGGTGGGAGATTTAGAAGTCTATAAAAGCTCGCAGGCCGATTTAACCGAGGGAGGGGTGGGCGGTACTGTAATTGTGAATACCCGCCGGCCCTTAAATTTGGACGCCAATACTTATTTTGCTTCAGTGGAAGGGTCTTATCAGTCCGATTCCGGTAGTACCGATCCGCAGTTCTCTGGCTTAGGCAGCTGGAAAAATGATGATGAAACGGTAGGTTTTTTGTTGGCGGCTGTTGCGCAGCAGCGCAGTTTGCAGCGCCAGGGAAACGAAGCATTCTGGCAGTGGGGCGCTGGCCCGGTAGCCTTTGAACAGGATCGCAAACGCAGTGCTATTGCGGCGACCTTGCAATACCGGCCAACAGAGGCGTTAAACGTGGTGCTGAATGTGCTCGACATGAAAATGGCGGCAGACAACACCAACTACGCTCTGTGGCTAACCCAGGCGGACACGACCTGGGGTGATACTTCAGCCACCGAAGCCTGGATTGGTGATCCGGCACTGGGACAAGGCACACCTGTTAAAGGCCCACTCAATGTCGCTTATTATCAGGCACGGCCGCGGGAAGCGACCATGAAATCTCAGGTGTTTGATTTGAAGCTGGAATACCAGGGTGATAATTATCTGGCCAGCCTGCATTTCGGTGATACCAGCTCGACAGGTGGTACCGACTTTGAAATGGTGGTTGACGATGGTACGGGTGGCACTCCGGTCAATGGCAGTTACGATTTTACCGGCGGTGGTCAACGCTGGAACACACCAGGCTTTAACCTGGCAACCTATGATCCGGGTTCATTGGTGATGGGTACAGGCCCGAATTTTAACCGCACGCCGAAAAGTGATGATGAAAGCTATATTCAGGGAGATATTGCTTTTGAAGTCGACTACGGCATTATCAACGAGCTGAAATTTGGCGCCCGCTATGCGCAGCACAATACCCGCAGCCGCCGCTTTGAGTATATTCAGGCTGCTGGCTTTAACCCGCAAATTTCCACCTCAGGCTTAGCTGACGGCTTAATTGATGTGGGTGCGGGTAATTATCAGATTATTCGCTTTAATAGTGATGCGCTGAAAGCCTGGGCTAAGGCCAGTATTATTGGCGAAACCGAAGATTTAGGCGCCTACAGCGAAATTGATGAAAATAACGCTGCCTTGTATGCGATGGCCCGCTTTGGTACTGATGGCGTGCGTGGTAATTTCGGTCTGCGTTATGTTAGTACTGATGCAAAATCTACTTATTATCTGGACGGTGACAGAGCCAGCAGTAAAGCCAGCTATGCCGAGTTTTTACCCAGCTTTAATATTGTATTCGATTTAGCCGACGATCTGCTGTTGCGTGCATCTGCCGCCCGGGTGATGGCGCGGCCGCAATATGTTGATATGTATGTTAATCCTAATGTGATGGGTACCAACGACGATTTACCGAATAATCAACGCTGGATTGTTGGCAACGTCGGCCTGCAACCTTTTGTGGGTAACCAGTTCGATATTGGGATTGAGTGGTATTTTGATGCCAGTTCAATGCTGTCAGCCGCATTATTTGCCAAAGATGTGAAAAATTTTGTCACGGTAACCCGCAGTAATGTCAGTGCGGCAGAGATCCCATTTGAACTGACTGATCCGGATGAACGGGCCTTTGGCTGGATTGTAGAGCAAAAAGGCAATGGTAAAGATGCCACTATTCAGGGCCTGGAACTGCAATACCAGCAAGACTTTGGCAATGGCTTTGGCAGTATCGTTAACTATACCTATACTGACGCGAAAACAGACAGAGATACCTTTGGCGATCGTAACCGGGTGCTGAGTGACAGTTCACGCCACTCTTACAACCTGACCGGTTACTATGAAGGTGATGCAATACAACTGCGTCTGGCCTATAACTGGCGCAGTGAGTACATGATTCGTGAGGCCGGTTCCTATGGCAACCGCTTGCATGACGATTTTGGTAGTCTGGATTTAAGTGTCATCTGGTCTGTTACTGATAATGTCGATTTGAAACTGGATGTGAACAACCTGCTGGAAGCAAGCTCCAAACAGTTTGGTAATAATCAGGACCCGGTGTTCTACAGTGGCTTTGCGCAGGGCTTCCCGCTGTATGAGTTTGAAATGGCGCGCCGGATCACCCTTGGTGCCAGCTTCCGCTTCTGATGGCGGGGGCGCAATACTAACGGTTTAACGCTAAAGGACAACAAGGGAAGGGTAACCTTCCCTTTTGCAATAGCATAAGAGGTGTTATGACAGCGATCAGACCATTAACCAAAGAAGCGCACGGCCATTTACGGCTGAGCAGCGACCCCGATGTTTCGCATGTTGCCGCTCAGCAATTATTGCAGCTGCAGGCCACTGAGTTTGTCAGTGCCGCCGGCGAGTATCCTATAGTCTTTGTAAAAAATAGCCACAACGGCCAGTTTCAGGCGGTGTTGTTGTTGGCCCTGACTGAAGGTTGCAACGAATTTGTCAGGGATAAGAGCTGGCAGGGCAGGTATCTGCCGCAGGTACTGCGTTATTATCCGTTATGTCTGGCGCCGGATCCGGATAATACGAGCCAGTTACTGGTGGCCGTACATGAAAGTTCTGCCCGCTTAAACAGCCAGCAGGGGCAGCCACTTTTTAATCCGGATGGCACTGAAAGCGCTGTGCTGGCGGATTATAAACAAGGGCTGGCGGGGTATTTTCAGGCTCAGCAACTGACCGAGGTCTTTGTGGCCAGGCTGGCTGAGCTGGCGTTGTTAGTTCCACAACAACTTAGCGTGCAGCTGCATGGTCAGCAACAGCAGCTTAATGGCTTGTACGTGGTAGATGAAGCAAAGTTAAACACGCTGGCCAGCGAAGACTTTGCTGAACTGCGGCAGCGGGGGTTCTTGCCTGCTATTTATGCCCAGCTGTTATCGTTGCAACGGTTGCGTCATCTGGTCAGCCGGGCCGCTAGCGCGGTTGATTAGGAACGCCACGCTATCAAAGGAGTCGCTATGGCACCAGCAAGTGCGATTAAACAGATTCTGGTGGTCGGTGGCGGCAGTGCCGGCTGGTTGACTGCTTGTCATCTGGCGCGGCAGTTGCAGTGCCAGCAGCCCGGCAGTGTGCAGGTTACGTTACTGGAGTCATCCGATATTCCGACTATCGGGGTGGGTGAGGGTACCGTACCCGCTATCCGGCAAAGTTTGCAATATCTTGGGATCAGCGAAACCGACTTTATCAGAGAGTGTGATGCCACCTTTAAACAAGGGATTAAATTTGTTGGCTGGCGCCAGGCAGTGAGTGGCCTGCCGCACCACTATTACCACCCATTCGATTACCCTGAGCAGCAGAGCGTGGCGCTGACCCCTTACTACTTACTTAACCCTGGCACCGACAGCTTTGCCAACCGCTTAACCATTCAGGGGCGGGTTTGCGATGCTGGCCTGGCGCCGAAAACCATCAGCCACTGTGAGTATGATGGCCTGTGCAACTATGCTTACCATCTGGATGCCGCCAAATTTGCGGCGTTTCTAACCCGCCACGCTACTGAGAAGCTGGGGGTTAAACATGTCAAAGCCAATGTGCGCGCCGTGCGCCAGCATGCAGATGGCAGCCTGGCCAGTGTGCTGACCGATACGGCCGGTGACATCAGCGCCGATTTCTTTGTTGATTGCACAGGCTTTCGCAGTCTGTTGTTAGGCGAGACGCTGCAAGTGCCCTTTATCAGTAAAAACGATATTTTACTGGCAGACCAGGCGGTGGCGATGCAGATACCTTATGCCGAGCCAGATAGCCCGATCCCCAGCTATACCCTTGCTACGGCGCAAGCCGCCGGCTGGATATGGGATATTGGCCTGAGTAAGCGCCGTGGCACCGGTTATGTGTATAGCAGCCAGTTTGCGGATGCGGACACGGCGGAGCGCACCCTGCGCCAGTATCTGGGCCCGGCTGCGGCTGCGTTACCCTGCCGGCATATTCCGATGCAGGTCGGTTACCGCCAGTCATTCTGGCAGAAAAACTGTGTCGCTATTGGCTTATCGCAGGGCTTTGTTGAGCCGTTGGAGGCCACAGGGTTACTGGTTTACGATGCCGCCGCCCGTTATCTGGCTGAACTGTTGCCATTGGATACGCGTTTGTTGCCCGCTGCGGCTGCCCAGTTTGATCAGCATGTGCATTACGCCTGGGATCGGGTCATCGATTTTATTAAGCTGCACTATGTGTTGTCAGATCGTCGCGATAGCCTGTTCTGGCAAGCTAACCGGCTGCCAGAAACAATACCGGCCAGCCTGCAAGCCAAGCTTAGCCGCTGGCAACAGCAGCTGCCCAGCCAGTACGATTTTGCCAGCCGGTTTGAAATTTTTAATCTGGATAACTACCTGTACGTGTTGTATGGCATGGATTTTACGACCGATTTAACGCTGCGCCGTAGCTGTTACCCTGAACACGCTGTCGCTGAGCGCCACTTTAGCCAGATAAGGCAGCAGGCCTGTCAGGCAGTACAACAACTTCCGGCACATCGCCAGCTGCTGGCACAAATTCAGCAATACCGGCTGCAAACAATTTAGGTAAGGCAACATGAGCGTAGAAAACATAAAAAAGCTGACCATTGTCGGTGGTGGCGCAGCTGGCTGGATGACCGCTATATACTTAAATAAAGTGTTTAACAGTCAGCAGCCAAACTTTCAGATCACTGTAATCGAAAGCCCGGATATCGGCATTATTGGCGTTGGCGAAGCGACGGTGCACAGTATTCGCTTTTTTTTCGCCGCCATGGGGCTGGATGAAAATGCGCTGCTGCGGGCTACACATGCCACCCTGAAAACCGGCATTATGTTTCGGAACTGGATGCAACCGGTGGCGGGGCAAATGCATCAGTATTTTCATCCATTTGAACAGCAGCAACTGGGCAAGGATATCGATATGTCCAGTAGTTGGTTGTTAAGCGCCCGCTATCAGCAAGAACGGTATGATGAAGGTGTCAGTTTAAGCGCTCATCTGATTAAGCAGGGCCATGGCCCTAAAGCCAGGCAATCTGCCCCTTATCAGGGGGTGGTGCCTTACGGTTATCATTTAGATGCGGTATTGCTGGCACGGTTTTTACGGGAACATGCCGTGGCGGCCGGCGTGGTTTATCTGGAAGATACCATAGTGGATGTCAGCGTCACCGACGGTAATATCAGTAGCGTGTCTTCGGCAACTAGCTGCTATCAGGCAGATATTTTTATTGATGCGACCGGTTTTAAAGGCCTGTTAATTGAAGCGTTACAACAAAGGAACTGGCAGTCGTTTGCCGATGCGTTACCCTGTAACAAAGCGGTGGCTATTCAGCGACCACACCTTGCTGGTTATCAGCCCAAGCCTTACACGGTCGCCACTGCCCTGAGTCATGGCTGGGCCTGGCAAATAGACTTAAGCAGCCGGCAGGGCACGGGCTACGTCTACGATGGCAACCGTTTAACGGCCGATCAGGCAGAGCAGGAACTGCGTGCCTGGCTGGGGCCAGAGGCCTGCGCCCTGCCGGCACGCCACCTGCAAATGAAAGTAGGCTGCAGGCAACAGTTCTGGCTGGGCAACTGTATTGCGATTGGCCTGGCCGGTGGCTTTATTGAGCCACTGGAATCAACCGGTTTGCATTTGATCAACCTTGGTGCCCGGCTGCTGAGTACCCACCTGTCGCCAGGTGCCACCGCCCAGGCTGTGCGAGACTCTTACAACCAGGCAATGAACGGTTTTTATCAGGATTTAAAACAGTTTATTGTGCTGCACTATTGCCTGACCGACCGCGATGATACGGCGTTCTGGCGCCAGGCCAGAGCAACTGCTGTTCAATGTGCCGGTTTGCCAGAAAAGCTGGCACTGTGGCGACACAAAATCTGTGAGTATCACGATTTAGCCGGTGGCTATGCCACCACCTTTACTGACGAAAATTACCGCTATATTTTGTATGGTATGCAGCATTATCCGCAGTTGCAGCTGGCGACTGGCGAAGCGCTGCAGCAGCCATTTGTTCTGCTGCAACAACGGGTGCAGCAAGCGCTGCAGCGCACTATGTCTCATAGCGAGTACCTGCAACAACTCATGCCCTGTCGCTAAGGGCGGTTTAACGGGGGGGCAGCTGTTGCTGGTATTGCCGGATGTCTTCAGCCAGCAATGTTGCCAGTCCGGCCAGTTGCGGTTGATAATGTTGCCAGAAACCCAGGCTGCTGCTGAATAATGGCTGGCGCACCTGTGTGCTGCTAACGGTATATACAGCGCGTGGGTTCTGATGAAATGTCAGACAGCTTTCTGCCCAGTCTAAGCCAATAAATGCCAGCAAGCGGGCTGTCTCAGCCTGTTGTTGCCGGATCAACCTTTCATAGCGCAGCTGATAAATACGCCCGGGTAGCAGCTGCTGCCATTGTTGCATCAGGGTCTGGTGCGCCTGATAGATTTCTGCCAGTTCGGTCAAATCATAGCTAAAGGCGATACCATCGGCAAACAGCTGTTTGTAGCAGCTGAATAGCGTATCCATCGGATGGCGCTGGCAATGAATAATTTTGGCTTGTGGCAGGGCTTTGGCAATAATGCCAATAGCTTTGTAGTTCAGCGGCATTTTGTCAGTGAAGTAGCCATTGCTGTGTAAATGACGGGTTCGCTCCAGATAACGCTGGCCAAGTTGATGCCACTGCTCATCGCTCATGCTGGCCGCCCACAATGGAAAGGGTTGTTGTTGTTGCGCGTTGCTCAGCACATCCCGGGTGGCCTGAGCTAAGTCAAACAGCTCATCACCGGCTCTTACCGCCGGATGGCTTGATAAAATGTGCTCTGCCAGGGTGCTGCCAGAGCGCGGCAGGCCGCAAATAAAGATGGGGGTAACGTCACTGTTACAGGCTGTCGCAAAGCGTTGCTGACCAAAAGGCGCACTGCTGCGCCGGTGCTCGGCAAGCTCTGCTGCATGATCATAATGTAAGCTGCGGCGCTTGGCTGCGGCGCCAGCAGTTAGCTCAGCAAAGCTGGCAGCATAGTTGTGCTGAAATTCCAACGCCCGGGCCAGGGCATAATGCAATTGCGCCCTGGCGTCGTCGGTAAGCTCTGGTCTGGTAAGCTGCTGCCGCAGCTGGCTTATCTCTGCTGCAGTAGGTTGTTTTAACATGTCAGCTCTTAACCAGTAGGCTTCGTGCAGCGAGGGGGCAAGGGCTATGGCCTGGTTAAATGCAGCCAATGCCGCGCTGAAATCACCGGTTTCTTTATAGAGCAGGCCAAGCTGCAGCTGTAATTCAGCCCAGGCAGGGTATTGTTTAATCGCATCCTGTAGCAGCTTAATCGCTTGCTGATGTTGCTGTAATTGACGTAACGCCATGCAGGCTGCCTGAATGGCAGCTGGAAACTCAGGCAAACGTTGTATGGCTTGCAGGCTGCACTGAGCCAGTAGCTGATAGTTGCCCGTCAGACGATAAAGCTCAAATAACATTCGCCAGGCATTAATGTTGTCCGGTTGCAGCTGCAAAACCTGTTGGCAGAGGGGGATGGCCAGCTGGTGTTCATGGCAGCGCAGCATTCTGGCTGCTTCTGCCAGTTGTTGGTCGGGGCTCAGTGTCATTATGTAACGCCGGGGTAATACGTTTGGCTATCTAAACTCAGCTTGACAGCGTTGTCAATTGCAGCGACTGAGGCAGGCTTGCTGCTTTTTCCGGCAAGTCGTAAACCAATGTCAAATTTGGCAGGCAAATAGCGGTTTTTGTATCAGCCAATTTGCATTCAGCTGTTGATTCGGGGCCTTACTTCCCGCAAGATAAGGCTGGTACGCCAGTAAAGCAGACGGTGGCAGCGCACAATTGGCGCTGAGAATATGAACACCGCAACCCGCTGGTATCTTAAAATCCCATAACAATGAGTTATCTATGGAACAGAATAAAGTAGTCGCGCTTAGTAAAGAGCAACACGCCAAAACCAAAATCAGCAGTATTAATGCATTAAGCCATATTGCCGATCAGCACATGTTACCTGTAGTGGTGCAGGAATTTGTGGTGGCCGGTGCCGAATTCCCGGTGGTATTTGTTAAGGATGGCCAGAATGACAGTTATCAGCCGGTGGTATTGCTGGGCTTAGCGGCAAATCAGAATCTGGTGATTGAAGACGGTAAATGGCAGGCGTTGTATGTGCCACGGGTTGCCCGTAACTACCCATTAGTACTGGTTCAGCCTGAGCCAAACAGCGACCGTTTAGTGGTGGCAGTTGATGAGTCTTCAGAGCGGGTGAACGAAGAAGAGGGTTTGCCATTATTTAAAGAAGATGGCAGCGAAACAGACTATCTGGCCGATCGGAAAAAACAAATGGGTGAGTTTGTTGAATTCAGCCGGATGACCCGTGGCTTTACTGACAAGCTGAAAAGCCTGGATCTGATTAAAGAACAGGTATTAACTATTACCGTCGACGGTGAACCGCGCAACATCAACGGCATTCATATGATCGACGAGAAAAAATTAAATGAGCTGGACAATGAGGTGTTTCTGGAACTGCGCAAATTAGGTTTCCTGACCGCTATTTATGCCCATCTTATGTCATTGCAGCACACCCAAAAGTTGGTGCAAAAGCTGGTTAAGCCTGTTTAAGGCTTCGACAAAGCACGAAAAATGGCACCCTCGGGTGCCATTTTTTGTGCGGCATAGTGAACACTGTACGCTGGTTCAGAGTTTAATCAGCCGGCTGTGCACGGCGCCTTGCCGGGTGCGCAGCCATAAGTCGGCCTGCGACACCGCGAGCGGCTGCTGATACTGCTGCCAGTTTTGCCCCTGATCAAGGCTGTATTCTATAGCTAAACCCGGCCAGGCGGCGTTAGCCTTGACGACACCGTTGTCAAGCAAGGCACCTGGTGGTGGTAAATAATGGCCGCTACCACTTTGTTGCAATCGCAGCAACTCCACCATGCCTAAGCGCTGGCTGAATTGCTGCCAATCAGTGCGGGCAGCTGTGCTGGCCTTATCTGGCTCCCAGCCCGCTTTATGCCAGGCTCGTTCGGCCAGTGCAATGACTCTTGGATATAGCATTTGCTCCAGTTGTGCGGCGGTGCGTATTGTTTCACTCCATACCTGGCCCTGAATACCCAGCATATGCTTAGGCTTCTCCAGCTGTGGTAGCGACCGGCCTAATAAGGCGGCCAGATCGGTTATCGGCGTGCCATCGCGGGTAAACTCGGCATTGTGATACAAATGATCTGGCCGGTAGAAAAACACTTTTTCGGTGTCGGTAAAGCGGGTAGCCCAGTAGTAGCCGCGCTCTGCCGGGTGTGCTTCCTGTGGGTGATCGAAGTACAGGTTAGTGCCAGGGGATTGCACCACGTCATAACCGGCATTGGCAAACAGATAGGCCCGATCGCCGTAGCCCCACTCCCAGATATTATCCCAGGCATTGACCACCACTTGTGGATTTTGAAATTGCTCTCTGGCAAAAGGCTGCTGCGGGCTGGCCATGAGGCCATCTTCCCAGGCGGCCAACGCCAGGCCGCGCTTTGCTGTTAGCTGCGCCACCCGCTTGATAAAATAAGGCTTTAAATCGGCAACACTGTTCACGTTGTTGTCAGGCTGGGCGATTAACTGCTGACAGGCTGGCGAGCCCTGCCAGGAGCCTGCTGCCACTTCATCGCCTCCCATATGAAACAGTCGCAGCTCAGCGCCTGCATCCCGGTACATCTGTTGCAGTTCGCTGATCACTCTATCGATAAACTGATAACTGGAATCGAGGCAGACATTGACTGAGTTATCGTTGTAGTTTTGCACGGTCAGATAGTCCGATGTATCTGCTGCTTCTGACAGTAAATACTGGCTGGCCAGCTGTGGCTGCTCGGCCAGACTCAAGCGCTGATAGCGGGCCTCCATCGCTTTAATGGCCGCTCTGGCGTGGCCTGGCAAATCTATTTCCGGAATGACTTCGATATGATGCGCCCTGGCATGGCGCAACAGCTGAATAAATTGCTCCCGGCTGAAGTAGCCATTACCCGAACCACTGCGCTGCGGCCCGGTGCCCAGCTGGGTTAGCAGGCAGTGCTGTTCGGTTAAATCAAAGCAGCGAAAAGCACCGAGCTCAGTCAGCTCAGGCAGGCCAGGGATTTGCAGGCGCCAGCCTTCATCTTCCGTCAGGTGCAAATGCAGTTTATTTAATTTATAGCGTGCCATGTGCTCAATCAGCCGCAGTGTCACGTCCAGGCCGTGAAAATTGCGCGCCATATCATAGTGCATGCCGCGCCAGCGGTAACGGGGCTGATCGCTGATACTCAGCTGTGGCAGCTCCACCACTGGTGCTGGGCTGACCGGCAACAATGCCAGCAAGGACTGGATGCCGTAAAATACCCCGGCCGCATCGGCGCCGGTGATGGTGATCCGCTGTTCGCTGATGGTTAACTGGTAGCTTTCCGGTTGCAATGCTGCAGCGGTACTGGCCAGCGCTAAGCGCAGTTGTGGCGCTGCGCTATTCAGGCTGTCAGGCTGGCGCAGCGTAAAATAGGGCGCCAGTTGCTGCTGTAAATACTGACCTTCGTGCAATAATGCCGCCGGCGCGCTGAGCTGCCATTGCTGGTGTAATTGGGTCTGGCCACTGTGCTGTTGCAGCTGCTGCGGCATTGGAATAATGCGCTGCTGTAATGCCTGTGGGCTTAGCGCTGGCATGGCTTGCTGCTGTTGGCGATAGCGCCTGGCATCGGTCATACTGGCAAATTTATCACCATCGGCAATATTACGCAGCTGCTGGCGGGGTTCGGTCAGTGGCCGGACAAATTGATTAAAGTCTTCGGTATCGGTATTGGCAAACAGCTCTGGCTCAAGGCCCGCTACTGTAATAAATGCCCGTGGCATAAAGTCACTGTAACTGATGATCCAGGGCGCAGAGCTATAGGTTAGCTGCAGTTGCTGGCCTGCTGTCAGGCCTTTAAAGGCTGCAGTAGCAGTGATTCGGTGCAGGTCGCCCTGGATATGTTCAAGCAGCAGGCCGTGCTGCTCAGTGCGCTCAATCCGGCGGATCAGATGAAAGTAAATCTGCCAGTCGGCGATACCGGCCGGCAGCACCGCAGCCGATTGATTGAGCAAACTGATACTGCCTGTGAAGCGGGACGGCTGATCCAGCAGATTCGATTCCACCCCAAACCACAGTTCAGTGTTCGCAGCAAAATCAGCCAGTTGTTGCTGGCTACTGATGATCTGCTGCTCACGGCTGACAGGGGTATGGCAGGCGGCTAACAGGGCCACTATTAGCATGACGTATAACAGGCGCATTCGGACTCTCCCGGTACCAGTGGAAAAAAAAGGCTGAAATTTAAACAAGCCTCTTGTTATTTGTCAGATTTATTATATGCTGAAAACAAAATGACAACGCTGTCAATTTGGCAAAGAGTTATGTTAAAGTCAAGTATTAGCCGATTAAACTGCCATTAAGGCAAGGCGGCAAACAGTGTAAAGCGTGCCAAAGCAGGCGTGAGGACATGGGATGAAGACAACAGTGGTAGAGCAACAACCCTTGTATTTAGGTATAGATGGCGGTGGCAGCAAGTGTCAGGTGGTGCTGATGTCTGCTGAAAATGAAGTGCTGGCTGAGGGGTTGTCCGGGCCGGCCAATCCGCTGCGTGGCATGCAACTGGCTACTGAGTCAATTGTTGACGCCACGACACAAGCTTTAACGCGTGCCGGTTTGCCGCCAGCTACTATGGCGCAACTGGTGGTGGGCGCCGGTTTGGCCGGCGTCAATCTGCCTGAGTATTACCAGCTATTCTCTGCCTGGCAACATCCGTTTGCCAGCCTGCATCTGACCAGCGATCTGCATATTGCCTGCATCGGTGCCCATCAGGGCCGGGATGGTGCAGTGCTTATTTGTGGTACTGGCTCCTGTGGCCTGGCGGCGGTTAACGGCCAGTTGCTGGAGGTTGGAGGGCACGGTTTTCCTTATGGTGATAACGGCAGTGGCGCCTGGTTTGGTTTGCAACTGTTAAAGCAGGTATTACGCAGTAAAGACCAACTAATTGCCACGACCCTGATGACAGAATTACTGCAGGCTGAGTTGCAGTGCAGTGATACATTACAATTGGTCAGCCATTTTATGCATGTCAGCCCGACCGACTATGCCCGGTTAGCGCCGTTGGTTTTTACGGCCGCAGAGCATGGCGATGGCATCGCGCAACAAATAGTGATGCAGGGTGCTGGCCATATTAATGCCATCGCCGAGCGACTATTGACTATTCAGCCTGCTGCCTTGTGTTTAATTGGCGGTCTGGCATATAAAGTAGAGCCTTATCTTGCGCCGGCGGTTCGGCAGTTAGTGGTACCCGCCGCCGCACCACCAGAGCAGGGCGCTGTATGGTTTGCCAGACAAGCCAGTGCCAACGCTCGCCCAATGGGAACTACAGCATGAATACATCGCTACCAGGCCACCACCCCACCGCCAGCATCGCCGTCGCCCGGCTGTTTGACGGTAAGCACTGGCATAATAATGCAGAGCTTAGCTGGCAAAACGGCGTGATCACCGCCATTAAACCGGCCAGTGGTGCTGTGCAGGCCGGTACGCTGGTACCGGGCTTTATTGATTTACAAGTGAATGGCGGCGGTGGGGTGTTGTTTAATACGCAGCCCACTGTAATGAGCTTAAGCACGATGGCACAGGCACATGCCCGTTTTGGCACCACGGCGTTGCTGCCGACGGTGATCACCGATTCATTAGCCAGTATGCAACAAGCCGCCGACGCCGTGGCAAGCGCCCTGGCAAACAAGCTGCCCGGCATAATCGGCGTGCATTTTGAAGGGCCGCATTTAGCGCTACCTAAAAAAGGCGTGCATCCGGCCGAGCATATTCGTGAGCTTAGTGCAGCTGAATTAGCTATCTACAGCCGACAGGATATCGGCATTAAACTGGTTACGGTGGCACCGGAAAACGTCAGCCCTGCGCAAATACGTCAGTTGGTCGGCCTTAATGTGATTGTCTGCCTGGGGCACTCTAATGCCGACGCAGCGACAGTACAAGCGGCATTGGCTGCCGGTGCCACCGGTTTTACGCACTTGTACAATGCGATGTCGCCGCTGACCTCCCGTGAGCCGGGTATGGTTGGTGTCGCGCTGGCCGACGCCGCTAGCTGGTGTGGGGTGATTTTTGACGGCCATCATATGCATCCGCTGGCGGCTAAAGTGGCCTTGGCTGCCAAGCCCGCCGGGAAATTATTGCTGGTAACTGATGCGATGGCGCCGGTGGGAACCACAGAGACAGAGTTTGCTTTTTTTGGCGGTAAAGTGCTGCGTGACGGTTCTAAACTTACCGACGAGGCAGGCCGGCTGGCCGGTTCCGTGCTGGATATGGCCAGCGCGGTGCGTTATGCCATTGAAGTGCTGGCCGTGGCGCCGGACGAAGCACTGCGGATGGCGGCATGCTATCCGGCGCAAGCCTTAGGTTGTGCAGCGCAACGCGGCAGCCTTATTGGTGGCATGCAGGCTGATATGGTGCTGCTGGACGAGCACTATCAGGTGCGACAGAGCTGGATTGCGGGCAGCAGTGTTTATCGGGCACAACCGGGCTAACTATTGTAATAACGATAAAAAGAGGAGTGAACAAGATGGATACATCCGTGGCGCGGCCGGTAAGCACAAGCAGTGTGTTGCCAATGACCATTATCGGTATTCTGTTTTTTATTTTTGGTTTTGTAACCTGGTTAAATGGATCCCTGATCCCTTTTTTAAAGATTGTTTGCGACCTGAATGAGTTTCAGGCGTTGTTTGTTACAGGTGCTTTCTACATTGCCTATGTGGTGATGGCGCTACCCATGTCATTTGTGCTTAACCGGGTGGGCTATAAAAATGGCATGGTTGTTGGCCTGCTGATTATGGCCATTGGCGCCGTAATGTTTATTCCGGCGGCGCAAACGTCGCATTATGCCCTGTTTCTGATTGCATTATTTGTGCTCGGTACCGGCCTGACGATTCTGCAAACGGCCTCTAACCCTTATATTGTTTGTATTGGGCCGCGGGAAAGCGCAGCCATGCGGATTAGTATTATGGGCCTGGTGAATAAAGGTGCTGGCTTTATTGTGCCGATTGTTTTTACTGCCTGGGTACTAACTGGCATGGACCAGTTTGCGGAAGAGGCATTGGCGGTTTTAACGGAGGCAGAACGTAGTATCCAACTGGCTGAACTGTCGAACCGTCTGGTAACCCCTTATATTTATATGACCGTTGCCTTATTGCTGCTGGCGGCTTTTATAAAGTTTTCGCCACTGCCAGAGCTGAATTTAAATGGCAGTGAGGATACTGGTGCCGCGTCGTCCTCCTGGACGACGATATTCAGCTACCCGCAGTTGGTGCTGGGCGTGGTGGCGTTATTTGTTTATGTTGGCGTAGAGGTGATCGCCGGTGACACTATCGGCTTGTATGGCCAGGGCCTGGGGGTGGCGCACTTTGGCGCGCTTACATCCTATACCATGGCTTTTATGGTGCTGGGTTACCTGGTCGGGGTCTTCTGCATTCCTAAATACTTGTCGCAGGAGCGGGCCTTACAGGGATCTGCGGTGGTGGGCTTGCTGTTTACCCTGGGCGTGATGTTTGGCAGCAACGACAGCAGCCTGATCGCAAACCTGTTATTTGGCTGGAGTGGTATTCCGGTGGTACCTGATACCGTGATGTTTTTAGCCCTGCTGGGTTTTGCCAATGCCCTGGTTTGGCCGGCAGTATGGCCGCTGGCATTACAAGGGCTGGGTAAACTGACCAGCACCGGTTCAGCGTTGCTGATTATGGGCATTGCCGGTGGCGCTATATTGCCGATGGTGTACGGTTATCTGGCACATAGCTCGGGCAACAGTCAGTTTGCTTACTGGATGATGCTGCCCTGTTATGCCTTTATCCTGTTTTATGCCTTTAAAGGGCATGCCCTGCGCCGCTGGCGCTGATTACAGACATAAAACACGAAGGTTAACGGGCGTATGACGTCACGCTTTTATGCTTTGGATGCGCTGCGCGGTTTGGCGATAGCACTGATGGTGCTGGTAAATACGCCGGGCTCCTGGAGCCACGTCTACCCGGCATTATTGCACGCCGACTGGCATGGCTTTACCCCGGCAGATTTGGTATTCCCGCTGTTCTTGTTTGCAGTGGGCGCTGCGATGGCCTTTTCGATGCAAGGGCAGGTGATAAGTCGCAGCAGTATCCTGAAAATAGCCAGAAGAACTCTGTTGCTATTGAGCTGTGGCCTGCTACTGCATTGGTTTGCTGTGCTATCACTCAGTGAGTTGCGTTTGCCTGGTGTATTGCAACGCATTGCGTTGTGTTATGCGCTGGCGGCATTGCTTATTTTAAGTTTAAATCAGCGCGGCTTGTTGTTGGTTACTGCCGGCTTATTATTGTCGTATTGGTTGCTATTGCTGGGTTTTGCCAGCACCGAACCTTATGTGCTTAATGGCAATGCAGTGCAACAATTTGATCTGTGGTTATTGGGTGCTGCGCACCTGTATCAGGGCTATGGTGCCCCCTTTGATCCGGAAGGGCTGCTAAGCACCTTGCCCGCGATAAGTTCGACGCTAATTGGCTATCTGGTAGCCAGACAGTTGCAACGTATGTCCAAACTGCAGGGCGCGCATTGGCTGGCTTATGTCGGTACAGCCTTGTTACTGCTTGGCTTACTATGGCAGTTTTACTGGCCGATAAATAAGGCGTTGTGGACGGGCAGCTACGTGGTGTTTTCCAGCGGCCTTATTTTACTGCTGCTGGCCTTACTGGTGTACATACTGGATGTAAGACAGCAGCGCTGGTTGCAGCCATTGGTGATTTATGGCACTAATCCGTTGTTTATTTACATGTTGTCCTGGCTATGGGCCGTTGCGGCCAGCAAATATCTGTTATGGCAGCATAACGGTATGACCTTGTCGTTATATCAGGCCGGCTATAATGCGCTGGTGGCTTTGCTGCCAGCGCAAATGGCATCGTTACTGTTTGCGCTGCTGCATGTACTGCTGTTCTGGTGGCTGTCGCTGTGGTTGTATCGGCGGCGCATTTTTATTCGCTTATAAATGGTTTTTTCTGCTCAGGCTTTAGCAAATTTAGCCTGTAAAGCCCGTTCAACATGGGCTGGCACAAAACTACTGACATCACCGCCATGACGGCATACTTCTTTTACCAGGGTAGAGGAGATAAAGGTGTTTTTTTCCGATGGCGTCATAAACAGGCTGTCCAGTTCCGGATTGAGTTGCCGGTTCATGCTGGCCAGCTGAAATTCATATTCGTAATCGGCTACTGCCCGCACCCCGCGCAGCAATACCTGGGCATGCTGCTCTTTGGCAAACTGAGCCAGTAAACCGGAAAAACCTATCACTTGCACATTGGCACAATCTGCAAACGCCTGTTCGGCCAGTTTTACCCGCTCGGCCAGGCTAAAGAGCGGTTGTTTGCTGGGGTTAGCTGCCACACCAACCACAACAGCATCAAACAGCCGGGCGGCGCGCAGTACTAAATCACTGTGGCCGTTAGTCAACGGGTCGAAGGTGCCGGGGTAAATGGCTTTTACTTTCATGCTATTACTTTCATCATAATCTGCTTATATTATCATCGCCTGACATAACAGTGGCGCAAGCGACTAGAGTTTTTAGTCAGTTTGACGTTACTATAGCAAACTACCATACCAATAAAGAAGCTTAGCCGTAGCAATGGAAAAAAAGCTCAGAACCAAAGACAAAATTTTGCAGGCCAGTATCGCCCTGTTTAATCAGGTAGGTGAACGTCAGGTGACCACCAACCATATTGCCGCGCATCTGGGGATTAGCCCCGGTAATTTGTATTACCACTTTCGCAATAAAGAAGACATTGTCCGGCAAATTTTTAAAGAGTATGCCAAGTTATTAGAAACCCGGATTAAGCCACCATCAGCACAAACCGAGGCGCTGGATGCATTGGCAGAATACCTGGATGTGGTGTTCGAACTGATGTGGCGCTTTCACTTTTTTTACGCCAATTTACCCGACATTCTGGCCCGCGACAGCGCATTGCAGCAGGATTATGCCAGGGTACAACAAGGTGTGCTGGAACGGGTGACGCTGGTACTGAAAGCGTTAAAAGCCAAAGACGTTATTGCAATAGCCGATGACGACATCACCGACTTTGCCCACAGCGTTAAGCTGTTAGTGACGTTCTGGATTAGCTACCTGAAAACCCAGGCCCCAGATAAGGCCATTAATCAGGCCAGTGTGTATCAGGGGGTATTAAAAGTGTTGTTATTATTTAAACCCTATGCGACCGCCCAGGCGCTTCCTCGCATCGCCAAACTACAACAGCATTATGCCGAATTGGCCAGCGCTGATCAGACCACTGCGTCATAATCCGCAACATTGTAGCTGTTTGTTTACAGCAACCGGGGCAGCTACTGCCATGCTTAAGCAGGAAACACTGCACAGTAGCCGCTTAACCATTACAATGTGCATCTTTTAAAATCGCCCAGACCATCGCCAACCAGGAGGCCGTATGCGCAATAGCGCTTTTCTGCAACACCTACAGCAACAAATCGAAGACGTCACCGCCGAGGGGTTATTCAAAGCTGAACGGATTATTTCATCACAGCAACAGGCAGATGTAACGGTAGGTGGTACTCAGGTGCTGAACTTTTGTGCTAATAACTATCTGGGGCTGGCTAATCACCCTGAGCTGATTGCTGCGGCGAAGCAGGGGCTGGACAGCCATGGTTTTGGTGTGGCGTCGGTACGCTTTATCTGCGGTACCCAGGATATTCACAAAACTCTGGAAGCCAAAATCAGCGAGTTTCTCGGTACTGAAGACACGATCCTTTATTCATCGTGTTTTGATGCCAACGGTGGCTTATTTGAAACCATTTTAGGCCCTGAAGATGCCGTAATTTCTGATGCCTTAAACCATGCGTCTATTATTGACGGTGTCAGGCTATGCAAAGCAAAGCGTTACCGCTATGCCAATAATGATATGGCGGATCTGGAAATGCAGCTGAAACAAGCTGAAACCGACGGTGCCCGCTTTAAGCTGATTGCCACTGATGGGGTATTCTCGATGGATGGTATTATTGCCAACCTGAAAGCCGTGTGCGATTTGGCCGATAAATATAATGCGATGGTGATGGTAGACGACAGCCATGCTGTGGGTTTTGTCGGTAAAAATGGCCGTGGTACCCATGAGTACTGCGATGTGCTGCAAAGGGTAGATATTATTACCGGTACCTTAGGTAAAGCGCTGGGTGGGGCGTCTGGTGGCTATACCTCAGGCAAAAAAGAAGTGATTGCCTGGTTGCGTCAGCGTTCACGGCCGTACTTGTTTTCTAATTCGTTAGCGCCGTCTATCGTAACGGCCTCAATTAAAGTACTGGAAATGCTGGCCTGCGGCGATGCGCTGCGTGCTAAGCTATGGGATAACGCCAATTATTTCCGCGAGCAAATGAGTGCAGCCGGCTTTACGCTTGCGGGTAAAGACCACGCTATCATTCCGGTGATGCTGGGCGATGCTAAAGTAGCGGCCGAGATGGCCAAACGCATGCTGGCAGAAGGGATCTACGTGGTAGGCTTTTCGTTCCCGGTGGTGCCCAAAGGTCAGGCGCGTATTCGCACCCAAATCTCCGCTGCGCATAGTAAAGAGCAACTGGATAAGGCTATTACGGCTTTTATCCGGATAGGTAAAGAAATGGGCGTGATCGCATAAGGGCGGGGCGTAAAATGAAAGCATTAGCAAAGTTAAAAGCAGAACCTGGTATTTGGCAAACTGAGGTCGACAAACCTGACGTGGGCCCGAATGACGTGTTGATTAAAATCAAAAAAACCGCCATTTGTGGCACAGATGTGCATATTTATAAGTGGGATGAATGGGCGCAAAACACTATTCCGCACGGGATGGTAGTAGGGCATGAGTACGTGGGCATTGTAGAAAGCATGGGCTCGGAAGTGCGTGGTTTTAAAGTGGGTGACAGAGTCTCCGGTGAAGGTCATATTACCTGTGGCTATTGCCGCAATTGCCGGGCTGGCCGGGTGCATTTATGTCGCAATACCATAGGCGTAGGGGTAAATCGGCCCGGCTCCTTTGCTGAGTATCTGGTGATCCCTGCCTTTAACGCCTTTAAGTTGCCTGACAATATCCCGGATAATATCGCCGCTATTTTTGATCCGTTCGGTAATGCTGTACATACCGCCTTATCCTTTGATTTAGTGGGCGAAGATGTGTTGATCACCGGAGCTGGCCCTATTGGCATTATGGCTGCGGCCGTTGCCCGCCATGTGGGTGCCCGCCACGTGGTGGTGACTGATGTTAACCCGTACCGCTTAGATTTAGCGCTGAAAATGGGGGCGAGCCGGGCGGTTGATGTTAGTAAACAACACTTAAAAGATGTGATGGCAGAGCTGGGTATGACAGAAGGCTTTGATGTTGGCCTGGAGATGTCTGGCGTCCCGTCAGCGTTTAGCAGCATGCTGGATACTATGAACCATGGCGGCAAAATAGCCATGTTAGGTATTCCGCCGTCCAGTATGGCTATCGACTGGAATAAGGTAATTTTCAAAGGTTTAATTATTAAAGGCATTTATGGCCGGGAGATGTTTGAAACCTGGTACAAAATGGCCAGCTTAATTCAGTCAGGCCTGGATTTAACCCCTATGATCACCCATGAAATGCCGATGGAACGTTTTGCCGAAGGCTTTGACATTATGTGTTCAGGTCAGTCCGGTAAAGTAATTTTAAACTGGTAGATCAGGCTGTTATCGAGATTAATAATAATTGGCGAACTCAGGTTCGCCTTTTTATTGTCTGTTTTTTATGCAGCTCACATGTTTAATTGACCTCATGGCATTCATAATCGATGATTTCTTGTACTAACACCTTGTAAAGCTTAGACCTTTATTACTTGGATTGTTTTATGCAGTACCGCCTGGGTGTACTTTTTGTACACAGCAAACTAATAACAAAAGACAGAGGTGGTTCATGTTTAAATCTGTATTTCTTACCCTGGCACTGTTAGTTGCCAGCGCAGTGGTAATGCCCCAGACAGCGCAGGCTGGCCTGATAATAACCCAGCAATTTCAATTTGAAGACGGCACTGATTTTGGCGTGATATCGATAGATATCGACCAGATTGACGAGTTTGGCAATGTACTCGACTGGCAGTTGTTTGAATTATTTGGTTTCACAATCGGTGAGAGCTTCCTGTTTGTTGCCGATTTTGATCCGCTTAATCTGGCGGCGGGCTTTAGCTTTTTGAGCTTCGACGTCAATGATATCAGTGGTAGCTTTGCTTTTGATGGCTTTTGGGAAAGTGCCTTTGGTGAGGGTTTTATGAGTATCTTCACAACCGCAGGTGACTTTCTTGATGCGGGTATTTTTATAATGGGGCCGGCAACCATTACGTCAGTAGCCGTTGCAGAGCCTGCCGCCTGGTTACTGATGTTATCGGCCGGTTTTGGCTTGTTGATACGCCGCCGGCAGCGCTAATCGAAACGAATACCAGATACAGCATATTACTGCAGATTGTCAGCTTATTTTGCATATAGCAAAGTGCTGGCAAATATGGGCAACAGATTAGTTTAATCTAACCGAGTGAATAGCTTGATTATTTATTCTTGCCAGCGGGGCTGCAGCGATTAATGGCTGTCTGAATTTTATACAGGATATAGGGGTTATCTTATATACCTATAACTAATGTGCGTCAGTGGCGTGCATCGGGCAATCATTTAGTGAACTGCGCTACACCAATGGGTTATTGATGGCGGCTACAGCAATTGGCTGCCAAAGGCTGTTGATCATGTTGGGTTGCGACTGTCATCACCATCGGAGAATTAGAAATGCGTTTTCACAAACTGACATCTAAAACAGCCATAGCTGTTGTCATTGCCCTGGGGGCAACGATATCCGTTGCCAGCCATGCAACCAGCTACGAAATTAATGTTGACCGCAGTATGCTAAGTCAGAGCGCGGATAACAATGAAGTTATGCCCTATATCGTTCAGGTAAAGGGGAAAAGTGGTGTAGAAAAGGCTGAGGAGCTCGGTGAGTTATTACCCTCGGCCCAATACGTCAGTGTCGGTTTAAACCGGTACAATGCCAACTCAGCGCGTCTGCTCAGTTATACCAATAGTTTAAAAGACTTCCATCAACAACTGGCCGCTCAAAGTGGCAGTGATAAAGTTATTTACTCTTATATTCATACTTTTAATGGCTTCTCAGCCAGAATGACGGCAGCGCAGGCTGAAACCCTGCGCAATCACCCGCATGTGGTGGGGGTGTGGCGGGATGAAGCGCAGCAGCTTACAACCTCTAATACACCGGCATTCCTCGGTTTGACCACTGGGCCTGATGGCCTGCATGTGCAAGGGATCAGAGGCGAAGGAGTGGTCATTGGTGTCGTAGATAGCGGCATATGGCCAGAGCACCCGAGCTTTGCGGATGATGGTTCCTATGCACCCATCGCCGGCTGGGCGGGAAGCTGCGATAGCGGTGAAGATGCCAATTTCAGTTGTAACAATAAACTGATAGGCGCCCGCTACTTCAAAGCGTCGTTTGAGAGTGTGTATAACATCCAGCCCGGGGAGTTTATTTCACCAAGGGATGCGGATAACCATGGTACTCATGTTGCGTCAACGGCCGCCGGCAATGCAGGTGTAACAGCGGATCTAAACGGCATTGCTGTGGCAACTGTTTCGGGGATTGCTCCGCGTGCCCGGATTGCAGCCTATAAAGCTTGCTGGAACAGCAGCTATGTGAGTCCTGAAGGTGTAAACGAGCGTGGTTGTTTCGGTGGCGATACTATGGCGGCAATTGACCAGGCTGTAGCCGATGGTGTTGATATTATAAATTATTCTATTAGTGGTAGTCTTACTAATATCACGACACCGCAAGCAGCAGCAAAGCTGCGGGCGGCCCAGGCCGGCGTCTTCGTTTCTGTGTCTGCGGGTAATAGTGGCCCTGCAGCCAGTACAGTTGGTACACCTGCCCCCTGGGTAACGTCAGTTGCCGCATCTACTTATACTGGTACCAGTGTTGCAAATGGTATTGAGGTGTTAGCTGGACCACTGCAGGGTGTATATCGGGCAGTCGAAGGTGCAACATCAACTCCGTTGAGTGAAACCGGCGATATTACAGCTGATCTGGTTGTGGCTTCACCGCTGGAAGCCTGTGCACCATTAGTTAACTCCGCTGAACTGGCGGGCAAACTGGCGCTGATGCAGCGTGGTAGTTGTGCCTTTGATGTGAAACTGGCAAATGCTCAGGCTGCCGGTGCCGCCGGAGTCATTATGTACAATAATTCCTCTGCTGCTCCCATCGCAATGGGCGGCACGGGTAGCTTTACCATACCTGCAGTAATGACGACATTGGCCGCAGGATCAGCTTTTAATGCAGAAGTTACTGCCGGTGGTGTGGTCACTGTGCGAATGAGCCCATCAGTGTTTGTTGATGATGTACCTGAGGTGGGTAACCTGATGGCTGGGTTTTCTTCCCGCGGGCCGAACCAACACACTTTTGATGTGATTAAACCGGATATTACCGCGCCCGGGGTGAAAATTCTGGCCGGTGCGTCTGCACAGACGATGTTTGGCGTTCCTGGTACCCGCTTTACTTACCTGCAAGGTACGTCGATGTCCAGCCCGCACATTGCCGGTATTGCAGCACTGGTTAAGGAAGTGAACCCTGGCTGGTCCGCCGCGATGATTAAGTCGGCTATTATGACAACTGCCAGACAGAACCTGACCAAAGAAAACGGTGTAACTCCTGCCGATCCATTTGATTTTGGAGCAGGGCATGCGGTACCAAACAGTGCGATAAACCCAGGCTTAACTTACCCTATTAGTAACCTGGAATATTTTGCATTTTTATGTGGCACCGGTGCAACGGCGTTTGTCCAGACTGCCAGCGGATTTTCCTGTGATGCATTTGTCGCGGCGGGATATCGGGTAGACCCAAGTCAGTTAAACCTGCCATCGATTGCCATTGCTGAATTAGCAGGGGCAGAAACCCTGCAGCGGCGAGTGACAGATGTGAGTGGCTCGGCATCGGTTTATACCGCAACGATTGAGGCGCCGGCCGGAGTGACCGTGACGATTCAGACTAACGATGGCAATGGCAATACGATGTCAGTACCGGCTAACGGCACTGTGCCTTATGCTATAACCTTTACGCCAACGGCTGCTGCGGTGCTGCAACAATGGCAGTTTGGCGCGATCACCTGGTCAAATGGTGTGCACAGTGTGCGTAGCCCTATTGCCGTTAAAGTGGTGCCGCCACAACTTATTGTGGCCCCTGAGCAGGTAACGGGTAATGTTGCAGCGAGTTCAGGCCGGGTAAGCTTCCCTGTGCAATTTAACTACAGCGGCTTAACCAGCAGCAGCAAGGTAGGTTTGACAGCTCCTTTCGGCTCTGGCGGCGTAGTCTTGCAGGATCCAGACAGTAGCTTTACTTTTAATGAGCCTGGTTTAGGTTTTCATACCTTCCTGGTACCAGCGGGTACCCGCTTGGTTCGTTTTAGTTTGTTTGAAGCGTTGGCAGATGTGCCGGGTGCTGATTTGGACATGTATGTTTATCGCTGTATCGCATTTTCTTGCACCTCATTAGGCTCTTCAGCTAATGATGGTGGTGATGAAGAGGTAACGATACGCAACCCAGTGCCTGCAGCCAATGGTGCGGCGGGTGATTTTTATCTGGTGTTTGTTCATGGCTATAGTTTATTTGGCGCAGCGCAGGCTAATTATACTATGCCAGTTTGGGTGGTAAACGCGGATGCAAGCAACAGCCGGCTCAGCGCCAGTACCCGGGCGATTAGTGGCCGTTCTAATAATGTGACCTTGACGACCAGCGGCCTGACTGTTAGTCCGTTCCCGTATTTGGGGGTTGCATCATTTTATGATGCTGACGGTAATGAGCAAACAACGACTATGTTGGAAATTATCGCCAGATAACGTCCGCAGGGCTTGCTGCTAACAGCAGGCAGTTAACGAAATAGGCCCTTGCTTTTGGCAGGGCCTTTTTTTATTGACGCCGGAGCTGGCCATATTTGCCCTGGTTGTTCAAGCAAGGTGTCAGCTTTGGCTGAGTTCAGCTGTCAGTAACCTCAGAATGTCGTTGCTGTTGCGTAGTAAGCGCAATTGCTGGAATAGCACGGCAGCTTGTGGATACTGCAGTTTCAAGTAACTAAACCATTGTTTAACCCTGTTGGCGTAGTACTTGCTTTTGTCGCCGGCTATTTCAAATTCTGAATACTGCATCAGTAATTCCAGCACCCGGGGCCAGGGCAGAATAGCCTGCTGCTGCTTGATGGTTTGTGCCAGATTGGGCATAGCCAGGGCGCCACGGCCCAGCATAATATCCTGGCAAGCACTTTGTTGCTGACACAACAGGGCGTCGGCAGCTGTCCATATTTCACCATTGGCGATAATGGGGGTGGTGATATGCTGCTTAATCCGGGCAATCCACGGCCAATAGGCAGGTGGCCGATAGCCATCGCTTTTGGTGCGTGCGTGCACGGTAAGGCTACTGGCGCCAGCAGCACAAATCGCTGCAGCATTAGCCAGGGTCAGACTGGTATCATCATAGCCAAGGCGAATTTTAGCACTTACCGGGTATTTTGCCGGTACCGCGTCACGTACGGCTTTGACAATCCGGTACAGCTGCTCCGTTTCTTTTAATAATACTGCGCCGCCGCGGCTTTTATTCACTGCTTTAGCCGGGCAGCCAAAGTTTAAGTCGACCCCGGGAGAACCGAGCTCTACCGCACGCACCGCATTTTCAGCCAGCCAGTTTGGCTCTTGCCCCAGTAGTTGCACCCGCACCGGTGTACCAGCCAGCGTTGTACCACCTTGCAGTAACTCCGGACAGATGCGGTGAAAAACCCGGGCGGGTAAGCGTTGGTCGACGATTCGGATAAATTCGGTAATGCATAAATCGTAACCACCAATCTGGGTTAGCATTTCCCGCATCAGGTGGTCTACTACACCCTCCATAGGCGCTAACACAATTTGCATAACCCGGTCCTACTTATAGCTGCAGCGGAGTTGGCCGCCTATTGAAGGGCGCTATTGTAACTGCAATGGGCTTAGTTGGATATTACTGCTGCTGTAAACGTTGCAGTAATGCCTGATTTTCCCGCTCTATATGCCGGTAGAACTCGATGTCGGCTAACGTGGCGGCTGCTGCTTCATCCAGCACCACAATGGCGTGTTGATGCAGCTGTAAAGCCGAGGCCGGGCAGGCAGCCGTTAGTGGACCTTCAATCATTGCTTTTACCGCATTGGCTTTATTAGCACCGGTTGCCAGCAATAACACTTTACGGGCGTCCAGAATGGTACCAATGCCCATAGTAAGTGATAAATGTGGCTGATATTCACCCGCCTGAAAAAAGCGGGCGTTGTCAGTAATAGTGGCTGGCGTTAAGGTTTTGATCCTGGTACGCGAGCGCAGACCGGATGACGGCTCATTAAAGCCAATATGGCCATTGCGGCCCAGCCCCAGTAATTGCAAATCTATGCCGCCAGCCGCTGTAATCTGCTGTTCGTATTCGAGGCAGGCTGCGACAGGATCGATTGCTGCACCACAGGGTACTGCGGTATTTGCAGGCAGGATATCGATATGATCAAACAGATGTTGTTGCATAAAGTAACGGTAGCTTTGCGGATGGTCGCCCGCTAATCCCAGATACTCGTCAAGATTAAAGGTTTTCGCCCTGGCAAACGTCAGTCGTTGTTGCTGATAAGCGTTGATCAGCCGTTGGTATAGCGCCAGTGGCGTTGAGCCCGTTGCCAACCCCAGCACCGAGTTGGGGTTGTTGGTAAGCTGGCTGATAAATAACTGCGCGCCATAGTCAGCAACATGGTCGGCCGTTGCCAGAATAACAATTTGCATAAGAACAGCCCTTTAACATCCTCGCCCAGCTGATTGCTGTGATACTGCGCTTAATGTAGCAAATTAAAAACCAAATGACAACGCTGTCATTTGGTTTTGCTTTGCAAAGGTATCGGCGTACTAATGGCTGCCGGGGCTTGCGGTTGCTTTCTGGCGACGACAGCGCTCTGAGCAATACAGCACCTTGTCCCAGTTTAGCTGCCATTTCTTTCGCCACAGAAAGGGCTTTTGACAACAGGAACAAATTTTTTCAGGTAACATGGATTTTCGATGGGCCACAGCAAAGCCTTAGCTACTTTAGTTGAGGCTATATACGGTTTGGATGTCCTGGCGGTGCAATAGCTCGGCAAAATCGGGCAGGCTCAGACTGTCGAGTTCCAGCACATCTAAAATGGCACCACCGTAAGTTTGCCATTCAGGATCAACGTTTATCTGGTATAGCAGCCGGCTTTCCCCGCTGAAAAATTCAGCCAGTTTTAACAGCGCAAACAACTGTTGCTCGTAACCGTTGTCTGACTGCAGGATCAGGGCGGGGCTGTGATGATAGGCAATCACATTGCATAGCTCAGGCGTTAAGCCCCATGACTGGGCAATTAAGAAGCCGAGCACTTCATGACAGGTTTGAAAGTGTTGTTCTTCAATTTCACTGTAACCACGACCGGCTTGCAAGCCCAGCTGCATCAGGCTGGCGTATTGCGGTGCCTGCTCACTGATAAGGGCAATGCCGGCATTATGAAATAACCCCAGGCTGTAGCAATCGTCCTGTGCCGCCTGGTCCAGATTAAAGTGTTTGGCCAGTGCCATGGTGATGGTTGCGGTATGCAGCGCACTGCTCCACAATCGTTGACTAAAGGGGTCCCGCCGGCCTTCGGCCAGGGTAAAACGCAGCAAGATACTGCGAACCAGGGCGACAACCCGACTCAAGCCAAGATATTTACATGCATGCTCGATTGAGGTTATTTTTTGGCGTAAGCCGAAAAAGGCTGAGTTGACCACCTTTAGGGTAAAACCGGCAATCCCAACATCAAGATTAATGAGTGCTGCTATCCGGCTGATACTGGGCTCATTTGTTGCCAGTTGCTGCTGAATATGTTGCAGGATTTCAGGCCGGGGTGGGATAGTAAAACCGGTTAGGGCCCGCTCTATTAGCGCCATATCAAGGGCGGTGGTCATTACGGTTACTCCATCTGCTGGCTTATATATTTCCAATAACCGCTATAGTAAAAGATCAGCGTTAAATTGCAATTGGCCAGCTTATATTTCACTCTGACGGGTTATCATTCCACTCATTACCACTGCGCTGAGTATCAAGTTACCGCGGCTCTAGGAATCAAGATAAGGCCGACCAGCCATTAATTGCTGGGCCAGCATCAGTTCACTTTGTTTATCTTTCAGTTGTAAGTCATTAAACTGAACATCAAATTGGATCAGGTCTTCGTCAGGTAAATTTATTGCTATCAGCTTGTCAGGAACCTGGCCTACCTGGCGGTAGGCGTTAATCGCAACCTGAGCAGCTTGTTCCATCAGGGTTAAAAACTGGCCAAGCGGGTAGTGCTGAAATATATCGGCATCTAAATGCGCCCAGCCTAATAAATCGCCGCTGATACTGCCATCGGCATGATCAGTAAATAGCATAGACACTGCCGGGCACGACGGATTTTCGCCAGCACTAAAATGGCTGAGATCAGCTTCGTTGAATAGCAGCACAAAGCCAAAGCCTGGACAGCCTTCCGCATCCATATCGTCGAACGAGGCATCGTACAACAAAAATAAGCGATTATCGGGCAAATTATCGGACACAGTGCCTCCGGATTAAAACATGAACCGGCTATTTTACCTGAGCTAACCGCCAGTCTAAAGCCCTATTGCGGTTTTTTACTGAAAAAGCGCACTTATCTGCCGGTGCTAATTCGCCAAAGGTGCTGGCTGCCAGGGCATTTCCAGCAGTAAAGCCAGCGCCCGCAATAAGGCTTGCTCAGTTTCAGTTTGCTGCTCGTCGGCAGCGACTGCCGCCAGCAGCGCCTGCCAGATGTGTTGCTTCAGCAAGGGGGCAGACCCGAGCAAGTTATTAAGATGGCTGGAGAGCATTGACCAGTCGTGATCTGGCTTTGGCGTATCGTTGCTTAGCCCTAAATTGGTTAAACCGGCCTGCCATGCTTGTTGACACGCGGCAGGGGCGCCGGCTGTGTCGGCGACGGCACTGAGCAATTGCAGCGTTGGCTTTGCTACTTCGGAAAAATCAGTGATGCTTGCGTTACGCACTTGTGACTTGGGGCTAAAATGGCTGGCCACGGTATGATCAATAAAACTTAGCACCACCCACTCCAGTAGAGAAAGTTGCTGATCGGCAGCGGTAAGTGCCAGGATCAGTTGTTCAAACTGTTGAAATTGGGCAGGGGGCAGTTCTTTTAAGGCCGGCACACTGCGCTGCAACAGCTCAACCTGCTTTGGCAGGCTTAACGCCTGCACCGCATCAAGCAGCTGGTCTACTTGTTGCAACAAGTTATCCGGGCCTTGATTTTTAATCAATTGTAATTGAACGGCTTCAAACTCAGGGTGTTGCAACAACATAGCACAAACAATGGCCTGAGCGGGCAACGGTTGGCGGCTGCTTTGTACTAATAGCATTGGCAACACCGCCAATGCTTGCTGCAGCTTTTCTTTCGATGTGGGGCGCGCTGCAGCTGTTTCTGCTGTGGAGTCAGCGGGGGTAGCAACCTGACTTATCGGGCTGGGGAACTTGCCATTCCAGTGGGGTTCCAGCCGTTTAATGCGCTGTGCCAGCGGCGGATGGGTGGCGAAAATACTGGCCCAGCTAGCAATGGCTTCGCCAAAAAATAAATGGCTGTTTTCATCTGCGTTTTCATTGTTAATGCGGGTGCCGGCACTGTGGGCGCCAATTCGTTTCAAGGCGCCGGCAATGCCTCTGGGGTTGCGGCTAAACTGCACGGCAGAGGCATCTGCTAAATATTCCCGCTGCCGGCTGACCGCAGCTTTAATTAAGTTACCAAAAAAAGAACCTAAGTAACCAATTACTATCAGGCCCAGGGCAATGGCAAGAATGCCACCGGCATTATTATTTTTATTACTGCTGCGGCCAATACTGCGGCTGGTCGTGCGGCTGGAACGCAGCATGTAGTAACCGATGTGTCCCAAAAACAAAATGCCATTTAGGATAGCAATCATCCGGATATTCATTCGCATGTCGCCATTTAAAATATGGCTGAATTCATGCGCCACAACACCTTGTAACTCATCGCGGTTAAGCTGCTCAATACAACCGCGGGTAACTCCAATTACCGCATCACCCGGGCTGTAGCCTGCGGCAAAGGCATTAATGCCTCGCTCAGGTAGCAGATATACCGGTGGTACCGGCACATTAGCGGCGATAGCCATTTCTTCAACCACATTTAGTAAACGCCGTTCCAGCGGATCTTTGCTGGCGGCATCAATTCTGCTGCCACCGAGGCTGGTCGCGACAACTTTGCCACCACCTTTGAGCTGTTGCCATTTAACCAGCACGGCAATACTGACCGCTGTTATTACAATAACACTGGTAAAGAATACCATCTGCCACGGCAGGCCTTGCCCGCTGACGGTGCCTGAGCTGGCGCTTTGCACGTCAACCAGACCAAGACCAATTAACACCAGGGCATTGGTCAGCACCAGCAGCAACACGACTGCCAGGCTGAACAGGGTGATCAGGATCCGGGTATTGCGACGGGCTAAATCTTGCTGGCTGAAAAAATTACTTGCCATCGTTTATCAGAAGCTCACTTTTGGTGCAGCCTGAATGAGTTTGCTATCTTCAAACTCTAGCAGTGCAGCGTCTTTGGCATGGCCAAAGCTGGCCGCCACCAGTACCGGCGGGAAGCTTTGTTTATAGGTGTTATATTCAGTGACGCCATCATTAAACGCTTGTCGGGCAAAAGCAACCCGGTTTTCGGTGCTGGTTAGCTCTTCTGATAGTTGCATCATATTCTGGTTGGCTTTTAAATCGGGATAGGCTTCCATAACCATATTCAGCCGGCCCATGGCGCTTTGCAATGCACCCTCAGCGCCCGCTAACTGGCTAATGGCGCCAGCATCACCCGGATT
The DNA here is from genome assembly GCF_000987775.1 of Arsukibacterium ikkense. Taxonomy (GTDB): domain Bacteria; phylum Pseudomonadota; class Gammaproteobacteria; order Enterobacterales; family Alteromonadaceae; genus Alishewanella; species Alishewanella ikkense. The sequence goes on from NZ_LAHO01000004.1 coordinate 137,704, forward strand.
GTTGGCGGCTACTTTTAAGCCTGCCATAGCGGCGTTACGGGCGCTTATTACGGCTTCCAGTGTTTCACGCTCATGTGACATATACGCTTTGGCCGTTTCAACCAGGTTTGGAATAAGATCGTAGCGACGCTTTAGTTGTACTTCAATTTGCGCAAACGCATTTTGAAAGCGGTTTTTCAGTTTTACCAGCTGGTTAAAAATGTTTATCACATAAAAAATGATAACAGCGAGAATAACAAGCACGATAAGTAAGTTCATAAGTAATTCCTGGTAGGGCAATCAGATGCAGATATTGTTAACAATAGTTTAATTGAATGTCCAGTGATTATTGTACAGATAGCGCTAAATCATTGCAGAAGTTGCTGGCTGCTATTTTTGCAAGGCTGCGTTATCATATTTGGGCTTTTTCGCAACGAATCAAACTGAGGGCACCGATGACCGATTTTCACCATATTTCAGTGGCTGACACTGCCGCTATGTTGGCGCAACAGCAAGTGGTAATTGCAGATATTCGGGATGAACAGAGTTTTGCCAGTGGCCATATTGCCGGAGCCATTCATCTTAGCAATGGTAGCCTTAGCCAGTTTATACAGCAGGTTGAGTTTGAAAAGCCCATTATTGTGGTGTGTTATCATGGCAACTCCAGCCAGGGGGCTGCGCAATATCTGGCGCAGCAGGGATTTGCACAGGTATACAGTATGGATGGTGGCTTTAGCGAGTGGCAAAAAATGCAGCCATTCGAGCAAAGCAGCGATGCGTAAGCTGGCAGAGCTGAATCAGCAGGCCGCGGCGTTGTTGTTTGCCGATTATTGTCAGAGCCAGGGGCTACAGGTTAGTGTGGAGCACACAACTAATGGCCCGGTTTGCCTGTACAGCGATGACAGCAGTTTTGAGCGGGCCAGCCTGTTGCTCAGTGAGTTTTTGCAACAACCTAACCATCCCCGTTATCAGGCAGCGGCCTGGCAGCGCAGCCAGACGGTGGCGCTAGACGGCCAGAAAGCCGGATTCAGTATACCCTGGGCGAAAATAGCAAAAAGCCCGATAACGGCATTGGTGCTGCTACTTTGTCTGGCGGTATTTGCCTGGCAGCAGCTTGATTTTAATGCGGCCAGAAGCAGTTTACAGTTAACGGACCCCGGTCAGTTATGGCGCTGGTTTACCCCTGCCTTGCTACATTTTTCCGCCACCCATCTGATATTTAATTTAATCTGGTGGTTGTTGCTGGCAACTGCGCTGGAACGGCAATATGGTAGTATCCGCCTGCTAAATTTCACCGTACTTACGGCTGTGGTGTCTAATGCAGCACAATACTTCCTGGTTGGGCATAACTTTGGTGGTTTATCTGGCGTGGTGTATGCGTTGTTTGGCTTTTGCTGGTTAAATGGCAAACTTTACCCGCAGCAGCGGGTGCTGATTAGCGATCCGCTGGCAATGTTTATGCTGGTTTGGCTGGTACTAGGGTTTGCCGATTTGCTGTGGGTCAGCATGGCTAACTGGGCACATCTGGCGGGCTTGCTGGCTGGCCTGGTGCTGGCGTGGCTAATAAAACCGGCTCGTTGAGCTTACTGATATATGTACTTGGTAAAGAGTAGATCTTTTACAATGGCGTCACCTGTTTCGCGACGCAGTACTTCCTGCAGTTTAGTTAAAATTGCAGTACGGATTTCTTCCCGGCCGGTCAACGATTTGACTTTGTCCTCTGATTGTTTACTCAAAATGCCGATGATAACATCCAGGATCAGCGGTTCATGATGTTCCAGTGTTGATAAAAAGCGCTTGTCCGTCACCATTAGTTCAATGGATACCCTGACATACCCCAGGGTACGCCGGTTGCCCGAGACATAATTGGTCACGATGTCGGGATCAAAACCGTAATAAACAAATTCTGGTGGTTGCTGTCTGGCATTGGCTGGCGCCAGGCTGGTCAGAACAACAACAAAGATCAAGCTGGCGATTTTCATGGCACCGTACCTTCTGCTACCAAACGGGGATATTTGCTAACCTTAGTGTTTTCGTTACCGCTTTACCAGCCCAATTCTGTGGCTAGCGGTGGTTTTCAGCTGAAAAGGTCTGCTTAACTTGTTATCATTCGGCCACTTTACCGTTAACTTGAGCATTTTAGTGGCCCAACCTGCTATTTCGTTAGCTGCCGACTGGCAATTGGCCAGTGATGTCAGCTTACCACCTTTGTTGCAAAGCTGGCTGCTGGAGCCTGCATCACTTACCGCCCGCTTAAAAAGTACTGGCCGGCATTTCCAGTTGCAATTATTACAGCAGCAACAACAGGCATTACCTGCTTTTTTGCAATCGTTGTTACCGGACACTGCCCGCGCAGACTGCCGCGAAGTGCTGATGTCCTGTAACCAGCTGCCCTGTATTTATGCACAAAGCTGGTTGCCATTAGCGACCTTAGCGGCATTGCAGCCACTGGCTGAACTGGGTGAGCAACCGTTGGGGGAGGTAATATTTCAGCAATCGCAGCTGCAACGCAGTGCGGTTGAGGTTGCCCGGGTGCGATTGCAGCATCCGCTGGCAGCAACAGTGGCCTCTGGTGAATATTGGGCCCGGCGTTCGGTTTTCACGCTGGCGGGTCAGCCATTACTGGTGGCTGAAGTGTTTCTAGATGGCATTTTTGCGCTATGAATTGGCAGTTACGCTGGCAGCACTGGCCTGATTACCGGTTGCTGATGCGACTGGATAAACCTATTGGCATTTATTTGCTGTTATGGCCAACCTGGTGGGCATTATGGCTGGCAGCTGAAGGAGTGCCAGACCCTAAGCTGCTGGTTATTTTTACCCTGGGAGTAATTCTGATGCGCTCTGCGGGCTGTGTTATCAACGACTATGCCGACCGGCATGTTGATGGTCTGGTTGAGCGCACGGCACAGCGCCCGCTGGCTCAGGGGCGGGTTAGCGCCAGCGAGGCGTTACAACTATTTACCCTGCTAATTGCACTCAGCGCCAGTTTACTGTTTTGGTTAAACTGGCAAACCGTGTTGCTGTCACTGATTGCGGTGCTGCTGGCGGCAGTCTACCCTTATATGAAACGCTATACTTACTTGCCACAAGTGGTGCTGGGCGCGGCCTTTAGCTGGGGTATGCCGATGGCTTTTATGGCCATTCAGCTGCAACTGCCAGCAGTGGTGTGGTTTTTGTACCTGGCAAATTTGCTGTGGACCGTAGCCTATGACACTTTTTATGCCATGGTTGACCAGCCTGATGACTTGCACGCTGGTATTAAATCAACCGCTATTTTATTTGGCGCTCAGGCGCTGCCGATTATCGGATTGTTGCAGCTGTTAACGCTGATCTTATTAGGCTATGTCGGGCTGCTGGCACAGTTAACGGCAGTATATTTTGCCGCCTTATTTTGCTGCGCATTGCTGTTCATTTATCAGTTGATGATAGCAGCAAGCAGCCGTCAAGGGTGTTTTAAAGCGTTTTTGCACAACCACTATGTCGGTTTACTGGTGTTTAGCGGTATCGCACTGCATTATGTTATTTATTAAGCCAACTCAGGGTCTTAGAATGACAAAGCAAATTTTCGGCTTGTGGCTTACGCTGCTGAGTATTGCTGCTTGTGCGGCACCTGCGCAACTAGACTTTCCACAAGCGCAATTGCAGATTGCCGGCAGCCGGATTGTTGTGCAACTGGCTGATACGCCAGAGCTGCGGGAGCGGGGGCTGATGTTTCAGCAAAGTGCAGACCCCGGCATGTTGTTATTGTACCCAGCGCCGCGGATGATTAGCCTGTGGATGCGAAACACTGATTTAAGCCTGGACGTCGCCTTTATTGACGAGCAATGGCAGATTATGTCGATTAAACCCTTGCAGCCGTTGGATGAAACACCGGTATCAGCGCCGGCAGCAGCAATAGCTGCGCTGGAAATGCCACGTGGCTGGTTTGCTGAACGCCAGATCAAAGCCGGTGACAAACTGCAACTATTGAAGTAGCGACGCTATTGTTTAGCGGCTTGGCTCTGGCAGCCAGGTTCTAGCGACTTGGGTCAATCACACCGTTAATGCTGTTATTGTGCCTGAACCAGCCGGCGATACTGTAACGCGGGTCAATCGCGGTGAGCACTTCATGGGCAAAACGTTCACTTTCAAATAACACCAGACTGCCTGCCTGAGGGCTGACTCGCTGGAGCACAGTATCATCCGGGCCATAGAGTACCAGCTCTCCACCTGCTGCCACATCATTCAGGTAACTGACCGTAGTCAGAACCCGGTTTGAACGACCCTTGAAGGCGTCAACGTGTTTTTGATAGAAGTCGCCTTGCTGATAACAGGCAAAGTGGCATTCAAAATCAAATAACCCGAGAAAGAACTGACGGTTCAGCAGCAGCTGCAGCTGCTGCATAGATTGTAAATACTGTTGTTGAGCTATGCTTTGGCCATCGAACCATTGAGTTTTATCGCGGCGGATCTGGCTATTTAATGTGTGGCCGCGGGCCCGGCCCACCCCTGCGGGGGTTAAGTTAGCCTGATAGCGAGCCTCATCCAGCAGTTGCTGATTCAGGTTGGCGGGCAGGTAGTCGGCGATAACTGTCCAGCCATGCAAATAAAAATGCTCCAGCATTAATACCTCTTACTGAAACAGGCAGGCTGGTGCGTGTTTGCTATATACCGGGCTGACATAGTGATGCCGGGGCTTGCTGAGCTAAAACCCTGTTGCCAACGTAGTGCTAACCAGGGTGTGATTAAATAAGGATGCAACATGCAAAAATCTCTTTGGCAGGCATTAACGATTGTCAGTTTAACGGTTATTACCGGTTGCAGTCAGTCTATTTCTGATTATAAACAATTAACACCGGCACTGGCACTCGATCAGTTTTTTCTCGGCTCGGGCCGTGCCTATGGGGTGATGCATGACTGGCGGGGTAAACAAAGTGTGCGTTTTGTCGCCGATCTCTGTGGCGAGTGGCAGCAAGGTAACGGCGATTTATATGAGGTATTTTATTTTAGCGATGGCCGGGTAGAGCAGCGTCACTGGCAGTTAAGCCAAAATAATGCTGGCGAAGTGCGGGGCAGCGCCGGTGATGTGGTCGGTGAGGCAAAAGGACAACTTGCTGGTAATAGCCTGTACTGGCAGTATGTGCTTCGGATCCCTTACGATGGTGACACACTGGATGTCACCGTTAAAGACTGGTTGCATCTGGTTGATGAACAGAACCTGATCAACCGAACCACTTTACACAAATTTGGTTTTAAAGTTGCTGAACTGACGTTGTCCATTCAGCAACTTGACGCTACAGCAGATTGCAGTGTGTTAAAGCAGCAAGTTGCTGAGATTGCTGCAGCAAACTGATTAACGTTGGGCTGGAAACTTCTCAAAAATAAGCGCCACGGTGCGCGCAGCGGCCTGGCGTGGTTGTTCTAAATCGCGCTGGGTCAGGCTGCCCTCTGCTATGCCTTCCCACACCAACTGCCGTTTAGCCACATCCACCAGATCAATATTAACGGTACCTACTTTGTAATGTACTGTGCTGACCTCGGTGTTATAAATCGGAAAACCGCCATAAACAATACCGCGCCGATAATGGTAATAACCATAATGGTAATGAGTGCTTGGTATACTGCGGGTTTCAGAGCGGTTGGCTACGTTTGAATTAAAATTAACCAATAGCTGTGGCGCAGTTTCATCATAGCGATAGCCTCTGGCGGTAAGTTCAGTACTAATAGCATCTTTAAAATGCTGGGTGATTAAGGTGGTATACCCGGCCCGGTCTGTTGCCAGCTCGGAGACAAATGCAAAGGTCTGATACTGGCTAAAGTTAATATCTGCAGCTTGATCAGAGCGCACTTTCGGCCCACTGCTGCACGCTGCTAATGTTATGACAGCTAAAACAGCGGCCAACCATTTGTGGCGACTCAATACGGTTACTAGCTTAAGATTTTTCATTGGGACTCCCCGGTTACAAACTATCATTCAGACAGGTGAGATAGCATTAAGTTGCGCCTTACCAATAACAGTGTTACCAACAATTTAGTGACTTTGTAATTCAAAATTGCCAATTCTGATATTTATTATGGCATGCTAAGTGTGATAAAACAGTTGCTGACTAAATACATATTAGCGTTAGCTATCAGTCTCAACTCATATTACACTTAATCGCAAAGTGCGACAGGGATCTCGGCACGCCGATGACAGTATGCAGCCGGGGCGGCTGTTTAATTCGAGACCAGAACATGAATGCAGTGAAAAAGAATAATAATAACAGTGAGCAACAGCTTACTGCACAACTGGAACAACAGGCTCAGCAGCAGCTTGCTGCCAGCCTGGCTGACTTTGGTAAGCAGCTGATGAACAACCAACAACAGCTGTTGGAAGGTTACTCTGCCCAAATTCTGGCAAAATCACAAAGCCAGTGGCAACAAAGGTTGATTGAACAAGAGCAGGCATATCAAAAGCTTTTCAAAGACTGGCAACAAACAAAACAACAACTTGACTTAGCCGTGCCAGTCACCAGCACTGACAACCAGGAACTGGCTAATTTACAACAAAAATCCAGTGACACCATTAAACAGATGGCGGCCCTGGCGGCAGAGCTGAAAAAAGCCCAGCAACATAATTCTGCACTGAGTGAGCGCGAAATCAACCTGGAGCAGCAGCTTGCCGAGTTAAAACAAGAGCTGGGGCTGGAGCAGCACAAAACCAGCCACTTCGAACAAGCCTTAAAAGTGGCACAGAATAATGCGGCTAATCCGGAAGAGCTGGCGCAATTGAACGCCGAGCTGGAGCAAGCCCGGGCCCAGACCCATGAAAGTAAGTTGGCACTGCAACAATTAAAAGCCAGCCAGCAGCAGCAGCAAGCTGAACAGCAACAAAGCGAACAACAGTTACTGGAACTTACCGCCAGCTATCAGGCTTTGCAGCAGCAAGCAGAAGAGCAGGTACAGGCTCAGCAAGATAAGTTACAGGCGTTGGCCAGAAGCCAGCAGCAGGTGGCTGATCTTGAGGCAAAGCTGGCTGAACGCGATCAGCAACTCAGTGAACAGCAGCAACAGCATGACGCACTGGAAAACCAGCTGGCTGAATTGCAGGAACACAGTGACACGCTGCAAACACAGATTGACCAATTCGAGCAACAGCAAAGCGAGTTAGCAAATAACAGCGCAGAGCTGGGCTCAGAGCTTACCCGGTTGCAAGCTGAGTTTGTTAATATTAATGAACAACTGAGCCAAAGCCAGAACCGCAGTAAAAAACTGGAAGCGCAGTTAGAGCATGCAGTTAACCGGCAGCAGGCAGCGGAACAAAAGCAGCAGTATGAAGCCGATCAGAGCCGGGAAATGATCCGTCAGCTGCGCTCGCAATTGGCAGAGCAAGATGAAGTGAACCAGCAGCATGTCAGCGAGCTGGAACAGAAAATTATGGAATACAAACTTAAGTTTGAATACGCCCAGAAACAACTGGCCGTATCGGGTTAACGCCAGGCATTAACCCCTGCAGGAGCGGTATGAAACAAAAAGCAAACAACTTTCAGTTGATGCGTGAACTGGGGTTCTACCAACAGGCTGCCATTGCAGCCTGTTTGCTTGAACGGATGTTGCCAAATTATCAATTGTTTAGTGAAGTAAGTGAGTTTGGCGACGGTGCAGCACTGCGCCATATGCTGGATTTAAGCTGGGAATGGTTAACTGTGAAAAAAGCGAAAATTAACTTTCCGCGGCTGGCTGAAGAATTGGAACCGTTGATCCCAGAAGTGAATCATTTTGACATGTTTGGCGTGTACCCGGCGGTAGATTGTGCGACTGCACTGGATGCGATGTTTAATGGCATTAGTCAGCAAGATAGCAGCGAGTTTATTAATGTCGCAAAAATATCGCAGGCCACAGTAGCCCGGTTGATTGAATATCAGGCAGAAAATGACGACATCACCAGTGAGAACGAGCTGAAAAAGTTGGTGCGGGATCATCCGCTAATGGCTTATGAAATGGATTGTCTGGCAGAACTGATTGAGCTGGTAAGTGCTATGCAGCAAATAGAACGTGCGCAAATGCTGCAGTTAAAAGCCTGGGTACAACAGCAAGGCCTGACGAATCTGGGAATGGAATTGGTTTAAGTATAGTTCTATTGCCGTTTAACACTGAAAAGCAAAAGGCCTGCAATAATTGCAGGCCTTTTATTATCAACAATGTTGATAATAGTAAGCTTAGCGTTTCAGTCTGCGACGCACGCCAGCTACTAACAGTAAACCTAAACCGAATAAAGCTAAACTCTGAGCTTCAGGCACGCTGGTTGGCGGTACCACAACGATTGCACCGTTACGGGCATTAAAGATATAGCGACCATCAAAACCGCTATTTAAACGGTTGCTGATTAACGCATTGCTGCCACCGTCTAAAAATGCACCATTAACGGCAGAGCCTGCCAGTTCAAAAAAGCTGCCAGCGGCGCCGGTACCGTTTGAAAAGCCAGCACGGGCTGAATCACCACCTAAACCGTTAGCATCGCTGTTGCTGGCGGTGCCGGCTTCCCATTGAATTTGGCTGTAATTAAAAATAATATCAAAATCACCAGCGTTCACATCAGAGCGATCTACCAGCAACAGCTGAAAGCTATTGCGATTAGTATGAGCTACATTACTAGAGAAATAATCTACATTTAGCCAGTTGACGCCAAAGGCTAACATACCTTCAAATGAACCCACGCCGTAAGTCACCGGATCACCGGCATTGCGGGTATCTACATCGGCAAAGAATGGTGCAATAATTTGCTGGCCGGTCGAGGTCAGGTCAAACGGCGTATAAGTAGATAAAGCCGAGTCAAAAGTGACGTTGCCGTTGTTATTTACAAATAACTGGCTGAATGTCAGGCCAAAAAAGTTAACATTAAAGCCAATATTTACCGCACCTGTTGAGCCGTCATCGTTTGGCGCAAGCGTTGCTGCGTTAAAACCGGGTTCAATGATACTGGCATTGCTGGCAAAGGCGGTGGTCAGCGTTAACAGAGCAGCCAGCGCAACATTCTTTATTTTCATTATAGTTAAGTCCTTTTTTATACAGTAACGTTATTAAGTCATAAGTCTATCAGCAAAAAATGTGCCAATGGCTTATCTTTTGATTTTATTGATTTAAATCTTATTTAGTTACTGTGTGTGTAAAAAAAACTGACGCCTATGCTGGCGCAGACCACAGTCTGTAAGCCAGTTGGCCGGCAATTTTTTCTTTTAACAGGCGCCAGTTGGCGGGGATGTCGGTAATGGCCAGTTCCTTTTCCGTTTCAAGATAAATCAATGCGTTTGGGCTAAGCCAGCCATTAGCTGCCAGTAACTGACAACAGGGAATAGCCAGTTGCTGGCGAAAGGGCGGGTCAACCAGCACTATCTGATACTGCCGGGTTGCCGGCTGCGCCAGAAAGCGCAGACAATCGGCATTAATCACCTCTGCCTGGCTGACGTTTAAACTGCTCAGCAAGGCTTGTAACCTTTTGGCTTGCGCGGCGTCTTTTTCAATCAGGCTGGCGTAGCTGGCATAGCGGGATAACGCCTCAAAAGCTAAAGCTCCAGAGCCACTGAAGCAATCCAGTACGGTGCTGTCGGTGATATCATGCATCAGCCAGTTAAACAGGGTTTCTTTTACCCGGTCCGTGGTGGGGCGCAGGCCAATAATGTCGCTAACGGGGAGTTTTCTGCCACGCCATTGGCCGCTGATGATCCTGACAAAGCCTGGCTGGCCACGCTTATTGCCGGCGGTTTTCGGTTGTTTCATCGTTTCCGTTTTGCCTGTCAGTTAAAGGTGATAGTATTAGCAGCAATTTTATCCTGAATAACGCCTTAGACACAAAAGCTTATGACAAAACAGAAAAATCTTTTCTCCTGGCTTGGCCTGGGTAAAAAAACAACTGAGCCGGCTGAATCTGTATCTGATGCCGCTACACCGCCTGTTACGTCGGAAACTGATGCCGCAACCGGGCAGGCAACTGAAACCGCAACGGCGCCAGCGAGTGGGCAGCCAGAACAACAACCAGCCGCCACCCTGTCAGCCCCAGTTGCAGGTCAGCCTGCTGCGACAGAGGCTGCAGTTAAACCGTTGCCGGAGTCACCAGCTAAAAAAGCAGGATTTTTCAGCAGGTTAAGGTATGGGTTATCAAAAACCAGTCAGAACCTGGGGGATGGCCTGGCCGGTTTATTCAGTGGCAAAAAAATTGATGACGAGTTGTATGAAGAGCTGGAAACCCAGCTGCTGATGGCTGATGTGGGGATGGATACTACCCAGAAGCTGATAACGCAGCTGACGCAGCATGCTAATCGTAAAGCGTTAAAAGATGCCGATTTGTTGTTTAAACAGTTACAGCAGGATATGGCAACTTTACTGGCCAGGGTAGAGCAACCGTTGATTGCCAGCAACCCAGCGGGGCCTTTTGTTATTCTGATGGTTGGGGTTAACGGTGTGGGTAAAACCACGACTATTGGCAAGATGGCCCAGCAATTCAGGCAGCAAGGTAAATCGGTGATGTTAGCTGCGGGTGATACGTTTCGAGCCGCGGCGGTTGAGCAATTGCAGGTTTGGGGTGAGCGCAATGCGATTCCAGTGATAGCTCAGCATACTGGCGCAGACAGTGCGTCGGTCATTTTTGATGCCTATCAGGCAGCAAAAGCCCGCAAAGTGGATATTCTGATTGCCGATACCGCAGGGCGGCTGCAAAACAAAGCGCATTTAATGGAAGAGCTGAAAAAGATTGTCAGGGTGCTACAGAAAATTGATGGCGCAGCGCCGCATGAAGTGATGCTAACCCTGGATGCTGGCACCGGCCAGAACGCGCTAAGTCAGGCTAAGTTATTCAACGAAGCGGTGCCACTGACAGGGATAACCCTGACCAAACTGGATGGTACAGCCAAAGGTGGTGTTATTTTTGCCATCGCCAACCAGTTTACGGTACCTATCCGCTATATTGGCGTCGGCGAGGCGATTGACGATTTACGCCAATTCAACAGCCAGGATTTTATTAAAGCCTTATTTAGTAAGGAACACTAACCATGTTGCAGTTTGATCAGGTCAGTAAAAGCTATCCGGGTGGTTTTGTGGCTCTGGATCGCATTAGTTTCCGGCTGGAAAAGGGCGAGATGGCGTTTCTTACCGGCCATTCCGGTGCGGGTAAAAGCACCCTGCTAAAACTGATTAGCCTGATTGAGCGTCCCAGTGCGGGCCGGGTACTGATTAATGACATTGAGCTCAGTCGGATCCGGCGCAGTCAGATCCCCTATGTTCGGCGCGATGTTGGCATTATCTTTCAGAACCACCGCCTGTTAATGAATCATACGGTGTTTGACAATGTTGCGTTACCGCTGGTGATTGAAGGTTTCACCGGCAAAGAGATGGTGAAGCGAGTACATGCCGCGCTGGATAAAGTGGGCTTACTTGATAAAGTACGTTGCTTACCGGCAACCCTCTCTGGTGGTGAGCAGCAACGGGTGGGTATTGCCCGTGCGGTGGTAAATAAACCGCCGTTATTATTGGCCGATGAGCCTACCGGTAACCTGGACCCTGATTTATCAAAAGATACCATGCGTGTTTTTGAAGCCTTTAATCAGGTTGGAGTGTCGGTACTGGTGGCAACGCACGACCTGGGGCTGGTAGCCAGAATGAAATACCGGACACTGACACTGAAGCAAGGCCGGATGATTAACGATGGTTTGTTGCAATATCAGGAGCCGGTATGAGTATTTTGTTTACCGGGCGGGCGACCGGTGCTGCCGCTAAAAAAATTAGCTTGCTACGCCGCTTTATCATGTTCTGGCTTAACCATGTTCGCCAGGCCATTGCCAGTCTTGGCGAACTGTGGCGCACGCCTTCCGCCTCTTTCTTAACCATAGCGGTACTGGGTGTCAGTTTAACCTTGCCGGCGACCTTACATTTGCTGGTGAAAAACATGCAGCAGATCAGCAGCAGTTTTACCCAGGCAGCCGAAATAAGCTTATATGTCCGGGATAATGTTCCGGCGAATCAGGTACAGAGTCTGGTAACCATTTTGCAGGCTGACCAGGATATCGCTCAGGTTATTTTTGTCAGTAAACAGCAGGCGATGGCTGAGTTCCAGCAAATATCCGGCTTTGGTGCGGCCCTTAATTATCTGGATACGAATCCTTTACCAGATCTGATCCGGGTGCTACCGAAAAACACCGCAGCTCAGGCAGCAGAGTCGCTGCTACAAAGACTGAGTAGCGAGCGGATAGTGGAGTTTGCCAAATTAGATATCGACTGGTTAACCCGGCTTAATGCCATTGTCAGCATGTTACAACAGGCGGTGGCAATTATTGCGTTGCTGCTGTTAAGTGCGGTGTTGTTGATTATTGGCAATACCATACGTTTATCTATCATGAATAAGAAAGACGAAATTGAAGTGATGAAGCTGGTCGGGGCAACCGATGCTTTTATTCAGCGACCTTTTTTGTATACCGGTGTTTGGTTTGGCATCTTTGGCGGCTTGTTAGCCTTTCTGGTAGTCGAGATGATGCTGTGGTGGTTGCAAAGCGCCATCAGCAATGTCACTGCCCTGTACCAAAGCGATTTTAGCTTGCAGGCCATGAGTTTCAGTGAATTTATTGGTCTATTGTTAATTGCGGTATTGCTGGGCCTGACAGGTTCTTACTTGTCAGTACGCCGACATATCAGCGCCATTGAGCCTACCGGCCCTTAATAACTATTAATTATTAAATCCTACTTTTTAGAATAACCGGATCTTAAAAATGATTGATCGACAATTAGCACTCTCTCGTAAAGAGTGCTAATATGGTCTCATTCGATTGAAACAGGATTGGCAAATTATGACAACTAAAGCAGACAAAGCAGAGTTTATGCCGCTTACCGTCGCAGCCAGCGGCAGCCTTGAGGCCTATACTCATGCTGTTAGCACCATCCCGATGTTAACTGCTGAGCAGGAGCGCAGCCTGGCTGAGCGGTTGCAGCAAGATGGCGACCTGACCGCTGCCCGGCAGTTAATTATGTCGCATTTACGCTTTGTAGTGCATATTGCCCGCAGCTACTCTGGCTATGGCCTGCCAATAAGCGATCTGGTGCAGGAAGGTAATATCGGCTTGATGAAAGCGGTTAAGCGCTTTGACCCGACAGTCGGCGTGCGTTTAGTGTCTTTTGCCGTGCATTGGATTAAAGCTGAAATTCACGAGTACGTGCTGAAAAACTGGCGTATTGTGAAAATTGCCACCACTAAAGCGCAACGCAAGTTATTCTTTAATCTACGTAAAGCCAAAAAGCATCTGGGCTGGTTTAACCAGGACGAAGTTAAGCATGTGGCTGAATCTTTAGGTGTGGCCGAGCATGAAGTGCGGGAAATGGAATCCCGGATGAGCAATTATGATATGCCTTTTGATGCCCCGGATGAAGATGACGATGCCGCTTTCACCGCGCCGGTATATTACCTGCAGGACAAGGCGTCTGATCTGGCGATTCAGGTTGAGGATGAACAATGGGATACGGCAGCAGCCGACCGACTGCAAGCTGCTATGCGTACTCTGGATGATCGCAGCCAGGATATCGTGCGTGCGCGCTGGCTGGACAATAACAAGTTAACCTTGCAGGAGTTGGCCGACCGTTATCAGGTATCGGCTGAGAGAGTCAGGCAGCTTGAAAAAAATGCCATGAAGAAACTGCACTCTGCCCTGAGTTAATGTGTTAAGCCGAAATGAAAAAACCTGCTGCGGCAGGTTTTTTTGTGCTCCGGAGTTAGGGATTATTGCGGTGCAGAAATTGCAGGTGCGGTAAAACCTGCGGCAACCACATGATGCTCTTGTGGTAACAAAGCAGAGATACTAACCAGTTCTACTCCATGCCGGGTAAGCAGTGGCAGGTTCTTTTTCAGGAACTCGTATGTTTGCGGATAAGGGTGACCAATGGCGATAGCCACCTGATGCCGTTTGGCAATCTGCAGTAATTGTTGAAACTGGCGCTGCATGGCCGCTTCTGACAAATCATTATCTAAAAATACATGGCGACTTAAACTGGCGACCCCATATTGCCGCGCATATAAACGGGCTTTGCTTTGCGGAGTAGTCAGGCTGTCAACAAAAAACAGCTGGCGTTGGCGCAGGTACTCCATGGTCCAGGCCATCGGTTTATCCAGCTCGGTATACAGGCTGCCCATATGATTATTGACCCCGATAGCATACGGAATATCTGCCAACGCCTGTTGCAAGGCATCCCGCACTTGTTGCCGGTTCATATTGCGGGTTAAGGCGCCAGGTCCCAGGCTTTTACTGTGATTAGCCTCCATCGGCATATGCAGCATCACATCTTTTTGCTGAGAAAACGCCAGCTGCGCAGATTTTTGTCCATAAGGTGTATAGGGTAGTACTGATAGGGTAAGAGAGTACGGCAAGGCAACCATCTGCAAATCAGTTTTCTGATAGCCGATGTCATCAATGATAATGGCAATGCGCGGCTTTGCTGCCAGCGCTTCAGCGCTTAGCAAGGCAGACAGCACCAGCCCAAATAGTGTTATACGCACGCGGTTATTATTCCTGTTTAGCCGTTTTTTCTGCCGCTAATAAGCAAGGCAAATTGTCCTGTTATTCTGGTTATATTGGCGTATGCGAACGGCGGGGGCAAGATATTTTTAGCCGCGGTTTGCGCTAAGCCAGGGCAGCGGGTTAACCGCATCGCCTTTCTCCCGGATCTCAAAATACAAGCCAGCACTTGCCTGGCCACCACTCATACCCACCAGGGCGATGGTCTCTCCGGCAATAATTTGCTCGCCCGGTTGCTTCAAAATGTTCTGATTATGGCCATACAGGCTCATAAAGCCTTCACCATGATCTAATACGATTACCCAGCCATAGCCTTTTAACCAGTCGGCATAGATCACTCTGCCATCGGCAATGGCCTGCACCGGATTACCTTCCCGCCCCTGGATCAAAATGCCGCGGGAACGCATACCACCTTGCCTGCTTTCGCCAAAACCATGCAATAAAGTACCATTTAGCGGCCAGCGCAATTTACCTTTATTTGCCGTCAGTCCCAGCAATTCGCGGCTGCGCTCTGCCAATGCCCGCAATTGGTCTATGGTGTTTTGTAAACTACTTTCGTTCTGGCGTAAGTAGCTTAATTGGTTGCCTTGCTCTTTCAGCAGCCCTTGCAACTGATTCACTGCTTGTTGCTGCTCTGTTTTCACTGCCAGCAGCTGTTGCTGTTGTTGTTGCTGCGCCAGCAGGGTGCTTTGTAATTGCTGCTGCTGCTCTGTCAGCTGCCGTTCAACCTGCTCCAGCTCTAAAACCGTTTTATTAATCTCTGCCAGTTGTTTTACCCTGGCCCGGTTGAAATACTGATAGTAGGTGAGGGCACGTTCCAGTTTGCCAACATCCTGCTGGTTTAGCAGCAACCGGGTATAGTCATGCTGACCCAGACTATAAGCACTTTTTAATTGCGCGGCTAACATGTCTTGCTGGCGCGCAAGCTCAGCATGCAGTTGCTGTTGCCGGACATTTAATGCTTCGCCCCGCTGTTCAATACTGGCCAGTTGTTGTTCGGTTTCACGTAATTGCCCGGATGCCCTGGCCAGTGCACGGTCTGACTGCTGCAGCTGTTGCTCCGCTTTAGTCAGCTGTTGCTGTTGTCGTTTTAACTGCCGTTCGGTGGCTTTTATCTGTTGTTGTACCTGCTCCAGCTCTTGTTGCTGTTTGTTTTGCTGGCGAGCCGTTGCCGGCATGGCACATAACATACAGCACAACAGCAACAACCGTAGAGGAAGTTGATAAGTGGTATTGAGTAAGCAACGTTTCATCAGGGCCCGGTTAATCTTGTTGCAGCTGCATCAGGACTTTACCGGTCATTTCTGGCGGTTTTGGCAGGCCTAGCAGCTGTAGCATAGTGGGCGCGATATCACTTAAAATACCGCCAGCAATCGCGGTGGCGGGCCGGCCAACGTAAATCAGTGGCACCGGGCCACTGGTGTGAGCGGTATGCGCCTGACCTGAACTGACATCCTGCATCATTTCAACGTTACCGTGATCGGCAGTTATCAAGCACTCGCCACCTACCTGCTGCAAAGCAGCAACAACGCGGCCAACACAGTGATCGACTGCTTCTACAGCTTGAACAGCAGCTGCCATAATGCCGGTATGGCCAACCATATCGCCATTGGGATAGTTGCAAATTATCACATCATAGTCACCGCTATGAATGGCAGCGACCAGTTTGTCCGTCAGTTCGGCAGAACTCATTTCCGGTTGTAAATCGTAGGTGGCAACAGCTGGTGAAGGCACTAAAATCCGACTTTCGCCAGCAAACTCGGTTTCACGGCCACCACTAAAGAAGAACGTGACATGGGCATACTTTTCTGTTTCTGAAATGCGCAACTGGGTTTTATTGTGCTTCGCCAGCCATTCACCCAGCACATTATTCAGAGCCTGGGGCGGGTAAGCACAGGGGGCATTAATATCTGCTGCATATTCAGTCAGCATCACAAAACTGCTGAGTTTTGGCTGGTGTTGCCGGCTAAAACCATCAAAATCCGGGTCGACAAAGGCGCGGCTGAATTGGCGGGCCCGGTCGGCCCGAAAGTTCATAAATATTAAGGCGTCGCCATCGTGCATCTGCACCGGCTGGCCGTTACTGCCGACAATTGCAGTGGCCTGCACAAATTCATCATTCTCGTCACGCTGATAAGCATTATGCAATGCCGTTAGCGCATCAGCGGCGTTGTATTTCGCCTTACCCTGAACCAGTAAGTCGTACGCTTGCTGTACTCTGTCCCAGCGTTTGTCACGATCCATGGCAAAGTAGCGGCCTATTACTGAGGCAATCTGGCCGGAGCCGGTCCTGGCAAAGTGTTGCTGAATTTTGGTTAGCGATGTTTCTGCGCTCCGTGGTGGCGTATCGCGGCCATCTAAAAATGCATGCAGATAAATCGGGCTGGCGCCTTGTTGCTCGGCCAGTTTAATCATCGCCAGGATATGGTCTTCATGGCTATGCACGCCGCCATCGGACAATAAGCCCATAATATGTACAGCTTTGCCCAGACTGTTGGCTTTTGCTACGGCGCTGACTAAGGTTGGATTCTGGAAAAAGTCGCCATCGGCAATCGCTTTGGTTATCCGGGTGAAATCCTGATACACCACACGGCCTGACCCGAGGTTAACATGGCCAACTTCGGAGTTCCCCATCTGACCATCAGGCAGGCCAACATCAAGACCTGAACCTGAGATTAAACTGTGTGGGTACTCCTGCCACAGCTTATCCATAACGGGGGTATTGGCCTGAGCTATAGCGTTGTTGTCAGTTTGTTCGCGATATCCCCAGCCATCAAGAATTAATAACACTAGGGGCTTTTTGGGATGACTCATACTGACTCCGGTTTTGATTTAACAGAACATTTAAGCAAGAGGAGTATCTTACCGCTTTTTCTAACTTTCTCCAGTCCGGATTGGCCGTTTTAGGGCTGCTTTCTTAGAACAAAATCGTTATACTCAGGCCACTTTAATTGGTTCAGAGTAAGAATTGATCGCTATGGCGCAGTATATTGAGTTTGTCACAAATCACCCTTTGCTGAGTTTGGCCTGGGTTATTATTGTTTTTCTGATTATCGGCGGATGGTTAAAAGCCCGTTTTTCAGCCATTAAACAGATATCACCAACCGAATTAACCATGCTGGTAAATCGTCAGGACGGTGTGGTGCTGGATATTCGCAGTGAAGACGATTTTAAGAAGGGCCATATTGCCGGTGCTCGTCAATTATCAGCCAGCCAAATTACTGAGCAAAAATTGGCGGGGCTTGAAAAGCAAAAAGATGCTCCCATTATTGTGGTATGCCAGGCGGGAGTCAGCGCACAGAAAAGTGCAGCCGCGTTGACAAAGCAAGGATTTACCAAGGTCGCCGTATTACAGGGTGGAATGGGAGCCTGGACCAGTGCCAGCTTGCCGGTAGTTAAGATAAAGAGGTAAACATGGCAGAAGTAGTCATTTACACCAAGGCCTATTGTCCTTATTGTGTTCGCGCTAAGTCGTTACTGGATCAAGAACAGGTGGCTTATCAGGAAGTGAAAATTGATGAGCAGCCAGAGCGCCGGGCTGAAATGATTGAAAAAGCCAACGGCCGTTCAACCGTACCGCAAATTTTTATCGGTACGACCCACATTGGTGGATGCGATGATATGTTCGCGCTGTATTCAGCCGGCAAACTCGATTCACTGTTAACTGCATAACTTAAATTAGGAATTATTCATGGCCGAACAACAGGCAAACGGTGTTGCAAACGAGCAACAAGCACAGGGCTTACAATTTGCTATTCAGCGCATTTTTGTCAAAGACATTTCTTTTGAAGCGCCAAACGCCCCGGCAATTTTTCGCAAAGAATGGAAGCCGGAAGTTAAACTGGATTTAGATACTCGCAGCGAAAAAGTAGAAGACGGGGTTTATCAGGTCACGTTGTCTCTTACCGTCACTACTATGGTTGGTGAAGAAACCGCATTTTTGTGTGAAGTACAGCAGGCCGGTATTTTCTCAATTGGTGAGCTGGAAGAAACCCAGCTGGCGCACATGTTAGCGGCGTTTTGCCCGAATATTTTGTTCCCGTATGCCCGTGAAGCAGTATCAAGCCTGGTTAACCGTGGTACTTTCCCGCAGCTGAATCTGGCGCCCGTGAATTTCGATGCCTTATTTGCCCAGTACTTGCAAAAACGTCAGGCCGAAGGCCAGGCCGTAAAAGCTGACGCTTAATTCAATGGATAGCGCCGCAATTGCCGTGTTAGGGGCGGGGTCTTATGGCACCGCCCTTGCTATTTGTCTTGCCCGCAATGGCAACGCTATTAATTTATGGGGTCGTAACAACCAAGACATTGAACAGATGCAGCAACAGCGCTGCAATCAAAAGTATCTGCCTGATATCCGCTTACCAGAAAGCCTGAGCGTGAGTGCGGATTTAGCTGCTGTGGTGCAAAGTAGCCGCGATATACTGCTGGTGGTGCCCAGTCATGCATTCGCAGATACCTTAAAACAAATTAAACCTCTGCTAAATTCCAATGCCAGAGTAGCCTGGGCCACCAAAGGCCTGGAGCCGGAAAGCGGTCGCTTATTACAAGACGTCGCCCGCGATATTTTGGGCGAAGACGTTGCGCTGGCGGTGTTGTCGGGCCCCACCTTTGCTAAAGAGATGGCAGCGGGTATGCCTACAGCAATAACCCTGTCGTCGGTAGATCAGGACTTTATTAAGCAACTGTCTGATTTGCTGCACTGTGCGAAAAGTTTTCGGGTTTATACCAACCCCGACTTTATCGGCGTACAGTTGGGCGGCGCCGTAAAAAATGTGATTGCCATTGGCGCCGGCATGGCAGACGGTATTGGCTTTGGTGCCAACGCCAGAACGGCATTGATTACCCGGGGCCTGGCTGAGATGAGCCGGCTAGGTTGTGCGCTCGGTGCCCAGAAAGATACCTTTATGGGCATGGCTGGCTTAGGTGATTTAGTGCTTACCTGCACTGATAATCAGTCCAGAAACCGTCGTTTCGGGTTGTTTTTGGGGCAGGGTAAGTCTGTAGACGAGGCAATGGCAAGCATTGGCCAGGTAGTAGAGGGTTATCGCAACGCCAAAGAAGTATTTAACCTGGCTCAGCGTGTTGGTATTGAAATGCCTATCTGCGAGCAAATATACCAGGTGCTGTACCAGCATAAAGACGTTAAGCTGGCTGCAGTTGATCTACTCGGTCGGGAAAAACGCGATGAAGTTAGTTAGCCGCTTTTTTCAATAATTTACTTTCTCTTGCCAGCAGTGCCGGTATTTCACTGGCTGGCAGCGCCTTGCTGAAAAGATTGCCCTGTAATTTATCACAACCCATTACATGTAACAGGTAAGCCTGCATTTCGCTATCGATACCACTGGCAGTAACTTCCAGCTGTAAGTATCCGGCCAATCGAATCAAGCTGGCGGTGATGTTGCGTTGTTGCTCTTTCTGCTCCATCTGATTAATTAAACTGCGGGCAATTTTTACCGCATCCAATGGTAACTCACGTAACGCTGTTAATGATGAAATGCCATCGCCAAAATTATCCATTAACAGCGCAAAACCAAGCTCACGTAACTTACTAAGCTTAGTGGATAGTTCTGCTGTGCTTTGCTGAAAAATGCGCTGATCCAGTTCCAGGGTAAAATGGCTGGCTTGTTGCTTATGTTGCTCCAGGCAGTTGCTGAGGTAATCGATAAAATCAGCTTGCTGAAAATGTTGCTCTGAAATATTCAATGCTAGCCGGCCGCGCAGTTGGTCGGTTTTTAACCAGTGCTGTACCTGCTGGCAGCACTGGCGAAATACTTTACGATCTAACGCCACTATCATACTGCTTTGTTCTGCCAGCGCCAGAAAGCTGTGTGGCAACATGATTCCCCGTTTTGGATTATGCCAGCGCAGTAGGGCTTCATAACCCACAACCCTGTTACTACTGATGCTCAGCTGGGGTTGGAAATAAACAATAAAGTCATCTTGTTCCAGACTGTTACTCAGTTCAGCTTGGAGTGTTAAGTACTCGGTGGCCTGTTGTTGCGATTTGCTGTCAGCAAAGCAGAAGTTATTCGCGCTCACTTTCGCTGCTGTTTGCACTGCCCGTTCAGCGCTATGCATAATGGTTTGCGGGTCTGCTCCATCCAAAGGAAAATGACTGACGCCAATACTGGCATACACCTGGCCAGAGTCGCCGGAGATATTAAGCTGACTGAGCAGCAGAAAAACCTGATGAGCAAGCTGGTTCAGGCTCAGTGCTGGCGGAGGGTGACACAAATGGGGTGCTACCAAAATAGCAAAGCTGTCTGAGCTGTAGCGTGCAATGGTAAATTGCGGCGCAATTGCCTGACGCAGGGCCCTGGCAGTATCGGCTATTCGCTCGGCACTATTTTGCTGTACAGCAGGCGATCCGTGCTGGAGTAATGAGGTGATTTTAATCAGAAGCAGGGCTGTCGTCGGAAACAGCGGTGTGCAACAGGCAATGTTATTTGCCAGTTGCTCGACCAGCATCACCCGGTTAGGTAAGTTGGTTAAGGGGTCATGAGTAAGGTTATTCAGCTGTTGTTGATCTGCTCTTTTACGTTCGGTAATATCCTGAGCTACCAACAAATAGCGTGCGGCCGGCCAGGCATTATTCTCGCTTTGGGTAATGGTTAAGCTAACGGCCAGTAAGTCTTGTTTGAACTGCCACCACACTTCACCCTGCCAGCTTTGCTGTTGTTGCAACACGCGCTGAATATCCGGCCAGGCCGCTTGCCTGGCTGTGGCATCAAAGTACATATTGTGACAAAGATTATGTTGCTGCGTGAGTTGCAATAGCGGGCTACTGGCCAGTAACAGCTGGCAATCGTCGTCTAACACGGCGACCAGCGCATTGGTATCCGTCAGCAGTTGGCGTAAGGCGGTTTTTTGCTGTCGCTGGTTATTCATTTGCTGCTGTAAGCGCCACCAGCCAATAACACCTGCAATAATAACACCCGTAGAAAATGCCACTAGCAGTGCAGAAAAAGGATTAGCAGACAGCCCATTAGTGACAGCTGCCTGAGCCGTAAAGGCCAGCAATAGGGCGAAAAAACACAGCCAACCTATAAGTGGCATACCAGAAACGTCCTTGTAATATACATAATACCGCCTAAATATAGCTGGCCTTGCCACCTTTAAGCAAATTAAATGCTGATAATTTCACCAGCGCAGGGTAATTAACATCTTTCGCTCGGCGGGTACAAGGTGTAAATTAAGCCCTTTTGCTGAGCTGGCGTGTCCCTTATGTTTCATATTGCATTATTTGAACCGAAAATAGCGCCTAATACCGGCAATATTATTCGTCTTGCGGCAAATACTGGCTGCAAGCTACATATTATTGAACCGATGGGGTTTGATTTTGAAGAAAAGAAGCTGCGCCGTGCCGGGCTGGATTATCACGATTTAGCCAATGTAAGCCGATACCCTGACTATGCTGCTTTTAGCGCCGCGATGGCAGGTAAGCGCATCCTTGCCCTAACCACTAAAGGCAGTAAACCGTATCAACAGCAGCGGTTTCAAGCAGATGATATCTTATTGTTCGGTTCAGAAACTGCTGGTTTACCCGAGACAGTTCGCGACAGTCTTGCACCTGAGTTGCGGTTGCGGCTGCCGATGCAACCCGGGGCGCGCAGCCTGAACCTGGCAAACACTGTGGCAATTGTGTGTTACGAAGCCTGGCGGCAACATGATTTTGCCGGTGGCGTTTAACCTGGATAAAGCAATACAGGTTATGAAGTAAGGCCTGCCAAAAACGTATTGACCGCCGTTACAGCCTGCTGGCGGATGGCATCCTGCTCCAGCCAGATTTCATGGTGTGCGCCAGCCACAGTGGTCTGCTGTTTATATAAGGTAGCAGGCAGGTGGCTAAACCAGCTGTTTTGCGCGCTGTTGCTGACAATCAGATCATCTGCGGCCTGCAGCAGTAATACCGGTATATTAAATGCAGCTGCTTGTTGTTGGATCAATGCCATTGTTATGATGGCCTGAGTTAACCAGCCCCAGCTGACGCCACCAAGCTGAGCTGCAGGGTAGCGCTGGTACAGCTGCCCAATCCACTGATAGCGTGCATGGCTATGGGTGATTCTATTGTCAGCAAAGGGCTTTTCCAGATAGTGGCTTTGTCCGGGGAAATACTGCTTGGCGCTTCGTTTCAGCTTGGTTCTGAGCCAACCATAGCCAGCTACCAGTTGGCTGGTAAAACGTGAAGGTATTTTGCCAGTGCGGATGCCAAACATGGGTGAGCAAAATATTGCCGCTGCAAAAGGATGCGGATACTGCTGTAAATAGCGACAGCTTATAGCAGCGCCCATTGAGTGCGCCAGTAGCAGGTGTTGCTGATGGCCAAAAGGCTCGACTATCTGAGTAACAAATTGTTTGAAATCCGTGACGTAATCCTGAAAGTCTGCGACATAACCCAGATGTGGATCAGTGTGTAAGCGTGCTGACAACCCCTGGCCGCGATGGTCGAGAATAAAAACGCTGTAGCCAGCAGCGATAAACTCCTGCATCAACTCAATGTACTTTACCGCCATCTCCATGCGGCCCGTGCTGATAACGACCGCCTGCGCCTTGTTGCCGGTCAGGTAATAACTATAGCTGAGACGGGTTTGGTCGCTGCTATACAAATGACCATGTTCAAAGCTTAGCCATAACGGCAGCAGCTGCTGTTGCCAGCGGGCATTAAGAGACGCTTCGGCCATATTGGCCACTAAGGGGGGCATCATGTTGGTTGGTGCTCCTCTGGCGAAGCGGTTATGGGTAGCCATACTTGCACACATAAACCAGGTTCAGCATTTATTGCCTGCACGCGGCCGTTATGCTGGCGCACTATCTGTGCAACGATAGCCAGTCCCAGACCTGTGCCGCCGGTTTGTTGCGTCCGGCTATCACTGACCCGGTAGAATGGCTGAAATACTGCCGCGAGCTCAGCCTCCGGCAGGCCAGGTCCCTGATCACAAACCTGCAACAGTACAGCTTGCGGTTGCTGCTGAATGCTCAGTTGAATGGTACTGTGCAAGGGGCTGTATTTTATGGCATTACGCAGGATATTTTCGATAGCCCGACTGAGCAGCCGGCCATCAGCATCCAGCCATACTTCGCCGGGAGCCGCCAGTAGCAGCTGTTGTTGTTTGGCATCAGATTCAACCCGGTTCAGTTCCAGCAACTCGTTGATCATGGTACTCAGTTCACAGGATTCGATATCCAGTTGATATTGCCCGGCATCCAGTCGGCTAAACGTCAGTAACTCGTCCAGCATTACATCTATCCGCTCCAGTTCTTGTTTTAACCTGGGGAGTTGTTGCAGATTCTGCTGTTGTTCAGTCAACCCCAGCGCTAACTGAGCGCGGGTCAGCGGCGAGCGTAATTCATGCGAAATATCGCGCAGTAAGCGTTGCTGATTTTGCAATAAGTTACTGATCCGTTCAGCCATGGTGTTGAAGCTACGACCCAGCTGACCCAACTCATCGCGCCGCCTTGCCAATTTGCTCACCCGGCTTTCCAGTTTGCCAGAAGCAAAAGCCAGATTTTGTTGCAACAATTCGCGCAGTGGTTTTGAGATAGAGATAGCCAGAATAAAGCTGGCGGTAGCCGAAATGGCCAATAACAGTAATATTAACACTGGCTCTGACAGCGCCCGCAGGCTCCACCATTGCTGCGGTGGCCGTTGCCGTTGCTGATAAAGAGCCAGCTGCTGGCCTGCAATATCAATCACAAAAGGCCCCGCCAGATAAACATTACGATGGCGCAGCAACCGAGGCCGGTTCAGTTGCGCCAATTCAGTTAACCAGTTTGGATCGAAACGGGCAGGCAGGATTTCCGGATTAAGCAATTGCTGATCGCTATTATTGACAACCAGCCAGCGGCTGCGTTTATCTTGCGCCAGTTGCGCTAACAAACTGGCGCTATCCTGGCTCTCTGCCAGCGCAGCTAACTGGCTGTGCAATTGTTTAGTGATAGAGGTGGGTAGACGGCGGATTTCGGTTGGTTCGCTCAGGCTGCGGGAAATCAACAGGGTTAACATGACCGTTAAAATCAGCACCAGCCAGAACCAGACGAAAATCCTGCCGGCCAGTGAATTAAAAGGGTTTAACCAGCGCAGCATTAATGAGTTCCTGTCAGAAATAGATAGCCACTACCGCGCAGTGTTTGAATTTTTTCATCTGCAGTGAACGGGTGCAATTTTTTGCGGATATTACTGATATGCATATCCAGGCTTCGATCATACAACTGCAAACGCCGACCCAGCACTTGCTGGCTGAGGGTTTCTTTACTGACTATTTGTCCGGCATGGCGCATTAGTATCTCCAGCAACTGAAACTCGGTTGCGGTCAGGCTAACTGGCTGTTGCTGACAGCGCACCTGGCGGTTTTGTGGGTTTAATTCCACCTGATTCAGTATTAACGGCGACATTGGCTGATTAGTGTCGTGTTGTGCCAGCTCTACCCGGCGCAAGATAGCCTTAACCCGGGCTTGTAATTCACGCGGGTTAAACGGTTTGGCTAAATAGTCATCGGCACCCAGCTCCAGCCCGACTATCCGGTCGATATCTTCACCTCGGGCGGTCAGCATCAACACCGGGCAATTGTTATCGTGGCGTAATGCCTTTAACAAGCTAAGCCCGTCCATGCCGGGCAGCATCACATCCAGCAGGATCAGCTGATACTGCCCACTTTTTGCCTGGGCCAGCCCACTGACTCCATCATGTACCATATCGAACTGATAGCCATCCATTGCCAGATAATCAGCAACCAGCTGACACAATTCAATATCGTCATCAATCATTAAGATTGCAGCCATAAGCTCTCCTTTTTGTGCAGTGTATCCAGAGTCAGCATGGCTGGCACCGTCTTTACTGAACCTTTACCTGCGCTTTGCGTTGCTTTGCATTTCAGGCGTTATGCTGTACAGGTCATAACCACGGAGTATAAATGATGAAAGCAACGATAGTAATGTTAACGGCCGCCTGCCTGATGCTGCTAAGCAGTAATGCCATCGCCGGGCATCATAGCAAGCCTGAAAGGGCAGGCAAGTCTTATCAGATGCAAGGTGCTGGTTATATATCACAGAAAATGCTTGCAGGTATTGAACTTAGCAGCGAACAGCAACGGCAGCTACAACAACTGATTGCCGAGCACCGGGCTGAACAACCGAAACGCCAGCGTGCCAACGCCGAGCGCGGGGCGCTGCGCCAGATGTTGCAAGCTGATTATTTTGATGAGACTGCTGTCACCGAACTGGTGCAACGTCAACAGCAGCAACAGCTGGCTCAGCGAGTTGCTCAGTTAAAATTACGCCACCAGGTTTACCAGCTACTGACTTCAGAGCAGCGCGAGCAAATGGTAAACCAGCAGCAACATCATAAACAAAAATGGCAGCTAAAACGGCAAGCCACGCCAAGCTGATACGGTTATTCGATATCCAGCTCTTTGAGTTTACGTGTCAAGGTATTGCGGCCCCAGCCTAGACAGCGGGCCGCTTCCTGTTTGTGGCCGCGGGTAAAGTGCAGTGCCTGCTGCAACACAATGCGCTCGAAAGCCGGGCTGGCTTCTGCCAGAATATTCTGCTCTCCGGCAGCCAGCTTGTCTTCCACCCAACTGGCCAGCTGGCTTTGCCAGTCACCGTTTACCTCGGCGCTATTTTTCAGGTTGCTTTTTGCCGGCTGTGAGAGTTCTGGCGGCATGTCGGCTACCACAATATGTTTGCCACTGGCCATCACGGTGAGCCAACGACAGCTGTTTTCCAGTTGCCGAACATTGCCGGGCCAGTCCAGCAGGCTTAAAAACTGCTCGGCTTCTTTGCTCAGGGTTTTTGCTTCTACATTTAACTCTTTGGCGGCTTGCTGCAAAAAGTGCTGAGCCAGTTTAGCAATATCCTGCTTGCGGTCTTTCAAGGGGGGCAAATGCACCCGGATCACATTCAACCGATGGAATAAATCTTCCCGGAACTTGCCATCCTGCGCCAGTTGCTCCAGGTTTTGGTGCGTGGCGGCGATGATCCTGACATCGACAGTCACCGCCTGATGGCCGCCGACCCGGTAAAACTGACCATCCGCCAGCACCCGCAGTAAACGGGTTTGCACATCCAGCGGCATATCACCAATTTCATCTAAAAATAAGGTACCGCCATCGGCTTGTTCAAAGCGGCCTTTGCGCAAATTATTGGCGCCGGTAAAAGCGCCTTTTTCATGGCCAAACAGCTCTGATTCAATCAGATCTTTTGGAATGGCCGCCATGTTCAGCGCAATAAAAGGCTGCTCTGAACGCGGGCTATGTTTGTGCAGTGCCCGGGCGACCAGTTCTTTGCCGGTACCGGACTGGCCATTAATTAATACACTGATACTGGAGCGGGCCAGCCGGCCAATGGCCCGGAACACCTCCTGCATCGCCGGGGCTTCACCAATAATTTCCGGCGTAATGCTGACAACCTGCGGCTTTTGTTTGGCCTGCTGGCTGTGGCTATGCTGTAAGGCGCGGCTGATCAAGGCTACGGCATCATTCACGTCAAAGGGTTTTGGCAGATATTCGAAGGCACCACGTTTAAAAGCATTAACCGCACTATCCAGATCCGAGTGCGCTGTCATAATAATAACCGGCAGTTCCGGCGCCAATGTTTGCAGTTTGGCCAGAAGGGCCATGCCATCAGTGCCAGGCATTCTGATATCGGATACCACTACCGCAGGTTGTTCATATTCCAGTCGTTGTAGCATTAAGTCTGCCGAGGCAAAGCTTTCGCACTGAATGTCTGCTCGGGCCAGCGCCTTTTCTAACACCCAGCGTATTGAGTTGTCGTCGTCGATAATCCAGACGGTATCACTCATCGCGTTAATCCTCCGTGTCTGAGATAGGCAAATATAATGTAAATTCAGTTTGGCCAGGCCAGCTGTCACAGTCTATCCAACCACCATGTTGATGAATAAGGGTTTGGGCAATGGACAGGCCAAGGCCAGTGCCACCGGCTTTGCCGCTGACCATTGGGTAAAATAAGGTATCTTTAATGTCGGGCGGAATGCCGGGGCCGTTGTCGATCACCTTAATAAAAGCCACCAGTTTGTAGCGTTTACCATTAAGGGTATGTTGATGCAAAATCCGACTTTGCAGGCAAATCGCACCTTCGTCGGCCAGCACTTGCTGGGCATTGCGCACGATGTTGAGCAACGCTTGCTCCAGTAGTTCAGGGTCAAAGCTGAAGTCAGGAATGCTGGGGTCATAGTCGCGACTAAAACGGGCCTTACCCGGATTGTCCATTTGTGCCAGTTGTAACACCTGTTCTACTACCTGGTGCAGGTTAGCGCTGACTTTCTGCGGCGGCCGGTAGGGCCCCAGTAAGCGGTCGACCAGATTACGCAAGCGGTCGGCCTGGGCGATAATTAACTGAGTATATTCTTTTTGCTCATCATCCAGCGATTCTTCCAGTAGTTGTGCCGCTCCGCGCAGGCCACCTAACGGGTTTTTGATTTCATGAGCCAGGCCGCGAATAAGCTCGCGGGCAGCCAGATGCTGGTGTTGCTGCAGACTTTCCATGCTGATCTTCCGCTGTTGATCAACCTGGCGCAGTTCAAGCAACAGATGATCAGCGGGTTGTTCACTCACGGTCAGGGCAATATCCAGTAGCATGTGTCTGCCATCAAGCAGCACCGCCTGCACATCACTGACACTAAAGCCCTGTTTACTGGCAAGGGCTGCTGTTAAATGACTGGCTTTAATGTCCAGATGTTGAAACAACCCCGGAAAATATTGTGCTGTTAAACGTTTCTCACCTAAACCCAACACTGCACAACAGGCAGTATTGAAATAGCGCAGCATCAAATCGCTGTCAAGCAGCAGCACTGCTGTGGTGAGCTGCCCGGCAAGGGCAATAAAATCAGGTCGTTTGCTTTGGGTTGTCACACTGCCACCTCTGTTGCACCACATTAGTGCAGGTGACTGGCAGTGTAATCGGTTTTTAGCCGAAATACAGCCGTAGCTGCCCTAATTGGGGTTAATTACCGACGCTCTGTGAAGATAGAAGGTTGTGACAGGACTGGTTGCAATAAGCTTGCCGCTTTGATCAAATAATTCCATTTGTAATTTATGCTCGCCGCGATGAATATCCCGCAGAATAAAAGTGGCTTTATTTTGCGGCTCGCTTAGTGGCGTGCCATCAACCACTAGCCGCACCTGCAGGCCACGTTGAAACATGGGGGTGATCCGGCCGGAAACATAAACTGAGCCAGTGTTATCGCGCACTGTACCATTGTTCTCAGGCTGGGTTATTTCGATCTTAAAGGGTTCAACAGCTGCCGGTGCCCTGCTGGGCATGTTGGTGCTGGTCGATTCCATAATATTGGGGCGGCTGGTCAGGTTGATTTCTTCAGCGCCGGCTTGCGGACTGTCTGAGAATACCAGCACACCATTGGCATCTTTAGTGACAAAAATACGCTTTTCCTGCGCCTGCAATGGCAGCATGATTAAAATGAAAGTTAATAAAAACAGTAACTTATTCATGTGCTTGTCAAATCCATTTATGTTAATTTTAATTATTATCACCACACTTTAGCGTGCTTTAATAAAGAATTCTACAAAAAAAAGGCCCACCAAGGTGGGCCTTTCAGGCAAGCGTGGTTTACACGCTGTAATACAGTTCAAACTCGAGCGGATGCACAGCGACTGACACGCGACGTGATTCAGCACGTTTAATGGCAATATAGGCATCAATCATAGCGTCAGACATAACGCCGCCTTTAGTGAAGATAGCGCGGTTTTTATCCAGTTCGTCCATCGCCTGATCTAATGATGTACACACCTGTGGAATGTTCGCCGCTTCTTCTGCTGGTAAATCGTATAAATCTTTATCCATGGCATCGCCAGGATGAATTTTATTTTGAATACCATCTAAACCGGCCATTAACTGGGCGGTGAACGCCAGGTAAGGGTTAGCTGCCGGATCCGGGAAGCGGCATTCAATCCGGCGCGCCTTGGCACTGGGTACCAATGGAATACGGATAGAGGCTGAGCGGTTGCGGGCAGAATAGGCCAGCATCACCGGCGCTTCATAGTGCGGAACTAAGCGCTTATAAGAGTTGGTTGACGGGTTGGTAAAGGCGTTCAGCGCCTTAGCATGCTTGATAATGCCACCGATATAATACAGCGCCAGTTCTGATAAGCCGGCGTATTTATCACCGGCAAACAGGTTAACGCCGTCTTTAGCCAGTGACTGGTGACAGTGCATACCTGAACCATTGTCGCCAACCAGAGGTTTAGGCATAAAGGTCGCCGTTTTGCCGTACAGGTGGGCAACGTTATGAATAACGTACTTTAACTGTTGTACTTCATCCGCTTTTTTGGTCAGGGTATTAAAGCGGGTGGCGATTTCGTTCTGGCCAGCGGTAGCCACTTCGTGGTGGTGCGCTTCCACGACCTGGCCCATTTCTTCCAGTACCATACACATGGCACTACGAATATCATGGCCTGAGTCTACTGGCGGTAAAGGAAAGTAGCCGCCTTTCACGCCTGGGCGGTGGCCTTTGTTACCATCTTCATATGCAGTGCCTGAGTTCCAGGCCCCTTCAGTTGAGTTAATTTTAAAGAACGAGCTGGCCATAGTGGTTTCAAAGCGGATGTCGTCGAACATAAAAAATTCTGGCTCAGGGCCAAATAACACTGTGTCGGCAATCCCCGTTGATTTTAAATATTCTTCAGCGCGTTTGGCGATAGAGCGTGGGTCGCGGTCATAGCCCTGCATGGTGCTCGGTTCAATCACGTCACAGGTAATATTTAATGTCGTTTCTTCAAAAAATGGGTCAAGTACTGCCGTGCTCGGATCTGGCAGCAGGATCATGTCTGAATCATTAATACCTTTCCAGCCAGTAATAGACGAGCCATCAAACATTTTGCCGTCTTCAAACATGTCCTCAGTGACCTGGCTTACCGGAATACTGACATGCTGCTCTTTACCTTTAGTATCAGTAAAACGCAGATCGACAAATTTAACGTCATTTTCTTTAATTAGTTTTAATACTTCCAATGCAGACATGCATTCCTCCAATTGACCCGATTTGAACACTGAATTAGTGATTGCCCTGTTAAATGCCAGATATATGCCAACATAAAACAGCTTTGATTTTATTAGCTTAATTAATAATCTGTGGTGAGTCGACTACCGCCTAGCACCAAATTGGTGCCAGGTTGCTCTTTTTTGGTGCGCCACATTCGTAGCCAAGTGTAGCTGAGTTTTCAGTCTTGATTGAAAAAAAACCGTTAATCCACGCAACGCCTTTTTCTTTCTGTGAAAAAAAAGAGTAGAATATGCGCCCTTTACATTTTAAAAGCGTTTGCCTGGTGGTCATTACGGTCATCTAGTGCCACAGAGGATATTGATACATGAGCGTCACCGCCACCACTTTAGATAAGCTGCGTAATATTGCCATCATCGCCCACGTCGACCATGGTAAAACTACCCTGGTAGACAAACTGCTGCAACAGTCTGGTACCTTTGATGCCCGCGCCAAACTGCAAGAGCGGATGATGGACTCCAATGCCCAGGAGTCTGAACGCGGTATAACTATCCTGGCAAAAAATACCTCGGTACGCTGGAATGGCTACCATATCAATATTTTGGATACCCCTGGCCACGCCGACTTCGGTGGTGAAGTAGAGCGGGTATTGTCAATGGCTGACTCGGTTCTGCTGTTAGTCGATGCAGTTGATGGCCCCATGCCGCAAACCCGTTTTGTGACTCAAAAAGCGTTCTCGCACGGTTTAAAGCCAATCGTTGTTGTCAATAAAATTGACCGCCCGGGTGCGCGGCCAGATTGGGTTATCGACCAGGTATTTGACCTGTTCGACAATTTAGGCGCTACCGATGAGCAGCTCGATTTTCCTATCGTATACGCTTCAGCCATCAACGGTTGGGCGACGCTGGATCACACAGTCGTTAAGCCAGACATTACGGATTTATTTGAAGCCATTGTTAAGCATGTGGCACCGCCGGCAGTCGAGCTGAACGGCGAAACCCAGTTACAGGTATCGCAACTGGATTACTCCAGCTATTTAGGCATTATTGGTATTGGCCGGATTAAGCGCGGTACGCTAAAGTCAAACCAGCAAGTGACTATCGTGGGTGCCGATGGCACTAAGCGCAATGGTAAAGTAGGCCAGGTATTTGGTTACTTAGGCCTGGAGCGGGTAGAAACCCCGGAAGCACAAGCGGGCGATATTGTTGCCTTTACCGGCCTTGGCGAGCTGAAAATTTCAGATACCATTTGTAGCACGACTAAAGTGGAATCGTTACCGCCACTGCAGGTTGATGAGCCTACTGTTACCATGACGTTCCAGGTCAACACCTCGCCGTTCGCTGGTAAAGAAGGTAAGTTTGTTACCTCTCGCCAGATTTTAGAGCGGTTAAGCCACGAGCTGAAACACAACGTGGCGCTGCGGGTTGAAGAAACCGAAGACGGCGACAAATTTAAAGTGTCTGGGCGCGGTGAATTGCACTTAGGCGTGTTAATTGAAAATATGCGCCGCGAAGGCTTCGAATTAGCGGTATCGCGTCCTGAAGTTATTATGAAGCTGGTAGATGGCGTGAAAATGGAACCGATGGAAAACGTCACCATCGACTGTGAAGAGCAAAACCAGGGCGCCATTATGGAGCGGATGGGCGAGCGTAAAGCGGATTTAACCAATATGCAGCCAGACGGTAAAGGCCGGATCCGAATGGATTTCAATATGCCAAGCCGGGGTTTAATTGGTTTCCGTACTGAGTTTATGACCATTACCTCTGGTACTGGCCTGATGTACCATAGCTTTGACCATTACGGCCCGCACAAAGGCGGTAACATTGGTCAGCGTATGAACGGCGTAATGATTTCTAACGCCGTGGGTAAAGCGGCTGGTTATGCTATTTTCTCACTGCAGGAACGCGGTAAGATGTTTATCGGCCATGCCGAAGAAGTGTATGAAGGTCAGGTTATCGGTATTCATAGCCGTAGCAACGACTTAACGGTTAACTGCTTAAAAGGTAAGCAATTAACTAACGTACGTGCCTCAGGTACCGACGAAGCCATTAACCTGGTACCACCAGTCCGTTACACCCTGGAACAGGCGCTGGAATTTATTGATGACGATGAACTGGTAGAGGTAACGCCTAAATCTATCCGTATTCGTAAGCGCCACTTAACTGAGAACGACCGTAAGCGCGCCAGCCGTGGCCCTGCTGCGTAAGCGTTTTCTGTAGTAAAACAAAGCCAGCATATTGCTGGCTTTGTTGTTTCTGGTTGTGCTACCAATCCTGATATACACTAGTTTGCCTCTGGTTTTTCTAGTATTCTTGCGCTTATCAGAGTTATAACGGAGCTGCAATGGACAAGCCTCATCTGGTGCGCTATCTGCATCGGAGCAAAGATTTTGTTATCGGATATATTCAGCGCTGTAAGCAGGATCAGATCTCTATAGTGGCAGGTTATCTGGCGTATATTTCGCTGTTGTCACTGGTACCGCTCATTGCCGTGATGTTTTCGATGCTGGGCATGTTTCCGATGTTTGTGGCGCTGCGATCCCGCTTGGAAGAACTGATATTTGCTAACGTAATCCCGACCCGGGGCGAAGAAATACAAAGCTATGTTAATGAATTTATCAGTAATACTGGTGGGATGACGGCGATAGGTATTCTGGCGCTTATTTTTGTGGCGCTGCTGCTTATTCATAATATTGATAAAACCTTAAATAAAATCTGGCGGGTGAAACAGCGGCCGCGGCCGATTATTTCGTTTTCAATTTACTGGATGATCTTAACTCTGGGCCCGGTGCTTATTGGTACCTCTATAGCGGTCACCTCTTATCTGGCGACGATCAGCCGCTATGCAGAAGGTTATACGCCGGGTATTTCCAGCGTTGTGCTGTGGCTGACACCTTATCTGATGTCGCTGCTGGCGTTCTTTATTCTTTACCTGGTTGTGCCTAATCTGAAAGTTAAGGTGCGTCATGCACTTTGGGGTGCGTTACTGGCCACTATTTTGTTTGAGTTTTTTAAACGTGGTTTTGCGCTCTATGTCACAGAATTTCCATCTTATCAGGCAATATATGGTGCCCTGGCACTGGTGCCTATTTTATTTGTCTGGGTGTATTTATCCTGGCTGGTGGTGCTGCTGGGCGCCGAGCTTACTGCCTTGCTGCAGCAGCGGGCTGAACTGGAAGAAGCCGAAGCATCAGGAGAGTCGCAAGCGTGAAAGCACTGATTCAGCGGGTAAGCCAGGCCTCAGTATCTGTTGCCGGCGAGCAAATCAGTGCTATTGGTCCTGGCATGCTGGTATTGCTGGCAGTAGAGGCGACTGATACGCCGGCATCGCTAAGCAAGCTGGTGCATAAAGTGGCGCACTATCGTCTGTTCGGTGACAGTAACAGCAAAATGAATTTAAATGTGCAACAAATAGCAGGGGCTGTATTAGTTGTGTCGCAATTTACCCTGGCTGCAGATACCCAAAACGGCTTAAGGCCCAGTTTTACCCCAGCCGCCGATCCGGCTATGGCTGAGCAATATTATCTGCAATTCAATCAGCAATTAGCCGGGCTTGGCATTATGGTGCAACGCGGTCGTTTTGGCGCGGATATGCAGGTCAGCCTCACCAACGATGGCCCGGTAACCTTTTTGCTGACCAGCTAATCTTCCTTTGTTATTAATATTGAGAGCGTTATGGCCATACCTTCTGACTGGCAGTTAACTCGTCCGCTCACACCTGAGCACTGGCAAGCCTATTATCAGCTGCGCTGGCAAGTGCTGCGTGCGCCCTGGCAACAACCCAAGGGCTCAGAGCAGGATGAGCTGGAGCCGCAGGCCTGGCATTTAATGCTGACAGACGGCGGTGGCGCCGTGCAGGCGGTTGGCAGGCTGCATCAGCTTGCAGATAAAACAGGTCAGATCCGCTATATGGCTGTCGCTGAAAGCGCCCGCGGTAAAGGCGCAGGTGCCCGGATATTGCGCGAGCTTGAGCTGCAAGCCATATGCCTTGGTTTGCAGGTGCTGTACCTGAATGCCCGCCAGGATGCGGTTGGTTTTTATCAGAAGCAGGGTTACCAGCTGGCAGGTAACGCTGAACCGATGTTTGGTATTGCCCATCGGCGAATGGCAAAGCAGTTATGTCTGGCGGGTAGCCCGACAGATTTTCAGCGCTGGCAGCAACAGCTGGCGGATACCTGGCGGCAAACTATTCCGCTTAGTCAATATATGCAGATCCACATCAGTGGCTTTGATGGCTATCAGTTAAGTTGCAGCGCACCGTTGGCGCCAAATATCAATCTGCACCACACCATGTTTGCAGGCAGCATCTACACCCTGGCCACTTTAACCGGCTGGGGCATGTTGTATTTACAGTTACAAGCATTGGGGTTGCAGGGGGCTCAGGTATTGGCCAGGGCTGACATTCGCTATTTGCGACCTGTTGCCAGTGCGCCAGAGGCACGTTGTCAGCTGTTGCAGTGTACCGGAGACCTGGCTGCGCTGGCGCTAGGCAAAAAAGTGCGGCAGCGGATCAGCGTAGGTATCTATTGCCAGCAGCAAAGGTGTGCTGAATTTACCGGTGATTATGTGATATTGCCTGAGCTTTCGCCTGAAAATTAAACACTGCTCAGTCGCTGACAATATTTATAAGGCATTTATCAAAACTTGGTAAAGCAGCTTAATTAACTCAGGCCGATAATACAGCCTCAACAGCGTGAGCTTGAGGTGGTTATGAAAAGTAAATGGCTTTGGGTGTCGTCTATCAGTACGGTGCTTGGAATAGTGGCCGGCGGCGTGTACCTTTTTTTTGCTGAGCATTCGTTATTATTGAGTGATAATAGCCTGACGTTATCTGCGTTCTGGTCAACCTTCATGTTATGGGCTTTTGTGCTGATGTTTTTGGCGGCATTGATCTGTAACGTTTTCGCTTTTGTTGAGTTGGATGATGAGCACCGTCTGGCCGGTTTTCATCAGCGTTTTCGTTCGGCTCTGGCATGGAGTGAGCGACAACAGCGCTTTTTACTGGAAGCGCAGCGTTTACTGAGTCGTAAAGGTCAACTTATTGTGAGCGATAAAGTGGCAGCAGATTATCAGTTATTGAAAGCGCAGCGAGACACTCTGGTGTTAGTGCAGCAAACGGATGTGCCGGTAGATATTACTCAGGTCCGGGCCATGTTTCAGCAAATGCTGGCAGCTGATATAACAGATGGTATGGTGGTTAGCAGTGCAGGCTTTTCTAATCAAGCCTGGATTTTCGCCCAGGAAGCGAATATCAGTTTACTGGACGTGAAAAGTTTAAGAAAACAGCAAAAACACACAAAAATTCAGCATGTACCAATAATTCAGAGCTGATATCAAAGTTTCATCAGGATTTTTGTTGTTAAATTAGCGATATTCAGTGGCGAAAGGAATCAAAATAATAAACATGGACTGCTTCACTTCCTGCATAGCTGGCTTCGGCCAGCTTTTTTATTGGCGCCGGTTAAACCTTAAGATGCGCTTAGTTTATTTTAAACCGGGTGGCAGCCGACTGCAGTTGCGCTGCTAAACGTGCCACATCATCACTGTGTACCAGGGTGCGCTCTGCTTTACTGGTGCTGTTGTTGGCCAGATGCACCATTTGCTGCATATTGTCGCTAATGGCGCTGCCTAATGCTAACTGGCTGGTGCTGGCGTCGCTTACCGCCGAACTTATTTGCCGGGTTTGTGCTATTGCCTCATTTACCGCTTCCAGTGCACTAGCGAGTTGTTGGGTGGTCGCCACACATTGCTCAGCATCGGTTTTACCTGTCAGCACCGACGCCACCGCTTGCTGGCTTTGTTGCTGTAAACTGGTAATCATTTGCCGGATTTCGTTGGTAGCCTGTTGTGTGCGCCCGGCCAGCGAACGTACTTCATCTGCAACGACCGCAAAACCGCGCCCCTGTTCGCCGGCCCTGGCTGCCTCGATAGCGGCATTCAGTGCCAGTAAGTTGGTTTGTTCAGCAATGGCGCTAATGGTAGTAAGAATGCCGCCTATATTGGTTGACTGATCATTCACTTTATTCATCACATCACTGGTACTGCTTAACTGACTGGCCAGTCCGGTGATCAGTTGACTATTTTTGGCAGCGATTTGTTTAATATGCTGGCTTTGCTCTAATGCCTGGCGCATGGCTTCACCCGCCTGGCGGGCTTGATCGGCAACGGTTTGCGTATTATTGGCTAATTCCCCGGTAATGCTGTCAACCCGGCTGATTTGTTGCTGTTGTTGTTGTAATGACTGACTAATTTCCTGTACTTCAGCACTGGACTGGCTGGCATTGCTGTTTAACTCGGTGGCATTTTGCTGAATGTTAGTGATCAGGCTACGTAATGCCGCAATTAAACTGTTGACCTTGGCAGACAGCGCACCGAACTCATCCTGTTGTACTATGGTAAGCTGGCGTGTTAAATCACCTTTGGCAATGTCACCCAGCATATGGTTGATACTGGCCAGCGGTTTAAGCATGGCAGTAATTGTAAAATAAGCGGCTACCACAGCCAATACCACTAATACCAGCATCATAACCAGCGTGCGGTTGCTGCCGGAGCTAAGGGCGTTGGACACCTGCTGCTGTAACTTAGTGAAGCGCTGATCGGCCAAATTCACTACCTGATCCAAGGCCTGCACGGCTTGCTCGACTTGCTGCTCAGAGCTGTTAAGCTGGCGACGGGCAACCTGTTGCTGTTGCAGTTGCTGTTGTTTCAGGCTGACCAGGTTCTCCTCGCCCTGCAGCTGACTGCTAAGTGCATTGAACAGTTGCTGAAATTGCGGCCAAAGATCATCTGTGTCGATCTGGCTGATTTGTCTATCAAGAAAATCAATATTGACCTGAATATCACTCAGGGTAAAACCGATGTTTTGCTGGTTTCGTTGCAACACCTCTAAATCGGTATAAGCTGCCACTTCACGTACTGTGTTAAGCAGCCCCAGCAACTGACCGTCAATCCGTCCGGCATTACCACTTATTTGCTCCATCATGGCATCGGTTACCGATAACTCAGCATCGGCCAGATCTAACAGGCTGGCACCGGCTTCATCAATTGAGGTTTCCAGTTTGCTTAGCTCCGCCAGCACGGCTGCAGCGGCGCTGTTACTTTGAATACGGGCACTAAACATGCTGTCAACCGCGCCGCTGTACTGATTAAAATGGCCCAGCGCAATCTGCAATGGCTGTTGCAGGGCAGGATCCTGGCTGGTTAACTGGTTAAAGTCGCTGATTAACGCGCTAAAGTTACTGCGGCTGGCGGCGAATTGCTGCTGATAATTGTTGATGTCGGTTTGTTGTTCAGCGGTAAAACCCAGCGCAGAAAGTTTGGCCAGTTTCAGCAGCTGAATTTGTGCCAGATTACTTTGTTGCTGCGCCGGCACGGCCAGCTGGTTAACGTCATTGCTGTAGCGGGTAACAGTGTTAAAGCTAAAAAGCGCTAAGATGCTGGCAAACAGCAACAAAGTAGCAATAAAACCAAAGCCTAAAATGACTTTATGAGCAACCTTTAACGTCATAACTTCCGCCAGTTAATGCTTGTATGCCAAAGTATAGTGGCAATATCAGCAGTTGGTGCAAAAATCACAAGGTAGCAAACAAAACTGCACTGGTCTAGCCAGAAATAACAAGCTAGTGCACTAATGGGTCGCATCCGCACCAATATGGTGCGGATGCGGCTAGCTATAATGCTGGGTACTTAAAAGCTGGTGAGTAATCTGGAGGGAAGCAATGGATTAAGCGCAGCGGCGCGGATTAAACAGGCGCTTTTCTCAATATCCGGGCCGAAATAGCGATCCTGCTGGTAAAAGCTTACTTCGCTACGCAGCAGTGCTTTGGCACTTTCCAGCGCAGGAGTTGATTTGAGTGGAGCCCGGAAATCCAGACCCTGAGCTGCTGCTAAGTATTCTACAGCCAGCACGCCGGTGGTATTTTCACTCATATCCGCCAGCCGTCTTGCCGCAAAGGTTGCCATTGATACATGATCTTCCTGATTAGCTGAAGTGGGTAAGCTGTCAACCGAGGCTGGATGAGCCAGGCTTTTGTTTTCTGATGCTAACGCCGCTGCGGTAACCTGAGCAATCATAAAACCGCTGTTGACGCCACCATTAGGTACCAGAAACGCCGGCAATTTACTTAAACTGGCGTCTATCAACAGTGCCATGCGTCGCTCTGACAAGGCGCCAATTTCAGCAATGGCTAGTGCCAGATTATCGGCTGCCATCGCGACGGGCTCCGCATGAAAATTGCCGCCTGATAAAATGTCGCCTTCTTCGGCAAACACCAGCGGGTTGTCTGTCACGCCATTAGCTTCTACCGCAAGTACTTCTGCAGCCTGGCGTATTTGGGTCAGGCAAGCGCCCATTACCTGAGGCTGGCAGCGTAAGCTGTAGGGGTCCTGCACTTTATCGCAATCTTTATGTGACGCACCCAGTTCCGATTCTTCAGCCAGTAGATGGCGGTAGATGGTGGCCGCATCAATCTGGCCACGCTGGCCACGGGCGGCATGAATTCTGGCATCGAAAGGAGCACGGCTACCCAGTGCCGCTTCCACGCTCATGGCGCCAATAACGCAGCCAGCGGCAAATAAATTCTCAGCCCGAAACAGGCCTTCCAATGCCAGAGCCGTTGACGCCTGAGTGCCGTTTAACAGCGCCAGTCCTTCTTTGGCTGCCAGCGTCAGTGGGGTCATACCTGCCAGAGTAAGGCCCTCTGGGGCGTCATATACCTGCCCGCGGAAACTGACTTCACCTTCGCCGATCAGTGGCAGCACCATATGAGCCAGTGGTGCTAAATCACCCGAGGCGCCGACTGAACCTTTAATCGGAATGCAAGGGTAAACTTCAGCATTTACCAGGTTTATCAGCGCCTCAATAACCGATAAACGGATCCCGGAAAAGCCCCGGCTCAGCGCGTTAATTTTCAGAACCAGCATTAACCTTACTGTGCTGTCGTCCATAAAGTTGCCAAAGCCGGCAGCGTGGGATAGTACGATAGAGCGTTGCAGTAACTCCAGTTCTTCGTTTTTAATCCGGGTATTGGCCAGCAAACCAAAGCCAGTGTTTATGCCATACACCACTTTATTTTGTTTAATAACATCAGCAACGCATGCAGCCGATTTCTCAATGGCGGCTAGCGCCGAGGGGTCGAGCGTCAGGTGCACCGGACCTTGCTGCACTTGCCGCAGCTGCGCCAGGGTTAACTGACCGGGTATTACATTTAATTGCATTGCCATAATATCTACTCCGTTACCATTGGCAGGTCTAAGCCTTGTTCTGTTGCGCAGTTTACTGCGATGTCGTAGCCGGCATCGGCATGACGCATTACCCCGGTGCCCGGGTCGTTCCACAGCACCCGGCCCAATCGCGCCGCGGCTTGTTCTGTGCCGTCGGCCACAATCACTACACCACTGTGCTGGCTGTAACCCATACCCACACCGCCGCCGTGATGCAAGGATACCCAGGTGGCGCCGCCAGCTGTGTTAAGCAGGGCATTCAACAGTGGCCAGTCTGATACGGCATCTGAGCCATCGAGCATAGCTTCGGTTTCACGGTTGGGGCTGGCAACGGAGCCGGAATCCAGATGGTCACGGCCAATCACCAGCGGGGCGCTGAGTTCGCCATTTTTCACCATCTCGTTAAAAGCCAGGGCAATGCGGGCACGGTCTTTTAAGCCAATCCAGCAGATACGGGCGGGCAACCCCTGAAACTGAATGCGCTCGCGCGCCATATCCAGCCAGTTGTGCAGATGGGGGTTATCCGGGATCAGCTCTTTTACTTTGGCATCGGTTTTATAAATATCTTCTGCATCGCCCGATAAGGCGACCCAGCGAAATGGCCCTATGCCTTCGCAGAACAGTGGCCGGATATAAGCCGGCACAAAGCCAGGAAAATCAAAAGCATTGGTCACGCCCTCGTCTTTGGCCATCTGCCGGATATTGTTGCCATAATCCGTTGCTACCGCACCGCGTTGTTGCATGATCAGGATGGCTTGCACCTGCACCGCCATTGATTTTTTGGCCGCTTTCACCACGCCTGCTTCGTCAGTTTTTCGTGCTGCTGCGGCTTGTGCCATGCTCCAACCCTGAGGCAGATAGCCGTTTAATGGGTCATGCGCTGACGTTTGGTCGGTCACCACATCTGGCGTAATACCTCGCTCTACCAGTTCAGCAAACACATCAGCGGCGTTCGCCAACAGGCCGATGGAAGTCGGTTTACCAGCCGCTTTTGCTTGCTTCAGCATGGTTAAGGCTTCATCCAGCGAGTGCGCCTTTTTATCCAGATAGCGGGTTTTTAAGCGGAAATCTATCCGGCTTTCATCTACCTCACAAGCCAGCATATGGAAACCCGCCATGGTCGCTGCCAGTGGTTGCGCGCCGCCCATGCCGCCTAAGCCGCCGGTAAGTACCCATTTATTTGCCGCCACACCGGCAAAGTGTTGTTTGGCAATGGCAACAAAGGTTTCATAGGTACCTTGCACTATGCCCTGGGTACCAATATAGATCCAGGAGCCCGCTGTCATCTGGCCGTACATCATCAGGCCTTTGCGATCCAATTCGTTAAAGTGTTGCCAGTTGGCCCAGGCCGGTACCAGGTTTGAATTGGCAATCAGCACCCGAGGCGCATCGGGGTGGGTAGGGAATACCCCCACCGGTTTACCGCTTTGTACTAACAGGGTTTGGTTATCTTCCAGCCGGTTTAACACGTCTACTATTTTATCAAAGCATTGCCAGTTACGAGCCGCACGGCCAATACCGCCGTATACCACCAGTGCTTGTGGGTGCTCGGCCACCTCGGGATCGAGGTTGTTCATCAACATCCGCTTGGCCGCTTCAGTCTGCCAGCTTTTGGTGCTGATGGTGGTGCCGCGATCGGCGCGAATAACCCGGCTGTTATCAATACGTGAGTCTGTCATCAGATGGTCTCTCTGCTGGTAGGTAAAGAAAAATTCAGATGGCCGCCCAAACGGTAGCGACTACCCGGTGAAGTTAAATAGGCCAGGCTGACTGCACCATCCCGGCTAAAGGTGCGGCGGGTCAGGCGCAGGCAGGGCTCTGCTTTTTTCAGCATTAAATGTTTGCAGGTAAAATCGTCCGGCCAAATCGCCTCTACCGTATGCTCGGCCTCGGTTAGTGGCGCTATCAGGCTTAAGTATTGATGCGGAGTATGTTGGCTGAAATCCTGCACAATGTAGTCTGGCACCTGCACTGGGCTGACATAACGTGCTTCAAGTTGCAGCGGCAGACCGTTTTCCAGGTGCACAATTAATGAGAAAAACACCGGCTCGTTCCGGTTTAAACCCAGCGCCCTGGCGATAATAGTCGGGCAGGGTAGTTCAGTCAGTTGTAGCAAGTGAGCACTATAGGCGTGCCCTCTGGCTTGAACTTCATCAGCAATATTGCGAATTTCTAACAGTGAGGACTGTGACTTTAATGCTGCCACAAAACTACCGACCCCCTGGGTACGATATAAAATGCCTTGTTCGGTTAATTCCTGCAGGGCGCGGCGAGCTGTCATTCGGCTGACGCTGAATTGTTCGGCCAGTTCATTTTCGGACGGCACTCTGCTGTGCTCTGGCCAGGCAGCAATTTCAATCTGGCTCAGCATAAATTCTTTTATTTCGGCAAACTTGGCGACTGCCATAACACCTCCGCAATTGACTATTAAAAAATACTGTAATTTGGTTGTATATACAAGCTGGTGGTGTAAAATTATTTAGCACAGTCAATCAGGAGAACCCCATGCCGCAATTTGATGCCATCTGGATTAACGCCAATATCGCTAGCATGACCGACAACGGCCAGCCCTATGGCTTGATAGAAAACGGGGTGTTGGCGGTTAAAGACGGTGTGATTGCCTTTGTCGGCGCGCGCAGTGAGTTGCCGGCATTCGATGCGTTGAGCACGCCGTTGTATGATGTGCAGGGGCAGTGGATTTTGCCCGGTTTCATTGATTGCCATACGCACCTGGTGTACGCCGGAAACCGGGCTAATGAGTTTGAGATGCGCTTAAAGGGCGCTAGCTATCAGGAGATTGCTGCGGCAGGAGGGGGCATTAAAGCTACCGTGGCCGCTACGCGCGCCGCCAGCCATGAAGAACTGTTTGTACTGGCCAAAGACCGGCTTAACAGCCTGCTGGCACAAGGCGTTACCACAGTGGAGATAAAATCCGGCTATGGCCTGGATCTTAGCTCTGAGCAAAAAATTCTTGAGGTGGCCGCTGAGCTGAATGCGCATCACCCTGTTTCGGTGCAGAACACTTTTTTAGGTGCGCATGCACTGCCGCCGGAGTATGCCGGCGATGCCGATGGCTATATAGCGGCAGTGTGCCGGATGTTGCCTCAACTGCACGCACTTAATCTGGTTGACGCTGTAGATGTGTTCTGTGAAGGCATCGGTTTTAACCTGGAACAAACCCGTTCTGTATTTAATGCTGCTAAGGCACTCGGCTTGCCGGTAAAAGCCCATGCCGAGCAGTTGTCTAATTTGGGTGGTAGTGCTCTGGTTGCCGAATTTGGTGGCTTGTCGGCCGATCATATTGAGTTTCTTGATGAAGCTGGTGTTACTGCCATGGCCAAAGCTGGCACCGTGGCAGTGTTGCTGCCGGGGGCATTTTATTTTTTACGCGAAACCCAGTTGCCGCCAATTGCATTGCTGCGCCAGTACGGTATACCTATGGCATTAGCCACTGATCTGAATCCCGGTACCTCGCCGCTGTGCTCCATACCACTGATGCTGAATATGGCCTGCACCCTGTTCAGGCTAACGCCGGAAGAGGCGTTAGCCGGGGTAACCCGCCATGGTGCAGCGGCGCTGGGCCTGGCTGACAGGGGGGTATTGGCAGTGGGTTTGCGCGCTGATTTTGGCTGTTATCAGCTGTCCCAGCCTGCAGAGCTGTGTTATCAGTTTGGCGTTAATAAGCTTAAGCAATTGATTATTAATGGTAAACAGGTAAGGTTGCCTTAGCGGTAGCTTTACAAGTGGCAAATTTGCGGTAAGCTGTTGGCAACCAATAACGGGCAGCAAAAATGTGTGGTAATGCCATGGTCGTCGCAATACAGCGTATGTTAGTTCTGGGGGGGGCATTACTGGGCGCAGCCAGCGCAAGTTGGCCAGTTGTCGCCGCGCCTGCGCAGCCCGCGCTGCCGGTAGCCGGGCTGCTATTGTTACTATTTTTGCTGTTGTTGCTGGCTCTAGCTTATGCTCTGAAGCTTAAGTTTGATTTAAAACGGGCGCTACAACCTAAACCCGATATGCAGGGTTTTTACTCATTGCATGATGATATTAGTGGCTTTCCAAATAAATATGCGTTGCAGCGACAGCTCGACCTGATCCTCAAAAGTGCACCTGAACAACAGTTTGCGTTGATTTTACTAAAAATTGAGCAATTTGAGCAGATAAACCAGCTACTGGGCCACAG
Source organism: Arsukibacterium ikkense (assembly GCF_000987775.1). Classification (GTDB taxonomy): domain Bacteria; phylum Pseudomonadota; class Gammaproteobacteria; order Enterobacterales; family Alteromonadaceae; genus Alishewanella; species Alishewanella ikkense. Next base: position 181,567 of record NZ_LAHO01000004.1, read on the forward strand.
CAATAGTAATTTAATTCTGGCGCAAATAGCCCAGAGAATTAACGACCAGCTCGCCAGTGAAAGTAAAATACTCACCTTTGAATATCGACAGCAACAACCGGTGCGGGTTTGTCATCTGGGAAGTGTCGACTTTGCCATCTGGCTGGATATTGGCCATCAGCCGGCCCGGGCCGAATTTCTGGCAAAACAGCTGCAACAATCGGTACCCCAACCGATGCTGGTGCATGGCTGTGCCATCGATTATAAACTGGGGGTAGGCATCGCATTATATCCGGATCACAGTACTGAGCTGAACGAACTGCTGGAGCGTGCTTATCTGGCGCTACAGCATTATCAGTGGCAGCGCGGAGCCAGCTCGCTGTTTAGTCAGGACATGATTAACTACACCACCGAGAAACTGGCACTAATGGCAGAATTGCGTCAGGCCATTGATGATCAGCAATTAGTGTTGTTTGTGCAGCCGCAAATGAATATGAAAAGCCGGCAGGTACTGGCGGCGGAAGTACTTATTCGCTGGCGCCACCCCAAAAAAGGCTTGCTGGCACCAGAGGCTTTTTTAGCACTGGCCGAGGAGATGGGGGTGATTTACCCGCTAAGCCAATGGGTGCTGGAACAAGCAATTCAAACGATTGCCAGTTTAACCGAGCAACAGTTAGTCAGCCGCATTGCGGTGAATATTTCCAGTAAAGAACTGCTGCACGATGAGTTGGTAGATGCGCTGGAAGTCTTGTTTGACAAGTATCAGGTTAACCCGCAGTTGCTGATGCTGGAAGTCAGTGAAAGAGCGCTGTTAGCTGATCCGCCCCGGGCGATGGCAATGATGCAACGCTTGCACCGGTTAGGGGTTGAGCTGGCGTTGGACGATTTTGGTACCGGCTTTTCGTCACTGGCATTTTTACGAAAGCTACCGGTGCAATATGTGAAAGTTGATTGCAGTTTTATCAGCGAGCTGCATAAAACCGAAGCCCATATGGCGATTACCGGTGCCATTATTGATATGGCGCGTAACCTTGGGCTGGGTGTTATTGCCGAAGGGGTAGAAGGGGCGGAGGTTGAAGACAAACTGCTGCGGATGGGGTGTCAGCGAGGTCAGGGATTTTGGTATTCACAACCTTTTGAACTGAGCGGGTTTCCTGCCTGGTTACGCCAGTGGCAGCACCGTCATCCCGGCTAAATCGCAGGGGGTTGTTCTGCCTTTCCCTGCATAAAAGCCAATACTAAGGTAGCAAGCACCTGCCCGCATTGGTTTAAGCCCGCAGCCAGGCCGGCCGGATGGCATGCCGGAGCCGCTTCAGCCAGGTGCAGATAGCGCGCGCGTGGTAACCGCGCCAGCTGAAACACATACTGGCTGGCCTGTTCGACACTGAGCCCGGTATAATTAAGGGCACTGGCCGGCATGGTATCAATGCTGTCGGTATCCAGTTCAATGGCAATCGGCGCCACCCCCTGGCAACAACGTTCAATCAGCTGATCCAACGCCTGCTGATAGCTGAGCTGCTGGCTTATTGCCAAATGCTGGTAGCTGATATATTCGCCTGTGGCTTGCTGCAATAGCGCCAGGCTGGCCACGGAGTTTTTATGTAAGTCCAACCCTAACACCGTGTATTGACCCAGATAGCCAGCCGCGCTGGCATAACTGAAACCATTACCACTGTGCCGGCCTTCAAGTGGCCGAAAATCAGCATGCGGGTCTAAATTGGCGCAATTAACCGGCTGCTGGCTCACTGCTGCCAGAGCCTGCAATAAGGGGTAAGCATTATTGTGGCCGCCGCCGATCACAATAGGGTATAGCCCCGCTGAAAATATCGGCACTAGTTGGTTGCTGACCCGTTGGTCAAGTTCCGCACAAAGCTGGCGCAAACTGGCCAGCTGCTGCGGATGCTGGTTGCTCAGGCTTGCAGCCTGTTGCTGCAGATCGGCGCAATCAATTTCACCTAATAATAAAATTTGCTCGCTGGCCAGGGTATCGCTGTGCTGCAGGTTTAAAAACCGCTGTAAAAATGCCTGCCAACCCAGCTCAGCGCCCGGGTTGCCTAAATTAGCCAGCGGGCCAATGCATTCGGCAATACCCAGTAACACAAACTGGCCGCCGGCCGCTTTGTGGGCAGCCAGGAGTTCGGGGTAGGGTAAGTCGGGGTCGGGTAATTTCACCAGCTGGCCCAGCCGGCTTTCGCCGCTGCGCCTGGTGTAATAAGGTTGTATGTCGTGCTCGGTATAGCGTTGCAGCATAGTGTTTAACTAAATCAGTTACTCAATATCTAAGGCATCCGGCGACATAATAATGCCGGTACTGTCAGCATATAAATGATCACCGGGTAAAAAGGTGACTCCGGCAAAGTTAACCGGCACTTCGGTTTCACCAAAGCCATTGTCATCGGCGCCAATAGGAATGGCATTAACGGCCTGAATACCAATTTCAAAGTCTTCCAGTGCGTCTAAATCACGGACACTGCCATAACAGACGATACCTTCCCAGCCATTGCTGGCAGCAAGACTGGCCAATTCTGCATCGATTAACGCACGGCGGGCCGAGCCACCACCGTCAATCAGCAGTACCTTGCCAATACCATCATCGGCCAGCACCTGGCGTACCAGACCATTGTCTTCGAAGCACTTAATGGTACGAATTTGGCCGCCGAATGAACGTCTGCCACCATAATTAGCAAAGATAGGTTCGACCACATCAACCTGATCTGCATAAAGATCGCAAAGTTCTGAGGTATTGTATTCCATGTAAGACTCCATAGGCAGGGTATGCTAATGCACAGTATAGCGCTATGCCCTGCAAGCTCAAGCGATTAATGTTAGATGCAGCAGCTTAACAACGCTAACAAAGTATTGCTGCTAAAGCATTTTGTTTGTTAAGGTGTATTTGACCAGCTAACAGAGAGCGCCAAGTGCCAGCAGAACTCTTCGCCAGAATTGCCCTGTATTTAACCCAAGCCGGGTTGGCGATACTTATCGCACTACTTTTTTGGTATTACCTGCGGGTATATCAGCAGAAATATTTAAAATTCTGGTTGCTGGCCTTTATATCCTTTGCCTGCTATCCCATCGCACTATTGTTGCACTATGCCACCCCGCTGGGTCAGAGCGGGCTAAAATTCTTGTTAGCATTCACTGCACATTTTGCCTGCTACAGCTTTGCTGTACTGATGTTACTGGGTAATCTGCAACAGGGCTCTGTGCAGAATAGCCGCTGGCTTGGCTGGCCGGTTAGCCGATATTTAGTCATCTTTTTTGTGCTGGCAGCAGCCGGCGTTGCTTTACCGGAATGGTTGCCCGGGTTGCAAAGCTGGCATAACTTTTTACAGGTTGAGTTACGTTTTATTGTCTGTGGCCTGCTATTGTTTATGGCCGGGCTCTGGTTGTGGCAGAGCAGCCCCCATGGCCTGGGGCCGCGACTTGCCACATTAATACTGATGCTATGGGGCGCGCTCTACCTGCTTCACGCCGTGACGGTAATGCTGCAAGTTAATCTCTTCTTATCGATTCATGGTACCTTCGTGTATAAAAGTGTTGAGCTCGGGCTATTGGTAACCCTGGGCTTTTCACTGGTCATTTGGCTGCAGGAAAATGAGCGCAGTACCAACCTTAAACTGACAGAAAAAACCCGTTATCTGGATCAGCATGACCAGCTGACCGGCGCACTAAATCGTGATGCGTTGCTAAGCAAGCTGCAGCAGCAGATTAATACTGAACAAGGTACACAATTGCAACTGGTGATGCTGGGCCTGGATAAATTTAAAAACGTTAACGAGTCGGTTGGCTTAAAACAAGGTGATCGCATTTTGCGCGAAGTGATCCGCCGCTTTGAGCAAAGTATTGTTAAGCCGGTGCTGATTGCCCGTACCGGAGGCGATATTTTTGCGCTGGTGCTGGCCGATGTAGTCAGTGACAAACAGCTGCAATATACCTTGCAGCATGTGCAGCAGCTGATTGAAAAGCCGTTTTTACTGGAAAGTGGCCCGGTCAAGCTGACGACAAGTATGGGGTTGTCGCACTACCCGGCGAATGCCAGCAGTGCCGAGCAGTTACTGCAGCAGGCGAATATCGCGTTTCATCAGGCGAAGCGCCTGCAGGCCAGTTGGCTGAGTTACCAGGCGGGTATGGAAGAAGAAACGGCCCGCTTGCTTGCCTGGGAGAGCGAGTTGTTGCAGGCGATCAGCGACAATCAATTTGTGTTGTACTATCAACCACAGCTAAGTTTGCGCAGCAACTTGCTGGAAGGCTTTGAAGTGCTGGTGCGCTGGCAACATCCTGAGCGTGGGCTGCTGATGCCAGGCCAGTTTTTACCCATGGTAGAGCAACTAGGCCTGAGCCAGGTCCTGGATTTAGTGATTTTGCGCAATGCTATTGCCAGTATTCAGCGCTGGCAGCAGCAAGGGGTACATATTCCGCTGGCCATTAATATGTCGCCTATTCATTTTGAGCAGGAAGGGCTGAAACAAGAGCTGAAAAATTTGCTGCAACAGTACAGCGTATCACCGGAAATGGTAGAGCTGGAGGTTACTGAAAATACCGCAATGCAGGATATGGAAAAGGGCTCTAACTTTGCGCTTGAGCTACAGCAAATGGGTATTAAGGTGTCGATTGATGATTTTGGTACCGGCTATTCGTCCCTGGCGTATTTACGCAAAATGCCGATTGAGAAAATTAAAATTGATCGCAGTTTTGTGATGGATATGACCTCAAATGATTCCGATATGATGATTGTCAAAACCATGATAAAGCTGGCCCAGGGGCTGGGCAAGCGCATTCTGGCCGAAGGGGTGGAAACTATCGATCAACTTAACCTGCTGCGCAGTTTATCGTGCGATGCAGTGCAGGGGTATTATATTGCCAAGCCGTTGCCAGAAAATGAGGCGCTGGCGTTTATCCGCGCCTACCCGGGACAAATATTTAAAGCCTAACTGTTAATGTAACGCTTACAGCCTGATGCGGGTGCTGATCAGGCTGTCGCGACTGGCATTGGCTGCTTTCAGGCGGGCCAGGTACTGCTGCCACAAGTCGTGCTGGTTTGCGGCCAGCTGGCATAAGTAACTAAAATGATACAAGCCGGTATCGTGGCCATCGTCAAAGCTTAATTTCACACCGTAGTGACCAACAGCGCTGATACGTTGAATAGCAACCTGGCGTTTATTGGCAACCAGCGTTGGTTTACCATGGCCGCGTACCTCCGCTGACGGCGAATGCACCCGTAAAAACTCAGCGGACAACACTTGCACTGTGCCGTCGCTGAATTTCAGGTCCAGCAGCCGTCGCTGCTGGTGGTAGTGCAGGGTAAGCAGGGTCATCATTTATAGAATAAAGCGGCTTAAATCTTCATCCTGCACCAGTGCGCCTAAATGTTGCTCAACGTAATCAGCGGTAATTTCAATATGCTGACCGGCATGGTCGGCCGCATCATAGGATATTTCTTCCAGTAAGCGCTCCATTACGGTGTATAAGCGACGGGCACCGATGTTTTCGGTGGTTTCATTAACCCGAAAGGCCGCGGCGGCTATGCGTTTAATGCCTTCGCTGTTAAAGCTGATATGCACTCCTTCGGTAGCCAGCATTGCAATAGATTGCTCAGTCAATGAGGCCTTGGGTTCGGTTAGGATCCGCTCAAAATCGGCGGCGGTCAGGGCTTCTAATTCGACCCGGATTGGTAGCCGGCCTTGTAGCTCAGGCACCAAATCAGACGGTTTACTCATTTGAAACGCACCTGAGGCAATAAACAGTATATGGTCGGTTTTAACCATGCCGTGCTTGGTATTGACGGTACAACCTTCAATCAGTGGCAGCAAATCGCGCTGCACGCCTTCACGTGACACATCCGGCCCACTGGTTTCGCCGCGTTTACAAATTTTATCTATTTCGTCCAGAAACACGATACCGTTTTGCTCAACGGCTTCCAGTGCTTCGGCTTTTAACTCTTCCGGGTTAACCAGCCTGGCAGCCTCTTCGTCAATCAGCTGCTTTAACGCGTCTTTAATTTTCAGTTTACGCTTTTTCTTTTTTTCGTTGCCCAGGCTCTGGAACATACTTTGCAACTGAGAGGTCATTTCTTCCATGCCCGGTGGCGCCATGATCTCTACCCCGATTGGCGTTTGCGCCAGCTCCAACTCAATTTCTTTATCATCAAGCTGGCCTTCACGCAATTTTTTGCGGAAAATCTGCCGGGTGTTGCTTTCGCTGGTTGTTGGCGTATCGCCCTCGCTCCAGTTATCCCGCCCTTTGGGCAGCAACGCATCCAGAATCCGTTCTTCGGCTGCTTCTTCTGCCCGGAAGCGATTTTTGGCGATGGCTTGCTCGCGCAGCATTTTTACCGCACTGTCGGTTAAATCGCGGATAATGCTTTCCACTTCTTTGCCAACATAGCCTACTTCAGTAAATTTAGTGGCTTCAACTTTAATAAAGGGCGCGTTAGCCAGTTTGGCCAGCCGGCGGGCAATTTCAGTTTTACCTACCCCGGTTGGCCCTATCATCAGGATATTTTTCGGGGTCACTTCGGCGCGCAGACCAACTTCCAGCTGCATCCGACGCCAGCGATTCCGCAAGGCTATCGCCACCGCACGCTTCGCTTTATTCTGGCCAATGATGTGCCTGTCCAGCTCGTGGACAATTTCTCTGGGTGTCATATCAGACATAATAAACCTGCTTAAAGTTGTTCAATGGTGTGCTGCTGATTGGTGTAAACACAAATATCGCCAGCAATAGTTAAGCTTTTTTCAACGATGTCGTGGGCACTGAGTTCAGTATTTTGCAGTAAGGCGGTGGCTGCTGCCTGGGCAAACGGGCCGCCGCTGCCAATGGCGATTAAATCCTGCTCCGGTTGAATCACATCACCATTGCCGGTAATAATCAGTGAGCAGTTGGCGTCAGCGACAGCCAGTATTGCTTCGAGTTTACGCAGCATCCGATCGGTGCGCCAGTCTTTTGCCAGCTCTACTGCCGCACGCATCAGATGGCCCTGATGCAGTTCCAGTTTGGCTTCAAAGCGTTCAAATAAGGTAAAGGCGTCGGCAGTACCGCCAGCGAAGCCAGCCAGTACTTTGTTGTTGTAAAGCCTGCGTACTTTACGGGCATTACCTTTCATTACGGTATTGCCCAGTGATACCTGACCATCGCCGCCAATAGCAACGTGGCCATTGCGGCGAACAGAAACGATAGTTGTCATGAATTTTGCCTTATGGCGAATAAACCTAAGGCTTAAGTGTGGCTGGACTGCTCGCTTTTCAAGTCCAGTTCCAGATCTGACAGCCATTGATGTTCTGTTGTTGCAGCCGGTTACGATCAGCCGTGGCCTGGCGCCGCGAGTCATAAGGACCTAAAACCACCCTGAACCAGACGCCATTGCTACCCTCGGTGCGTCGCACGGTAGAAGTGAAACCGGCAAAAGCAATTTGAGCGCGCATGGCTTCGGCTTGCTCAGCCTGGCGAAACGAGCCACATTGCATCTGAAACGGGCCTTGTGGCTGGCGTGGGGTACTATCCACTTCCACCTGTATCTCGCGGTTTTCCAGCTCTTTAATGTACTGATAAGGCTCGGCCACAGGCTTAGCCGGCAAGTCATCGACGGTGGGTTTAGTGCGGGTTATTGCTGGCGCCGTTTTTTCCGGGCTGACAGGTTGTTGCTTCAAATACCATAAAAACCAGCCAAAACTAGCCAGCAGCAAGGCAGTAATAATCATCAGCAGCCATGGACGCCTGGCCTTTGGGGCTGATCTGGTATTAGTGCGCCGTGCAGCACTGGGTTTGGCTTTAGGCTTGGGGCGGGCAGTTTTTACATAATCTTTGTGCGGCATATCGACAGCTTAACAACCTGGCTTAAGAATTCTCTGGCTATTCTACCTGCTTAGCCTGAAAAAGAAATAAGTGCGGCTTGTCGCTTTAGCTTAAATCGACCGGATCAACATCCAGTTGCCATTTTACCTGTCGGCTGAGCGCCCAGCTTTGCAGTGTGGCCAGCAGGGTAGTGAGTGCCTGATGCAGCAGCGGGCGCTGGCTACTGTAAAGATGTAGCTGCCAGCGAAACTTGCCGGCCCGTTTTTCCATCGGCGAGCTCAGTGGCCCTAATAGCTCGAGCCCCGGCAGCGTTTTAGCTATGGCTGCCAGCTCGGTTAACCACTGCTGACATAGCGCACTTTGCACGGCTTCTGCCCGGAATAGCGCCAGATGCTGATACGGCGGCAACCGGGTTTGCTGACGCTCCAGCAAGGCGCTGCGGGCAAAGGAGGCATAGCCGTTGTGAATAATATCTTGCAGCAGCGCATGTTCCGGGTGATGAGTTTGCAGCAATACCGTGCCGGGGCTACTGCCACGACCCGCTCTGCCTGCCACCTGGGTGAGTAACTGCGCCAGCTGCTCAGGCGCCCGAAAGTCACTACTGTATAAGGCACCATCAACATCAACAATAACCACCAGGGTGACAAAGGGAAAATGGTGGCCTTTTGCTAACATCTGGGTACCGAGAATAAGCCGTGGACCACTTTGATTAATGCTTTGCAGTGCACTGTTCAGTGCACCTTTGCGCCTGGTGGTATCGCGGTCCAGCCGGGTGATGGCGACCTCAGGAAACAGCTGTTGTAAGTTTTCTTCTAGTTGCTCGGTACCCTGACCCACCGGTGCCAGCCTGGCACTACCACATTGTTTACATTGGCGCGGTACTGCTTTGGTTGCGCCACAATGATGACATACCAACTGCCGGCTTTGCTTGTGGTAGGTGGTAAAAGCGCTGCAGCGATGGCACTCCGTCATCCAGCCACATTCCTGGCAACTGAGAGCGGGGGCAAAGCCACGCCGGTTTAAAAACAACATGACCTGCAACCCTTGCTGCAGTTGCTGCCGGATAGACTGCAGGGTTTGACTGGCTAAACCAAACTGCAATACCTGTTGCTTTAAATCGACCAGCTTATAGCGGGGCATGGCCTGGCCACCGGCCCGGTTATGCAGGCTAAGGGGGATAAAACGCTGTTGCTGACAATTATAAAGGCTTTCCAGTGACGGTGTGGCAGAACCCAGCAAAATAGGGCAGCTTTCTATTGCGGCCCGTTTAATTGCCAGATCTCTGGCATGATAGCGAAAGCCATCTTGTTGTTTTAACGACTGGTCATGTTCTTCATCAATAATAATCAGACCCAGCCTGGCGAATGGCAAAAATAACGCCGAGCGGGTGCCAATAACAATAGCTGCGCTGCCAGCCTGGGTCTGGCGCCAGCAATTCAGACGTTCGGTGTCGGTCAGATTAGAATGCCAGCATAGCACTGGTGCCTGAAAACGGCTTTGAAAGCGCGCCAGGGTTTGTGGTGTCAGGCCAATTTCCGGCACTATGACTAATACCTGCTGACCGGTATCGAGCAAGGGTGCGATGGCCTGTAAATACACTTCCGTTTTGCCAGAGCCGGTCACACCTTCGAGTAATAAGCATTGAAAACGGTTTGCGGTCTGATTAATGGCGGTAACAGCCAATGCCTGATCAGCCGTCAATTGCAGTGCCGGCTGTTTTAAGCCGCGCTGGCTAAAAGGGGTTAATGGCAGCAATTGCTGCTGAATGAGGCCTTTTTCTGCCAGTTGTTGCAATGCCTTTCGTGGATGGTTAGCCAACAGCTCAGTGGCGGCTAACGAACCGGGTTGCAGTGCTTGCCACAACGCCAGTTGACGCGGTGAGCGTTTAAAGTCGGCGGTTGTAGCGCCAGCGCCTGCAGCAGTCAACTGCCACGCATACTGTTGGTAGTCGGCCAGGCTTTTCCCCTCCCGCAATAGCGCAGGCAGGGCCGCTGTCAGCACTTCACCCAGCGGGTGATGATAGTATTCTGCGGCGAAGGTCAGCAGCTGGCGCAATGGCTCCGTCAGCACCGGCTGCGGGTCAATAATGGCGATAATCGGTTTTAATTGTGCCAGCGGGTAATGGTCAGCCGGATTGAGCTGCCAGGCAATGCCAATTAATTCCCGCTTGCCAAAAGGTACCCGTAGCCGACTGCCAATTTGCACCTGTTGCTCAGCGCTTAACAGATAATCAAAGTGTTGCCTTAACGGCAAGGGCAGGGCAACGCGGATAACTGGCACAGCTAAAATCCTTCAGGTTAGACAAGCCTTAGTGTAAGGTGCCGTCAGGCTGCTGCCAAGCAAAACAAAAGTTGTAAATAAGCCTGCCTGGTAGTTGCAACTTTGCTGGCTATCTATTAAGCTACGCGCCCTTAATTAACTGTAATTACGTATGGTGTCCGGCACAAGATGACCGGATAGCGATACGGCCTAACGAGGTAACCCATGAAACCAGGTATCCATCCAGAATACAAAGAAATTACTGCAACCTGTACTTGCGGTAACAGCTTCAAAACGCGTTCTGCGCTGTGTAAAGACATCCACTTGGATGTATGTTCAAGCTGCCACCCGTTTTATACCGGTAAGCAGAAAGTATTAGACGTTGGCGGCCGGGTTGACCGGTTCAAGAAACGTTTCGCGGTTCTTGGCAATCGTTAATTTGCCACGCTACTTAGCGATAAAAAAAGCACCGAAAGGTGCTTTTTTTATCGCTAATAGCAGCCGACGCTGGTTATTTACCGCCACTGAGCACTTCGCCAATTGAGCTGGCACCGCTGCCCGGCGTTATTGAAGCACAAGCCGAGCCCGAGTTTTCGCATGTTACGCCACTGATCCGGCTGCCAACAGAGCGGCGATCATATTTGCCGCTGGCGTTTAAGCGTCGTACCAGGCCATCCAGCATTACGTTGGCTTCCAGCTTTTGACCTCGCACCTGAATTACTTCAATATCATCGACACTTTTAAAGTCGGCGATTAAATCGGTTTGCTGTGTATCAGTGGCCATTTCGTTTATCACTTGTTGCAGGTAGTCCCGTGCTTCCGGGTGGCGCGCCAGCGTTAAGGCTTTATATAATTTGCCAGCGCCTGCTAAATCCTGCTCGGTTGCTGTGGCGGTATGCTTTAGCCTTGCCAGTATAAACATCGCATTCATCAACTTTGTCTCTGCCGCTTTTTCTAACAGCGTCACGGCTTCGTCAACTTTGGTTTCGTCGTCTGTTTGTAAATACAACAATGCTTGTTGATACATTGCTGGCGGATACTCACTTTTCACCGCCTGAGCCAGTAACTTATCAGCCTGTTCAATATTTTGCTCCAGCACAAAACCATTGCGGTGCCAGTCAGCCATCAGATAGGTGGCCATCGGATTGCGATGCCGCACCCCTAACTTGATAAAGCGGGCGGCTTCCTGGTGGTTTTGCTCCAGGCCATCGCCAGAGGCATAGGCCATAGCAACGAAAGCGGCGGCATCTCCGCTGCCACTGCGCGCCAGCTTAATGAGCCGGCGCATTTCGTTTTCGCATTGGTTGCCTTCGCACACCTTCGCTTCGGCTGACGCCATAGCGGGTAAACTGCCAACACTGGCTATGGTCAGGGTTAAACTTAGCGCTATGGCGCTGCCTATCCGTGCTACTTGCATAAAACCCTCAACATTGTTACAAAAAATTTATATTGCAATGATCGGACAGTCAGCGCTGAGGGTCAAGACAATAGGAACAGCAAACTGTAAACAAATGTGTTGCCATGGGCATCGCCTGGTCAGCTGCCGGGTTTTTTCAGTTGCTGCTTTTTTAGGCAAATAGTCGTTATTAATAAAAAAAATAGTTAAATTTCCACTGTTTAGCTGAATATGCAGCCTGGACTAAAATTTTTAGATGGCTATACGCCTGAAAAGGCTGTGTTTTGGCCAGAAAGCCATCGAAACATTTACTGATAGATAATCACAATTATCGCAATCTTAACCAGTTACTTCAGCAATATGGTGATGAATTAATGTCGATTTTACCTATTTAGGGTAATGATGGCGCCAGCTCGGGCTTGGCGAATACGGCTGAAGTTGCTATAACAACCAACACTAAGACTAAAGTGGTATGGTCAGTAAGCCTGCGTTGCGCTGTTAAAATCGTCGCACCGCAGTTGTACAACAACAAAACTAAAAATAATCAGAAGTTACCCTCACTCATTAAAAGCAGGAACACAACGATGTCAGATTTCAGAGAGCAGGCGCTGCGCTATCATGCGGAGCCGACCCCGGGCAAAATTAGTATTGAAATCAGTAAGCCGGCTGAAACGGTTAAAGACCTGGCCCTGGCCTACAGCCCCGGGGTTGCTGAGCCGGTGCGGGAAATTGCGGCTGACATCGATAATGTTTATAAGTATACCGCTAAGGGCAATCTGGTGGCGGTGATTACCAACGGCACAGCCATTCTGGGGTTAGGTAATTTAGGACCGATGGCCTCCAAACCTGTGATGGAAGGAAAGGCCCTGCTATTTAAGCGCTTTGCTAACCTCGACTCCATTGATATTGAAGTGACGCATCGCACGACAGAAGAGTTTATTAACACGGTGGCCAATATCGCCGATACCTTTGGCGGTATTAACCTCGAAGATATTAAAGCGCCGGAATGCTTTGAAATTGAAAAAGAGCTGATTAAGCGCTGTAAAATACCGGTGTTTCATGATGATCAGCACGGCACGGCTATTGTGACTGCTGCTGGTATGCTAAATGCGTTGGAAATACAGGGTAAAGAGATCAGCAAGGCCATTATTGTCTGTATGGGCGCTGGTGCGGCGGCGATAGCCTGTATGGAGCTGCTGATTAAATGTGGCGCGCAACGTGAGCATATTTACATGCTTGATACCAAAGGGGTTATTCATACCCGGCGCGATGATTTAAACCAGTACAAATTGCTGTTTGCTAATAACACCGATAAACGCACCCTGGAAGATGCGCTTAAAGGTGCTGATGTATTTGTTGGCGTGTCGGGGCCCGATGTATTGCCGCCTGAGGCACTAACGCTAATGGCACCTAATCCGGTGATTTTTGCCTGCTCTAACCCCGACCCGGAAATCAAGCCAGCGCTGGCCCATGCTGCACGCCAGGATCTTATTATGGCTACCGGCCGCTCAGATTATCCGAATCAGGTAAATAACGTACTGTGTTTTCCGTTTATTTTCCGCGGTGCGCTGGATGTGCGGGCCAGTGTGATTAACGATGAAATGAAAATTGCAGCCGTTAATGCTATTCGTGCTATTGCCAAAGAGCCCGTACCGGCCGAAGTGCTGTTGGCGGCACAAATCGATAAACTGGAATTTGGTAAAGCCTATATTATTCCCAAACCGATGGACCCAAGATTATTGCCGCGGGTCGCACGGGCAGTGGCCGAAGCAGCAGTGGCATCGGGAGTCGCCAGAATTGCGCTGCCGGATAACTATTATCAATAAACGCTTAGCAATAAATGCGTTAGCAAAGAACACTGGATCAATAACTACTGGCAATATAGCGAGGCTGACAGCCGCCTGCCATTGGCAGCACAGTGCTTAGCTGGTGGCCTGCTCGTTTAACCGGCAGTGCTTTTGATGAAATGCTGCCACTGAGTACAGGCCAGGCTTGGTTCGGGCCTTGCAGCCAGTCAGGATGGTTCTTTACATCTTGTTGGGCGGCGTAATACGCATTGAGGGTACCGACATCGCGCCAGTAGCCGGGCAGTGTCTGTTCACCTGGTATCAGGTTATTGGCGAAATTATACACATACACTGCTTGCTGTTGGTACAAGGCCGGCAGCACGTGCTGGCCGAAATCAACATGCTGGCCTTGCTGGCACGCCGCCAGTGCCTGATATAAGGCTTCGGCAGTAAACAGATAGTTTCCCATCGAGGCCAGCACATAACCCGGACGGCCAGGTATGCAGGGCGCAGTGCTTTGCGGCTTTTCAATAAAGCCGATCATCCGGCCGCTGGCGTCTGTTTCAATAATACCAAAATGGTGAGCATGCGCTTCGGGTATGGCCACTGCCGCTATAGTGACAGCGGCATGTTGCTGTAAATGAAAACGCAGCATTTGCCGGTAATCCATTTTGTAAATATGATCGGCACTTAGCAGGGCGATATGCTGTGGCCGCAGATCGCGAATTTGACTTAATTGCAAGGCCACAGCGCCGGCGGTGCCTACGTTCAGGGTAGCGGGTGCCGCTTGGCATTGCAAAAAGCCCTGGCCAGCAAAGCGGCTGGTCCAGCGTTGCTGTAAATAATGTGCTAAGCCTGCTGCCTGATACTGGGTTAATACCATTAAGTCAGTAAAGCCTGAGTGCAGTAAATTACTTAACACAAAATCGATTATCCGGTATTTGCCAGCAAAGGGCACCGCAGGCTTTGCCTGATGGCAGGTTAACGGGCGCAGACGGCTGCCACAGCCGCCGGCCAGTAACAAGGTTAACAAGGCTGACATAATGCGCTCACTGTGCTGGCAGGGGGTGCCAATAAGCCTAGTTCAGCCAGCGCCAGTTAGCTTGATGCAGATCAAATTATAGTTGTGTTTTTTTGTAATTAATAATTAACACAGTATTAATGTTATTTTGTTCAGTTACTTAGCTTTTATCGCACCTTACTTTTTCGGACGATTTTGTATAGCAATTCTGGCGATAGCCGAGATACCCAGGCCGCCAATCGTTCTTTTAAGCCGCCGATAACAATATAGCTGTTGCCTTTAACTAAGGCTTTAACCGCTTTCTCGGCAAATTGCTCTGCGCTCATGGCATTCGCCTGCGCGTCGTCCATTTCACCCAAAGCGCTGCCATCACCGGTCAGCGCATTCAGTGATACATCGGTTTTAACAAAGCCGGGGAACAGGCTGGCAACAGTCAGCCCCTGCTCAGATAACTCGGCGCGCAAGCTATTGGCCCATAAATGCAGCGCCGCTTTGGCGGCAGAATAGCTACCGCGATACTGGGTGCCTACTAACCCCGCGACTGACGACACAAAGACCACCTTACCACCACCATCGGCCAGCAGTAAGGGCAGCGCCTGGCGGGTTAAACTAACCTGAGCAAAGTAATCTACCTCAAACAGTTTGCGATCGGTTGCCAGAGTGGTGTCAGTGATTAACGCACGTTGGCTAATGCCGGCATTATTGATTAACCAGTCCAGGCCACCAATTTGCTCGGTAACAGTGTTGATGGCAGCACTGATTGCGGCATGGTCAGTTATATCCAGCGGTAACAACAGATGCCCGGCGGCATTCGGCAGACTGGCACGCACCCGCTGCAGTTCTGGTTGGCGCCGGGCGCTTAAAATCAGCCTGGCACCAGCCGCGGCTAACTCGCGGGCCAGCGCTTCGCCAATTCCGCCTGAGGCGCCGGTGATCCAGATAACCTTATTATGAACAGCCGGGTTTTTTATAGTCATTCTTTGTTGTCCTTTGCCAGTGCTGCATGGACCTTAAGCCAGCTTTAAGCCTGTTGTAAAGCTTTGTGGTGCTGCACCTTATATTTGCGCTTATAGTAACCCGTTAGCAGGATCATCGCGCTTACGCCGATAACCGGCGCGGCCAGCCAGCTGACAATTTGCCATTCCCCCGGCAACCACTGCGCTAATATTCTGCGACCTCCTGCGGCAAAAAACGCGGTGTATAAGGCAATACCTGAACCAATCATGGCGCTGAAGTGTTCAATGATCCACTGCCGCGGTTTGATTTGTCGTTGGTAGATGTATAGGCAAATACTCAGCGAGGTAATAATACTGACGATAGCAAAGATGATCAGCAGTGGCATGCCAATGCCAATACCCTGCCACAGGACATAGATGCCGCCGGGTATCAGCATCAGGTTGGGGCCCTGAAAAGCGATACCTTTTAAGATTGCCCGGTTTTCCTTTACTCGCAGTGCCGCGACCGCATGGCGAACAGTAACCCAGGTTAACAGGCTTAACAGCAGCAGGAACTGCGAAAAGGGGATCCGCCATATCAGTAGCCGTTGTTGCTGTGCTGCCGTCAGTGCTTTGTCAGCGGCATAGATGGCAATAGGATCGGCCAGGCCAATAACGCACAGCGCCATACCTGATGCCGCTATCACCAGCATCAGATAGTAAAAGACGCTACCGGCATTCACATGCAATTTGCTGCCTTTACGGCTGAATACCGGTAGCCAGAACAATATCAGGGCAACGGCGCCCAGCGCAATATGAAAGTACAGCAGAGATGTGTGGATCAGCAGCATAAATGCCTCCTTGGTTGGTGCGCTGAGTTTAGCGAAGGGCGCCTGAACGTGCAGGTGCCAGAAGTCAGGATTTTTTATTGTGACTTGTGGCCTATTGCAGTTATTGGCCGGCCCCGCATAATAAGTGGATGAAATTAAAATACCCGTTAGCCACCTTCGCCGGGGTCATGACCTGGGCTCTGGTGTTCGCCATTACGCTGTATCTTTTGCAGTTGCAAAGCTCGCCACAACCCTGGCTGTGGGTATCAGTGCTGTTTATCGTATATGGCGTGGCTTTTATTACCCTGACACTGGATGCCGGCCCGGTTAAGTTGCAAAGTCCGGCCGGTAAACTGCTGCTCTTACTGCAATTATTCTGCGCCTTTGGTTTATTGCCGTTATTGAGTTCAAAATATTTCGATTATCTGGCCATTCTGACTGTTATCTGGGTCTCGATGTTACCGTCGCTCATGTCCAGCCGTCGCGCGGTACTGGTGGCAATGCTGGTGGTGATCTTGTGGTTCAGTCTGGCAGCACAGCTGGAACAGCGACAGCTGTGGATTACAGCCCTGTTGTATGGCTGCTTTCATTTATTCGCGGTAATGATGCAAAGCGCCACTCAGGCTGAGCAAAAAGCGAAAGAAGAACTGGCCAGTAAACACCAGCAACTCCTTGCCACCCAGCAATTGCTGCAGGCGGCCTCCCGCCAGAGTGAACGAACCCGTATCGCCCGTAACCTGCACGATGTCGTCGGCCATCACTTAACGGCGCTGACCATTCAGTTGCAGGTGGCCAGCCACCTTAGCGCAGGAGAAGCCAAGTTACAGGTAGATAAATGCCATCAGCTGGCAAAGTTATTGTTAGCTGATGTGCGAGAAGCGGTGAGCACCATCCGCCAGCATGCCGATTTATCGTTGCTTGCTGCGCTGCAACAGCTGGTAGCCCTGGTGCCCGAGCAACTCAAAGTGAGGTTGGACATTGCACCGCAGATAATGTTGCCCGATCTTAATCAAGCACAACACTTGCTATGTATAGTGCAGGAAGCGATCAGCAACAGTTTAAAGCATGCAGCGGCCACTGAGCTGAAGATCAGTGCGGAGTTGAACCAGCAGCAGCTGCAGCTGATCATTAACGACAACGGCAAGCTGGCCGCAAACTGGCAACCTGGCAATGGCATTACCGGTATGCAGGAACGCACAGCAGAATGTGCTGGCAGTCTGACGCTCGATACTCATGGCCAGAGTATGCAATTAACCCTTCAGCTACCCTATCGGGCGAACACTGATGCATAAAGTATTGTTAGTGGATGATCAAAAACTGATCCGGGATGGCATTACCAGCTTGCTGGGTTTATCTGGCATGGTACAGGTGATTGGCGAATGTGTTGATGGCTCCGGCGTAGTGAATGCCTGCAGACAGTTGCAACCAGATGTTATTTTGCTGGATCTTTCCATGCCGGTGATGGATGGGGTGCAAACGCTGGCCTCGCTAAAGCAGGCGGGGGTTACTACGCCGGTGCTTATTCTTACCACCTTTGACGAGCACGAGCTGGTACTACACAGTATTCAGCTGGGTGCCCGGGGTTTTCTACTCAAAGATGTGTCGCTGGATACACTGGTCCAGGCCATTGCCACGCTGGCCGGGGGCGGTAGCTATTTCGCGCCTAACATTACCGAACGGCTGCTAAGCACAGTGCGCAGCAACAGCAGCAACTTTGCTATGCCAGCGCAGCTGGAGCCACTTAGCGAGAAAGAGTCGCAAATTCTGCAATTAATGGCAGCCGGCTACAGCAACAAGGAAATTGCCGCTGCACTGTATAAATCTGAGGGAACAGTTAAAAACCAATGCTCGGCTATTCTGGCCAAACTGGGGGTGCGGGATCGCACCCGCGCGGTATTGCTTGCGCTGGAGCTGGGGTTGATTAGCTGATATTTTGCCTGATTAGCATCACCGATCTGACATTAAAAAAACCGCCTGGTGGCGGTTTTTTTGCAAAGCGGGCCGTTGTTACTCTTCGGTGGTATCCGCTTCAATAATTACCGGAATTGGCTTGCCCATACTGGTTAATATCTGCCGTACTTCAGTTGGGATCTGGTGCGGGTTATCTTTGCGTAAGTCTTCATCGGCAGGCAATGGCTGGCCGGTAAAGGCGTGCAAAAAGGCTTCGCACAGTAATTCACTGTTAGTAGCATGGCGCAGGTTGTTAACCTGGCGCCGGGTGCGCTCGTCGGTTAATACTTTTAAAACATTCAACGGAATGGACACGGTAATTTTTTTGACTTGTTCTGACTTTTTACCATGTTCCGCGTAAGGATGGATGTATTCGCCATTCCATTTAGCCATAAAGGGTACCTTAGTTATTTATAATGATTATTCGTATTTGCTCGCGCAGTTGCCAAATTCTAACTTTTTATCCTGCCATGTCCAATAGTGAGCAACAAATAATCATTATAGACGGCTAAATGGTTTGACATCCACTTTTTGATTGATATACTTTTAGACGTCTAAACATCCAAAAGGTGTCGTTATGTCTCAATCAGCTGCTGCAACCATTACTGCCCGGGCCGGAATTGCTCAGGATACGGCGTTTGGGGCAGTTACCCCACCTTTATATCTGACCACCACTTACAAATTGCCTGGGTTTAAGCAACCCGGCCAGTATGATTACTCGCGCTCTAACAATCCGACCCGGGACATTCTGGCTGATGCCTTGTGTGAGTTGGAACAAGGTGCCCGGGCTATTGTTACCGGCAGTGGTATGTCTGCTTGCTTACTGGCCCTGCAGTTACTGGGGCCCGATGATACGCTGGTGATCCCGCATGATTGCTATGGTGGCAGCTATCGCTTGTTTACCAATCTGGCGGCGCGCAAGCAGGCGTTTAAACTGCAGATTGTTAATTTTCAGCAGGCCGACTGGGCAGAAAAAACGACAGCAGCAAAACCGGCCATGATCTGGCTGGAAACGCCGAGCAACCCACTGCTGCAAATTACCGATGTTAAAGCCGTTTGCCAGTTAGCCGCGGCTTTAACAGCCAAAGTAGTGGTTGATAACACCTTTTTATCGCCGGTGCTGCAACAGCCGTTGCTGTTAGGCGCCGATATCGTGGTGCATTCTACTACCAAGTATATTAATGGCCACAGCGATATTATCGGCGGTGTGCTGGTGGCCAAAGATCCGGCCCTTGGTGATGAGCTAAAATGGTGGGCCAATTGTTTAGGGGTGACCGGGCCGGCATTTGACAGCTATATGACCTTACGGGGCTTGCGGACTCTGGTGCCACGGTTGCAATTACAGCAACATAATACCAGCGAGCTGGTCAGCTTTTTACAGCAGCAGCCGTTGGTTAGTAAATTGTACTACCCGGGTTTAGCTGATCACCCTGGCCACAGCATAGCTAAAGCGCAGCAAAGCGGCTTTGGTGCGATGTGCAGTTTTGATTTAGCCGCGCCGGCCGACGCCTTGCCGGTATTTTTTGCCAGCCTGCGCTTGTTTACCCTGGCGCAATCCTTAGGTGGTATTGAAAGCTTAATTTGCCATCCTGGCAGCATGACCCATGCCTCGATGGCTGCGTCCGCTCAGCAAACAGCAGGTATAGGCCCGACGTTAATCCGCTTGTCGGTAGGTATAGAAGCGCCGGCAGATTTAATCGCCGATTTACAAGCCGGTTTTCATGCGGTGGCAAACTGGCTTAGCAGCCAGCAAAACCGGGTAAGCTCGCAGCAGGCGACTAGCAAGGCAGCGGCAAGCACTAAATCTGATCAGCAATACCGGTTAAATCCGGCATTAACAGCATTCTGGTAACGAGTAATGAGTCAGCAATTAACAGCAGCAGCAGGGCGGCCGGTAGTCGAGGTGCATAAGTTTGGTGGCAGTAGTCTGGCCAATGCCGCGCGTTTTCAGGCGGTGGCCGGCCTGGTGCAGCAACAGCAGGGCTTGCCCTGGGTGGTGGTGTCTGCGCCGGGTGACACCACCGACACTTTGCTGGCGCTAGTGGCCAGTGCTGAGCAAGGCTGTGATATCGGCCCGGCGTTAACGCAGCTTTCTGAAAAATTACAGCAGCTTATTGCTGCTACGTTATCACAACAAGCGGCAGCACCAGTGCAGGCGACGCTACACGGCTGGCTTAGCCAGATACCGCAGTGGTTAGCAGCGCAGCAAGTGAATGACGTGTTAGCGCTTGGCGAGTTGCTGTCAGCAACCTTACTGGCAGCATTGTTAACTGATAGTGGCCAGCCTGCTGTGGCGCTGGATGCGCGCGACTTTCTGACATTTAATGGCGACGAACCGGACTGGCAGCGCAGCACGACAGGGTTAAGCGCGCTAACAGCGGGCCGTCAGCCAGCAGTATGCTATGTGGTAACGGGCTTTATTGGCCGTAACGAAACAGGCGCTGGTATTACCCTTGGCCGCAACGGCAGTGATTACAGTGCGACCTTGCTGGCGGCCTTGCTGGCGGCAGACAGTGTCAGTATCTGGACTGATGTTACCGCTATTTTCAGCGCTGACCCACGCAAATGCAGTAATGCAGTGCCTTATCGCCAGGTTAATAGCCGCCAGGCCTGCCAGCTGGCCGCGCTGGGCAACCCGGTACTGCATGCCCGCACGCTGGCACCGCTGGCGGGTAGCAGCACCCGCTTACGGGTGCGCAGCGCCCTGCAACCTGAGTATGCCGGCTGTGACGTCGTGCCAGAGGTCGCGGCCCGGTCATTTTTAACCAGTTTACACCCGGTAAGATTAGTGTCACAGACCGGCCAGCCTGCTATTCATGCTGACACACTGGCCCGGCAGTTGCGAAGTAGTGTAGTGGTGCTGCCACACAGGCACGGTGGTGACGATGACACCAGTCAGCGCTGGCTGATCCCAGCTGCAGTCTGGCCAGCAGCGGCCGGGCTATTACAGCAACAAGGTGGCCATCCGCTGGCCGATACATCCGATTACTATGCGCTGGTCTGGCTGAAAGCCAGCAATCAGCAACAGGTTAGCCCGGCTTTATTGCAGTATTTGCAACAGTTGCAGGTGCAACATCTGTACGAAAATGATCAATTGGCCGTTTGGCTATTTAAACAGGAATTAGCGGTGGCAGAGTTAAATCAGATCCATCAGCATTGCGTTGAGACTAAACCACGTTTGCAAGTGCTGGTGGCCGGCACCGGTAATGTAGGGGCGGCATTTTTACAGATGCTGCCTTTGCAGCAACAGGCACTGGCCAGTGGCATTGACCTGCAACTGGCCGGAGTGTTTAACTCGCGCCATGCCTGGCTTGGACCAGAGCTGCAGCCGGCTGCTTGGCACAGCGAACTGGCTGCGGCAGACAGCTACACCGAGGCTGAATTGCTGGCTTATGTAAGTCAGTTAGCCGGGCCAAAAGTGCTGGTAGATATTACGCCCAGCCTGCAGTTTGCCAGCCAGTATCGGCAGTTTATTGCGGCAGGTTGCCATATTATCAGCGCTAACAAACAAGGGGTAACGCTACCCTTGGCTCAATACAACCCCATCCGGGCCGATTTAGCCGCTAACCAGCTAAGCTGGCGCAGCAATACTACCGTGGGAGCCGGCATTCCGGTGCAGCAGGTACTGCAGTCCCTGTTGCAAAGCGGCGATAACATTAAGCGGATTAGCGGGGTATTTTCTGGCACCTTATCCTGGTTGCTTTGCAAATTTGATGGCAGCGTACCGTTTTCCAGCTTGCTGGCCCAGGCATCTGAGCTGGGTTTTACCGAGCCTGATCCGCGCGACGATTTATCAGGTATAGATGTGCAGCGCAAGTTGCTGGTGCTGGCCCGCGAGCTGGGGTTAAGCCTGGAGCTTGAGCAAATCAGTCTGCAACCGTTACTGCCTGAACAGCTGACAGCTGGCAACTGGACAGCCGCGTGGCAGCAACGCGAGTTACTTGACAGCATGCTGGCCGATGCCCTGGCACAGGCCAAAGCTGCCGGCAAACTGTTGCGCTATGCTGCCAGTTTGACTCTGACTGCTAGCGGACCGCAGGCCGAGGTAAAATTGTTGCAGGTGGCGCCTGAGCAGCCGCTGGCCGCGCTGGCACCCTGTGACAACATTTTTGTGATTGAAAGCCAGTGGTATAGCGACAACCCGCTGGTATTAAAAGGCCCAGGTGCCGGTAAACAGGTTACCGCCGGTGGTATTCATGCTGATTTGGCACAATTATGTCAGCAGCTTATTTTAACTGGCGCAAGCCATCACGTTTAATGGTTAACGAGAAAAATTATGGCCTTTGCAAACGCCCAATATCTGGATGCAATAAACCGCAATCTGCACGACGTGCAGGGTAAAGTAAATGTAAGCTTTGAGTTCTTCCCGCCCAGAACGGCACAAATGGAGCAAACGCTGTGGCAGTCTATAGAACGGCTGGCACCGTTGGCGCCCTCTTTTGTATCGGTTACTTATGGTGCTAATTCTGGGGAGCGTGACCGTACCCACGATATTATTAAGTCCATTAAACAGCGCACCGGCTTAATCGCGGCGCCGCATCTAACCTGTGTTGATGCCAGCAAGCAGCAACTGATAGACATTGCCCGAGATTACTGGGACAACGGCATCCGGCATATTGTTGCTTTACGTGGCGATTTACCACCAGGCAGCACAGCAGTACCTGAGTTATACGCAGCGGATTTAGTTGAGATACTGCGCTCGGTGGCTGATTTCGATATCTCAGTGGCGGCTTACCCTGAGGTGCATCCGCAGGCACCTAATGCTCAGTTCGATTTATTAAACTTAAAACGTAAAGTCGAGGCTGGTGCTTCCAGGGCTATTACCCAGTTTTTCTTTGATATCGAAAAGTTTTTACGTTATCGCGACCGCTGTGCGGCAATTGGTATTGATGTTGATATTATTCCAGGTATTTTGCCGGTGACTAACTTTCAGCAATTACAGAAGTTTGCCGGCCTGACCAATGTTGCAATTCCAGACTGGATGAGTAAGGCCTATCAGGGTTTGGATAATGATCCGACTACCCGTAATCTGGTGGGGGCGAATATTGCGATGGAGATGGTAAAAGTACTGAGCCGGGAAGGCGTAGATCAGTTTCATTTTTATACGCTGAACCGCAGTGAACTCAGCTACGCCATCTGCCATTTGCTTGGGGTGCGGCCAGTACTTTAGCAACGGCTATTGCATCACGCTTCCAATGCGCCGACAAAAGCGCTAATCTTGCCAGTGCAAAAGTCGCTTTTTTAGACAGGGATTGGCCGATGCTGTTGTTAACTGTTTGCCGATACAGGGTGTATGTCGTTATTTGCTTGCTTAGCATGTTGTTATCTGCTGCCCTTTTTGCGGCAGATGACGACATCGTTAGTCTTGATAACTACTTCAGTGAAAGCTGGAGTACCGTTCATGGTTTGCCTCACAACACCATTAATGCCATAGCTCAGACACCGGATGGTTACCTGTGGTTTGGTACCTGGGAGGGGGTGGCCCGTTTCAATGGCCGTCGCTTCGATATTTTTGAACGAAGTAGTTTAACCGGTCTACCCGATTCTGGTATTCGTGGTCTTAGCATAACCGCCAACGGCGACTTACTGGTGGCAGGGTCGCGTGGCGGCATCGCGCGGGTCAGCGGCCAGCAATGGCACAGTTATCCGCCGCTGGGGGTGTTGATCAATAAAGTGATGGTCGACAGTATTGAGCGGCTGTGGCTGGCCACCGAAGGCGAAGGTGTGGTTATGCAATCACCTGATGGTAGCCGGCAGCAGTTTACCGAAGACAACGGCTTGCCGGCTAACGCGGTACAAAGTTTATTTGAGGATAGCCAGGGCCAGATTTGGGTCGGTACGGCGGGTGGTCTGGCATTGATAGATAACGATTTGCAGGTGAGCCAGCCATTTGCTGCTGAACTGAACAGTCCGGTATTTGCTCTGGCGGCCAACACTGAACAGCAGCTGTTAATAGGCACTGAGCGAGGTCTGTATCAAGTAGATCATCAGCACAGGTTAAGCCTGCTCCTGGCCGATGTACCGGTAGCTACGTTATTACCTGAAATGTCGGGCATGTTATGGATAGGCACAGTGGATCGCGGCTTATTGCGTTTATACAAAAATCAGCTTGAACAACTCAGTATTGAGCAAGGTTTGCCAAATAACCGGGTGCTGGCGTTGTTGCGCGATAAAGAGCACAGCCTGTGGGTGGGCACCAATGGCGGTGTGTTTCGTTTACGCGACGCGCCTTTTACCACCTATACTACCGAACAAGGCTTAGCCGACAATTATGTCCGTACTGTGATGTCAGATCAGAACAACTGTGTTTATGTTGGCAGTAGCAGAGGCTTAGACCAGATATGTGACGGTATCATCAGCAATATTGATTTATCCAGCCATGCCAAAGGCCAATCAGTATTGAGCCTTGCCAAAGGCCAGCAGCAAAGTTTATGGATTGGTACCTATACCGATGGTGTCTTACATTACGCCGATGGTGCAGTGGTCGCTCACTATCGCAGTGACGATGGGTTGGCCGCCAATGAAGTTCGGGCGATCCTGGCACGGCCGGACGGTTCGGTACTTGTTGGCACGGCGCAGGGCCTGAGTCTAATTTACGATGGCCAGTTGAGTACGCCGGTTGCAGCTACCTTGCTGCCTTCACCCTTTATTATGGCGCTGCATCAGACCCGCGATGGCCGGGTATTTATCGGCAGTGGTGCCGGGGTGTCCGTTTGGCAGGATGGGAAAGTTCGCCAGCTTGATTTCACCGGGTTGGATAACGCCGAATATGCCTTTGGCTTTGTTGAAGATCATGCTGCTGATATTTTGTGGATGACCACCGACCGTGGCCTGATTGCTTTTGATTTAACCACTGAGCAGCTGGCATTAGTGGGGCGTCGCCACGGCATGCCGTTTGATAAATTGTTTCAACTGGTGATAGATCAGCAGCAGCATTTCTGGATTTCAACCAATCGTGGAATTTTACGGCTGAGCCGGCAACAGGCGCTGGACATCGTATATGGCCGGCGCGACCGGATCCACTATGAGCTGTTTGGCGAAAGCGATGGTATGGCCAGTGCTCAGGCTAATGGCGGCTCGTCGCCAGCCGCCAGTTTACATAGCGATGGCTCGGTTTGGATAGCTACCTCGGTTGGTGCCAGTAAGGTTCAGCCGACCCGCTTAAGCAGGTTTTCAGCGGTAACGCCTCCGGTGGTGTTGGAGAAGTTGCTGGCAGATGGTAAACCGTATTTGTCTGCGCAGCATATTAAACTGGCTGCAGGCACCAACCGGATTGAGCTGGAATATGCTGGCCTTGGCTTTATTATGCCGCAGCGTATTCAGTATCGCACTATGCTGGAAGGCTTTGAGCTGGACTGGGTGCTGCGGGGTACCCAGGTTAACGTTCAATACACCAACTTAGCACCAGGCGACTATCATTTTTATGTTGCGGCTTCCTATCCTGACGGTGGCTGGAGCCCGGTTGCTGCGTCGGTATCATTCAGTATTGCGCCGCACTTATGGCAGCGACCATTGTTTCAGTTGCTGATTGTGCTGTTGGTGGCCGTCTTAATTATCGCCGTCGTCCGCTGGCGTCTGGCCAGCTTAAAACGTAGTGAGTTAAAACTGAAGTTACAAGTGGCTGAAAAAACCGCTGAGCTGGCGGCGTTGGCCCGGTTAGATTCATTAACTGGCCTGGCAAATCGGCGGGCGTTTGATGAAGCGATGCAGCACGAGTTGAAGCGGGCACGGCGCCAGCAGCAACCGCTTTGTCTGGCGTTACTGGATATTGATCACTTCAAACAGGTTAATGACAACTGGTCGCATAGTATTGGCGATGAAATATTAAAACGCGTTGCCGCAACGCTGCAGCAGCACTGCCGGGATACTGATTCTTTAGCGCGTTGGGGTGGCGAAGAGTTTGTGATTCTGTTACCCGATACTTCTTTAGCGAAAGCAACCGAAGTATGCGACAGGCTGCGCATGCAGGTAGCTGACACCAGTTTTACTGAGGTGGTGCCGGATTTAACAATAACCTTAAGTATTGGTCTGGCGATGCTGGATAGTAACGATGATGGCAAACAGCTGCTTATTGACGCCGACCGGGCGCTATATCAGGCGAAAAGACAAGGACGAAATACTGTTGTCAGCCAGGATGTGCCTCATTAGGTTAAAAATAAATTTTAGATAAAAATTCATAAAAACAGCATAATTATTGTTGATTCTGCATGTTTGCCGTTCTACACTAGCCACCGTTTTATGCTATAACTTTTAGCTGATTTTGCAATTGAGTGCGGTAAACATGTCTTTAGTGTCTTCTTCTGATGTAAAAATTCGCAGTGCCGTATTAGGTGCTGCGGGCTACAGTGGTGCCGAATTATGTGCCTTGTTAGTCGCCAACCCTTATTTTTCGCTTGATCATGCTTTTGCGTCATCGGGGCGAACCGCTGAGCCACTCAGTAACCTGTATCCACGTTTTACTAATGCCATCGATATTATGGTCGAACCCTGGTACGACGAGCGGATTGCTTCCCTGCAGGTTGATGTAGCTTTCTTAGCGCTGCCGCATGAAGCCAGCGAAGCGGTTACGCCGTTGCTAATGGCTGCAGGCATTGTGGTGGTAGACCTGTCTGGGGCATTTCGGTTAAAGCAAGCTCAGCTATATCCGCAATACTATGGTTATCAGCATCAACACCCAGAGCTGTTAAATGAAGCAGTTTATTGCCTGATGGAATGGCTGACAGAAGCACCTGGCAATTTAATTTCCGTGCCGGGTTGCTACCCCACAGCCTGTTCACTGGCGTTGTTGCCACTGCTGAAGGCTGGCTTGGTTGCTGAACAGTGTATTCCGGTTATAAATGCTACCAGCGGTGTGTCAGGTGCGGGTCGTAAAGCTGCGTTGAGTACGTCGTTTTGTGAAGTAGGTTTAAATGCCTACGGCTTTTTTGGCCACCGCCACCGGCCTGAAATTGAACAGAACCTGGGTAGAAAAGTGGTGTTTACGCCGCATTTAGGTAATTTTAAGCGGGGTATTCTGGCCACCAGCGTGCTGACATTAAAGCCCGGAGTTAGCGCGGATCAGGTAAAACAGGCCTTTACTGAGGCTTACCAAAATAAACCCTTGGTCAGGTTGCTTAAGCAGTCGCCCAATGTCGCTAATGTGGCAGGCACGCCTTATTGTGATCTGTACTGGCAGCAGGATGGCGAACAACTGGTGGTGGTGTCAGCCATTGATAACCTGCTCAAAGGCGCCGCAGCTCAGGCCATGCAGGCTGCCAATGTGCGCTTTAACAAGCCAGAAACCGCCGGCCTGTTTGGCGGGGTCGCCGTATGAAAACCTTACCCTTAGTCATTAAAATGGGTGGTCGTTTATTGCAGGAGCGCGCTGCGCTGGATGCCTTATTGGCCGTGTGTCGTCAGCTTAAGCAGCAGCGGCCGGTTGTGCTGGTGCATGGCGGAGGCGATCAGGTGGATCAGTGGCTGGCTAAATTTGGTTTTACCACCGAAAAAATCGACGGCCAACGGGTTTCGCCGCCAGAACAAATGCCAGTGATTACCGGAGCCTTGGATGGCGCAGTTAATGCTGAGTTGGTCAGCCGCGCTATGCTGCAGGGGTTAAACCCGGTGGGCTTAAATCTGTCTGCCGGTACCAGTTTGCAATTTACCGTTAACAGCAAACTGGGGGCTGTGGGGCTGGCTAAGCCAAACGACGCGACCCTGATTACGCTGCTGTTAGCTCAAGGTTTTACCCCGGTGTTCAGCTCAGTGGGTATAGGTAGCGAAGGGCAGTTGCTGAACGTTAATGCCGACTTAGCCGCTGCCGCCATTTGTCAGCTGGTGCAGGGCGAACTGGTATTGCTGACCGACGTGCCAGGCATTCTGGATAGTCAGATGCAACTGATTGCCGAGCTTACACCTGCTGCTGCGGCAGAACTGGTTGCCACTGGTGTGATTAAAGGTGGCATGAAGGTGAAACTGGATGCAGCACTGGAGACTGGCCAGGCTTTGCAGCGCAATATTATTGTCGCTGGCTGGCAGCAACCGGAAAATTTGTTAAAACTGATGCAGAACCAGCCGGTAGGCACCTGCATTTTATATTGAACCCGCCATGGTGTGTGTCACCACCGGCTTGATCAGGAAACCGCCTAGCGGATTACAGCGTGTTTTATGAGTAAATTGAGCCAGCTACTGTGCTTAGCCGATCTGGACCGAACCCAACTTAGCGAAGTATTGAATTTAGCCGTAAAAATTAAAGCGACGCCAGCACAATACCAGAGTGCGTTGGCCGGCAAAAGTATTGCCCTGCTATTTGAAAAACCCTCGCTGCGAACCCGGGTCAGCTTTGATGTGGGTATTAATAAGCTGGGTGGCCATAGCGTCTATCTGGATTTGCAAAACGGGGCTATGGGCGTGCGTGAGTCGGTGCAGGATTTTGGCAGTAATCTGGCATGCTGGACCGATGCCATTGTGGCCCGTGTTTTCAACCAGAAAACCTTACTGGAACTGGCACATAGCAGCAAGAAGCCGGTAATAAACGCCCTGAGTGATTTATATCATCCGTGTCAGGCGCTGGCGGATTTGTTAACGCTACAGGAACAGTTCGGCCAGCTGGATCAGGTGCATTTAGCTTTTGTCGGTGATGGTAATAATGTCTGTCATTCGTTAATGCTCGGCGCCGCCATTATGGGCATGGACTTAACGGTGATCACGCCGCCTGGATTTGGCCCCGATGCCCATGTATTGTTAAAAGCGCAGCAACTGGCCGCAAACAGTGGTGCCAAACTGGTGCTGAGCCAGCACTTGTCCTCTGCCGCCGGAGTAGACGCATTATACACCGATACCTGGGTATCAATGGGGGCTAAAGCCGACCCGAAGCAAGTTGGCCAGCTGTTTGCCGATTACCAGATCAACACCGCGGTGATGCAGCGCTTAGCGGTGAAACATTTTATGCACTGTTTGCCGGCTCATCGGGGGCAGGAAGTGACCAGCGAAGTGCTCGACAGCGATTATTCGCTGGTGTTGCAACAAGCCGAGAACCGGATGCATGCCCAGAATGCTGTTTTAGTCAGTTTATTTAGTTGAGGTAACAATGAGTGTAAAAAAAGTAGTATTAGCCTATTCAGGCGGCTTAGATACCTCGGCCATTGTGCCGTGGTTAAAAGATAATTATCAGTGCGAAGTTATTGCCTTCGTTGCTAACGTTGGTCAGGGCGATGAAGAGTTGGCCGGGGTAGAGCAAAAGGCGATTAATTCCGGTGCCAGCAGCTGCTATGTGGTCGATCTGCGCCAGGAGCTGGTAAATGAAGTGATATACCCCACCTTAAAAACCGGCGCGGTATATGAGGGCCAGTATTTGCTGGGTACTTCGATGGCCCGTCCGGTAATAGCCCGCGCCCAGGTTAAGCTGGCGCTGGAGCTGGGCGCCGATGCGCTATGTCATGGCTGCACTGGCAAAGGTAATGATCAGGTACGGTTTGAAAGCTGTTTTGCTGCCCTGGCGCCACAGCTCAAAGTGATAGCACCATGGCGTGAATGGCAATTTAACTCGCGTCAATCCTTGCTGGACTATCTGGCGGAGAAGAACGTGCCTACCACGGCGTCGGCCACTAAAATTTATAGTCGCGATGCCAACCTGTGGCATATTTCGCATGAAGGCGGTGAGTTGGAAGACCCCTGGTGCGAGCCCTCCAATCAGGTGTGGATGTGGACCAAATCACCTGAGCAGGCGCCAGATCATCCTGCCTATGTTGAGCTGGCGTTTGAACGGGGCCAGTTAACCCATGTTAATGGCAAGCAGCTGGATGGCGTGGCAGCGATTGAGCTTTTAAACGAGCTGGGCTCAGAGCATGGCGTTGGCCGGATTGATATTGTTGAGAACCGGCTGGTGGGCATGAAATCCCGTGGTTGTTATGAAACGCCGGGCGGTACCATATTACTGGCAGGCCTGAAAGGCCTGGAAGCGCTGGTGTATGATCGCAGTTCGCTGAAATACCGTGAGGAAATCGGCCTGGAGTTTGCCCAGCTGGTGTACGATGGCCGCTGGTTCACGCCGTTAAAAGATGCCTTACTGGCTGCTGCAACCTCGCTGGCTGAACAATTAACCGGTGAAGTGGTGATCAAGCTGTATAAAGGCAATGTGACTGTTGCAAAGCGTCGCTCCGTGAACACCTTATACTCGGAAGCTTTCGCCACCTTTGAAGGTGATGAAGTGTATGATCAGAAAGATGCAGCTGGTTTTATCCGGTTGTATAGCCTGGCCAGTCGGATCCGGGCATTGCATCAACAAAAGGACTAAGCGTTATGGCCATGTGGGGAGGACGCTTTACCGAAGCTACCTTAAGCGAATTCCGGGATTTTAACGACTCGCTTAGTTTTGATTATTTACTGGCACAGCAGGATATTGCTGCGTCCAGAGCCTGGGCTAAAGGCCTGCTGCAAGCAGGAATTATCACTGATATTGAAGCAGCGCAGCTGGAGCAGGGACTGGCCGATTTAGCGATGGCTATCGATGCTGATCCGCGCCTGCCGTTGCAAACAACGGAAGAAGATATTCATAGCTGGGTAGAAAGCCAGCTTACCGCTAAGCTTGGCAGTGTTGCTAAAAAGCTGCATACCGGGCGCAGCCGTAATGACCTGGTGGCGACCGATCTTCGTTTGTGGACTCGGCTGCAGGCGGGCACTGTGCGTAAATCGCTGTTGGCCGCGCTGGCCGCACTGCTGGAATTTGCTGATAAAGCAGAGCAGGCCGTGATGCCGGGCTTTACGCATTTGCAGCGGGCTCAGCCGGTATTAGTGGCGCACTGGGCGTTGGCCTATGTTGAAATGTTTAAGCGCGATCTGGGCAGGCTGGATGATGCTGTAGCAAGGATGGACAGCTGTCCGCTGGGTTGCGGTGCTCTGGCTGGTACAGGCGTTAATATTGATCGTAACGTGTTGGCCAGCGAACTGGGGTTTAGCCATGCGGCGTTGAACAGTTTAGATGCGGTGTCTGATCGTGACTATCTGGTAGAGCTGTCAGCAAGCGCCAGCCTGTGTATGACCCATTTATCGCGTCTGTCAGAAGATGTGATTTTTTTCTGCTCTGGCGAAGCTGGCTTTTTTAAGCTGGGCGATGCTATCAGCTCGGGCTCTTCACTGATGCCGCAGAAGAAAAACCCGGATGTATTCGAGTTACTACGGGGTAAGACCGGCCGGGTATTGGGGCATTTAGTGGCTATTTTGCATGTGTTAAAAGGTTTGCCACTGGCGTACAACAAAGACATGCAGGAAGACAAACAGGGCTTCTTTGACCTGATGCACAGCTGGCAGCAATCGTTGCTGGTGCTGGCAACGGTTCTGCCTCATCTGAGTGTAAACCGTGAACAATGTCGTAAAGCAGCAGAGCTGGGCTACAGCAATGCCACAGATTTAGCCGATTATCTGGTTAGTAAAGGTATGCCATTTCGGGATGCTCACGAATGTGCCGGTGAACTGGTATTAGTGGCATCGAAACAACAGTTGCCACTGGAAGCGCTAACTCTGCAGCAAATGCAGCAGATCAGTGCGTTAATTACTGACGATGTTTATCCGGCACTGACCCTGGAAGCCGGCATGGCCAGGCGTTGTGCCTTAGGTGGCACAGCTACCGGCCAAGTGGCAGCGGCCCTGGCTAATGCTAAAAGTTGGTTTGAACAGGTAGTCGCCGGATAATCACTGCCAACACCCAGCCTGCCCGTTTACAACAAGGCCAGCTATTTAGCTGGCCTTATGTAATTGCGGCTAGAAAACTGCGCAGGTGCCGGGCATGTTGTCACTAAAATAATTCCGTTTCGTCAGGTTCTGCTTTCTTGTCATTATCAAAACGAATGTGTTGTACGGTATTCTGACTGTACTGCGTTGGCTCAGTGCCGGTTTTAAAATACTCAAAGCTGCTGGTGTGGTCGTTGCTGCGGCTTAACAAGCCGCTGGCCAGATCAATCCGCACCGACGATAAGCCGGTAGGTTGTGGCAGTGGGTTCTGCGGATAGTCAGGTAACACCTGGCTCATATAATCTAGCCAGGCGGGCAGTGCCGTACGGGCACCTGATTCGGCGCCGGCGCTTTGGTCCTGGCCCAGGTTGGCATGCCATTGTGCCCGGCCGAGGCTGCGGTTGGCATCATCAAAACCTACCCAGACCGTCACCGCGGTAGAGGCAGTAAAGCCGGAGAGCCAGGTATCTTTAAAATCATTGGTAGTACCGGTTTTTGCTGAAATATCACGCCGTTTTAAACGCTGTGCCCGCCAGGCCGTGCCATTCCAACCGGTACCCTGGCGCCAGTCGCCGCCGCCCCAGACGCTGCTGGTCAGCGCGTCAGCAATTAAAAATGCATTTTGGCTGCTGATAACCTGCTCTGCCGCTTTGAGCAGCGCTGTTGCAGTTTGCTCCTCGGGCTGTTCAGCTTGTTGCAAACTACTGAACAAGGCATGTAACTGCTGCTCATTATCCGCACTCTGCTCAGGCTCACTGCCATTAGTAGCGATGCTGATGTCTGCATCTGCTGCCACGTGTTGCTCTGGCTCAGGCTGACAGTCGTTGCACGCCAGCCGCGGCTGGTGCTGAAAAATCACTTCGTCCTGATCATTAACCACTTTATCTACCACATAAGGTGTCACCAGAAAGCCGCCATTGGCAAATACCGCATAACCGGTTACCAGTTCCAGCGGTGTCAGTGAGGCAGAACCTAATGACAGGGTCTCGTTACGGGGCAGATCACTGGCGGCGAAGCCAAAGCGTTGCAAATAGCGGATACTGGCATCAATACCAACGCCGCGAAGTAAGCGCACAGACACCACGTTTTTTGATTTCGCCAGGGCTTCACGGATCCTGATTGGGCCATCATACACGGCAGGTGAATTGCGGGGGCGCCAGGCGATACCTGCGTTGTCATCCCATTGATGAATAGGGGCGTCATTCATGACGGAGGCCAGGGTGTAACCTTGCTCTAATGCCGCTGAATAAATAAAAGGTTTAATGTTAGAACCTACCTGACGTTTTGCCTGGGTTGCCCGGTTAAACTGGCTCTGGCTAAAGCTGTAGCCACCAACCAATGCCTGAATAGCGCCATCCTGAGGATTAACCGCTACCAGCGCGCTGCTGGCTGCAGGTACCTGGCTTAACCGCCACTGTTCATCCTGTTGCCGCACCAGGATATGCATACCCGGCGCCAGAATAGCAGCGGCACTTTTGGGCGCAATGCCCTGGCGCTCATCGCTAATATACGCTCTGGCCCATTTCAAACCATCCCATTGCAGCGTTACCTGCTGATCACCAGCCAGCAGCACTTCAGCGCTGTTCTGGCTCACCGTTAATACCACTGCCGGCAGCAAATCTTCAATGCCTTGCTGCTGGCTGAGGTAGGCGACAATTCCGGCATGTTCAGGCCGGTCTGTCTCAGTAAACTGTGGGCTGTCCGCTTGTTCTGTCTCTGCTTTAGCCAACTCTGATTGCCACAATTGCGCCACCGGGCCGCGATAACCATGGCGTTCATCATACTGATACAAGTTTTGCTGCAGTGCCAGCCGGGCGGCGTGTTGCTGTTTGCTATGCACCGTGGTGTAAACTTTATAACCCTCGGAGTAGGCCACTTCCTCACCAAAGCGTTGCACCATTTGCTGGCGTACCATTTCGGCGATATAGGGTGCTGAGGCAGTGATTTGAGCACCATGCAACCGGCTGGTAATGGGGACTGCCAGCGCGGCACGGTAATCTTCTTCCGTAATAACATTAATAGCGCGCATTCTGGTTAACACGATATCGCGACGATTCTTAGCGTTGGCCGGTGAACGAATAGGATTAAGGATAGAGGGGGCTTTTGGCAAGCCAGCAATAATAGCGATCTCGTCCAGCGTCAGTTCATCAACGGTTTTGCCAAAATAGACCTGGGCAGCAGCACCTACGCCGAACGAACGGTGGCCAAGTTCAATTTTGTTCAGGTACAACTCCAGAATTTCATCTTTTTCCAGTAGTTGTTCAATTCGAAACGCCAGAAAGACTTCTTTAATCTTCCGCATAACCTTTTTTTCCCGGCTAAGGAAAAAGTTACGGGCCAGTTGCTGGGTAATAGTGCTGGCACCCTGACTAAAATCACCGGACGACATGACCACGCTGGCAGCACGCATAATACCAATAATATCTATGCCAGGGTGATCATAAAACCTAGTATCTTCAATAGCTAAGAAAGCCTGAAGCAGTAAAGGTGGCATTTCATCGAGTTTTAGAGGGATCCGTCGTTTTTCACCAAATTGGGAAATAAGCTGGCCATCCGCCGTATAAACTTGCATCGGCGTTTGCAACTTAACTTCCTTTAAGGTTGCCACGTCAGGTAGATCATTTTTGACGTAAAAATACAATGCCACGATCGTCAGGATCCCAGCAAAAAAAACAACCAGACAGACTATTAAAAGTTTTTTAACCCAAGACACTGAATAACCCCAATTTTTACTCCCAATTCCTTTACAACGCTGCTAGTATATATTTATTGGCTGTCGATGAAACGCTTTTTCTTGCTAATAAATAGCGTCTGAGCTAAGAATACGACAATAAGAATCATAACTATAAAATGGCCACAGGAAGCTATGATAAAAAGCCTGTTCAGTAAACAAACACCTATGATGGTTGGTATCGATATCGGTGCCCACTCCGTCAAGGCTGTGCTGTTAAGCCAGCATGGTAACCAGTATAAGGTCGAAGCCTTTGCTGTAGAGCCGATGATTAAAGGCGCGATGTCCGATCGTGAGATCCAGGATATCGAAGCTGTCGGTAATGTGATCAGCAAGATCCGTAAGAAGATCCCTCGCTCTGTGAAATTTGCAGCCGCAGCGGTTTCCGGATCTACCGTGATCAGTAAGGTCATCTTTATGGATGTGTCATTAACCGATGCTGAACTGGAAAGCCAGATAGAAGTTGAAGCTGACACCCTGATCCCTTACCCATTAAATGAAGTTAGCCTCGATTTTGAGAAACTCGATGTCAACGAATCCGATCCGTCTAAAGTTAATGTGCTGCTCAGTGCTGCTCGCACAGAAAGTGTTGAGGCCAGGGTAGCGGCATTAGATAATGGCGGTTTTAGCGCGAAATTGGTTGATGTTGAAAGTTATGCACTCAGCCGCGCCGCAGAGCTGTGTTTAAAGCAATTGCCTGACGACGCAGCGGGTAAAGTGGTGGCGCTGGTTGATATTGGCGCTACCATGACGCTACTGAGTATTGTTGAAAAAGGCAAAACATTATACACCCGTGATCAGGCGTTTGGCGGTGAGCAATACACCCGCAGTATTCTGTCGTACTACAATAAAAGTTACGATGAAGCTGAACTGGCCAAGGTGAGTGGTGATTTACCACCCAACTATACTTTTGAAGTGTTGGCGCCATTCCAGACTATGCTATTACAGCAGATCCGCCGCGGCATTCAGATGTATCTGACCAGTAGTGGTCGTGATGCGGTGGATTATCTGATTGTTTCCGGTGGCACGGCATTGATTGATGGCATAGACAAACTATTAATAGATGAACTGGGTATTCACACTGTCGTGGCGAACCCCTTTAAAACCATTGATGTGGCCACATCAGTTGACCGTGAGCAGCTTAATAAGTCGGCTCCGCAATTGATGGTTGCCAGCGGTCTTGCCTTACGGAGTTTTTCATCATGGCATTTATAAATTTACTGCCCTGGCGGGAAGCTGCTCGCAAAGAAAAACAGAAACAGTATGTGACGGTGCTGGCGATGACTGCGGTTGTCAGTTTTCTGGTGTTTTTTCTGATCAATATGGTTTACAGCGCCATGATTGATGGCCAGTATCAACGCAACCGCTATCTGGAAAATGAAATTAAAGTTCTTGATCAGCGCATTGCTGAAATTCGGACGTTGAATGAAACCAAGCGTAGTTTGCAACAACGGATGAGTCTGATTGAACAGCTGCAGGGGAGCCGTAACCTGGGGACTGAAATTATGTCTGAAATTGCCAGGGTAGTACCTTCTGGCATTTATCTGACACAATTAGAGAAAAAAGGTTCTACACTGCTGTTAGTGGGCAGAAGTGAGTCGAACAACCGTTTGTCTACCATGTTGCGTGATGCAGAGGACTCACAGTTGTTAACCAGCCCGCTGCTGGAGTTTATTGAGGCGGGTAAAGATGAGTCACGCCTGCTGAGTAATTTTAAAATGCATCTTAGGGTACAGGGCTATGAAGCTGTCCAGGATAGCCAACCGGCTAAACCCAGTGCGAGAGGTGGTGCACGATGAGCCTGAATTTTAATTTATCTGAAATTGACATTAATGATCTCGATATTGAGAACATGGGATCCTGGCCTGTTGCGGCGAAGGTTATTTTCGCCATTATTTTGGCGGCATTAGTCGCGACCCTCAGTTATTTCCTGTTGATTGATAGCAAAATTGATGAGCTTAACTCGGCGAATCAAAAAGAGACAGAATTGCGCCAGTTATACCGGACACGCTACGCGTCAGCCGTTAATCTGGACTTGTATAAACAGCAAATGGTTGAAATGGAAAACACGTTTTCATTTTTACTTAAACAGCTCCCTACTACCCACGAAACGCCGGGTTTGCTGGATGATATTACCTATGTAGGTACAACCAGCGGTTTAACCTTCTTACGGATTAACTGGGAGCCAGAAATTGAAAAAGAATTTTACACCGAACTGCCGATTAAGATAGATGTGGTGGGGGACTATCATCAGTTTGGTAATTTTGTAAGTGAGGTGGCTAAGTTGCCACGTATTGTCAGCTTACATGACTTCTCTATTCAGACTGAGAAAAATGATCGGTTACGGTTTAATGTCACCGCTAAAACTTACCGTTATAAGGAGACTGCACAATGAGAAAACTCATTCTGGCAGTTTCTGTTGCCACCTTATTATCTGGCTGTTTCGATGACTTAAGTGAAGTACAGGCACACATGGATACGGTGAAAGCCAGCACCCAACCGCGGGTAGAGCCGTTACCAGAGGTGCGGGAGTTTGAGCATATCGCTTATGTATCACAAAACAGCCGCAGCCCATTTTCTGAACCCAGACCTGAAGCTGTGCAGGATCGTTTCTTGCAAGTGCAGGATTGTTTGCATCCCGACCCCCGGCGGCGTAAAGAGCCACTTGAAAAATATGCGCTGGATAACTTAAAAATGCGCGGTACTTTGGGTGATACAGGTAACATCTGGGCTTTAATTGAAGCTTCTGATAAAACGTTACACCGGGTAACGTTAAGTAACTATGTTGGTTTGTTTCATGGTCGGGTAATTAACGTAGAACCCACCCATGTTGAATTGTTAGAGTTGATCCCGGATGGGGCAGGTTGCTGGAAAGAGCGGACGACCATGATCCAAATGGTCGAAAATACAGCAATGACGAGTAATTGATAGGTGTGCGAGTATATCATGGATAAAATAATCAAAAGAATTTCACGAGGAATCACCGGCACCCGGCTATGTTTGGCAGCATTGATGCTGCTGGCACTGCCAGCAGCAGCAGTGCCATTGCTGTATGATGTCAGGTACAACCCACTGCTCACCGGCGAGACTGAGATAGAGTTTATTTTCGATGAAGATCTGTATACTGATCCCAGTATTCAGGTATTTAACGAGCCCGCCCGGATCGAACTTTACTTCGACAACTCTGACTATGAAGAAAAGCTGGAAGAAGTATTAATTGATAAAGCCGGGGTGAGAAGAGTTAAGTCTGAATTCCTCGGTGAAGGTTTTAAATCAACCATCTATCTGGATTATCTGAAAATTTACCGCACACGGGTGCGTGGTAATGTGTTTTACATGCACATTTCTGACAACCCAACTGCTGAACAAGTCGGCCAGGCTGCTGACGTTACGCCAACCTATATTAACCGCCTGCAAGCCATCGATTTCCGCCGTGGTGAAAAGGGTGAAGGTCGGGTACTGGTATTCCTGCGCGAAAATACCGCTGCGGTTGATGTTAGCGAACGGGCGGGTAAATTACTGGTTGAGTTTCACAACACCGATATTCTGAATGAATTGCTGTATCAGCTTGACGTGATGGATTTTGGTACCATTGTTACCGGTATTGAAACCTTTAAAGAGGGTGCCTCTGCCCGGTTGGAGATCGCTACCAGCGATGCCTTTACCTACACCTATCAGCAAATTGACAACATTTTCACCCTGAATGTGGAACGTGACACCACCAATCGCAGTATTCTTGGTGGTGGCCGCGAATACAAAGGTCGGGCGATTTCGCTTAATTTTCAGGATATCCCGATCCGTACCGTATTGCAGATTATTGCTGACTACAACGGTTTTAACCTGGTTACCAGCGATTCAGTGACCGGTAATATTACCCTGCGCTTAGATGGTACGCCCTGGGATCAGGCGCTGGACATCGTGTTACGGGTTAAAGGCCTTGATAAGCGGATGGATGGCAATATTCTGATGGTTGCACCCACTGAGGAGTTGTCAGCCCGTGAAGCGCGAGAGTTGGAAGCGAGGCAGCAAGTTGAGCAACTTGAGCCATTGTACTCCGACTATCTGACGATTAATTATGCTAAAGCGACAGATTTAGCCGGCTTGTTGTCAAACCGTGATGCGACCTTGTTATCCAGTCGTGGCAGCGTCGTCGTTGACGATAGAACCAACACTATTCTGATTAAAGATACCGCCCGTAACATTGAAAGTGTACGCAAACTGATAGAGCGGCTGGATGTGCCGGTACGTCAGGTATTAATTGAGTCAAGAATGGTTACGGTGCGTGATAGCGTCACTGACGAGCTGGGTATTCGCTGGGGTTTTAGCGACCAGCAAAGTACCAGTGGTGGTAATCGCGGAGTGTCGGGCAATGCCGCCGGCTCTAATGCTATCTCTACTGGCCAGTTCCCGGCGCTGAATGATCGTTGGAATGTTAACTTACCCATTCAGAATCCAGCTGGCAGTATTGCGTTTCATGTGGCCCGTTTAGCCGATGGTACCTTGCTGGATTTAGAACTGTCAGCACTGGAGCAGGAAAACAAGGGTGAAATTATCGCCAGTCCACGGATAACCACATCGAACCAGAAAGAAGCCAGAATTGAACAGGGTGTGGAAATTCCCTATGTGCAGGCTGCTTCCAGCGGTGCGACTACGGTTGAGTTTAAGAAAGCCGTGTTGAGTTTAACCGTTACGCCGCAAATTACCCCGGATAATAAAATTATTCTGGACCTGGTGATTACCCAGAATACCCGTGGTGAAACGGTGCAAACCCCAACCGGGCCAGCGACAGCCATTGATACTCAGCAAATTCAAACGCAAGTATTGGTTGATAATGGTGAAACCATAGTGCTAGGTGGTATTTATCAGCAACAAATCTTGTCCACCGTATCTAAGGTGCCGTTATTTGGTGACATTCCTTATGTTGGTGCCTTGTTTCGCTCTAAGCGTGATGTCAACGAGAAAAATGAATTACTCATTTTCGTGACGCCGAGAATTCTGACCGAAGGCCAATAATGCCAGATTGATTCGGGAGCCGACCAATGGCTCCCGAATCAAGTCAGAATTAACTTGCCAACGAAAGGCCATTCCTGACATAATTCAGCGCTTCAAATTTTCGCGGGAGCCTTTTGGTCCTTCAATTCAACTTTTCATTGATTAAGCTGATTTAGCACTACGACATATGGCAGAAAAACGTAATATCTTCCTTGTTGGCCCGATGGGCGCAGGCAAAAGCACTATCGGTCGTCATTTAGCAGACATGCTTCATCTTGACTTCTACGATTCAGATCAGGAAATAGAGCGCCGTACCGGTGCCGATATTGCCTGGGTATTCGATTTAGAGGGCGAAGAAGGGTTCAGGGTGCGTGAAGAAACAGTCATTTCTGATTTGACTGAATTACAAGGTATCGTTTTAGCTACGGGCGGTGGTTCAGTTATTAGTAAAGAAACCCGCAACCGGTTATCGGCCAGAGGCATAGTCGTCTATCTGGAAACACCGATAGAAAAGCAAGTTGCCCGTACCCAGCGCGACAAACGTCGGCCTTTATTGCAGACAGAAGAAGCGCCGCGTGAAGTATTAGAGCGGCTGGCAGCGGAACGTAATCCGTTATATGAAGAAATTGCCGACTTTACTGTACGCACTGACGAGCAAAGCGCCAGAGCTGTAGCCAACCAGATTATTGAGCAATTGGGTTTTTAAAGAATAAAGGAGCTGCATATGCAAAGAGTTGAAGTCCAACTTGGCCAGCGCAGCTACCCCATTAATATTGATACCGGTTTCAGCGCGCTTGCTGAAACCCTGCAAACTGCCAACCAGGTCGTCATTGTTTCCAATCCAACCATAGCGCCACTTTATCTGGAACACGTTCGTTCGTTATTCTCCACTTCAGCAAAACATATTCTGATTGAAGACGGTGAGGCTTACAAAACCCTGTCATCCTTTGAGACCATACTGTCCTTTTTACTGGAACAACGGATGTCTCGTGATGTATTACTGGTGGCATTGGGCGGCGGGGTCATTGGCGATTTGACTGGTTTTGCTGCGGCATGCTTCCAGCGTGGCGTGCGTTTTATTCAAGTCCCCACAAGTTTACTGGCCCAGGTAGATTCGTCGGTGGGTGGCAAAACAGCTGTTAATCACCCACTTGGCAAGAATATGATAGGGGCGTTTAAACAACCCGAGCAGGTAGTAATCAGTACTGCGACCTTACAGACTTTGCCGCGGCGTGAGTTCGCCGCTGGTATGGCTGAAGTGATTAAATATGGCTTGTTAGGCGACGCTGAATTTTTACACTGGTTATTACAGCATAGTGAGCAGATATTAGCACAGCAGCCTGATCTGCTGGCGCAGATGATTAAACATTGTTGCCAAATGAAGGCAGATATTGTCAGCCGTGACGAAACAGAGCAAGGTGAGCGGGCGTTATTAAATCTGGGCCACACCTTTGGTCACGCTATTGAAGCCTTTATGGGCTATGGTAACTGGTTGCATGGTGAAGCTGTTGCGGTAGGCATGGTAATGGCAGCTGAATTATCAGCTCATCGTGGCTGGCTAAACCAGCAAGACGTGGTAACAGTAAAAGCGGCATTGCAATGTTTTAGATTGCCGGTTACGCCACCACCTGAGATGACCATTAGCGATTTTCTGCCGTATATGAAAACCGACAAAAAGGTAAAAGATGGCCAGATGCGCTTTATACTGCTGAGCAAGCTGGGTCAGGCAGAGGTAAGGTCAGATGTGACAGAGGCCGAGTTGTTGCAGGCATTTGGCTGATGGATACCTCGGTACTACAGCAAAGACTGGCTGCACAGCGCCATTTACTGCCGTCCCAGCACGAATTGTTAAACAGGTTGTTATTTCAGCTGGCGTTTAACGATTTTCAGAATATTGGCCTGGTAGGTGCCGAGGGCAGTGGTAAATCAACCCTGGCACTGGCGTTGGCCGAGCTGTTTTCTGAACAGGCAAATGTTGCATTGTTAACCGGTCCGCTTACTGAGCAGGAAATTGATGAGCAACTGCTACAACAGTGGTTTGGCCAACGCCAGGCTTTACCTGCCCTTGCCGGGTTGATGGCCGAGCCTATTGCTGGCAGCTCACCGCTGCTGTTAATTGTAGATAATTTCAGTTTACTTAGCGACGACTCTCAGCAAAAGCTGTTGCAACTCGATTGTCTGGGTTTCTTTATGCTGGCCGAGGCTTCTGCGCAAATGGCGCTGAATTTGAGTATCACTACCCTTACCTTACAAGACGCCGGGCAAGTTCTTAAAGATAAAGGATTGGATCCACTCGCCGTTGCCGAGCGTTTTGCCGCCAGTGCCGGGAATATGCATTTGCTGCATAGCGCTGTGGTTAAAGCAGATGAACGGAAAAGTTATAGCATGGCCTTCTGGTTACTGCCAGCGGCTATTGGGTTGTTATTGCTGACGGCACTGGTGAGTTGGTACATGCCGACTAGCCGTGATGTGTCTCAACACAATGAGGTTGTTACTGCCCATAGCCCGCAGCCAATTAACAGTCCGGAACTAATTGAGGCTACTGAGCCAGTTGACAGCCCTGAGCTAACTGACAGCCCTGAGCTAACTGACCGCCCTGAGTTAACTGACAGCCCTGAGCCGATTCGGCTTGCTGAGCTTAGCGATGCGCCACCACTGACTGTGATGCCCGAACCGGGCGATGCAGCAGAGCCACTGAGCTCTGCTGAGCTGACAAAGCCAGCAGATTTAATTGATACGGCTATAACAGCTACTACCCCTGAGCCAGTGCTGCCTGGAGAGCCAACAGGCACTCCGGCGGCAATAGCTGATTCTGCAACAGTTGCTGTTGCCGCTGACATGCTGTATCAAGAGCAACAATT
Source organism: Arsukibacterium ikkense (assembly GCF_000987775.1). Taxonomy (GTDB): domain Bacteria; phylum Pseudomonadota; class Gammaproteobacteria; order Enterobacterales; family Alteromonadaceae; genus Alishewanella; species Alishewanella ikkense. The sequence goes on from NZ_LAHO01000004.1 coordinate 223,809, forward strand.
ACTGGCATTGCCAGCACAATCCAGAGTGCTGCAACTAGCCGTGTTGTCAACGGAGCAGGCGCTGCAGCGCTTTAAACAGGCTTATCCTGCAACAGAGATCGACATTTATCAGCGCAGCTGGCAAGGGCAATTGCAATGGGTCATTCTGGCGAAGGGTGACTACCCTGATGTCAGCAGTGCCCGCGAGGCCAGGGCAGCGCTGGCGGAACCTTTGCGCTCTGCCGGGCCCTTTATTAAACCCGTTGCCCAGGTGCAGCAGGAAATAAAAGCCTTAGCACGCTTGCGTGCTGAGCCACTAATGCAGGAATAAGTAGTTGATTGCTAAACGGAGCCGGGCCTTTTTGAAGTGGGCCGGCGGGAAATACAGCCTGGTACCTGAACTTATTAAGCGTTTACCTGTGGGGCCGCAATTAGTCGAGCCTTTTGTGGGGGCAGGATCTGTTTTCCTGAATACTGATTACCCTGCGTATGTGCTCAATGACATCAATGCGGATCTTATTCAGCTGTACCAAATTGTTCAGCACAAAGCGGATGCCTTTGTCGCAGATGCGCGCAGTTTGTTTTGTACCAGCGCCAACCAGCGCAGCAGCTATCTGAATTTCCGGCAGCAATTTAACAGCAGTACCGATCCCTATCAGCGAGCATTGCTATTCTTGTATCTTAACCGGCACGGCTACAATGGCTTGTGCCGTTATAACTTGTCTGGCAAGTTCAATGTTCCTTTTGGCAGTTACAAAAAACCTTATTTTCCAGAAGCTGAGTTATATTATTTTGCTGAAAAAGCACAAAAGGCTCGTTTTAGTTGCAGTAGTTATCAACAGGTTTTTGCTGAGCTGGACCCCGCCGCAGTAGTCTACTGTGATCCACCCTATGTTCCGCTTAGCAAGACAGCAAGCTTCACCAGTTATGCACGGCAAGGTTTTAATCTGGATGATCAGGCACAACTGGCCAACTTAGCCGAACAGGCTCAGCGTAACGGCCATAGTGTGCTGATTAGTAACCATGATACCACCTGGACCCGTAAGATTTACCAACAGGCTGCGTTGCATAGTATTCAGGTTGGGCGTTCCATTAGTCAAAATGGTGCGGGCAGAGGCAAAGTAGCTGAATTGTTTGCGTTATACCTGGCTAGTTCAGCACCAGGGTTACCGTTAGCAGTAATGCTGCCACAAACAGTAGTGCCGCAATAACGCCCACCACAATATAAGGCACTATGCTACCGGTTTTAAAATCCTGCTGACGTTGTTTCTCAGACTGCACGCCGATAAATGCGCCCAGTACTGCTTTAACCACCTGCCAGGTACTGGCTTTCGTTGCTGCCATTAGTTTGATTTGTTGCTGGGGGACAGTCGATTAAGTAACTCCAGAAAATCGACGAAATGAAACTGAGTGGAGCGGCTCTCACCTTTAATCCAGCCTAACCAGTTTTGCTGCATATTCTGACACAGTTCATTACCAGTTTGGTTAGTGTTGGCCTGGCAAAGCGGACTACTTTTGAAATAGCCTGTTGCGAGGACGGCCAAGACTAAGGCTGCTCCAATCGCTAACACTTTGCTGTTAAAGGTAATTTTCATGTTAAATCCAGTTAACGCTTTCATCACTAGTTGCCGAGTGTAAATGATCTGCATAATGGATACAAGATGCTTATTTAGTATACGCTGTTGTGCGTCAATGGATCAGCTGCTCAGGCAGGGCTGAGCAGCATTTTCATCGCGTCGTTTAGAAGCTTTTTGACACACTGAACACAACCCGGCTGTCACATAAATTACAGCCATTAATATCGGTATCAACATAAGCCAGGCTTAAACCCGCGCCTAATACCTCGGTGCTTAAACCGATGCTCCAGTCCAGGTAGCTTGCAGAGCTGTCATCATATTCGTTGTGGCCAATGTGCAGGTCCAGCGTCAGGTTATCGGTTAGTGCGTAGCTATAACCGCCGTAAAGATAAAAGTAGGTGCCGGCATTACCATAGTAGTCATCACTGAATGCCAGACCAAAGGTGAAATCCTGATATGACAATGAGCCGTATAATTCATAGAAGTTGGAGCCGGCAAATTCGGTATTGGGGTAGCCATAGCGCATTACGCCAACATCGGCTGACCATTGCTCGTTTAAATCACCACTCCAGCCTAGCATCACATCCAATTCCAGCGTGCCCTGGCCGCCAAAATCCACGCTCGAGCCCCATACCGAGACATAAAAGCCTGACTCAGCTGTAAGGGTTAACCCGCCTTGAATGGCCGGCGCTTCTTCAGTTTGCGAAATACCCCGAAAGGCATAGTCAGAAGTAAACGTAATATCACCACTGAGTTCCATGGCCTGGCTCTGCTGACTGGTAGCAGCTAAACCCAGCAACAAACTGGCACTAACTAAGCTTTTAAATGTCGTTGTCATTTTCATTGGTATTGCCCTTATGTTTATTCCCTGAAATATTCATTCCAATAAGCATGCCAAATGAAATAACTACATAAATACAAAGACATAGTGTATTGCTGTGCTTTTCTTACAGCGTTGTTGCGCACAACTGGTGCGCTGCTGCCTGATTTTTGTGCAGCGGTCTGCGCAATGAACAAAGCGTGCTTTTTGCAGGCTAATTCAGTAAAGTCAGGGTTTTATTAGCCGGAACCCAACTATGCTGCCTTATTTGATCGCCCCTTCTATTTTGTCTGCCGACTTTGCCCGGTTGGGCTCTGACGTTGAGCAGGTGTTGGCAGCAGGAGCTGATGTGGTACATTTTGATGTGATGGATAACCATTATGTGCCTAACCTGACCATAGGTCCCATGGTATGTAAAGCACTGCGAAACTATGGCATTACCGCACCTATTGATGTCCATTTAATGGTAGAGCCAGTCGACAGCCTGGTACCGCAATTTGCTGAAGCGGGCGCCAGCATTATTACTTTTCATCCGGAAGCATCCCGCCATATTGATCGCACATTACAGCTAATTAAAAGCCATGGCTGCCAGGCCGGGCTGGTGTTTAATCCGGCTACCCCATTAAGTTATCTGGATTATGTGCTGGATAAGCTGGATGTTATTTTGCTGATGTCAGTGAACCCAGGCTTTGGCGGTCAGGCGTTTATTCCTGCCACTCTGGACAAGCTGGCTGAGGTACGCAAGAGGATTGACGCCAGCGGCCTGCCTATCCGGCTTGAAGTAGACGGCGGAGTTACCGTAGATAACATTGGCCAGATTGCTGCCGCAGGTGCTGACATGTTTGTGGCAGGTTCCGCTATTTTCAACAGCCGTGATTATCAGCAGACGATAACCAGCATGCGCCGGGCGCTGGCAGTGGCACGCCCAGAATAATTTACTGCGTACAGCCGCCGCTTGCGGCTATAATACAGCTCTTTTTAGCAGAGTTAACCGAGGACAAGATACCCATCATGAGTAGCAAACCAATTGTATTAAGTGGCGCCCAACCCTCCGGACAACTCACCATTGGTAACTATCTGGGTGCGCTTAGGCAATGGGATCTGATGCAGGACGCTTACGATTGCCTGTATTGCATTGTAGATTTGCATGCTATCACGGTCAGGCAAGACCCCGCAGCGCTGCACAGTGCCTCGCTCGATAGCCTTGCCTTGTATCTGGCATGTGGTATCGACCCAAAGCGTTCAGCGATATTTATGCAGTCGCATGTGCCTGAGCATAGCCAGCTGGCCTGGGTATTAAATTGTTACACTCAGTTTGGCGAGTTAAGCCGGATGACGCAGTTTAAAGACAAGTCGGAGCGACACAATAATAATGTTAATGCCGGCTTATTTACCTACCCGGTATTAATGGCGGCCGATATTTTGCTGTACCAGGCGAATCAGATTCCGGTAGGGCACGATCAAAAACAGCACCTGGAATTAGCCCGTGATGTGGCGACGCGCTTTAATTCCGCTCATGGCCAGATATTTACTGTGCCTGAGCCTTATATTCCGCCGGTGGCAGCAAGGGTAATGAGCTTGCAGGACCCGACAAAGAAGATGTCTAAGTCGGATGACAATCCCTGGAATTTTGTCGGCTTGCTGGAAGACCCTAAGATGATCAGCAAGAAATTTAAAAAAGCCATAACAGATTCTGAAGACCCGCCACGGGTGCGTTTTGATATTGATGCCAAACCGGGCGTGGCTAATCTGCTGAGTATTTTAAGCGGGGTAACCGGCAAAACGGTAGCCGCCCTGGAAGCGGAATATGAAGGCAAGATGTACGGCCATTTAAAAGGTGATGTTGCCGATGCGGTAATCAGCCTGCTGGAGCCGGTGCAAAAAAGCTTTACCGAACTGCGGGCCGATTTACCTACGCTGCAAAGCGTCATGCGCACTGGCGCCGAAAAAGCCCGCAGCCGCGCCGCAATAACACTGGCCAAGGTGAATGATGCGGTGGGTTTTGTTGCGCCCTGATGGCAGTGTTGGGCTGAATTACCGGAGTCTTGCATGCTGCTGATGATCGACAATTATGATTCTTTTACCTGGAATCTGGTGCAGTATTTTGCCGGGTTAGGCCAGCAGGTATTAGTAAAGCGTAATGATGAGATTAGCGTGACACAGATGGCTGCGCTGGCACCTGATTATGTTGTGATATCGCCTGGCCCGGGAACCCCGGAGCAGGCTGGGGTTAGCCTGGCAGCAATTGAATATTTTGCCGGCAAGGTGCCATTGTTGGGGGTATGCCTTGGCCATCAGGCTATTGCGCAGGTGTTTGGGGGCACAGTGTGTCGGGCTGCTAAAGTGATGCACGGTAAAAACTCTGATATTTATCATCAGGGCCAGTCGGTGTTTGCCGGCTTACCCAGCCCCTTAGCAGTAACGCGCTATCATTCTTTACTGGTTGCCTGCCACAACCTTCCTGCAGAGCTTAAGGTGACAGCCTGGACCGGAGCAATCAACCAGCGTGACGAAATTATGGGGATCATGCATCGCCACATGGCAGTTCATGGGGTGCAATTTCATCCGGAAGCAATTTTAAGTGCAGAGGGCAAAGCGATGCTGAATAACTTTTTATGCCTGCCGGGCGCAGTGGCGCAGCAGACTGGGGTTGCCAGCTGATGAGTAACATGGATGAACCACTGAATCAGTTGTTTTGGGACCATTTTATTGGGGTGAACCCCGATGCTGCCCGTTTGCAATATCAGGTAAAAGCCGGCATGCAGACTGCCAGAAAATTGTTAGCGGTAGAAGCTCAGGCATTGCAGCAAAGACTGGCTGGCCAGCAAGCGCGCCAGCAATTTGTTGAGTTTGCGCAGGCCCATATGCATGATCAGGTAGCGGATGAGCTGTTTCAGCGTTTGGGTAATATCAGCCTGGTTAGCGCCTCAATCTTTGATCTGGGCGAGAATTACCATCAAGTACTGGATACCCTGGCGCATAAAGCCGTTACCATAAATCAGCTTGACCCGTTAATCAGCAAAGTTGAGTGGCTAAAAGAAGATTTACTGAAACTGGTGAATCAGCCACAGTATCGTAATCGCACAGCGTCGGGCGCTATGGTCAAAGACGTCAAAACAGCGTTGCGGTTTCTGGGGGTGGAAAGTCTGCAGCTTATCGTACCGGTATATGGCATGCGCCGCTGTTTGCCGCACGCTACAGATCCTTTTGTTGGTTTTAAAACCCGGCTGTGGGACTACGCGCTGGCCTGCGGCATCGCTGCGCGCCGGCTGGCCGAAGACAGTGCAGAGCTGCCCTATGCCGCCTTTTGTGTTGGCTTGTTTCATCCACTGGGCCATATCGTAGTGACCCGCAACTACCTGCGGACTTACCAGCAAATAAAACAAGAAGAGCTACTTAAAGCGCGGGACGAGCGTAATAACGAGTTGACTGATGCGCTGGACGGCCTGGAACCTGATGCCAGCTTTCTAAGCAACAGTTTGCTGGAGTTTGCCGAGATCCTCAGTGCTGATATAACATCGCGCTGGTCACTGCAACAGTTGCCGTTGTGCCAAACGCTCGATCAACTGGCCGAGGGCATAGGTTTTAATGGTATCAGCCCATTGGGCCGCTTGGTGCAGCAAGCTCAGGTTTATGTGCAATGGCAGCAACTTAAAGCGGCAGGCAAAGTCAGCGCGGAGCAAGCCCGTAGCTGGTTCGCTGCAGTCAGGCTAACTGATGATCAGCTTAATACCCTGGCCAAAACCAATTTAAAGCGCTTGAGCATCGATTTATAAGATTTTTTTTAGCCATAATCATGCAGCCTGGAATTTTTGTGGTGGTAAGCCAATATCACCAGCGGCACCTTTAACTGGGGTGCAGGCTTGTTTAGGTAACCTGACAACGCTTTGCGTAGTTATTCAGTTCAGTTGCAAATCTATCTGCAGCCCTTGATTTTTCTGGCTTTCGCAGTTTTTCCTGACAAGACAATGGCCGTTAAACCTGTAATAATGTTGCGATAATAACCGGCAGTGGCAGCGAAAATTTGCCCCGACAGACCGAGCGCTTAACCAGAGGACAGCAAGATGAGCACAACGATGGTAGTAAACCGAGCCTTATTTGATGAAGTAATGGTACCCAACTACGCGCCGGCCAGCGTGATCCCGGTTCGTGGCCAGGGGTCGCGGGTCTGGGATCAAAATGAGCGGGAATATATTGATTTTGCAGGCGGTATCGCTGTCAGCAGCCTGGGGCATTGTCACCCGGCCCTGGTTAGTGCGCTAAAACAGCAAGCCGATAAATTGTGGCATTTAAGTAACGTGCTGACCAATGAACCGGCGCTGCGCCTGGCTAAGAAGCTGGTTGATGCCACCTTTGCTGACAAAGTGTACTTTGCCAACTCGGGTGCTGAAGCCAACGAAGCGGCGTTTAAGTTAGCCCGGCGCTGGGCGCTGGATAAATTTGGCGAACATAAACAACAGATAATTTCCTTCGGTAAAAGTTTTCATGGTCGCACCTTCTTTACGGTAACCGTGGGTGGCCAGGCGTCATACTCTGACGGTTTTGGTCCTAAACCCGGTGGTGTGGTACATGCGGAATTTAATAACCTGGACAGTGTCAAAGCACTGATCTCGGACAACACCTGTGCCATAGTGGTGGAACCCATTCAGGGCGAAGGCGGCATTATTCCGGCTGAGCCGGCTTTCCTGCAAGGGTTGCGCGAGCTGTGTGACCAGCATAATGCCTTACTGGTATTTGATGAAGTGCAAACCGGGGTAGGTCGCACGGGTAAACTGTATGCTTATATGAATTATGGGGTAACGCCGGATATTCTAACCACGGCTAAATCCCTCGGTGGCGGCTTTCCGATTGGCGCCATGCTGACCAGCAACCCTATCGCCAGCCATTTAAAAGTCGGCACTCACGGTAGTACTTATGGTGGTAACCCACTGGCTTGTGCCGTCGCTGAAGCGGTAATCGATACCATCAATACCCCTGAAGTTCTAGCAGGAGTACTGCAGAACGAGCAACTGTTCCGGGAGTGCCTGGCTGAGGTTAATAATCAGTATCAGGTATTTACTGAAGTGCGCGGCCAGGGCATGTTGCTGGGAGCTGTACTAAATGAAAAATACCGTGGCCGGGCCCGTGACTTCTTTCTGGCGGCAGCCGACCAGGGGTTGATGGCGCTGGTAGCCGGGCCAGACGTGATCCGTTTTGCGCCGTCACTGGTGATCACTGAGCGGGATATCCGTGAGGGTATGCAACGCTTCGCTGCAGCGGTAAAGCAAGTGGTAGAAGCGTAACAGCTTAATATGATATAGCGGCAGTAAGACCGCAACATGAAGCATAATGGGGCACCGCAAGGTGCTCCGTCAGGTTATAAAGCAAAAATGGAGTAAGCGACGATGATGGTGATTCGCCCAATCCGAGCGGATGATTACCCGGCGCTCTATCAGATGGCGGTTGAGTCGGGGCATGGTTTTACCTCGCTACCGGTCAACGATGAGCTGCTGATGCGCAAGATCAACCGCTCAGAGCAGTCGTTACAAAAAGCGGTTAGCAGCCCCGGTGATGAAGGCTATTTATTTGTGCTGGAAGACACCAGCAGCGGTGATGTCTGCGGTACCAGTGCGCTGGAAGCGGCGGTTGGCCTGGATGATGCGTTTTATCATTATCATCTGGGTAAAGTGGTGCACAGCTCGCGCTCGCTCGGCGTGTACAAAACCGTGGATATATTAACCCTGTGTAATGACTACACCGGGGTCAGTGAGCTATGCACCTTGTTTTTACGGGAAAACCGCCGCGAAAAAAACAATGGCCGCTTGCTATCCAAAGCCCGCTTTTTATTTATGGCCGAATTTGCCGAGCGGTTTGCCGACAGGGTGATTGCTGAAATGCGTGGTGTGTCCGATCAGAACGGTCATTCGCCATTTTGGCGCTGGTTACAGGAGCATTTTTTCTCGGTCGATTTTCCAACGGCCGATTACCTGACTGGCATTGGCCAGAAAGTGTTTATTGCTGAACTGATGCCAAAGTACCCGATTTATGTCAGCTTATTGAGTAAACAAGCGCAGCAGGTGATTGGTAAAGTGCATGATAAAACCCGGCCTGCATTGGCCTTATTGCAATCGGAGGGCTTCTCCAACCGCGGCTATGTTGATATTTTTGATGCCGGCCCAACTGTGGAAGCCAGGGTGGAGCATATCCGCTCAATTCGGTATAGTCGCAAGCTACAGGTGCAGATAGGCACACCAGGGCCAGATAGTCAGCCTTATTTGATCTGCAATACCAATATTGAACAATTTCGCGCTACCTGGTTACCATTAACGGTATCAGAATACAGTGAACAGGTAGTACTGCCGCAAGCCTGCGCCGACGCATTAGGGGTTAAGGCCGGTGAGCAAGTCAGATTAACCAGAATTTAAGCAGGGGAAACATATGAGCCAAGCAGTGCAATTTATTAATGGCCAATGGCTGGCAGGACAGGGCAAGTCGTTTATATCGCTTGACCCGGCTAAAAACCAACAAGTATGGCAAGGCGAAGCCGCCAGTGCCGATCAGGTTGATGAGGCGATCAATGCCGCTCGCGCAGCACAGTACAGCTGGGGCGATTTAAGCTTTGAGGGCCGGGTGGCAATAGTAAAACAGTTTGCCCAGCAGCTGACGGCCAACAAGGAAGAGCTGGCGCTGTGCATTGCCAGAGATACCGGTAAAGCCTTGTGGGAAAGCCGGACCGAAGTTGCCGCTATGATTGGTAAAGTGGATATTTCTGTGCGTGCCTATGAAGAGCGTACCGGCACGAAAGAAAACCCGATGCCGCAAGGGCGGGCTTTTATCCGGCATAAACCACATGGTGTAGTAGCGGTATTTGGCCCTTATAATTTTCCTGGCCATTTACCTAATGGCCATATTGTTCCCGCATTATTGGCAGGCAATACCGTATTGTTTAAGCCTTCTGAGTTAACGCCAATGGTTGCTGAGTTCACCGTTAAGCTGTGGGAGCAAGCTGGCTTACCGGCGGGCGTGCTTAACTTACTGCAAGGTGAAGTGGATACCGGCAAGGCGCTAGCCAGCCACGACGGAATAGACGGTCTGTTTTTTACCGGCAGCTCGCGCACCGGCCACTATTTGCACCAGCAATTTGCTGGCCGGCCTGAAATCATTCTGGCATTGGAAATGGGTGGCAATAATCCCCTAATTGTGCAGGATGTCAGTAATATCGATGCTGCCGTGCACGATATCGTGCAATCGGCTTTTATCTCTGCCGGACAGCGCTGCACCTGCGCCCGTAAATTGTTTTTACCGGCCACTGCCCAGGGCGACGCCATTCTGGCTCGTTTAATTGAAGTGACCCGCAATATTAAAACCGGCCTGTATGATGCCGATCCGCAGCCCTTTTTTGGCGCTATGATTTCCGTGGCGGCAGCTAAGGGCATGCGCGCTGCTCAGCAACAACTGGTTGAGCTTGGCGCTGAAGTGCTGGTAGAGCTACAACATTTGCAAAAAGATACCGCTCTGGTATCGCCGGGTATTATTGAATGCAGCAATGTAAAGAATTTCCCGGACGAAGAGCATTTTGGCCCGCTGTTAAAAGTGTTCCGCTTTAATGATTTTGATGCGGCTATTGATGCTGCCAATAACACCAGTTTTGGTTTATCGGCTGGTTTATTAAGCGACAGTCAGGAGTTATACCAGCACTTTTACCGTCGGATCCGAGCAGGTATTGTTAACTGGAACCGGCCCATCACCGGTGCCAGCTCAGCGGCGCCATTCGGTGGTATCGGCAGCAGCGGTAATCACCGTGCCAGCGCTTACTATGCGGCAGATTACTGTGCCTATCCGGTGGCGTCGGTAGAGCTTGATCAGGTGGCCATGCCTGAGCAATTGTCACCCGGGCTGACATTTTAAATCGATAAACAAATCGGGGCAGTCGCCCCGATTTGTTTTATTGCCGACATTTTGCTTAAATTACGCTATTGTAATGATTTTTAATGATAGGCAAAGCAGGTATCCCCCGAAAATGGTGACTGATCAACCCGGCTATGAGCACCTTATCCAGTTTTTAACTGAACATTTGGCTCTGTTTACCGAAGACGGTACGGCGCTGGCTGACGGCAAACCCATAGGGGTGCTGCTGGAAGAACGGATTGCCGAGCAAATTATTACCCTTTGCACCCAGCATACTGCGCTGGAAATGAACCATCGTAGCATGATCATCCGTGAGGTTGACGGTATCATGTATGATTTTCAGGAGGTGTTAAGTAGTGTGCTGGAAAAAAAGGCGACTGCTGAACAGGCAGAGCTGATTAACGAAATTGCATTGCTAATCAAAAACCTGTTTGACAGTGCTGTTGCCAGGCTGCTCGATTAAGGTTAATTAGCCTGCATTAATGCTGGCTACCCGCCCCGGTTTTCCGTAGAATATCCAGCCTTAAATTTCGTGCCGGAACCGCATATGCAAGCAAAAGTCAGCTGGGTAGACAACCTGAGTTTTATTGGTCGCTCCGGTAGTGGTCATGCCGTGGTGTTTGACGCCAATCGTGAAGGCAGCACTGCCCCAAGCCCAATGGAAATGCTACTGATGTCTGCCGGCGCCTGTTCATCGGTTGATGTGGTGAGTATTTTGCAAAAAGCCCGCCAGCAGGTACTGGGGTGCGAAGTTGAACTATCAGCTGAGCGCGCAGACAGCATTCCAAAGGTGTTTACTAAAATTCACCTGCACTTTGTGGTCACCGGCCATGAACTTAGCGAAAAACAAGTGGCGCGGGCGGTCGATTTATCTGCGGATAAATATTGCTCAGTGTCTATTATGCTGGCCAGCAGTGTTGCTGTAAGCCATTCCTATAGTGTTAACAATGCAAACCAGACCGCTGAGTCTGAGTAATTGCCCAGGAAAACAATACAGCAGGTGCTGTAGTGGAGAGCGCAAAAATTGGTAAAGCCTTTTGAAAAACTGAAACTGCACGGGTTTAATAACCTGACTAAAAGTTTAAGCTTTAGCTTATACGATATTTGTTATGCCAAAACAGAACAGCATCGTCAGGAATATATCGAGTACATTGACGAGCAATATAATGCGGATCGGCTGACCGATATTTTAACTGAAGTGGTTGATATTATTGGTGCCAATGTGCTGAATATTGCCCGCCAGGATTACGATCCACAAGGTGCCAGCGTAACCATTCTGGTTAGCGAAGAGCCGGTACTGGTGAATCCGGATAACTCCGAAAACCCCGGCCCCCTGCCAGAGGCGGTCGTCGCTCATCTGGATAAAAGCCATATTTGCGTTCACACCTATCCGGAAGTGCATCCGCATGATGGTATCTGCACTTTCAGGGCAGACATAGAAGTGTCGACCTGCGGCATTATTTCACCGCTAAAGGCACTGAATTTTCTGATCCACAGCTTTGAATCTGATGTGGTGACTATTGACTACCGGGTGCGCGGTTTTACCCGTGATATCAGTGGTACCAAACACTATATCGATCACCCCATCAGTTCTATTCAGAATTTTATGGACAGTGATACCAAGCAAGCTTTCCAGATGATCGACGTTAACGTTTATCAGGAAAACCTGTTTCATACCAAGATGATGTTAAAAGAGGCTGATCTGAACAATTACCTGTTTGGCATGGGCACGGATAGCATGACCGCTGACGAGCAAAAACTGGTTAGCAAAAAGGTGTTTAAAGAGATCCGGGAAATTTTCTACGGCCGTAATCTGCCTGAAGTAAAATAACTACTAAAAGCTCAAAAAATGCTAAAAGACCAAAGCCTGTTGCTGACGCTACAGGCTTTTTGGTTTAAGGGTGCTAAATTTTGCCAGAAGGCTTTATGGTACAAGATTATTGGTACCCGTTCTAGCGACGGGGATGCCTCGGTCTTAGCCTTGTGGTTTTAAATAACGTCGATTGATAGGCTTCTTTATTTATTGTTTAACAAAACATCTTCATAAAAATCATAAATTAATGTTGCAATAACATATTTACATCACTTATTCTGCCGCAACTTTAATTACATGTTTGGCATGGAGGCTAAGGTGAAGTATTTTTACCTGCTTTTTGTATTGTCTGTTTCATCGTTGTTTACATCATTTCAAAGCGTGGCGGCAGCACCTGTGGTTCAACGCTTTGGTTGGGAACCTGCAACTGTGGCGGTGGGGCAACAGCAATCCTTTTACTGGGACATACGTAATGTCCAAAACTGCTACTCCCTTACTGCAGATTTGACCCCGGGAGCACGACCTCCCTCGGGCAGTGTTGGTCCATATACACGATCTGCGCCTGGGATCCGCACCACACAATGGTATTGCATTGATTTAGCCGGTAATCGATTTCCTTCAAACTCAAGTCAGTACCTGGAGTCTACATGGCGGGCTGAGATGTCGGTGCCTTCTACACCCAGTGCTTCAGCTCAGGGGAATAGCATTGCTGTAGTGTGGGGCGCAGTGAATGGCGCAGCGAGTTATCGTGTTCGGGTCAGTATCAATGGAGGCGCATGGCAAAGTGAGGTAAACGTTGGCGGTAGCACCAGCAACACTTTTCCGGTTGAGCCTGGGCAAAGCTATAAATACTCAGTTCGAGCCTGTCATTCAAATGGTCAGTGCTCAACCTGGTCTAGTGCATCAAATAGCGTCACGATACCAGCAGCTGTACCTGCAACCCCTGATGGCCTGTCAGCTGAGCTGGCGGGCACCACTATCAGTACCAGTTGGAATGCTGTCAGTGGCGCGGCTTCATACCGTATCCGCCAAAGCGTCAACGGCACATGGCAAAGTGCCATCAATACCGGCTCCGGCCGTAACAGTGCTTTTACGGTGGCGCTGAACAACAGCTACCAATATCAGGTACGAGCTTGCAACGCATCCAATCAGTGCTCGAGTTGGTCTAGTTCAACAGAAGCTATCACGATACCACCTGCCCCTGTGGTCCAGCGCTTTGGCTGGGAACCTGAGACTGTGGTGATGGGGCAACAGCAGTCCTTTTACTGGGATATACATAATGTCCAAAACTGCCACTCCATTACTGCAGATTTAACCCCTGGAGCACGGCCTCCCTCAGGCAGTGTTGGCCCTTATACGCGATCTACGCCTGGGATACGCACTACGCAATGGTATTGCATTGATTTAGCTGGCAATCGATTTCCTTCAAACCCAAACCAGTACCTGGAATCCACATGGCGGGCGGAGATGCAAGTGCCATCCACGCCCATTGCTTCAGCTCAGGAGGGGCAGCGTATTGCCGTCGAATGGGGAGCCGTGAGCGGCGCGGCGACTTATCGTGTTCGGATCAGTATCAACGGAGCCGCATGGCAAAGTGAGGAGCCATTTAGCAATAGCAGCGAGATTTTCTCGGTTGAGTTTGGCAACAGTTATCAATACTCCGTTCAAGCCTGTCATGCTAATGGTCAATGCTCAATCTGGTCCAGTGCATCGAATAGCATCACGGTTCCGGCTCCAACTCCGGTGGTTCAGCGATTTGAATGGCTGCCAGCGCGCGTTACGGTGGGGACCAACCAGTCTTTTTATTGGGATGTGGAGCATGTGGAGAGCTGCTATTCGATTACTGCGCCAAATACACCCGGCGCGCGACCACCATCCGGCAGTTTCGGCCCCTTTACGAAAAGCGAGCCTGAGGTAAGTATCACCAAATGGTATTGTATTGATTTAGCGGGTAATCGTTATCCTGCTAACCCTGACACCTATTTGGAAGCCACCCGCACGGTAGTGGCCGCAGCACCACAGCCCGTAGTCAATCGCTTTGAATGGCAGCCTTTGAGTGTTTCGGTGGGGACTAACCAATCCTTTTATTGGGATGTGCAGCATGTGGAGAGCTGCTATTCGATTACTGCGCCAAATACACCCGGCGCGCGCCCACCATCTGGCAGTTTCGGCCCGTTTACAAAAAGCGAGCCTGAAGTAAGTATTACCAAATGGTACTGCACCGATTTAGCCGGCAATCGCTTCCCATCTGATCCTAATTCCTTTTTGGAAGCGACTCGTACTGTTATCCCGCCCGGGCAAGAAACTGAAAAAGTAATTACGTACCTACACACTGACATACTTGGCTCCATAATCGCAGAATCCGATAGCGACGGTAATATCATTAAGAAAACCGAATACAAGCCATTTGGTAAGAAAAAGGACTAATAAAAATGGAAAATAAATTAACGTTTTCTTTACTGGCTGTATTTGGCTTATCGGGTTTTGCCCATGCTTACAGCGAAAAGGAAATAGCGGAATTATCGGCGCTATTTATCCAGGCCAAAGACCCATTGACGTCAATGCCGCCACCGATGACTGCGCAATCAATGTCATCTTCGGGAGATGATGGTGCGGCTTTAAAACTGATGACCGAGTTAGCGCTGTCGAGGATGGAGGTTAAAGAGCAAATTACCCCGGAAACTACAGATCTATTTGGTGACCGGGTCGATTTAAACAGCGGTAGTATTTCTTTTTCACACATTGACGTAGCCTTGAAAGGCAACAGCAACTTACCAGTAGAAATTCGGCGCGCGTATCGGGGGTCTAAGAATAACCGTGGCAATAACTCCAGCCTGGGCGACTGGGTGTTGGAGATCCCCAGTATTTCAACCACAACCCTGGAATATAAGCCGGGGTTTTTAAGCCATATCCCCAATTGTGGCTATCTTTCGCCCGCCTATGCTGATACCGGTTTTGCAACTGTTGGCCCTGCTCAGTATTGGAGTGGTGATATACTGGATGTTCCCGGTGTAACCAACCAAAAACTACGGGAAGCTTATACTACAGGAGGGGCTATTGCCGGGCGCGTTGCAGATAACTGGAAGGTGACGTGTTTAAACGACAGGTATGGTTTCGAGGCTATCTCGCCCGAGGGAACAAAATATACTTTTGATGTTGTAAGATTGGTACCGGCCTCCTTAGTACTGGTAGCGCAAGAAGCAGACGTGCTAGACCCAAATTATGATGTTGCGGAATTACTGCGTAGCTATACGTTAAATGTGCAAGTTAGCCGCATTGAAGATCGCTTTGGTAACTGGGTGAATTATGTATACGACGCTGCCACTTTGCCATACGGAAGTTCCAGCACCTTTTTAAGTTATTCTAATAAATTGGTAAAAATTGAATCAAGTGATACCCGGGTTGTTGATATCTTCTATGAATCAGGTACCAACACCGACAGAATTGAGCGTATTGAGGCAGATGGTAAAACTTGGCGTTACCGTTATATTTCTGAATATGATGCGCCTGACCAATTATACAAGGACGTACTGACTGAAGTAGAGCGGCCGGATAATAAAAAATGGTTGTTTGACTTGGTATTCGATAAGTTTGGAGGTATTACTACCGGAGCCCAAGGTTTGTCCGACTGCCAAGTTGTCGCCAATGTCGCCAAAGTGTCTACCATAACTCATCCTGAAGGTGCCGTTTTTAAGCTTACCCAAAAGCCAGCCCAATTTGGTCGTACTGAAGTGCCGTATAATACCAGCCAGAACCCCAGCGAAACGATAGGGCACCATACAGTAAGCCGCTGTGTTACCAATTTGGCTATTAGTAAAAAGGAGCTGTTATTTAACCAGCAAAATTTAACGTGGAATTACAGCTATTCACAAAATGCCGGTTCACCACGTCAAATGGGTAACACACCATTGCCTGCAGCACTAACGGGTTTGCCAGCGGCACCGAGTGGTTACTCGTTAATGGATTTACGATCTACTACTGTTAGTAACCCTGATGGCAGCAAGACGGTGCATGTATTTGACCGCAAGTTTCATGAGAAAGAGGGGCAGGAAGTTCAGTCACTGTATTATGACACCGATGGAAATACGCTACTTAAGGCCCAAAACGTTAGTTTTACTGTACTACCCAAAACAGGCAAGGTCAGGATGGTGTCATGCAAACCTAGTCAGTACCCTATATTTGAACTGCCTGGTGACGAATGTAATAAGGCGTTTGAAAACGAAGCCAAAGAAGAGAATCATGTTTACCAAAATGTCGTAAAAACCAGCCTGTATAGTGAAGGCGTGGCGACTGACTTTACTACTGAGTATTCCAACTATAATAGCTATGGCAAGCCTGAACTGGTAAAGGAAACCAGTAGTTTCGGCACTAAATACACCAAGCAAAGCTATTTGCAAGATACTGACTTATGGGTATTAAACTTGCCTACGGTTACCCAGGTATCGGCCAATAACAGCAGCTACACAACCGTTGCTGAAACCAGCTACTACTCGGCGACGCATGATTATAAATTGTTACCTTACCAGAGCAAGCGGTTTGGCCAGCTGGTTAGCACTAACAGCAGTTATCATGCTGATGGTAATTTAAAGCGCCAAACTTACAACGTGCCCAACCGGTATATTGAATATAATAATTATGTCAGAGGCATACCGCAGCAGATAACCCTGCCTGGTCGCTATAACGCATCGGCGACAAAAACGGCCAATCTGGTGGTGAACACTAAGGGTGAAATAACCTCCGTTACCAATTTTAATGGCCATACTTTTGGCTATGAATATGACATTATGGGTAGAGTGGAATTAATTACTCCACCTTCTGGCTGGACGCCAACCACGATTACCTATACTTCCGCTGCCGATCGCTTTGTGCAAACTCTCACTAAAGGTAGCTATCAGAAGCGTATCGAGATGGATGCGCTGTTCCGGCCGTTACTTACTCGTGAATACGATACGGCTAATAACATTATTACCTATGTTAATCAGCAGTTTGATGCCTATAATCAGCCAGTATTTACCTCTTATCCCAGTACATCCAGTACAGAAACTGACGGTACGGCGTTTGTTTATGATGGCTTGCAACGACTATTGCAGCAAACGAGTACCGTCGATAACCTGGGTAGCAATTATTACTATTTAAGTGGCAACCGAGTGCAAATGGTAAATGCCAAAGGGCATAGCACCATCACTACGTATAAGGCCCTGGGCGCACCTGCCCAAAAACTGCCAACGTTAATTGAACAACCTGAAGGGGTTACTACGTCTCTGGATTATAACCTGTTTGACAACCTTGTTACGGTACAGCAAGGCGCAATTACCGAGTTACGCAGATACAATGCTCAGCAACGCTTATGTCGCCTGGTGCGGCCTGATGTGGGGCATACGGCTTACGATTACAACGTCATCGGCGAAGTGTTTTGGGAAGCTAAAGGTGCGTCTGGCAAGGCGGATAACTGTAATACCGCCAGTGTGCTGGCTGCTGAAAAAGTGAGTTTTAGTTATGACAATATAGGTAATGTTCACCACATTACCTACCCTGATACCAGCGGTAATATTGTGCATACCTTTGATGCACAAGGTCAGCTAACCAAACTAACCTCAGGTGCTCATTTATGGGATTACAGCTACAACAGCTTAGGGTTGCTAGACACAGAAACCCTCACCATAGATAACCTGTCGTTTATGCTAGACCCCGAATACAACGCCATGGGCCACTTAGCGTCGTTAACCTATCCGTCAGCACGTACAGTAAGCTTTGCGCCTAATGCTTTTGGTCAGGCTACAACAGCGGGTACTTATGCCACGGCCGCCCAGTATTATCCTACCGGCCAGCTAAAGCAATTTAGCTATGGTAATGGCCTGACGTTTAACCAAACGTTGGATGATAAAATGAGGCCATATACCCGCACGGTAAGCAAGTCGGGTAACTTGCTGGCACAAACCTATACCTACGATGATAACGATAATATCGATACTATTATTGACAGCATTGTCCCCGGTAACTCATTAACGCTAGGTTATGACAATTTGGACCGTTTAACCTCTGCAAGCGGTTTCTGGGGCAGTGGCAGCTTTAGCTACGATGCGCGGGGTAATATTGAAAGCAAAAACCTGGGCAGCGAGCAACTAACCTATAACTACGGCACCAATAACCGCCTTAACAGCGTAACCGGCTCCCTAAGCCGTACTTTTGGTTACGACAGCCGCGGCAATATTACCAGCAATGGCCAGCGCAGCTTTGTGTTTAACCGCGCCAACCGGTTAGCCAGCTCAGGCAGCATAAGTTACAGTTACGACGGCCATGGCCGTCGGGTGCTGAAAAACAACAACGGTGCCAAAACCTACAGCCTGTATAACAGCCAGGGTGTGTTAATGAGCACCTATGAAAGTGGCGGCTATACCGACTATTTTTATCTGGGCAGCCAGTTAGTGGCTAAGTACAACGACCCGAATACCCAGTCAGACAAGCCAGGTTACACCGGCCATGTTGAAGATGAAGACTTACAGCTGACTTATATGCAGCAGCGGTATTATGACCCAGTGATTGGCCGGTTTTATTCGAATGACCCGGTAGGCTTTACACCGTCAAATCCGATGATGTTTAATCGCTATGCTTATGCGAATAATAATCCGTATAAGTTTGTGGATCCGGATGGGCGGAACCCGACCGGAAGGGGGATGCCTGATTTAGAACAAGCTAGAGCTCAAGCGCCCTTTGTAATAGATGCTATTCCAATCGCAAGTGATATAAAAGGCATCGCGGATGCAGTGCAAGACCCATCAGCAGTTAATGTCATTGCAGCGGGAGTGGGCTTGGTTCCTCTTGCAGGGGATGCTTTAGCTGCAATTGCAAAAAATATAAAGAGGTTTATCCAAAAAGCACCTGCGAATGCGAAAACAAGTATTGAACAGAAAAGCCTTCCTAACGATGGTGTGGCTGTTCAAGCGACTTCACCAGGTAATGTTCCCGGCTCCAAAGCGGTATATGAAAAGCAGATAGATTCAAATGGTAACACTGTTCAATATACCAAAACAACTTACGATCCGGATGGCGAGATTGTTCATGTTAAGGACAAAATCAGTAATGAAGAATTTAAACGAAATGAATAGGAAAAAGGTACTTTTAAATTTGCTTGAGTATTCTGACTCTTTAGAAGATATCATGCTTTCCCTGCGAGATTACTCTTGGGATTTTGAAGGGGAATCTATTGTCATTCATAAAAAGCACGTTCTTAATGCGATAAATCTTTTTATGAATGGATCAATAAGTAAGGAAGACTTGGAGCGTTGGGCCAATTTAATTGAGTGTAGAGAGGACTTGATCAGTGACGAAGCTGATGCCTTTATAATAGATAAAATTATTTATCAGCTGGCAAATCCGGTATTGGAAGGAGATATAAATTATGAAAAATGCAAGCTGCAAATAAAGATGTTGGATGATTAAGAATGTAATCAACTTTTTAGTTGAAAATGGCATTCATTTACTGAAAATAATCAAGTCGGTTTTTGCTTTTTTAATGTTTATCGAACAACAAGGGCACCCATTCAGAGGTGTCCTTTTTTCTACCCAGAATGAGCAAAACCACCAGCAGCCCGGTCAGCGCATGCCGGTAGAAGTGGTCAGTTTACAACAGCAGGACTGGCAACTTGGTGCAGCGCCAGCACGTGGCGGTGCTGCACAAATTGATCTTTTCTGCTGGCAAGGACTGATCAGCTCTGCTGCTGAAGTATGATCACCATACTGTTCGTAGCGCTCAAGATAACGTAGAAATATTCTGTGTTTTAACTGGTTTCAAATTAGCTGATAGGTTTTGAGATTGCTCTAAATAACAGAAGCTGAAGAACTTCTATCACCATCCTGGCAGAAATAGGTCAACGGATTGATTTCAGTTAGCCACAACTTGGTCTGGCACACCTACTTGAAAGATGAGTTATTTAAAATCAATGGGGTCAGTGTCATTGATTTTTGGTCACTAACGGGCTAGCTTTTATCAGGTATTTCAAGGAGGAAATCTGATGGCCCGCTTGCCCCGTCTCTATCTGCCAGGCTGCGCGCAGCATGTTATTCAGCGCGGTAATAACCATGAAGCTTGCTTCTATGACGAAGCAGACTATAAAGCCTACCTGTCTTTTCTTAAGGATGCCGCCACGACATACCAGGTTGCCATCCATGCTTTTGTGCTGATGACGAATCACGTACATTTGCTTGTCACGCCTAGCGATGCGCAGGGTGTGGGCCGGATGATGCAGGCGCAGGGGCGCAAATATGTGCAGTATTTTAATTACACCTATGGCCGCAGCGGCACATTGTGGGAAGGGCGGTATAAATCTACGGTAGTGGATGCAGATAATTACCTGCTAACGGTATATCGGTATGATCAATGGGGTCAGAGTCATTGATTTTTGGTCACTAACGGAAATCAATGGGGTCAAAATCAATGGGGTCAGTGTCATTGATTTTTGGTCACTAACGGGCTAGCTTTTATCAGGTATTTCAAGGAGGAAATCTGATGGCCCGCATGCCCCGTTTATATCTGCCAGGCTGCGCGCAGCATGTTATTCAGCGCGGTAATAACCATGAAGCTTGCTTCTATGGTAAGCGTAACCCCAACCACACATTCCA
>NZ_LAHO01000003.1 GCF_000987775.1 Arsukibacterium ikkense
GGCGGTGCTCGTAGCTCTGGCCGGTATGGCTGTCGATGCCGCACAAAAAGGAGCGGCGCACGCAGCGGGAAACCACATGATAGTAAGGCGTATCCTCGACGGCGATAAGGGCTTTGCGGGGTCTGGGCATATCGCACCTGCATAGCTGTTTAAATATACAGTGGTAAGGTTAGTTATTGATTACCCGGCTGTCAAGGTTTTGAAGATTGTCATTAAGGTGTGTTGTTGTGCCTGTCCATCGCTTTTTGCATTCGTTATCACCTGATAGGTGGCGCCGAGGTGGCTGCGCATATTTAGTAAACGTTTTAATTGGTTCATTTTGCACCAAATTGGAGCAGCTGTCTTTTTGTCATGCTGTTGTAACTTAAACTCCGCATTTTAGCGTTAATATCTTTCTGTTAGCGGCACTGCTGTGCAAAATCACCTACTTAAGTCTAATTTTGCCAGTTGCAACTCACTTTTCTGGTGCTTTATTTGCTAATGCTGCTATCGTGGTATCAGCTTTGCAGTACATTTTTATTATTACAAAGTAACTACAGGGAGTCTTTATGTCAGGTGTGTTAACCATGGTGCTTGCAGGGGGGGAAGGGACTCGTTTAGCGCCCCTTACCGGGATCCGTGCTAAACCGGCTGTGCCGTTTGGCGGCAACTACCGGATTATTGATTTTGTTTTAAATAACTTTGTAAACTCAGATTTGCTGCAGATTTTTGTCATTACGCAGTTTAAATCGCATTCGTTAATGAAGCATCTTGGCCGCGCCTGGCGGGTAAGTGGTTTAACTAACCGCTTTATTGACCCGATACCAGCACAAATGCAAACCGGTAAACACTGGTATTTAGGTACCGCCGATGCGATTTATCAGAACCTGCATTTAATTGAAGGACTGGACCCAGAGCACGTTTGTGTATTTGGTGGCGACCATATTTATAAAATGGACGTACGGCAAATGCTCGATTTTCATCGGCATAATAAAGCCAAGTTAACGGTAGCGGCGATTCCGGTACCGGTAAGTCAGGCGCATGAGTTCGGCGTGATAGAAGTAGACGAGCACGGTAAAATGATTGGTTTTGAAGAGAAACCCAAAGCCAATCCGAAAACCATTCCGGGCCGGCCTGACTATGTTCTGGCATCGATGGGCAACTATATTTTTGAAGCTAAATGTCTGGTGGATGTGCTGGTAACAGATGCAAGCCAGGCCGATTCCAAACACGACTTTGGCCATAATATTATTCCGGGCCTGTATCCACAGGGCGAAGTGTATGTGTACGACTTTTCCAGCAACCGGATTAGGGGCGAGTCAGAAAGCAGTGCCGGTTACTGGCGCGATGTCGGTACTATCGATTCTTACTATGAAGCCAATATGGACTTAATCTCAATTAACCCGCCGTTTGATGTTTATAACCGTTACTGGCCATTACGCAGTTACACGCCGCCAATGCCGCCGGCTAAATTTGTGCATGACGAAACAAACCGTACCGGGCAGGCGATAAGTTCAATGGTGGCCTCGGGTTGTATTGTCAGTGGTGCTATCGTTTATCAGTCTATTCTGGGATACAACGTGCATGTCCATAGCCATAGCTATATTGAAAAGTGCGTGCTGATGGGCAACAACGACATTGGCCGTGGCTGTCGCATTCGCCGTGCTATTATCGATAAAGACGTGAAAATTGCCCCTGGCACAATTATTGGTGAAGATCCGGTGCATGATAAAGCCCGCTTTCATATTTCGCCAGGCGGCGTGGTGGTGATCCCCAAAGGTGCAAGAATTGGCTTTGAAGAAGCCTGATTAATAGCTAAGGAACTTGTGTTGCGTATTCTGTTTATTTGCAGTGAATATGAAGGGTTAATTAAAACCGGTGGCCTGGCAGATGCCTGTCGCGGCCTGGCCAGCAGCTTGCTAGCTGAGGGCCATCAGGTAAGTGTTATTTTGCCCAGATACGGCGGTCTGTATCAAATAGAAACTGAGCATGAACAATCAGTGTTTGTCGAACTGGGAGGACGTGCTTTTGGCTGTGCTATTGGCCGTACTGAAGTTGCAGGGGTAACCGTATACTTACTGGAGCACCATGACTTTTTCGCCCGGGCCAGGCCCTATGACGATGGTCAGCAAGGTTACCCTGATAACCCGCTGCGTTTTGCCTTTTTCTGTAAAGCCGTACTGCAGTGGTGCACTGTGCAGCAACCTTTTGACGTATTACATGGCCACGACTGGCAAACTGCACCGGCGGCCTATTATTTAACGGAGTATTACCGTCAGCATGCCAGCCTGGCAAAAACGCCTTTACTGTTTACTGTGCACAATGGCGCATATCAGCAACAATGTGAGCCCTTCTGGGCGGCGCAACTGGATTTACCGTTGTACCACAGCAGCGTGAATTTTTTGCAGCTGGGTTTGCAGTACGCCACAAAAGTTAACACGGTAAGCAAAGGCTATCGCGATGAGCTATTATCCGAACCTGCGGCTAACGGTTTGGCCAGCTGCTATCAGCAGCGGCAGGCTGATTTCAGTGGCATTTTAAACGGCTGTGATTATCAGTTATGGGATCCGGCGACAGATAGCGCCTTGCCTGCAAATTATCATGCCGGCGATTTAACCGGCAAAGCCCTTTGTAAAAACAAGTTACAGCAGGATTATCAGCTAGCGGTCAGCGATGTACCATTACTGGTGGCGGTAAGCCGGGTAACGGGCCAGAAAGGTTACGATATTTTGATCCCGGCGCTGAAGCAATTACTGAGCAATTACCCGGTACAAGTGCTGATCGTCGGCAGTGGCGAAGCTCACTATTGTCAGCAATTGCATCAGTTAACCGTGATGTTTCCAGATAAATTCCGGTTTATTGAAGGCTTTAATGAACCGCTGTCTCATCAGGTAGAAGCGGCAGGCGACTTTTTCCTGATGCCTAGTTTGTTTGAACCCTGCGGTTTAAACCAGTTATACAGTTTGCGCTATGGCACCTTGCCACTGGTGCGATTAACCGGGGGTTTAAAAGACACCGTAGTGCCGTGGCCGGACTCTCAGGCAACGGGTATTGGCTTTACTGAGCCAACCGCGGCGGCATTATTGGCAGCGTTACGTCAGGCGTTGGCGCTATACCAGAAGCCGGCCGCGTATCGTCAGGTGCAACAAAACGCTATGGCTCAAAGCTTTAGCTGGGTTGAAGCCAGCATCCAGTATCTGGCATTGTATCGCCAGGCACAGCTGGCGTTGTAGCGGTCTGAAAAGCGGCAAATATCGTTATTATTTGTGCAAAATGGCCAGACACTGAGCAAACAACTGGCGTGATGACATTTTATCATGTGCTAACGGGTTAATCTTTGCTAGCCTGATAACGAAGAGGTTTACTGAGGTTACATTATGGATGCGTTGACACTACTGACGACCCGCTATTCCAGCCCGCGTTTAACTGAGCCGGCACCCTCTGGCGAAGCGCTGGAGCTGATTAAGCGCGCAGCACTCAAGGTACCCGACCATGGTGGTTTAAGACCCTGGCGCTTTGTTATTGTCACCGGTAAAGACGCCCTAAACCGGTTAGGCGATGTATTTGCCGAAGCCGCTATTGAAGATGCGCCCGCTATTTCTGCAGAAATGCACGAGCGGGCCAGGCAATTACCGCTGCGGGCGCCAATGGTTATTGTTTGTATTGCCAAGGTGACTGAGCACGCTAAAGTACCGGCGCAGGAGCAAGTGCAATCGGCCTGTTGTGCGGTAATGGCAATGCAACAAGCCGCGTTTGCCCAAGGTTTTGGTGGTATATGGCGAACAGGCAGTTACGCCCAGCAGGATTTCGTCAAGCAGTCGTTGGATGTCGGGGAAGACGATGAGATTGTTGGCTTCTTGTATCTCGGCACGGCGGCAGGCAACTCACCTATGCGTAATGATCCTGATCCTGAAGCGTTCTTTTCATACTTTTAACGACATTAATAAAGCGCATTAAGCTGGAGTGGGGTGCCACAGCAGCTGGTTTTTGCCCTGCTGCTTGGCCTGGTACAGCATATCGTCTGCGCGTTTGAGAATATCGCTTAATTCCGCGTCCTGAGCAGCTGGCCAACAGATACCTCCTGCGCTTAGGGTAATGTATTCACTTACCGGTGAATAACCGTGCTCCAGCTGTAATTGTTTTATCTCTGTTAAACAGTGTTCAATCAGCTGTTTACTGCCCGCTTCATCACTATCAGGCAGCAGAATGACAAATTCTTCGCCACCATAGCGGCCAATAAAATCATTGGGCCGTCGCAATGATTGTTTCAGGCTGCTGGCAACCTGAAACAATATTTTATCGCCAGCGGCGTGGCCATAGTGATCGTTATATTCTTTAAAATGGTCAATATCGAGCATGATGATGGCTAAATTGCTGTGCTGACGAATAGCGGTACGCCAGAGTTGCTGCAATACCTGATCATACTTGCGGCGATTGGCGATACCGGTTAAGGGGTCAATATGCGCCAGTTGCTCCAGTAATTTGCGCTGCCTCGCCAGTTGTAAATGTAATCTTACCCTAGCCTGGACGATAGAAGCATGGAACGGCTTATAAATGTAGTCACAGGCACCTAAACGCAAGCCTTGTTCTTCATGATTAGTATCACTTAGGGCGGTAATGAAAATAACCGGAATTGCACTGGTTTGGGCATGATGTTTCAGGCTTTTGATTAGTTCAAAACCATCAACTTCCGGCATAATTACATCCAGCAGGATTAAATCTGGCTGCAAGGTTATCGCCTTGCGCAAACCCTGCTCAGCTGATTGCGCCAGCATAATATCAACGTCCGGGCGCAGAATATCACCTAGGATTTTTAAATTGGTTTTCTGATCATCGATGATCAAAACCTGTTGGCGGGAAGGCGGGCTTGTCGTCATAGTCTTATCACTCCTGGCCAGCGTGCTGCGCGGCCAGTTTAGTCAGTAATTCAAGCAATTGTCCGGTTGCGGTTTCAAATTCAATCTGATTGACACTCTCATATAATGCCGCTATATCTGCAGCATAATCGCTATTTGCAGTCAGTTCTGTCAGGTGTTCAAGCTGGGTTTCAGCGTCGAAATCAGACTGCTGCAACATCGGCAATAACCGCTGCAGTTCTAAGTTTAGCTGTTGCTGGTTAAACGGTAGCAGCATTGCTGGCTTGTCGCTATCGGTTTGCTGCGAAAGCTGTTCAATTAACTTTCTCAGTGAATGGATTGCCAGCTCGATCTCGGCCTTATCTGGCCTGCCACAGCGCAAGTGGGTTTCTACCTGGCCACAATGCTCAGCAAATGCAAAAGCACCAACATAAGCCGCGGCGGCTTTTAGCGAATGCATTGCCCGGCTGATCGCATCAAAATCATGACTATGCAGTTGATTTTGCAGCTTATCGGCTAAGGCCTTGTGCTCGTTCAGGAAGATATGCCGTAAACTGGGATACAATGCGGCCTGAGCGCCCAGATTTGCGCGGGCTCTGGCTTCATCCAGCTGCAGCGGATCCTGTGATACCTCAGCCGTTAATACAGGCAACGTCTTATGAGGAAACAGTTTAACCGGTATCTGCAGCTGTTGTTGCAAGGTGGCATACAATTGTTCGGCAATAATCGGTTTGGTCAGATGGGCATTCATGCCGGCCAGCCGGCTTTTTTCAATGTCTTCAGCCATGGCATGAGCTGTCATGGCGATAATGGGCAATTCGGTTAATAGTAACTGTTGCCGGATCAACCTGCTGGCGGTTAAGCCATCCATTTCTGGCATCTGAATATCCATTAACACCAGGTCGTAATGCTGTTGTTGTAGCTTGCTAAGCGCGGCGGCACCGTTTTCTGCAATATCAACGTCGGCAGACGTTTCGTGCAGAAAACCAAGTGCTACCTGGCGATTTATTGCGTGATCCTCAACTAACAAGATCCGTTTGGTGCTAAGATCGGGCACAACATCCTGTGTGGCAACTTGTGCTATGCGCGGGCTGGTGGGCCTTACGTCAAACAATAATGGTCCAATGGCGTCCAGCAACATAGTGTAACTAACCGGCTTCTCCAGAAAATGCTCAATGTGAACCTGATTCAACGCTGCTCTGGCTACGGCGGTATCATAGGCTGACACCATCAAAATATTTGGCGAACGGCTACCAAGTTGTTGCTGAATTTGCCTTGCTGTTTCAATTCCATCCATTTGCGGCATGCGCCAGTCCATCAGAATAAAGTCGTAAGGTTGTTGATCCTGTTCCGCTTGTGCGACTTTGTTAATAGCGTCCTGGCCATTATCGGTTTGTTCCGCCTGAATACCCAGTTCATCCAGCTGCTTTAGTAATACCATTCTGGTAAGTGCCATATCATCAACAACCAGCGCTTTTACACGCGGTTTTGCTGTCAGGACTTGCTTGTCGGTCGGGTGGTAATACTCAGGAAGCTGCAGGCCAAGCGTAAAATAAAATGTTGAGCCATAGCCCGCTTCGCTTTCCAGCCAGATCTCGCCAGACATCAGTTCGCATAGTTGTTTACAAATGATCAGGCCTAAACCAGAGCCGCCATACTTGCGGGTAATAGAATCATCTGCCTGCTGAAATGACCTAAACAAACGTTTTTGTTGCTGTTCGCTCATACCAATGCCGGTATCGGTAACTGATCCATGCAGCTGATACTGCCGCCCGGTCGTTTTGTTGCCATGCAGCATTATACAAACAGACCCTTTTTCGGTGAATTTAACCGCATTATTTACCAGGTTTATCAGTAGCTGCTGGATCCGTAGCGGGTCGCCGACTAGTTGTTGTGGAATATCGGCCGACACATCAGCCACTAACTCCAAACCCTTGCTGTGTGCTTTTAAGGCCGTCATATTGATGGCCTGCTGCACCACTTGGTTAATGGCAAAGCTGGTTTGTTCCAGAGTCAGTTGACCCGCCTCGACTTTCGAGAAATCGAGAATATCGTTCACCAGACTTAACAGCATCTCCCCTGAACCCTTAATTTTACTGAGTAAATCTACCTGCTCGTGATCCGCGGCCCGTTTACTGGCTAGCTGGCTTAAACCGATAACAGCATTAATCGGGGTACGAATTTCATGACTCATTCTGGCCAGAAACGCAGACTTGGCTTCCGTTGCGGCTTCAGCTTTTAATTTGGCCTGCGCTAATTCTCTGGTGCGTGCCGTGATTTTCTGCTCAAGGTTTTTATTGGCTTCTGCCAGTTGCTGTGACAAGCGGGTATTTTCAAATAAAATGGCCGTTTGGTTGGCCAACAGCTGTAACACCTGGACCCGTTCCTGTGTAAAAGCGCCGGTCATATCGTTATGTTGTAAATGCAACACACCTCGGAATACGCCATTAATAGCAATAGGGATAGATAGCATCGACGCGGGCATTGAACCAGCGGCATAAGCACTGCTGAGCATCGGCTCCTGACGGGTATCGTTATAAAGTCTTGCTTTGCCGCTGCGTCGAACCAGATTTAACAGGGCGGCGGGCGGGGCCGCTAACGCCGCACTGGTGGTGGCCTGCAGTACTAAATCTTCTTGTTCAATCGAGAATAACAGGCAACCATGCTGCGCCCCGGCATTTTCTACCATGATGTGCAGCATGGTATTAAGAAAGGCTGTCAGATCAACCTTACCACTGAGTGTCTCAGACGCTTTAAAAATGGACACCAAATCAAGCTGGCGGTCTGCGGTAACCGTTGCAGAAGGCTGCACCAACAGTTGCAACTCCGGATATTTTGCTTGTAACTGTTCAACTTTAGTGTTGGCTTGCCATTGTTGATAATAGTGCATAGCGCTACGTCTATGTTCTGCGGCAAAAGCAGCATGGTCCATTTGTTGCCAGTAATCTGCCGCACGCTCATGGGCTATAGCAACATGATGACTAAAGCCCTGTTGCTCGGCATGGCTGATTGCGCGCTGATAGTATTGCCAGGCATCAGTCTGTTGCGCCAGCGCTGCCTGTTCTGCTCGCAGCAGCTCGACTTTATGCAGATGATTGGCGTGGCCTGAGGTTGCCCAAGCTTCAAACATCTGCAGGATTCTACTGAGTTGTTGCTGCCAGTGCTGCGCTTTGCTACTGGTTTTTTTAGTCTGGCGTTGTAGCAATCGGCTATAGGTCAGGCCTGCATAAAAAAAATATTCAGTCTGATGATACAACGCCAGAGCAACATTACTTAACGGCTCAGCTGCCTGAATATGCTGCAGTGCCAGCTCATCGTTATCCAGCAAAGAGGCCAGCATCAGTTTGATACTGTGGTAACAAAATAAAAGAGTATGGTTGTTGGTTTGCTGCAGCAAGGGCAGCTGGCGGCTTTCGGCGAATGCCTCGCCTTCCAGTAACAGGGCAGAGTCAGTTGGCCTGCAAAGGTTCAGGGTAAGTTGTTGCCAAATCTGGGTAAACTCAAGATTGTACGGAAATTGCTTTTCCGTCAGGAACTGAATAGCACGCTCACCATGTTTTGCTACCTGGGCTAATGGCTGGCCGCTGAGTACCCGGTAAAAACTGCCGAACAGCACAGAATGGGCTGCATATTCCAGGTTGCCATCACGTAATGCCTGAATAAAACTGTCATCCAGCGCCTGGATAGCATGTTGTAGTGGGCCGTTCCAGGGCAAAATAGCGGCAGCGCGCTGAAAGTGCAGTTGGCCCTGAAATTTGCCCTGATAATGCTGATTGACGCTAAGCGCAAGATCGGCAAATTGTAAGGCGGCCTGATACTGACCAAATGCCGCCACCAGATTCATGCCATGCCCCAGATAACCGAGCGCCGAAGATGCACTGTTACCGCGTTGCAAGCTAAGTTTAACCAGATGGTAGGTGACAGTCATGTAGTGCAGCGGGCTGACAATATAGGCCACGGTGAATAAGGTTCCCAATATTTCCATCGCCTGTAGTAACTGCACATCCTCAAGGGCGGGCTTGTCGACTAAGGCGGCAATATTATCTGTACTGTACATGGTCAGTATCTGCGGGTACTGACTGATGATTTGCTCACTAACACTAATGTCGATACCAATCTCTGCCAGCACGTCAGCTGCGGCTGTAAAGGCCGCGTCAAGTTGATTCTGTGCAAACAGGATCAGAATTTTCTGCTGACAGTTCTCCATTCGTTGCAGTAGGTTAAGGGGCAACTTATCCAGTTGCTGGCACCAGTACCACGCTTGCGTGGTGTCCTGGGTCAGGTAACTGCTTTGAGCCAGGCCGGCATAAACTGTCCGATAAGGCTCAGTATCAGCCGCCTGCGGCTGGTGTGTAAGCAGCAGCCGCGCCTGTTCAAAATAGCTGTGAGCGGTGTCGTAAGCATTGGTTGTCAGCGCTTTATGGGCGGCCATCAGGTTAAATTCAAGCCGTTTTTCTGGGCCGGGTTCAACTGGGTTAAGGGGGCCTGCGGCATTTAAATGGGTAATAAAACTGAAAATATGTTGCTGTTGCAATGCTGCTGTGGGTAGCTGTTCCAGATAGTAACTGGCTATGCTGGCGTGCAATTGTTGTTCGCTTTGGCTGGATGTCAGCTGAAAGGCTGCTTGTTGTAATTTATCATGACTAAAATGGACATAGCTAAGGTGTTGACCATCCGGGGTGGTAAAAGCAATTAGCAGGCCGGAATTAACAGGCCCGCTCAGTTGCTGCTCTAACTCAACTGCGCTGCACTGACAAATGCCGGCAAGAATATCAATAGTAGCTTCATCGCCAAGTAAGGCAATCAGTTTCAGCAACTGCTGCACTTGGGCGCTAAACTGCTGTAGCCGCTGTGCCACAACTTCAGCGTGATGTTCACTCATGCTTTGCCTGGCAATGTTATTGAGTTGCCAATGCCAGATGCCGTCTGCATCACTATACAGCAGTTTGTCATGATGCAGCTTAAGCAGAAATTGTTTCAGATAAAAAGGATTGCCACTGGTTTTCTGGATCAATATGTCAGCCAGGGGCTGTAATGCGTCAGCTTTGTGTTGCAAGGTGTCTGTCAGTAACTGCATTATTGCCTTATCTGACAAAGGGTTAATCGAAATATGTTGCAACGTCGCCGCACTTTGGCCGATGGCGTCCAACGTGTACTGTAAAGGATGAGAGGCGTGAATTTCATTATTGCGAAAGCTCAGCACCAGCATGATGCGCCCGCTGTTGCCCTGGGTTGCCAGCAGTTCGAGCCAGCGCAGGGTCGCCCGGTCGGCCCATTGCATATCATCCAGAAATAACACCAGTGTACGATTGTGTTCAGCAAATACCTGAAAAATACGCAGTAACAGTTGGTTAAACCGGCTCTGATTACCCGTCGCAGCAATAACAGAGCAGCTGGCAGCGGGGCAAAGGATGGGGTGCCATTCAAGCACCAGCGATGTCAGCAAATGGGCATCTTCTCCAGCGGCCAGTTGTAGTCGTTGTTGCCACTGTTTAAGCTCGGCTTCCGGTTCTTGTAAAACGGCCTCGGCCAATTGTTCCAGGGCACTTTTCAGCCCGGTGAATAATGCATTTTGTAAGTACTGATCGTGTTTTCCCTGTACAAAAAACGTATGGCCATTCAGGGTTAACGGGTGCAGTTGTTTGATAACACTGGTTTTGCCGGAACCAGAGTAGCCTTGTACAGCGACGACCTGCAGCTCACGGCCAAGATGGCTTTGCTCCAGAGTTCGTTCCAGCAACTGCAAGGTTGCCGCTCGCTCATATAGCTTATCTGCAAAAGGCAACTGGTTGACCCCGAGGTAAACCGATGGCAAGAAGGGGGTATTGTCGGTGGCAGCGGTATTGTTTATGCAATACTCAAGATCCCGCAAGGCACCTTTAATCGATTGATAGCGGTCGTTCGGGTCTTTGTTTAACAAGGTTTCAATGATTCTTGCAACCCGGGTATCGGTTGTGGCATCCAGTTCTGTCAGGGCTGTAGGCTTTTTGGCTATATGGGCATGCACTAAAGCCAGTGGTTGCTGTTCTTCAAAAGGAAAGCGGCCAGACAGCAGCGCGTAACTTAGTATCCCTAAAGCGTATAAATCGGCGCGCTGGTCCAGCGGACAGTTAACCCTGCCAGTAGCTTCTGGTGCCAGGGTGCGCAACATCGCTATATCCAGTTCATTTTTCACCTGCAGCGGATGTACTCTGCTGACATTAGACGCAAACCGGCAATCAAGTAAGCACACCTGATCACCGGTGGCTGACCAATACAGCGCTTCCGCTTTTAACTCGCCCAGAATATAGCCGGCCTGGTGAACTCGCTGCAGCAGTTGCATTAGGCTATGAAGTACAGTAAGCACACAGACCTGCTGCTGGCGAACGGCTGTTGTCATATCTGCAAAGCCGTGCGTGTAATGCTGCACAGGTATTACCCGATAATGATAACCACCTTGATCAAATACTGCACTGGCCTGCGCCAGCCAGGAAGACGTTGTGTGCTCAGGGTGACCATTGTCGTTATTGGATAGGCTGCTAAGAGGCTGCTGTTGAATATAAACTTTGCGCAGGTCCGGCGCCGTGGCGCTGAATAACCGGTGGGCAGGGCCCAGGGCAGGAAGCTCGGTTAACTCATTGAATTGCGACAACTTGAGCATCTTATCCTACCAGACTTATTAACTGCTGTGCTTAGCTTAGTAGGTTAGCTCGTAAGAATAAAGTCTTTTGAAGGCTGGTAGCTCAGCAGTTTGTACGTATATTCTGTTTGTACCGTAGCGTACTATCCGATACTATTTTGCCATTAACACGTTTATACGCCTGTACATTAGCCAAGCTGCACTGTCAGTAGCCGTATGAACAACTGTTCTGGATATCACAGCATGCAATATAGCAAAGCGCTTCCTGTTGGTTTGTACAGCATTATCATTGGCGCAAGCTTTGGTGTATTGGCGACAGCTGACGAAGAGTTAACAGTGATGCAACCGCTGGAAGTTATTGAAGTTCACGCCCAGCGCCGATTACAGGACATTTATGATGTAACTGTTGCTGTTACCATTGTTGATGGCGAGTATTTACAGCAGCGCCAGCTTAAAGACAGTGTAGAGCTGGCTGCCTTATCACCTAATTTTACCGCCAGTAACGCGGCGGCAGAAGGTACTACACCGGCATTGACAATGCGGGGTGTCGGTATGTTTGATTACAACACCTCTACCATATCACCCATTGCTATTTACAGCGACGACATAGTCAGCGGCGGAGCCAGCTTTTTAAGCAGCCAACTGTACGACCTGGCCCGGATTGAGATCCTGCGCGGGCCACAAGGTACACTATTCGGTCGTAATACCACAGGCGGGGCTGTGTTGCTGATGTCAGCTATGCCTGAAGCAGAGTTTGGTGGCTATATTCGCACCAGTGTTGCCCAGCAGCAACACTATCGGACCCAAGGGGCGATTAATACGCCGATAAACGATGATACCGCGCTGCGATTTGCCTTTAACTGGCAAGATTATCAGTACAGTATGAAGAATATAATGCCCGGTGCGCCAACTGCGGGTATGGAGCAAGCCAGTTTCCGCCTGCTGCTTAGCAGCCGCTGGCAGGATTGGGAACTGCTGTTCCGGCTATCGTCGGAGCACTGGCAGGGTGTACCTAAACCGGTATATAATGCAGGGGTGTTCAGTGATCTGGCAGCGGCTGAGTTATGCCCACCCGGCTTGGTGGGAAGCAGACAGTGTGTTGATGCGTTTGGTCTTAGCGTACCAAGCGATGACTATTGGACTACTGCCGCCAATACTTTTGACAAACGTAATCGCACCGATAGCTGGAGTGGCAGTATTCATGTCAGCCGTGAATTCAGCCCGCAATTCACAGTAAAATCTGTCAGTGCTTATAAATCTTTTAACCGAACCCACCTGTGGGATGCCGATGGCCCTGGTCAGTTTATTGAAGGGAGGCTTGGTTCCAACAGTGATTTTTTCAGTCAGGAGCTGACGTTTTACTGGGAGCAGGGCACACGATTCTGGACGGCTGGGCTGTTTTATTTGCAGGAAGAACTGATCCAGAACAATAGCCTGGATTTGTTCCGGGATTTTCGCGCAGTTCCTGAATTAGCCGCCGTGCCAGCCCAGTTTTTTTATGCCAATAGCCTGAAAAATAAATCAGTGGCCGGATACGGCCAGCTGGAGCAGCCATTAAGCTCCCGGCTTACGCTGACTGCCGGTTTGCGGCTGACCGATGAAAGCACCCGCTACCGGGCACGCAGTGATTTGGACACTGTGGCCTTTTATCTGCCACAATTATGGGATCTAAACGGGGAGGTTGCCGATACGCAATGGACAGGTAAGCTTGCCCTTAATCAGCGGCTAACCCAACAGCATATGCTCTATTACAGCTATTCGAGAGGGTATAAAAGCGGTGGTTACAATGGTGGCTTTGCCACGAGTCCTGAAGAAGCGGCAAACTCAGCCTATGGCCCGGAGTATCTGGATGCGTTTGAGGTTGGTAGTCGTTGGCGCTCTGCCAATGATCAGTTACGCTGGGATATGGCAGCCTTTTATTATGATTATCAGGATCAGCAAACCTTTGTTAATTTCAGTAGTGGTGTTGCACCTTACCATGTGCTGAAAAACGCCGGTGACGGCAAAATATTTGGTTTTGAATCGCAGTGGCGTTATCAGCCCAATCAGCAACTTGAGCTGCGCCTGGCGCTGGGCTATATACCTACTGCCAAATTAGGTGAATACCGCGAAGGTGAGATGTTTGTAGCCAACAGCCGCTTACCTTTTACACCAAAGTGGACGCTTGGCGCCGCCATGCAATATCAGCAATCATTAAGCCGGGGCCGCTTGTTGTGGCAACTGGGTGTGGATTATCAATCGTCGGTATTTTTTGATCAGTATGAATCGGACTATACCCGCCAGGCTGGTTATCGTTTATGGCATGGCCGGCTGGGTTGGCAGTTAACGGCAGATCTCGAATTAGCCATTTGGGGGAAAAACATTTTTAATCAGCAGTATACAGAACTGAAATTTGACTCTATTGCGGCGCTGGGGGCCATCACCCAATTACGGGGTGAAGCCCGTCAGCTTGGCATTGAACTTAGCTACCAGTTTTAACGATTGTCCGGCAAATTAAAAAAAGCGGCCTCAATTGAGGCCGCTTTTTATCAAACGTTTTGATCAGAAGTCGGCATTGCCTGGGGTACGAGGAAATGCGATAACATCGCGCACGTTGCCTACGCCGGTGACATAAGAAACCAGACGTTCAAAGCCCAGGCCAAAACCCGAGTGCGGCACAGTGCCATAACGGCGCAGGTCCCGATACCAGCTGTAGTCTTCTTTGTTCAGACCCATCTCGTCCAGCCGCTTGTCAAAATGCTCTAAGCGTTCTTCCCGCTGACTGCCGCCGATAATTTCACCAATACCGGGAGCCAGGACATCCATCGCGGCTACCGTTTTACCATCGTCATTTAAGCGCATATAAAAAGCTTTAATGTCTTTCGGGTAATTTTGCATAATAATAGGCGCGCCAACATGTTCTTCTGCCAGGTAGCGTTCGTGCTCAGACTGCAGATCAACACCCCATTCCACCGGGTACTGGAAAGTTTTGCCGCAGGTTTTTAAGATCTCGATAGCGTCGGTGTAGTCCATCCGAACAAAGGATGAGTCCACTAATTGTTGCAGCCGGGTGACCGCGGTCGGGTCAATCCGCTCGGCGAAAAAGGCCATATCATCGGCGCGTTCAGTCAGTACGGCCTTACACACATACTTCAGCATATCTTCTGCCAGCTGGGCAATATCTTTCAATTCAGCAAAGGCCACTTCCGGCTCTATCATCCAGAATTCTGCTAAATGACGACTGGTGTTAGAGTTTTCAGCCCGAAACGTGGGGCCAAAGGTATAAATCTTTGACATAGCACAGGCATAAGTTTCGCCATTTAACTGGCCAGAAACGGTCAGATAGGTTTCTTTGCCGAAGAAATCCTGGCTGTAATCAACCTTGCCCTGAGCGGTGCGCGGTAAGTTTTCCAAATCAAGGGTGCTGACCCGGAACATTTCACCGGCACCTTCGGTGTCAGAGCCGGTAATAATGGGCGTGCTGATCCAGTAATAACCTTGCTCGTGAAAGAAGCGGTGTACAGCTTGAGCCAAACAATGCCGAACCCGGGTAACGGCGCCCATAACGTTGGTACGGGCGCGCAAATGGGCCTGTTCGCGCAGGTATTCCATACTGTGGCGCTTCGGTGCCATCGGGTAAGTATCCGGATTTTCGACCCAGCCAACCACGGTCACGTCTTGTGCCTGAATTTCAAATGCCTGGCCTTGCCCTTCAGAGCGGGCAACGGTACCGGTAACAATAACCGAACAGGCTGTGGTTAAGCGTTTAATTTCATTTTCATAATTAGCCAGATCTGATGGTGCAACAGCCTGCACCGCATCAAAGCAGCTGCCATCGTGCACAGCTAAAAAAGAAATACCGGCTTTAGAATCGCGACGGGTGCGGATCCAGCCTTTTACAGTGATCTGTGAACCGGTGCTGTATTTACCGGCCAACACATCTTTAACTACGGCATGCGTCATGCAACAAACTCCAGATGGTGTTATAACTAGGCTATATTTATGAAAGCTGTAATCATACTTTGCCAGAAGCTGAACACAAGTAAAAAGTGGAAGGAAGCCAAAAATGACGGCACATCGCCAGGGAGGACCCGATTTTGAGCGCAGAGAAGGCCCTGATTTACTTTGTCGGGCATTTAAATACCTGGCAATTACCGCCTGGCTGCTTTTTTTTGTGGCGCTGGTGGTGAGCCATTATGCCCGGCCAGAAATGGACTCGGGCTTAGTTCGTTATCTGGGGCTGGATATTCGCGATTACTGGCGGCCCCGCTTAACTTTCTGGCTGGTTTATTTGCTATGGGGCTGCGTGTTAGTTAGTGTTGCCAGTTTGCTGTTAAACCGGCTGCGTTTAAAGCGCCGTGGCGATCACTTACATTTTAATATTATTTTGTTGCTGCTTAGTGCCAGTGGCATGCTGTTTTATATCGTACGTTAAGTTGTGCCAACAGCTTTTGCTACTTTAACCATAGCGGAGCTGAGTTTAGACAACTGTGTCTGGTTAATAATGAAGGGCGGCATAATATAAATAAGATTGTTAAATGGCCTGATCCAGACGCCCAGTTCAACAAACTGCTGCTGTAATTTTGCAACATTTACTTTTTGCTGCATTTCCAGCACGCCAATCGCACCCAGTACCCGGACGTCTTTTACTGCAGCTATTGTTTTGCATGGTGCCAGTTCCCGCTGCAATTGTTGTTCAATTGCACAGACCTGAGCCGGCCAGTTGTTTTGGCGGATAAGGTTGACACTGGCATTGGCCACCGCGCAGGCCAGTGGATTCGCCATAAAAGTCGGGCCATGCATTAAGCCTCCGGCCGCGCTCTGACTTATACCCCGGGCCACTTCATCGGTGCACAATGTTGCTGCCAGGGTAATATAGCCACCGCTGAGTGCTTTACCCAGACACATAATATCGGGGGTAATCCCGGCATGTTCACAAGCAAACAGTTTGCCGGTACGGCCAAAGCCGGTGGCTATTTCATCGGCAATCAGTAACACCTGGTACTGATCACACAAGGCGCGGGCCTGACGCAAATATTCCGGATGATAAAAGCGCATGCCACCATAGCCCTGCACAACCGGCTCCAGAATAAGGGCGGCAATCTGCTGATGCTGTTGCTCCAGCAGTGCGGCTAAAGGCGCCATATCAGCCAGGTTAAACTCGTCGTGAAAAGCACTTTGCGGGGCGGGCAAAAAGTAATGCTGCTGTAGCGTTGCCGCAAACATGTCGTGCATGCCGTCAACCGGATCGCATACCGCCATTGCCGCGAAGGTGTCGCCATGATAGCCCTTGCGCAAGCTTACCAGTTTGGCTTTTGCCGGTGTGTCGCTGGCCAGCCAGTATTGCAGCGCCATTTTAATAGCCACTTCTACTGCAACAGAGCCGCTGTCGGCCAGAAATACCTTAGTTAACGCTGCTGGCGTTATAGCAACTAATTGCTGGCATAAACTAACCGCTGGCTGGTGGGTAATACCACCAAACATCACATGAGCCATCTGCTGCAACTGCTCCGTTACTGCGGCATTTAATACCGGGTGATTATAGCCGTGTGCCGCGGCCCACCAGGACGAGGTGCCATCAATCAGCTGCTGGCCATTCTCCAGAATTAGCTCACAGCCTTCGGCCCGCACTACCGGATAAACCGGCAATGGATTTAGCATTGAGGTATAGGGATGCCAGATGTGGTCGCGATCAAACTGTAAATTTATGCTCATATAATAACCAGTAGTAAAGTTTATGGCGTGGTCAGCGTTGACAAGTGGCAACCGGCGGTTAGACTAGCCGAAAAACCGCATAACAACAATGGATACACCCTATGCAAGCTGCTGCTACCCAGGACGTTCGTCATAACTGGACCCTCGCTGAAGTTAACGCACTTTATGCGTTACCTTTTAACGATTTATTGTTCCAGGCGCAAAGTATTCATCGCCAGTTCTTCACGCCGAATGAAGTGCAAATCAGCACCTTGCTGTCGATTAAAACCGGCGCTTGTGCAGAAGACTGTAAATACTGCCCGCAAAGTGGCCATTATAATACAGGCCTGGAGCGGGAGCGGCTGCTGGAAGTAGAAAAAGTATTAACTCAGGCTGCGGCAGCTAAGGCGCAGGGCGCCAGCCGCTTTTGTATGGGCGCCGCCTGGAGCAACCCAAAACAGCGCGATATGCCATACATTATCGAAATGGTAAAAGGCGTAAAAGAGCTCGGGCTGGAAACCTGTATGACGCTTGGCATGCTCGATAACACTCAGGCGCAAATGCTGGCTGGAGCCGGGCTGGATTACTACAACCATAACCTGGATACCTCACCGGAATTTTATGGTGAAATTATTACCACCCGCAGCTATCAGGACCGGTTAGATACTCTTAGCCATGTGCGTGATGCCGGCATGAAGGTATGCTGCGGCGGTATTGTTGGCATGGGTGAAAGTGCCAATGACCGCTCGGCATTGTTAATGCAACTGGCTAATTTGCCGGAGCACCCGCAAAGTGTGCCAATTAATATGCTGGTGAAAGTAAAAGGTACGCCGCTGGAAAACGTGGATGATTTAGATGGCTTCGAGTTTATCCGTACCATAGCGGTCGCGCGGATCATGTTGCCACAAAGCCATGTTCGGCTATCCGCTGGCCGATCGCGGATGAATGAGCAAATGCAGGCCTTGTGTTTTTTTGCCGGTGCCAATTCAATTTTTTATGGCGATAAATTGCTGACCACTGATAACCCGGAGGCGAACGCTGATATGCAGCTGTTTGCCAAGCTGGGTATTAAACCTGAGCAACGTGCCGATGTGTCAGACGAAGCACATGAGCTGGCGTTAGCCGATGCCATAAACGAGCAGGTTAATCCTCCGCTGTATCATGCGGCGCAGTAACAATGGCGCAGGCTAAACTGACGCAGTTACAGCAAGCTCTTAA
Organism: Arsukibacterium ikkense; assembly: GCF_000987775.1. Classification (GTDB taxonomy): domain Bacteria; phylum Pseudomonadota; class Gammaproteobacteria; order Enterobacterales; family Alteromonadaceae; genus Alishewanella; species Alishewanella ikkense. The sequence goes on from NZ_LAHO01000003.1 coordinate 18,346, forward strand.
CGAGCGTGCTACGCAGCAATTATTGCGCCATCCGGTTACATTAGATAGCTACAATGGCCGTGATATAACCGTTAACGGCCGGCACTACCTTAATTTTTCAGGTAACGATTATTTAGGGCTGGCGACTGCACCCGAAGTGCTGCAGGCTTTTGCTGACGGCGCAGCAAAATATGGTGCCGGTAGCAGTGGTTCACCGCTGCTGACTGGCCAGCATAAAGTGCATCAGCAATTATCCGATACCCTGTGTGACTGGTTGGAGGTAGAGCGCACCTTGCTATTTTCGTCCGGCTTTGCTGCCAATCAGGCGATGTTGTTAACCCTGGCAGATCAGCAGGATGTGCTGTTACTGGACAAGTTAAGCCATGCCTCGTTAATTGATGCTGCCCGGCACAGCAACGCCCATTTCAAACGCTTTGCCCATAACGATTTAAGCGCACTCAACAGTTTGCTGGCGCAACAAAGGGCGCTGGCTCAGCAGCCGCTGGTGGTCACCGAGGGCGTGTTTAGTATGGATGGTGACAGCCCGGATTTACCGGCGATGCTGGCTCTATGCCAGCAATACGATGCGCCCTTACTGCTGGACGACGCCCATGGCCTCGGAGTATCAGGGCCTGAGGGCCAGGGTAGCGCCGCAGCGCAAGGTATGGCGACAAGCGAGTTATTTTGCCTGATGGCTAATTTTGGCAAAGCGCTGGGGGTTGGTGGCGCCTTTATTGCCGGCAGTAAAACGGTGCTGGATTACCTGGAGCAATTTGGCCGTCATTATATTTACAGTACGGCCTTATCGCCGGCACTTTGCGCAGCGGTGTTGAAAAGTATTGAGTTATGTCGCAGCCAAAATTGGCGGCGTGAGCAACTGCAGCAAAATATCGGCTTATTCCGCAAGTTAGCGGCTGATCTGCCGCTGCTAAGCTCCCATACTGCTATACAGGGCATGCTGCTGGGTAGCAACGAGCGGGCAATTGCTGCCAGTGATCAGCTAAAACAGGCCGGAATCTGGCTCAGCGCTATCCGGCCACCGACAGTGCCGGCAGGCAGTGCCCGCTTAAGAATCACCCTCAGCAGCCAGCATACCGCGCATGATATTACGCTGTTAGTGCAGCAGCTAAGGCAGTTAGTATGATGGCCGCTGCCGAAATTGGCCAGGATATAACTACAGATGAAGGGCTGTGCGAAACCGATTTTTTAAAGCAGGTGGCGGCAAGTTTTGGTAAAGCCTGTGACAGCTACCAAGCTGCAGCGCGCTTACAGCAGCAGGTGGCACAGACTATCCTGGCCATGTTAGCCGCTGATCAACAAGGCCAACTGCTGGATCTGGGGTGTGGCCCGGGCTGGATCCACCCGCAATTCAGCCAATACTGTAACGCTTTTAGCGCAGTAGATTTAAGCGCCGGCATGTTAGCCAAGGCCAGTAGTCAGCAATTAGCCACGGCCTATATTCAGGCCGATGCGGCAGCTTTACCGTTAGCTGCCGGGCAGTTTGCTAAAGTGTTCTCCAGTTTAATGCTGCAGTGGTGCCCCAAACCTGCCGCTGTGTTAGCCGAGGCTGCCAGAGTGCTGGCCCCCAGGGGCCAGCTGGTGTTAAGCACTCTGGTGCAGGGCACCTTGCACGAATTGCAGGGGGCGTTTGCGACCTTGGATCAGCACTCGCATATCCACTCCTTTTTAGCTGAAGCCGAGCTTATTGGCGCAACGAAAAACCTGCCTGACATTAGCTGGCAATTTGAACGACGCTGCTATTCGCTGTATTACCCGGATGTGCAAAGCTTGGCCAGAGAGTTAAAAGCGCTGGGGGCGAATCAGCTGGCCAGACGCAGCCAAACCGGTTTAACCGGTAAAGGTTACTGGCAAAAGCTGGCTGCGGCTTATGAAAGGCACCGCAGCAGTGAGGGCTTGCCCGCAACTTATCAGGTACTGATTATTCGTGGAGAAAAACATGGCCGCTAACTCGCTGTTTATTACGGCCACTGATACCGATGCCGGTAAAACCTTTGTCAGCTGTTTGCTGCTGCAGGGCTATACACAGCTTGGCGTTGCGGCAGCGGGGGTAAAGCCAATAGCTGCGGGGGCTGACGAGCATGGGCAAAATAGTGACGCGTTACTTCTGCAGCGCCATTCCGGTATCGCGTTACCCTACGCGGTGGTGAATCCAATCTGTTATCAGGCCGCGGTGGCACCACATCTGGCCGCGCTAAGCGAACAGCGCCCGGTAGACGAGACCATGCTGAACAGGGCGCTGGCCAACTGGCAACAATTGCCGCTGCAACAGCTGTTAATTGAAGGCGCAGGTGGCTGGTTATTACCCATTGGCAAACAACGTTATCTGGCTGACTGGGTTGGTGCTCAGCAACTACCGGTACTGCTGGTTGTGGGGATGAAACTGGGCTGTTTAAACCATGCAATGTTAACGGTGCGGGAGATTGCACGCAGTGGCTGCACCCTGGTCGGTTGGGTAGCCAATTGTGTTGACCCGGCCATGGCATTGTTAGAACAGAATATTGCTGATTTACAACAACGGATCCCGGCACCGTGTTTGGGTGTAGTACCTTACAACCCAGCGCATCCACAGCAACTTGCCGCCACACTTGTCAAGGAGCTATTGAAGACTTCAGGTTGCAACACAGGCTAAGCTCGCCACAGCAACTCGCTACCGCTGGCGCGTCCGCTCAGACACTCTGTGGCGACTGAGCCTGTATTCCAACCTTCGTTTTATCAGCTACGATGTATATTCGCCGTATTAAACCAATAAATGCGATAAATCACTGTTTGCGGCAATTGCCGTTTTATCGCCGCCTTTAAACAGATAACCACCAGCATTGCCAAGCAACGTCAGAGTATCGCCTGAGCGCAACAGTGCAGTGCCTTCTGGCAGGGCAATAATTGGCGTGCTGGGGTTTAGCGCCATAAACTCGGCTAAGCGCATATCACGGGTTTCACCGTGAAAACCTTCTGGTTTAAAGTCGCTGTAATGCGGATTTAATTGCAGCGTTAACAGGTTCAACGCGGCAAATGAGGCCGGTTCTACTATGGGCATATCGTTGGTAGTGCGAATAGTGCTGCCTGCAATATTCGAGCCGGCGCTCCAGCCAATATAGGGCACCCCTGCGGTTACGCGTTCCTTAATCAACTGCACTATATCTTGTTGATATAGTTGATGAAGTAACTGAAAGGTATTGCCACCACCTACAGCAATGGCCTGGGCTGTAGTTATCGCCTTTTTCGGATCGGCGAACTGGTGCAAACTGCTCACTTTAATGGCCAGGGGCGCTAAGGCTGCAGCCACTTGCTGCAAGTAGTCGTCATAAGCAACAGTGACACCGGCATAGGGAATAAATAACAGCTCATCTATTCCTTGCAACTGGGTTTCCAGCCACGGCATATATGGCGCCAGATAAGCACTGTTGTGCGCCCGGGAACTACTTAATAACAAAAGCTGCATGTAAAACTCCTTGCTTGCGCTTATTTACAGCGCGATATAACAGGGCGCTAGTGTAATCAATTGAGCCATAACTGACATCTTTTCTTACAACTTTTGTCGCAACCTTTGATTGAATTCGGGGTCTTTGCCCATATATCAAGTGCAGACATTTTTTAGGGGTAAAGCAGTATGAAAAGAATAGTATTATTTTTAGCCACCAACCTGGCGGTGATTCTGGTACTAAGCATAGTGCTGAACATCGTGTTCAGCGTGTTGGGTATAGACCACGGCAGTATTGGCGGCTTGCTGGTATTTGCAGCTATTTTTGGTTTTGGTGGCTCATTTATCTCTTTAGCGTTGTCAAAATGGATGGCGAAACGCTCTACCGGGGCAGTGGTGATTACCCAGCCGCGCAACGCTACTGAGCAATGGCTGATGCGTACTGTAGAGCGCCAGGCAAAGCAGGCTGGTATTGGCATGCCTGAGGTAGCGGTATACGACTCTCCGGAAATGAATGCTTTTGCCACTGGCATGAACCGGAATAATGCCTTAGTAGCGGTGAGCACCGGTTTACTGCGTAATATGAAAGAAGACGAAGTAGAGGCCGTTTTGGCGCATGAAGTATCACATGTGGCTAATGGCGATATGGTAACTCTGACGCTAATTCAGGGGGTAGTAAATACCTTCGTTATTTTCTTCGCCCGCTTAATTGCCGGCATGATCCGTAACAACAACCAGCAAATGGGTACCATTGCCTACTTTGGCATCGTCATTGTGCTGGAGATAGTGTTTGGCTTCCTGGCCAGCATGATCGTAATGTGGTTCTCGCGTCAGCGTGAGTATCGGGCAGATGCCGGTGCGGCGCGATTAGCTGGCCCCAATAAAATGATTGCGGCGCTGGAGCGGCTAAAGAACAACCATGAAAGCCGGCTGGAAGGCAGCATGATGGCCTTTGGTATTGCCAGTAAAAAAGCCAAATCAGAGCTGTTGTTAACGCATCCGCCGTTGGAAAAACGGATAGAAGCACTGCGCAGCAGCCGGGAGTTTTAAAAAGCAGCACGGGTCAGTAAGACTAAAAAAAAGCCCCAAAGCGGGGCTTTTTTTATTAACGCGATATATTATTCCTGCACTTTTTTGACAAATTCTGACTTTAAACTCATGGCGCCAAAGCCGTCTATTTTACAGTCGATATCGTGATCCCCCTCAACCAACCTGATATTTTTGACTTTGGTGCCAATTTTAACCACTGATGAGCTGCCTTTAACTTTCAGATCTTTGATCACAGTGACAGTATCACCGTCTTGCAAAATATTACCGGCGCTATCGCGAATGTTTGCATTCTCTGTTGGGGTATTGTCATTGACTGTCCATTCATGGCCACATTCCGGGCAGATTAGCAGGGCACCATCTTGGTAAGTATAAGCAGAATGGCATTTAGGGCAGGCGGGTAAGGTTGTCATAGTGCGCTCCAACAGGGTATGTCGTGCCAAAAATGGCCATTATACTGCAAAGTTGTTACAAACAGGCACTATTAATCCTTTGAATAACGGCAATAGCCGAACAACACTGGCATCAAACGACAGTTTTGCTAAGGTATGCGTTAACGACGTTATTCGATTGGAGTGATCATGCTACAAGCGCCGCAATTTACCAGTTTTAATCCACCGCGCCGCATTCTGATGGGGCCTGGACCGTCAGATGTGTATCCACAGGTGCTGGCGGCGCAGGCCCGGCCAACAGTAGGGCATTTAGATCCGCTGTTTATCGGCATGATGGATGAACTAAAGCAATTATTGCAATATGCTTTTCAAACCACCAACCCGATGACTATAGCGGTGTCAGCCCCCGGTTCTGCTGGCATGGAAACCTGCTTTGTTAACCTGGTGGAACCCGGCGAGAAAGTCATTGTGTGTCGTAATGGTGTCTTTGGCGAGCGGATGCGCCAGAACGTTGAGCGCTGCGGTGGGGTGGCGGTTTGTGTCGATAACGCCTGGGGTGAGCCAGTTTGCCCAGAGCGGGTGGCAGAGGCGCTTCAACAGCACCCTGACGCCCGTTTTCTGGCTTTTGTGCATGCTGAAACCTCAACCGGAGCGTTAAGTGACGCCAAAACCCTCTGTGCACTGGCTAAACAGCATGATTGTATCTCGATTGTCGATGCGGTGACCTCGTTAGGCGGAGTAGAGCTGCGGGTTGACGACTGGGGTATTGATGCCATTTATGCCGGTAGCCAGAAGTGTCTGTCCTGCGTGCCAGGGTTATCACCTGTATCTTTTTCAGCAACGGCGGTGGCAAAAATTCAGCAGCGTAAGAGCCCGGTGCAAAGCTGGTTTTTAGATCAGAGCCTGGTCATGGCGTACTGGAGCGGCCAGGGTAAACGCAGCTATCACCATACGGCTCCGGTGAACAGTTTATATGCGCTGCACGAATCGCTGTGCCTACTGGCTGCGGAAGGGCTGGAGCATGCCTGGCAACGCCACCGCACTATGCACCAGCTACTGGCTGACGGGTTTAGCAAGCTGGGGCTGGAGTTTGTGGTGGCCGCACCTTACCGCTTGCCGCAATTAAACAGTGTTTATATTCCTGCCGGAGTAGATGACACTATGCTGCGCAGTACCTTACTGCATGAATATAATCTGGAAATTGGTGCCGGCCTTGGCGAGTTAGCAGGCAAAGCCTGGCGTATTGGTTTAATGGGCTACGGTGCAAGACGCGAAAACGTGGCACTTTGTATTCAGGCACTTAGCGAACAACTTAGCGCCGGCCGCTGATAGCCGGTTAACAGGCGCTGCTATCAGGCTGCTGGTCGTATCATTGCTGGCAGCCAGGCTCAGCTTCTGCTAGTTTCATCAGTCTTACGCAATACTGATAATAAGATAATGAGGCTTTGATGAACCCAGTTGCGCTTTGTACTATGCCAATCAAACGTCTGTCGCTGGCGACGCTGTTACTCACTACTTTGTTTAGTGGCAGCGTTTTGGCCAGTCAGGGCTACTACCGGTATCCTGCTCTGCATAATAACAGTGTGCTGTTTAGTGCCGAAGGCGACATCTGGCAACATACTAAGGGTGAGCGGCAGGCGCGGCGGCTAACCAGCCATCCGGATCTGGAAACCCAGCCGCTGTTATCTGCTGATGGCAGCCAGCTGGCTTTTGTTGCCAATTACGATGGTGCCGATGAAATTTACCTGATGCCAGTAACTGGCGGCCAGCCAAAACGCGTCAGCTTTGAAAACAGCCGGGTACGTGTTCAGCAGTGGCTGGCCGATGGCCGGATTTTATATGCCACCGACAGCGGGGTTGGGCCGGCAAACTATTGGCTGCTAAAGTTGCTCGACCCTATTACGCTTTCTACCGAGGTATTGCCACTGGCCGATGCGGCCAGTGGCGTAATCGATCCTGCCAGCAACAGTGTGTATTTTGTCCGTTTTGGTTTACAGCTGACCGGAGACAACAGCAAGGTTTATCGTGGTGGCGCCATGGGGCAGCTATGGCATTGGCAATTAGGCTCAAAGAGTGAAGCCAGGTTGTTAAGTGCGCAGCATCAGGGCTCGATTAGCCAGCCGATGTTCTGGCAGGGCAGAGTGTATTTTGTCAGTGATGCGGATGGTAATAGCAACATCTGGTCAATGGCCGCAGATGGCAGTGATCCAAAACAACATAGCCGGCACAGTGACTGGCGGATTGGTCAGGCCAGGCTGGATCAGGGGCGGATAATTTATCAGCTGGCTGCAGATTTATATCAGCTTGATTTAGGCAGCAATCAAAGCGAGCAACTGGATATCGCCTTAAGTTCTGACTTTGTGCAGCAACGTGAACGTTTTATCAACAAACCGCTGGAATATCTTACCAGCGCCAGTTTTAACGAAACCCAGCAGCAAGTAGTGTTAACAGCCCGCAGCCAGGTAGCCGTGGCCAGCACCGGAGCTAGGCGTTTAAGCCAGATCCATACGGCACAAGGCAGTCGCTCGCGTAATGCTATCAGCAGCCCGGATGGTAAATGGGTCTATGCGATAAACGATAGCAGTGGTGAAAATGAGATCTGGCGTTTTGCCAGTGACGGCGCTGCCAATGCCAAACAATTAACCCGGGATGGCACAGTATTTCGCTGGGGCTTGCATTTATCACCAGATGGCCGTTACCTGGTGCATGACGATAAAAATGGTGATCTCTGGTTATTTGACCTGGATAAAAATACCAATAAACGTATATACCAGCTGGGCCATGGTCACTCGCCCTATCAGGAGGTGGTTTGGTCTGCCGATAGCCAACTGCTGGCATTTACCCTGAATCATCAGCAAAGGCCGCGCAGCCAGGTGGTGCTGTATAGTCTGGCTGACGATAAATCTGCAGTGCTGACCAGTGACAAATACCCGTCTTATTCGCCGGCATTTAGTGCCGATAGCTTATGGCTGTATTTTCTATCTGACCGGCAGTTTACGGCCACGCCATCCAGCCCGTGGGGCGACCGCAACCTGGGTCCGATGTTTGATAAACGCGGTGAAATTTATGCCCTAAGCCTGCAGCCACAAGCCTGCTTTGCTTTTGCGCCACCGCAGGAGCTGAGTATTTGTGATGACAGCGCCGCCAAAGCAGCACGCAATGCTAAGCATGCCAAACCGGTAGACTGGTCTGGCTTAAGCAGCCGGTTGTGGCAAGTACCATTACCAGCAGACAACTACAGCAAACTTAGCCTGAACAAAGAGCGTTTATATGTGCTGAGCAGAGCCGCAGGCGGTCGCAGCGCTGAGCTTAAACAGGCTAAATTAAGTGCCGAGGGGGCTAAGCTGACAACCTTTAGCACTGATGTGGCTGATTATCAGTTAGGTACTGCGGGTGATAAGTTGTTTATCCGCAAACAGGGTGAGAATAATAGCGGCGATATGTTAATTGTCGCCGCTGGCGAAAAGATGCCAACCGATCTTAGCCTGGCTAAAATCAGTAGCACGGCCTGGCAGCTACAGGTGCAACCGCAACAGGAGTGGGCGCAGATGTTTCGCGATGCCTGGTTAATGCATCGTGATTTTTTGTTTGATAAAGGCATGCGCGGTTTAGACTGGCCTGCCAGCCGGGATAAATATCAACCGTTACTGGCCAGGGTAACCGATCGTTATGAACTGGACGATGTATTGGCACAAATGATGGGAGAATTAAACGCCCTGCATTCGCAGGTACGGGGTGGGGAATATCGCACCGCAGCGGCCAAACCGAATGCCGCCAGTTTGGGAGCCCGTTTTGCCAGTACCGGCCAGGGCGTAAAAATCACCCATATTTACCAGTCAGATAAAGAGTTACCCGCGCAGGCGTCGCCTTTGGCTAAGCCCGGCGTAAAGGTGGCGGTCAACGATTTGATCGTGGCAATAAATGGCAAAGCAATTACTAATGTTGCCGATTTGACGCACCACTTGCGTAATCAGGCCGGCAAGCAGGTGTTATTAACCCTGAGTCGCGGCAAGCAACAATGGCAAACAGTGGTGCAGCCGGTTGCGTTGCAGCAGGAAGCGATGCTGCGTTATCAAGACTGGGTGCAGCAGAATCAGCAACAGGTTAGCACGGCAAGTGATGGCCGTTTAGGCTATTTGCACTTGTATGCGATGGGCGGTAATGACATCGCCAGCTTTGCCCGTGAGTTCTATGCTCAGTATCAAAAAGAGGGCTTAATCATTGATGTCAGACGCAACCGCGGCGGTAATATCGACAGCTGGATCATCGAAAAACTGCTGCGCCGTGCCTGGTCATTCTGGCAACCCACTCATGGTGCAGCCTATACCAATATGCAGCAGGCCTTTCGTGGCCATTTAGTGGTACTGATTGATCCGTTAACCTACTCAGATGGTGAAACCTTTGCCGCCGGGGTTAAAGCTTTAGGTCTGGGGCCCGTTATCGGCAATCGAACCACTGGCGCCGGTGTATGGCTGTCAGGTCGCAATCAACTGGCAGACAAAGGACTGGCAAGAGTGGCCGAGACTCCTCAGTTTGCGATGGATGGTCGCTACATTATTGAGGGCTATGGCGTCACGCCGGATATTGAAGTGAGCAATTTGCCTTATGCCAGTTTCAATGGCAGTGACAACCAATTAACGGCAGGGGTTGAATATTTGCTGAAACAGTTAACGGAGCAACCGCTAAGACCAATTGACGCTATGTCGTTAAGCCCGGCGCTGGCGGAAGATATTTTGCCGGTTAATCGTTAATTTTCTGCAAAAAAGGCTGCCAATATTGCAGGATAACGGCTATCTTGAAGCTGCTAATAACAGAGGATGTATGCTATGCCGGTAACAGCTGAGCTTAACGCTGAGATAAAAATTTTAAATTTATACAATCTCGATTCACAGATGGAAGGTTTAAAAGTACATAAAGACGCAGACAGCGAAACCAGGGCTGCCATTGCCCGCTTGCATCAAAAAGGCCTGCTGACCCAAACTGACGGTGGCTATCTGACAGACTTGGGTGTGCATTGCGCAGAGCATATTCAAACCGCAATGCGCATTTTAGCTGCTCGCTAGGGCAGGATGTGCCAGACTGGCCTGTTTAGTCAGGCCAGTTTAACTTCGCCAGTGTTTTGCTATTTCGCTTTAACAACAACGTTAATTGCGCCAGTGCCTGTTGGTTGTCTGCAAACAGCGCACGTTGATACAAACCATCAAGTTCGTCCAGCAAGCTGGCCTGCGCCGGGTTGTGCCCCTTTAACACGGTAATAAACTGACTGAGATGTTGACCAGCGGGTTTATAGCTTATTACCCCGGCCAGATGGCGCTGCATTAATTGCACTGGTACAGCGTATTTTGCAGGTTGCCGCTGATACCGTTGCCAGTACCACAGTATTATCACAATGAGCAGCAGTGCGCCGAGCATAGCCAGTATTTTACTGGCTGCTTTAAGCTGCTGCCACAGGTTATATTGCTGGCTGTCGTCAAAGCCCAGCACCCAAACTGACCAGTAATAATCGAGATGCAGTAATTGTTGCCCAAGGTAGTTAAAGGCTGAGAATCGACGCCAGTTTGCTTGCAACTGATTTTGCTCGTCTGCCGATAATACGGCGTCCAGCCCTGCTATTACGCGTTCTGGCGCTATTACGGCAGTGGGGTCAAAATATTGCCAGCGGCCATCAGCAAAGTACTCTATCCAGGCATGTGCTTCTCGTTGCCGCACTTCCAGGTATTGTTGTTCCTCGTGCCAGACGCCGCCCTGATATCCGCCTACCACCCGGGCGGGTATGCCGGCTTCTCTTAACAATACCGCAGTGGCAGAGGCGTAGTGGCTACAAAAACCGGTGCGGGTGTCAAACAAAAAGGCATCTATACTGTTATTGCCGAGCCGGGGAGGATTTAAGCTGTAATAATATGGCTGCTGGCGAAACAGGGTACTGATTTGCTCAATTAATGCAGTGGCAGAATCTGCTGATGCTGCTAACTGCCTGGCCAGTGCTGCCGTTTTGGGGTTGGCACTGGCCGTACGTAAGTTAAGTCGTTGTTCTGTAGCATTATCTTCCGGGATTGCCGTTAGTACACTGGTTAGCTGGTAACTTAAACGCTGGCTTACCGGCCGCCTGGCTTCAACCAGGTAAGCCGCCGCGGGGCGCACGGTGTTGGCAAATTGTAACGGCTCGCCCAGCGAAAATAAGCTACGTTGATTGCTGACTTCAGCAATGATCTGATAACGAATAAGGGGATCTGTTTCGCTGTTGCCCGTTACCGGGCCTCGAGCCTGATTGCGCTCAAATCGCTGATTAACCGTCCAGCTACGGCCATCAAAATCTTCATACACTTTAGCGCGCCAGTATAGCTGTTGCCGTGAAGGCAATGGGCCGTTAAAAATAGCCCGAAACGCCAGGGTGTCACTTTGCACCAGCTTTTCAATACTGCCCGGGTCTAAGGTATCTGCCAGACCGGTAATGGCAGATTCTGCTGTTGGGATCCGCCACAAAGGTTGCAGACGGGGGAATAATAAGAATAATGCAAGCCATATAGGCAGGGTTAGCAATAACGCTTTGCCAAGCTGCAGCAACTGAACCCGGTGTTGCTTGCTGGCATAAAGCTGATAATGGTTGTACAAGGTGAACAGCAGTAACGCCAGAATAAACAAACTTATCACGATGCTTTGATAAAAAATAAAACAACAGGCCAGCAGGAAATACAGTACCCACAGCAATTGATGACTGTCATGGCGCTGGCGGATCAGTACCAGCCGGCTGACTGCCGAAAGCAGTAGTATTTGCAGCATAAAATGGAAAATACCGCTCTGCTTGAGGCTGATAAGTAGCAGCAACAGGATCAGGGCGGCAACAATATTAATACGTTTAAGTTTGTTTACTTTTGGGCTGCTTTGCTGCAATGGCCAGCGATATAACAACAGTAGCAGTAAGATGGCGCTGTACCATAGCGGTAAAGCCTGTTGCAGCAAGCCGATTATTGCCACAAGAATAAAGCAAAAAGATAGAATCACCTGGCGGCTTAACAGCACTAACATAATGCCAACTCGCGTAAGCAACGCTCAAGATGTTGCTGGCCACAGGATGGGTTAATATTTTTGCTATGTAATCGCAGGCCATAGGGTTTACTACGTTGCTCAAGCTGCAACATCAAGTAGCAGGCTTTTGACAGCGCGACCTCAAGCGCAGCACCCGAAACAGCCGGAATGACGATCCAGTCGGGTTCAGGTTGCGGGCTGCTTGGTGCATGTTTCACAACCGGGTTGGCAGGGTCGCGGGCGAGCCGTTTCCACAACATTAGTTTCAGACTGTCGCCGGCCTGATAACTGCGAATCGTATCGTAATCTTCCGCAGTTTTATTTTTAGTACCACTGTCGTCACCATTAATGTGCAGCGCATCGGTAACCAGAGGTTTCGGGAAAACCCAGTAATGGTAATCCAGGTTCAGCAAACTTTGGCAGTTAAACAAGCCAAATGGATAGTAGCTATGTAAGGTTAGGCGTGGCAACGGATAATAACCCCGTTGCCGGGTTGTTAGCGGTACCATTGCTTGCTGGCTATCATCGGCTAACAACGTCGGCTTATCACCTTTCAAAAAAAAGCATAGCAGCTGCTGACGCGGCGGTGCAGCTTGCATTGATACCGGCACCATTAAGTCTTCTTCAGCGTAAGCGCTCAGCACAGGGGCACAACTGACTGTAATACCGTATAAATTACGCCAGGCCATGGTCAGTGCCAGCAACAGTACCGATACCAGAATGTAACTCATTAACAAGATTAAATTGTTTTGATAGTTGGTACCCAGTAAATACAACAGCACCAGCAATAAAATGTACCAGAGACCGAACCGGCTTGGCAGAATGTAAATAATTTTCTGGCTCAAGGTAACCTGGCGGGCTTTTGGCTGACGATGATCCAACCAGCTATCAAACTTTTGCCTTAACTGACGCCTGACATTGTTCATAATGGACAAAGGGTTTGTTCGAGTATGATCTGACTAAGACTGTGGCTGGCTGCACTGGAGCGGGGATCCAGCCGGTGCTCGGCAACGGAGGGGAAAACCTGCTGCACGTCATCAGCAATTACAAAATCCCGGCCAGCTATTAAAGCGTGCGCTTTACTGGCGCGCAGTAGTGCTTTGGAAGCCCGCGGTGATAATGGCAGCATATCATTACGGCTGCGACTGGCATCAACCAGGCTGAGCAAATAATCAATGACGGCATCACTTACTTTGATGGCACTGACCTGCTGTTGTAAATTCTGCAACGTGTCGCTGTCCAACTGTTGGCTTAAAAACTGTAACCGTGAACCTTTACTGTCATCGAGCAGCAATTGATGCTCAGCAGCGCGGGCAGGGAAGCCCAATGATAAGCGCATTAAAAAGCGGTCCAGTTGTGATTCCGGCAACGCTGAAGTACCGGCGTGAAACAAGGGGTTTTGCGTAGCGATAACAAAAAAGGGGCTGGGAAGTGGCCTGGTTTCACCATCGGTACTAACCTGGCGTTCTTCCATTGCTTCGAGCAACGCGCTTTGAGTTTTTGGACTGGCCCGATTAATCTCATCTGCCAGTAGTACTTGCGAGAAGACCGGACCCGGTTGGAAATGAAATTGTTGCGACCGGGCATCGTAAATACTAATACCGGTTAAATCCGCCGGCAGCAAGTCACTGGTAAATTGCACCCGGCGATAGGTTAAACCCAGGCTGTTCGCTAGTGCGTGGGCCAAGGTGGTTTTGCCTAAGCCCGGCAGATCTTCCAGCAACAGATGCCCTTCGGCTAAAAGACAGCAAAGTGCCAACCTGATTTGCTGTGGCTTACCAAGAATAACCTGATTAAGGCTCTGTTCGATTTGATGTAATTGGGCTAACACGCCATTTCCTTACCGCTGTCTGATGCTCTCTATACTAGCGGCTCTGGCGAGGGGATCAATAAAAGAATAAGGCAGCCGAAGCTGCCTTATTACAGGGGGTCACAGATCGCTTAGAAATTAACAACCAATTCTGCTGAACATACGTTGGTGCCGGTTAAGCACAAGGTGTATGTTGCCGATGCCGCCGTGGTATTAAAGCGGTCACGGTGCTTGCCAGTATTGGCGATTGTTTCAATAAATTCGCCATCGCGATATAAATCCAGACTATCGGTCGCGCCAGTCCAGCGTAAATCAACAATGGTAGAGCCGGTGCGGGCCTGTATGGCACGCAGCAGGCTGATACTGATGTCGCTTTCAACCAGGGTGACAGACTTACTCGTGGTGTCTGACAAGCCTGTGCTATCGGTAACCGTCAGGCTGACAGTATAGCTGCCAGCTGCAGCATAACTATGGCTCGGGTTCTGCTGCGCAGATACTGCGCCATCACCAAAATCCCAGCTCCAGCTGCTGATATCGTTATCATCATCCGTTGAGTTATCACTGAAATTAACATTCAGGCCCGACGCAACAAAGCTGAAATCAGCCACTGGTGCTACCGGATCCGGGTCAACAATCTCGCCACCCAGCGCGGTAATAGTTAAGTTCCAGCTGTTGAGTATGCCAACATCTAAACCGGCATTATCTGAAACATTCAGCGTCCAGTCGCCTTGCATTGCTTCACCATTAAAGGTGGCGACGGTCCAGCTTTCGATTAAATCATCGGCGCTGCCACCCGTCCGGTTATGTAAGGTGTGTTCAGTACCTTCTGGTGAACGCAGTTTAACGATTAAATCACCGCGCCAGGTATGGGTAATATTTACGCCGACCTCAGTGCTGAATACCGTGCCTGCGTTTGGTACGTTGATGACGCTGTTAATACCTGGCGGGGTGTTATCAGGAATGGCAATTGGTGTGGTGTTTTCATAACTGAAATCCGCCAGGCCTTGTGGTAACACGTTTAAGTTGGCCGACACACTTTTAATCACCTCAGCATCGGCCATATCTACTCCAACCACCGACACCACATAGTTACCCCAGTCAGTCTGGGCATTTGTCGGCACTGTAACAGTTAAGGTATCACCCGGTTGAGCTGTATCGGCAGATAAACTGACACCTTCAATGCTTGGGTTAATGCTGACGCTTAAGGCAACATCGCCCATCCAATCGGCAATATTGCCGACTTGTAAGCTGTACTGAGCATTGTCACCAGCAACAATTTGTTGATTACCTGGTGATAACGACAAGCGGAAACTTGGCGTCGGATCGGCCTCAGCCAGCGCTCCAACCAGATTTAACCGCTTGCCTGATACTGTTTTGCCGGCCAGCGCTGGCAATTCGTCGCCGCTATTCATCAGAATAGCTTTCATTTCAAGCGGTGTAATTTCCGGGTTTATTGACCATAACAAGGCCGCTGCACCGGCAACCTGAGGGGAGGCCATTGAAGTGCCAGAGTAGGCTGCGTAACTGTTGCCTGGAATAGTAGATAATATTGCAGAGCCTGGCGCACCCAAATCAACTGACGTTGCACCATAGTTCGAGGCACCTGAAGTAAATACTGACAAGTTGTCGTTGCGATCAGTTGATGCCACAGAAACGATAACATCTAAATCGTAGGCGGCTGGATACATAGGGCTGATATCGGCATCGGCACCATTATTCCCTGCTGCGGCAATAAACAATATACCGGCATCACCGCTTGACTGGATGGCAGCTCTCAAGGTTTCAGAGAAACCACCGCCACCCCAGGAGTTATTAGTTGCTTTGATATTGACACCATAGTTGGTTTTTAAATTGGTATAGTAATCAATACATTCAATAGCGCCAGCGGTGCTGCCACCTGTTGGGCCGAGGAATTGACAAGGTAATAGGGTAACGTTCCAGCTCACACCGGTAATGCCGATACCATTATCACCACTGGCGCCTATGGTGCCGGCGACGTGGGTACCATGACTATCGCTATCCATCGGGTCATTATTCGCATTTAACGTTGAATAACCAAATTGGTGACCGGGGTAGCTGCCATCGTTTTCCCAACGGTTCGGTATTAAATCGGGATGGTTGTAATCCATACCGGAATCAATAACGCCAATGATTACATCCCGGCTGCCAGTAGTGGTATTCCAGGCTTCTATAGCGTTAATATCGGCGCCGACAGTACCGCCGTTCTGACCAGTATTATTCAATGCCCACATTTCGGTAAAGCGTGGATCATTTGGAACAGCAAGTGCTTTAACCAGATAGTTTGGCTCAGCAATTTCTACAGCAGGACTCATCATCAGTTGTTTAATTAAATTATCGCGATTTATCCCTTTTGGCACCCGAATTTTAGCAATCCTGCCGTCAGCGACATGACGCATTTTAATATCGCGGCCTTGATCATCCAACTGCCGCAAGTTGGCTCCTGTGCGTTGCACTGCTGAAACTCGCTCTTGCTTTGACGCACCAGGTTTAAACATCACCAGAATCGAATCGTCTGCTTCTGCTCCATGCTGTGTGGCAAAAACTGAACCGGAAGATAGCGCAGCAGCAATCGCGAGCACCAAAATTTTTTGCTTGGACATATTAGTTCCCATTTTAATTATTTGTTAAAATTATGCTTAATTTCAGCACCTATTAGCATTAGCATGCAAATTAACATTTTGCTCATAACTTGGCAAAAATAGTACTAATGGGCTAGGAGCTTAGGACTGGCGCTTGTTAAATAAATGCATGCAAATAGCTGTTTTTATAGGTGTTACTTTTTATATGTTAATGTAAAGGTAAAATAAAAATAAAACATTTGTCCTATTGTGGCTTTTGAATATGTCTTTAGTCTGAGACTTGTAATAAGAAATGAAGGAATATTTGTGCGCAATGTAAATGTAAAGATAGCCAGTATGATGCTTATGCTGGTATCTGGTGGTCAAGCGTTTGCGGATGTATCGGTGCAATTATCCTCGTTATTAGAACGTCATGCTCTGGCCAACGGGGTTGATATTACGCAACTGGGAGATTTAAACGTTGCTAACGTAACGCAAAATGGTGAAGCAAACTATGCGGTGCTAATTCAGCAAGGCGTATTAAATCACATTTTCCTGCAACAATATGGCAGTGGCAACCAGGCCAGTATTCGTCAGTTTGGCAACAATAATAGTGCTGATATTTTACAGCAAGGAGAGAGCAACCTAATTCAGTTGGAGCAATGGGGAAATCGTAGTTTCTCCATTGAACAAATTGGTAACGGTGCGGAAATCTCAATAATTCAATACTAATAAGAGAATCAGGGAGAAATACATGAAGCTTATTAAACCACGTAAACATATTTTAGGAATGGCTATAGCGCTTTGTTTTGCTGGCAATGTTATGGCTGAGAATGAAGCGATTATCATTCAGAGCTCTGCTATTGGTGCCATGGAAGGTAATACCGCAGAAGTGACACAAACTAACACAGGTGGTACCGCAAACCTTGCCCTGGTAAACCAGGATGGTCAACTCAATTACAGTAGTATCACCCAGAATGGCTTATGGCTGGAAGGATACAGCTTTAACACCGGTAACGATAACTCAGTGCGTCTGGAACAATTCGCTGACTGGCATATTGCCTATAGCGACATTGTTGGTGATGAAAATATTGTAAGTATTACCCAGGACGGCTTTTACAATGTGGCCGAAGTGACTATTAATGGTAATGTCAATGATGCTGTTGTGTTCCAGTCCGGTGACGTGAATGAAGCGTTTATTACTCTGAACGGTGATATGAACATTGCCGAAATTGAGCAAACAGGTAATGGCAACTGGGCCAATGCGGGTTTTACCGGCAACGACAACTACCTGTTCAGTATCCAGCAAGGCAATGACAACCAGGCGGGCATGTTTAACTTGTTTGGCAACAACAATGAATTTAATTCGGAACAATATGGTGACTCAAACGTTGGTGGCGTAATAGGCTTGTCTGGTAACAACAACGCTATTTATGTTCAGCAAGACGGTGTATTAAATGCCTTTATTGCGACTGATGTTAATGGTGATTTTAACCTGATAGATGTGAAACAAGACGGCTTTGACAATGTATTTTTGGTGCAACCTGTTACAGGAGACAACAACTGGATCCTGATAGATCAAACAGGCACCAGCAATCTGGTGGAAGCGCCTCTTGGCCTGGTAGGTGACAATAATCTGATAGATGTTCGACAGGACGGTACAGAAAACTATGCATTGGTTGCCACAGACGGTGACAATCATGATTTAACCATTTATCAGGATGGTGATATGAACACCGCTGAGATGGTATTGGGGCTGGACGGCAACAGTGCCGATATCTATAGTCGTGGCGACGCTAATTATGCAGGTGTAGCTCTGTTTGGTTTTGACAACAGCGCCGACATTATGCAACGTGGTGATGATAACTTTGCCCTGATTGACATTATTGGTATAGATAACGATATCAGTGTTGGACAAAACGGTAATATGAATGAAGTGCTGATTACCAGTGATGTTGTGGTGGTGGCAAATGACATTAGCGTGCAACAGAATGGCGATCTGAACTTAGTGGATATGCTGATTGCAGGCAGCGGCAATGTTGCTGATATTTTGCAGCAGGGTAATGGTAACTGGGTAGCGGGTAACAGTGGCTATTTTGCTCTTGCTGGCGAAAGTGGTACTGTAGCCATTACGCAAATCGGTAGTGACAATATGGTATTAGGTGAACAGTTTGGTAATGGTAATATTATGAATATTACCCAACTAGGCGATTTTAATACCGCGATAGTTACTCAAAACTAACTTAAGGGCGGTCGTAAGGCCGCCATTGATGTATGAAAACATTTCTTCTGTTAATGTTATTACTGCTGCCGTTAAAGGCGGCAGCTAATGATATCGAATTAAGCGGCTTAGTTATTGACCGCACCATCTCACGCTTTGGCAAAGACTTTATGTTTTATTATTCAGGCTACTGGCGCGATATGCCGGCAACTGAAGGCGTGTCTGTGGTAATTTATGAGCAAGTTTACCCGCAGGCGGGTACCTTCTTATGGGTAGAGTTAAACCAACAAAGGGTATATCAAACCTATTTTGGCCGGCGCCACAACAATGTAAAAGATATGGCGGAACAGGCGATTTTGCGCAGCATTAATGAATTGGCTAATATTCAGGCCAGTATGATGCTGGGTGAACAGGAACAAGACCTATTTTAAAAGGGAATAATAATGAAAAAATCTGCAGTACTGCTATTCCTGCTGACAATCGCCTCAGTTAATGCGACGGAACTAGTCTATACCCCGATTAACCCCAGCTTTGGTGGTAACCCGTTAAATGGTAATTTTTTGCTGCAAAAAGCGCAGAGCCAAAATGGCTATACTGCAGAACGGCCTACCTTATCTTTTATTGATAAATTTCAAGAAGCGCTTGAACGAAATATTATTAACTCACTTACGCGGCGTATTGCTGATGGTGATGTGGTAGATGGGGTTTATAACACCGGTGAGTATTTAGTTGAGATAACCACTGGCACTGATGGCAGTGTGGTTGTAAATATTACCAACCTTGATACGGGTGAGGTGACCATTATCACTATTCCTGTGATTGGAGGGCGTTAGTAATGAGAGTTGTTATTATCTCTGCCATATTACTGACTTTAGCGGCTTGTTCAGTGGTTCCAAAGCCTGAGCTAAATATTACTCCAGCCAGCGTTGATAGCGTTAGCAGCACTATGCGAGCCCTGCAGCAACAAGCTAAACCACGTCAGCAAATTCCTGTTTCGGTGTATGCGTTTCGTGATCAAACAGGTCAGTACAAACCTCAGGGCAACGTATCCAGTTTTTCTACAGCCGTCACGCAAGGTGCAACCTCAATTTTGACGCAGATCTTGCTGGACAGTGGCTGGTTTTCGCCGTTAGAGCGTGAAGGTTTACAAAATTTGCTAACCGAGCGAAAGATTCATGGCTCCAACAAAAAACTTAATGAATTGCCGCCCCTTAAAGAAGCCCGGCTGGTATTTGAAGGTGGCATTATAGGGTATGAAACCAATTTGACGACTGGTGGTATTGGTGCAGAGTATTTTGGTCTGGGATTATCTGAGTTGTATCGTGAAGACCAGGTAACGGTATATTTGCGGGCAATAGATGTGCATACCGGCCAGGTGTTGTTATCTGTGTCTACGACTAAAAAAGTATTTTCCCAGGAATTACGGGCAGGCTTGTTTCGCTATGTTGCATTAAACCGACTGGTAGAAATGGAAGGTGGTTACTCAACCAATGAGCCTGTGCAGTATTGCGTAAAACAAGCAATGGAAAGCGCTGTGGTTGAGCTGATTAATGTCGGTCTGGAACGTGGCTTTTGGCGTGTCGACGATCAGGCAAGCCTGGCAACGGCGGGTTGATAGTCGGTTACCAAACTGGATTGTTGCAGCCAACGCAGCAATTCAACCCGGTTTCGTGCCTGAGTCTTTCTGAAAATGGCTGATAAATGCGCCTTGACGGTATGGGCGCTGATATTTAACGTTTCAGCTATTTCCTTATTACGGGCACCCTCAGCTACCAGACCAATAATTCGTTTTTCTTGTTTGGTCAGCTGGGCGCTGGGCATAGCAGAAATATCAGAATTAAGCTTTTTAGGTTTATTTATCAGCATGTCTACTACGTCTGACATGACGGTTCTGGAGTAATACAGCTGACCTGACATTAACGATTTCAGCGCCGTTAACACCCGATCCAGTTGCTCATCACGATAAACCAAGCCTCTGATCCCAGATTGCAACGCTAAGACGGGGTCAATCAATGCGCGCTCAGCCTGAAATATAAATAATGGGCTGCGCTGCATTAACTGAGACAACTCGCTTGAGATGCCTTTTTTTGTCAAATCCTGACTGTTAAACTGACAACCAACCAGAACGCCCGGTTTTACTGGTTGTTGCATAAAATCGCTACGACTGCATTGCTGAACTTTTAAACCAACAGACTGAGCCAACATCGCAGTATTGTGCAATTGCTGGCGTTCTGTAAGAATAATCAACTTGGAAAACCGTTCCATTGTTTTCACCTCAAAACGACTTTAGTCTGAATCTTAGACTAAAACAACATTGGATATATTGTACCGCACTGCTTTCAATTGCAACTATTGTTAGTCGGTAAGTTAAAATTAAGCTGCGACACTGCTACTAAGTATAGAGTTTTAGAACAAGGATGAGGAATGCAGCCTATAAAAATTTTATTGGTTTGTTTGGGAAATATCTGTCGGTCGCCATCGGCACAAGCCGTACTTCAGCATAAAGCGACGTTGCTACAGCTGAAGTTAGACATTGACTCTGCTGGCACCAGTGCCTCGCATAAAGGAGAGCGGCCCGATAGCCGCAGTATCAGGGCCGGATTAAATAGAGGATACCATTTTGATGGCCTGCATTCACGGCCGGTGTTTGAACGGGATTTTATTGATTTTGATTTAATCCTGGCTATGGATAACGATAATCTGGCTGAGTTAGTCCGACGTTGTCCACCAGAATACCGCCATAAAATTCGATTGTTTCTGGAATACCATCCTGACTATCCACAGGTGACTGAGGTCCCTGATCCCTATTACAGTGGCAGTAAGGGCTTTGAATTGGTATTGGATTTAATAGAGCAGGCGAGTGAGCAGCTATTACAGCAACTTAAAAACTAGATAACGTTGGTATTTAGCGCTGCTTATAGCAATATCAGTTAAGGTAGAGTGAAAAACTCTGATTTTGGCATTGAATTTACGTCCAGAAGTCTATAACTTTGCTACAGCTTGAATATTTCATTTATATAGGAAAACCATTGTGACGACCTGGACGCCAGATAGCTGGCGAGCTCTGCCCATTCAACAACAACCGTCTTATCAGGACCAGGCTTTACTGAAGCAGGTTGAGCAACAATTGCATCGCTATCCACCCTTGGTGTTTGCGCAGGAAACCCGTGATCTGCATAGTCAGTTAGGCCAGGTTGCAAATGGTCAGGGTTTTTTATTACAGGGGGGCGACTGTGCTGAAAGTTTTAACGACTTTAATGCACCCAAAATTCGTGACACCTTTAAAGTGTTGCTACAAATGGCCGTGGTATTGACTTATGCCGGTGGTTTACCTGTGGTGAAAGTTGCCCGGATGGCTGGCCAATACGCGAAACCACGTTCCAGCGATCTGGAAACCATCAACGGTGTATCACTGCCCAGTTATCGTGGTGATATTGTTAATAGTTTTGAGTTTACTGAAGCTGCTCGCCAACCTGATCCTAACCGGCTGGTGACCGCTTATCATCATTCAGCGGCAACCCTTAATTTGTTACGGGCTTTTGCCCAGGGCGGTTTAGCTGATTTGCATCAGGTCAGTAAATGGAACATGGGCTTTGTTGAGTCTAATCCGCTTAAAGATCGTTATCAAAATGTCGCGCAGCGTATTCAGGAAGCATTACGATTTATGGAGATTTGTGGCATTACCGCCCAAAATTCGCCATCAATTCGCGAAACGCAACTTTATACGTCACATGAGGCGTTGTTGCTGAATTACGAGGAAGCACTGACCCGTCGCGATTCGCTTACCGGCGACTGGTATGATTGCTCAGCACATATGGTGTGGATTGGTGAGCGCACCCGCCAGTTAGATCATGCTCATCTGGAATTCTTCCGCGGCATCCACAACCCGGTCGGAGTAAAAATAGGGCCTGGTATGCAGCCTGATGATCTTATCAGACTGATTGATGCCCTTAACCCTGATAACACGGCGGGCCGGTTAACGCTGATCACCCGGATGGGCGCTGATAAACTGGCAGATAAATTACCCGCCTTAGTGCGCAGGGTAAAAGCGGAAGGGCGAACAGTGGTATGGAGTTCAGACCCGATGCACGGTAATACGGTTAAAGCCAGTAACGACTATAAAACCCGGGATTTTGAAGCTATCTTACGTGAAATCCGCAACTTTTTTGCGGTACATAAAGCAGAAGGTACGCATGCGGGTGGTATTCATCTGGAAATGACCGGTGAGCATGTCACTGAATGTACCGGCGGGGCTTATGGCTTAAGCGAACATGATTTAGGTAAACGCTACTTCACCCAGTGTGATCCCCGCTTAAATGCAGACCAGGTGTTGGAACTGGCATTTTTAATTGCCGATACCCTGAGTGCCAGTCGTAAATAGTTATTACATCACAAAGTAAAGGCCCGCCAGGGCCTTTACTTTAGTACTTATGCCGTTTTAAGCCCGTTTTGGCGATAATTTTGGCTGAAATTTCTTCAATCGATAAGTGGGTAGAATTTAAAAAGGGTATATGTTGCTGCTGGTACAACCGTTCTACTTCATTAAGTTCAGCACTGCATTGGCGGATTGAGGCATAGCGGCTGTCTGGCCGGCGTTGCTGGCGTATCTGACTCAGCCGTTCAGCGGTAATAGTTAAACCGAACAGCTTATCTTTGTTTCGTAGTAATTCAGGCGGCAGGCGTAATCGGTCCATATCTTCTTCTACAAAAGGGTAATTGGCGGCTTTAATGCCATATTGCAGTGCCAGATACAGGCTGGTGGGTGTTTTACCGGAGCGGCTAACGCCTACCAGAATAATATCAGCCTGATCAAAGTTTTTCATATTAGCGCCATCATCATTGGCTAGCGCATAGTTCACCGCGTCAATCCTGAAATCATAGGTTTTTTCATGCATGCTATGAGTACGATGGGTTTTCGGAACAGGTGCAATGCCCAGCTCACGTTGAATCGGTTCAACAAACGTATTCAGAAAGTCGTAACACACCCCGTTACTACTGTTAATAATGTTACGCAGGCTGTCATCAACAAAGGTTTGAAAAATCAGCGGCCGTACGCCCGTTGTTTTATACCGATCATTGATCCGCTGTTTGACCTGTAACGCCATGTCATCTGTTTCGACGAAAGGAATGGTAATATGCTCAAATTGTGCTGGGAAAAGAGTCAGTAAGGCATGTCCAAACACCTCTGCTGTTATCGCCGTACCATCAGATATATAGAAAGCTGTGCGCACCGTAAACCCCGATTTGTTGTTATTAAATTACATGAAAATTAAGGTTTTAATTAACCTCAGCCAGAGTGTAAAATCGCTGTGCTATGTAATACTTGCTGTAAGCTTACACGCCCTACAACAAAAAATGGAGACGAACTGTGCAAGAATTTGTGATTTGGTATGAAAAGCTGGGAATGCACGATGTGGATCGGGTAGGGGGCAAAAATGCGTCCTTAGGTGAGATGATCAGTAACCTGGCTAGTGCCGGGGTGCAGGTACCAGGCGGTTTTGCCACCACAGCTGATGCCTTTAATCAGTTTCTTGAACAAAGCGGGGTCAACGAGCGCATTTATCAGCTGCTCGACGGTCTCGATGTTGATGATATCACTGCTCTTAGCAAAGCTGGGGCACAAATCCGCCAGTGGGTTATTGATACGCCATTTCAACCAGAATTAGAACAGGCGATCCGCCAGGGTTACCAGCAATTGCATGCGGAACCAACGCACGATGTCTCTTTTGCCGTTCGCTCGTCCGCTACCGCTGAAGATATGCCAGATGCTTCGTTCGCAGGCCAGCAGGAAACCTTCTTAAATGTTCGTGGTTATGATGCCGTCATTATTGCCATAAAACATGTGTTTGCGTCGTTATTTAATGACCGGGCTATCTCTTATCGGGTGCATCAGGGATATGACCACCGCGGTGTTGCGCTATCAGCTGGTGTGCAGAAAATGGTTCGCTCTGATTTAGCGTCGTCTGGTGTCATGTTCAGTATTGATACTGAGTCGGGTTTTGAAGAGGTGGTCTTTATTACCTCTTCTTACGGCCTGGGCGAGATGGTTGTGCAGGGGGCAGTTAACCCTGATGAATTTTACGTCCATAAGCCAACCCTGGCGGCAGGTCGGCCGGCGGTGGTAAAGCGTAATTTAGGCAGTAAAAAAGTTGAAATGGTGTACTCCTCTGAACAAGGCCATGGTAAACAGGTAAAAATAGTAGATATTGCCATTGAGCGCAGTCAGCAGTTCTCTTTAACCGATGCCGAGGTTGAAGAGCTGGCGAAACAAGCGGTGATTATTGCTGAGCACTATGGCCGGGCAATGGATATCGAATGGGCAAAAGACGGTAATGACGGCAAGTTATACATCGTGCAGGCACGGCCCGAAACAGTAAAAAGCCGTGAAGATAGTAACAGCATGGAGCGTTTCCAGTTGCAAGGCAGCGCACCGGTGCTGGTGGAAGGCCGGGCAATTGGTCAGCGGATTGGTGCCGGCACTGTCAAAGTGCTGAAAGGTATCGAGCAGATGGACCAGATTGAGCCAGGTGATGTGCTGGTAACGGATATGACCGATCCGGACTGGGAACCGATAATGAAGCGGGCTTCTGCGATAGTAACGAATCGCGGCGGCCGCACCTGTCATGCTGCCATTATTGCCAGAGAGCTGGGTATTCCGGCAGTGGTCGGCTGTGGCGATGCAACCAGTAAGCTGAAAACCGGCCAGCAGGTTACCGTATCCTGCGCAGAAGGTGACACCGGTTTTATTTATGAAGGCAAACTGGAGTATAAAGTGGTGAGTAGCCGGGTTGACCAGATGCCGGCGCTGAACTTAAAAATCATGATGAATGTCGGTAATCCGGAACGGGCGTTTTCCTTTGCTAAATTGCCGCATGCCGGTATTGGCCTGGCCCGCCTGGAATTTATTATTAACAGGATGATAGGTGTTCATCCTAAAGCCTTACTTAATTTTGATGCGCAGACACCTGAGCTTAAAACCACGATCAACGAAATGATTGCCGGTTATGCCAATCCGGTGGAGTTTTATATCGCCAAACTGACGGAAGGTATTGCTACCTTAGCTTGTGCTTTCGCGCCGCAAAAAGTCATTGTCAGAATGTCTGATTTTAAATCAAACGAATATGCCAATCTGGTTGGCGGCCGTCAGTACGAGCCACATGAAGAAAACCCGATGATCGGCTTTCGTGGTGCCTCGCGTTATATATCCAAGGACTTCCGCGATTGCTTTGCCCTGGAAGTAGAAGCGTTGAAGCGGGTGCGCAACGTAATGGGCTTTACCAATGTTGAGGTAATGATCCCGTTTGTACGAACCCTGGAAGAAGCCGCAGCAGTGATTGAGCTGTTAGCCGAGCATGGTTTAAAACGCGGTGAAAATGGCCTGAGGGTTATTATGATGTGTGAACTGCCATCTAATGCGTTGCTCGCTGAAGAGTTTCTGGAATATTTCGATGGTTTTTCGATAGGTTCGAATGATTTAACCCAGTTAACCCTTGGTCTGGATCGGGACAGTGGTTTAATTGCCCACCTGTTTGATGAGCGTAACCCGGCTATTTATAAATTACTGGAAATGGCCATTAAAACCTGTAAAGCCAAAGGCAAGTACATTGGTATTTGCGGGCAGGGTCCCTCTGATCATGAAGACTTTGCCGGCTGGTTAATGCAGCAAGGTATCGATAGCGTTTCTTTAAACCCGGATACGGTGTTGGAAACCTGGCTATATCTGGCAGAGAAATACGGTAACACTTGATTAAATTTACCGGCCGTGGCCGTTAATTAAGCGCTAAGCCCCATTGTCTGGGGCTTTTTTATAGCTATTCTCAGGCGCTTATGGCAAATTATTGGCAAATAACAGCAATAACATAATGACTATAGGGGATCCACATGGAAGCTTTTGTTAATGCGCTTAATGGCATTATCTGGAGCCCGGCACTGATTTTTTTATGCCTTGGCGCCGGTTTGTTTTATTCAATTTTAACCCGTTTTGCTCAGGTTCGGCATTTTAAAGAAATGTGTAAGCTGCTGTTTAGCAGTAATGAATCAGAAAAAGGCATCTCGTCATTTCAAGCCTTAGCAGTATCACTATCAGGCCGGGTTGGGGTAGGTAATATTGCCGGTGTGGCAGCCGCCATTGGTTTTGGTGGCCCGGGTGCCATTTTCTGGATGTGGGTAGTGGCGTTTTTAGGCGCCAGTACCGCTTATGCAGAGTCGACACTGGGACAAATTTATAAAGTTGAAGAAGATGGTCAGTATCGTGGTGGCCCAGCCTATTATTTTGAGCGTTGTCTGGGCCAGAAATGGCTGGCCATTATGTTTGCTATTTCGGCAATTATTGCCTGTGGTGTGTTTTTACCCGGCGTGCAGGCCAATGCGGTGGGTAACGCTTTCACCCAGGTATTTGGCGACGGCAATATGGTAATTACCAGTTTTGGTGAAGTTGGTACTCATAAACTGGTGGCGCTGGCGATTATTTTAATTGTGCTGGCCTTTATTATCTTTGGTGGTATTAAACGTATCGCGCATTTCACCCAAATTGTGGTGCCGTTTATGGCTCTGGGTTATATCGTGATGGCATTAATTATTGTCTTTTTAAATCTGGATAAAGTGCCAGGGGTGTTCAGCCTGATCTTATCTGATGCCTTTACTGCTCAGGCAGGTTTTGGTGCGGCTATTGGCTGGGGCGTAAAGCGCGGTATTTATTCTAATGAAGCAGGACAGGGCACAGGCCCGCATGCTGCGGCTGCGGCTGAAGTCGACCACCCGGCTCAGCAGGGGTTAGTGCAGGCATTTTCTGTTTATGTTGATACGCTGTTTGTCTGTACCGCTACCGCCTTAATGATT
Source organism: Arsukibacterium ikkense (assembly GCF_000987775.1). Lineage (GTDB taxonomy): Bacteria > Pseudomonadota > Gammaproteobacteria > Enterobacterales > Alteromonadaceae > Alishewanella > Alishewanella ikkense. The sequence goes on from NZ_LAHO01000003.1 coordinate 45,677, forward strand.
TTAATTACCCAGCAGTATAACGTGGTAGGTGAGCTGACCGATGGCAGCTTTATCGTCCAGAACGTCGATGCCGCAACTGAAATTGGCTCGGCGGCCTTTACTCAGATGGCGTTGTTAAGTGTGTTTGGTGATTTTGGTCAGTGGTTTGTAGGCCTGGCACTGTTTTTCTTTGCCTTCACCACGATCCTGGCTTACTACTATATTGCAGAAACCAATGTTGCTTATTTAAACCGTTATTTTAAAGGTAATATTCCACTGGTACTGGTGAAAATTGTCATTATGGCAATGGTCGCTTACGGTATGGTCAATGCTGCCGGTTATGTCTGGGACATCGGTGATATTGGCGTGGGCTTAATGGCCTGGATTAATATCGTCGGTATTCTGGCGATTTTCTTTGTCGCCAAACCTGCCATGCTGTGTTTACGTGATTATGAACAGCAAAAGAAAGCGGGTGGCCCGATTAGTTTTGACCCGGTAAAGCTTGGCATTAAGAACGCCACCTTCTGGGAAAAACGGCTGGCAAAGCAACAAGCTGAACAAACTAAACAGCCGTAATAAAGCGGTCAGATAAAAAACCCGGTGCTTGCGCCGGGTTTTTTATTGGGCGAATGCTACAACAAGCAGGCTGGAAAGTTACTCCACGCCAATAAAACCACCGGTTTGATGCGCCCACAGCTGAGCATAAATGCCGCCACTGGCGATAAGCTCGCTGTGCGTGCCTTGTTCAACTATAGTGCCCTGGTCCAGCACAATCAGTCGGTCCATTTGCGCAATGGTCGACAAGCGGTGGGCGATAGCGATAACGGTTTTACCGTCCATCAGCTTATTTAAGCTGGCCTGAATGGCGGCTTCTACTTCTGAGTCGAGCGCTGAGGTGGCTTCATCCAGAATAAGAATAGGGGCGTTTTTCAGCAGCACCCGGGCAATCGCAATGCGCTGACGCTGACCTCCAGACAGTTTAACCCCACGTTCGCCCACCTGCGCATCAAAACCGCTGTTACCTTTAGGATCGGTTAAATCAGCAATAAAATCGCTTGCTTCAGCCTGCTCTGCTGCTAACGCCAGTTCTGCTTCAGTGGCATCAGGTTTGCCATAGACAATGTTCTCGCGTACTGAACGATGTAGTAACGATGTATCCTGAGTGACCATCGCAATATGCTGACGCAGGCTTTCCTGAGAAACCGTACTGATATCCTGGCCATCAATCAGAATTTTACCGCTTTCAATATCATAAAATCGCAGTAACAGGTTAACCAGGGTGGATTTGCCGGCGCCAGAGCGGCCGACTAAGCCTACTTTTTCACCCGGTTTTATCAGCAGGTTCAGCTGCTGCAGCACGGCCGCTTTGCCCCCTTCAACCGTAGTTTTACCGTAGTTAAAGCTGACCTGCTGAAACTCGATTTTGCCTTGTGGCACGGTCAATTTAGTGGCATTGGCATTATCTTTTACCTCAATGGGCCGGGACAGCGTAGCGATGCCATCTGCCACCGTGCCGATGTTTTCAAATAAGCTGCTCACCTCCCACATGATCCACTGCGCCATGCCATTTAAACGCAATGCCAGGCTGATAGCGATAGCAATAGCACCAACGGTAATGGCGCTACCTGCCCATAAATACAGCGATAACGCCGCTACGCTGAATACTAAAACATAATTAAGTGTTTGCACCGACACGCTCAGGCCGGTAGCCAGGCGCATTTGCTGATAAACCGGTTGCAGGAATACATCCATACTGTCTTTGGCGTAGCCTTCTTCGCGATTGGTATGCGAAAAAAGCTTAATGGTTGTAATGTTGGTATAGCTGTCGACGATGCGTCCGGTCATTTCCGAGCGGGCGTCGGCCTGGGCGGTAGACACCCGTTTTAGCCGGGGCACAAAATAAAACTGTAAGGCTATATACAGTACCAGCCAGACTAGCATCGGTACTATTAAGCGGACATCAGCATCGGCGACGAAAAACAACATGGCGCTGAAGTACACCAATACATACACCATCACATCCAGCAGCTTCATTACGGTTTCCCGCACTGACAAGGCCGTTTGCATTACCTTGGTGGCGATACGCCCGGCAAAGTCGTTCTGATAAAAGCTGACGCTCTGGCGTAGCAGATAACGGTGAGCCTGCCAGCGAATAGACATCGGATAATTACCGAGCAGGGTCTGATGGACAATAGCCGAGTGAATAAAGGTCATTAATGGTAATAGCACTAAGGTAACTAGTGCCATCCATATCAGCGTGCTCCGCTCATCGCTGAAGAAATTGTCAGGATCGTTGGCCACCAGCCAGTCAACTAATTGCCCCATAAAGCTGAAAAGTGACACTTCCAGAATAGCCAGAATAGCTGATGACAATGACATAAATAGTAACGAGCCTTCCATGCCTTTGGTGTAATGCCGGCAAAACGCCAGTAAGCCGCGTGGTGGCTGGCCGGGTTCTGCTGCCGGAAAAGGTTTGGTCAGTCGCTCAAAAAAACGCAGCATAAGATATCCTGAATGCATGAAGAGAGTTAAAAGGCGCAATATTGTACCTGAGTTTACCCGGTTGGATCAGGCAAATCTGAATATTGCTGCCAACCAGCGCAGCGTTGCATTAATTTAAGGTAGATTTTGTGATAGTATCACAAAATATTGCCGTGCCGGGGGTGAGCCAGGCTGTTATAATGCCCGTATGTTACGTGCTTGATTTTAGCTGGCTCTGGCCCAACTAATAGCCGGCAAAGTTCGCTTTTTTATGCTGAGAAGTATCAATGACTATTAAACTTGTCACCTCAACGGTGTTACCCACACCCTTTGCCGAATTTCGGCTACATGGTTTTGTCGCCGCTAATGGCAAAGAGCATGTTGCCCTGACACTGGGTGATATTACTACCGACGAGCCCGTGCTAGCCAGAGTGCATTCAGAGTGTCTGACCGGCGATGCGCTGTTTAGTCTGCGTTGTGACTGCGGCCCGCAATTAGAAGCGGCCATGCGTAAGATTGCTGATTTGGGGCGGGGTTGTATTTTGTATTTGCGCCAGGAAGGCCGTGGCATTGGCCTTATCAATAAAATTCGCGCCTATGCAGAGCAAGATAAGGGCTTGGATACGGTAGAAGCCAATGAGATTCTCGGTTTTTTACCCGATATGCGCGAATACGATATTGCCGCGAAAATGTTTGAACAGCTGGGTGTGCGGCAAATCCGCTTACTGACCAATAATCCGCGAAAGTTAAAAGCATTGACGGAAGCAGGAGTAAATATTCTGGAGCGGGTGCAGCATAGGGTAAAAACCACGGCTCATAGCCATCGTTATCTGGCAACCAAAGCGGCCAAGATGGGCCATATGGAGTGAAATACGGCTTATGATCCCAAAGCTTAACCCTGAATTGGCACTGGATGCCAGTATCGTTGCTTTTAGTAAAGCCCTGCTTGCCGCTGGCTTTAGCGGTGACATTGAAACCAGCTATGGCAGCCGCTTAGCAGTAGCAACGGACAACAGTGTATATCAGGCATTACCGCAGGCCGTGTTACTGCCTAAAACAACCGATGATTTGGTTATACTGACGTCGCTGGCGCAAACCTCCAGTTTTTCTCATATTAAATTCAGCCCGCGGGGCGGGGGTACCGGCACCAATGGTCAGGCATTAACTGAACACGTTGTGGTCGACTTGTCCCGGCATATGCGCAATATTTTAGAGATTAATGTCGAGCAGCGCTGGGTCAGGGTGCAGGCGGGGGTGATTAAAGATCAGCTTAATGCCTTTTTAAAACCTTATGGTTTTTTCTTCGCACCGGATTTATCTACCTCTAACCGCGCCACCATAGGTGGTATGATTAATACCGATGCATCGGGGCAGGGCTCATTGGTGTATGGTAAAACCAGCGATCATGTGCAGGCATTAAAAACCGTTTTGATCGATGGCAATGTGTTAAAAACGCATAAAATGGCTACTTTTGAAGCAGAACACCGCGCTGAAATGCCCAGTAGCATTGGCCGGATTTATCGCCAGGTGCTGGATAGCTGCCGCCAGTTCAGGCCACAAATTCTGCAAACCTTTCCGCGCTTAAACCGGTTTTTAACCGGTTATGATTTAGAGCATGTATTTAATGATGACTTAACCGAGTTTGATTTATCCCGCATTATAACCGGCTCTGAAGGCTCACTGGGTTTTGTTACTGAAGCAAAGTTAAATATTACCCCTATTGCCAAGTATAAATGTCTGCTTAACGTTAAGTATGACAGTTTTGAAAGCGCATTACGCAATGCGCCATTTCTGGTTGCGGCAGAGGCAACGTCGGTAGAAACCGTAGATAGTAAGGTACTGAATTTAGCCCGTAACGATATTATCTGGCATCAGGTTAAAGCATTGATTACTGATGTGCCCGGCATTGAGATGCAAGGCCTGAATATGGTCGAATACAATAGCGAAGACCAGCTGGACATAGAACAAAAAATTGCAACGTTAACGGCCAGATTAGATACTGCTATCGCTGATCAAACCGATGGCATTATTGGTTACCAGTTAACCTATGATACTGGCGCAATCAGTAATATTTACGCTATGCGCAAAAAGGCGGTCGGCCTGCTGGGTAATACTCAGGGTTCGCAAAAACCGATAGCCTTTGCTGAGGATACTGCCGTCCCGCCTGAGAACCTGGCCGACTTTATTATGGAGTTTCGGGCATTGCTTGACAGCTATGGCTTGCAATATGGCATGTTTGGCCATGTTGATGCCGGCGTATTGCATGTTCGTCCCGCGCTTGATTTATGCGACCCTGAGCAGGAAAAACTGCTGCGAACCATTTCTGATCAGGTGGTAGCACTTACCGCTAAATATGGCGGTTTAATGTGGGGCGAGCATGGTAAAGGTTACCGCAGTGAATATGGCCCGGCATTTTTTGGTGATGAGCTGTTTAACGAGCTGCGTAAAATTAAAGCCGCTTTCGACCCCCGCAACAGAGTAAACCCGGGGAAAATTTGTACGCCTTACCATAGTGCTGAACAACTGGTGTCTGTTGACGGCCAGAAGCGAGCCTGGTTTGACAGGCAAATCCCTGTTGCCGTAAAGGCCAGCTTTGACAGCAGCTTAAACTGCAATGGTAATGGCCTGTGTTTCAATTATGAAGAAAGCTCGCCAATGTGTCCGTCCAGTAAAGTGACTAAAGACCGACGCCATAGTCCGAAAGGCCGGGCCGGTTTAATGCGGGAATGGTTACGCTTAACCGAGCTGCAAGGTACAGATGTGCTGGCACAAGAGCAGCAGCTGCTTGAAAATTCTGAAGGTATCAAAGGTTTGTGGCAAAAAATCAGAAACTCGGTAGCGAAACGGCAGGGTGAGCAGGACTTTTCTCATGAAGTGATGGCCGCAATGGAAGGCTGCCTGGCTTGCAAAGCCTGCGCCAGTCAGTGTCCGGTAAAAGTAGATGTGCCCTCGTTCCGATCACGCTTTCTGCAGCTATATCACAGCCGTTATTTACGCCCGGCCAAAGATTATATTGTTGGTAATATTGAAAGGACGGCACCGTTACTGGCCAAGGCGCCGAAGTTGGTTAATTTTGTACTACGGCGAAAACTAACCGCCGCCATGCTTAAAAGTACCGTGGGTTATATTGATACGCCGCTATTATCTGTGCCGACTCTGGCGCAGCAATTAGGCGGCAAGTACCGGTTTGATCTGGCGGCGTTGCAACAACTGGCGCCGGGCGATAAAGCAAAAACCGTGTTGTTAGTGCAGGACCCTTTTACCAGTTTTTATGAAGCTGAACTGGCGGCGGATGCTTTGCGCTTAATTGAGAAACTGGGTTTTAACCCGGTGCTGTTACCCTTTTTACCCAATGGTAAGCCACAACATGTTAAAGGCTTCTTACGAGAGTTTGCCAAAACTGCGGCCAGTGCAGCCCAGTTTTTAAACCAATTACAACGGCTTGAATTACCCATGCTGGGATTGGACGCATCATTAGTACTAGTGTATCGCGATGAATATAATAAAGCGCTGGGCGATGAGCGTGGCAACTTTAAGGTGCAGCTGTTACATGAGTGGTTGGTACAGCAACCCTTGCCAAAAGCTAACGGCGTGGCCGAGTTTGCGCTACTTGCTCATTGCACAGAAAAAACTGCCTTACCGGCTACAGAAGCGGCCTGGCAGCAAATTTTTCAACGGGCCGGGCTTAATTTAACGCCGGTGTCCGTCGGCTGTTGTGGCATGGCCGGTACTTATGGCCATGAAGCGCAGAACTTTGATAACAGCAAAGCCTTGTTTGATATGAGCTGGCGCGCGCCAATCGAGCGCTTTGGGGTAACACAAATTCTGGTTACCGGTTTTTCCTGCCGCAGCCAGGTAAAGCGGCTGGTTGGAGATAAACCACGCCATCCGCTGCAGGCCTTGTTGCCATTATTTTAGCTATAAAAAAAGCCCGGGTTACCGGGCTTTTGCATTATGTTGTTTTAGCGTTAGAAACGATAAACGCCTTTTACGTAATAGTAGCCGCCATTAATCCCCATAGGCGAGGTTTCATAGTACTTAGCACCAAAAGCACCATTTGGTAAGCCAACTGCGCTCATATTAATGCGCTCAGGCTTGGTATCAAATAGATTTTGGGCACCAATGGCCACTGAGAAACTATCATTAATAAAATAGCTTAATTCAGCGTCAAAAGTGACTTTTGCTTTGGCATTAACCTCAGTGCCTGGATCGCCGGGCACACCCACCCAGTCAACATGCACGCCCTGATACTCACCATAGTAATTTGATCTTAAGAAGAACGACCAATCATCATAGCTCTGGCTCCAGGTTAAGGTAGCGCGGTGGTTTGGTAAGTCATTCTCAAGCCGGGAAACTTTATCCAGGCCAGTAATGGCTGTTGCGCTTTTAACCTTGGTATCGGTCCAGTTATAAGCAAAGTTAAAGCTGCTGCGGCCATCTAACAAGAAGGTTGAGTAACTGGCGACAAAGTCGACACCCTGAGTTTTGGTATCAAAATCATTGGTAAAGAAGCTGACTTGTTGAATAGAATCAACGTTCTTGACACCTGCGGCTCTTAACGCTTCGCGGTTGGCATCAGTAAGATTAATTTTACTGGATTGACTGATCCTGTCATCAACATCGATACGGAAGTAGTCAAGTGTCATAAAGACAGCTGCGCCTGAATAAACCACACCTAAAGCATAACTGGTGGATTCTTCAGGTTGCAGCTCTGAACCGCCCAGCTCTAACGATACCGGGTTGGTAGGTGGTAATAACGCTGAATCAACCAGTAAGCCTGACTCAAGGTTTGTCTGCACGTTACTGACGTTGGCCTGACCAACAGTGGGTGCCCGGAAACCCGTGCTGTGAGATGCCCGCACTGCCCAATCATCGGTTAACCGGAATTGTCCGGTAAGTTTGTAATTCAAGGTTGAACCAAAGGTATCATAATCTTCAAAACGTAACGCAAAGCCCAATAGCAATGCTTCCGTTACTTCAGCTTCTACGTCAGTATAAAGAGCGTAGTTTCTGCGCGATGACACGCCGGCATCTTCAGGTTTAAATCCAGGAAAACCATTGGAGCCAATACTGAAGCCCTGATCGACAAAGTCACCTACCTGAAACGAGGCAAAATCACCTGCAACTACCTCAAACGACTCTTCGGTCCACTGAGCACCAAAAGCCACGGTTAAGTCTTCATATATACCAACGGGCACGAACTTAACAAAGTCAGCCGTGAAGTTTTTTTCCAGTTGGATGTATTTGCCGGGGTTAAATTCAGTTGGAGAATCCAGCCCCAGCGAGGCATTGATGGTGTTGGTCATCATGTAACTTGACTCGTTCCGACCCACAGAGCCGCTAAAGTCATACATAATGCCTTCAAAATAGCCACTCTTAAACTCGCCTTTAGTCCCTGCAGTCAGTGATGTATCTGTTACGTTACCACCAAAGGTTGGGGTAAAACCGCCTGGAAACATGGAGAAGAATGAAAAGCAATTGGCGGGTAAGGCATTCACTGCCGAGTTAACCGCATTAAATGGCAAGTTATTGCCATTACCATCAGTCAGGCCAATAGTCGGGCAATTACCGGCTGAGAAGTCAGTGTTACCAATAAGCAGGGTTTCACCGCCATCGTTTGAGAACACACCACCTCGGTTGTACGGGTTACGGTAGTAAAAGCCCCCGGTCACATCACGTTCTGAGTAGTTACCAAAGAGATAAGCTTCTCGGTCATTGCCCAAATCTAAACCAGCATTGATGAAAATAGTGATGTCATCTTTTATTTTGGGCGATCCCCACACCTGGGTAATAGGGGCGATATGAGGGTTACCACCGTCGGCAAAAGCTTGCGCATCCGGGCGCTGCACACTGCGACTGGTCGGATCAACATTTTTGTACTGAAAACTGGCATTGACAAAACCGTTATCAGTTAAGGGCATACCTATGTTACCGGCAAATTCTGTACTGGTGCCGTCACCAGCATAATATTCGCCGTGTTTAACTTCAAAGCTGCCGCCACTGTCGGCATCTTTCAGCACGAAGTTAATTACTCCGGCAATTGCATCAGAGCCATACTGTGCAGCAGCACCGTCTCGTAAAATTTCTACTTGCTTAAGTGCAATGCCGGGAATAACCGATACGTCGGCACCTTGAGCACCGTCATTAATACCACCACCTAAAAAAGCAATAACCGACGATTTGTGTCGACGTTTGCCGTTGGTTAAGATCAAAGTGCTATCGGCTGACAGGCCACGTAAATTCATTGGCCTGACTAAGGTAGCGGCATCACTTATTGGATTAGAATGAACATTAAGTGAGGGGACTGTGGTTGTCATCAGGTTAAGCATATCAGTGCTGCCGTTTTTCATCAGCTCATCAGCACCTATGATATCGATTGGTACCGGTGAATCACCAATTGAGCGGGGGGCTGAACGACTACCCACCACCGCAATTTTTTCTACCGCTTGTTCTTTTGCCGCAGTCTCAGTGGCTTCCTGTGCGACAGCTGCGCCACTTGCTATACCTAACGCAAAAGTGGTTGCTATGGCATACTTAACCGCATGCGCAACCGGATGGTATTTATTGTTGTGTTTCATAGTGTTTTCCTGGATTATTTTTATAGATAACGCTGATTGTTCAAAAGCGCCAAATTAACCATATTTTAAAATTACGCTGTTGTCCATCGCAGTTTTATAGCCATTGGTCGAACAGTTGGTGTTGAATTGACGCAGCCATCCGCTGCAAGCCAGCTTTTACGGGGTTTTATGAAATCGATTGCAGAAATGTCAGCTAACTTTTTTCCACAAGTGATTAAATTAGCGAATCAGGTTCACGGTGATAATTACCTTAATCTTGCCCAGCTTACGGCGTTACACCAACGCGGCATTAAGGATGGTATTGATGCCAGTTATGTCGCTTTACTAGAGTCGAAAGTAGTGGGATACCGACTAAGTTTTGCCGCAGGCCAATGGCCGCTGGATCAGTGGTGTTCTGTAAATCTATGGCCTGTGCTTCCAGACAAGATGGCTTATTTTAAGTCGGTCGCCGTTGCTCCCGAATTGCAAGGACAGGGCCTGGGCTCAACCCTGCTAAAAGCGTCAATAGCGGCATTGACCCAGCAGGGTGCAACTGCCGGCTTAGCACATATCTGGCGGGAAAGCCCGGGCAATGGCGCTGAGCGTTACTTTAGTAAAGCCGGTGCAACACTGCTCAAGGTACATCCGGATCGCTGGTTGCACTTAAGTGAAACGGCGGGCTATATTTGCCCGATTTGTGGTAACCGCTGTCACTGTTCAGCAGCGGAAATGGCGTTGTTATTTCCTGGGAAGAACTGATGTACGATCCTTATATTGACAGTGAGCTAAACAGCAAGCAAACAGATGTCGCCAGCTACTGGCAGGCAGTAACCCCTGGCCAGATTCATTATCCGTCGTTGCAACAGGATCTCAGTTGCGACACTCTGGTTATCGGTGCCGGCTATACCGGTTTAAATTGCGGCCTTGAGCTCGCTGCAGCCGCACAGCGCGATGTGGTGGTGGTTGATGCATTGCAGCCGGGTTGGGGCTGCAGTGGCCGCAATGGTGGCTTTGTACTCAGAGGTACGGGCCGGCTGGGGCTGGCGCAACTGAAAAGTAAGTTTGGCCTGGATACCGCCAGACTATTTCATCAGGAATATGGTGAGGCAGTGGCCAGGGTTAATCAGCTAATTACAGCAGGTAATATTGACTGTCAGCCACAAGCGGCAGGTTATTACAAATTAGCGCATAAAGCGGCGATGGCAAAGGATCTGGCTGAGCAGGCTGAATTTTTGCAGCAACACTTTGGTTATCAGGCGAAATTCCTCACTAAATCACAAATACAGCAGAGCGTGGTTAAGCATCAGCAAGCTGATGCGGCAGTGCATTTCCCTGACTGTTATGGCCTGAACCCACTGGCCTTGGCGCGTGGCTATGCGCAACTGGCGGTTAAGGCCGGTGCCAAACTTTTCGGCCAAACCGCGGTGCGCAGTATTTTACGCCAGGGTGCGGGTTTTAAAGTGATCACTGCGCAAGCAGTGATCAACGCCAGCAATGTCGTGTTAGCAACCAACGCCTATACCGCAAAAGGTTTCTACCCGCAACTTAACAACAGCTGCCTGCCAGTGCTTAGCAGCGTTATTGTTACAGAGCCGCTTACTGACAACCAGTTGCAGCAGCTGAACTGGCAACAAAATAGCATTATGATGGATACCCGAACCCTGAAATATTACTATCGGCTGCTACCCGATAAGCGGATTTTATTTGGTGGTCGTGGTGCCATTACTGGCAAAGCTGCAGCCGACCCCATATATGCCAGTCGTTTGCTGGTGGCGTTAAAACGCTGCTTTGCTGGCCTGGAGCAACTGAACTATCAATATCAGTGGAGTGGTTGGGTAGGGGTATCCTTTGATGATCTACCACGAATTTACTCACCGGAGCCCGGGCTGTTTTATGCCGCGGGCTATTGTGGCAGTGGTTTATCTTTTAGTAGCTTAGCGGGTAAGCGTTTGGCGCAATTGGTCTGTGGGCAACGCCTGCCGGCTTTGCCCATTTACCAAAGTCAGCTGCCAACATTTCCGTTTAGCGCGTTTCGCCGCCAGGGCCAGCAATTATATTATCAGTGGGGACGCTTTAAAGATCATTTTTTATAATCGCTGGCTACTGTCACAGTGATTAAAGCGGTACCATGCTGATTGCATAGCATTTTATCTGTTGGGGAGTGTGGTAATGGCATTTTGGCCGGAGTTTTTACTGATTGCATCTGTGCATCTGCTGGCTGTCGCCAGCCCTGGGCCGGATTTTGCCATAGTACTGCGTTATGCCGTGCGCTATGGCCGCAGGGCCGCAATCTTTGCCAGTTTGGGGATAGGCGTCGCCATTCTGCTGCATGTAACGTATTCTCTGGTGGGTATAGGTGTATTAATTAAAACCACTCCCTGGTTATTTCAATTGCTGTCGGTGCTGGCGGCCTGTTACCTGCTTTATCTGGCGCAGGGAGCGTTACGCTCGAGGCCACCCGTTGGCCAGGAGGCGATAGCTATGGAGCACACCGCTACACCGGCCAGCACCAAAGCTTTTAGTGCAGGCTTTATTACCAATGGCCTGAACCCGAAAGCCACCTTGTTTTTTCTGTCACTGTTTGCCGTGGTGATATCGGCGCAAACACCGCTCAGCTATAAATTGATTTATGGGCTCTACATGGCTGTGGCAACGGCGACCTGGTTTATCTTTTTATCGCTGGTTTTAACCAATACCCGGGTTCGTGGATTTTTACTGTTAAAAGGCTATTGGTTTGACCGCCTGATGGGCTTGCTGTTGCTGGCGTTGGCCGTGCACTTGCTGTTCAGTAGTTTTCAAAGCCTCTGACTTGCCCCTGTTTTATATAAGGGTATAATGCGGGCCGTGATTAATTTGCTCTGGATTTACGATCCAGTATTGCAAGAGGAAACCCTATGTACGTTGTTGCTGCTTTATACCAATTTGTTCATCTGCCTGATTATGTAACTCTGCGCGATACCCTATACAACCTGCTGGTTGACAATAAAGTTAAAGGCACCTTATTGCTGGCTGAAGAAGGTATTAACGGCACTATTTGTGGCGAGCGAGCCGGGATAGATGCGGTTAAAGCCTGGCTTGACAACGAAGGCCGTTTTGATGGCTTAAGTTACAAAGAGTCGTTTGCCGATGAGTTGGCATTCTATCGCACCAAGGTCAAACTGAAGAATGAAATTGTCACCATGGGGGTACCCGGTATCGACCCTAAACATATCGTTGGTACCTATGTTAAAGGCGATGCCTGGAATCAGTTGATTAGCGATCCTGATACTCTGGTGATTGATACTCGTAATGATTATGAAGTTGCCATTGGCACCTTTGCACATGCGATTAATCCTAATACCACTAACTTTCGTGAGTTTCCAACGTGGGCCGCCGATAACCTGGATAAAGCCAAACATAAAAAAGTGGCAATGTTTTGTACCGGCGGTATTCGCTGTGAGAAATCCACTGCCTACTTGAAAGAGCAAGGCTTTGATGAGGTATATCACCTTGATGGCGGCATTTTAAAATATTTAGAGGAGGTGCCTGCTGAACAGAGTTTATGGCAAGGTGAGTGCTTTGTATTTGACCAGCGGGTCGCGGTGAAACACGGTCTGGAGCAGGGCAGCTATGACCAGTGCTATGCCTGCCGGATGCCATTGTCTGTGGCAGAAATGGCCTCTGAGCACTATGTGAAGGGGTTAAGTTGCCCGCATTGCTACAATAAAACCACCGATGAGCAAAAAGCGGCGTTTGCTGAACGGCAAAAACAGGTGCAACTGGCTAACGCCCGTGGTGAAAAGCATATTCGCGACGGTAAATTTGAATAGGCGTTAACCATTTACCGCTTCAGATATGGCCTGAGCTGAATAATCTCAGGCCAAAATCTTTCTAATTAATAGAATGTTAAGCGCGTTTTATTGTAATTTTCTTTCCATTAGTCTGCTGTATGCTGTTGGTATTCATATTTCGTTTAACCATATTGGCAAACTAACCGGAGTCTCAACCATGAAAAAACTTATCTTAGCCAGTGCCCTGGCTGCAGCAGTTGCCCTGCCAGCGCAGGCCGCTGATTATGTAATAGATACTGACGGCGCTCATGCTTTTATTCAATTTAAAATCAGTCATCTTGGTTACAGTTGGCTGTATGGCCGCTTCAATACTTTTAGTGGTGAGTTCAGTTATGATGCGAAAAAACTGACTGACTCAAATATTAATCTGGTGATAGACACTGCCAGCATAGATTCAAACCACACAGAACGCGATCAACATTTACGCAGCCCGGATTTTCTCAATGTGGCCGCCCATCCGCAAGCGACTTTTAGCAGCACCAAGCTGATAGCTAAAGCAGACAATAAGTTTGATTTACATGGTAAATTCACTTTGAATGGTATTAGCCGTGACATCGTAATTGCTGCAGAAAAGCTTGGTGAAGGCACGGATCCCTGGGGTGGCTATCGTGCCGGTTTTGCGGGGGCAACGTCATTTGAATTAAAGGATTTTGGTATTAACTATGATTTAGGTCCCGCCTCATCAACGGTTTATCTTGAACTGACGGTAGAGGGCATTCGGCAGTAACACTGTCAGTCCCGCCTCCTTGCAGTTAGTTACCGCCTTTTACTCTGGCGTGGCTAACTGCAGTTTAACCTGATCTTTTAAATTCATAAACTGCTCATCAGCACTGGTAGTATTGGCAATCTCTGCAAACAACAATTCTGCTCTGACGTTACTGCCTGCCAGCATAAATAACTGTACCAATCTGAGTTTTGCCCAGTTAAGCCGACTTTGCTCGCTATCGGCGTAATAGCCAATATATTCAGACAAGGCAGTGATCCCTTCAAGCACATTATTATTCGTCAGCACGGCCAAGCGGCCTATCTGATACAAGGCACTATAGCGTTGGGCTGGATCCGTGCTGTACTCGGCTGTTTTGCTGTACAACTGCAGCGCGACGATATGTGCATTTTGCCTGGCAAGAATGCTGGCTTTAATGGCCAGTAAGTCAGCTTGGTTCTGTTGCTGCTGCAAATGTTTATCTAACAGCGCAACGGCTTCACTTAACCGTTCTTCCAGAATTAACAGTTGTGCCTGAGCCAGCACGCCTTGTAGTGGATTCAGCTCTGCCAGCAACCTGGCGCGTTCAGCGGCTAACTCTTTGCTGCCGCCTGCCGCAGCGGGAGCTGATTGATAAAAGCTGATTAATGCTTGTTGCGCAGGATAATTGTGTGGATTAACGCTAATAGCCTGTAACAGTAATTGCAAACCATCGCTGGTGCGTTGGCGGGCATTTATCAGAGCGCCATCGGCGGCCAGTACTATTTTGTTAATGCCAGCCAGATAAAGTAATTCGCTATGCTCTGGAAACTCAATAATTAACTGATTTAATAATGTATTGGCTTGTTCTCGCTGCCGCAAATTAAACATTGCCTTGATATACAAAGCAATAAGATCAGGGTTGTGCTTAAACTCAGGTTGCTGGTCAAGCTCGGTGATAATTTTCCGATACTGAGCACGCTCAAACCAATTGCTGGCTTGGTCTAATTCGATTGCCAAAGTAGAAAAACTAAATAACAAACCTAACAAAGCAATCTTCATTAAAACCGGCCTCTGAACAAGATGAACACTGGCTAAGTGTGCGATATAACGCAAATAATTACCAGAGGGCTCAGGGTATTTCAATGTGAATATCAGTAAGCGGAACGCTACAGCAAGGCAAAAATTCGCCCTGACGGACAAATGCCAGCGGTTCATGTAAATACTGAATGCTGCCACTGAGCAGTTTACATCGACAAGCACCGCAATATCCCTCACGGCACTGGTAGCTGATATCTGGTAATTGCTGTTCAAGGCTATGCAGGATGCTGGGTTGGCTACCATCAAAGCTGATGGCAGCTTGTCCTGCTACTGTAATTTCAGGCATCTAAGGTGGAATTAAAGATCAAAATCGCCGAATTCATCACCATCAACCTCATTGTCGATCTGGCCAACCAGATAAGAGCTGATTTCAGATTCCTGCGGTGCGACCTGGACATTATCTGACACCAGCCAGGCGTTAATCCACGGAATAGGGTTTTGCGTGGTGCTAAAACGGGCTTTTAAACCAACGGCTTGCATTCTGCTGTTGGTAATATATTCAACATACTGACACAAAATATCTTTGTTCAGGCCAATCATCGAACCATCTTTAAACAAATACTGGGCCCAATCTTTCTCTTGCTCAGCGGCCTTTAGAAAAATGGCATAGGCTTGTTCTTCACATTCTTTGGCAATTTCTGCCATTTGCGGATCATCGTCACCTGCGGCCATAATGTTCAGTATATGCTGGGTACCAGTCAGATGCAGCGCCTCGTCGCGAGCGATCAACTTAATAATTTTGGCGTTACCTTCCATCAGTTCACGCTCAGCAAAGGCAAAACTACAGGCGAAGCTGACATAGAACCGGATAGCTTCCAGCACATTGACCGACAACATGCACAGATATAAACGTTTTTTCAGCTCGCGTAAGGTAATGCTAACTGTCTGACCATTGATCTGATGATCACCTTCACCGCAGCGCTGATACAGGTTGATACCTTCGATCAGGCTGTCATAGTAGCGGGTGACATCGACTGCACGCTCCAGAATCTTCTCATTGAGCATAATATCATCAAAGACTTTGTGCGGCTCTGCGGTGATATTACGTACAATATGGGTATAGCTACGGCTATGAATAGTTTCACTAAAGGCCCAGGTTTCAATCCAGGTTTCCAGCTCTGGTATCGAGACAATAGGTAAAAAGGCCACATTCGGTGAACGGCCCTGTACTGAATCCAGTAACGTCTGATACTTCAGGTTACTTAAAAAAATGTGTTTTTCGTGATCTGGCAGGTTCTGAAAATCAATCCGGTCTTTACTAACGTCAATTTCTTCCGGCCGCCAGAAAAAACTCAATTGTTTTTCAATCAGCTTTTCAAAGATAGGGTACTTTTGCTGATCATAACGTGACACGTTGACCGCATTACCGAAGAACATCGGCTCTTTCAGTTGATCATTCATTACGCGATTAAAAGTGGTATACGCCATTGCTGTAAATATCCTGATTAAAAACCTGTCGTTATTACGCTCCGGCTTAGCAGAGCGATGACTTTTCCGTGTTAAATTTTGCAGGCCCCGCCGGCACAGCCGTCGTCTTCCTGCTCAGGTTTAATATCTTCCTGCATATCAGCTGCACCGTCACGGGTATTGTGGTAATACATGGTTTTTACCCCCAGCTTGTATGCGGTAAGCAGGTCTTTTAACAACAACTTCATCGGTACCCGGCCACCGTCAAATTTATTCGGGTCATAATTGGTGTTGGCCGAAATGGTCTGGTCGACAAACTTCTGCATGATGGCTACCAGGCTCAGATAGCCATCGTTGGATGGAATATCCCATAGCAGTTCATACTGATCCTTTAAACGCTCATACTCCGGCACCACTTGTTTTAAAATGCCATCTTTACTGGCTTTAACACTGATATGGCCACGTGGTGGTTCGATGCCATTGGTCGCGTTAGAAATTTGCGAAGAGGTTTCTGACGGCATCAGGGCTGACAAGGTCGAGTTACGCAGACCAAATTGCAGAATATCTTTGCGTAGCTGCTCCCAGTTCAGTAGCAACGGCTCAGCACATACTTTGTCCAAATCTTTTTTGTAGCTGTCGATAGGCAGTATACCTTCGGCATAAGTGGTTTCATTAAATTTAGGGCAGGGGCCCTGCTCTTGCGCCAGCTTATTTGATGCTTTTAACAGGTAGTACTGAATAGCCTCAAAAGTACGGTGGGTGAGCCCATTGGCCGAACCATCTGAGTATTTCACGCCGTTCTTCGCCAGATAATATGCGTAGTTAATTACGCCAACACCCAAGGTACGGCGATTAATAGAGGCATGGTAAGCGGCCGGAATAGGGTAGTCCTGATAATCCAGTAAGCTATCGAGCGAGCGTACGGCTAACTCTGCCAGTTCGTCCAGCTCGCTCAGTTCTGTTATCGCGCCAAGGTTAAATGCCGACAAAGTACATAGTGCAATTTCACCGTTAGGATCATTCACATGTTCCAATGGCTTGGTTGGCAGGGCAATTTCCAGGCATAAGTTGCTTTGCCGTACCGGGGCCAGTTTCGGGTTAAACGGGCTGTGTGTATTACAGTGATCCACGTTCTGCAGATAAATGCGGCCGGTACTGGCCCGCTCCTGCATAAACAAGGTAAATAACTCTAACGCCTTGATCCGCTTTTTACGGATACTGCTATCGGCTTCATACTTAACATACAGCTTGTCAAATTGCTCCTGATCCTGGAAAAACGCATCGTATAAGCCCGGCACATCTGACGGGCTGAACAGGGTAATGTAGTCATCTTTAATTAAGCGGGTATACATCAGCCGGTTAAACTGCACACCGTAATCTAAATGGCGCACTCGGTTTTCTTCCACCCCGCGGTTGTTTTTCAATACCAGCAGCGATTCGACTTCTAAATGCCATAATGGGAAAAACAAGGTCGCCGCACCACCACGCACACCACCTTGTGAGCAACTCTTAACGGCGGTCTGGAAATGCTTGTAAAACGGTATACAACCGGTGTGGAAAGCTTCGCCGTTGCGAATAGGGCTGCCTAATGCCCGAATGCGGCCAGCGTTAATGCCAATGCCGGCGCGCTGCGACACGTACTTAACAATGGCGCTGGAAGTGGCGTTAATCGAATCCAGACTGTCACCGCACTCAATTAATACGCAAGAGCTGAACTGACGGGTTGGCGTACGCACACCTGACATAATCGGCGTAGGCAGCGATAACTTAAATAACGACGTAGCATCATAAAAGCGGCGAACAAAATCTAAACGGGTACTTTTAGGGTAATTAGCAAACAAACAGGCGGCCACCAGAATATATAAAAACTGGGCACTTTCATAAATTTCACCGCTAACCCGGTTTTGTACCAGATATTTACCTTCCAGCTGTTTAACGGCCGCATAACTAAAATTTAAGTCGCGACCATGATCAATAAAGCTATTGATCGTTTCCAGCTCTTCCCGGCTGTAGTCTGCCAGAATATGCTGATCATAACGCTTGGCTTCTACCATCTTAACTAAATGGTCGTACAGGTGTGGCGGTTCAAACTGACCATAAGCTTTTTTACGCAAATGGAACACCGCCAATCTGGCTGCCAGATACTGATAATCAGGGCTGTCTTTTGAAATCAGATCGGCCGCAGCTTTAATAATGGTTTCATGAATATCAGCCGACTTAATACCATCATAAAACTGAATATGAGATTTTAACTCAACCTGTGATACCGAGACGTTGTGCAGGCCTTCGGCAGCCCAGGTAATGACCCGGTGAATTTTATCTAAATCGAGAGGTTCACGGCGTCCGTCACGTTTGGTGACAAAGAGTTTTTGCGTCATCGCTGAAGAGTTCCGTTTCAATGTTATTATTAACTGACAGCCCGTTAGCGCACGGCCCATTACACGCACCTGATTGCTGGCGTTTTGCACAACATATAGGTGTAAATTAAAAACTGATCACAAGATAGTGTGGATTGAGGGTTTTTGCAAGGGCGCAAATTGCTGAAAAAAAAGTCGCTACTGCAGCCGGTTAGTAGCTACTAACCTGTAAGCGCTTATCGGAGAAATGGCATAAATGAAGCAAGCTTTTTCTTCGCCATAAAATTATTTGTTCTAAGCAGCAGCTTTTAAGTGTAACTGGCTATTTGATGGCCGTTAGTCTGAGCTCTAACGCCATCAGACAACTGATTCAGCTATTAGCCGGCTTACGAGCCACCACAAAATAGTTTACATCCAGGCCAGGCCCGATTTTAAAGCTGTTATTGAACGGATTAAAATGCAGGCCGGTGGCATCGACCAGTTCCAGACCCGCCTGTTCGATATCACGCATCAGTTGCGATGGCCGGATAAACTTACTGAACTGATGGGTACCTTTGGGCACCAGTTGCAGAATATATTCTGCACCAACGATCGCCATAGCATAGGCTTTTAGCGTTTTGTTAATAGTGGAAAAAAACAGTAAACCACCCGGTTTGGCTAAATCAGCGCAGGCCTGTACCACTGACGCTGGCGCCGGCACATGTTCCAGCATCTCCATACAGGTAACAATATCAAAGGCAGCTGGCTGGCTGGCTGCAAAAGCCTCAGCCGTACTTTGCTGATAACTGAGGTTAACACCGGTTTCCAGTGCATGCAGTCGCGCCACTGCCAGCGCATCGTCGGCCATATCAATGCCGGTAACTTCAGCACCGCTGCGGGCGAGGCTTTCTGCTAAAATACCACCGCCACAACCAACATCAACAATGCTTTTACCAAAAACACCGCCCGCGATGTCGCTGATATAGCCCAGTCGGGTAGGGTTTAACAGATGCAGTGGTTTAAATTCACCTTCCAGATCCCACCAACGGGCGGCAATATCATTAAATTTTGCAATTTCAGCTGGATCAACATTTGTATTTTGTGTCATGGTTCAGACCTTAAAATTTTTGCCATTATAAAGCCTTGATCTGTTTCAGCAAATAGCAGACGGGCTTTGGCATGTATAACAGGCATGGCAACTGCCATTTTATGTGGTAGAATCCTGCGTTGTCTCGCGCTTTAAAACATCGAAAAAAGCGAGTTATCTATCTGATTTAAGGGAAATTAGCGTTATATGACAGATCTGGCCAAAGAAATAGTTCCGATTAATATCGAAGAGGAATTAAAAAACTCCTACCTCGATTACGCCATGAGTGTAATTGTTGGCCGGGCTTTACCTGATGTACGGGACGGTTTAAAGCCTGTTCACCGTCGCGTGCTGTTTGCCATGAAAGAATTAGGCAACGACTGGAACAAAGCCTATAAAAAGTCTGCCCGGGTAGTGGGTGACGTTATCGGTAAATATCACCCGCATGGTGACAGCGCTGTATACGACACCATAGTACGGATGGCTCAGCCATTCTCGCTACGTTATATGCTGGTAGATGGTCAGGGCAACTTCGGTTCTATCGATGGCGACTCCGCGGCAGCAATGCGTTATACCGAAGTCAGAATGGCCCGGATTGCTCATGAACTATTGGCCGATTTAGATAAAGAAACGGTTGATTTTGTGCCTAACTATGATGGCACAGAGCAAATCCCGGCAGTATTGCCAACTAAAATCCCTAACTTATTAATTAATGGCTCCTCCGGTATTGCGGTAGGTATGGCCACCAATATTCCACCGCATAACTTAAATGAAGTTATCGATGGTTGTCTGGCATTAATCGCTAACCCGGATATTGAACTACATGAATTAATGCAGTTTATTCCAGGGCCAGATTTCCCGACGGCCGCTATTATCAATGGCCGTAAAGGCATTGAAGAAGCCTACCGTACCGGCCGTGGCAAGGTGTACATTCGCAGTAAAACCTTTATTGAGACCGATGAGAAAACCGGCCGTGAAACGATTATTGTTCACGAACTGCCGTACCAGGTTAATAAAGCCCGCTTAATTGAAAAAATAGCTGAGCTGGTAAAAGAAAAACGGATTGAGGGCATTTCAGCACTACGTGATGAGTCTGACAAAGACGGCATGCGGATTGTTATTGAGCTGAAACGCGGCGAATCGTCCGATGTAATGCTGAACCAGCTGTATTCCAATACTCAGATGCAAACGGTGTTTGGCATTAACATGGTGGCACTGGACGATGGCCAGCCCAAGCTGCTTAGTTTAAAGCAAATGCTGGAATGCTTTGTGCTGCACCGGCGTGAAGTAGTAACACGCCGCACTGTGTACGACTTACGTAAAGCGCGCGACCGGGCACATATTCTGGAAGGTCTGGCGATTGCCCTGGCCAACATTGACGAAATTATCGAGTTGATTAAAACCTCTGCCAACTCGGCTGAAGCCAAAGCAGGCTTAATTGCCCGAGGCTGGCAGTTGGGTGATGTCAGCGCGATGTTAGAGCGGGCCGGTGAAAATGCTGCTCGCCCAGAATGGCTGGAAGAGCACTTTGGTATTCGCGATAACCTGTATTTCCTGACTGAACAACAAGCTCAGGCTATTCTGGATTTACGTTTGCATAAGCTGACCGGCTTAGAGCATGAAAAAATTCTGGATGAATATAAGCAGCTGTTAGAGCTGATTGCTGAATTACTGCATATTCTGGCCAGCCCAGAACGGTTAATGGAAGTTATTTGCGAAGAACTGGAAGCCGCCAAAGCGCAGTATGGCGATGCCCGTCGCACCGATATTCAGGATAATATGCTGGATATCAATATGGAAGATTTGATTACCGAAGAAGATGTGGTAGTAACCCTGTCGCATCTGGGCTATGCCAAGTATCAGCCATTGTCTGATTACGAAGCGCAGCGCCGCGGCGGTAAAGGTAAAGCCGCGACCACGGTAAAAGACGAAGATTTTGTCGATAAGCTGCTGGTTGCCAGTACCCACGACACCATTTTATGCTTCTCGAACCGCGGCCGTCTGTATTGGATGAAGGTTTATCAGTTACCGCTGGCCAGCCGCACAGCACGGGGTAAACCGATTGTTAACTTACTGCCGCTGGAGCAGGGGGAGCGGATCAACGCTATTTTACCGGTACGCGAGTATGAAGAAGGCAAATACGTGTTTATGGCGACCGCCAACGGTACGGTGAAGAAAACCGCCCTTACTGATTACTCACGGCCACGCTCAAACGGTATTATTGCCGTTAACCTGAATGAAGGCGATCACCTGATTGGCGTGGATATTACCGATGGCAGCAATGAAATTATGCTGTTCTCAGATGATGGCAAGGTAGTGCGCTTCACTGAAGATCAGGTTCGCGGCATGGGCCGAACTGCAACTGGCGTAAGGGGTATCCGCTTACGCGAGGGTGGCTCGGTAGTCTCACTGATCATTCCAAAAGGTGATGGAGCGGTACTCACGGTAACTGAAAACGGTTATGGTAAGCGTACTTCATTAACCGAATACCCAGCGAAGAGTCGGGCAACCCAGGGCGTGGTATCGATTAAAGTATCAGAGCGTAATGGTCTGGTCGTCGGTGCCGTACAGGTATGTGAAACAGATGAAATTATGATGATTTCAAACCGTGGCACCCTGGTACGGACCCGGGTCAAAGAAGTGTCTGAAGTGGGCCGAAATACCCAGGGCGTAATTCTGATCCGTACTCAGGATCAGGAGAAAGTGGTTGGAGTGGCGAAGGTTGATGAAATTCAGGAGCAAGACTTGCCACATGACGCTGAGGATGGTGCCGAGCTGACAACGGCCAGTGCTGACGTAGCAGGTCCGGATCTGCAGGACAGCCAGTTAGCACAAGACAACGATACTGAGCAGTCGTAACACATCCAAAAACGGGCGCAGTAGCGCTCGTTTTTTTTAGCTGCAGCAGACAAACATTACATATTTCAATCATGACGAATTTTAATAATTGCGAGTAGTTATAAATGACCACCTTTAATTTTTGTGCCGGCCCGGCCATGTTACCAACGGCTGTGATGCAACAGGCACAGCAGGAATTTATTAACTGGCAGCAACAAGGCTGCTCAGTGATGGAAATAAGCCATCGCAGCAAACCTTTTATTAAGGTTGCGGCGGAGGCTGAGCAGGACTTACGGGATTTACTACAGATCCCAGACAACTATAAAGTGTTGTTTATGCATGGTGGTGGCCGTGGTCAGTTCTCAGCTGTGCCGCTTAACCTGTTTCAAGCAGCAGCTAACGCCACTAAAAGCAGTGCCGATTATATTGTTTCCGGCGCCTGGTCAAAGGCAGCAGTGGAAGAGGGTCATAAATACGGCAAGCTGAATGTGCAGGATATCCGTCACACCACTGACGCCGGGCTCAGAACCATAACGGATCCGAGCCAATGGCAACTTAACAGCAATGCTGCCTTCGTGCATTGTTGTCCGAATGAAACCGTAGATGGCGTCGAGTTTACCGGTTTACCGCAAACCGATGTGCCGATAGTGGCCGATTTATCTTCCACTATCTTATCGCGGCCGATAGATGTCAGCCGCTACGGGGTAATTTATGCCGGTGCACAGAAAAATATCGGCCCCTCTGGTTTAACCCTGGCCATTGTGCGGGAAGATTTACTACCTGCGGCAAATGCCGCTATTCCGGCAGTACTGGATTATCGGTTAGCGGCAGACAATGACAGCATGTTTAATACTCCGCCAACCTTTGCCTGGTATTTAGCTGGACTGGTATTTAAGTGGCTGAAACAGCAGGGTGGCATAACTGAAATGGCAACGCGTAACCAGGAAAAGGCCAGCTTACTGTATGATTATATAGATAAAAGTGATTTTTATAGTAATGATGTTGTGAAAGCCTACCGCTCCTGGATGAATGTACCGTTTTTCCTTGGCGACGAGCGCTTAAATGATATGTTTGTTGAGCAGGCGCAGCAGCATGGCCTGCTGGCATTAAAAGGCCACCGGATGGTGGGCGGCATGCGCGCCAGTATTTACAATGCCATGCCACTTGAGGGTGTGCAAACGCTGGTCAGTTTTATGCAGGAATTTGAGCGGGTAAACGGATGAAGACACTAACTTTACAGCCTATTGCCAACGTCGCCGGTGAAGTGCATCTGCCTGGTTCGAAAAGTATTTCTAACCGGGTGCTGCTGCTGGCGGCACTGGCAGAAGGGACGACTCATATCACTAATCTGCTGGACAGCGATGATGTGCGGCATATGCTCACGGCCTTAACGGCACTGGGTATCAGTTATAAGTTATCTGAGTGTCGCACGCAGTGCGAGGTGCGTGGTATAGGCAGTTTATTTAACCATCCGCAGCCGCTCACCCTGTTTCTTGGTAATGCCGGCACCGCCATGCGGCCATTAACAGCGGCGTTGGCGGCATCTAAGGTTGATATTACCCTGACCGGTGAGCCGCGTATGTACGAGCGGCCTATTGGCCATTTGGTTGACGCACTTAGTCAATTAAAGGCTGATATCCATTACCTGGAAAACGACGGCTATCCGCCTTTACATATAAAAGGCAAAGCACTCTTGGGTGGCCAAATACAAATAGACGGCAGCATTTCCAGCCAGTTTTTAACCGCGGTATTAATGGTTGCACCATTACTGGATGGCGACAGCGATATTGAAATTATCGGCGAACTGGTGTCAAAGCCCTATATCGATATCACCCTGGCGCTGATGCAACGCTTTGGGGTTGAGGTACGCAATGTTGACTATCAGCGTTTTATTATCCGCGGCAATCAGCAATATCGTTCGCCTGGTAACTGGCTGGTAGAGGGCGATGCGTCTTCGGCATCTTATTTTCTGGCGGCGGCAGCGATCAAAGGCGGCAGTATTAGAGTGACCGGCATTGGTAAACATGCGGTGCAGGGCGATATTCACTTTGCTGATGCGTTAGAGGCAATGGGGGCCACAGTTGAGTGGGGGGATGACTACATCCAGGTAACGCGTAACAAGCTTAACGGTATTGATCGTGACTATAATGCCATTCCTGATGCCGCCATGACCATTGCTACCACGGCGCTGTTTGCCAAAGGGCCAACCGTTATTCGTAATGTGTACAACTGGCGGGTGAAAGAAACCGACCGGCTGGCAGCGATGGCCGCAGAACTGCGAAAGGTAGGGGCAGAGGTGGAAGAGGGCCATGACTACCTGAAAATTACTCCGCCAGTGCAATTAAAGCACGCCAGCATTGCCACCTATAACGACCATCGAATGGCGATGTGTTTTTCGCTTGTTGCGCTAAGTGATACCGCTGTGACCATAGAAGATCCGGATTGCACAGCTAAAACTTTCCCCGGCTACTTTCAGCTGTTTCAAAGCCTGCAAAGTTAAGCACATAGCGTGTCATTAATTAGCAGCCCGGGCCAGTAACGGGCTGCTGCTTCATCTCTTTATCGCAACTAAACACAGCTTTTGTCGCAAAAACCTGTATAATATGGCGGTTTTAAAATTTGAATTCGCAGATCATTGCTTTGAAGGAGGTAGGATGCCGCAACATGCACCAGTAATTACCATTGATGGACCCGGAGGCTCAGGCAAAGGCACGCTAAGCCGCTTGTTGGCTCAGAAGTTAGGATGGCAATTACTAGACAGTGGCGCTATCTACCGGGTTCTGGCACTTGCTGCCATGCATCATCAAATAGCAGCTGATGACGAAGATGCGCTGCAACCGTTAGCAGCCCATCTTGATGTACAGTTTAGTGCTGATGAGCAGGGCAATACAAAAGTGACTCTGGAGGGTGAGAATGTCTCACATACTATCCGCACTCAGGAAGTAGCTGACGAAGCGTCAAAAATTGCTTCTTTACCCAGGGTACGCGAAGCCTTATTACGCCGGCAACGGGCGTTTGCCGAAGCCCCAGGCCTGATTGCAGATGGCAGGGATATGGGTACAGTCGTATTCCCACAGGCAGAAGTTAAAATATTTTTAACGGCTGACGCTGCAGAACGCGCCAACCGCAGATATTTAGAGTTGAAACAAAAGGGGCTGGATGTTAATATCGGCGACCTTTTGCACGAAATCCAGGCGCGTGATGAGCGCGATATGAATCGGGCGACAGCGCCGTTAAAACCGGCAACCGATGCTTACATGCTGGATTCGACCAATAAACCTATTGAACAAGTGTTGGAAGAGGTACTTAATTACATTCGCAGCAATACGCTGTTGAAAGTAAGTTAAACACCACAACCACATTTTGGACAGCCCGTAACAAGGAATGTTGCAGGTAAACTTAGCAACCCCATAACGCATGATGCGAAGTGGAGCACTTAACTGAAAAAGTGACTATGACTGAAAATTTTGCACTATTATTTGAGGAAAGCCTCAAGACCATCGAAACCCGCCCGGGTGCCATTGTTAAAGGTACCGTTGTTGCTATTCTGAAAGACGTTGTTATGGTTGACGCCGGTCTTAAATCAGAAGCTGCGATCCCTGTTGAGCAGTTCAAATCGCTGAGCGGTGAAATCGAAGTTAGCGTTGGCGACATCATTGACGTAGCGTTAGATGCTATTGAAGATGGTTTCGGTGAGACCTTATTATCTCGTGAAAAAGCTAAGCGCCATGAGGCCTGGGTTCGCCTGGAAAAAGCTTGCGAAGATAAAGAAACTGTTATCGGTGTTATCACTGGTAAAGTTAAAGGTGGTTTTACGGTTGAAGTCGACGGTATTCGTGCCTTCCTGCCAGGTTCATTAGTAGATGTGCGTCCGGTACGCGACACTTTACACCTGGAAAATAAAGAACTTGAATTCAAAGTTATCAAACTGGATCAAAAGCGTAACAACGTGGTGGTTTCACGTCGTGCCGTGATCGAATCAGAAAGCAGCCAGGAACGTGATCAGCTGTTAGAAACCTTAGAAGAAGGTATGGAAGTTAAAGGTATCGTTAAGAACCTGACTGACTACGGTGCTTTCGTAGACTTAGGTGGCGTTGACGGCTTACTGCATATCACTGATATGGCATGGAAGCGCGTGAAGCACCCAAGCGAAATTGTTAACGTTGGCGATGAAATTCCAGTTAAAGTACTGAAATTCGACCGCGAGAAGCAACGTGTATCGTTAGGCCTGAAGCAAATGGGTGAAGATCCATGGGCCGCTATTGCCTCACGTTACCCAGAAGGTGCCCGCATCTCTGGTCGCGTAACCAACTTAACTGACTATGGCTGCTTCGTAGAAATCGAAGAAGGCGTAGAAGGTTTAGTTCACGTTTCAGAAATGGACTGGACTAACAAGAACATTCACCCATCTAAAGTGGTTAACTTAGGTGACTCTGTTGAAGTAATGGTACTGGAAATTGACGAAGAACGTCGTCGTATTTCTTTAGGCCTGAAACAGTGTAAAGCCAACCCATGGGAAGAGTTCGCAAAAGGCTTTAACAAGAATGATCGCGTTAGCGGTAAGATCAAGTCAATCACTGACTTCGGTATCTTTATCGGCTTAGACGGCGGCATCGATGGCCTGGTTCACTTATCTGACATCAGCTGGAATGCCACTGGTGAAGAAGCTGTTCGTGAATTCAAGAAAGGCGACGAAGTACACGCAGTGGTGTTACAAGTTGACCCAGAGCGCGAGCGTATTTCTTTAGGTATCAAACAACTGGATGAAGACCCGTTCAATGGTTACCTTGCTGACAACAAAAAAGGTGCTATCGTTAAAGGTGAAGTAACTGCCGTTGACGCTAAAGGCGCTACTGTGATGTTAGAAGGTGCAGTTGAAGGTTATGTTCGGGTTTCAGATATTGCGCGTGAGCGGATTGAAGATGCCTCAACTGTTCTGAAAGTAGGCGAAGAAGTTGAAGCTCGTTTAATGGGTGTTGATCGCAAAAACCGCGTTATCAGCCTGTCAATCAAAGCGAAATTCGAAGCTGAAGAAAAAGAAGCTATGGATACCGTTAATACCAAGCAGCAAGAAGCTGACTTCGGTGGTAACGCTATGGCCGAAGCATTTAAAGCTGCTCAGAAGCAGGATTAATTGCTAGCAAAGCAGGGGGCAGTTGCCCCTTGCTTTACCATTTGGGTTTTGCAGGAGGGTCTATGACCAAGTCTGAATTGATTGAAAAATTAGCAACCGATTTCCCGCATATTCAAGTCAAGGATGTCGAAGCATCTGTTAAAGAAATTCTGGAACAGATGGCCCAGTCGCTGTCATCGAATGAACGGATTGAAATTCGCGGTTTTGGTAGTTTCTCGTTGCATTATCGTGCACCCCGTATCGGTCGCAATCCTAAAACCGGCGATAAAGTCGAATTAGACGGTAAATACGTCCCGCACTTTAAGCCAGGTAAAGAGTTACGCGATCGGGTAAAAGATAATACCTGATTTCTAATCAGGGCTATTGCCGTACACGGAGTGTGTTTTGAGCAGATTACTGTATCTGATACTGATTATTGCTTTTCTGGTAGTTGGCTTTATCTTTGGTTCGATAAACCAACAACTCACTGATATCCATTTTCTTATTATTAAACTGCAATTACGCGTAGTTGATATCGCTATTATTTTTTTAGTGGCTGGCGTGATATTGGGTTTGGCCATTGCTGCCTGGTTAAGTGTGGCCCGGCGTACAAAACGCTGGTTTAAACATACTACCGAGAAAACCTGACCTTTATGCTGGAATGGCTATTTTTATTATTGCCTGTTGCCGCCGCTTACGGCTGGTTTATGGGCAAAAATAGCGTTAAGCATACTGAACTGAAAGAACGTGCCAGCGTTACCCGCAACCTTTCTTCCGGCCTGAATTTTCTACTGACTGATCAGGAAGATAAAGCTATCGAGCAGCTGCTTGAACTACTGGATATTGAAGCAGCTACCATAGAAACCTATTTAGCGCTGGCTAATTTATTCCGGCGCAAAGGTGACTGGGACAAGGCTATTCGTATACATGAAAAACTGCATCAGCTAAAACTAGCCAAGCCACAAGCCCAGCAAATTCAATATGAGCTGGCAAAAGACTATTTTTCCGCTGGCTTGTACGACAGAGCCGAGAGCCTGGCGACACCGCTGGTAAAAACCACGCGCTGGCGCGAACCGGCATTAAAGCAACTGTTCAGTATTTTTACCGCCAGTCACGACTGGCATAAAGCGCTGGCGCTACAAACTGAAGTTAGGCAGAGTGAATCGCGTTCTTTAAAAATTGCGCTGGCGAATATGGCCGTGGAAGCGATGCAGAACCAGCCCGATGCCATAGCTTTACAACAGCTTACTGACGCTAACCCCTTAGCTATCCGCCCCCGGTTTGCGCTGGCTAAATTTTATCTGGCAGCAGAGCAGGGCGATCAGGCAAAAGCGCCGTTACTCAGTATTATTAAACAGAAACCGCAATGGAGTGCTGATATTCTGCCTTTATTGCAGCAATGTCATTTTGGCGACGACGAGTGGTATCAATTACTTAGCCAGTTGGCAAATAAGCAACACAATGTTACCGCCTGTGCTTTATTGGCTGATTGGCTGGCTGAGCATGGTTCAGCTACCGCTGCCGAGCAATTCTTACTGGACAAACTGCAACAACAGCCCAGCATTCGGTTATTTCAAAAGCTACTGCAAGTGCGCCAGCATCAATCTAGCGCAGCAGCCGATGCGTTGTTTTCCGTAGAAGAACTGGTACAGGCTTATTTGGCTAAAAAAGTTTTATACAGTTGCCGCAATTGCGGTTTTAAAACCCGTCAGCAATACTGGTTATGCCCCTCTTGCCAACAATGGGAGACCGTAGAGCCCATTACCGGTATTGATGGCCGTTAATACTATACCTGCGTAAAAGGAAAATTGATGTCTTGTCATACCCCTGTTGTGGTTGCGCTTGATTATGCCAGCCAGAGTGATGCCTTTAATTTAGTGGCGCAGCTTGACCCTGCTTTGTGCCGCCTGAAAGTCGGCAAAGAAATGTTTACTCATTTCGGTCCAGGCTTGGTTACAGCGCTGCAACAGCGTAACTTCGACGTTTTTCTGGATTTGAAATTTCATGATATTCCGAACACCGTCGCTAAAGCAGTGCAAGCGGCGGCAGATCTTGGCGTTTGGATGGTCAATGTGCATGCCAGTGGTGGCAGTAGAATGATGACTGCTGCCCATGAAGCATTGCAACAGTTTGGCGCCAGCAAACCTAAACTGATTGCAGTAACCGTACTAACCAGTATGGAGCAAAGCGATTTAACTGAGTTAGGCATTTTGTTAACACCGGCAGAGCAGGTAGAAAAGCTGGCAGCTTTAGCTTTCGCCAGTGGCTTGGATGGTGTGGTATGCTCGGCGCAGGAAGCCATTGCATTAAAACAGAAATTTGGTAATAATTTTCAACTGGTTACACCTGGCATTCGCCCAGCTAGCAGCAATACTGATGATCAGAAGCGAA
This sequence comes from Arsukibacterium ikkense, assembly GCF_000987775.1. Lineage (GTDB taxonomy): Bacteria > Pseudomonadota > Gammaproteobacteria > Enterobacterales > Alteromonadaceae > Alishewanella > Alishewanella ikkense. The sequence goes on from NZ_LAHO01000003.1 coordinate 75,479, forward strand.
TTATGACGCCAGCTGCAGCGATAGCTGCCGGGGTAGATTATCTGGTGATTGGCCGGCCGATAACTCAGGCCAGTTCGCCATTGGCTGCACTACAGGCTATTGTAAACGAGATAAATATCGCAAAAACGTCATAACATTGCGCTATAGGAGGTTTTTTTGGATGCTATAAACCTCACCATTCTCGTTGGCGGTTTATTATTTTTCGTCAGTATTATTGCAACTTTAATATCGGCGCGCCTTGGTGCGCCTATGCTATTGATATTTCTTGTTATTGGTATGATTGCCGGTGAAGATGGTCTTGCTGGCATTCAGTTTGATAACCCCCAAACGGCTTTTCTGATTGGCTCTATCGCTCTGGTGATTATTCTATTTGACGGCGGTATGCGTACCCACCCGGAGCGTTTTCGCGTAGCGCTGGCACCAGCATCAATGCTGGCAACCTTAGGGGTCGTGATTACCTGCGGTGTAGTAGGGCTGTCAGCTGCATACTTACTTAATTTATCAATTGTTGAAGGCTTACTGCTTGGGGCCATTTTAAGCTCTACCGATGCCGCGGCAGTATTTTCAATTTTTCAGTCGCAGCGGCTGCAGATTAAACAGCGAGTAGCATCAACGCTGGAAATTGAGTCAGGCAGCAACGATCCGATGGCCGTTATGCTAACCCTGACTTTGGTTAGCGTACTAGCGCAAGATGCCAAGCTCGACTGGTTAGTGTTGTTATCATTTTTGCAGCAAGCCGTGGTTGGCGGCGCTATGGGCTATGGCGCCGGCCGGGTGTTTGTATTTTTATGCCGCAAGCTACCGCTCAGTTTTGCGTTCTTTCCATTGTTAGCGGTTGCCAGTAGTATTTTTATTTATGCTATTACCAACAGTTTTGGTGGTAGTGGCTTTCTAGCGGTATACCTGATGGGTTATCTGGTTGGTAATGCCAGGCTACCGCAGATTATTCATATTCTCAGAATGCATGACGGTTTAGCCTGGATTAGCCAAATTACCATGTTCCTGATGTTGGGTTTGTTAGTAGTGCCCAGTAACTTAAAAGAGCACCTGGTCGATGCCTTAATACTGGCTGGTATTCTCATTTTTATTGCCAGACCATTAGCGGTAATGATCAGTTTAATTCCATTTCGTTTTCCGCTTAAAGACCTGGTCTTTATCAGCTGGGTGGGTTTACGCGGTGCGGTCCCCATTATCCTTGCCTTGTTTCCCTGGCTGGCGGGAGTGCCAAATGAGCATCTGTATTTTGATGTAGCTTTTGTGGTGGTTATTGTTTCCTTGCTATTGCAAGGCTGGAGCCTGGTACCGGTTGCCCGCTGGTTAAAGCTGGAAGTGCCCGGCGAACTGGAACCTGATCAAGCCATGCCACTAGACGCTATTCCCAGCAAAGATGTGATGGAGGTACTGGCGTTTAATGTTGAAGATCAATCGCCAATAAGAGGTGTGTGCTGGCAGGATTTAAAATTTAGTGTGCCCGTACAATTCCTGGGTATTATCCGGGATGGTGAATGGCAACTACCAGATGCTGAGCCAGTATTTAACAGCCGTGACACGGTAATGGTATTAGCCAAACTAAAGGACGTAAAAAAAATCAGTGAAGTATTGGCCAGTGAAGCTGAAACCTCGGGTTTAAGTAATAGCAATTTTTTCGGCGATTTTGTCTTAAATGGCGAGGTCAGCCTGGCAGATTTAGACGCATTTTACACCATTAATATGGATAATCAGAATAAGCTGCAAAGCTTAGCATCCTATATTAGTGAACGCTTTCATCGCCGGGTGGTTATTGGCGACCAGGTAAGGCTGGATCAATTAATACTCACAGTGCGCGAACTGGACGAGCAGGGCACTATTACTCAGGTTGGTATAAAAGCGGTAGATACCTGAAGCCAGTCTGCTTAACGCTGTCAGTACCAGTGTTAAATGGCTTGAGTTGTCGATAAACCTAAAGAGTACAAAATGATGCTAAATGGCCCGTTTTTTTCATCGGCCAACATAACGCTAAGCTGGGTAACATCCGCAAAGTTAAGTTTCGGTAACTGAGTAACCTCACGGCCTCGATATCGTCCACTGAAGGCATCTGGCTGAAAATAATAGTGTTGTTGCCCAATATCACTTTTAAAGTTTGCAACATAGGCTACACCTCTGGGCAGATAAGGCGTTTTAAGCCGTAACTGGTATGTCCGGCCATCAGCTGCAACATGCAATTTAATGCTGCTAAAATGCTGTGCTGGCAAGGCATTAGTCAGCCTAAACTCAGCAGAAGCAAAGCCACCATTATTAGCCAGTGATAAGTTACCAAAAAAACGCAGTCCGGCGGGTTCCGTTACCATGTTAACAGCACCATCTGAACGGCCACCCATAACGGTATCATGTACTAATTGCACATGGCTAAAGTGGTTTTTGTTATAGAACTCAAGTACAACTGTGCCAGGCATAATGTCGAGTGCTCGTGTAGGTGAATTAGTGGTGTCAGCATTAAGGTTGCCAACCTTTAAACACGCCATCATTACAGGTAGTAAATAGTAGCGCATCGTTACCTCCGGATATAAGGTCATATCAGTATTCAGATTTGATATACGTTTTATTAATCGTTTCAGATTGCTAAAATCGTGTTTAAAAGAGGATCACAATTACGCCATCAGGATAAGTTAGCTATTGCTCCAAGATTTAGTTATCTCACAATCAAAGAACTTGTTACATGAAACAGATGGCGCTATATTGTTTCATGTAACAATATAGGAGGCCAAAATGCCTAACACAGCAGAAAGAGTTCAACAACACAGAGACCGCCTGAGAAAAGCTGGATTGCGCCCAATACAAATTTGGGTGCCTGATACCCGGGGAGCAGGTTTCGCAGCAGAATGCCGCAAACAGAGCCTTGCAGTAGCTGAAAGTGACAGAGAGGACGCTCAGCTTACAGAATTGATGGAAAGTTCGTTAGAAAGCATTGAGGGCTGGGAATGAAGCGTGGCGATATAATAACAGTAGCAGTGCAAGGCGATTACGGTAAACCACGCCCTGCATTGGTTATACAGTCTAACAACTTCGATAAGCACCCGAGCATAACAATTTTACCAGTGACATCAAAAATCGTTGATGCTCCTTTAATCAGATTAATGCTGGAACCCAGCAAAAAAAACGGCCTGGTTAAACAGTCTCAGGTCATGATAGACAAAGCTACAACCATTCCACGCGAAAAAGCGGGTAAGCATATTGGCAGCCTCGAAATGTCGGCAATGCTTGAAATTGAACGCTGCTTAGCGGTGTTTTTAGGTATAGCAAAATAAGTGTTTGAAGATTTCCATTTGACGTTAAAGATGAAGGGCTGATTCAAATAAACTATAGCCGCTAATGTATATTATGTTAAATAGCATTTGTTAGTTACGTCTAAAAAGATCTATTAGCGGTAGCTATAAATTAGGTATGCTTGACCGCTTTGGTATTGTTATGAGAAACGTCTGTGTTTATAACCCTGCGCTGGATAATACTTACTGTGATCTGCTGGCCGCTGTTATTGTGGCAAGGTAAGCGTGCAAGAAAACTGGCACTGCGCTTACCTGAAGCCGCTGGGCCACGCAGTGGTGTCTTAGGAAATGGCGAGCCGCTGCGCTTACTGATATGCGGTGATTCAGTGGCTGCTGGTGTGGGTATTGCACAGCAACAACAAGCCTTTTCTGGCCAACTAGTAGAGTTGCTGGCAAAACGGCACCAGGTAAATTGGCAACTTGCCGCAAAAACCGGCCTTGATAGCACTGGCTTAAATAACTTATTGCAACAGCTGTACTCACATAGTAACGCCATATACCAGCTGGATCTGGTGGTGGTATCAATTGGCGTCAATGACGTTACCGCGCTGCACAGTAAGCCAGAGTTTCAACAGCAGATAAAAACCTTATTAACCAGACTGGCCAGCGATTTTACTAACCCACAAGTGTTGTTTAGTGCCATACCGCCGATGCAGCACTTTACTGCCTTGCCCTCGCCCCTTAATTTTTGGTTAGGTTTAAAAGCCGGCATGCTGAATCAGGCTTTAGCTTCGGAGTTAAAAAATTGGCCAAAAGCACAACTGGTTTATAGCAACTTAGCGTTAACGGCCGATATGCTGGCAGCTGATGGCTTTCATCCGTCAGCTAAAGGTAGCCGCATCTGGGCACAGATTTTAGCAGAAGCTATCGTTAGCCCTAAAACCAAAACATAACTACGGCCCTGCTAAAGACGTTGCTATACTGAGCAAGATTAAAGGGCATCAAGCCCTATTGCCGTAAACAGGATTGCACTATGTCTAAACCAGATGCTAAAGAGCAGCAGCCTTTAGTAACCGACAAGCCAACTGGCTTAAGTGATAAAGATACTTTGAAAGACTTAACGCCAGGTTCGATAGCACAGGCTACAGTAAAAGATCGGGTGAACTCCGGCTATCAATCATTAGAAGTGGTGTTAGCAGACATTTTAACGCGCAGTGTTGAAGATGTTAGTGCCAGCCATATTGCAGCCTTTAGTGCCCAGTTTAAGGCTATTTTAGAAGAAGCATCTGACGATGACATTGCCTTATTGGGTAAATCTATGTTGCGCCAATTGCGTAAACAGGGCCCATCTGCGAACCCCGATGTTGAACGGTTAGCAGATAACAGCGACAGCCCCTACCCTTATAAAAACCGTTTGCAGCGTAAAAGTTATGAAAAACAAAAGTATGATTTACAGGTTGAGTTATTAAAACTGCAACACTGGCTCAAAGATACCGGCAACCGAGTGGTTATTCTGTTTGAAGGCCGCGATGCAGCCGGCAAAGGCGGCACCATTAAACGCTTTATGGAACACCTTAACCCGCGGGGCTCACGAGTAGTGGCATTGGAAAAACCTAACCAAATTGAACAGGGACAATGGTATTTCCAACGCTATGTACAGCATCTGCCTACTGCCGGTGAGATAGTGTTGTTCGACCGCTCCTGGTATAACCGCGCCGGGGTGGAACGGGTGATGAATTTTTGCACTGAGTCACAATATGTAGAATTTATGCAGCAGGTGCCTAGCTTTGAACACAGCCTGGTTGAATCGGGTATTCACTTGTTCAAGTTCTGGTTTTCAGTAACGCGTACCGAACAAAAGCGCCGTTTTACCGAGCGTGAGTCACATCCGTTAAAGCAATGGAAATTAAGTCCTATCGACCGCGCCTCACTGAATAGATGGGATGAGTATACCAGGGCAAAAGAAGCGATGTTTGCAGCAACCCATAGTCAGCATGCTCCCTGGATTGTCATTAAATCAGATTGTAAAAAGCGCGCCAGGTTAAATGCCATGCGTTTTGTTCTTAAGCAATTTAACTATGCCAACAAAGATCTTAAACGGCTCGGTGAACTGGACCCGCTGATTATCGGGCCGGCGGGTTAGCCCTCTCCTTATACATTATCAGCTGATAAACGCACTTTTAGTAATGAAGCTGTTACACTGCGCAGTATTATACCTTTTAATATAACACTCTGTTTTTTAAATAACATTGGAGGATTTATGAAATTATTTTTAAGTGGTCTGCTAAGCACTACCCTGCTTTTTACTGGCTTTTCTGCTAATGCTGCCAGGCCGGATATCAGCTGGAACTACCTCAGTGCCGGTTATGCCAAAGCTAATATTAAAATCGCCGATGACTTCACCATAAAACCTGATGGCTATCAGCTCAACGCCAGTTACTTGTTGTCAGAAACGCTGTATGTAAGGGCCTCATACTTTAATGTTTCAGAATCTTACCGGTTTTCCGACATTGCCGGCCTGGATCTTGATGCATCTGAATTTACCCTGAGTTTGGGCTTAAGACAGGCAGCTAGCGCCAATATCGATGCCTTTTTCGAAGCAGGCTATGGCCGTTCAATTGCTGGTATCAGTGAATTTGGAAAAGAAAATGACAATGGGGTGCAGGCAGGTGCAGGTTTTCGCTATCGTGCCACCCCTCAGCTGGAACTTGCGGCCGCACTGCGCTATAGCAATTTAGGCGATAGCAGCACTTTTGGTGATATCTCCGCCCGAGTCAGGCTAAGCAGCATGTTCGACCTTTATGCCCACTATCTGTTTGATAGCGATGTGTCGGTATTGGCGGCCGGTGTTGTGGTTAACTTCTGAGATGGCCGCGTCAGATCTGCCCTATTCCCAGGCATGTGAAAACAACAAAGCAGCTATTTTGACACTGTTGCAAAGAGCATTTGCCAGCTGCCGCTTAGTATTAGAGATAGGTAGTGGTACTGGCCAGCATGCGGTACATTTTGCCGAAAATTTGCCCCATTTATGCTGGCAGGCATCTGATCAACCGATTTATCTGGCGGCACTGGCTGAACGTATTCGCCGGGCTGCCATCCCCAATTTACCAATGCCGCTGGCGCTCGATATCTGCACCGATGCTGCGCCGGCAACACCGGCTGACGGATTATTTACCGCCAACACGTTGCATATCATGCCCTGGCCTGTCGTTAAGCAATTTTTCAGCCGCCTGAACGAGCTGACCCAACGCGGCGCAACCTTTTGTATCTATGGGCCTTTTAACTATAACGGTCAGTTCACCAGCGCCAGCAATCAAGCCTTTGATGCCAGCCTGCGAAGCCGCGACCCGGCCATGGGCATACGAGATATTGAACAGGTGCAGGCACTGTTGCAACAGCAAGGGTTTAGCCTGCAGCAAGACAACGCCATGCCAGCCAATAACCGGCTGTTATACTTTGTTAAACAGAGCTGATGTTAACTACGTCACTTTCTGTTTGATAGCATATTCCGGTTTCAGATATTCGTTACTGGACACAATGTTAGCCAGTATTGCAACGGCAGTTCCAACATCAACGTATCGGGTATATAGCGGTGTAAAGCCCAGCCGCAGGATATTGGGTGAGCGAAAATCAGCAATAACCCCCTGCTTTATCAGTGCCTGACATAAGGCATAAGCGTTTGGGTGCTGATAAGCCAGTTGACTGCCCCGCTCTGCCGGTTCCAGTGGCGTTAGCAACTGCAAGGCGTGCAGGCTGCCCTGTTGCTGTACCAGCTGATGAAAGATACTGCTAAGCGCCAGTGATTTCTCCCTAACCGTTGCCATATCGACATCAGCAAACACTTCTAGCGCTGCATCTAATACACTCATTGACAAAATAGCGGGGGTGCCGGTAAGAAACTGCGTAATGCCCGGCGCTTTCTGGTAAGTATTGTCAAAGTTAAAAGGTGCCTGATGCCCCATCCAGCCGCTTAATGGTTGGGTTAAACGGGCATGATGTCGCTTGGCTGCATACAAAAACGCTGGCGCACCTGGCCCACCATTGAGGTATTTGTAGCCACAGCCAACCGCAAAATCAACCTGGCAGATATCCAATTCAATAGGCAACGCACCGGCACTATGGGCTAAATCCCAGATCACCAGCACGCCTTTGGCGTGGGCCAGTTGGGTTAAGCGCTGCATGTCGAGTAACCTACCGCTGCGAAAATCTACCTGGGTAAGCAATAATACCGCCACCTCTTCAGTAATGGCCTGCTCTAGCGCCTGATTATCAATGCTGTCGTTGGCTAACACCAACTGACAGTGTTGCTCACCCAATAAGCTGGCTAAGCCCTGCACCATATATAGATCAGTGGGAAAATTACCGGCTTGCGATAATACCTTAACCCGGCCCGTTTGCATTAACATGGCGCAGCTGAGCACTTTAAACAAGTTAACCGAAGTCGAATCACAGCAAATTACCTGGCCGGGAGCCGCCCCCAGTAAAGGGGCGATTTTCTCGCCAACGGTTTGTGGTAAGTCAATCCACTGATGAGTGTTCCAGCTTTTGATTAAATCCTGAGCCCACTGTGCTGCCAGCACTTGTTGTGCTCTGACTGCTGCGGCTTTAGGCATTGCCCCTAATGAATTACCATCCAGATAAAGAGTATTAGCGGGCAGCACAAAAGCATCACGCTTGGCAGCAAGGGGGTCTTGTTGATCATGTAACACTAAAGCTGCCGCAGTTACATCGGCTAACATATCGCTTGGGCTTGTCACTGGGCTAATAGCTCCTGCAAGGTGAATAGAAAATGTTTATACGCCTCAGTCTGGGGATGGATCCAATCAAAGTGACCGGCATTATCCAGCAATTGAAATGGCATACCGCTGTTGGTCGCCTGCGTCAGTGGCACTATGCTGTCGTCACTGCCTTGTAACAGCATGGTCAGTGGATGCATGGGCTGTTGCTGCGGGCTGGCTTGCTGATACCCGTCAGCCAGCTGCGGGTAATTGCCGCCTAAAAACTGGCGGGTAGCGCGCTGACAACTACTCTCATCACTTTGGTAGCTGAGTAAATCGGTAATCGCCGCTAAGCCTATTACGCCCTTTACCGGCGCTAATAACGGCTGCTTATTTGCAGCCTGGTGATGGTAACTATGGCCAGCCGCCAATAAGGCCAATTGGCCACCGGCGGAGTGGCCGGCTAACACCACCTGGGTTAAATCAATCGGGTAAGCACTAAGCGAAGTTTGCGCATGGGCGATACCGGCCAAGACATCATCATAGCTGCCAGGCCACCCGCCACCAGTATCGCCTACCCGCCGGTATTCCAATGACCACACCGCAATACCGGTCGTAGCTACGGCCTGACTAAACGCATTGCTGTGCGCAATATCATAAGCATTTAGCCAGCAACCACCATGAATAAAAACCAGCAACGGCACAGGCTGTTGCGCGCTTATCTGTGGTAAATACAAGTGGCCAAATTGCAGCGGATTATCGCCGTACGCCAGCTTGATACCGGCAGCCGCAGCAGGCAGATTCAGTAAACTGCTGTAACTCACCTGACTAAGCAGCATTTCAGGTGCCGGGCTCTCTGCTAGGGTTTGGCTATTACGGTTAGCACAACCTGTGATAAACAGGCAGCATGCCAGCAACAAGATGGGAGTAAATTGGCTCATACAGTGGTTTTATCTTCAACACGATTGTGACAGGGTTGCATTAAAGCTAAACCAAACCAATATCATATCCAAGTACTTTGCGCTGTAAAGCCAATTTAGCACTGCCAACATTAACAGGAGTTTACATGAATACGCCTTACACCCCACCAAAAGTATGGCATTGGGAGGCTGGCAATGGTGGCCAATTTGCCAGTATAAACCGCCCGATAGCAGGCGCAACGCATAACAAGCCATTACCTCAGGGTAAACAGCCGCTGCAGTTGTATTCTCTGGCTACCCCTAATGGCGTAAAAGTAACCATGCTGCTCGAAGAGCTGCTCGAACAAGGTTTTAATGACGCCGAATATGATGCCTGGTTAATTAGCATTAAAGATGGCGATCAGTTTAGTAGCGGCTTTGTGGCGCTTAACCCCAATTCGAAAATACCGGCCTTACTGGATACCACTAATGATGTCAGGGTGTTTGAGTCGGGTTCCATTTTGTTATATCTGGCCGAGAAATTTGGCAGCTTCCTGCCGACAGCGCCGGCCAAGCGCACTGAGGTAATGAATTGGTTATTCTGGCAAATGGGCAGCGCACCATTTTTAGGGGGTGGTTTTGGTCATTTTTATGCCTATGCCCCGGAAAAATATGAATACCCGATCAACCGTTATGCCATGGAAACCAAACGCCAGCTTGATGTGTTGGATAAACAATTGGCTGATAATGAATTTGTCGCCGGTAACGAGTACAGTATCGCTGATATGGCTATCTGGCCCTGGTATGGTGTGCTGGCACTGGGCCGTTTATACGAGGCTGCAGAGTTTTTACAGGTACAGGAATACCGCCACCTGCAACGCTGGGCGCAACAACTGGACGCGCGCCCGGCGGTAAAACGCGGCGTAATGGTTAACCGCAACTGGGGGGATGGCCCGCAGCTGCCAGAACGGCATAGCAGTTTGGATTTCAATGGCTTAGCAGGCTAAGCCTAACCTCTACCAGCCACTAACTGTCTGGGTCGATCTGGCCCAGATATACGTGACACCAAAGCCCACCGACCAACCGCCATTTTGCACCACTAACGGGCTGTTTCGGTTTTTTGCACTGCTTACCCGCTCGTAGCGGGCAAAGCCAAAGCCGCGCCATTTTGATGAAAACTTTTTACTAATGGCACCCGAGGCGCGAAGCGCAATCAGGCCGGGGGCTGCATCAAACTCCGGTCTGTCGGCTGTCACATACTGCGCAGTAACCTGATAAAAACGATCAGTTAGCTTGTCGCTGCCAAACAACGCACTGATGCCAAAGGTATAGGCCAGCTCATTGGCGGTAATGACGTCAGCAAACAAAGCCGGTTCAAAACTGACACCGCTGTAACGCAGGCCATCGTCAAGATCAAACACCGCCCTTAGCGGCATATCCAGCCGTAAGCGGCTGCCCCAGATATTGTCACTTAACGTCCAGCGCAAACGTGGGCCTGCCTCTATCAGGGTGCCCAGCTCAGGCATGCCTGCGCGCTCAGCAATCTCACTCTCAGAAGAGCCCAGCGCAGCGGCAAAGCCAACATCAAGCTCCAAGGTATCGGTTTTATAAGCACGCAAGCCGACATTATCCCGATCGGACCGTAAAAAATCACCGCGATAAATCAAGTAAGGCAATAAAAAGTTACGTTGTACCCGGGCACCCGCGCCGGGGTAGGCTAATTGTTCAATACTCAGGCCAATCAGGCCGGCTTCCCATAATGGTAATGGCGCAGCGGGCTCTGCTTTTACAGGCGCCAGCAGCGCCACACTACTTAACACAGTGGCTACCCATACGGCGTATATCGATTTAAACATGACACTCCTGTTGCAAAGCGCGCTGAGTTAAGTGCGGCGTAATAAGTTGCCTGATATTTACCCGGGCATTCAATCTGGCCGCCAACAAATACAAACCGGCTATTTTACGGTGTAAAAACAAGGCATCGGCCGGTGGGCTGTGCCAATAATTTTGTTGCATACTAAGTGCAGTGCCGGCCAGGCGCAAGCGCTGGGCTAAATCGCTTTGACCAAAATCATAGGCTGTGAGCTGGCGCAGTGGTTCACAAGCCAGCTCAACTACGTTAAGCACGGCTTCTTTTTGCTCTGGCAAAATACTCTGGCTGAAAAAACCAATATCAGTAAGTGCCTTCGCCATTGCTGAACGATCCTGGCAACAGGCGGCGCTGAATAAATCTTTATAACCGTTACTTATTAGCCTGGGATAATCCCGGCATGCGCCAAAGTCCAGCAATACCAGTTGCTTGCTTTGCAGATTGTATAAATAGTTGGCAAAATTAGGGTCGGTTTGTACCAATTTAAACTCAAATAACTCCCGGAATAACAGTTTAAAGAGCAGGCTAACTACCCTATCCCGCTCCTCCTGCCCGGCACTTTGCAGGCTTTCAATGGGGTGGCCTTCCACAAACGACATCACTAAAATACTGCTGCTACTGAGCTCGGGATACACCTGCGGCAAAGTATAGGCATGATCAGCCGCTAAATGCTGGCGGTAACGTTGTAAATAGCGGGCTTCTTGCAAATAATCGGCTTCCGTTTGCAACTGCGCTTTTGCTTCTTGCAATAACTGCTGGTAGTCCACCTCTGCCGGGATCAGGCCACTGATCTTCAGTAACGATGCCACATTATCAACATCGCTATCAATGCTGCCCTGAATACCCGGATACTGAATTTTTACTGCCAGTTTAGTACCGTTATCATGATAGGCCTGATGAACCTGGCCAATAGACGCAGCCGCCATCGGTTTAAAAGTAAAGTCAGCAAAGTGTTGCTGCCATTGCTCACCAAGTTGTTGGCGCAAAACCTGTGATAACTGACTGCTGGGCATTGGATTGGCATTGGCCCGCAGCCGGGTTAATAAGTCTGACAGTTCTGGCGGCAGTAAATCGCCCGCATCCATTGACAACAGCTGGCCCATTTTCATCGCCGCGCCGCGCATGTGGGCCAATTGGTCGGCCACCCGTTTTATGTTGGCCGGGGTAAGCAACATCACCTTACTGCTGGGCTTGTTTCCTTTCGCCAGTTGCCTGGCGCCTTCAGCCAGCATGCCGCCGGCTACCCTGCCAGCTAGCGAGGCTAAGCTACCAAAGCGGGAAAGCCGGTTAACCGGCACTTTTGAACGATTGTCTGTCATGGCACCACAAGTCAATTGAGAACGTCAGGCTTTTTATACGGAAGCAAAGGCTATTAAGCCCAACCTTTTTAACTAAGGTTGCAATGTCTGTTGTTGATAATCCAGTAACGCCGCTTGCTCGCGCTGACAGTAGTCGCTAATCGCATCAACAAGCGGGCCGGGGCTAAAGTGATAAAAACCATGGCGAATAACCGGCACAAAGCCGCGCTTCAGTTTGTGCTCACCCTGAGCGCCGGCATCAAATCGTGCCAGTTTATTGGCAATACAATAGTCAATGCCAGCGTAATAGCAGCACTCGAAATGCAGTTTATCAAATTCAGCAACACAGCCCCAATAACGGCCATATAAGCAATCAGCTGATTTAAAGCATAACGAAGCTGCCACCAGCTTACCCTGAGCATAGGCGGCAAACACGACGATGCTATCGGCCATATACTGCCCCCACAGGGCAAAGGTTGCCGGGGTTAAATAACCATTATGGCCTGATCTTTTTTGATAGGTGGCCTGATAAAAGCCAACAAATTGCGGCCAAAAATCTGTCGGCAGGTTATTGCCATCGAACGTTATAACCTCGATACCTTGTTGTTGTACCTGCCGGCGTTCTTTACTTATTTGTTTGCGTTTACGCGAGGGCAACCGCGCTAAAAATCCGGCAAAGTCAGTATAATGTTGATTATGCCACTGAAACTGCACATCGAAGCGCTCCAGCAAACCGTGCTGGCGCATGATCTGCTGTAACGCTATATCCGGATATAAACACTGAAAGTTACTGCAGGCCAACTGCTGCTGCCGTTGCAAGATAGCCTGGTGTATAAGCTTATACAGCTGCTCTGAGTTTTCGCCTGGCGCTAAACCCAGCCGGGGGCCTTGTGCCGGCGTAAACGGAATAGCACAAAGTAACTTAGGGTAATAACTTAACTGCTGGCGCTGATAGGCCTCGGCAATGGTCCAGTCAAACAGATATTCGCCATAAGAATGCAGCTTTAAGTACATGGGCATAGCAGCAACTAAATTGTTAGCGCGATACACCAGTAAATGTTGCGGCAGCCAGCCGGTGCCCTCGCCGACGCTGCCGCCCTGCTCCAATGCTGCCAGAAAAGCATGGCGACAAAACGGGTTGTCAGCCCAAAACAAGCTGTCCCACGCGGCAGGTTCTATCGTTGTTAAATCGTCACAACAATGCACATCTAACAACTTATCTTCCTGTTTGTCGGCAGCTTTTCGCGGATTATAACAAAATTCTGTTTGCTCATCGACAGTACAGCTTGAGGCTGATAGCATCATTTTATCTGGTTTTATCCTTAATACAGGCCGAATAATGGCAGAACTTAGCCACAGTGCATACTCCAAGCAGGTTCGCTGGTTGCTGTTCAGCCTTATTGTGCTGAGTGTCGTCTTATCCTGGAGTGGGATTATTGACCACTATACCACCGCCTATATTGACGATGCCTTAGTGAGGGTTAGCCGGGATTCGGGAAATTTCTCATATAATGATGACTAAGAATATGTTTTTTATGAAATTCATTATTTCGCCATTTACTCACTTTCAAACCGATGCTCCGAGTACAGTCTGCTTCATCTGGGAGCAAACATGATCACTGCCATGCCTGCGAGCATTAGCCCCACGCCAGCCAGATCCCAGCGGTGTGGTTGAATGCCATCTACTCCCCACAACCAGACTATTGCTATTGTTACGTATACTCCGCCATAAGCCGCGTAAACACGTCCAGCAGCCGTTGGGTGAAGCGTTGAGGCTGTAGAAAAACCTCTTTTCATGCGATCAAGTTTGTGATCAAATAGCGTTGTCTGATTAAAAAGTGGACAACGCCTAATGCCTAAATATATCCCTTACGATTACAATCAAAATGCCATGGTGGTGATTAATTACCTTGATCAACTCCAGCCTGGCACCTTTGAGCATGCCATTCATTACCTGATTGATAACAAACTGGACTTGTCGATATTTCACTGCAAATACCAGAATGAAGATAACGGCCGTCCGGCGTATGATCCAGCTGTGTTATTAAAAATTATTCTATTTGCCTACTCCAAGGGTATTACTTCGAGCCGTGAAATCCAGTGGTGCTGCGAAACTAACATTATCTTTAAAGCCTTGTCGTGCGATACCGTGCCGCACTTTACGACTATTGCGGCCTTTGTCAGTGGCTCGTCGGTACAAATTGCCCAGCTGTTTGAGCAGGTATTGTTGGTTTGTCATCAACAAGGGTTGTTGGGTAATGAACTGTTCGCCATTGATGGCTGCAAAATGCCCTCTAACGCTGCCAAGGAATGGTCAGGCACCTTTAAAGAGCTGAGCGCTAAACGGGATAAACTCAAGCGGCAAATTCGCTACCATCTGGAACAGCATAAAAAGTTGGATGCACAGGCTAATGCCGATGACGAGCGCAAAGCGCGGCACCAGCAAAGCATTGAAACATTGAATAAAGCGCATGACAAAATCGAACACTTTTTAAAGACCGCCAGTCCACGGATGGGCCAGGGTAAACGATGCAAGGAAGTAAAAAGTAATATCACCGACAACGAATCGGCCAAGATGACCACCAGCAAAGGCACTATTCAGGGATACAACGGTGTGGCGGCGGTGGATAAGAAGCATCAGATAATCGTGGATGCACAAGCGTTCGGTGAAGGACAAGAGCACCATACCTTAGTGCCGGTGTTAGAAAAGATAAAGCAGCGCTATAAACGGATGGGGATTAGCGAGGATATCTTTGCCGGTAATACCATCGTGACGGCCGATACGGGCTTTGCCAATGAAGCAAACAATAGTTATTTATACCAACAGAAGATAAATGGTTATGTCCCGGATAATCAGTTTAGAAAGCGTGACCCGAAATTCAGCGAACAAAAACAAAAATATGGCAAACGACATATTCCTACCGCCAAAGGCCAAAAATCGATTATCCCATCCAGTGCATTTACGTTTGACCCAATAGCCATGACCTGTATTTGCCCTGCAGGTGAGTTGTTGCCCTTTAGAGGTTTTAGGTTGGAATCAGACGGGCTACAACGAGCGCAATTTAATGGCAGATTATTACAGTGTCGACACTGTAATTTAAAAGAGCAATGCATGATAAACCCTGAGTCGGCGAGTCATAGAAAAGGGAATGGCCGACAGGTATCGTTTTTAATGAAAGCCAATGCGCCCCCGAATTACACCGACTGGATGAAACAGCGGGTAGATAGCGAGGCGGGTAAACAAATCTATAGCCACCGCATGTCGGTAGTAGAACCGGTGTTTGGCAATATTGGGACGAACAAAGGGCTAAAACGGTTTAGCCTGCGCGGCAAAACTAAGGTGCAAGGCCAATGGCAGTTGTTCTGTATGGTGCATAACTTAGAGAAAGTAAGCCGTTATGGCAAGGTGGGGTAAAGCGAGGTGAAGAGTGGCCTAAACTCCGCTAATAGCGAGGCTATAAAACCAAATTAACATCAGAATAAATCTTGTCTTGAAATTATCACCAGAAACCTGCAAAGTTGATAACAAATAATAAACAGAATAGCCGAAGTGAAAATGCTGTGTTCTGAACAGGTTTTTCTACAGGCTCGTTAACAACCAGGCAAATAATGCCAGACTGATTGCAGTAGGTAACAGCACCCAGGCTGAAGCTCCTTTTTTCAGCCACAAGTAAGGCAAATAGCAACCGACAATTTCTGCTATTGCAGTAATGATAAATAAACCTAACGTTGTAATGACGGGCACTTCACTGCACCATATCCGGGAATTCATCCCGACAATCTTCTTGTGTTAACTCCAGTTCTATCGTGGTATGTGCTAAATCAAACTGCTCCAATGCGTTAGCAATACGCAGCTTAATATCGGCATAATGGTTTGCAGTAAATGCCTTGCTGGCATTGGTTACCACATGTGCGGTGAGTACATGATGTTCACCATCAAGCGACCAGAGATGCAGGTGATGAATGCTGTCTAACTCATCAATTTTCAGCAAAGTATCTTGGATTTCATTTTGCAATTTGCTATCTGGCGCGGCTTGCAGAAATAAACGCGCAGTTGTGCTGAGGTTTCGTAAAACATTAACCAAAATAAATAAGGTGAAACCAATAGAAAGCAAAGGGTCAAGGATAGGCCAATCCACAAATTGCAACACAATAGCCACAACCAAAACTGCAACCCACCCAAGAACGTCTTCAAGCAAATGCCAATTCAGCACTTTTTCATTCAGTGTATTTCCTTTACTCAAGCGGTAAGCGGCAAAGCCATTGACTGCAACACCCAGCACAGCTAAAGCCAGCATTCCCTCTGTCACTGGCATTACCGGGTTAGCCAGCCGCGGTATTGCCTCAGTCAGTACCCAAACCGATCCGGCAATCAATACCAAGCCGTTAATTAAGGCGCCAAACAATGACAATCTGCGGTAGCCGTAAGTAAATTGTCGGTTTGCAGACTTTCGGCCAAGCCGGTTCAACAGCCATGCACTGCCAATAGATAAGCTATCACCCAGGTCATGCACTGCATCTGCCATAATTGCTGTGCTGTTGGTTAACCAACCGCCGATAAACTCAATTAGGGTGAAACCCACATTAAGAAAAAAAGCCATAGCGATCCGGTTGTCGCTGTCGTCTTTGATATGTGAATGGTTGTGCTGGTGCATTAAGACTCACCTATTTATTGCTGATAACAACTTAGTTGGTTTGACTAACGGCTTCATTCAGTTGTTTTAAAATACCACAGTGCTCTACCGTGCGCTTCGAGTTGCAGCTAAGACGTAAAGCCTTTAGTTGTTTATTAAGCTGCGTTAAATCCGCTATGCGACGTTCTACCTGTTCGATATGCTGTTCAATCATCTGATTGACATCATCACACTGCGACATTGGCGAGTCATTCAAACTCAGTAACTGACGAATTTCTGCCAAACTCAGATCTAAACTCCGGCAGTGTTTAATAAATAGCAGTCGCTCGATGTCGGCCTGATCATAGAGACGAAAATTGCCATCACTACGTATTTTCGCCGAAAGAAGCTGCTCCTTGTCATAGTGACGGATAGTTTGAACAGAACAGCCGGAGATTTTTGCCAGCTCACCAATTTTTATTATCATGCTGCGGCCTATTGACTCTATAGTTACTATAGACTTTAAACTATGTTCCATAACAACCCAAGGTTTATCGGTTATGAATCCAAAATGCTGTTCCAATGATAAGTGTAGCGAAACGGGCAACAGTGAAAATAGCGCCGTTGATGCACCTGATAAGCATGCAAAATATGCCTACCTTAGTGAATTTAGGGTGCCTAAAATGGACTGCCCTGCCGAAGAGCGTTTGATCCGTATGGCGCTGGAAACAGTTGAGCCTGGTGTTCTGTTACAGTTTGATATCCCACAACGGCAGGTTCGCGTTTTTCACACGGTGAATGCCAATGAAATTACACCAAAAATGCACAGCTTAGGGCTGGGCGCATCGCTGACAAAGACCGGGCCGGTGAAACCCGAAGAGGTAACGCAGGCCAGACAATCCACAGCATCAGGTTCGCTGCGTGAGGAGTTAATTTTAAAATGGTTGCTGGGCATTAACGCGGTGATGTTTGCAGTAGAGTTTGTGACCGGTTGGCTGGCTCAATCAACCGGGTTAATAGCCGACTCTTTGGATATGTTTGCCGATGCAGCGGTATACGGGGTTGCGCTATACGCAGTCGGGCGTAGTAGCAAGGTTCAATTAAACGCCGCACAGCTTGCCGGCTGGCTGCAATTAATTTTAGCTTTTGGGGTGATCAGTGAGGTGATACGGCGCTACCTGTTTGGTAACGAGCCAGTGTCGACGTTGATGTTAATTATGGGCGCTATTGCTTTGGTTGCTAATGTGATCTGTCTTTCGTTAATTCATCAACAAAAAGAAAGCGGCGCGCATATGAAAGCCAGTTGGATTTTTTCTGCAAATGACGTTATCGCAAATGCAGGGGTGATTTTGGCCGGATTATTAGTCACCTGGACCGGGTCACGCTATCCGGATCTGGTAATAGGGTTCATCATTGGATTAGTTGTACTCAATGGTGCGCGCAGGATTTTACAGCTAAAAGCGTAGCTTGTTGTTAAGTCGCAATAGCGCTACCATAGCGCTAACTTACTGAGGGATTTATGTTAGGTCGTACATCAGGCTTATTATTACTGTTGCTGACTATGCTGAATCATGCCGTGATGGCCTGTGATGCGTTAGTTATGCATTTGCCTGATCATGCCCATACCTACACTGACCTGCAACATGAACACTGCCACTCAGATACCCTTTTCGACGTAAGCAGTGAGCAAGTCACTGCACATAACGTTGAACATAACTCTGAGCATGATACCGACGAACACAGTAATCATGCTCATGTCACCTGCTATATCGCTTTTTTTCAGGGCATGGAGGTGCTTAACTTCCGTGACAGCGTTATAGCCGCTACCCAACCAGGGTTAAACCTCATTAGCTATCGCCCACCGGTGCCGCCGCCAAATATCTGATCCTGCTTGTTTATCTTTTTTTATTAACGATTAACTTTCAGGAGCATACCCATGCGTATGACACTAATGCTGCCAGCAATACTGGCGGCGGTATTTTGCGCGCTTCCGCTACGTGCAGAGCCGCAAGCACTGACATTACAACAGGCAATAGATAAAACGCTGCAACACAACCCTCAGCTGCATCAGTATAAATTTACGCAACAGCGTCTGTTTGCAGAGCGTGATTTGCAAAGCCTTAAACCCGGTTATCAACTCGGTGTAGAGCTTGAGAATGTTGCGGGCACCGGAGAGGCCAGAGGGCTGGCCGGTGCTGAGCTGACAGTCGCCTTATCTTCCGTGATAGAGCTGGATAATAAAGCTCAGTGGCGCGCTGCGGTAGTAGACGCCAGGCTCAATACTCTTGAATGGCAGCAACAGGCGCAAACCCTGGATGTGCTGGCAGAGCTTACCCGCAATTATATTAATCTGCTGGCCAGCCAGCAGGAATTGACACTGACAGAAGAGGCCGTAGCGCTCTCAGAAGCCCTGCTGCAAAGCGCTGAAAAACGTGCCGCCAGCGGTGCCTTGTCAGATGCTGAAATCATGCGGGCAAAGGCGCAACTGGCTCAGGTTCAGATCGGGCGGGACGCCCTGTTGCAGCGCATTGAGCGGCAAAAAATAGCCATAGCACGTTTTTGGGGTGATACCAGCGCCAACTTTAACGTTGTGGCAGGTAACTTGTTTGCTTTTGGCCAAAGCCGCCCTTTTGCTGAGCTGTATCAGCGGCTGCAACAATCGCCGGCGTTAACCATTTTTGCCTCTGAACGTCGGTTAAAAGACGCTGAAGTGCGACTGGCACAAAGCCAGAATCGCGCCGATCTGAGTTGGCAGGTAGGGGTAAGACGCTATCAGGCCAGTGATGATACAGGCCTTACCTTTGGTATCTCAGTGCCGTTATTTGCTGAACGTCGCAATAGTGCAGCCATCGAAGCTGCGCTGGCAGAGCGAAACAATGTCGAGTATCGACAGCAGGATAGCTTACTGATCCTGCATGAACGCTTGTTTGATGCGTACTCGCAACGACAGCAATTTATTACCAGTCACCAACAGTTGGCGCAGTACGTGATCCCCAACCTGGAACAAGCGCTGGATCTTACGCGTGATGCATACCAGCGCGGGCGCTCAAATTATCAGGATTGGCTTAATGCCCAGCAAGAATTGTTGCAGGCAAAAAGACACTTACTGGAAACCGCCACTGCGGTGCTATTGAGCCAGGTGACGATTGAACAGCTTACCGCCGAGCCGGTAACGCAGTAACTGACAAGATTATTGCCCCGCTGCCGCACTTCATTAACTGTGCGACGTGGCAAACAGAACATACAGGAAGATAGCATTATGAAACCACATGTAACACTGGCAATGTTTATTGCAGCCTGGCTGATGCCGATGCATGTAATGGCCGCCAATGAGCAAGAACAAGCTCACGTCCATGCCAAAGAACAAGCGGTAAAGCCGCAATCTGACACTAAGAAAAATGAAGAGCACGAAGAACATGAAGAACACAATGAGCATGAAGGGCACGACGAAAACGACGAGCATGAACACAACGAAACCCTAAGCAGCCGCATTAGTGATGATATGGCTACGGCGGTTAATATTGTCACAGACCGTGCTGACAGCCAGCGATTACGCCAACATCAGGTGGTTTATGGCAAGCTTAGCGCTGATCCAAACCGCATCAGCCATGTTAATGCCCGTTTTCCCGGTATTCTTACCTCGGTGAAATTCTCACTGGGTGACAGCGTAAAAGCAGGCGATGTACTGGCCGTTGTCGAGTCAAATGAGAGCTTAAATACCTATGCCATTAAAGCACCAATTGACGGCGTTGTTATTCAGCGCAGCGCCAATGTTGGTGAAGTCGCACAGCAGCAGACGCTGTTCAGCATTGCTGATTTTGGCAGCCTGTGGGCCGATTTTCGCGTGTACCCGTCACAACAAGATGCTGTCGCAACAGGACAAAAAGTGGTCATTATGGCCGCTGACACTGAGATTAACGGCGTAATTGCGCATATCATCCCATCATTAACCCAGCCCTATCAACTGGCCAGAGTTAAGCTGGATAACCGTGACGGTAAACTGTCGTCCGGGCAATTGATCGAAGGTGCTGTGATAAGCGGTGAATTCAACGTTGAGCTTGCCGTTAAAAAGTCGGCCATTCAAATACTGGACAATAAAAGCGGAGTCTTCGTAAAAAACAATAGCGAATATGCCTTTACCCCATTACAGCTTGGCCGTAGCGACATGGATTATGTCGAAGTGATTGCCGGTTTAAAGCCCGGCCAGTTGTATGTCACTACAAATAGCTATCTGTTAAAAGCGGATATTGAGAAATCTGAAGCCGAGCACGCGCATTAAGGGGGCACTATGATTGAATCCATGTTGCGCCTGGCTATTGCGAGGCGGTATCTATTTTTAATGCTGACACTGTTGATTATTGCCATTGGTAGCTGGAGCTACCAACAGTTACCGATTGATGCAGTGCCGGATATTACTAACGTTCAGGTACAAATAAACACGGCGGCACCGGGTTATTCGCCACTTGAAGCAGAGCAGCGTATTACCTATCCGGTAGAAACTGCCCTGTATGGCTTACCCAATTTAAGTTATACCCGCTCATTGTCACGCTATGGCTTGTCACAGGTAACGGTGGTGTTTGAAGAAGGCACGGACATCTACTTTGCCCGCAATTTAATCAACACCCGGTTAGGCGCTATCAAGGATATGTTGCCTGAGGGCATAGAGCCTGAAATGGGCCCTATTTCAACCGGTCTTGGTGAAATCTTTATGTATACGGTGCAGGCCAAGCCGGGCGCGCTGCAACAAAATGGTTCACCTTACGATGCCATGGCACTGCGGGAAATCCAGGACTGGATAATAAAACCTCAGCTGGCACAGGTTAAAGGTGTGGTGGAGGTAAACAGTATTGGTGGCTACAACAAGCAATACCATGTGTTACCCGACCCACTGAAACTGCTTAATTATGGCCTGAGTATTAAGGATGTTGTACTGGCCCTGCAAGCCAACAATGACAACCGGGGTGCCGGTTATATTGAACGTGAGGGCATGCAACTGCTGGTACGCTCGCCCGGTCAGTTAACCTCTCTGGATGACATTGCTAATGTCATTATTACGCAATACGACACAATACCGGTAAAGCTGAGTGACGTTGCCGATGTTGCCATTGGCAAAGAGCTGCGAACCGGTGCGGCAACTCAGGATGGTAAAGAAGCTGTGCTGGGTACAGCCATGATGTTAATTGATGAAAACTCACGCACAGTGGCACGGGATGTGGCGCAAAAGCTGGAGCAGATCAAAAGCTCTCTGCCAGAGGGTGTTATTGCTGAAGCAGTATATGATCGCACCACCTTAGTGGATAAAGCCATTGCAACCGTCAGTAAAAACCTGCTGGAAGGCGCATTACTGGTGATCGTAGTGTTGTTTATCCTGCTGGGCAACCTGCGGGCGGCGTTAATCACTGCGGCGGTGATCCCGCTATCAATGCTGATGACCATTACCGGCATGGTACAAGCCGGCGTTTCTGCCAACCTGATGAGCCTGGGTGCGCTGGATTTTGGCTTAATTGTTGATGGTACGGTGATTATTGTCGAGAATGCGGTTCGCCGCCTGGCGCAGGCACAGCACAACGGCCGTATCCAACCGCTAAAAGAGCGCTTAAATACGGTGTATCTGGCAACTGCAGAGGTTATCCGGCCCAGTTTGTTCGGTGTGGCCATTATTACTATCGTGTATATTCCTATTTTTTCGCTGACCGGTGTCGAAGGTAAAATGTTTCATCCTATGGCAGCGACTGTGGTGATGGCCCTGTTATCCGCTATGGTGTTGTCGGTGACCATTGTGCCTGCCGCTGTGGCGGTGTTCTTAAATGGTAAAATCAGTGAAAAAGAAAGTGCGGTCATAAGAGGCGCTAAAACCCTGTACGCACCGCTATTAGCGCTGGCACTCAAATTTCGCTGGCTGGTGATTGGTTTGGCCAGTGCTCTGGTTGGTGTGTGTCTGTGGCTGGCCACCACCCTGGGATCGGAGTTTGTGCCTCAGCTTGATGAGGGCGATATCGCTTTACATGCCATGCGTATTCCGGGCACCGGCTTAGAACAAGCCGTTGCAATGCAGGAAATTCTGGAGCAGAAGATCAAAACCTTTGCTGAGGTTGATAAAGTGTTTGCCAGAATTGGTACCGCAGAAGTGGCGACCGATCCGATGCCACCCAATGTGGCTGACAACTTTGTGATATTAAAACCGCGCAGTGAATGGCCCAATCCGGATAAAACCAAAGCCCAATTGGTCGCTGAAATGGAGGCTGCTTTGGCGACATTGCCGGGCAATAACTATGAATTTACCCAACCTATTCAGATGCGTTTTAATGAACTGATTTCCGGTGTACGAGCTGATCTGGCTATTAAGGTATTTGGCGATGATTTAGATCAGCTGGTTACAAGCGCTAATCAAATTCTGCAAGCCGTCAACAAGGTGCAAGGTGCTGCGGATACTAAAGTCGAACAAGTCACTGGTTTGCCAACCTTGTCGGTGATCCCCAACCGAACTGCGCTTGCCCGTTACGGCTTAAATGTGGTTGAACTACAGGACTGGGTATCAGCGGCAATTGGAGGTACGTCGGCCGGTATTCTGTATGAAGGTGACAGACGCTTTGAGCTGATTGTGCGCTTGCCGGAAACCCTGCGTCGCGATCTGGACAAACTGGCGGTGTTGCCGGTGCCATTACCAAATGGGGACTTTGTACCGTTACAGGAAGTGGCTACCTTAGATGTGTCGCCTGCGCCGGCGCAAATTAGTCGTGAAAATGGCAAACGCCGGGTAGTGGTAACCGCGAATGTGCGCGGGCGAGACCTTGGTAGTTTTGTAGAAGAGGTAAAGGCCCAAATCAACCGCGACGTTGCATTACCAGCCGGTTACTGGCTGGATTATGGCGGTACTTTTGAGCAGCTGGAGTCCGCCAGTCAGCGCCTTAGCATCGTGGTGCCTGTTACGTTGCTGCTGATTTTAGGTATTCTGGTGATGGCTTTTGCGTCATTAAAAGATGCGCTTATTATCTTCAGCGGTGTGCCGTTGGCGCTTACCGGTGGCGTGCTGGCGTTGTATTTGCGCGGTATGCCTTTATCAATCTCTGCCGGCATTGGCTTTATCGCATTATCAGGTGTGGCGGTGCTGAACGGCCTGGTCATGCTGAGCTTTATTCGCGATCTCTGGCGTGAAAAAGGTGACTTGCTGCTTGCGATAACGGAAGGCGCGCTTACCAGGTTGCGCCCTGTGCTAATGACCGCTTTGGTCGCGAGCCTTGGTTTTGTGCCGATGGCGATTAATATTGGCACCGGTGCAGAAGTGCAGCGTCCGCTGGCGACAGTGGTGATTGGCGGTATTATTTCGTCAACCTTACTGACCTTGCTGGTATTGCCGGTGTTATATCATTGGGTACACAAAAACGATAACCGCAAACAGCAAACGGAATAATCATTAACCTGCTTCGCTGCAGCATTGGGCTGCAGCGAAGAACGTTTTGGCAATAGTATGGGTGTTTATGCTAATACGATTAAAACGATAACCGCGTAAATAGTCAGGCGTATTAAGACGTCCCGCCAAATGGGGCTGTCAGCTAGCAAGGGTTGCAAGTCAGCTGGCAAGGGCACTGGCTTTAAAGCAGAGATATTCGCGCCTCCAGGATTTCCCCTTGGAACCCAACCAAATATAAAACCCGGAACCGTTGCTATCAAACGGACGATCTGACCAATAACCTCGCGATTATCATTGCGTTTAAGCCCAATTCGTAACATCTGCCAGTGCGTCGCTATGTGGCCTAGTGACCACATAGCTTCGAAAACGGACAACTTTTGATAAACCGTTTACCAGAGCGCTGCCGGCACTCTCGAAATTGAACACGTAACTGGTTAACTCTCTGTCATTGCTTGCTGCTGTGCCTTGCAAATATATGGCCAGACGAGATCCTTAATTTTTTTCACAGAAAGTATATTATCCAGCTTATTTATATAGGTAGTTACTGCTAACCCAATCCAAAATCAGACTTTAAGATACAAGCCGCACTTACCCGAAGATTGTTTCAAAAGGATTTTGGAACGCGTTTAATCGGTTATTCTTGATATAATATCTTCCAACTGGAGAAGATATGACCTTAAAAAAGCTGGGCAATTTAGTTTAAATAATTGTGGTTTATGAGCAATAAAAATTGTCCACATTCTTATCCCACTTCCAAACCTACTACCACCGTTGCCCAGGCCGTGATACCCAGTACCAACATGCCGGTAAATATTTCAATACCAATAACCGCTCTGAGGCGTTTTACTGCGTTCGGCTTGGCCAATTGCGGTACCAGTAATAGTTTATTCGAGGCACCGAGCCCAAGCAGCAACGTAACCAGGGTTAACTTTATTAGCAACGTTTGACCGTAGGCTGTTTGCCACAACAGACGTAAATCTCCCAGCAACATTTGCAGCATAACAACACCCATAACCAATAATACACCAACAAAAACCATCGCCAGCTTACCAAAATTATCCATAACGCTTGCTAGCGTTTTGGTTTCAGCTATTCGGGTTAGCTGCCACAGGGGCAACAATGAACCCATCCACAGCGATATCGTCAACAGATGTAACAACAGTGCCAGCTTGCCATACCAGGGGGTGCTAACCATATGCCCGGTAAAGGTAAATGACACCAAAATAGCAGCAACACTAAGTAGCAGTAACGGAGTACAAAATTGGCTCCGCCAGTAAATTATGACTGCAAATAGACAACTGCCAAAACCGCCTAACGCTATACCCCAACTTAAACCCGGTTTACCCGACAGCAGCATGGCGTAGAGTTCCCAGTCGTAAAAACTAGCAAAGCCTTGACCACTAAACATCAATAACTGGCTTGAGAATGTAAGCAAGACGGCAGCAATACCTAACGCGGCGCAAACCGTAATATAACGCCGCAACCAGTGCGACCCGGTTTCATAAAGCCGCGTTAATCGCCAAATGAACAAGCCCCCCATCACACCAGCAGTGGCAACGTAAGTTAACACTCTGGCTAGCCAGCTTATAAGATTAGTGATCTCCACACTCTACCCTTAAGGAGGGCTTTACCCTCCTGTGTTCAATAACTTAATTCGACCAATGAATATGAGTGATCCGCCAGCTACCGTTACGATGCTGCAAGGTAATAGTTTCCATGCCGGTATGAGCTATAGTCTTTCCTTTAAACTGGCCGCTGACTTTTGATCGTGCCAGCGACAAGGCGCTGTCACCCTGCACCTGCACATGATGCTCCAGCGGTTCAATTGACATTTCTTTTAAAAACGCCATATCTGCCGCCATATGATGGCTCTGATATTCGGCTCTTGAGCGCTCAACGCCACCCCCTTCAAAAATGACCACATCACTGGCCAGTAACCGTGCTACCGCGTCGGTATCACCGGCTTTTAGTGCAGCATGGAAATCCTGTACCACTTTAGCCGCGGGGTGCTCCAACCCGCTAAACTGAACGACCGCTGGTTCATCGGGTTGAGTTGTTGCCCCGGAAGCGGAATTGGGGTCGACAACAAAACTAAAGTCTTCCTCTATTTTATGACCGTCATCTCCCATGCCCATCCATGTGACCTTATAAGTTGACGCTGCCAACGTAGCTTTAAGGGGTATTACAAAACGGGGTTGAGCCGTAACTGAACGTTTAAACTCCAGTGCAATATTTTTACCTGCAGCGTCAGTTAACGAAACACTCATCAAGCGCAGTGGTGCACCAAACTCCAGGCTGAGCTGGCTTAGGTCAGCAACTGTCTGTCCATTCGCCGGAGCAGATGATTTCAGGCTGGTATGTGCCCAGCCTGTTGTGGGCATAACTAAAGCCAATAGTGCAGCAAAAAATATCATGCTGCTGTTGGCGAAACTAATATTTCTCATTATTTAATATCCTTAGTGTCCGCTGTGCTGCATTTTTTCAATAGTAGTTATAACCAACGCAGTACCTTTTTTCTCCACTTTAAAGCGCACGCTGTCGCCTTCAGCCAAGCCTTCCAACATTGTTTTATCTTCAATCTGAAAAACCATGGTCATAGGGGGCATGCCGAGGTTTTTAATGGTCTGATGTTTTAGAGTGATTTTGCCGTATTCAATATCCAGTTTACGAATAGTGGCTGTCGTCATCTCATCAGATGCAGCTTCTTCGCTTTTATGCTGATGAGAATGAGTTTCCTGCGCCGCCGCAGATTGCATTGCTAATGCTGCTAATACTATTACCATACTAATTTTTGTTAATTTCATAATTCACCTGTCGTTGCTATTTATGCCCGTTATGGGTTTGAGGTTTACGCACTTTTACTTCCAGCTCTTTCGCCTGGGGTTGCTCCAGCGGCATTAGCTGGCCACCATGCTCTTTAGAGCGCTTGGGCTTAGCAATATCGCCGGTCCATTCCCGGGCAACAGTCCCCTCGGGATGTTTAAACCAACCCGGGTCTGAATAATCGTTTGGCGCCTGATCTTCCCGCACTTTAAGTACACTGAACATACCGCCCATTTCTACCGAGCCAAAAGGGCCGTCACCGGTCATCATCGGTAAAGTGTTGTCAGGTAACGGCATGGTCATTTCCGCCATGTCGGCCATGCCGCGTTCGCCCATTACCATATAGTCAGGCACTAAAGTCTGGATTTTTTTGGTTATACCGCGATGGTCAACGCCTATCATGGTTGGTACATCGTGGCCCATCGCGTTCATCGTATGATGTGACTTATGACAGTGAAACGCCCAATCACCCACTTCATCAGCAATAAATTCAATTTGACGCATTTGGCCAACCGCAATATCGGTGGTAACTTCCGGCCAACGGCTACCCGGTGGCGTTGGCCCGCCATCAGTACCAGTTACCGTAAACTCATGGCCATGTAGGTGAATAGGATGGTTAGTCATGGTCAGGTTACCCACGCGAATGCGCACTTTGTCGTTTTTACGCACCACCAATGGGTCAATACCCGGAAAGGCGCGGCTGTTAAAGGTCCACAGGTTAAAATCCAACATAGTCATGATTTTTGGCGTATAGGCGCCGGGTTCTATATCGTAAGCATTGAGCAGAAACACAAAGTCACGGTCCACTTCTTCAATATGTGGATGCGCATCTTTTGGATGAGTTACCCAGAATCCCATCATACCCATGGCCATCTGTACCATTTCATCAGCATGAGGGTGATACATAAAGGTGCCGGGGCGCCGGGCAATAAACTCATAAACATAGGTTTTACCCACCGGAATAGCGGGTTGATTTAATCCCGCCACGCCGTCCATGCCATTCGGTAAACGCTGGCCATGCCAATGAATGGAGGTATGCTCAGGCAGCTTATTGGTGACAAAAATCCTCACTCTATCACCTTCAACCACTTCAATGGTCGGCCCTGGTGATTGACCGTTGTAACCCCATAAATGCGCTTTCATCCCAGGCGCAATTTCCCTGACTACAGGTTCAGCCACCAGATGAAACTCTTTAACACCATTGTTCATCCGCCAGGGCAATGTCCAGCCATTAAGCGTAACTACAGGGTTATAAGGCCGGCCAGACGCCGGTAACAAGGGCGCCATCGTATCGGGAGAGTGTTGGCTGACCACTTCAGGGATCCCGGCCAATGCAGCTCGACTGACAGCAGCGACACCCACGCCTGCCGTAAGAGCTCCGATGCTTTTTAATAATTCACGACGAGAAAACATAATTACTCCTTAATGGCCGGCATCTGCCGCAGTGCTAACAGGTTGCTGTTCGGTACTCTCTTGCTTGGTGACAGGTACACCAATCATGACCATATCTAATTGCGACTTTGTCAACCAATAATCCCGGGTGGCATTGACATAACCAGTAACCGCGTTAATTTGATTGCGCGCATCAGCAATTAGCTCAAACACGCCTATAAACATACCGTTATAGCGCAGCTGATTTTCTTCCGCGATTTGCTGCTGAATGGGCAACATGGCGTTTTTGTAATGCTGTGCCAACTCATGGCTTGAGGCGTAGTTGTGATAGCTTGTTGTTAATTCTGAACGTGCCGACACGCCAGTAGCAAAAGCTTCGTTAAAGGCTTGTTTATATTGATACTCTGCTTTTTTCACCCGATAGGTTCCCCAATCGAACAGAGGCAACTCCAGCACGGCTTTATAGCTTCTTTCAGAGCTATCCTGCAAATTGCCACCTACCTCTAATTCAAACGCATTGATAAACCGGGTTGCTTTGGTCAGGCCCGCACTTTGCGCAACAAGCTCCAGCTTTAATTTTGCGAGTCTGATATCCAACCGTTGGTCTAATCCTCCCTGGATTACACTGCGCCATTCGGTCAGCTCTGCTGGAATTTCAGGTAAACGATCGGGTAGGATCAAACGCTCTGACTCCTGCCACAATCCTAACTGTTGTTGTAGCGTTGCCTTGCTGTTGTAAGCTAACTGTCGTGCTTTGACTAAATTCAAGGTCGCTTCAGTCAGTAAACCTTGTTCACGCAAGTAATCTAATTTACTGAAATTGCCAGCTTGCAGCATCCGTTTTGCCAGTTCAGCCCCGGCTTCCGTAGTGGTATACACCTGCTCGAGATAACGCAGTACCTCTTGTGCGGCCACGGCATTCCAATAGGCGTGGCGGGTATCCGCAATTATACCGGCAATACGCTGCGCGCTTAGTAAACGTGCCTGTTCAAATCGGTTCGTTTCTAACTGGCGCACTTTAGGTAGTGTTAGCAGCGACAGGATATTAAAACCAAACTCTAATTCGGTTGAATAATTTCCATCAGACACATTGCGGGTAAGCATAATGGCAGGGTTGGGTAGTTGTGACGCTTGTTGCAGTTGTGAAGCCGATACCCCCAGGGCAAATAATTCCGCCTGCAACGATTTGTTATTAAGTACGGCGATTTCCACCGCAGTATCTAATGTTAAAGGGTGCAGTAGTAACCCTTGTACCCGCTGTTGTATTTGTTGCTGTTGCTCGTCATTTTCAATGCGTTGCAACGGCGTTGGGTTAATAGCAGCAATTTCAGCCTGCACCGTATTTATCGGGTCGCCTGGATTAACCGCACACGCTGTTAAACTGGCTAATATGGCTGTCACGACAGCCAGCTTCACTAAGGATGTATTAGCGAGCTTTCTTGAAGGCATTGACATAATCAGTGGCCCTCGTGATGGTTAGTTTTTGGCTCAGGCTGCTCAGGCTGCTCAGGCTGCTTATGATGCTCGTGGTCCATCGCCCCCTCAGAGGCATAAAACATCCAGCCACCAATTTCGTGGACACGTTGATTAACTTCTGCCCAATTACTGACAACCGGGACCTTCATTTGCTGCGGTGCAACCGGCATATAAGGTGATACTGTCTGCATGTCATCATTTTGCAGTGGCGCCGGTATTGTTGGCTCGTTTGCTATCACATTATTCGTAGCAAAAATGCTGAATAGCCAAAGCCCAGCGACCGCCAACCCTTTGGTGGCAATGCTCTTATACATATAAATATCCTCAATAAATTTAACTACATGATGCATAGGTGAAAAATGTCAGCGAACCAACATGGTTGCCAAGCATTACATCGGTAATTCCAGGTCGAACTAAGAGGGTTACACGGTCTTTGGTGGGCGTTCTTGTGGTAAAACAATACCGGTAGTATGAAAATAGGTGTTTTGCAGTACTTTGTCATGGCAAGGTACTTCAGCTGCTGCGGATACCCCTGGTAACGACACGCAATGGATTGAGCAGCAATGGTCACAGGCTTCGCAAAGCTCGGCACTGGTTACATATATATTACCGACGGTGTTATCTACGGACATGTTTGGCGATGTGTTGTTAGCATCTGGTGAAGAGTGGTGATGATTGGCAAATGACTCCTGAACAGTCATTGCATCTGACGTTATTGCGCTTTGGTGATGTTGCTGGCTTTGGCAATGAACCATAGCATACAGGCCAGTTCCCTTAAGGAGAAACAGCAAGCAAAGTACTATGATAAATAAATTACCTGAGCGCATACGTAATCCAGAATTGTAGTTAACATATGATAAGTCAGTTTGCATAAAAGTTCAAACACCGGATTAAGTCAAGTGGATCAACAGTCAACCATCAGAAGTAAATTAACATTACAGATCCATAGCTTGTTGTCTATTTAGTGCTATCGAACATCTGTCTCAGTAAGAGTGGAAGAGAAATAATTAGGGCAGCGTCGACAAGTGCTTAACGCCAAGGTGAAAACTGCAATACATTTAAGCAGGTCAATCATTAACCAGCTTGGCCGCGCGACTAGCTCATTGGCACATTAGCTTTTTTGCCATGAATTTAATTGGCACGGCGGCAGAGCAAGCGGGATGGTTAAGCTTCTAAGTTATAACAATCAAGCTCCGCCGACTAATCAGCAACTGTTACATCGCGGCAAGGTTAATTCACCAGAGCGAACTCCGGATAACCTTAAAAAATAGGTTATCCGGTACTCTTACTTCAAGCTGAAAACCGCAGTGTATCTTTTATGCTGGGACAAAACTTGCGGGAACCTCTCAGACTGTGAAGCCTTTTCTTTATAACAGATACGTTTTAGATACATCACTATAGCCACGACATGGTAAGGCTAGTCAACAGCTTACGCGGCCATTGTTCGGCAAGCCTCTGCGCAATCACGACAAGCTTGAGCGCACTCCTGGCAGTGGTTTGCTTCGTGTTTACCGCATTCCTCGCCACAGGCATCACAAAGCTCCGCACATAATCTACAAATATCGCTGGCGTATTCGCTGCCTCGAGCCATTGCGGCTGCGGCAAACCGACATAACGCGGCACAATCAATATCCAGACGTATGCAGCGCTCCATTTGTGCTACGTTACTCTCTTTGAGACAAGCTGTCGAACAGTGGTCACAGGCGTCAGCGCAACGGTTGCAGGCTTCGATACAACTACGGTATTTTTCATGAGACATGAGTTTTCTCCTTAAAATAGTCAAAACATAACTTTTCATCAATTCACGGGGATTCTCAGTAGCTCCTTAATAACGCTTTGCGTAAATATATCGGCACCCAATGCCCGTGAATTCCTACAACAAACTCTCGTTTTCTTGTAGAACGAAATTTAAGCAAGTAGCATACCGCTCTGCCTTTACCCGTATAAAGCGACGGTTAAAAAGAGCGAGCTCGCCGAAAGATCAGTTTTATACTCCAGAGAACGGTTTTAATGCTGGCAGAAATTACCTGCATATGTAAGATTTTCATTGTGGATCTTATAAGTTCATACGTAAACGTGGAACCGATTAGACTGAAAGTCATCGGTTATTACATCGCCCATCACCAATCGTCCATTAATTGAAAATTTGCCAGCCGGCAGCACTGGAAAGTGCCTATTATCCATGATCTGCCGAAATAAGTGAAATATACGTAAAGAATAAATTTACAAATGATTGATATGGCAGCCGTCTAAAATTAGAATACCGATAATCGTTGAAATATATGAGGGAGTGAACTTCAGGATGAAACCGACCACCACACACTATTTCCGGGCTTTGCCTATGCCGCAGCGCCCTTTGAACCCAAGCCCCCTTGAAATGGTTATTTATAATTATGAGCTTAAGGCTCGGGCATTTCACATTGAACGAAATAAAGTCACTCCCGCTAATGAATGTGAAAAGGCAAAGAAAGCCCGGATTGCCAAATGTGAAAGAGACCAGCAGCACCTGCGTATAGAACGCAGAAAAATTGGCGCTCAGGTCAAACTGCATGAACATTTACAGGCATATAGAGACGCATGTGCAACGATGTCTCAGGAAGAATTGGCCAGAGAAAAGCATCACCCCACAAAGACATTGAGAAAAAACCTGTTTGCTGCCGGTGAGCCCAAACCCAGCCCGATCCATGAAGCCCACCATATCATTCCAGGCAAAGGACGATACTTGCAGTATCAAATGATGATTTGTCGTCTCAATCTGCACTCGTATGGCATTGGCATTCATGATCCGCTAAACGGTATGTGGTTGAGAAATTATGAAAAAAACAAACCTGATGATTGGGCTACGCCTGAAGCCTCTGGCCACAGATCACTGCATTGCACTGAGTATGAGCGCTGGATATCACGGAAATTTATGAATGATAACGTACCTGATCATGTTTTTGTCGGCTGGCTAAAAGACGTAAAACGGCAATTAAGGTATGGTGTTTTTTCGGTGGATGAGACGACGCCCGGAGGTGATTCATGATATTCCGAATTGAAGCGCCTAAAAACACGCACGAGGTTATCGATTATGATGTGCTGAGCATGGCTGAAATGCTTGGCGATAAAGACTTCAAGTTGGTGAGACGGCTTTCAAACGCCAACGTGAGCATTGCGGACAGATGGGTGAAGCCCAGTTGTGGCTTCAATAAAAAATACAAGAGTAAAAATGAACCCAGCGATGTTTCGCTTTGGGGGAGTTTCTTGCTGTTGAGTCCCTTGGCTTATGAGTCGTTATCCTCAGAGTTATC
Source organism: Arsukibacterium ikkense (assembly GCF_000987775.1). GTDB lineage: Bacteria > Pseudomonadota > Gammaproteobacteria > Enterobacterales > Alteromonadaceae > Alishewanella > Alishewanella ikkense. The sequence goes on from NZ_LAHO01000003.1 coordinate 108,511, forward strand.
GTCGCACGGTGAGTTTTTACCTATTGACTTGAATGGTAAAGATTGGTGGTTATTTAACTGTTTAGCGCTTGGCGCAGAGTCTTTGGCTGAGTGTATTTCTCATGAAACTGAGTTAGAGAAATTGGTTTTTGATGAGAGTAAGCTGGCTGACAAGTTCATTTTTAAATCTGCACTGGAAGGATGTAAAACGCTTTTTTGTGATGACCGTCTGAAGATAGCGATGACTCAGCTGCCTGTGTGTGGGGTAAATTTTAATACCAATTTGGTTGAACAGTTTTTAGTGTTGTGATGCATTATTTACAGCTGGCCATTATCGGCCAGTTGCAATGATAATGTCAGATTATGCCAGTCTCAGGATCCGGTCTGGTAAAGTATAAGTTTCGCCGTCAAAACTCACTGAGTATTTCACAGAGCCGTCCCTCTTTTTTACGCAACGCTCAACCTGGCCAATGCGGTCATATAAGGCATGTTCAGCATCGATCACAATGACGTCTTCACCCTTGGCATATCGGGGCGGCGTCGAAATGGCGTTGACGGTGGAGAATGTCTGCCAGAGTTGCTGCTGGGTAATGAGCGAAGCGGATAAGGCTGCTTTTTCCTGCAGCCAGGTTTGCTCTTTTTCTTGCAAACTGGCAACTTTAGCCGCCGCTTCCGCATACTGTTGCTGCAAGTCTTCGTGTTGCTTTTGCAATCTGTTTAGCTCGGTATCTTTACGATAGAGTTTTTGCTCCGTTTGTTGTTGGCTGTTCTGGATCCCCAATAATTGTTGCTCAATCTTACTGACAGACTGTGTGGCGTGTTGCAACTCCGCCGACTGTTGCTGTGTTTGAGCTTTTAAGGTTGTACATTCCTGTTGTTTAACGCTCAACGCTTGGTGGCTTAATCGTAACTCAGCCTGTAGTTGTTGTACCTGATGATCATGCCGGTGCTGCTCTTGTTCCCGTTGCGTTTTCACAGACTCACGATAATGCTCAAGCGCCTGACGGGCATGAGTATGCTTCTCTTCCAGCGACTGAATATGCTTGTCTTTATCCTGGATTGTGCCGCTTAGATGGCGATTTTCCGCAGTAATAGAAGATAACTGCAACGCATCCTGATGACGGGCATGTTTCAGTTCTTCTATCTGCGCTAAGGCTTCGCGGTGTTGGTGTTCCAATTTATCCCGATGTTCACTGATGGCCATCAATTCCTGTCGTAGCACGTCAAGTTGTCGTTGGCGCTCTGCGACGACGAGGTTATGCCGCTCTTCCGTAGTCTGAATGCGCTGCATGGCCTCTTCCTGGAGGCGCTGTGCTAAATGCCCCACGAACTGGCCTAATTCGTCACTTAGCGCTGAAAGGTTGTCAAGACGTCCTTTCTCATCGACTTCAAGCTCTCGCAAGTACTTCAAAATCGTGGTATTCGACCCGGTGCCTAACTCCGACCGGACCAGTTCGACAGATGGGTGGCGTCCTTGCGCAATGAGCTCGTTCCGAACCTGCTGAACCTGATGCTTGGTGATCCCGTCTCTGGCCATGGTTTACCCTTAATCGTAATATTACGTAATGTGTAATTACATAATATTACGATATCCGCAAATTGCAAATAACCAGCTTAATCTAACTCCTGATAATAGGGCATTATCAGGGGTAATGGCAGATCAGAGCTCCAAATAGCCTTTCGGCCATACATAATGGCGTGCGGTACCGGGCAAAACACAGCCGGCATTATCACGCTTTTTCTTGCGGCAATGTGCCGTACAGGTCTATACTGTGCAGGTCTTTTTTTGTACAGAGGGGATATCATGGCAACAGTACTTCGAGAGCGGATCGAAATGCGGGTGGATGCAGAAACCAAGCAATTGGCAGAACGCGCGGCAGCTGCTTCAGGCTGCGCATCCCTGACGGAGTTTATGGTTCGTCTTATTCGTGACAATGCCCCACAGATCCTGCAGGCTCAGGCAGCCATTGAATTGACGTCAGCCCAGTTTGATCAGTTTATGCAGGTATGTGAAGCGCCACCCACGCCGCATGCTCGCTTAAAGGCGGCGGCAGCCCGACTTGACCATGAGGGGTTTTAATTGGCCTTGGCAGCGGAATTTGTGCTGCTGGATGCAGCCCTGCATGATTTAAAAGGGTTTGATTGTGGCAAAGCAAGTCTTAATGACTACCTGAGCCGGTACGCAGTGCGCAATAGCGGTTTGGGTTTGAGCCGGACCTGGGTACTGACCGAACAGGCCGAACACGGTAAACTACCGATCGCTGCCTATTATACTCTGGCCAGTAGTACGGTGGCACGGGAAGAGCTGCCTGCGCAGAATAAATCACTGCCGGCGTATCCGGTACCGGTCGTGCTGCTGGCTCGACTGGGCGTGTCTGTTCACTATCAGGGGCAGCAACTAGGAGCTAAAACACTGGTGCAGGCACTGAGGACAGCTCTTGAACTGGCCGATCGGGGCTTACCGGCCCTGGGCGTAGTCTTGGATGTGTTGGATGATGCGGCCCTACGATTTTATCAGCACATGGGCATGTTTATGCCGCTGACCGACCAACCGCAACGATTGTTTGTGCCGATGGGCACTATTCGACAACTGTCTTAGTACGGAGGTGGCCTGGTGAGTAAAGTTGATCGTTATTTACAGGCTGCCACACGCGAACATACCCGGCGTAGTTATCAATCGGTGGTCGAACATTTTGAAGTTGCCTGGGGGGGCGTGTTGCCGACCACCGCCACGGAGTTGGCCCGCTACCTAGCGCATTACGCCGATACACTGGCTATCACGACCTTAAAGCAGCGGCTGGCCGCGCTATCCAGTTGGCATCAGGCCCAAGGCTTTGCCGACCCCACCAAAGCTCCGTTGGTTCGTCAGGTCTTAAAAGGGATCCGAGAACTGCATCCGGATAAAGCGAAACAAGCTAAACCGTTACAACTCAATGTGCTTGAGCAGATAATTGGCTATCTGGATCAGCAAGCACTGCAGGCCCAGCAGACAGAAAACTATGCCAAGCACCTGAGAGCCGTTCGTGATAAAGCCTTGGTGCTGATGGGATTCTGGCGTGCCTTTCGCAGTGACGAGCTCAGTCGTCTTCACATCGAACATCTGGAGTTCGTGCCAGGTGAAGGGATGATCGCCTATCTGCCGCGAAGTAAGACTGACCGGACCAATCAAGGCCAGGCTTTTCGATTACCTGAGTTGCAGCGGCTATGCCCGGTCGACGCCTGCCGGCAGTATTTGGTGTTACTGCAACAAGCGGCCGGCCCTTTGTTTCGCGCAGTCAATCGCTGGGGCATGGTCTCTGAGTCGTCCCTACGCGCCGATAGCATCATTCCGTTACTTCGACACCTTTTGCAACAAGCTCAGGTGGACGACGCGGCACTGTATAGCAGCCATTCGCTGCGCCGGGGCTTTGCAAACTGGGCTAACCAACAAGGGTGGTCCCTGAAGCAACTCATGGAACACGTCGGATGGCGCGATGTAAAGTCTGCGATGCGCTATCTGGAATCAAACGATCCTTTCTCTCAACAGGCAATTGACCAAGCTTTGGCGCTACCCGCACCGAGCCAAGTGCAAAATCAGTTAAAGACACATGTCCTGGAATTACGGCTTCACCTTCAGCCTTACCATCAACGTGGACGAAGCTCGGCCGCTCGACAGCATATAGAACGGTACTGTCTGAAACCTTACGCCATGAGTAAAGGAAGCCAGCAAGAGAGTTATTTGTTGACGATGCAGGCGCGGGATCACGAGGAACTGGATGGCATAGTGGATGACCTGTTACTACAGCTCCATGATGCCGCCAGAGCGCATCAATGCATGGTCGAAATTACACTGAAAGAGCAAGCTACTGGGCAGCAATGGGATTAAGAGGTGAATATGGATTGGATGGACGTTGGTAAGGTTGGTCTTTCGAGCGCGGCTTTTGGCATATCCTGCTTAGCGCTCTGGATATCTCATCGAAATTGGCTGCGCAGTAATTGCCCAATAGTGGTCGCATGCATAGAAACAGCGACAGCTCAAGATGAAGCGTTCATTGCCTATAATCTGATTGTGGTGAACACCGGCAACCGGCCAGCGGTGAATGTGCGGCTTTACTGCGAGGACTCCGATCTTGAACAATGCATTCAGCCTGGGCCCCATGCAGGGAAAAAGCCGGGGTCCACATGGACTCATGTCAAAAAATGTTTTCAGGAGGACGCCGAGATCCCGGTGTTGCTGAACGGCAAGTCTGTGTCGAATTCATTTGGGTTTACTGGAGTGAATCAACAATCGTTTTGGAAATACAATTCCCGATTGAAAATCACACTGCGATATGCTGATTTGGATGGAACGAACTATCGCAAAGAGCTGATTTTACTGATTAAGGATTCTGTGGCTTTTGCTGGTGGAATGTGGTCCATGCCGGAAGAAACCAAGAAGTAAGCATGGTGCCAAGGACGATCCATTTTCAGAGGGTAATCGTTTCATAAGACTGAGGTAAAATATGACTGATCCTGATACAACGCAGAAATCACAGGTACTCTGTAAGCATTGCTGTCACCCAATCCCTCATGGCGCACGAATTTGCTCGATATGCAGCTCTTACCAAAACTGCTTCAGTTTTATCCCATTTTCTAGCACGATACTTGCGCTTCTCACTGCACTTATCTCTGTTATTGGGATTGTGATCCCATCACTGTATGGCATTTTTCATACCCCTCAGTCTGAGGCTTCACTCACTATGCCTTCTATTGATGGGACGACCCTTCGTGTGACTGCTGTAAACACGGGAGACGCGCCTGCATCACTGATCCGAGCATGGGTCAGCAGTGATTTATTAGCAGGTGCCACTAAAGTGAAACTGAGAAATGACGACGATGCCTTGCTGGTACCTGGGCATAAATTACTCGTCTTTGATATTATTCCGCTCTTAGATGAGCAAGGCTCTTATCAGCACTCGCTTGAAATGATGTCGTATATCACTCAAAACAAACCGGGGCCATCTACGAAGGTTCGTTTTCATGTGCTCCAGTCTGACGGTCGTTTTGCCATTCAAGAGTTTGCTCTAAGTGCAGACGACCTTTTCAAATTGTTCAGAGCCAATGCAGACAGATGTTCAGCAATAGACAAAGTTAACTTCGAAAACGGCTGTATTGGAGCAGGAGTATCAGCAGATGAACCATAATCCAACGTAGCCATCCATTTAAGTTTCATCTATTTAATTTCATTTAATGTACTGAAATAAACAAAGAAATCGCTATTGAAATTAATACGCTGGTATGTTGTTCTGGACACCAAAAGAGATGCACGATGTGAAGGATGATCAATGGCGACAGTTGCTCAAACCGCATACCCGACCTTACCGGCGAATTTTTCTCTCAAGCTCTTAAACAAACAGTATCAACCAACCAACTACGAACTGGAATGGCTCAGTACTATCAGAAAACCCATCCAACGACTGGGGTTTCTGGTGCAACTGAAAACGCTGCAACGGCTCGGGTATGTAGTGTCCCCCCTTGACTGCCCAGACACCTTAATCAAATACCTTGCAAAATTAACAGGCATCACTACGCTGCCTTCTGCGAAGGACTGGGCAGCCTATATTAAATCGACAGCCAGAACCAAACATCTTGCGCAGATACGCGAATTTGTCGGTGTCAAATTGCTGCAGGAAGCTGATTGGGCATGGTTGAAAACGGTGGCAAGGCGTGCCGCACTGGTTAAAGACGCCGTTAATGACATCCTCAACGTCTCGCTGGAGGAGCTGATCCACCACCGGTTTGAGCTGCCGGGGTTTACTCGTCTACTGCGCTTAGCCAGAACTGCCAGAAATGAGGTGAACACTGAATACTACCGGGCCATTTACGATGAGTTGCGACCGGAATCCAGAGCTGAGTTGGACCAACTCCTGATCAAAGATGTCAATGAAAGTTACAGCGCCTGGCAGCGGTTAAAGCGAGAACCCAAAAAGCCGAGCGCCAGAGAGATCCGTTCCTACATTCAGCATGTGACCTGGCTAAAATCGCTCAGTGAGCAAATGCCACAAATACGCCTCCCCGCGACCAAACTGAGTCAGTTCATGCTGGAGGCCCGTGCATTGGACGCCAAAGATATGCGGGAACTCAAGCCCCTAAAGCGTTATGCGTTAGCGGTGCTCCTTATCCGGGGTCAGCATGGGAAAGCACTGGATGATGTAGCAGACATCATGATCCGTATTCTGCGGGGACTGGAGAGTGTCGCAAAAAAGAATTACGACCAGCATATTTTGAACCGGCAAAAGGAAAGCGAAGCGCTCGTTAGTGGTTACTTTGACGCCATGGCGGCGTTTGGTAGCGAAGGCACCGCGGAAGAGCGAATTGACGCTATTCAGAAAACATTTTCACCGGACTTGACCACCCAAATGGCGAAGTGTCAGGAATATCTGGCGGCAGTAGCCCATGGTTTTTTACCATTTATGCTGCAGCCTTATCATCAGAAACGGTCCTTGCTGTTTTTGTGTCTGGAAGCCATGGAGCTTCGCAGTACCTCAACCGATCAGAGCACCATTTCACTCATTGCCAACCTACAGTCACTGCGGAACAGTCACAAAGAAATGCTGCCAGTATCGCAACTGCAATCGGATGAACTCGATCTGCTTACACTTCTGTCTCCGCAATGGCAAAACATTATCAGACGTGACGTGGCAGGAAATGCACTGTATCACCGCAAACTATATGAACTGGCGTGCTTTTCTATGATCCGGCGAGAACTTCAATCAGGGGATTTGCATGTGGTACACGCCAGGGAATATGACGATTACCGAGAGGATTTGGTCAGTTGGGAGGAGTACCAACAGGAAATTGATCGCTATGCCCAGGAAGTTGAACAGCCCGTTAATGACGCTGAGCGATTTGTCACCGAACTGCAGCAGGAGCTCAGTGAGTTGGCCACGACGGTGGATCTCACATTCCCTGGTAATAGCCATGCCCAATTTATCGATGGACGCCTTAGTTTAAAGAAAAGCAATACTGCACGACCTGTCGCAGCCGTCCAACGCTTAGACACCGCGATTGTCGATGGGATGGAGCCCTCGAGCATTGTCGATATTCTGACCGACTGCGAGCACTGGCTTGAACTGCACAAGTTGATACACACAGCTGCCGGCAACCAAGTGAAAATTGAATTTCCGGAGCAGCGTTTTTTAACCACACTGTTTTGCTACGGTTGTAATTTAGGGCCGGCTCAAACTTCCCGCTCGGTTAAAGGCTTTACACAGAAGCAAGTTGCCTGGCTTAACTTGCGCCATGTCACTGAAGAACGCTTAGAAAAAGCGTTGACCAAAGTCGTCAACGCATACAACCAGTTTGATTTACCGAAGTATTGGGGCTCTGGTAAACACGCCTCTGCAGATGGGACTAAATGGGAGCTGTATGAGCAGAATTTGATGTCAGAATTTCATATCCGATACGGTGGTTATGGCGGTATAGGTTATTATCACGTGTCGGACACCTACATTGCATTATTCAGCCATTTTATTCCTTGTGGTACCTATGAAGGGGTTCATATCCTGGACATCGTGCAGAAAAACGATTCAGACATTCAACCGGATACGCTGCATGGTGATACACAATCCCAGAGTTACACAGTGTTTGGATTGGCGCATTTATTGGGGATAAAACTGATGCCCCGGATCCGAAACATTCAGGATTTGAGTTTATACCGGCCAAGCAAAGACACGAAATACCAGCACATTGATGCCTTGTTCAAAGGCTCTATTGATTTCGATCTGATCCAGGCCAGGTTGCCAGATATGCTGCGGGTAGTTGTCTCCATCAAACTCGGCAGAATCACACCGTCGACACTGCTCAAACGCTTAGGGACGTTCAGCCGGAAGAACAAGTTGTACTTTGCGTTTCGGGAGCTGGGACGGTTGATTAGAACCATGTTTTTGCTCAATTACATTGATAACCACGAGCTTCGTCAGCTCATCCATGCTGAAACCAACAAATCGGAAGCCTTCAATAACTTCACCAAATGGTTATTTTTTGGCAACGATGGGATCATTGCTGAGAATATTAGGCACGAGCAGCAAAAAATAGTGAAATATAATCAACTTGTTGCCAATATGGTGATCCTGTATAACACGGAAAAGATGACAAAACTCCTCAAGAAACTGGCTGAAGCAGGTCATGAGGTTACGCCAGAAACGTTGGCCGGTTTGTCACCTTACCGGACATCTCATATTAATCGGTACGGGGATTATCACATCGATATTAACCGGAAAACCGAACCATTGGATTTTACTGTCAAAGTCATTGAGTAGACGTTTGGCGAAGGTGAAAATAGTGACAGAACTTCATGAACTTCATCGGCTTGCGTCTAAGCGGCTCCAAGACCATATTGAGAAACATCGTCAGACGCCGGATGTAACGCTTGCTAAACACATTCGGTATATACAAGAGCAAAAAGCCAACATGATTTCAGGAAAAAAACTGGTGTATCTCGACACACTTGCCTGGAAATGCCTGGCTGATTATAAACTCAAAAAACCAAAATTGACCGATGCCATGATCATGTTCGCAGAGACATTCTTCGCTAAAGCGCATTCGGGTCAGTATGTCTTTCCCATCGCCTTTCCGACCTTTGTAGAGTTAGATGCGCTGGTCATCCCTGAAACACGAGCGTTATTAAATGACCTTGTCGATGAGTTCTCAAGCGGGTTTTGTATTGTCCATCAACATGAACGGATCCGGGAAGAACTGGTGCAGCTCACCTCAGCTCAATGGAACGTGCACAAGGCCGCATCTGATTATTTATGCAGTCCACTGGAACTGATGGAATTGTCTTACCCCACGCTTCCTGCATTTGTCACTGCCAGTATCGACCAGAACACTTTTAACAAGGCGTGGTTTGATGCGATGACGGAATTGCCCATGTCCGCGCAGTTGAAAGTGGCAGCGACGGCACCTGACGAAAAATGGAATAATGAACTCGGACTTACATCGCTCAACGAAGCCAAAATCAAATATCAGGGCGACGTCGGCACCCTAAAACAGGCAATTTTTGTGGAGCTAAAAGGCTGTATTGAAGCCTGGGCAGACATTGAAGGACAGGCCATTGAACCAAAAATTGTGGCTGAAATGGCGTGTTACATTATGGCAATCTGGCAGTCGGATACATTTTATTTAGCCTTTCCAACACTGCGAGTGTTGAGTGCTTTGCATGGAAGTCTACGCACAGATCCAAACCGACGCTTTAAAAGCGGGGATTTAAATGATTTTTCCGTTGCAGCAGATGCGCTATCAATCTGTGATGTGTTTCTAACCGACAGGCGCTTAGCAAATCTAATAAGCTCAGAAGAGCTTGATTTGGGAAAGCTGCTTGGTTGCCAAGTTATTCATGGCTTCGAGGCAATGGCCAGCTATTTTAGCTAATCCGGTAAATTGGGCTGAAAAATAACGACCAAAGATTAAGTACATAAAATATGCTAAAACAGTATGTAAAGCTTAATAGTCATATATTTATGTGATAGCAATAATCAAAAAGGACAGAAAAATGGAAGATGAAGTATACGCCATAATAGCCCCTTGGGCAGGCATTCCAACATGGTACACCGGACACCAACTGGATCAGAATCGCTTTGCCAGTGTCATGGATGACTTGCACAGTCGTTTTGGTCCGGGACTTGATATCAAAGTTTTTGAGGCTGCGTTACGACGGCACGCGCTAGATACTCCTACAATGCTTGGCGCTCCGGATAACTGGGATCCCGTAATAAAAGAGTTTGTAACTATAGCAAGAAACCATGGGTAAGCGGATTAAATGGTTGATCTTACCTTTGCATGAGAGTGAGACAGACCGGCATCTCATCGGATTATCTGGTTGATGCTTCACCTACTGCTGGTGCATGTTTCCTTCGCTAATTCCAGCAAGAACCCCACACGCCTCAACTTCCCGGTCATCGTTGCAACTCGCTCTCAGTGAAACGAGTTGTTTCTCAAGCGCTTGCAGAGCGGTTATCTGCGACCGCACATGAGAGATGTGATCATCGAGCAAGGCGTTGACGGCGGTACAAGGCTGATGAGGGTCGTCCTGATAGCTCTGTAGTTCGTGAATCTCAGCCAGTGACAGGCCCAGGATTCTGCAGCGACGGATGAAGGCCAGCCCCTCACCATGCTTCTCGGTATAGACACGGTAACCGTTGTCCTGCCGATCAGGCGGCGGCAACAAGCCCTGCTGTTCATAGAAGCGGATCGTCTGTGTTTCGACCCCTACCAACTGCGCCAACTGACCAATGCGCATCAGCCTCCTCCCCAACGGATTCTTTACTCTATTGACCTTATAGTAGCTTTATAGTTTAAAATGGTACCACAACATTGTTCAAGTGGAGTCGTATCATGAGCAAATCCTGTGGTGGCGCCTGTGGCGGTGATGCAACGTCCGCAGCGGATACCGATATACAGGCCTCCTCCGAGGCGCCAGGGAGATGGGTCAGTGTTTATGCCGTGCCGAAGATGGACTGTCCATCAGAAGAACGAATGATTCGCCTAGCCCTGAACGGCTTTGAGGAGATTCGGGCGCTGTCCTTCGACTTGTCGAACCGCCGGCTGAAGGTCGTGCATGACGGCGAGGTCGAGCCCGTCACCTCGAAACTGAAGACCTTGGGGCTAGGCGCCGCGCTTCAGGAAAGCGTTGCTGCAAATCCGGAGACCATCAAGGCCGCCGAGTTTTCGGCAGCTTCTGCTAAGCAAGAATCCGGGACCCTGCGCTGGTTGCTCGGCATCAATGCACTTCTGTTCGTGGTGGAAATGACTGCCGGTCTGATCGCCCGGTCCACCGGCCTGATTGGAGAATCCCTGGACAATTTTGCCGATGCGGCGGTGTACGGGCTTGCCCTTTATGCGGTTGGACATAGCGTGAAAATGCAGGTACGTGCCGCGCATCTTGCTGGTGTACTGCAACTGATCTTGGCTGTGGGCGTACTCATAGAGGTGGTGAGACGCTTTGTATTCGGTAGTGAGCCTGAATCGCTGGTGATGATGGCTATCGCATTCGTCGCATTGATTGCCAATACCAGTTGTCTGCTGCTCATATCCAAACATCGGGAGGGCGGGGCGCACATGAAGGCAAGCTGGATATTCTCGGCCAACGACGTGGTGATCAACCTGGGGGTCATCACCGCCGGCGCCCTGATCGCGTGGACCGGGTCCAATTATCCGGATCTGATTATCGGCACCATCGCGGGGGTCATTGTACTTAACGGTGCTAGACGCATTCTGGCGCTCAAGGATTAAGCAATGTCCATTTTTGGCAAACATCTGTCACCGTACGCTCTGTTGTCCATCTCCGGCCTGCTGGCAGCGTCTGATCAGGCCGTAAAATGGCTGGTGCAACAATCAATGGCCTATGGCGAGTCTATTTCAGTGACCTCATTCTTTAACTGGGTACACGTATGGAATACCGGTGCCGCATTCAGTCTTTTTGCGAATGGTGGAGGCTGGCAGCGCTACTTTTTTATCGGAATCGCGGTAGTGGTCTCGATTTTTCTGATCAAGCTGATCCTTGAAAATCGTCATAAAGGAGAAGCCATCGCTTACAGTCTTATCCTCGGTGGCGCCATGGGCAACCTGATTGACCGGGTCTTTCGCGGCTATGTTGTGGATTCCTTTGATTTCTATTGGCGAGACTGGCATTGGCCGGCCTTCAACCTGGCTGATATTGCAATTGTCCTCGGTGCCTTACTTTTAGTTTCCAGCAGCTTGTTGGGTAAAAAAGCAAACACCAATGCCGAGCCGGATGGATCTGACTGACACCTACGCCTATACAACACCATGACCGAACTTCCCGACAACATCCTTCACCTGCCGCAATACCAAGTACTGGGCTGCAAATCAACCGACGACGAAATGCACTTCCAGGTGGACGTGCCCGATCCCATCGCCTGCGAGGAATGCGGCGTGCAGGGTGAGTTCGTACGGTTCGGCAAGCGTGACGTTCCCTATCGTGATCTGCCCATCCACGGCAAGCGGGTCACTCTCTGGGTGGTCCGCCGCCGATACACCTGCCGGGCCTGCAAGACAACATTCAGGCCCCAGCTACCGGAGATGGTGGACGGATTCCGTATGACACTGCGGCTGCATGAGTACGTGGAGAAGGAATCCTTCAACCACCCCTACACCTTTGTGGCGGCACAGACCGGCCTGAACGAGAAGACGGTGCGCGACATCTTCAACGCCCGCGCCGAGTTCCTGGGGCGCTGGCACCGCTTCGAGACGCCCCGCATCCTGGGCATTGACGAGCTATACCTGAACAAGCGCTACCGCTGCATTCTGACCAACATTGAGGAGCGAACCCTGCTCGACCTGCTGGCTACCCGCCGCCAGGACGTGGTGACCAACTACCTGATGAAGCTGAAAGACCGGCAGAAGGTCGAGATCGTCAGCATGGACATGTGGAACCCCTACCGGGCAGCGGTCAAGGCTGTGCTGCCGCAGGCCCGTATCGTGGTCGACAAGTTCCATGTGGTGCGCATGGCCAACGATGCCCTAGAGAGAGTGCGCAAGGGCCTCAGAAAGGAGCTGAAACCGTCCCAGAGCCGGACTCTCAAGGGAGACCGGAAAATCCTGCTGAAACGCGCTCACGAAGTCTCAGACCGGGAGCGCCTCATCATGGAGACCTGGACAGGCGCGTTCCCGCAACTGCTGGCCGCCTACACCACGAAGCACAAGAAGAAGGCACCGACTGCGAAGGTCTCTCCTTTCTACAAGAAAACCATCGGTTACGGACTGCCGGACTTCGCAGAGGAACTCAACTACGGAGTCGATCTATCAACCATCTGAGGGTGGTATCAGATTGATGGGGTGAAGGTGCCCCATCAACCATTAAATCCGTATACCCGAAACCATTAAGGGGGCATTTTGACCAACTCAAACACCCCGCGAACCATCTCAAAGCAAGTCAATAGGTTAATATCAAAATTAAACCTGAAGGCACCACCGGTTTATGTAAAAGTGCAGCCTGAATCAGGCGCGATAGTGAGCGAATGCTTTCCGAATGTAGAACGCAAAGTTCTCTCAAGTGGCGGGAAAATGCTTTGCGGGTGGCAGATTTGGGAGTGGCCAAATGTCATGATAGAAGCAGAGTTTCATGCTATTTGGCAAAGCCCGGAAGGGGACTGGGTCGATATCACACCGAAGCAAGATGAAGAACAGACTATTTTGTTCGCTCACACTCCAAAGCGGCCATATGACGGCAAACGTGTTGACAATGTAAGACTCGCGTTACGTGATGACACCATCATTCATCACTTTATCCAAATATCTGAACTTATCAGCAAAGCTTTACAGGATGGCCGCGAATTCGAGTACGGTTTTATAACTGTACCTGAAGCAAAAATGAAACCACTTATGGAAGCCAAAAGATTTCTATTGGGGGCGCTAAAAGCGGGGTATAGAGATCACGATACGTGTTGTTGCAAGAGTTCTATTAAATACAAGCGATGCTGCGGAAAGGAAATTCAGAAATATATTTCTGAATCAGTTAGATAATATACTTTTCATGAGAAATTTCCAGAATCCCGGCAAACCCTCTTAGTGCAGGCCAGCTCGGCTTTTGTGATAGCCCGGGGCATGAATGCCCTGATTTCTTTTTTGCAGTCTGTCACTTTTGAATTCAGTTTTGGTATCGGTGGTTCGGTTGGCGCCGGCCAGGTACTGGATCCCCTAAACGATTTAGTCGAGCAATATTCCTCGGCTATGAAACTGGCTATTGGCTCGCTGGTTATTCAGAAAGTTTTACTGGAAATTGTCAGTGACAACTTTTTCAAAGTGTTGCTCAGCCTGTCGGCGCTTTCAGTACTGGTTAGCTCGGCAATGGCTGGCTTTATCCGCAGCGCACAACTTAAATACCTGTTATTGAAGATATTTTTTATTCTGCTATTCTTGCGTTTCAGTCTGGTTTTAGTGGTGGCGGCCAATGGTATCGTCGATAACGCCTTCCTGCATGAGCGCACTGAAAACCAAATGCAGATCCTGGAAAACATTGAAGGGGTGGCTGAACACAGCAACCCGCAGCTTGACCCGGCATTAAATCAGGCATTAATCAGTAATATAACAGAGCTACAGCAACAAGCTGAGCTACTGCGGCAAAACCTGAGCCAACTGAGCCAACGCCAACAGCAAGGCCAGCAGGAATTACGCCAGCGTGAGCAGCAGCTACAAAACCTGGTGCGCGAGCTTGGCGCGCTGCAGCGTTTGAATTACCTAAACCCCGACCCACGGGTGCAAACAATGAATGAGCAAATTAAACAACGCCGTACCATGTTGCAAAGCTGGCAAGCGGAACAAAAAGTACTGCAACGGCAACTAACAGAAACTGTCAATCAAATTCAACTGGCAGAGTTAGCATTAGAGGGTAAAACGCCTGGCTTTATGGCGGCGATAGCCAACTCGTTCAGTTCGTTAGGCGATGGCATTGCGGCGGTTAAAGATGCGGTGAATCCACGCCAGGTTTATCAGTTGAAGCAGCGTCTGGATAACGCAGTAAACAATATCCTGAATTTAATGGCGTTGTTCCTGCTAAAAACCCTGATTTTACCATTACTGTTTTTATTTATATTAAACAAAGGTTTCAAACTGATTTGGAATAGCGGGCCGCAGATAGTATTTCGCCCCATTGCCAGTTAACATTGGCATACGGCTAATAAATCAGGAATGGAATAAATGTTGTATATGGTCATGCTGGGGGGCACCCACCCTAAGGCGAATATTGAAGTGCATGATGTGGTATTTGTGGCAGGCGACAATTTACCGCAAACCTATCCACAGCTGCAAGCGCTATGGTTTGCCGACCCCAAAGGCTTACATATTGATGCCTGGATGGCGGTATCAGGTGTCGGTGACTTTGCCGTTAGCCTGGCTGACGCCCCGGCTACCAGCGGTCCAAAACTGTTTTTTATTAACTTAGGTGGGTATTTTGCCAGTATTTTTGGTGAGGACCATCGTTATCTGGTGCTGGCCGCTGACAACGTAAGGCATGCCAAACAGTTGGCCAAACAGCAACTGAGCGTACAATGGGATAAACCCCATACCGATAATGTGTTTGAAGTAGAGCAATGCATGGCGATAGAGCACGTTGCCGGGCGCTATGTTCAGCTGCACCCGGCAACACATCAGGGTTGCCACTTTGAGAATGACTATATTGTCATCGGCTGATGCTTAACCTGCAATAAGCAACCGCCCGCAGGCAAACTCAGGCCGCTGGCGCGGTTTTTAACTGGTTAACCCAGTTTTGCACGCGCCGTTCTAACACGCTTAGTGGCAAGGCACCGCCGGTTAGAATGGTGTCGTGAAAATCACGAATATCAAATTTATCACCTAATTCCTGTTCCGCAAATTGCCGCAACTGTTGTATTTTCATCATGCCAATTTTATAGGCCGTGGCCTGCCCTGGGATCACCAGATAACGCCGTACTTCAGATAGCACTGCGCCCTCGGCAATAGGCGTTTTCTGCAGAAAATAGTCTATCGCCTGTTGCTCAGTCCAGTCTTTACTGTGCAAGCCGGTATCTACCACTAAGCGCACTGCCCGCCACATTTCAGTAATCAACCTGCCAAAATCTGAATAAGGGTTCTGGTATGCGCCCATTTCTTTGGCCAGCAATTCGGAATACAAGGCCCAGCCCTCTGAGTACACGGTAAACCTGGCCTGCGTGCGAAAGGTAGGCACTGAGGTCAGTTCCTGGGCTATTGAAATTTGCATATGGTGGCCAGGGCTGCCTTCATGGTAGGCAATGGCTTCCATTTCATTTTTAGGCATCGAGCGCATATCAGATAAATGCGCATAGTAAACGCCGGGCCGGCTGCCATCGGGGGTGCCGGGGAAATAGTGCTGCGCTGCACCCGGCTGTTCGCGAAAAGGCTCCACTCTTTTCACCACCAACCCTGCCTTGGGTAAGGTGCGGAAAAAATCTGGCAGGCGACTGTCGATAAACGCCAGGTATTGACTCGAGTCGTCAAGGTAAGCCTGGCGCCCTGCATCGGTATCGGGGTAATAGAATTGATCATCGGCTTTGATAAAATCGAAAAATGCCTTTAAATCGCCGGGAAAGCCGACTTGGTCCTTGATGGCGATCATTTCAGCCGTTAAGCGCGCAACTTCGTCCAAACCCATCTGATGAATTTGCTCTGCCGTTAAATCGGTCGTAGTCGATACTTTCAATTGATAATCATAATAGGCTTTACCATTGATATGCTTGCCCACTCCGGTGGCAACGGCATCAGTGTTAGCAATGTCATCCTGCAGCCACAGCTTTAAAGCGGAATAAGCCGGTTGGAAATGCTGCTGCAATGCCAATTTAGCAGCCTGCGTTAATTGTCTGGCCTGCTCGTCACTTAATTTATCGGCAGCAATCAGGCTGCTGATTTTCGCTTTGGTGTCGGCCCATAACGGAATATCCTGCTCAGCGTCAATCAGTGGTGCACCTGTCAGCAAGTTATTCAATTGCGCCAGCACGCCTTCGTAAGCAAAGCGAGGCGGTCTTACCCCTTGCGCAGCATTATGTTGTGCCCGGCGCAGCAAGTCGGTCAGCGCGTTACTTATCCCTTCAATACGCGTGACGTAGGCCTGCATGTCATCCGCATTGTCTACTTTATGAAAATTAATAAGAATTTGTGGTAATAACGCATGAATGCCTTGCATCTGGGTAAATACGTAGCGGTTCTGTCGGAATGTCGCGCCTTCTTTTGCCAGCTCATACTGATAAAGCCAAACGTCATAAGAGGTTTGCGTCTCCAAATCCAGTTCATCATAGGCAAAGTTGGCGGTTAATTCGGCAACCGTCGCTGCCAACCAGGCCAGTTGCTGCTCCTCAGCAGCAAGGGTAACTTCGTCAATTTGATCGTACTTATCTTTGCGGCCCATAAATGTCATTTGAATGGGGCTTTGCTGTAGCTGTTGCTCAAACTTTTCTTCAAACCACTGGTTCAGGCGCTCACTAGCTGACGACGTTTTGACATTAGCAGCCTGCTGGCTGGCTGCTAGTTCAGCGCTGGCAGGATTGTTTTTACTGATATCAGAACTGGGGTTACAGCCAGCAAGCATACTGGCAATAGCAATACAGAGTAGAGACTTACGCATTACGGTTCCTTATTAACAGGCAGAGATTTCAGCGTACCGTTAATAAGGCTGTTCGTCTAAAACAAAATGTAACAAGGTTTAACCACTGACTCTTTTATAGTGCCGGTACTGCGGTTTCCAGAAGTTATCCTCAATTCGTTGTTGCAGGCTATTGTCATCAATTTCCAGTGCTAAACCTTGTTGTTGTGCAACTTTAGCAACAGCAAAAGCGATTTTTTTACTCAGTTCGGCCAGCGCAGTAAAAGGTGGCAACAGGCCCCCTTTACCGGTATTTGCCAAGGGGGACGTGGCAGCCAGGGTTTTGCTGGCTGCCCGCAGCATTTCATCGCTGATTAAGCGGGCTTTTACCGCAATCACCCCCAGGCCCACCCCCGGGAAAATATAGCTGTTGTTGCACTGGGCAATATGATGCAGCTTACCCTGATACTCTACTGGCGGAAATGGGCTGCCCGTGGCGACAATCACATCGCCGTCGGTCCATTCAATAACCTGTTGCGGCGTGGCTTCAACCTGACGCGACGGGTTACTTAACGGGAAAATAATAGGTGTGGTGCAGCCTTTTTTCATGGCTCTGATCACCTGTTCAGTAAACAAGCCAGCCTGGCCCGAGACGCCAATTAAAATATCAGGCGCGGCACAGTGCATAACGTCCAGCAAGCTGGGATAATCGCCACTGTAATTCCAGTTGGCAATACTGGCTTGCTGTTGGCTCAGTGCCTGCTGAAAATCACGTAAATCCGGCATTGTATCCGTCAGTAAACCCAAACGGTCTACCATAAACACTTGCTGACGGGCCTGCTGCTCTGTTATGCCCTCTGCCACCATTTGGCTGATCACTTGTTCGGCAATACCGCAACCGGCTGAGCCGGCTCCAACAAACACCACTTTCTGATTGCTAAGCTTTACGCCTTTGCTCAGACACGCGGCCAGTAATGTACCTACAGTAACGGCAGCGGTACCCTGAATATCATCATTAAAGCAGCATATCTGCTCACGATAGCGTTGTAACAGTGGCATAGCGTTAGGTTGGGCAAAATCTTCAAACTGGATAATTGCCTCAGGCCAGCGACGCTTTACGGCCTTAATAAATAATTCAATAAACTCGTTGTACTCGTCCTGCCCTACCCGTTTCTGGCGCAGCCCCATGTACATGGGGTCATTCAGCAACTTTTCGTTGTTGGTGCCAACATCCAGCATTACCGGCAAGGTGTAAGCCGGGCTGATACCACCACAGGCGGTGTACAGCGAAAGCTTACCGATGGAAATCCCCATACCACCAATACCCTGATCACCCAGGCCCAGTACCCGCTCGCCATCGGTTATTACTAATACTTTTACTTTGGCTTTGGTGGCATTGCGCAGCACATCATCCAGGTTATAACGATCTTCAAAACTGATAAACAAACCACGGGCGCTGCGATATATATCCGAGAACTGCTCGCACGCATCGCCAACCGTAGGCGTATAAATAATGGGGATCATTTCTTCCAGGTGTTGTTGCACCAGACGATAAAATAAGGTTTCGTTATTGTCCTGAATTGCCCGCAGATAAATATGCTTATTAATAGCCGTATCGAAACTTTTGTATTGCAGATAAGCCCGGCTGACCTGCTCTTCAATAGTTTCAAAACGCGGTGGCAACAAGCCGGTTAAGTTAAAGACAGAGCGCTCTTCCCGGCTAAAGGCGCTACCTTTATTTAGTAACGGTGTTTCCAGCAGTGCAGAACCTGAATAGGCGGTATACAACGATGATTTTGTTTTTACTTCAGACATAACAATATTCCAATAAATGGCTGCGGCACTGTAAACAGTGCCGCTGGAAGACGGGGTTAATATATAGTGCTGATACGCGGATTAAGCACAGAAAGGATGAATAAGCCCTCAGTGTTACAAAAATCGATGGCTTTAATTAAGTCGGCTTGCTCAAGATGCAGCAATTCAAGTACAAAAGGATCAACCAGCGTTTTAACACTGTATAAATCCGGATGCTGATTGGCCAGCGCCAGCCTGACGGCCAGGTAACTGATCAGCACATCCGGTTCTGACGCATTGAACTGGGTGCTATGCTGGCGAGCCAGTGGTTCAACAATACTGTCAGGTAACTGCCAAAGGTTAAGCAACTCAGCACCGCAGGCAGCATAGGTAAAACCCAGTATCGTTTGTTGTAACTGCCAGGGTTTGATTTCATCTGTGTAATTCTGGCAACTGGCCGCACTTTCCGGCGCTTGCTGCATCACCACTAATTCACCGATGTTATGTAATAAGCCGGCAACATATAACCGATCAGGCTGACGTAAGCCACAAAAGTTGGCCAGATATTTAGCAATAAGAGCGGCATTAACACTTTGCTCCCAGAACCGTTCTAAATCTACCGCAGAAGACGTCAATTTACTGCAAGCTGAGCTCACGGCAATACTGACCACCAGATTATAAAGTTGCGACTTGCCCAGCACCAGTAGTGCCTTGCTAACCGACTCAACCTGGTAAGGTAATCGGTATACGGCACTGTTGGCCAGTTTTAACAATTTAGACGTTAACACAGGATCAAGTAAAATAACCTCCGCAATGTCATCCAGACTGGCAGTATCTGATTCCATCAGTTCTTTAACGCGAATATAACTATCAGGAAAGACAAACAAATCGACAGCTTTTTGCGCATATTGCATGGCGTTCATCGGGGACATCTCCGGTTTGGTCTATCAGCACTTAACGCAACTGATGCATTTAAGTGTTACTGCTGGCGCCGATTTTACAAGTTTTTGCCGGAAAAACTTAGTACTTTTTGCGCGTTGAATCATGATTTTATTTTTTCTAAGCGCAGCGCATAAAAAAGCAGCACTTTATGTGCTGCTTTTGTAAATTGGCTGTCACATTGCTTTTACGCAACCAAACTGCGTAACATCCAGGCTGTTTTTTCGTGCACCGTCATCCGTTGGGTTAATAAATCCAGGGTAACTTCGTCAGACGCTTTGTCTGCCACCGGCACTATGGTGCGCGCTGTTTTAGCGATGGCTTCCTGGCCTTTGACTAAATCTTTAATCATCTCTTCGGCACTGGGAATGCCATCTGCTTCTTTAATACTGGTTAGCCTGGCATATTCTTTATAAGAACCTGGGGCGAACTCGCCTAAAGCACGAATGCGCTCAGCAATATCGTCTACCGCCAATGCCAGCTCATTATATTGTGTTTCAAATAGGGTATGCAGCGTTTGAAACATCGGCCCGGTGACATTCCAATGGTAGTTATGGGTTTTCAGATACAAGGTATAGGTATCGGCCAGTAACACAGCCAGGCCGGCACAGATGGCTTTACGTTCGCTTTCTTCAATGCCGATATTTACTTTCATATTATCGTCTCCTAATGCAATTAAGCTACTGACAAAACTATAGCACGACGGAATCACTTAGCGTGCCTGCTTTGCTTTTGCGCCATAAATAATTCGCTATAACATAGACATGGGGACAGGTTTAACAAAAAACAAGCCGGCAATACAAAGCATTGCCGGCTATGCGTTACATCAGTATCTACTGAACGAAGGGGATTTAACCGGCCTGAGCTACCAGATACTCTTCATAAGTACCGGCAAAGTTACGGACATCCTGGCCGGTAATTTCAATGATCCGGCTGGCCAGCGTCGAGACAAATTCACGGTCATGACTGACAAAAATCAAGGTGCCTTTGTAATGCTCCAGTGCCATATTCAATGACTCTATCGATTCCATATCCAGGTGGTTGGTCGGTTCATCCATTACCAGAATATTTGGCCGCTGCAACATCAACTTACCAAAAAGCATCCGCCCCTTCTCACCACCGGACAGAACCTTCACCGATTTTTTAATTTCATCCTGAGAGAACAGTAAACGGCCTAATATTCCCCGGATCGCCTGTTCGTCATCTGATGGTTGTTTCCATTGGCTCATCCAGTCGAACAGGGTCATCGGTTCGGCGAATTCATGCGCATGATCTTGCGCGTAGTAGCCGATTTTAACATTCTCAGACCATTTTATATTGCCCGACTCTGGGGCCAAATCACCCATCAGACATTTTAATAAGGTGGTTTTACCGATACCGTTAGCCCCTAAGATGGCCACTTTTTCACCCACTTCGATGGTCATACTCAGATTTTTCAGTAACTGTAACTCGCCAAAGCTTTTATTCAGGCCTTCCACTTCCAGCGCTAAACGATACAGCTGCTTTTGCTGCTCAAAACGGATAAACGGATTAACCCGACTGGACGCTTTAACTTCGTCTAACTGAATTTTATCAATTTGCTTGGCACGAGACGTGGCCTGCTTGGCTTTAGATGCATTAGCAGAGAAACGACTGACAAAGGTTTGTAATTCAGCTATCTGGGCTTTTTTCTTGGCATTGTCGGATAATAAACGCTCACGGGCCTGGGTCGCGGCAAACATGTATTCATCGTAGTTGCCAGGATACAAACGCAGTTCACCATAGTCTAAATCAGCCATATGGGTACAGACGCTGTTTAAGAAGTGACGGTCATGCGAAATAATAACCATAGTGCTGTTACGCTCGGACAATACGTTTTCCAACCAGCGAATGGTATTAATATCCAGGTTATTGGTCGGCTCATCCAACAGCATAATTTCCGGATCGGCAAACAACACCTGCGCCAGCAGCACCCGTAATTTAAAACCAGGCGCAATAGCAGACATTAAACCAAAATGCTGTTCAACCGGGATCCCTACGCCAATCAGCAGTTCACCGGCACGTGACTCTGCGGTGTAACCATCCATTTCGCCAAATGCCACTTCCAGATCGGCGACTTTCATGCCATCTTCTTCGCTCATCTCGCTACTGGAATAAATACGGTCGCGCTCTTCCTTCACTGCCCATAACTGTGCATGGCCCATGATCACTGTATCAATCACCGAATAGTGCTCAAAGGCAAATTGGTCCTGATGCAATTTAGCCACGCGATGGTTTGGCTCAACCGAGACATTACCGGCAGTCGGTTCAAGTTCACGACTAAGAATTTTCATAAAAGTCGATTTACCACAACCATTGGCACCGATCAGGCCATACCGGTTACCTTCACCGAATTTAATGGAAATGTTTTCAAACAACGGCTTGGCGCCGAATTGCATTGTAATATTGGCAGTTGAGATCACTAAAAGGTCCGCTACAGATTGTACTGGATGAAAAAGGTGCGCCACTATACGCGCTTTAACGCATAAATTCAAAAAAACCGGCGTAAACGCCGGTTGCAACTAAACAGTATTGCTTGATAAACAGCCAGCTTAGCCCGCGGCTGCTGCCGTCGTTACTGCCATACGGGTTAACTCAGTTATCTGAGCCCAATCTTTGGCATTAACCGCGCTATCTGGCACTATCCAGGAACCGCCCACACAGCTGACATTAGGCAATGCCAGATACTCAAGGTAGTTTTTCTCGTTGATCCCACCGGTTGGACAAAAACGAATATCCGAAAAGGGGCCATGAATTGATTTTAAGGTTTTCACGCCCCCTGCCGCTTCCGCCGGGAAGAACTTAAAATGGGTATAGCCAAGCCCGGTTCCTTCCATCAGTTCTGAAATACTGGCAATGCCCGGGATCAGTGGAATGCTGGCGTCTTTACCAGCTTGCAGTAATTCTCGGGTCAGGCCCGGACTAATGGCAAATTTCGCTCCTGCCGCGATAACCTGCTGCAATTGCGCGGCGGTGGTAACAGTGCCAGCACCGACAATGGCTGCAGGTACCTGCTCGGCCAGCAGCTTTATTGCGTCAAGCGCAACCGGGGTACGTAACGTGACTTCAAGCACCTTTATGCCGCCGGCCAGCAACGCTTGCGCCATCGGTACGGCATCGGCCAGATCTTTAATCACAATTACCGGGACCACTGCACCTTGTGCAAAAAGTTCAGCAGGTTGCAGCTGCCAATTTTCAAATGCCATAATTAACTCGCCAAAGATTGTTTTAAGTAAACTGCAGCGCCAAGCAAGCCTGGCTGGGGTGCAGTCACGATATAGGTAGCGATCTGGCGATTAAACGCGCTAAACCGGCCTTTTGCTTCAAAACGGGTTCTGAACTCACTTGCTTCTAACAGTGGTAATAATTTAGGGGCAATACCGCCTGCCACATAAACGCCGCCAAAGGTACTGAGTGTTAGTGCTAAATCACCGGCTACACTGCCTAAACTGGCAAAAAACTGAGCAACCGTTGCGCTGGCAAGTTCAGAGGTGCCGGCCAACGCTTGTTGGCCAATTTCACCGGCTGACAATGGCGCAACGTCTAACCGGCGATACAAGGCTAATGCCCGGTAAATCGCTTCGAGCCCCGGGCCAGATAACAGCCGCTCAGGTGACACATGGCCATATTCCTTACTGAGCATTTGCTGAATAAACCATTCCTGTTCTGTCTGTGCCGCCCAGTCGACATGGCCGCCCTCACCCGGCAAGGGCACAAATTTACCGTCAACTTTAATTAAATGAGCAACGCCTAAGCCTGTGCCTGCGCCCAGCACGGCCATCGGTTTATCTGGCTGCGAGCTACCCTGACCAAGTTGTACTTTGTCACTGGCTGTCAGCGCCGGTAAGCTCATGGCTACCGCGGTGAAATCATTCATCACCAATAAGCGGCTTAAGCCTAGCTGGCGCTGCATCGCACTGATTGAGAATTGCCAGTGAAAATTAGTCATGCTGACATCATCGCCCGTTACCGGACAAGCAATGGCAATAGCAACATGTTTAAGCATTGTCAGCTGCTGCTGTTGCTGGTAATGCTGCAGGGCATCCGCCAGGCTGGCAAAAGTAGCGCAGGGATAAACCGCAACTTTATCCAGCGTTAGATCTGCCATCTTCACCCGGCTAAAACGCGCATTAGTGCCACCAATATCAGCCACGATAGCAAAATCAACCAAGTTAGCCATGCAAATGGTCCTCAGTAACAAATAAACTGCAGGCACCTTGTTCCGCACCGCTTAACTGAGCACGCATTGCGCCAAACATTTCCCGGCCCATACCATAAAAATTATGGCTTAAATCGACTTGCGCCTGGGCTCTGGCATTAAATTCAGTGGCATCAACCAGGACTTCAAGTTTGCCACTATTGCCATCCACTAATATCATATCGCCGGTTTTAATCCGGCCAATGGCGCCGCCATCTACCGCCTCTGGCGTGACATGAATAGCGGCAGGTACTTTACCTGAGGCACCTGACATCCGGCCATCGGTTACCAGCGCCACTTTATAGCCCTTATCCTGTAATACACCCAGCGGCGGCGTCAGTTTGTGCAGCTCTGGCATACCACAGGCTTTCGGGCCCTGAAAACGCACCACTACAATGCAATCTTTATCCAGCGTACCGGCCTTAAAGGCTGCATCCAGTTCATGCTGGCTGTTAAATACCACGGCAGGAGCTTTGATCACCTCAGTGCCATCGCGTAGTGCTGAGGTTTTTAAAATTGCCCGACCCATATTGCCAGACAGGACTTCTAAGCCACCATGAGTTTTAAAGGGCCTGGCAACGGTGGTTAATACCTCCGGATCCAGTGATTGTGCAGGCGCATCTACCCAATGTAACTTACCGTCTTTTAACAGCGGTTGCTGGGTATACCGGCGCAAGCCCGGGCCTGCGATCGTTTGCACATCTTCATGTAATAAGCCGGCATCCAGTAATTCCCGGATCAACAGCGCCATACCGCCAGCATGCTGGAAGTGGTTGATATCGGCCTGGCCATTAGGGTAAATCCGGGTTAACAAAGGTGTGGCCGCAGACAATTCAGCAAAATCGTCCCAGTTAATGATATAACCAGCTGATCTGGCCACTGCAACCAGATGCATGGTGTGGTTGGTAGAGCCACCCGTGGCCAACAGACCAACAATGCCATTGACAAGAGTTTTGGCATCAACCAACTTACCAATGGGTAAATAGTCATTACCCAACTGGGTTAACCGGGTTACCTGACGGGCGGCGGCTTTGGTCAGCTCATCACGTAACGCACTACCCGGGTTAACAAACGACGACCCCGGTAAATGCAGGCCCATCATTTCAACCACCAATTGGTTGGAGTTCGCAGTGCCGTAGAAGGTGCAGGTACCCGCTGAGTGATAAGACGCCGATTCAGCCTCCAGCAGCTCTTCTTTGCCCACTTTACCTTCAGCAAACAGCTGGCGTACCCGGGCTTTTTCTTTGTTCGGAATACCAGAAGGCATCGGCCCCGCGGGCACAAATACAAAGGGTAAGTGTCCAAAACTTAAAGCAGCCATCAGTAAGCCGGGAACAATTTTATCGCAAATACCCAGCATTAAGCCGCCATCGAACATATTGTGGGATAACCCCACTGCCGCCGACATGGCGATAATATCGCGGCTTAATAAACTCAGCTCCATGCCGGGCTGGCCCTGTGTCACGCCGTCGCACATCGCCGGCACACCGCCAGCAAACTGCGCAACGCTGCCAACCTCATTAACCGCTTGCTTAATCAAAGCCGGATAATGCTCATAAGGCTGGTGTGCCGACAACATATCGTTATACGAAGAAACAATGCCAATGTTGGCTTTGCTCAGGCTACGCAAGTCTGCTTTGTCTTGTTTGTTACAAGCCGCAAAGCCATGCGCCAGATTGCCGCAACTCAGCACACCGCGGTGCGGCCCGCTCTGGCCGGCCTCGTCTATGCGGGCCAGGTAGATTGCCCGGCTTTTGCTGCTGCGGGCAATAATACGATCGGTTACCCGTTGAATAGCAGGGTTCATAACACTTCCTCTAATTTGCGGCATACATAACAGCCACATCAACATCTGGCTGTTGTATAATGGCCCGGATTGGCATACTGGCTACGTCGTTGGTTGCCTGTGCTTTGTTCAGCACCTCAAGTTTACCGGGGCCTACCAGATGTAAAAATATCTGCCGGCTATTGAGTAACCTCGGCAAACTTAACGATATCCTTTGGTGTGGTGCACTCGTCGGATTCACCGCCAGTACAGCCGACGCATCGGCAGCTAAACCCGCAGTTAATTCACGGCTACAGGGAAATAGCGAGGCAGTATGGCCATCCTCGCCCATGCCCAGAATCACGGCATCAAAAGCCGGCAGCGCTTTAAGTCGCGCTGAAATAGCGGCAATGGCCTGCTCAGCAGTTGCCGCCCCGGCATACAAACTAATAAAGTTAGCAGCGCTGGCGTTGGCTTGCAGCAAATGCGTCTTGACCAGCCGTTCATTGCTGTCAGCCGAATCAACCGGCACAAAGCGCTCGTCAGCCAGCAGAACTGTAACCTTGTCCCAGGCCAGTTCCGCTTGCGACAGTGTATTAAATAGCGCAGTGGGCGTACGGCCACCCGATACCACAAGATAAGCCTGCCCTCTGTTGGCAATAGCGTCAGTGAGTATGCTCACCAGCTGCCTGGCAAAATCATGATTTAACGCTGCGCTGTCGGTATAGTGATGTAGCTGCATAAGTCTTGTCCCCTGCCTATTCGTCCCAGTTACGCTCGTCGCGCGCTAACATTGAAATAGAAGCGACCGGGCCCCATGTGCCCGCCTGATAGGTTTTAGCCGGCTCGTTATTGTTTTTCCAGGCATTTAGTATGCCGTCAACCCACTGCCAGGCCTGTTCTACTTCGTCACGACGAACAAACAAGTACTGATTACCTAGCATGGCCTCCAGCAATAATCGCTCATAAGCGTCGGCAATTCTCTGCGCTTTAAAGGTTTCATCAAAACTTAAATCAAGTTTACTTTGCTGCAGGCGCATATGTTCACCCAGCCCGGGTATTTTGTTCATCACCTGCACTTCCACCCCTTCATCGGGTTGCAGGCGGATGATCAACTTGTTGGCTGGCAGTTCGTTGTAAGTTTCATGAAAAATATTATGTGGTTGTGGCTTAAAACAAATAACCACCTCGCTGTGCTTTTTCGGCATACGTTTACCTGTACGCAGGTAAAAGGGCACGCCAGCCCAGCGCCAGTTATCAATATCCACTTTTATCGCAACAAAGGTTTCAGTTTTGCTACCAATACGCGCGCCTTCTTCTTCCAGGTATCCTGGTACCTGCTTGCCCGCTACAAAACCACTGGCATACTGCCCACGCACCGTCTTTTCCTGCACATTACTGCTGTCAATCCGGCGTAATGCTTTAAGTACTTTTAGTTTTTCATCACGAATGCTGTCGGCATCCAACCGGGCAGGCGGTTCCATGGCAATTAGCGACAATACCTGGAGCAAGTGGTTCTGCACCATGTCGCGCATCTGGCCGGCGTCATCGTAGTAACTCCAGCGCCCTTCTACCCCCACCTCTTCAGCCACGGTGATCTGCACATGATCAATAGCATTGTGGTCCCAGTTTGACGCAAATATGGCATTAGCAAAACGCAATGCCAGTAAATTAAGTACGGTTTCTTTACCCAGATAATGGTCAATCCGGTAGATCTGACATTCCTTAAAGAACTCAGCAACCTGGTCATTTATCACAATAGAGGATGCTAAATTATGGCCAATAGGCTTTTCCAGTACTACTCGTGACGGCTCTGCTGCCAGGCCTGCCGCGGCCAGGCCCTTACAAAGATCGCCGAACAGCGCTGGTGGTGTGGCAAAATAGCTGACTGGTGTTCTTTTGCCCGGGTCGATTAACTTACCCAGCTTTTTATAATCAGTGATTTTGGTCAGGTCGAGTTGTACATAGAGAAGTTTTGCCGCCAGCTGCTGCCAGACAGCTTCGTCCAGAGTCTCTTTTTTTAAGAAAGTATTGAGGTTGGTTTTTACCATCTCGAGATAGCTGTTATTGTCCATTGCATCACGAGCTACGCCGATAATGCGTGAGTCTGCCGCCAGCAGGCCAGCTTTCTCTAACTGATATAATGCGGGCAAAAGCTTACGCCGGGCTAAGTCACCTTTAGTGCCGAATAAAATTAAATCGCAGGCGTTATTCTGAGCATTGTGTGCTGTTGTCGTCATGTCTGACCCTTGTAATAATACGTAATTTTACAACACTTGCCGCATACTAACGCGCCAAAAGGCCGCTGTAAACCCGATTTGTTGTAATTTAATTACAGCATAAGTTATATTTTGACTAATCTTACATATTAAGGCAGCCTTAGCAACGCAATTACAGTTTTGTGGTAAATTTAATACTGTTTTGTCGGCACACTTGGTGTATAACCAAGCAGGCAACAGATGTTATCAAAAGCAGTTGCCACCATTACAACTTAATACTGTCAGGAATTAGTGGATGAACGTACTGGAAAAAATTGTAAGTAGTGTAACCAGCTTCAGCAAATCTGAACGCAAAGTGGCTGACGTTATATTAGCTAATCCACAGATCACTATTCACAGCAGTATAGCAGCGCTGGCCAAAATGGCTGATGTCAGTGAGCCCACTGTCAACCGTTTTTGCCGCCGGCTCGACACCAAAGGCTTTCCTGACTTTAAATTGCATTTGGCCCAAAGCCTGGCAAATGGTACGCCCTATGTAAACCGGCATGTCGAAGAAGAAGATGGCCCGGAAGCTTATACCGCCAAAATTTTTGAGTCGACCATGGCTGCGCTGGACACCGCCAGGCAACGCGTTGATATTAATACCATTAACCGAGCGGTTGATGTATTAACCCAGGCGAAAAAGATTTCATTTTTTGGTTTGGGAGCGTCAGCCTCTGTGGCGCATGATGCCCAGAATAAGTTTTTCCGTTTTAACGTGCCGGTAGTATGCTTTGACGATATTGTGATGCAACGCATGTCGGCAATTAACAGCTCTGATGGCGATGTGGTGGTATGCATCAGCCATACCGGCCGCACGAAAAACCTCTGTGATATTGCAGCTATCGCCCGTGAAAACGATGCGACGGTAATAGGTATAACGGCCTATGACAGCCCGCTTGCCCGAGAGTGCACCCTGGTTTTATCGCTGGATGTGCCGGAAGATACCGATATGTATATGCCTATGGCGTCCCGGGTGGCGCAACTGGTATTAATTGATATTCTGGCAACCGGCTTTACTTTACGCCGCGGCAGTAAATTCCGGGAAAACCTGAAAAAGGTTAAAGACAGCTTGCGCGGCTCACGCTTTGAAAAGAAAGACTTCACTAATTAATTTGTCGCTTTTTATCATTTCAGGTTGGTCAACTGCACCAACCTGTCGCTTTTAAGCTTAATGCCGCTGTATTCTGTAATAAAATTACATTACACTTAACCAATTGTTCGATCCGCGTCCAACAGCAGGAGCATCTGATGCCAAGAAGAACCAAAATTGTCGCCACTCTCGGCCCCGCTACCAATACTCAGCAGTCTATCGAAAAGCTTATCAGCGCAGGTGCTAGCGTATTCCGGCTTAACTTCTCTCATGGCAGTGCTGATGATCACCGGGAAAGAGCCAGTATGGTGCGCGCTGCAGCTGAAAAATTAGGCGCGCATGTTGCCATCCTGGGCGACTTACAAGGACCGAAAATCCGGGTATCTACCTTTAAAGAAGGGGCGGTGCTACTGGCAGAAGGTCAGCAGTTTGTGCTGGACGCCAGCCTGGCTAAAGGCGAAGGCGATCATCATCAGGTGGGTATTGATTACAAAGCGCTGCCACAAGATGTCAGTGCTGGCGACTTACTCTTGCTAGACGATGGACGGATCCAGCTGCAGGTGGAAAAGGTTGACGGTGACCGGGTGTATACCAAGGTAACGGTTGGCGGCAAGCTGAGTAACAATAAAGGCATTAATCGCCAGGGCGGCGGCTTAACCGCACCGGCTCTGACTGAAAAAGATAAAGCTGACATTATCACTGCGGCGGAAATTGAGGTTGATTTTCTGGCAGTTTCCTTCCCTCGCAGTGGCGACGATATGCGTCTGGCGCGGCAGCTGGCGCAAGCTGCTGGCTCAGAAGCACGCATGATGGCAAAAATTGAGCGGGCTGAAGCCGTTGCCGACAATGAAACCCTGGATGACATTATTCTGGCTTCGGATGCCGTGATGGTTGCCCGCGGCGATTTGGGTGTTGAAATTGGTGATGCAGAGCTGGTTGGCCAGCAAAAGCGCATTATTGCCCGCTCCCGCCAGCTCAACCGGGTGGTTATTACCGCCACCCAAATGATGGAAAGCATGATTGAAAGCCCCATGCCAACCCGGGCAGAAGTGATGGATGTGGCTAACGCCGTATTAGATGGTACCGATGCAGTGATGTTATCGGCAGAAACCGCTGCGGGTAAATACCCCACCGAAACCGTAAAAGCCATGGCACGGGTATGTGATGGTGCTGAAAAGCACCCCAGCGTGCAAATTTCCAAGCACCGGATGGATGTGGCCTTTACTGAGATCAGTGAAACTATCGCCTTATCAGCCATGTATGCAGCCAATCACCTGGCTGGTATCAAAGCCATTATCGCCCTGACCGAATCAGGCTACACCGCTAAACTGATGTCACGCATCACCTCACCACAACCCATTTATGCGCTGTCACGACACAATAGAACCCTGAATAAAATGGCGCTGTACCGTGGCGTTTATCCGGCGTTTTTTGACAGTACCATGTTGGTTGAGCAATCGCTGGCCGACGCCGCCATTGATGCCATTCGTAAGCAAGCCGGCCTGAAAAGCGGTGATTTAGTCATTATGACCCATGGTGACGCCATGGAAACGATTGGCGCTTCTAATACCTGTAAAATTGTGCAGGTAAAGTAAGCTCAGCCGTCAGTTCTAACATTAAAAAAGGGCCGGTGGCCCTTTTTTAATGTGTCATGTTAACACAACTTAAAACACATCCCGTTGTAGCTTACGTACCCGCCTGGCAGCACGATACTCAACAAACTGTGGTGCCAAAGCAGTTAACGCAGAGCCGGTAACCACCATTAAAGCACCCAGCCAGGACCAGATATTCAACTGCTGGGCAGCTAAGAAATCAGGGAACAACCAGCCGGTCAGATTGGCAAATAAAATAGTAAACAGTGGCGTTACCGCCAGTACCGCGCTGACTTTAGACGCTTCCCAGTGATGCAGTGCCTCAGCAAAAGCGCCATACGCCACCACAGTATTCAGACAACAGAACACCAGTAGTGCCCAGTGCAAGTTGCTCATCGTCAGCAAAGGTGCAAAGTCCGACACCGGCATAAAGCACACTGTCCCGGCAACATACAGCAGGTACATAATTTGCTTCGAACTATAGCTAACCAGTAATTGCTTTTGTGCCAGGGCATAGGCCGCCCAGGTAATGCCCGCAGCAATCACCAACAGCACGCCCAACGTTTCTGAACTGGCCTGCAGCACCAGCTCAACCAGGCGCTCATTAAAAAACAGCAACAAACCACCAAGCAAGGTAACAGCGCCAACTTTTTGCCATAACAACAGCTTTTCTTTGAAAATAACAATGCCACCCAGCATCATCAGAAAAGGCGCCAGCTGAATAACTACCTGGCCAGTTTCGGCACTAAGATAGTTTAAGCCACTTAAATACATAATATAATTTGATAATAAGCCGACAACCGCTATCAGCATCAGCCAGGCCACCTTGCGGTTATACAGCCGTTTTAATACCGGTAGTTTGCCGCGTGCCGCCAGCCATAATCCTACTATCACAGCAGCAGCAAGAAAGCGGATGGCGGTTATGGTGTTAGCAGACATAATATCGAGCAGGATCTTCAGGGCTATTGGCAGGGCCCCCCACAAAATTGCCGTGGTCAGCGCCAGTAACAACCCAATCAGACTTCTCCCGGTAATTTGGTGCATAGTACAGTGTTTCCTCAGACAGGCAGCGGCTGGCAGTTCAACCATGGCTATTGTCTCTTATTTCGGGTTAAGCTGTCTTGTAGTTTGTGAAAGTTTGCGACAAATCAAATGCGTTGATTGTGTAGCCACTATACTGAAGCGATTAACCACTACCCAACCACAGGAATGACAATGAGTACGATTAAACGACTGGCGGTGCTAACCTCTGGTGGTGATGCACCAGGCATGAATGCCTGCATCCGCGCTATTCAACTTACTGCCAGCGCCTGTAATATTGAAGTGATTGGTTTTCACCACGGTTTTAACGGCTTGCTGGAGCAGGAATATCAGAGCTTACACTCGCATCATGTCGATAATATAATTCAACGCGGTGGTACCATCCTCAAAAGTGCCCGCTGTCCGGCACTGGAGCAAACCGATGGGCCCGCCCGGGCAGCAGAAGCATTGCAGCAGCTGAATATTGATGCGCTGATTGTGATAGGCGGCGATGGCAGCTTTCGTGGCACCCTGGCCATCAGCAAGCATTACAGTGGCCAGCTGATCGGCGTGCCGGGTACCATTGATAATGACGTAGATGGCACCGACAATACCATTGGTTTTGCCACCGCGCTTGATACCGCCCTGGATGCTATTGATAAAATTCGCGACACTGCCGATGCCTTTGAACGGATTTTTTTAGTTGAGTTAATGGGCCGGCACAGTGGCTATCTTAGCCTGGCTGCCGGTATTGCTGCCGGCGCTGAGCAAATTATCTGTCCTGAATTTGGCACCCTCAGTCCTGCCAACCTGAAGCCCATTATTACCCCTATTCAGCATGCCCAGCTGCTGAAAGGCAAAGCCAGCTATATTATGATTGTCGCCGAAAACAGTTACCCTGGTGGCACTACGGCTTTAGCCGAGGCATTAACCGAGGCAATCGGTATTGAATGTCGCGCCTGTATTCTTGGGCATATTCAACGTGGTGGCAGCCCGGTCGGTGCAGACAGGATCCTGGCAACCAAGCTCGGTGCTTATGCAGTTGAACAATTGCTGCAAGGCGCTAACCTGATGATGGCAGGTGAGGTTAATGGCGAAGCCGTGTTATACCCTTTGGCGAAAACCGGCGACAGAACAAAAGCCATAGACCCTTTTCTGGTGCGTTGGCAGCAACAAATTGGCAGTTTGTAAACTGCCAAAATAGGCTTGCTAGCAACGAAAATAGCTACTGGCTGAAGACTTGCTTCACCCGATCTTTATAACTACGGCTTACTTTCACGGCCTGGCCATTGGTAAGCATTAACTGATGCTCACCATTAGACAACATTTGCAATTTGGCAATGGTATGCACATTAACAATGGCCGAACGGTGTACCCGGACAAACAACCGGGGATCTAACTCTAACTCCAGCTCCTTCATCGTCCGTCGCAATATATGGGTCTGGCCGTCTTTGGTATGGATACACATATAATCACCGGCCGCATCAACCCAGTCAATTTCCGCTACGGGCACCCGGGTAATTTCACCACTATCTTTAATACTGATAGCATCCGGGAAACGGTCATTTACCACTGGCTCAGATTTATCCAGCCGCTGCAGAATATTGCCGGCTTCATCACCAGTTAATTTTGCCACCGCTGCCGCCAACTGGCCCTTATGCTTCTGGCTGTCTGCCGCGGCATGAAATTTCAACACCTTAGCCACTGCTGCTTTCAGCCGCTCAGGTTCAACCGGTTTTAACACATAATCAAGTGCATTCACTTCAAAGGCGTTAAACGCATAATGATCATAGGCCGTGACAAACACTATATAAGGTAGTTTACCCTGCTGTTGTTGTAAGCTTTTTAACACAGCAAAACCATCCATGCCTGGCATTTCAACATCCAGAAATACCACATCGGGCTTGAGCTCGAGTATCTGTGCTACGGCTTCATCGCCATTGCTACACTCTGCCACCACTTCCAGCTGCTCAAAAGCTGCCAGCCGCACCAGCATGCCTTTGCGGGCCAGAGGTTCATCATCTACTACTATTACCTTCAACATGGTTTGCTTCCGCTTGTTCTAACTGCAATGGGATCCGGATATTTACTTTTAATCCTCTGGGCTCGTTGTGAGTCAGTACCAGAGCAAAATCGTTGTCATACAACGCCGCCAGCCGTTCTTTAGTATTGACCAGGCCAACACCGCAGGCATTGCTTTTAGGAATGCCATCAGTTATCGGCATACCTGGGCCGTTGTCAGATACTTCCAACAATAAGTCATGACCAAACTTCTTCGCCGTAATGGTAATGGCACCGCCATTCACCTGACTGGCTACTGCATATTTAATAGCATTTTCTATCAAAGGTTGCAGTATTAAACTGGGCACTAAGGCTCTTTCCGTACCCTGCTCTATATCAAACTCTATGGTTAACCGCTCTGAAAATCTGACTTTTTCTATTTCCAGGTACAGTTTTGCTGCATACAGTTCCTGCTCAAGCGGCACCCGGTTAATCGGGTCTTTATATAGCGAGTAGCGTAAAAAATCACTGAGCCGGGTGACCATTTTATTGGCTGTATCGGTCTCATTTATCAGTACCAGGGTTGAAATTGCATTTAGGGTATTAAACAAAAAATGCGGGTTAAGCTGATACCGTAGCATTTTTAACTGTGCTTCATGTGCCTTGTTAGTTGCCGTTAATGACTTCTGTTTTTCCAGTTGCAGGGTTTGGTAATACTTAATACCAAAATACAAGCCACTCCAGCTTAACATCACATAAAACGCTACCGGTGTATCCTTAATATACTGCAACCAATCGTCCGGCCGATAGCCGTGGCGATAAATTTCCCAATAGTTAAAGTTTCTTACGCTGGTCCAGACCGCTGCGATCAATAATGCCAGCAGCAATACGATTAAAATCATCCGCCAGGGTGGCCAAAACCAAATCCGTTGATAAATATAGCGCAGTGGAATAGTAATCAGCCAACCAACATAAGCATCCAGCGCCAGCACAATCAAGTAGGCGTCCCGGGTTTCCTGCACCAATGAGCCCAGGTAATTAACAATGGCAAACCCCAGCCACCCCAGGCTATGCAGGATCCAGAACTGCCGGTTACGATCTTCAAACAGTTTGTACAAGTTAATGACCCGCCTAATTAGTCTGAGCCGATTATAACCAAGATGCAGCCTAAAGCCTTGCCGCTTGAACTGATTTCAGCAGACATTAATCGCAATTCAACGTTAATTCCTCATTACTGCAGCCAATGTTAAAAATCGGCCAGTACCGGCGTGGGTTTACGATCAGTCCCCAGCGCCACAAAGGTGAAATTACCCGAAATGGCTTTATGCTGATCGTCGTTGTACATATTCTCAACAAAAATATCGACGTGCACTTTAATACTGGTGCGACCTACATGCTCAATTTTAGCGACCAACTCAATAATCGAGCCTGCCGGTATGGATTCTTTAAAATCAACCCGATCAGAACACACCGTCACCAGCGGTTTACGGCAAAAACGAGTGGCAGCAATAAATGCGGCTTCATCCATCCAGGCCAACGCCTCACCACCAAACAAGGTGTTGTGATGATTGGTGCGGCCGGGAAACACAGTTTTGGTGACCCGGGTAACGGCATGTGCCATACGTTTGGCAATCAAGGCTTCACTGGGGGGGAGGTTTGACATAAGCTACTCACTGTAAAAAAATAAAACATGTGCAGGCTGATAACCAACAATTGGCCGTTATTATAACAGGCCTTATCAGTACAACGTTAAGTTTAAGGCAATGGGAGCGTCATATCGTGGTCAGTTACCTGCTACAAGTACAGGATATCAGCAGTCATGCTATCATCGTCACAATAAACTTTACCCCCACCAAAGATGTGCACCAGTTATGCATGCCAGCCTGGATCCCAGGCAGTTATATGGTCCGTGATTTTGCCCGTAATATTATCAGCATAAGTGCCCGGGATGAGCAAGGCCCATTGGCCACACAGCAGCTGGACAAACAGTCCTGGCAACTGGCCTGTCGCCAGTTACCGGTTACCGTTAGTTACCATATTTATGCTTACGATATGTCAGTACGGGCAGCCTATGTGGATGACGAACTAGCCGTATTAAATCCGGCCGCCCTGTGCCTGGCCGTCAGTGATTTAACCGCAGTGCCGCAGCAGATCACGCTGTTTAAACCGGCAGCGCAACAGGCCGCCAGCTGGCGGGTGGCAACCGCCCTTACCCCAATCAACGGCACCGGGTTCTTGGCTTTTGGCACCTATCAGGCGGCGGATTATGCCAGTTTAATTGATAGTCCTATCCTGGCAGGGCTATTTACCCTGCAGCAATTCGATATTGATGGCATTCCTCATTATCTGGTCGTCAGCGGCAACAACCTGACCGACTTAACCCGCTTTGCCAGTGATTTGCAGCAAATCTGTCAGCAGCAACGGCAAGTTTTTGGCAGCCTGCCGGCAGACTTAGATCAGTACTGGTTTTTACTCTGGGTTACCGAGCAGGGCTATGGCGGCCTGGAGCATAAATTCTCTACCCTGTTACTGTGTAACCGCTTTGACTTACCCGCGAATGCTACAGCTGAACCCGATGATAACTATCAGCAGTTGCTGGCATTGTGCAGCCATGAATATTTTCATACCTGGTGGGTAAAGCGGCTAAAGCCCGTTGAATTTCAGTGTTACCGCTTAGATGCCGAGCAATACAGCAGCCAGCTATGGCTATACGAGGGGTTCACATCTTATTTTGATGATCTTGCACTGGTGCATAGTGGTTTAATCAGCCCGCAGCGTTACCTGAGCAGCTTAGAGAAAACGATTAGCCGGGTGAGTCGCAGCCCCTCTGACAGTGTGCAAAGCCTGGCCGCCAGCAGTTTTAATGCCTGGACTAAATTTTATAAGCAGGATGAAAATGCAGTGAATGCCGTGGTCAGTTACTATGCCAAAGGTGCCCTGCTGGCACTTTGCCTGGAAGCTGATTTACAGCAACAAGGCAGCTCATTACAGCAGCTATGCCAGTATTTGTATCAGCAGTATGCAGCCCGGGGTACCGATGAGCAGAGCCTGTTCAGTAGCTTGCATGCGCTGGGCTTTAGCGACCTGGCAGACACCGCCCGGGCCTGGGTTGAACAGAGCGCACCTTTACCGCTGGCAGCTGCGGCTAAAAAACTGGGTCTGGCGCTGAGCTTTCGCTCAGAGCGCCAGCCGGACGATCTTAGTGGTACTGATGACAACCCATTGCCGGCACCTGCCAGCCTGTCGGCAAACGTCAAACTTCAGCAAGGGTTGTTAACCGTTACTCAGGTAAGAAATGACGGTGCGGCACAACAAGCCGGTCTGATGGTAGGAGACCAGCTATTGGCGCTGGCGGGTAGGAAAATTACCGAACAAAGCCTGCCGCAACTGTTACAGCGCTTAGCTGAACACAGCAGACAAGATTTAACGATTTACCGCAAAGACCGCTTGCTGACGTTGCAATTACCGATTATGGCTGCGCCGCCAAAAGTGGCTATGTTACAGGTGACGCAACCAGAGCAAGTCAGCCGTTGGCTGCGCCAACCTGAATCTAGTCTGCCAGCAGTAGCTGTGGATCCAGCCTTTCCTGCAACCAGTTAATCCGCCAATCCAAATGGGGCCCGGTAACCCGACCTGTAGCCCCTACTTCCGCAACCTGCTCGCCCTGCCGGACTTGCTGGCCCACCGTTACCTCAATCGCATGCAAATGCATTAAGGTTGAGGTCACCCCCATGCCATGGTCAATAATTAAGGTTAAGCCAGAGAAATACAAATCGTCCGCCAGCAATACCTTGCCATCCCAGGGCGCCAACACCGGTGCGCCAACCGGCGCAGCAATATCTAAACCATAGTGCGGGTTGCGGGGTTCACCGTTGAATATCCGCTGGCTGCCATACACACCAGAAATACGTCCCTCAGCCGGGCGCTGCGGCTGAGCAAAGATCGCCGTTTTGTCACTGAGCGTTGAGCGTACCTGCCGGACTTTTTGGTTATCGTGTTGAATGCGTGCGGTAACCTCTGCTGGCGGCGTCACGTATTTTTGCGCCACACCGCTAATGTGCTGAATATCATATTGCCGGTTTGCAAATTGCAGCGGCATAATGTCACGGGCACCGTCAGGTTTAATAATCGTCAGTTGATGCTGCAGGCTGGCATCGCGGCCAATCCCAAATACGAACCGACCGTCTGCTGTCACACTAATGGGTTGCTCATTAAAAAGCACTGTCGCACCCGCCGGCGCCTGACCACGAATTAAACTACCCTGAGTCAACTTACCTTGCAACGTCACGCCATCAGCCGCCTGTACTGCCAGGCCAGTTAACAAACTACAACTGAGCAATAGCCCCTTTTGCCACGCCTTCATACGCTACCACCTTATAGGTTTTACTCTGATCCAAGCCTTTCAGTTCGCCGGCAATATACTCAGCTAAACACTCAACCGTGGTATCGCACGGCACAATGTCACAATGGCTTTTCGGCATAACCAGTTCAAACCAGCCCTGGCTCGCCTGATAGCGAAAACAATAATCGTCAGCCTCACTGCTAATATGTTGCAGCGCCGTGCTGTCCACCCTATCCACTGCACTGCCAAGATATCTATCCTGCCAGCGCTCGCTCCACAGTTTATTCAGCCGCGGTGACAGCATGCCATCCACATAAATCTGAATAGTCGAACGGTGGCCATGCGCAATGCGCTGACAATTGCCATCATGTTTTTTTAAACCATGGCTGTAATGATAGTAAAAACCAGTGCTGGCTTCCGGCCGCAAAGTCAGCTTTAGGCGCTCAACGTTAGCCGGTAGCAACGGTTTTATTTGTTGTTCAAGATAGTCAGCAACACTTTGCTCATTAATCTGCTGGCTTGGTATCAGCGCAAATGCCTCGGCCGGCGATGCCAGGCTGATTACCCCACGCTGGCTTTGATAGCGCACCAGGGTGTTAGCGGCTTGCACTGTGGTCGTTAGCGCCGGGCATAGTGCAGGTAGTGCCAGCTTATGGTCTACCAGCTGATCAATTGCCTGTTTAATAACTTTTTTAACTTTGGCAAAATCGAATACCATGGCGGTATCATCCAAAGAGCCATGTAATTCGGTATCAACAATATAGCTTTCACCTACCATGCCCCGTTTCAGGTCGAGGTATGAAAAATCAATCACAGTTAAGGAATTTACAAATAAGATCATCTGATAGTCCGGGCCACGCCAGTTACACCTAAATAAAGGCTAAGTATACCTGTTCGGCTGGCCGCGGGTAAGAGCGGGCGCGGCCTTTTAGCGCTTATGTTCGGTTAACCAGCTGTTTAAAATGCCGATCTGGCCACACTTATGAGCGGCATACATCAAGCGGATCGCATTACTGAGCAAGGTGCTGTCATTCCATTGGGTTTTTTGCTGGATTTCCTGATAACAGCTTAAGGCTTCTGGCGTCAGGTAACCTCTCAGCTCCTTTTTGCCAGACTCTTGCTGCCGTTGCCGATAGCGTTGTTGTTTCTCGGCATTACTCAGTGCGCGCGTCTTGTCACTGCTCATGGCTATATCCATTACTTAATTAGTTGTCAGGGAAGAAATGCTTACCTACTATTAACAGACTTGCCGAAAAAACCGGCTAACCGACAAATCGGACTTGTCTGGCGTACAAGTGTTCGCTAAAGTGGCGCAGCAATTATAATGGGTTAAACATACATGACTAAGAATAGCTTTACAAAAGAAGATTTAATCGCTTGTGCAAACGGCGAATTATTCGGCGAAGGTAACAGCCAATTACCGTCAGATAACATGCTGATGATGGATAGAATCATCCATATTTCCGAAGAAGGCGGCTTGTACGGTAAAGGCCAGATTATAGCTGAGCTGGATATTACCCCTGAGCTTTGGTTTTTTGCCTGCCACTTTAAAGGTGATCCGGTTATGCCTGGTTGTCTGGGGCTGGATGCGATGTGGCAACTGGTTGGCTTTTTTCTTGGCTGGTGCGGTGGCCCTGGTAAAGGCCGGGCGCTGGGTGTCGGCGAAGTAAAATTTACCGGCCAAATTCTACCTACCGCCAAGAAAGTTACCTATACCATTAATATGAAACGCGTTATTAAACGCAAACTGTATATGGGCATCGGTGATGGCATCGTTAGTGTCGATGGCCGCGATATTTATGCCGCTACCGATTTAAAAGTGGGCTTATTTCAGGATACCTCCAGTTTCTGATCCCACTAGCGGTTATAACAAAAACCCCGCTGAAATAGCGGGGTTTTTGTTTCTAAACGATGGTGAGAGTTAAAATCGTTCCAGGTTAAAGACCTTTATTAAATAAACCGACATTTCGGTCTTCCATTGCTTCCCGCCATCCTCCGAGCCATTGCGAGCGGGCATCTAAATTCTGATAAGGGCAAATTTCTTTGGAGCGTCCGGTGACACCGGCACGATAACCTTGAGCATGAGCACGTTCCAGACGATCACGTTTTTGTCTTTTCATACGGCAGTCTTCCTCAACATTTTAGTAGTTAATAGTACAACGCTGTATTACGTGAGCTGACAACAAGTAAGCGGATGACAACAACACTGTACATCTTTATTGATAGCTGAGGTGTGGCGAAGGTTCAAACCAAATTAACAGATATACTGCTTGACAAAAGCTAACAGGCTGATGTTGTTTAGCTTTTAAAAACTTTTATCATTATACTTAATTACACTATAAAACTGCTTTTTGATAACTCTTTTATTTAGCTGATAGCGGCAACAAAAAAAGCTGCCGCAGCAGCTTTTTTATTATCACTGATAGCGCGCCTTAGCGCCGGCGACGCGTCCATAAAGCAAAACCGGCCAGTAGCAACACCCCGAAACCGCCAAAACCACCGGCTTTCCGTTCATAGGAGTCCTGCTCGGTATTACAGTTTGCGGGTTCACCATTGGCAACAGGCCGTAATTTTACCGCTCTGGCCTGCTCTGCCATCAGCACGTTACCGCTTTCATCCAGTATCGGCTCACCTTTGGCGTCTAACCGCGGCAGAGCCTGCAGTACCGTCGCCAGAATTTCGCCATTGTTATTGATAGCATTGGCATCTACTACGGTGTACGGGGAGTTACAGCTTAGTAAGCTATTCAGATCACGAAATGTGTCGCTGCTGATATCATACACAAAGCCATGTTGGCGGCGTGTGGTGGTACCACCAATAATCACCTCACCACGGCCAACGATCTGGCCGTTATCATTGATATCGGCAGGAATGGATGATGAACCTGCAAAAAAATCTTGCGGAAACACCACTTTGTTGGCAGCTATATCGTAATAAAAAAACTTGTCGCGTCTAAAGCCATTTACCGATTTAATCGCAAAGCCGGCCACAATATCATTATTGTTAATGGCAACCGCGTTACTGGCCAGCCATTCTGCGGGGTCAACCATAGCGGCAACTTCGCCATCCCGAAACAGGGTGGCATGCGGTGCTACGTATATCCGCCGAAACTCCTGACCGGTAAATTGATCCCGGAATCGGATAGTGCGATCTTTGTCACTGTACATTGAATGGCCTACGGCAATGCCATTATCATTTACCGCATTGGCCGTACTGTAATAAAACACTTCAGGGTGATTATTCTCAGGTTGATAAACCTGGCCGCTGCCCTTTTCACCTAAAAAACCAAACGTCTGGGCAACGGTGGCACTGCCATCGGCTTGCAGTTGCCATAACATGGCTCTTTCCTGATACCCATTCAGATAGATGGTAACTGTTTGGTTGGCTTTAATTTGGCCCTGTAAACTGGAAAAGGCATGTACCCGCACCTGCTGCTGCGTGTTCAGACAGCTGACCACCGGTTGGGCGATACCAAGACAACCCGCTGCAATCGTTGCCGCTACTTCTTCATCCAGGCCCACTGAACCTGAACCGGCAATCAGATTTTGGTTATTTACCGAAAATGCCCGGCTAAAGCCGCCGCCCAGTTCTGTGTAAGGCGGTATTAAATTCACTGGCCCGGCACTACTGACTGCCACCCCATACTGAAAACCCGCTTCTGGTTGCCAAACCGTACTGGTTACCGGTGCTTCGGCGTCTTCATCTGCCGGGTCTGTCGCTGGGGTAAAATCCTGTTTGCTAAAGGGCGCAGAAGCAATACCAACCGCCACCCCTTGCTGATTCAGGCTGTAAATAAATTCGTTATTAGACCGCAGTTGATTCAGATCTCTAAGTGGCAATAACGCAGCTTCAGCATTAACCGGTTGGCTGATAGCTAACGCCCGGCCCACTGGCTGATTAGCCAGCTGCGGATTACCCGCAAGCAGCAACGTAAAAAAATTCAACACATTGGCTTCATAGATACCCAACTTGGCATCTTCGATTTGCTCAGGGGTTAAGTTATTGGTGATCACTTCACTGTCAAAATTGATGGTGCTGACATCCAGTGGAAAATCGATATAATTGACAGCACGTACCACGGTACGATTAACATCATTGAGTTGATACTCAGTATAACCCTGGCCGGTAACCACTGCGTCGCCCTGATCATTTAACGCTGCAGCAAAGGTTGCCTTGGAAATATTGCTTGGTTCAAGCTCTACTACCTGATAAACAGCCGCCGTTGTTGAAAATACAGTTAGCAACGGTACTACTGCTAAACTGATCCGAGATAATTTCATGCAAAGCCCCTAATGTACTTCTTATGTACTTATAATCTGTTATAAAAATCTATGAACCCGATGCTTCCAATTGTTCCCAGCGCGCATAAGCCAGCGCCAACTTCGACTCGGTTTGCTGCAATAGGTTCAACGTCTGTTGGCTGTCTGCCGCATCGCGTTTAAAAAACTCCGGATCGTTCACCTGCAATTGCAAAGCACTCAGCTCAGCGTCAAGTTGTTCAATCTGCTGGGGTAATAGTTCAAGTTCACGTTTTTCTTTGTATGATAACTTTTTCGCGTTATTAACTGAAGAGTGAACTAAAGGCGCAGCGGCTATTTCTGTGGTTGGCGCCGGCTGAACTGCCGTTGTTTTTACCGGTGCCGCTTTGGCTGCCTGCCGCGCCTGATAAGCGGTAACATCATCATAACCACCGGCTATTTCAATAATCCGGCCATTGCCCGCGAATAACAATGAGCTGGTCACGGTGTTATTAACAAATTCCCGATCGTGGCTGACCAGCAGCACCGTGCCCTGATACTGTTGCAAAATATCTTCAAGCAGCTCGAGCGTTTCCACATCTAAATCGTTGGTTGGCTCATCGAGGATCAATAAGTTACTTGGCCTGGCAAACAGTTTGGCCAGTAACAAACGGTTCTTCTCGCCACCCGATAAGGCTTTTACCGGGGTGCGCGCCCGCGCCGGTGGAAATAAAAAGTCTTGTAAATAGCTTAATACATGCCGGCTCTGGCCGTTATGCTGTACTTCCTGTTTACCATCTGCCACGTTATCCTGCACGGTGGCTTCTAAATCAAGCGCAATCCGGTGCTGGTCAAAATAGGCCACTTCCAGGTTAGTGCCGCGTTTAACTTCGCCGCTATCTACCTTATAGTCATCCAGCAATACCTTGATTAAGCTGGATTTGCCAACACCATTGGGCCCGACCAACGCAATACGATCACCCCGCATCACCAGTAAATCAAGCTTATCCATGACCGGCTTGTTGTTAAACGCCAGGCTAATGGCTTTGCCTTCGAATACCAGCTTACCAGACCGGCTGGCCTGCTCAATGTTAAAATCGACTTTACCTTGTTGCTCCAGCCGGGCGGCCCGCTCCTGGCGCAGCGCTTTTAATGCGCGTACCCGGCCTTCGTTGCGGGTACGGCGGGCTTTAATGCCCTGGCGGATCCACACTTCTTCTTCAGCCAGCCGTTTGTCGAACAAGGCATTGTGCTTTTGCTCGTCTTCCAGCATTTTCTGTTTGCGATCCAGGTATTCCTGGTAATTACCCGGATGCGAGGTAAGCTCACCCCGGTCTAAATCAATAATACGGGTGGCCAGCGCCCGGATAAACGCCCGGTCGTGCGAGATAAAAATAATGGCGCCGTTAAAATTCAGTAAGAATTGTTCCAGCCACTGAATTGCCGCTAAGTCTAAGTGGTTGGTAGGTTCATCCAGTAATAAAATATCCGGCTTCGCTACCAGGGCTCGGGCCAAAGCGGCCTTGCGCAGCCAGCCACCAGATAAGGTGGCCAAACTGGCATCAGGGTTCATCTCAAACTGCTGGCAAATATCGCTTACCCTGGCTTCCAGTGACCAGCCATCGCGGGTATCCATTTCATTTTGCAGCTGTTCAAACAAGCGATACTCGGCATCGCCCGCCCCGTCCAGGTTTTCAGACAAGGTATAGAACTGCTGCAGCTTTTCTGCTAAATCACCGGCGCCTTCGCGGATAAAATCAGCAATTTTAGTATCCATTTTCGCCGGCGGGTCTTGCTCCAGGCGGCTTAGCACCACCCCGGTATTCACTACTATCTGGCCGTCATCCAGATTTTGCTGACCGGTCAGCAATTTTAAAAAGGATGATTTACCGGCACCATTGCGGCCAACCAAACAAACCCGCTCACCGCTGAACAGGCTAAAGTCGACATGATCCAATATCGGGTTAGTGCCAAAGGCTAAACACGCCTGCTGAAAACGTAATAATTCCACTACTTAGTATCCTTTAACCCCTGGGTGTTATCACCCTGAGTATTTTGTAAAACCTGAGCATTTTGTAAAAAGCCTGCGACACTTACCGCATCAAACGGCCAGTACAACAGCGCATCGCCGGCAGCCAGTACCGGAATATGTACCCTGAAGCGCTGCATTAACTGCTCATCGTCAATAATATCAACCACTGCAAACGCCATACCCGCGTCGGCTAGCAACGCTTCGGCTTGCTCACATAAATGGCAGCCCCAGGTGCTGTATAAGGTGAGCTCTTGCATTAACACCTTAGCCATTAACGCGTTAACTCAAAACAAACATGAATGTTCGGGTTGCGTTTATAATCTTCTGGCAAAGTTGCCGCAGAAATATCTTTTACCTGCCAGCCAGCCTCTGCCAACGCGGCCTGATCAATTTTAAAACGGCGCTTGTTATTAGAGAAAATCACTT
Source organism: Arsukibacterium ikkense (assembly GCF_000987775.1). GTDB lineage: Bacteria > Pseudomonadota > Gammaproteobacteria > Enterobacterales > Alteromonadaceae > Alishewanella > Alishewanella ikkense. Next base: position 153,256 of record NZ_LAHO01000003.1, read on the forward strand.
TACCGCCCGGGTTTAAGCGGCCAATCAGCATATTCAGCAAACCAACATGGTCCCGCTGCACATCCCAGTTATCTTCCATCCGTTTCGAATTAGAAAAAGTTGGCGGGTCAACAAATATCAAATCAAACTGCTGGCGACAACGTGCCAGCCATTGCAGGCAATCGGCCTGTTCAAACTGGTACTGTTTTGCCTGCGGGCCGCTGAGCATTAAGCCATTCAGGGTAAAGTTACGCTTGGCCCAGTCTAAATAGGTATTTGACATATCTACCGTAGTTACCGCTTTTGCACCACCAATAGCCGCATGCACCGAAGCGGTACCGGTATAGGCAAACAAATTCAGTACCGTTTTATCTTTAGCCTGTTGCTGAATAAGGCGCCTGGTTAAACGGTGGTCTAAAAATAAACCGGTATCCAGATAATCACGTAAATTAACCAGAAATTTGGCACCGTATTCTGTTACTTCTTTATACTGGCCGGCTTTGGCCATGGCCTGATACTGGTTAGTACCCTTTTGCTTTTCGCGCACTTTTAAAATCATTTTATCTGAGCTGATACCCAGCACCACCGGCACCTGGTTTACCACATCAAATAAGCGCTTTTGCGCCACCTGCTCGTCTACCGTGGCCGGCGCGGCGTATTCATGCACCACCACTTCACCATCGTACCAGTCTACCGCCACGTTATATTCCGGAATATCGGCATCATATACACGGTAACAGCTAATACCTTCGCGCTTGGCCCATTTTTGCAACTGCTTCAGGTTTTTCGCCAGGCGATTACCAAAAGAGCTGCTTTCATTAAAAAACAATGACGGTGCATCAGAGCTTACCGCCACTTGTTTTTCGGTCAGCTCAAATAAGGTAAATTCGCAGTCCAGCGGGCCATTGGTAAATTTATAGGTTTTACTTTTTGATAAACGCAACGAGCGCAGTAAGTCGGCATTCGAGGTAATAATAGCTAAACGCCAGCCCTGATAATGCTGCTTTAACGCCAGCGAGAATTTACTGTACAGCGGTATTAAACTGGGTAAATCGCCCAGCCGCTCACCATAAGGCGGGTTGGTAACAATAACGCCTGCGGTTGGCGCAACGCAGCCTGTTAATGCAGTAGCGTCGGCGTAATCAACTTTAACATAGTCTGCCACGCCCGCCCGGGCGATATTCTGGCGGGCTTTTGCCAGGGCGCGCTCGTCGGTATCGCTGCCATAACAGAGGGTTTGTGCTGGCAAGGTAACTTCTTTGGCTTTCGCTTCAACTTTTAATTGCTGCCAGACGCTGGCTCTATGCCCTGGCCAGCCTTCAAAGGCAAAGCGTTCGCGCATTAAGCCCGGTGCTTTATGCAGCGCAATCAGCGCAGCTTCAATCACTATAGTGCCGCTACCACAAAATGGGTCAAATAAGGGTTTATCCGGGGTCCAGCCTGAACGCTTTAATAATGCGGCCGCCAGGTGCTCTTTTAACGGCGCCTCACCCTGCCCGGCGCGGTAACCGCGCTGGTGTAGCGATGGCCCGGAGAAATCCTGCAAAAAGTGAAAGTAGTTTTTTTCCAGCCGTACCTGAAAGCGCATATCCGGAGCTAAGCGGTCAACATCAGGCCGCTGGCCAGTTTCTTCCCGGAATTGATCCACAATGGCATCTTTTAAGCGCATACCGCCAAACTGGCTGTTATCAATAGTGGCATGCTTACCCACACAATCCACTGCCAGCGTCTGGCGAATAGTCATTAACTGCGGCCAGTCAATTTTCCGCGCTATCTGGTATAAATCTGAGTCTGCTGTAACCGCTTCCGACTGAATAAGGCGCATAATGCGGGTAGCCAGGCGCGACCATAAACACAGCTGATAAGCCGAATTTAACTCTGCTTTGAAGCGCACCACACCCATAGACACTTTGATTACTTCGCCCTGATGAAAACGAATTTCATCGGCTAACAGCTCTTCGACGCCTTTTGACGTTAAAGCCCAGAATTCCAGCATAACACCCAACCTTCAAATAAAATGGCCGACAGTATAACAGAATGTGCTTTAAACACGTTTGAAGATTTGTAATAGCTCCCATAATTGCTGCTTTAACCTGCAAGACGCTGCTTTAAGCAGCAGTTAGCCGATATAAGCAAAAATAATGTAATTAACATCTTGCATAGCCTTAGTAAAAACACTAAGATGCGCCCCGCAATGACGGACGCGGGATGGAGCAGCCTGGTAGCTCGTCGGGCTCATAACCCGAAGGTCGTCGGTTCAAATCCGGCTCCCGCAACCAAATTGATTGTGCAAAAGTGATTATAGAAAAGCGCCCTCGGGCTGCTCTTTATAACCACGGGGCGAAGGTGTTTAAATCCGGCTCCCGCAACCAACACAACCCGACATTGCAAAACAGATTATTACCTTTACTGCTCAAGGGTAATACACGGACGCGGGATGGAGCAGCCTGGTAGCTCGTCGGGCTCATAACCCGAAGGTCGTCGGTTCAAATCCGGCTCCCGCAACCAACACTTAAGCCGATTTTAAAGTCGGTTTTTTTGTGCCTGTTATTCGCCCTCGGGCTCCTCTTTATAACCGCGGGGCGAAGGTCATCAAATCCGGCTCCCGCAACCAATTAAGATATAGATTCAAGTTATACTGACAAGCCCTCGGGCTCCTCTCTATAACCGCGGGGCGAAGGTGTTTAAATCCGGCTCCCAGCTGTAATCTAACGCAGTGGTATGGTCCGCACATGTTTGTCAATGGCGTCAATCATAGATTTGGTTAGCAGCAATTGATTTTTTTCTTTTGCCCAAACTTCATGGAAGGCTGACACAGTTTGTTTTGCAGTATCCAACACCAGCTTCTCTGGTAACATGGCTTTCGCCGCAAGATGTGATAATTCATCCAAGGTAAAATCACTGAACTTTTTACTTCGGCTAATCCTTAACGCTGAGCTGTCATCAGCAATATAAGAAATAGTAGAGACAAAATCGTAAGCAGGTGCAATCGACGCGCTACGTTTGTCTTTATAAATCATGGACCAGTTCTTCAGGTGCATATCGGCATTACCAATCAGCGTATTAAACACCAAGCGTCGAATAAATTCGGCCATGTCCTGTTCTTGCCCTTCTATACCGATAACTTGCGCAATATTGCGCATACTGGCTTTTTTGTATTTATCCTCGGGATATACCGCAAAGATTTGCGCAAAATCTTCGATATGTACAGCTTGCCCATCTACCCGGTCAAAACGCTTAATAGCAAATATACTATTGCCAAACTTTTCAATCCCTTTAGGAATATTTTCAATTTGTTCGATAGGTAGCAGCTTAATTTCAGGCACATCCATACCTAACCTTCGCGCCAGTTCCATCATCGAATATTCATTTTCCGGTACGGCCTCAAAGCGGGATGACGGTAATTTCACAATCCATGACCCACCTTTACCTGTGGCGGGGATTGTCAAACCACCATTGGCATATTGCACGGCTGAAAATTTCAACTGCACCCCGGCTAATGAAAAACGCATCGGTGCCTGGTCGTTGGATTTCAGTTCAATTTCCTGCTTAGCATTTGGCGGCAATGACTCACCATCAGCAGAAACTACAGTAATTGCGCCTGCTAAATCCTGTCCTAATGCCCACAACAAGAAAAACTCCCTTGCCGGGTTAACACCTGCACGCTCTGCCAGGTAGTTTCTCATTGACGCTTCTGGCAGAAGATTAGAAAAGAACGGCATGAGCTTGGTTTGTGTCACCCCAAAACGAGTAATGAGATTACTTAACGGATCTTTAAAACCCAGACTTAACAAAGGTCTTACGGAATCGTTGACATAATCATCTGTAAATGCAAAAAGCGTTCTGTCATGTCCAACATGGGTGATGGTTGCGATTGGCTCGCCATAAAGCAGGACATTGAGCGTGGAGACACTGTTACTCATCTGTTTCTCCATCTAAGCTGTAGGCTGGTGATACCTGCTCATTGCCATTTTTATGCTCACTGGCACTTTGAATGATCGACTTAATCGCTGGAACCGATTTTTTTGGCGCAACCAGCAACTCCAGGTCGAGTACTCGCGCCAGCGCAATCAAACTGGACAGCCTGAGATCAACATTCCCTGATTCAATTTTAGAAATATGACTTTGCGGCACCCCCGAGCGGGCACTCAGCTCTCTTTGGCTAAACCCTTTACGTTCTCGTGCTTCGCGCAGGGATGCCAGGATATGCTCTGTTACATAGCTCATGCTTGATTATCTTTTACATATCAAATTAAGAATAATATATATTAAAGCGCATCAAGCAGCTAATGCAAACGCAGAATAGAACTTACTTTCTGAAAAAGATCGCTTAAATGTAGAGTTAATAATACTGTTACCAGGTGAATAAAACTTTATCTGCTAATTTATTTGTCTGGATGAGTAATTTTCTATCAAGGATAATGTATGTCTGTTAAACCTGTAATTATGGATGTTCGTGGCGTAGGTGAAGTTAGAGCTAAGCAACTCAAAGAGTTGGGTATCAACTCCGTTGAAGATCTGGCCGCGGCTAATGAAGCTACATTAATCAGCATTCGTGGCGTTTCACCGCGAATTGCTGCAGAGTTAACTGCCGCAGCATTAGCACTATTGCATACCCCACTTCCCAAACAATTGCCTGTGACCAAGCCGAAAGTGAAGAAAGATAAGGACGCCGGTGCAGCTAAGTCAAATAAAAAAGATCGGAACAGCGAAAAGAAAACCACAAAAAAGGCTGCAAAAGCTGTGGCTGATAAGGTGAGCAAAAAGGCTGAAAAAAAATCCAGGAAAGAAGCCAAGAAAGAAGCCAAAAAAAACAAGGCTGACGGAAAACCAGCCAATAAAGGAAAAAAAGTGAAAAAAAGTAAGAAGTGAGAAGTGAGAATCTTGTGGCATCCGCGACATAGTTATCGTCCACCTCGGCCATTTGGTCAAAGCATTGCTGGCGCAGAATTGATATCGCATGATGTGCTCATCAAACGGCTGCCGTTTTTCACAAACCTGATGCAAATCATCTAAAGTCTCGATACAGTAATAGCCGTAGCAACAATATATGGCTTCCAATGGCAACACTACCAACAGAATCTGCCGACCAGGTTTGGTTAACTAGCAAAGAGGCGAAAAAGGTGCTTAAGGTGTCTGATTGCCATCTAATGCATTTGCGCCTAGAGGGTAAACTGCAGTTTCGTAAAGAAGGTAACCGATACTTCTATTTGATTGCGCTGAATACACACTCCGATAAGGAACTTACATGATTTATGACTCGAAAATCGAGACTTTTTTGGCAAACGACGATATCGTCTCTGAGCCTGAATCATTTAAAACCTATAGTGAAATAGCAACCGGCAAGGCTCTAGAACCTTGGCCATACATATCGATCGATAGTATTCAGAAACTGAGAGCTGAATTAAAGCAAGCTAAGATGATGGTGCTGCGACTTGGCAGCAGGCCACAGACTAAGGGCTCATTTTTTAGTTTAGTAAAAGCACGAACGTGCTATTCCGAGTTTTTCTTTGAAGACGAAAAACTATTTGCTGCGCTTACGCCAGAACTTTTCTTGCCTGATGTTTCAATCCGTTCGTTGTTTCCGTTTCAACTGTTACCCAAAGTTACCGAAACCTCAGTTGTAAATCTTGCTCTAGCGTCTGGATTACTTCCGCACGCTCTAGGCGTTGAAAAGTCAGAATCATTACTAATACCGGCAACTGGGCAAAGTGTTTTTACTTTTGAGTTTAGGCCCCGTGAAGATCAACAAGTTAAATTAATTCATAACCAAGGCCAAGTAGAAATAGATGCGGTTTTCGTTGCTAAACGAGATAACAAAGAGAGCTTATTTATCGTAGAGGCAAAACATGGGAGCAATTTCGATTCACTAGCTAAACATAAACTGCTCTATCCAGTATTGAGTCTGCTACCCAAAATACCTGCCTCCATGCCGATTATTCCGGTTTATCTGAGAAGCATTAAAACCGAAACAGGTATAGACTTTTTTATTGCCGAATGCCCAGCGGTAAACAAGGACAACCAGCATATTCTCGCGCTAGATAGCTTGTCACCTTATAGAACTCATGCTTATCACCTGGCTAACTATTGATGAATGCAGAGCAATTTAAAGATCTAGTCAAACAAGTAAAAGTCGGGAAAAAGTTGCCCGATGCTATTTACCTGCATAAAGATGCCTTCAGTGCCCTACCGCCCATTTTGACAAAATTTGTTCAGGTAGTTGCCACTGCGTTGAAAGTACCTGACGGTGATTGGAATGTAGTAAAACTGTTTAAAGCAGATTTTCGTTTGTCACTGCTGCATTACCCCGACTTTTATAGCGATGCCTACCCTGCCCTTAAGCAAAGCGTGTCGGTAGACTTAGCCAAGCTGCAGCATCGTGTCACCCGCTATGATGATCACGACAACCCACCGATACTGCACCGCAAAGAACATTTTATTCTGCCTGATCACCCTGATTACGACAGCTTTTGCATGATCACGCAAGAAGGCGAAGCGGCAGGTCTATACGACAATCCCAGAATGATCGGTTTTAAAGCCAGTTGGCTAAGGCTTATTGCTAAACACGGTTATGAACTGGTTGATGGCCGGTTATTTCGCAGTTCAGCCGTGCATTCAGCTGCAGATGAGCAAAGTATCGACCGGCATAAAACCGCATTAGTGCGGCATGAGCTGTCAGCCCCGATGAAAACCCTGGTTAAACATGGTTTCCTGCAAGGCGATTACTCAATATTTGATTATGGCTGCGGCCGGGGTGATGATTTAAGGGAACTAGAAGCACACGGCCTGGATGTACTGGGCTGGGACCCGAACTACCGACCCGATGCCGATAAAATCAGCTCAGATATAGTCAATATTGGCTTTGTGATAAACGTTATTGAAGATAAAGACGAGAGACTGGATGCTCTGCTTGGCAGTTGGGAGCTCACCCAAAAGCTTTTGGTAGTGTCAGCCATGCTGGCTAACGACAGCTACATTGCGCAGTTCCAGCCATACAAAGACGGTGTTATTACCTCGCGCAATACTTTTCAAAAATACTACAACCAAAGCGAGCTAAAAGAATTTATCGAAACCACACTAGATGAAAATGCCATCGCTATTGGCCCCGGCATTTTTTATGTGTTTCGTGATAAAAATTTAGAGCAGCAGTTCCAGCAAAGCCGGCAAAAACGGCATTACGAATGGCGCCACCTAACTGCGCCCGAGCCGGTATCCGAAACTCAGGCCCGTTTGCTATTTACTCAACATGAAGCGCTGTTTGAAGCATTCTGGAAATGCTGCCTCGACCTTGGTCGCATGCCTGCAGAGGATGAGTTTACCGATTACCAACAACTAACTGAGGTTGCAGGCTCACCAAAAAAAGCAATGAGGCTAGTGAGCAAGTGGTATAACCGAGACGAGCTTGAACAAGCGGCCGAAATGCGACGCGAAGATTTGCTGGTGTATTTTGCACTGGCGCAGTTTCAAAAGCATAAAGGCTATGCCAAGCAACCTGAAGGGTTAAAGCGAGATATTAAAGCACTTTTTGGTAGTTACAATGTAGCGTTGACTGAAGCTAAAGAGCTTCTATTTAGTATTGCTAAGGCTGATATTATCGAAAATGCCTGCATCGCTATAGCAAATAAAGTCAAGGGCAAATTGATTTATGAAAATGAGCTACCTCACTCGTTAATAATTGAAAAAGGTTATTTAAACGACCTACCTGCGATACTACGTGTATACGTTGGCTCGGCGCTACAACTCTATGGGGATGTCGACGATGTGAATGAAATAAAGGTTCACATTACTTCGGGAAAAGTTTCGCTTATGATATATGAAAATACAAAAAAGCAAGATACGCCTACTTTAAGCAAGCGCGTAAAAATTAATATGCTAAATCAAATTGTTAGCATTTACGACTACTCAATCGACAACAACTAAGATGCTAAGTCCTCAAGCTCATAATAAATATTCCATAGAGGTGTTGATTCAGTATCGGCCAAGATACTCAACAATACTGGTATACCTGCATTGGCGAGGCTAGTACAAATATCAAGCATTTTTTTTGGTTCCAACAAAATAGAAGGCTCTTCTGCAATAGTAAGGGATATCATCTGCATCTGAGTAATTCTGTGAGGATTTCTACTCAAAATCTCTGCTGAAATCGCATTATAAGTGTCTTTTTCTTTCGTCGGGGTTAGTCCCTTCTGAAAAGCTATGCATAAGGCCATATACCAAAAATCAATTTGTCTATCAAAAGGGGCATTTTCTCTTGACTGATTTTGACTACCTGTAGCAACATAATTTTTTATTTTATCTTGATAAGCTTTTGGCATCTCAATTTGATATTGTGCAAAAATATTATCCATTACATAACCCTTGCGACTAAGTTTTTTTGATCCGTTCGTTCACAAACTTGGCAAAATTCTCGATGACTGCATTCGCAGATATTCGTAACACCATAATTTTCAGGTTTATTTTTGAGCATTTTAGGATAGTGCCCGGAAAATGACAATGTCCTGGACTTACCGGCATATTTATCAAGTAGCGGTTCAACTCCTTTTATTTCATCAAAAGTCAAAAACATTACGACTTGTGTTCCCTCTTTAATCATATTCTCAAGTAACGATGATTTGACTAAACCTGAGGTCATCCCAAGCGGGGTGTCAATAATATTAGTAGCACTTACATTACTAACTTTCGTTAGAGCTAATATAAATGACAGTGATATTGCTCTGCGCGAAGCGCCGTTCAGTTCTGTATCAGGATTGAGTGGCTGGCCATTTGGACCAAACACTCTAATATCAAAATCAGAACTGAGCTCTGCTCTCCTAATCATACCTTTAGGATCAATTCCACTATCAGCACCAATCATCGATAAGAAAATTCGATTCATTTCCAAACTGACTTTTTGAAGCTCAGTAGTTTTAATTTTCTCGAAAACATTCTCATAAATTGTCGTGAGTGCTTCAGCTAAACGATGTTTTCCTCCAGCTGTGTTATTTTTATTCAACTTACTTGAAAAAATTTCCGCATCTTTTTTGAGATAAGAGTTGCTCTCTTTTCTACGAGAAATTTCATCTTGGTTGATAGTAATAGAGTTATTAATTTCTCTAAGTTTTTGCTCTAATATTTTTTCTTGATCTCTAAGCTTGATCAATAAATCGTCGTTAATTTCATCGACCATCGCCTGCTTTTTCTTAAGTGTATCTGAAGAGCTTCTTAAATTTATGTCTGAATTGAAGTAAATCTCTGTAGCTGATGCGTATTTCTTGTTCCACCCTCCGTCTTGAGGAGTATAATCAGCAGATGAAAAGTACAAACTCGATGCCCGGTTATTCAGAAGATCGACTTCTCGGGAATCATCAATTACGCCATGAATATAGTCTCTCTTTTCTTTTCCTTCCTTGCTTTTCACACTGAGATCAGCACCACAAAGGCATTTTTCTCTTGCCAAAATGTCATTTAAAACCGGTATGAACTGCTTAGGAAAATTATCTCTAGCTTTCATTTTCTTTAACAGCTCTGTAGCAGGTAAGATTTTACGATGAATTAGACAAGAAGCTATGTCTTTGCTATTAAGAAGACCACAAAGTGAGGAAATCGAGTTCTCCTTCATAGCATTATCATTTTTTTGCTGCTTTAAAAGAACATTAATCTCGTTGCTTAGAGCTTCTTTATTACCCAGTTTAAGCTGTTCTTCTATTCCCTTTTTAACCTTACTAATACTCTCAGCTAAGGAGTTTTTATCGGTCAAAAATTCCTTTAATTCTTCTTCGTTAGAGCTAATCCAGTCTTCGTTGCTCTGAATTTTTTCTTCCACTTCGACTAGTTTTTGAGCATAGTCAGATTTATCTATGTTCTTTAAGAAAGAATGCTTAACTGATTTCAAATTGGAAATAAGCGCCTCTAGATCTTTCATCGAAAGCAAAGATTCGATCGCCTTTTGCACTCTTAATCGTTTTTCACTTCCAGAAGCAGTACTTTCAATGAAGGTTAAAGCTTTATCACCATCTGTAAAATATATGTCTTTTAAATTAACAGGCAATGCTCTCTCGATTATTAGGTCTATATCTGACTGTATTACGGGTTTAAACCCCTCAGTTGTATTTTCAAAGAGACTTACATCGTCTGAGCTCCTCTTAAAGGTCAACCCATCGCCAGATACAAATTCTGTACATTTTCTTCTTAGTTGGTAAACCTTCTCATTAACAACTGTTTTACCCTGTCGAGTAACAACCTCCTCTGTTTCGAAATTTATCTGAACTTCAATTGGAATTTCTCTGACTCCCTCTTCGAATAGTGAAAGAGGGTAAAGTTTTTCTTTGACGAGTTTTGAGCCGTACAGTCCCCAGATCAAGCCCATCATAGCAGTTGTTTTTCCAGTACCATTCTCCGCGCGAATAACAGTGAGTTTCTTAATTTCATCCAGCGAGAACTCAATAAAAATATCTCTTAAGAGGCGAATGTTTTTGAACCTAGCACTAATTAACTTCATCTTTTCTCCCTAAGAATCAAACATTAGCGCGTTAAAATGTTCAATTTTGTCTTGCACACTTTTCTTGACAGATTTTGATTCTATCAATGTAACTTGCATTAAAAAAACTTGATTCGATAGCTCAATAATTTTATCAACATTCAAGTCACCATATTTATCGTTATTGTTACAAACTTCTTCCTTAACAAGGGTTTCAATCAATCTTCTCGATAAACTCATAAAGCCGCCTTTATTGATAAAAGCTCATTTGACATTTGGATAGCACTATTTAACGAGCTATCTTTCAATGAAAGTGACATAAACCACTGCATTCTAGTAAGTTCCCCGTTCACTAAAGCATTGAATTCCCTTGTGTTACTTGGAGGAAATACCACAAAATCATGAATTACTGCGTGAGTTTTGCCAGTGCTTTCACTTTTCCGCAAGACTCTTCCAAGCCTTTGCACCCAAGTTCTTGTCGTGCCGCTAGATGCTAAAAAAAATGCCGTCTTTATAGGTGGGATATTGAATCCTTCATCTAGAACCCTTTTAGAAGTAAGTATCTCTATTTCCCCCAATTTGTATGACTCAATAACATCTTTCATCAGATTTTTATCTGATGATTCAACCCCAGTTATCTGGTGAAATAGATAGTTCTGCTCTCTTAAGATATTATTGACTCTTATTAACTGCTCGGGATTTTTATCTGTACAGAATGCTAGTGAGTGCACTCTATCTTTAAGTTCTGAAACCACTTTTTCAAAAACAGTTAACTTTGCAACTGCACTTTCTGTTATTGCCCGTCTTCTTATTTGAAGCTGTTCAACTATTTTTTTAGTCTCTGCATCGTCACTCCAAAGTAAGTTATTGATTTTTTCTGTGTATTCTATCCATAATTCTGCTTCTTCAGAGTTAAGAAATACTTTATGAGCAAAATATTTAAAGGGTACTAAGCAATTACCGATGGCTTTCTCTAAAGGAAATTCATATACGACACACCCAAAATACTCGAGCAATTTCTTTGTGCCTTCCTCGTCATATTGTCTTTCAGGAGTTGCTGACAAGGCTAATCTATGACTAATAAACGTTGGAGGATCATTAACAAAAGAGGCAGCGCCTAGATTATGAGCCTCATCACCAATTAACATTATTTTTGATGAATACTTATATAAGACATTTTTGACTTCAACTGTTTTCAATGCGTCATGTGTTATAACGAATACAGTGTGTTTGGGTAATACTTTATGCTCATGTATAACTTTTCGAATGCTTTTTACAATATTTTCTGTACCAAAACCCTCTGTATCAACTGGGTCTAATGAAAATTTTCTCACGTCCTCACACCACTGTTTTATTAACGGTTTATTCGGCACAGCGATAATAATAATTGCTGAATCTTCAGCATCTAATGATATGGCTGCACAAACAAGAGAAGTTAGAGTTTTCCCACCTCCAGTAGCAATTTCTAGAGTGCCTCTGTACTCATTTGCAATCCATGCATCAACAGCCTCTCCTTGGTGTCTGAAATCACCGTCTCTAAAATTCAACCATTCTGGAACTCTTAATTTTTTAGTTGTTTTTCTTTCTTCCATATATTTCTGCAGACGCTTTAAATTTTGAGAAAATTCATCACTGGAATTTGATGAGGTAGTGGTTGATAATATTTCTGAAATCGTTTTATCGTTTAATTTTAAGGTATAAGAATCAGCTCTCTTTCCGTCCCAAAAACTATTAAATCTAGAAATAAAGGACTGAATTATTGTTTTACTGCTCTTTGATTCCCATTCTCTAGTAAAAATTAGCTGTTCAAAGTTTGTCATTAAACCTGATTTAGTTGCGTTACCTGATCCATGAATAGCAACACATCCAACTTGAGTGTGAAACAGCCAAATTTTGGCATGCATCATACCCTCGACCATTAATACAACTCTAATATCAAGCCTACGGCTCACAATTAAAAACTTAAGAACATTTAAAGTCGCACCAATTATTCTATCTCTTGTAACATCTTGTTTATCCATAAGAAAATTTAAAATAGATTTGTCATCAGAATAAGCCTCTAAAAGAGCTTCTCTGTCTACATCATTTAAATTAGGGCTAATAAGGAACTTGCCTTTGGCCTGCGGATTTTGAAAAAAGTATGCTAGGGGCTCCGCTAACTCAGAAATAACATTCGATGAAAAATAGCCAGACAGACATTCAAAGTGATTTGAGTGTCTTGCAACCGGAATAAAAACTTCACTCACAATATCTAGCTCATTAGGAAAATAGACCGGATGAAGAAAATCTAATTCTGATTTTGCTAGTTCTTTTTGTGTCATGCTCAAGATCCGTATATGGCATTTACAAATTGCAGAACTCTAGAAACTAATAATTTAATTGTTCTAAATTCTGTACCCTGAAAGTTAAATCCTATCGACATTCCAATTAAAGATGACAAATCGTACAACCACGGTCCCAAAGATCATCATCATCATCAAATGCATTTGCGTCGGCTTGCTGCTTCAACTGCTCTTGCCAGGACAAATGCTTGTCTTTGTCCTTAGCCTTTGCCTGCCGATATTTATCTGCTTGTGATTTAAACTCTTCTAACGAAGTACCCTGCATCCAGGTGTAGCGCTCACCTGTTGCTTCATTCACTTTTTCGTACTGTGCTGCTTTCTCGTATAGCTCCGGGTGCCTGTCTAACAATCCTACCCACTCGCCTTTCTGTTGGAAGAAGCAGAAGTAACAGCCTGAACGCGAACGCCATTGATAATACTTGGGTAAACCTATACCGGAGGCATCAAGGATGTTCTTCACATCATTCTTGGTAAGGCCGTCTTCAATGAAGGGGAATATCACTTCAATATTAGGTTTACCGTCTTTATAACCTTCACGGTAATGTGCTTCGTCTGCACGAATACCCACATAGTTAATGACCGGGTCATTACCGACAAAACGTTCAAAAGGTTTAAGTTTCATTTGCACGGTACACCAGCGCTGCCTCACGCTAGGCAGGAAATTACCGTGTATTTTCAGTAAATCATCAAAATTACTATCAGCTTCTAAACGGTGAATTGGCCCGATAATTTTTTCAAGCTCATGCAGGTATTCATACACCTCTTCAAGCTCCGCACCGGTATCAGAGAAAAAATATTCGATTTCCAGTTCAGGGTGCTTTTTCTTCATATACAGCGCTAGTGCCGTGGAGTCTTTCCCTCCGGATAGTCCTAATACATGTCGAACCTTTTTTTCACTCATGAATAACCTGGCCTATTAATTTACAGAGTGCGGCGGTAATTACCGACTCATCAACGTTTTGTGCTTTAAGCAGTTTCGATAGATCATCAGCTAACTGCTGTGCTTGCACTACTTGCTTGTCGTTTATTGCTACAGCCTGGCGCCGCATCGCGTTATCACTGCTGAGGCTTTTCACAAAAAACAAATTACTGCGTTTTTTGCTGCTGTCTTCTTGTTCTAACAGTTCCATCGCATCAGCAAAGGCCGCATGGATTTTTCTAAGGCGCTTAGTTACTGTTTCTACATCTCGGTCAGTCCATTTTTCCGGACTGATACGCCCTATCACTGTTAGAATTTCTATTAGCCAATCGACTGGCTCATCAATATCCGCTTTAAATTTTAACGCGTTAATCAGTAACTGTTCTTCAGAGCCTTCTGGCAGTAAACCGTCAAATTTGTTACCAAAACTAGAAACATGCTGTTTAATTTGCAGCACATAGTCTTTTAAGTCAACCATAGTGTCACGGCTGATCGAAAAAGCACTACCTAACTGAACAGCAAAATGCTGCAGCATTTTGCTGTAACTCAATTTAATTTCTTTTACAGCATTAAGTAATTGCTCCAACCCCTCATTAACGGACTCATTATTGGTGGCATCAATATTAAATATTTTTGGTATTGCATCAACCAACACCCGTTGTGGAGTATTAGAGGTTTTAACCGCATGCCTCAGTTGGCGTGCTGGCTCTGACAAATTCTCAGTATTTTGGGTGTAAGGGTGCGCAGCCAATATAGGAGTCATAATTTGCTTGGTGAGATCTAGTAAATTGTAATTGCCAACCTGAAAACCAAGTTTAGTCGCTAGAACATCCAGGAAGCGTTCCTGCATATTGGCTTGTGTGAATAGTTGTACCTTGAAGTATTTATGATTCTTTAAAAATATTTGCAGCCGCATTGGTGTAAGGCCATCTGGCTGATATACGCCCTCTTCAAAGATAGCCAACTTATCTTGCCATATCGTCATGGCTGTTACATAGAAAATGGATAGTACACCTGACTTCACGCCATAGGGCGGCTTTATCAGTTTCGCCTCTAACTCATCAAAACCTTTAGCGCCATTTTTTGTTGATTCAAAGAATTCTTTAATTACCTGCCACACAGGTATTATGTTGGTATTGTCTTGTGCGGCATCAGGCTCCGAAAGGCTATAACAACCACGATGTACTGTATGCAAACCAGACTCACGGAAAATAGCCAGATAAATACCCTTTTCCGGTGGAAACTTCTCAATACCAAAGGCTTCTTTATTACTGTGCTGCTGCAAAGCTAACAATAAGTTCTTTTTACCCAGATTGGCCTGTGGTGACGGCACTTCGCGATTGATTAATTCATTACGGATAATTGGCGAGTACGGATATACATGTTCTAGAACCTGGCTTAACAACGCCTGCATAGCCCTGCGATTGTTTACCGCTACTTCACCAAGTTTGTTTTCAACTGAAACCAGTGCAGGCGCAAAGAACTGCGCTTTTGCTGTTTCATCTATCACTTGCTTCAGAACTTTACGCTGATACATTTCAGCGGCATATAGCCTGTCACTAAATTCACGCAGAGCAACCCGGTCTTCTTTTAACAACTGCTCATACTGCTGAACCTGCTTTAAAGCCAGCACTTCAAGCACAGAATCAGCGATTGCGGTAGCATTAGGGCAAAATAACAGTACGTCAGCAATTCGTTGTTGATCAGCAAATTGCTTTACGATGCTTTTCACTTGTTTTTGATCTTCAGCACCTTGTAATAAAACGATAACTAACCTTGGTTCCTCGCTGTTATCGAGTAGGTTTTTATAACTGCTAATATCGGCAAAAACTGGCATAAAATAGCGTAGTGCCGCTTTTTCAAAGCTGTATTTACGGGCAATTATAGGCTCTAAGGGGCTTTGATTGTTAAGCCTTTCAGCCAGGCTAAACTGGCCAATTTCATTTTTAGCCTTCTCGGTGGCACCGTCTAAATCGAAGTCACTGCCCTGCCAAACGGCATATTCCTGGCTGTAACGGCGAAACACGATTAGTGATTTATTGATTAAGGTTTGCTTTGCTTCTTCAAACGCAGAACCAAATAACAACTGCAATAATGCTTCTGAGGCTTTAAAGCCGCCACGCACGCCGACAATGTTAAGCAGGCCTATGGCCTTAAGCAGACTAACAGAAGTAGATTCAGCATCCCCTAAACGGTCTACTGCACTTAACACTTCATACCAGCGCTTTTGGGTTAAACTGTCTGTAATGGCCCCCGACTGATTAGCAATGAAATAATCATAAATACCCCCCAGCCCAATAAAGCCATCTTTACTATTTTGTGCCAACTCGCGAAAACCGAACGGCTCGTGGCTGCCAATAAACGAAAACAGTGTACGTTCGTTCTGCGCAACTTTCTGGCATAACTGTGGCAGTATTAAAGCGGTAATAGGATGCAGCGGATAACATTGCTGTAATAGCTCAGCCAGTTCGGTTTCATCTAAACTGGTTTTCAACAAATCAGCAGATAAAAAATAACGCGCCGCAGTTTTAAATTGCTCGGCATAAATAGCTTGTTCTGCAGCGGTTTGCTGGTAACTAAAGCTATTCGCCAATATTTTAAGTGTTTGTTCAGTACTTTCTAAAAATGGGATGGTTTCGAAACGACCTTGAATTTTGCTCCACTCTTTTTTAAGTGAATCGCTCATACCCTTGGCGTATTGGTCAAATGCCTGATGTAACAGTACAAAAAATAAGATACGGCCAGTATCAGAGCCCTTACTGGCTTCAGCAATAATTTGCAGCAAGTGAATATCTTCACTATTGCTATGGCGCGCATCGTACTCTAAAAACTTACCAAATTCGTCGATAATAAGCAGTAATCCCTGGCCACCTTGGCTATGAAAGCGTTGCTGTAATAGTGCTAGCACCTGCTTTATATCTTCGTGACTGTAATCGCGCCGTCTTAGTTCATCAACCGCATCGACAACCTCTGGCATTTTTTCGTTTTGAATGGCAGCTGCTCGGATAGCTTCTATTAATCGGCGTGATAATGGTTCCGGATTACCGCTAAGCACTAATGGCAAGTAACCACCAGATTTCAGATGATCTTTATAGCCTTTTGCAATCTCAGCATCTGCTTTAGTTAATACATTTAGTGCCGTTTGATTGGCTGATTTATCTTTTGCAGCGAGTAGCTGAGTGAGGAATACCGCAAAACTGGATTTGCCTGAGCCGTATGGCCCTATCAGGGAAAAAGCACTAGTTCTTTTAGGGCTGTTGGCGCTCTCTAATAAACGGTTCAGAGTTTCTTTAGCGCGGGCAGTTGGGATGTAGGCGCGTATCACCTCTTCATCAGTTAAATCTCGTTCGACGTTAACTGAGCGCGAATAGTAGGTGTTTATTGTCAGTGCTTTTAACACATTATTATTTTTACGCATCTTAACCTTGATAGTATTTTTTTAAAGACAATTCGTTCAATTCACTGACGCTTATAGCCCCTTCACGGAAGTACAGGATCCAGTTACCAGCTTGCTCTTTTAGCTCAAGTTGTTCCGGATATTCACGCTGCATTCGCTCTAACATCGTAATAGTGCCGCTTTGAGATAAACAAAAACAACTAGCAGGCCCTGGGAGACATTCTTGCCCTTTCATTAAATCTGTTAGAGATACTGAAACGGTCGTCCCTTTTTTCGCTGCAAAATCGCTGACAACAAAACTGAATATATGTGTATCTAACTCAGGCTGCTCTGTTATTGGTTTCATGTATCTGTGATCAAGCTCATTAAAATAAGCAAAGCCTAATTGCGCCATCGGATTGTCAAA
The DNA here is from genome assembly GCF_000987775.1 of Arsukibacterium ikkense. Classification (GTDB taxonomy): domain Bacteria; phylum Pseudomonadota; class Gammaproteobacteria; order Enterobacterales; family Alteromonadaceae; genus Alishewanella; species Alishewanella ikkense. The sequence goes on from NZ_LAHO01000003.1 coordinate 170,755, forward strand.
ACTATCCTCTACTGAGTCTTTCTTCTTACGCAGTGGCGCATACATTCTCAGTACGATATTAATATCCTTTTCTAGTGATGAGTCACTTACCTTAACGCCTAACCGCCCACGGCAAAAATCTTTGAAAGCCGTGACAGCTTCATCGTAACTAAATGAAAGTGCATGAAAACGACCGAAAAACCAATAAAACGCTAAGGCCAATTCTGGATTGCAACATAAGCGCCAGTGTATTAGTTGCAAGGAACCATCATCTTCCAGGTAAGGATCCATTTCACCAAGAATAACGTCACCAAAAGTTGTACGAAAATACGAATTAGCCTTTTTCTCAATGACATCGGCAGCTTGCAACCAATAAAAAATAGAGTTAACCATGTTTTTACCGACACCCAACCTGACAGTTGCGTTGTCATCAGTAAAAGCAGTAGCACCATTTTCGTCTCTAAAAGCACGAAACCCTTTGGGTAACCAACTGTATCTCAAGCCAAAAGTTTCATGGCGCGCAAAGCTGGGTTTAAGATCCTGATAAGCCATATTCCAACACTTAGTTTGTCTGCAAAACAGATAATAACTATCTGTAAAGATAAACAGTGATTCTAGCGGAAGGTGCTTCCTTGTTAAACACATAATTGCACTTCGTAGACCTCAACAAGACCTTTATCCAAACCCACCTATTAAAAAATCAGCTTCAAAAACCAGCATACCGGCCACAAGCTACCGCTTTATCCGTGACCATGCCGGCTCATCAAAGTAATCATAATCACCCAGCCTCAACGCCTGCTGCCGGCGATCAAACTCTTTAGGCTTGCGCTGCAAAGTGCTGCAACCAAATACCTCCTGGTGTACTTGCTCCAATAACTGTTGCACTTCAGTGCGGCTGCAAAGCTCCAGTATTTCGCCGGCATGCACAAAGCCTTGTGCTCTGAGCCGCAATTCAGAGGTGTCCTGACCAGCCTTGCTGGTCGTGTAGATATCAGTAAACTGCTGTTTTAGCGTGATTAAAAACAACTCGCGTTGGGTGTAGTTCATGTTGTCCCCTTAGTAGCCGTCCCTGCCTGCTTGCTTAACAGCAAATCTGGCCTGCAAATAACCGGTTCGCGCTAACTCAGTATCAAACTCCAGCACTTTTACAAGCTCAATACCCTCAAGATCTTCCGGCTCTAACATACAGGCCATAGTGCTCTCATCAATCACCACTAAAAACCTGGCGTCTTGCTGATAGGTGTATACAGCGCCGCCTTCAACACGCCGGTACAGCGTCATGGCTGATAGCTCTGGCATTGGTGGTGAACTCGTTTCATTCGGCATGGCGCTTCCTGGTATTTTCTGGCTTAAAAGCTAAGCGTTAATAATTGGCATCCCTGCCAGCTTGTCCCTGTTACATCCTGTTGGCTGCATCCTGCTGCCTTGTCCATTCACTATGTCACTAACAGCGACATGTCATCCCTGAGCCACCATCTTAGGCAGTTTCTAAATTCACACCATACTGTGCAGATGCCCAGTGTATGTTTTTCAGGCAGGTTAATAGCTGCTGAGTTAAATTATTATTCCCTTAATCGGTATGATGACTTAGATTGGCTGGACACACAGTGGCTTGATATGCACGTTTTAAGGACAGATAGCACAACTATGGATGACACTATTAATAACCTGCTGCCAAGCGACAACAGCAGAATCGGCTGGCCTATTCGCTGGGAGCTGTTAATGCGCTACCGGTTAATTGAAATTGTTGCGCTATGGGAAGGCCGGCTAACCACCAACCATTTATGCAACAGCTTTGGTATAGCGCGCCAGCAAGCGTCAAAAGACATTAATGGCTATTTACGCGATGTGGCCCCAGGCAACCTGGACTACGACGGCAAACTAAAAGGCTATAAACCCTCGGCTAGTTTTACACCGAAAGTCACCAGTGGCCTGGCAGATGAATACTTGCATGCGCTGGCCAGCACTAAAGACTTTGCCCATACCTTTAGCCAACTCGATTTAGGTTTTGCCCATACTGAAATGCTGACACCACCGCTTAGGCAGGTTAATCCGGACATTTTACGCGCGCTGGTGCAAGCGGCGCGTGAGGGCAAAAAAATTGATATGGGTTATGTCTCGCTCACCTCACCCGATGAAGAAAGCCGTATTATTGCCCCGCACACCCTGGTGTGCACCCCGCTACGCTGGCATGTGCGTGCTTATTGTGAAAAAAACCTGGAATATCGTGATTTTGTGTTAAGCCGCTTTCGCAGCATTAATGGCATTGAAGGCGATGCTGACATGACCAAAGCGCAGGATGAACGCTGGAACAGCAAAATTGATATCGTGCTGGTGCCAGATTCCAGGTTAAGCGACTACCAGAAAGCCATTATCGCCGAAGATTACAACATGACCGACGGTAAAAGGGTGATACCGGTACGCTCAGCCTTAGTGCCCTACGCTGTGCAGGCGCTAAACCTGGACTTAGCCAAAATAGAAGCGCGCCCGGAGGCGCAGCAAATTATGGTGGCGAATTTAGATGAGGTTAAGCGGCATGCGTTTTAGCGACTTAACAAACATAGCTGGCATTTTTTCGATGAAAGAAGCAAATATTTTTGACAGCGCCTTAACAGATAACCTTAAAAATCTTTATTGAGCTTTTGCTGATTGAGGCTGGCCGATGGCACAATATACAATTGAAACCAATTGATAAAATCAGAGAATAAAGATGCGAGCTTAACTTTTTTAAATTCATTCAGGACTGCTAAATTCTCCCGGTAAATCATTTCCACAAGAGTTTGTGATTCTATTGTTAAGCAGCTTGTAGCAAATAGATGTCGGGAGATCAGCTTTAACATCAAATTGGTATCTTTAATAATCTGCTCAGTTCTATTCAGGCGTTCAGAAAGATGTTTAGAGAAAACCTCATATGAACAACAATTGCTGCAATATGTTTCAACCAGTGCATAACCAAGAATATCGCCAGTTAACTTGCGGATATCGTGGGTATCAAAGCTTTCTTTTCGCTCATGTTTTAGAAGTGGAGCGGTATTAAATAACCTGAACCCTCTACTTTTTGCTGATACCCCCATAAGCATATCGCTACGACGACTCACCATATTATGAGTTACTATCGCTGAGTTCTTAATCAGTAAAACTGCGGGGTTAAAAATTAAAGTGGCACCTCCACGCTCACGGCCTGTAGCCGGAAAAATATCATTACGAATACGTACCGGCCGGGTAGTTTCTTTTCCTACCAATAATGCGCGGAAAAATTCTTGCCAGTTAATCGCCTTAACATCCAGACAGGCGGGCTGAAACTCGTCTCGACGATAGCTGTAATAATCATGATGCCAATGAAGTAAGTGATGGGTATTCGTGTCAGCTACTGAGACGCTCTGAAGAAACGCAGAAACTTTACTATCAAGATGAACTTCTTTTTCCTCTGATAATGCGAGTAACACATCTAACAGCGGACTAGCCCTCGTGTACTCTTTGGGAATTGGCGAATCGCCCAGTAGTGCGCTAAAAGCCATATCGCAATTTTGCTCAATCAGGTCAGAAATTAGTTTGCTAAAATCAGCTTCTCGCATAACCCACTTTAAATCATCATCCAGTACGATCCCTAGGCCACCATGAGCTACCATTTGCTTGTGCAGAAAAACCTGACAAATGTTTCTTGACTCGTGAATTGACAAAAATGATTTTTTGCAATCTATAAGATTAAAAGGCAAAGCATTATGCAATGCAGCACTACCTGAATAAACGTCATCAGCTCCGATAAGTAAAGCGTGAAATGATAAGTCCCACCCAATTAACGTATTCTGTATTGAGAAAATCAGTTCATTGGCAGCGGTTAAACTTGTTGTAGTGAACACCACATGCAATTTCATGAATAATTCTCTAACAAACTACTTGTAGCATATGAAGTTAAAAACAATTCGAACTGCTGCTGATGCTTTGACAATTTATCTACCGCTAAAGACTCGTTATTTTTATGAATATTATGAAGCTTGTCATTTGGACCAAACCCAATGTAAACAGTGTCATGAGAGATATTACGCAGCAAAGGACAACTAGAAATACCCATTAACTTATTAAGATGACGGCATTCAAATCTGACTTCGCCCAAACAAGCGCTAATTAATTTCTGGTAGTTAGTTAAAGTATCAAAATGTAACCCGGGAGACCATAAAAAAGCTATTTGCTCATCCGAGTCAATATCATTAAAACCAGTTTCATCAACTACCACCTTGCAACCAAAATTTGCTATCGCTTTGGCGAAAACAGAGTTTGCAACTGGCTCAGCTCTATGTACTTCTTCCTCACCTTGAATTAGCCAAAGTATTTCCGGGCAGGGAGCATGGGCATCAATTAGTGACTTAACTGCAAACAATCGAGCGCTTAATGGTCCTTTATTGTCAGCAATCCCTCTGCCAAAATAACGGCCATTAATCAATTCCAGTTGAAACGGGTTTTGACTAAGCCATTGCCGCTCCTTGTTAACTGTTGCGACATCATAATGACCATAAATTAAAATTTTACGGTCAGACTTGAATCCCTTCCGATGAGCAACGATAACAGGTTGATTCGTGAAATCCTTCCCTTGAACCGAGACTTTGAAATGCATATTAGTTAAGAAATCGGTCAGCATAGTTAATGCAGTTTCATTGCCCTCCACGTTATTTTCTGTAGATTCTGCATCAATGAGTTTTTCTAAAAACACGTTAAACATACTGAATTTTATCCATGTGTGACAAAAACCGTTTTATCTAAAGCCAAGTTATACAAAGTGAATAGGCTAACTGCTAAGATCATGAAATCCCGACATTACCTTCAACTACCCACTTCCGACGCCAAACGCCCACCACCTCTGTCTGTTGATCAACAGTGAGGTATACAGAACTAAAATCTGATGCCAGAGCTAACACTGAGTGGTTGAATTTACCATGCGGAAAACATAATGGTGGTTTTGACTTCTGCCCCAAATGTTCTAGCCAGCGAGCGGATTCTGACAGCTCGGAGAGTAAACTAGTAGTGCCTAGTTGAGTAAACAATCTGTGGCTAACGCCATGAATTCCCAGTTCTATCCCGCGCTCAGAATAGAATCTTATCTGTTCTTCGTTCATAAAAATACCCGGGGAATCCTGCTTGATGTTAAACCATCGCTGACGCAGCCATCGATAGCGGTCTGAAGCTATAACGCGAAGTAAACGTTTAAGACGACCGGTTAACAGAGAGCGTCTGGTATCGTCAGGAATACTATCTGTATTCATATAGTGCTGGGCCATATCATCTATAGGAGAGAAACCTTGCTGCACAAACTGTTTAACCGGAAAAAGTGTTGCTGTCATTTTTCGACGTAATATTTCATCTAAGGCTTCAACGTTGTCAATGTAGCCATCATCAAAAGTCAGAAATATAGCTGAGTCCGGGATCGCATGTGCCAAAGCACTGGCCGGAAGCGTTACTAACCCCTTTGCTTCAATTTCATCCAGCAAGGTAACAAAGCGCTGCCAACTGATCGCAGTTTTTCGCTGAAAGTAGTAATTATCGGCATCAAACACAGGCAGAACCCGATGCAGCATTAAAATTTCTGGATTATGCGACATAAGGTTCGGCCTGAATAAATGTAAAAATCCGACTTCCATCGCGATTGGTAAAATCAAAGAAAAACTCTACATCCATAGAATTTAAGTTCAGTTGGTAAATACCTGTTTTTGTTGTAGCTGAAGGCACTTTTAACCAGGCTGTTCTTTCAGTGATTTCTTTAACTGCGGTAATACCAATAAAGATTTTATTATTTAAAATGGCTAAGCCACGGCACCAGCCTTTGAATGGTCCTCTATCTGCCATATCAATTACTTCCACAAACCGCAAAGGGAAAGCCAGCGTAGATCTGTAGACTTTGCCGGCAACGGTAGTAACCCAGATAGAATCAGCATGGATAAAACCATCGTGAGGCTGTGTATCAAACTCGTTGCTAACTACCTCACCTGTTAGTGCGTCAATCAAAACTTTTTGCTTAAAACAGGTAATTAACAGGCGGCCGTCTACCATAATACTGTGATTGATATGGTAGTTATCAGGTACTTTTCGACGAAAGAATTCAGTATTCTGCTGAGGTCGATCATAGTATTTGCCACGAATTTTATAGTTTCCCAATATCCTGTCATTCAAATCAGAATCAGAGAGCATGCCATGTCGCGTGTTGAAACTTAGATTACCATTCAAAACATCAACACTATCCCGGCCAGTGTTGGATACCAAGATCTGGTTGCTAACGACGCTCACTTGATGCAGATCGTTAAATTCATTATCTTGCAGTAACGCAGTGACTGAATAATCGGAACTGTTTATCAACCATACCTGATTAAAGTCACAAGCAACTAGCACCCCCTCTTTCAACCAAGCCAAGCCTGTAATACCTTTGCCATCGACAGCTCGTTCTGAAACTGTCTCCTGATAAAACACCCGGTTCTTTTGGCCAGTAACTGTATCTAGTATCCAGATTTCACTGCGCGGTAACCCCTGAAAATAACTGATTGGAACTAGTAGCTTCATCGGTTATGACCGCTACCTATGACACCACTTTTATCAGTATGAGTTTCCAGAACTTTTAAAAGTGTAATAACTTCACTTACTGAATGCGCATGATATACACGGGCATTTTCACGTTGGTCAAGATAGTCATCTGTAATTTTATCAGCCCAACCACCAGAGCCTTTTAACAAAATAACAGGTTTATTAATTTGAGAAGCAAGTGCGACCTCACTTAACGTTCCTGCACCGCCCCCTATTACGATTGTAGCGAAGCCACTGGCGACAACAAGTTGATTTCTGCCTACATCTAATCCAGTAGGTATGACGATATCAATATATTCATTAGCTTGTGCGGCATCAAAGGATGGAAGTATGCCGACTGTAACGCCCGATGTTTCAGCACATTGCTTAAACCCCCGGCAGGCTGCCTCCATGACACCGCCTAAACCACCACAGACAAGGCTGTAGCCATTTTTTGCTATAAGCATACCAAGTTCGCTACTCAGCTCCCTGATTACAGGATCTAAAATTCTGGCATTTCCCACCAAAGAAACTTGTTTGGACCGAAAAAGCTTATTGTTATTGTTGGTCATCCCTGAAAACTTTACACCCCATTAAATTTTTTTGAATAACACATACAGATTTTGCACCTGATAATGCGTAAAATTGATGCCAATTATGCCACATAAAAAGCCTAAAAAAGGAAAATTTAGCGAGTATGTTTTTTAACCGATTGGACTATCGCTCAACGAAAAGCTACGGCGAGTCTGCCCTGACTCAGATGAAATTGTGGAGTCATTAATATGTGCGGCATTATTTTATTACGTGGCCCTGAAGCGCAAAGTCGCCTTCCTCAAATACTTGCTAAAATGCAGCATAGAGGACCAGATAGCCAACACTGCTGGTCAAGCGAAAACGGAAAATTAGCTATAGGATTTAGCCGCCTAGCCATTAACGATACCAGTGAAAATGGTAGTCAACCATACCACCACATAAACCTTGTAGGCGCTTTTAATGGTGAGATATATAATTTTAAAAATTTAATCAAAGAATTTGGCCTACCCCCTGATATTGAATGCGACACGCATGTTGTACTCCCTATTTACGCCAAAATTTCACACGAAGTGTTGACAAAGTTGGATGGCTTTTATTCTGGTGTTATCTACAAAAAAAATACAGAGACGGCAATACTGTTTCGCGATCACATTGGAAAAAAGCCCTTATTCTATGGTGTGTCGGGTACTGAAATTTTTGTTAGTAGTGAATTAAAGGTATTTGACGAAATTAGCTGGTTTGAACATGTACCGCTAGGTATCAGTCGACTTGATTTTAAGTCAGCATCTTTAAGCCATAGGCGTAAACATAAGCTTGTAAAACTTCAGCGAGGTAATACCCTTGTTGCGGCGCTAACTCAGGCGGTTGCCAAACGTTTGCCGGCAACTGAGCAGCCAACAGGGCTGTTTTTAAGTGGTGGCCTGGATAGCTCTATTATCGCTGCCATTAGCCAGCATATGCGTAATGATATTGTTTACTTTGCACTAGGCAATAATGGCAGTACCGATATACAGATGGTGCAGTTACTAGCTGACCATTTAAATTTGCAACACGTACGTTATATTCCATTGCCAACTCCTGGGCAGATGTCTGATTTAATCCGAAAGATTGTGCGCGCTACAGAAAGTTATAACCCTTCTATTGTAAGCAATGGCCTCGCAACATACTTGCTGGCTGCTGCAGCCAGCAGCGAGGGTATAAAAGTTGTTATTACCGGTGAAGGTGCCGATGAGCTATTCGCCGGCTACCATCAGTATCTTCCTGAAAGAGAATGGCGCGTAATGCAAACAGCATTGTTGAACGACATGCACTTTACCGAATTGCGCCGCTTAGACTTGTGTAGCATGGCACATAGTGTTGAAGCCAGGTGTCCATTTCTGGATAAAAAAGTGCGAGAAATTGCGCAGAATATGCCATTCAAAGATTACTATTCTGCAGGCACTAACAAATCAGCGCTGCGAAATTTATTTGCTGATTTACTACCTGCGCAAATTGCTTTAAGACCAAAAACCTCTTTTGACGTTGGCAGCGGCATTCGCGCCATGGTAATAAATCATCTTAGTAAAAGTGGCAAATCCGAAAAAGAAGCGCTTAGGGATATATGGCTTCAGGAATTTAACTTTTGCCCAGAACACACCTACTTTCATCGCTACCCGGTATTTGATGAAGCTATATCCAAGCGCGGAGCGAAACACCGATGAGCCAAAATGCAAAGCAGCAACTGGCTTTAGCTGAACGCATCCTGATGCAACAGTTTCAAAGTCAGCCATTTCATAATTTGTACCATTTGTTAAAAGTTGTCCCTATAAACCCTGCCTATGGTGGCACTTGTTCTGATAAAACAAAAAGCTACTTGGGCGCATTGGAAAAAGCAGGTATTGAAGGTTGTCTGCATTCTGCAAGAATTGGTGGTAAAGAAATTCACCGCTTAGTAAGAGTGGTTATTGGCAACCACACCTACTTCGCAGACGTCGGCAATGGCTGGCCAGCTATAAAACTTTTCCCGGCAGATCGCCCTGTTGAGTACAACTGCTTTGGCATGCGATACAGAAGTGAGATAGATCATCAGGTGATGAACATTTTTCTGCTGAAAAAAGGGATAGAGAAACTCCAAATGCAGTTAGATCTTAAACCTAAATGCCCTGTTGAGATCCAGCAATGCATTGACAACCGTTTTGCGGCTGACAACTACTATCCGTTCAGCAATAGCTTAAGATTTTCCATGATAGTAGATGACAGATTTTTATTTATCCGTGATGCCGTATTGAGTATTTATAGTAAAAAAAATTATGAGGAGGTACCAAATATTAACCAGAATAATATTGCCTTGCTAGTTGAACAGTACTTTCGATTTGACATTAATGCGATTTTATCTGGCAAGCCACTTCCTAACCCGGCTAAAATTCTCCAATAAAATTTTTTGTTTTTAAAGCCTTTCTTTTAAATAAGTTAAAAAGGACGCGTAACTGCAACCACAATCTGTAGTGTGGCAGTTCTGAATTCAGACTTGGCGCAAAATAGAAGCGCGCCCGGAGGCGCAGCAAATTTTAATCTTAGTAATAAATATCATAAGTTAGCTACCGTTTAGCATGATATCGACCATACATCATTAAGAACCTGTCAATTTCTGCAAAACTACGCTTTGGAAAGTATAATTGTAAAGCTGCCATGAATTTTTTCAGTGCAACAATGTCGTCCCAATTGGAAGGCTTCTTTTTAGGTAAAAAATCATGTCCTGCTCTGATAAAAAGATCATTCATTGCCCTAAAGTTATGCTGGTCTATAATAGGTAAATTGCTTTGGTTGTGGATTAAGTGCGTTAAGTAAGCTATCGATATATACCTTGTTTTTTTAACAAGTTTTTTTTGCCACCAATTAAATGTCAGTTCAGGATCATTAGTCAGATTTGCTTTAAATTCTGGCCAAAAAGCCTGGATTTCTGCAATCAACTCTTTATGCTTTTGTGGATAATTATCTTTTTTAACATGTCCCCACTTCCATAATAGAGAGCGCTCAATGAGTTCATTGGAAACAGTTAACTTTGGAAAATGCTCCTTTGCTTCGTTATAAACAGAGGACGGATACTTACTGAAATCATATAAATTTAAAGTAGCATCAAAAATCGGTTCAACTATTTTTGCTATATTTTCCACCGAAACAATCCTTAAATAAAAATTAATGTTTAACTACTGAAACAACATACCGCTCAAACCCTTCAAACCCATGGTTACCACCCTGCTCTATCACCTGCTTAGCGTCGGGTAGTTTGTCCACTGCCAGTTTATAATCCAGTACATCATCGCCCGTTTGTACCAATAATAAGCAGTGTTGTCCACTGAAAGAACACTGATATTTATCAAGGCTTTGCACATGATTATCTGACCATTCGAAGCTGGTAAAGTCATGAAAGTTAATGCCCTGGCCAATTTTTTTGCTAAGGGTAAAAACGGGTGCCATTGAGGGATTGATCAGCACCACTGGCAAGCTATATTTATTGGCCAGATACATGGCATAAAAGCCGCCCAGGGATGAGCCAATCAGCTTAACTTGCTCATGCTGTTGCCACTGCTCAATTAATTCTTCCAGCGTAGAAATGGCCAGATCCGGGATGGTTGATAGGGATGGCGCAATAAAGGGGATATTGTGCTCAGCGCAATACTGGCGCAGCAACGTGGCTTTGCTGCCATGGCCATCTGAGCCGAAACCGTGAATAAAAATAATCATGTATACCTCTTATGTTACTGGATGCGGTTGATTGCTGGCGGTTAGTCTGTCACTTCGTTTTCGCAATCAACAATAAACTGGTTAAATTGTTTGATAAAAAATAATCGGGTAATTACGTGGGCAGCGCCAAAGCACCAGACAATTAACACCGCAAGATCACTTTCAAAGCCGAGCCCCATAAAGATGGAGAACAACAACCAACCAAAACCGATACAGGCGGTTTCAAACAAGCTGTATAGTGCTGCCGGCATTGACATGTCCCGTAACCTTTTGGGCTCTGCCGCCTCGTTCGAGGCATCGGCCAGCAAAAAAATAAGCGCAGTAAACACATCACTGTTATTAAATTTCATACTGATTACCTCCGTTACGCTCAATCTGGCAAGCCGTAACGACCAGCACATCATGCTGGCGCAGCAGTTGCCGGCGCAGCAGGTAACCAAAGTAGATTTGCTGAAACTCGGTTTTAATGGGTACCGGCAAACCCACGGCCTGGCTGCGGGATACCCGGAGCAGCTCAGCGTTTTCTGCACGGGTAAACACAATATCAGCGGTAGCGCTATCGTAATGCACACCATAAAATGCAAAATTTTTGGTAATGCTCTGCTCTGTGCTATCGAAGTCTTCTTCTACCTGTAAATCAGCGGCAAGTGCTGCACTTAACAGCAACTTAGCCTCTTCAGATAACGGCAGATATTGGGTTAACTCGCGCACTATAGGCAGAAGTGGGCGCTCGGAGTGAAAACCAAGTTGTTTAAGTGGCATAACCAGTTTTTTAAACAGGGCGACAGTGTCATGCATACAGACCTCCGGTGGGTTTGGGCTGGTGGCTTAAACCAGCATTGGAGGCAAGGTTAACAATAGACAGCTTCAATTAATGAAGCCATCTGTAAGCTATTCAGATTATTCTTTGTGGTAGCGCGCTAACCCAGCGTGTAACTCTGCGACCATTTGCTGGCGTAACTCTGGCGGGGCCATTACCTCGGCTTGCTCACCAAAGCCGCGCAGATATTTTCTCAGCTCTATTGAGTTATGCACCGTTGCGCTAACCTCCCGACAGCGCTGATTAATTTCCTGCACCTGCATATCGTCACTTAACGGGGTTTCTTTGATATTGCGCGCGGCGTTACCATAAAAACGTACAACTAATTTAATTTGCTCTGCTTCTGATGCGAAAGAGCCAATATTGTGCGCTTCACAATACGTGCGTAAATCGGTAGCAGGCGGTAAGCCTTCCAGTAAGGTTTTACTCTCACCGAGCTCAGCATTGCGGATACTGATCAGGGCATAAGTTATCGGTGCCGGCTTGGTACTGCCGCGCCTAATCGCCAGCACATAAACCTTTTCGGCTTTGGTCATCAGCCCCCAGGGCACCAGCGTTTGGCGACGGGTGATACCATCTAAGGTGGTGTAATCACAACTGAATACTTTATCTTCCTCAATCGCCTGATAAACCACCGCGGTTACCGCAGGATCAAGCCTGGGCGCTTGCCAGACACTGGAAGGGGCAATATAGATTTTACGCAGCCAGTTGCCTTTGTTGCCTGGCATGCTTTGCATTACATCATTAAGTTGCTGTTGCTGCGAGGCGGGTAAACGCTGCTTTATCACATCCTGAAACAAACTTAATTGCTGCAACAAATAACTTAGCTGTTGCTCGGGCTGGCAAAGCTTCCAGTACCGGCTCTCTTTACCATGCTGCCCGACAAAAATTTTTCCGGCTTTATCAGCCTCGAGTTTATCTAACTGCCGGCGTACTTTTTGTGCTTTTAGTTTGGCCGTATTACACAGCATTAACGCATCATGCTCTGCAAGCTTACGAGACAATGCGGCTGCGCTTAGCGCATGCTCAGCGTTAGTGGGTAAGATGCGATAAATGGCATCAATCAGCGGTTCCATAGAATACCCTGCCAAAGATAAATTAGGGTTGTTATACAACAACTTCCTTGTTGCACAAAGCTTAATGTACAAAGCCCAGAGCTGAGGTTGGCGGTTGTCGGAACTGCGCTTCTGCTGCTAATGCCTGAATAATAACGTCACTGCTTATGGCGTCGCCTGGTTGCACGCGCATTTGCCGTTTGATGATAGCAAAATCTGCCGGGGTGAGTTTAAGTGTGGCAAGCTGCTGCTGGTATGGGCTTAACAGCACCTGCAACCCCGAGGTTTGCTGCAGCTCCGTAAACAGCTGCCCCGCCTGAGCAGCGGTTAAATAATCCAGCTGAATTTTAAAGTCAAAACGGCGCACAGCAGCAGGGTCGAGCATCTCAATAAAATTTGTCGTGCACACCAAAGCGCCCTGGTACTGGTCAAGTTGCGCTAACAGCTCATTGGTCATGGTTTTTTGCCAGTGCCGCTCGGCCTGCTGACGTTTGCCCAGAAAAGTATCCACCTCATCCAATAACAAAATGGCGCCAGCTTGCTCTGCTTCTGCAAATGCCTCTGCTATGGCTTTTTCGGTTTCACCGACAAAGCTACCCAGCAATTCACTGGCATTTTTCTGCACTAAAGGCAGTTGGGCCTGCTCGGCCAGATAACCGGCAAAGCTGGTTTTTCCGGTACCCGGTGGGCCATATAAACACAGGCGTAAGTCAGGCGTTTGCTTAAATTGCCTGGTTAGTTCAGCCATACAAACTGAGGTGTTGTAGTAAGCCGGGTTAATCTCAGTTTGGCTGGCGTCACGCCGGCGCCGGCCAAAACGCGCTTGTAGTAGTGGATTTAGCATTAAATCAAAGTCGCGCTGTTTATCCGCGGTGTCAGTATGTTGGATTGCGGCATGGCTTTGTGCCAGGCGCGCCAGCAAGGCCGGGGTAATATGCTCATCGGTGGCCAGCGCATCAATGTAACTACTGCTGACACCGGTATCTGCCAGATAGTGCTCAGCAATATTTTGCCTAACCGCCTGCGGTGGTGTATCAACTTTAATGATTTGGTTAAAACGCCGCAGCTGAGCCGCGTCAAAGTGCCGAATGCTGTTACAGATCCAGATACAGGGCGTAGCATTGGTTTCCAGTAATTGGTTGATGGCCATTTTAAGCGCATCGTTATTGCCCACGGTAATACCGACCTGGCTGGGGATAACGTCATCAGCCTCATCGAATATCAGCACCCTATCGCCACTGGCCGCATATAAACGCTGGCACATAAGCAGCGCATTTAGCCTGGACTTTGCACCATGTACATCTACCCCGGAAAACGCACTTACCCCCATAACATGCTGGCTAACCGCATAGCCCAGCCACTGTGCCAGTTCGGTTTTACCAGTGCCCGGTGGGCCATACAGTAAAAAGTTAACACCGGTTTGGCGCTCTGCAAGGGCATAAGACAGCAAACGCTGCATCAGCTGCACGGCATCAGCCAGGTGCGGAAAGTCGGCAGGTTTAAGTTTCGGAGTGTCAGCGGTGTGGCTAAACTTTTGCAGTAAGTCATTAGGGTTACAGTCATTAGCAAATAACTTGTCGAACACCCGAAGCGATCTGAATTGGTCAGCCAAATCGCCGCCCCGCTCCATAGTAACCAGATTACATAGCGCTAAGGTTGAGCTGGGCATAAGCGCTACTTCGACCTCATCGGCATCGGCTTTTATGCAATGGGCCACCAGTTCAAATACATCATTACTGGTGGCGTAGTAACGCGAAGCTCGCACATCACTGAACACTAAACGCCAGGCCCGGGCGATTAACACAAAGCGAAAAATACTCACTTCAAGTTTGCTTAAACCAATTAACTGGCCAAATTGCGCAATATTGCTATCCAGCGATAGCGGCGGCTGGGCTGCAATGTAATCATCCAAAATGGTAATAATGCCGCCATAACCCACTGCTGACTCATCGGTGAGCAACTGGCTGGCACACTCTTCTTTAAAGCCCAGAAATTCAAGCGCTTTAGCACAACGGTAACGATAATAGCGTTGTTGTATTTGCAACACCCAACGCACGGCAATGGCTAAATCAGCCGATACCGTAGGGTTAATATGATAAGCGTCGGCAGAAAGTGGCTTTAAAAAGACTTGTTCCATTGGCTATCCTCATCACTATTAATGGGATAGCACAGTAACAAGCTATGGCTTCAAAAAGTGAAGCCATGCTCGCCCTAATTTAGATCACGAAGAAATATTTTATCAACCACCATGGCGCTCAAACCATTCCAGAATGCGCTTTAGGCGCTCTACCAGATTAACCGGGGTGCCGCTTCTGGACAGGCTGTGGTTTTCGCCTTTAAACACCACCATTTCTACCGGCACCTGATTGGCTTTTAACGCATAAAACCACTCTTCGCCCTGGCCAATCGGCGTTATATGATCGTCGGTGCTGTGAATAATTAAAGTTGGGGTGGTCACCTTATCGGCGTATTTTAGCGGCGAGCGGCCCCAGTACAGCTCGAAGTTCTGCCAGATGGTGCCGGCAAACTCCCGCTGCATCGAATTGGGTGGGTATTGCTGGCTACCGGCTTCAGATAACCAGTTACTGACACTGCGCTGGGTTACCGCCGCTTTAAAGCGGTTAGTCTGGGTGGTGGCCCAG
The DNA here is from genome assembly GCF_000987775.1 of Arsukibacterium ikkense. GTDB lineage: Bacteria > Pseudomonadota > Gammaproteobacteria > Enterobacterales > Alteromonadaceae > Alishewanella > Alishewanella ikkense. Next base: position 186,054 of record NZ_LAHO01000003.1, read on the forward strand.
TTGGTTAAAAAGCCGCCGTGGCTGCCGCCGGTAATGTATAAGCGCGAAGGGTCCAGCCAGTCGTGCTGCGCCAGCACAGAGTCCAGCACCGCCATATTGTCCTGATAATCAACGCCGCCGTAATCGGCATGCACTGCGTTTTGATGGGCAAAGCCATAGCCGGTGCTGCCCCGGTAATTGGTAAACACCACCGCATAACCGGCAGCGGCCATCATCTGAAACTCATGAAACCACTGCTGGCCCCACATACCACCGGGCCCGCCTTTAATATTCAGCACCAGCGGATAAGCCTTACCCGCTTGCCAGCCAAGCGGTTTTAACAAAAAGCCCTGGCTTTTACCCTGCTCGTGTTCAAACCAGAACGACTGCAATGGTTGTAAGGCTAACTCTGATAACAGGGCCTGATTAAAGCGGGTTAGCTGCCGCGGGGCTTTGTTGCCATCCTGAAACCACACCTCCGGCAGGTTTTGTTCATCCTGCCACAAATAACTTAACTGCCTGGCATTGGCTGATAAGCTGACATCAGAGATGCTGCCCTGTGCACTTAGCCGGATCTGGGTCTGATCACGGCGCAGGTCCAGCTCAAACAGCGGCCGCGCCCCCTGGTGATCTGCGGTTAGTAACACCCGCTCATTACCCAGCCACTGCATACTGCTGGCGTTGCGATCCCAATCGGCGGCCACCACAGTGTTAGTGCTATCGGCCAGCTGGTGCAACACCAGTTGCTGCGGGGTAAAGTAATCAGCCTGATACTGATACAACAGCTGGCGGCTATTGGCTGACCACTGCGGTGAGCTGGCCTGCCCTGGCAGCGTATCTACACGCTTGACGCTGCCGTCGGCCAGCTGATACAGATACAGATCCTGCTGCATGCTGCCCTCAAGCGCCTCGGCACTGCGATCAGAGGCAAACACAATGTGCTTACCGTCTGGCGAAAACTGCGCCGAATGATCGTGCCAGCGTGCATCACCGGTCAGTTTAGTCAGCTGCTTAGTCTCAACATCCAGCAGCCATAAGGCCGAGCGGCGCTCATTCAGATAACCGCCACCATTGCTTTTATAAAGTGCATTGCGGATCACCACGATATCCGGCTCGGCCTGCTCGCTGTTGCTTTTTGGTTTAGCCGGGTCGGCAAGCGCCGGGTCAACCATCAGGGTCAGCAACAGCTGTTTGCCATCCGGTGACCAGCTAAAATCGCGAATAGCCGCTTGTTTTAACCCGGTAATAGCACGGGCTTCACCGCCGCTCATCGGCAGCAGATATAGCTGCTGGCCCTCGCCCCGGCCGGAAATAAACGCCAGTTGCCGGCCATCCGGAGACCAGCGCGGGCTGCGATCACTGTTGGTAAAAGTCAGCTGCTGTGGGGCGCTGTTAGACTCGGTTGCCACCAGATAAAGGTTACTGTGGCGCTTGCGCCTATCCTCGCTAATGGTGCTATGCACCAGGGCCACGTTCTTGCCATCAGGTGATAACTGCGGATCGGCTACAAACACAAAATTATAGTAATCCTCAGCTTGCATGCCCCGCGGCTGTGCAACCACCACAAAGCAGCATAACAACAGCCAACCCATCACTATTCGCAGCATCATAAGCAAACCTTCATAACTTAAATTAACGGTAAATAATGGATTTGATTGGAACTGATCATTACGCGGATAACAAGCGAAAACCGTTCAATCGCCAGCAGACAGGGTTTATTGCCGGCAAAACACCCGTATAGCGGCTGACAGCCTGAAACGCGTAACCAAATCGGTTACGCGTTTATATATTTAATCATTAATTCAGCCATTTACAGCAAGGCTGGCTTCGCAGGCATTTCCTGAGTAAAATACTCAACTATTATTCTGTTACTGAGGCTGTTATGCCTGAATTTACCGTCCAACATAGTTATCAAGGCTTACCTGCCAGCCTGTTTGAGCCATGCCAGCCTACCCCGGTTGCCGCCCCAGAATGGCTGGCGTTTAATCAACCACTGGCCGAAGAACTGGCGTTACCTGAGCAATACCGGGCCAGCGCTGCCGGCCTGGCAATGTTTGCAGGCAATAGTTTGCCAGACTGGTGTCAGCCATTGGCGCAAGCCTATGCCGGCCATCAGTTTGCCAATTATGTGCCGCGCTTGGGTGATGGCCGGGCGCTGCTCCTGGCCGAAGTGATCAGCCGTTCAGGCCAGCGCTATGATCTACAGTTAAAAGGCGCCGGCCCAACACCGTTTTCCCGAGGCGGCGATGGCCGCTCACCGCTGGGGCCGGTGATCCGCGAATATTTAGTCAGTGAAGCCATGCATGCTCTGGGGGTACCCACTACCCGGGCGCTGGCGGCTGTCAGCAGCGGTGAACAGGTTTATCGGGATGAGCCGCTGCCCGGTGCTATTTTAAGCCGGGTGGCCAAAAGCCATATCCGGATTGGTACTTTTCAATATGTTGCTTCGCAAGGTAACAAGGGGCTATTAACTGAATTCGCCGACTATGTGATTGCTCGTCACTACCCTGCTTGTGCTCAGGCGCCGCAGCCTTATCTGGCGTTACTTGAAGCCGTGATTGCGGCGCAGGCTGCCACGGTAGCGCACTGGATGAGCCTGGGCTTTATTCATGGCGTAATGAATACCGATAACATGAGCATTAGCGGTGACACCATTGACTACGGCCCCTGTGCCTTTATGGAAGCCTATGACGAAAAAACGGTATTCAGCGCTATTGATCGGCGCGGCCGCTATGCTTACGCTAATCAGCCCGCCATTGCCTTATGGAACCTGACCCGCTTAGCAGAAACCCTGCTGTCATTGCTGCATGCAGACCAGCCAGAGGCTATCGCTATGGCCACGGCGGCGCTGGAAACGTTCAGCCAGCGTTATCAGGCCGCCTATTTACAAAGAATGAGCGCAAAACTCGCCCTGGTGCCTGCCCGGGAAGAGGATGAACAGCTGATCAGCAGCCTGCTGCAGTTAATGCAACAGGATAAGGTCGACTTTAGCCTGTTGTTCTATCAGCTAAGCCTGGATACGCCTGAGCTTGCCGGGGACTTATTTAGCGACAAGCACAGTTGGCAACAGTGGTTTAGTGCCTGGCAACGCCGGTTAGCCGGTGAGGCTTTAAGCGCAACGCAGCGCACTCTGAGCATGCAACAGGTAAACCCCTATTTGATCCCTCGTAATCATCTGGTGCAGCAAGCTATCTCGCAGGCCACTGAGCACGGTGATCTCAGTGTGTTTAATCAGCTGCAGCAAGCCTGGCGCAAGCCCTTTACTGCTAATCCGGAGTATGCGGCTTTGGCGCTGCCTGCAAATGAGCAGCAACGGGTGAACCGGACCTTTTGTGGTACTTAGCCAGGCTTAGCGGACTTAGTTAGCACGGGTAGTCATAAATGTTTCATCTGTTTTTCATGGGGATGTCATTTAGAACACCTTTAATGGTGGCAGGTTTCGCCAGAGATAGTCGCCATGAATACATTGCAAAAACTGACTTTACTGGATACCCGGATGTTTTTCCGCGTTAATTTAATTGGCCAGTTACCCTCGGTAAAAAAACTCAGCCTGGGGTTATCGCGCTGCGGCGACGGCCCGCTGTATTTGATTATTGCGTTACTGCTCTGGCAGTTTGAGCAAAACCAGGGCGGCAAGTTTATGCAGCATGCGTTACTGGCCTTCGCGATTGAACTTCCCTTATACCTGCTCCTTAAAAATGCGGTTCAACGTGAACGGCCAAAAGGCCCGCTGCAACATGGCTGGGCGCCCGGGATCCGCCCGTCTGATCGTTTTAGCTTTCCGTCAGGCCACACCGCTGCCGCCTTTATGTTTGCCTGGTTATTGGCGGCTTATTATCCTGAATTTACTGCCGGTTACTTGCTGCTGGCCTCTGGTATCGGCGTGTCCAGGGTACTACTGGGGGTGCATTATCCCACCGACATTCTGGCCGGTGCCGGCCTTGGCAGCGTTATTGCGCTAATTGTGCTAAATAGCGGCGTTAGCACAATATGACAGCCAGCCAATGAGAATACTGTATGGCGTGCAGGCTACCGGTAACGGCCACATTACCCGGGCCAGAGCCTTATTACCGGCCTTGCAGCAACAAGATATTGAGGTAGATTTTCTGTTTAGCGGCCGCCCGCAACAGCAGCTGTTTGATATGGAGCTGTTCGGTGACTATCGCTGGGCTAATGGTTTTACCTTCAGCACGGCAAACGGTAAAGTACAACGGCTGGCTACCCTGAGCCAGTTAAGACCCTGGCAATTTTATCGTGATGTCAGACAACTGGATTTGTCAGGGTATGATCTGGTGTTAACCGATTTTGAACCGGTTAGCGCCTGGGCCGCAAAGCGTCAGAGGATATTAACTGTAGGATTAGCCCGGCAGTATGCTTTGCGTTACCCATTGGCCGGTAAGCAGTCAGCGGCTTGGCTAAAAACCGCAGTTAGCTGCTTTGCCCCGGCCCAACATATGTTAGGGGTGCACTGGCAACCTGACTTTCCCGGCTTATTGCCGCCCTTATTGCCGTCAGCAACTGCGCCTGGCGATAACGGCCACCACAGCATACCCCAAGTTCCCTTTATCCTGGTGTACTTACCTTTTGAACAAACGTCAGTGGTGCTTAACTGGCTAAAACAATGCCCCAGCTGGCAGTTCAAACTGTACAGTAATGTCAGTGAAATGCGCCTGGAGCAAAATGTCACGCTACTGCCGCTTAGTCGCAGCGCATTTCCGCTGGATTTACAACACTGTAGCGGCGTAATTTGTAATAGTGGTTTTGGTTTATGTAGCGAGGCGTTAATTGCCGGCAAAAAATTACTGATTAAGCCATTAGCAGGCCAGATTGAACAAACGTATAACAGCCACACCCTGCTGAAAATGGGCAAAGCACTACAATTTAACCAATTTATGCCAGAGCTGTTGCAGCACTGGTTGGCACAAGCCCCTGCAACACCCTACCCGTTGCCTGATCCGGCCCCGGCCATTGCCAGGTGGCTAAAACAAGGCTGCAGTACACCAGTCAGTGAGTTAGCGGCAGCGGTCTGGCAGCAATAAACTATCAGTCCTTGTCAGTAATATTAACATCCAGCTCTAGCCTGGCCCGCTCTACCAGTTCCGGGTCAAGTTCGGTTTTAACGGCCACTCCCAGCTCTTTAAACTCTGCGGCTTGTTTGATCAGGTTGCCTTTGCCTGTGACTAATTGCCCCAACGCTTTATCATAGCTTTCCCGGGCTTTATCCAGCTGGCGGCCAACGCCTTGCATGCTGTCTAAAAATGTTTTTAATTTCTGATAAAACTTCTCAGCGCGATTCGCCAGTTCCGCAGTATGCTTATTTTGATCTTCAAAGCGCCACAACTGGCGCACGATATTTAAGCTGGTCAGTAAGGTGGTGGGTGTGGTGACCAGAATATTCCGATCCAGTGCCTGCTGAAACAGCTGGCTGTCATGCTGCAATGCCGCCACATAGGCTGATTCTATCGGAATAAACATAAACACCACTTCCGGCGAGTTTAAACCGGCTATCTGGTAATAGTTTTTGTCGGCCAGCTCATTAATCCGATCTTTTACCGCACTGATATGTGCCTTTAATGCCAGCAGCCGTGCGCTATCGTCCTCGGCATTAACATAGCGGGTATAGGCCGATAACGAGGTTTTGGCATCAATAATTAAATGCTTGCCCTGCGGCAGAAAAATTACCACATCAGGCCGTTGCCGACCCGTGTCGGTATTAAAACTGGCTTCGCGCTGATAATCTTTGCCGGCACGCAGGCCGCTGTTATCCAGCACATTTTCCAGCATCAGCTCACCCCAGTTACCCTGCGTTTTCCGCTCGCCCTGCAGTGCTTTACTTAACTGGCTGGCTTCGGTGGTTATTTGCAGGTTTAACGCCTGTAACTGTTTTAATTCGGCTTTAAGTTCAGAGCGCTGCTTGGTTTCTTCGGTATGCAGGTATTCCACTTTTTGCCGAAAGCCCTGCATATCTTGCTGCAATGGCGTCAACAGCTGGCGCATACTTTCCTGATTCTGGTTTTTAAATACCTCGCCTTTGCGCTCCAGAATATCATTGGCCAGTAATTCAAATTCTTGCTTCAGCACCGCTTTGTTCTGCTGCAGCAGCTGCAATTGTTCGTCAAAATGCCGTTGTTTTTCCTGCAGGGTACTACTTAGCCTGGCGTGTTCTATAGCCAGTTGCTGATGTTGCTGTTGTAATGTCTGATACTGTTGTTGCAGCTGCTGATACTGCTGTTGCCATAACTGCGTGTGATTATCACTTTTTGCCAGACTTAATTGCAGCTCGCGCTGGCGTCGTTGCTTAGCAGAGAGGCCAATGAGCAACAGCAGCAGCACACTGGCCATCACCCATACTGCAATAGTAAGCGGCGTAAACTGAAAATCCATAAAAGCCTTATCCTGAGTGAAAATAATGGTTACGCGAGACCTGAAAAGCCAGTATGTGGTTATATTTCAACGCGGTTACGGCCTTTGCCTTTTGCCCGGTACAGCGCATCATCAGCCCGTTTTAAAATGGTACTGGCATCGTCATCACGGATAAAACTGGCCACACCAAGACTCACCGTCAGTTGCTTGCCATGGGCAAAATCATAATCCGCCACCGCGGCTCTGATCCGCTCGGCCAATTGTTTTGCGCCGATGATGTCGGTATGCGGACAAACTATCAAGAACTCTTCGCCGCCCCAGCGCCCCGGCACATCCAGCTCGCGACAGTGCTGCAATAATATACCGGCGAAGGACATCAGTGCCTGATCACCTGCCATATGGCCAAAGTTATCATTTACTGCTTTAAAAAAATCTAAATCAGCCAGCACAACGCTAAACGGGCTTTGATGGCGGATTGAGCGGGAAATTTCCTGGCTTAAAATAGCATCGAGCTTACTGCGGTTGTATAAACCGGTCAGGGTATCGGTAACAGACAACCGCTGCAGTTGCCGGTGTTGTATGGCTAAAGCCCGCATTACTTCATTGCGGCTGACTTCATAATAATGCACTAACAACACCAGACATATCGAGGCAAAAGCAACATTTAATAATGCTTCGGCGCCAAAACTGTCTGCTGGCCAGGAAGCAGAGCGCCAACTTAGCAACATCGTTAACAATGCCATAAACAACATTGTGGCAATCAGGCCAAGCCGGCTACCCAGTAAGAAAAATGCTAACGGCGGAAAAATACATAGCCAGTACAACGAGTAAAACTGTGGCGCAGTAAAACCCAAATAACCTAATAAAAACAGGGCCAGCAGTAATACCGTTTGATACGCCGCCTGGCGGACATGATGTAATAACTGAAAGCGCCGCAGTATTGTCACTGCCAGCACCGCCCCAATAAAATCGAGCAAGGCAACAGTATACAATGCGTAAAATGCCAGATTGATAAAAAAGAAAAATGTAAAAACCACCACCATGCCCAGCAGCATGCCGTTGATCAGATAAACCTGACGATACTGTGGATCGGTAGGTTTGAACTGGTGATTATTAGTAATAAAGTGTTTTAACACCTAAACCCCGGATACGTTAGCTGTAAAATATGGTAAACGATAAGTTTAGCCATAACAAAGCACTAATTTACAGTAGCAGATATTGCCAGATAAACGAGGCTGGTTTAGCCTGAAGTTCACCAGCATAAACACTATACTGATAAACAATGTAATTGCTTAGTTTGTTCTTGGATGTGAAGTTAGAGGTTGTTATTTTGAAGTTGATTTGGCAAATTATCCCGCCGCTTGCCCGGCTTATTTTCGCAATTTGCTTTGCTTTGTTACTTGCGGGTTTTGCAGTGCCTGCCGTTGCCACCATTACCCCAGCTGAAAATACTGCCGGTTTAACCCTGCGGTTTTGCTACGAAGATAAGCAATTATTGCCTTATTACGCCGGTAATAACGCTGACATACCAGTAAACCCGGGGGCGACCATTGAGCATTTGCAACAAGCAACCGCTGCTGCAGGTATTGGATTAGAGTTGCTAAGGATGCCGTGGTTGCGCTGCTTGCAACTGCTAGAGGAAAACCAGGTTGATGCCTTAGTGGCAGCCTACAGTGCAGAGCGTGCTCATTACACCCGTTACCCTACCGATGCATACGGTCAACCTGATCCGGCCAAAGCCATTAATACCAATGCGTTATGTCTGGCATATCGATTTAATAATGACTTGCCCCACAAAATCAGCGATACCACAGCCGGGCTGACCATCGCCAGACCTCATGGTTACCGGCCACTGCCGCTGCCGGAGCATGCGACACTGGTGGGGGCGCATTCACCCGAACAAGCTATAGAGTTAGTAGTATCCGGTCGGGTTGATGCCACTACTGTCACTTGTGAAATAAACAGTGTTGCTGGTAATCAGCAGGAAATAGATACCCTGCCCCTAAAAATTTTACAGCCGCCGGTGTATTACTCGGTGGGCTACCTGATGTTAAGCGAGCAATTTTACCAGCAGCATAATGCTATTGCCGAACAATTATGGCAAGCATTGCCACTGACGCTTGACCAAAGCCGCTATATTGAATACCTGACCTATCCGCTAAATTTCTGAATATTACGATGACCTTAACTGAGCAGTAGTTGCTCCAGCGTGTGTTGCTGGATGCCGTAAAACTGTTTAATAGCGGCAATTTGTTGCAATACCCTATGGTTATCTTTGGCTTGCTTGCGCCGGGTTGCCAGGATCATTTTATTTTTGCTGGTATGCTCCAGCGAGATAAATTCAAATACCTTAGTTTGATAGCCATGAGCCTCAAGCAATAACGCCCGTAAGCTGTCGGTGACCATTTCTGCTTCCTGCCCCAGGTGAATACCGTGAATAAGCATCGGCGCCATCACGTCTGGCAAACGCATTTGCGGCCGGATTTCTTTATGGCAGCAAGGTGAGCACATAATAATCTCAGCCCCGGTGCGGATCCCCATATGGATGGCATAATCGGTGGCCACATCGCAGGCATGTAATGCCACCATCACATTAATGCCACGGGCTTTAAAATGTTTTACGTCACCCTGTTCAAACTGTAACCCGTCCAGCGCCAGTGTGGTAGCGGTGTTATTACATAAATCAACCAGGCTCTGCCGCAGCTCTACCCCGGTAATTTGCGCGGTTAAGCCCAGGGTATGACAAAAGTAATCATGCATGGCAAAGGTTAAGTAAGCCTTACCTGAACCAAAATCTGCCACATGTAAAGTTTCTGCTTGTAACAAACCACTGTCTTGCACGGCACCTTGCAGTATTTCAATAAATTTATTAATTTGTTTCCATTTGTTAGACATGGCCGGAATAATCTGCCCTTGCGCATCTGTCACGCCCAGTGCTGCCAGAAATGGCCGGTTTTGTTCGACAAAACGCCGCTTTTCACGGTTGTGCGCCGTATGCGATGCTGCTGCAGCGCTGGCCTGCTGGCGTTGACTGTGCAACAGATACTTGCCCTTTTTGCTGACTGACAACTGACACTGCTGCTCGGTGGTAAATAAGTGCGCCTGTTTAAAACTGCCCTGCAGCAGCACAGACAGCTGCACCAAACCGTCGGTTATCGTATAGTTTCTGGTAATATGGTTGGTTTGATATTCCGATAAAAAGCGCAGTTGCAGCTCACCTTTTAACAGCACAGGGCTGATTTCCAGACGCAGCAGCGGCTCAGAGCCCTGATATTTGCTAAGTAACAAACGGCTGAAACTGCCATTGCTAAGGCTTTGTGCCGTCAGTTGTTCAAATTGCTGGCAATTGTGATATTGATTATTCAGCGCGGTCGCCACCTGCTACTCCTGTTTTGCAAAAAGATAATAAATATAACTGATGCGGCACTTAGCATCAGTGCTTTGGTACTTTACAGTACCGGAGACAGTAAATTTGCTGCCTGCGAGGCGGCCCTCTTATACCAGGGGCGACTAAGCACTTCGGCCAGGCTCATCTGACGCGACAGGGCAAAGTCAGCCCGGAATTGTTGGCTTAATTGCGCATTTAATGTGATATCAGCCACCAGCGCGGTAATTTCAAAATTTAGCCGGAACGAGCGGTTGTCTAAATTAACCGTACCCACAGCGCTAATCTGATCATCAACTAAAAAGCTTTTGGCATGTAAAAAACCCTGCTGATAACGATAAATCTTCACCCCGGCATCAAGTAACGGTGCAACAAAGGCATAGGCCGCTAAACTCACTAACATATTATCGGTGCGTTCCGGGATTAGGATCCGCACATCAACCCCGCGTAATGCCGCCAGCTTTAATGCCGCAATGGTACCTTCGTCCGGCACAAAATAGGGGCTGGCAATCCAAATCCGCTCAGTGGCACTGTTTAACGCATGCTGGATCATCAGGCTGGCCGTCTCGAAGCGATCTGCCGGGCCGGAAGGGACTATTAGCACCGGCATATCGGCGCCATTGGCTGGTTTTGCCTGCCAGTTTAATGTTGGCAGTTGCTCACTGCTCCAAAACCAATCTTCCACAAAGGACAGTTGCAGGCTCAGTACCGCCGGCCCGCTAAGCCGCATGTGGGTATCCCGCCACTCGCCAAATCGGGGATCCTGGCCCAGATATTCGTCTCCAACGTTCAAGCCGCCCAACCAACCATAATGGCCATCCGTAATGACAATTTTCCGATGGTTTCGAAAATTCAGCTGAAAGCGATTGCCGGGGCCTTTGGTGGAATGAAACGGCCGTACAGCGACCCCCGCCTCATCCAGCTCCCGGATATAGCGCTTAGACAAGCGATAGCTGCCAATTTCATCAAATAAAAAATACACGGCTACCCCGCTACGGGCTTTTTCTATCAGCAGTTGTTGCAGTTGCCGGCCAAGCGTATCGTCACGCACAATGTAAAACTGTACCAGGATATAGTGTTCAGCACGCTGGATACCATCAAAAATACTGGCAAAAGTTTGCTCGCCATCAATCAGTAATTTTGCATGGTTAGCGGATAGAAATGGTAATTTCGCCAGCTGCTCTATTGCAGCAATATTACCTCTGATCCTGTCAGCAGCCATTAAATATTGCTCAACGTTAGCCGTTTTCAGCTGATGCTTACTGAACAGTTCATTGTCCGCTTCTTTGCGGGAAATAACATAGCCCTGAAAGCGGCTTCGGCCAAATACCCAGTAGGCGGGCACCGCAGCGTAAGGAAAGGTATTTAATGAAATAATCCAGGCAATACTGCCCTGCGAGGTTCGGGACGACATTAACGCATCTAAGGATGATAGTGCGCCCAGCGTGTGAAATAACGCCAGCAGCAAAAACAATAGCCGGCGGCGTTTGCCAGGCTTTTTTTCTACAACATTCTTTGGAATGTGTGCTGCCCCAAATGCCTTAGTTAACAGTGCTTTAATTTTAAACATTAAACGCAGACTTTGCTGAATTGAGTTGTTATGTTAGCACGCTGGCGGCAAACTGACGATGAGTCAGGCTGATTGAGCAAAATACTGGCTGGGCCTAACCGGGGCTAAGCGGTTAGACAATAAACGAAGAATGCTACAACGCTTTAACAGCTTACCGCTGAGGCTATATCCCTCTGTCAATAATAAGCAGCTTGCGCAGTCGCCATCACGTTGTAATACCAGGGCCGGGATCGGGCCGTGCATACCAACAAGCTGTACCAACTGATATTCTGCCACAGCAGCAGCCGCCTGCTCAGCAAAATACCAGCTTTTATGGCCGGCTTGCTGCGCAAAACCAGCAGCAAGGGCATGTAAACAAAGTTCAAGTAAACCGGCGTCTGTCAGGTTAAGCGGCTGCAGACTGTCACGGAAGTTCCAGAATGCCTGCGCCTCGGCCATTGACAACGGTTTAGCTTGCGGCTTTTCGGTTAATTGCGCTGCACTAAGTTCAGAGCAAAACTGCAACTGCTCGCTGATATCCAGCAGTAAGCGGTCGCGTTGTGCGCAGTACGTCCAGCTCCAGCGCTCTGATGGCGTTAACATCGTCAAATCCCTTGCAATCAAGTTATTGAATTACTTTATGGTTTTCACCACTATAGCAGGTCGATCAATTTGTTAAAGATTAATTACTTATAATAAAGCAGGATCGTAAACTGATCTTTATAAGCCATCGACGATCGTTTTTACCAGAGTGGGCCCCCGGTAAATAAACCCGGTATAAACTTGCAACAAATTGGCACCCGCAGCTAACTTCGCCTTTGCCGAGGCGCTGTCGTTGATACCCCCTACCCCGATAATGGGCAGCTCTGTCCCCACCGCCTGGCGCAATTGTCTGATAATATCCGTGCTTTTTTGCTGCACGGGCAAGCCACTTAAGCCGCCAGCTTCTTCGGCATGCGCCAGGCCCTCTACTAAAGAACGGTCTAAGGTGGTGTTGGTCGCAATAGCGCCATCCATTTTGCTTTTAAGTAAGGTTTCAGCCACCTGATTAACAGCCAGTTGATCCATATCCGGAGCAATTTTAACAAAAACAGGCACATACTTGTCGTATTGTGCTTGCAAGTCTAGCTGTTCATTCTTCACCGTCATCAGTAAATCAAGCAAGGCATCACCAAACTGCAGATCCCGTAATCCCGGGGTGTTCGGTGATGAAATATTGACCGTAATATAGCTGGCGTGCGGATACACTTTGCGCATGCAGCTAACATAGTCATCTTTGCCGCGCTCGTTGCTGGTATCTTTGTTCTTACCGATATTAATGCCCAACACACCTTTGTAACTGGCGTTTTTAACATTATGAACCAGATAGTCGACCCCTTTGTTGTTAAAGCCCATCCGGTTAATAATGGCTTCAGCCTCAGGCAGGCGAAAAATTCGTGGCTTGTCGTTGCCAGCCTGCGGCAATGGCGTTACCGTGCCAACCTCAATAAAGCCAAAGCCCATCTGACCAAAAGCATCAATACAATCGGCATTCTTATCCAGCCCGGCTGCCAGCCCCAGTGGGTTTTCAAAGTGGATTCCGGCAACCGTTACCGGTTTAGCGGCAACCTGCTGGCGCCACAATAATGATGCCGGCGTATGGGCTAAGCGCTTTAAACTACCCAACGCCAGGTTATGCGAGCGTTCAGCATCACAGGAAAACATGACTTTTTTAGCTAAAGAATAAAACATAGGTGCCTTTGATAATAAAAAAATACCCCGGGGTTAATCGGGGTATTGTAACCATTCTATCTGCTTATTACAGTATTAAACTGACTGACTTAGCAGCATCAACTCACGCATTGCCACCGAGAATTTGGCAAATTCATGGCTCTTGGTGGTTTTAAACTCTGCCAGCATCAAGCGCCAGCGTTCAACCAGGATCTGATGCTGACTTAGCCAGGTTTCAATCACTTCATCAGCTGCACAAGCCGTACCACAATTACGAACTACAACCGCCGTTAACGAGCGTTGTTGCCAGTCCAGCTCTTCCCGGTACGAGGCTCTGGCTAATGCCTGCCAATGATTGGCAACCGGCTGCTGGGTAATTTGCTCCAGGAACCAGTGCAGATCTAAGCGATCACCTAATTTAAAGTAAATTTCTGCCACCAGCGCCAGTGACGTAGCCTGGTTATCGCTAACCTGGGCGATGTCCATCACTGAGAACACGGTACTCAGCTGCGTCAGGTAACGGGCGATATCTGCCGGCAGCGCCTGGTCGACTAAATCTTGTTCATTAGCACGTAACTGCGCTAATTCAGCGTCTGCCAGATAGCTTGCCAGGTCACGGGAAATAGCCTGGTAGGCCGGTTTAAAGAAATCAACGGTTTGCTGAATATCCAGCGCTTTATTGCGGTGGCGGATAAACCAGCGGGTTGCCCGGCGCATCGTCCGGCGTAATTGGAATAATAAACGGTTTTGCAAAGCGGCAGATATTTTGTTATCTAACTGCTCCAGCTGTTTCCAGACACTGGATAAGTCAAATAAATCACGCGCTATTGCATAGCACATGGCCACTTCGCCAATGTTAGCACCGGTTTCTTCCAGCATCCGCTGCGCAAAGTTAGGGCCCATTTCGTTCACCAGCATATTGGCTAACTTAGTGGCGATAATTTCTGCTTTCAGCGGATGGGTTTCCATCTCTTTAGCATACTGAGTTTGCAATAACTGCGGGAAGGCGGTAAATAACTGCCGTTTAAAATACGCATTGTCATAAATCTCTGGTAACACCAGCCGCTCTTTTAACACCATCTTGCCGTATGCCGTTAAAATAGCTAACTCTGGCCGGGTCAGGCCAATGCCTTTTACCATCCGATCTGCTAACTCATCGTCAGACGGTAAAAACTCCAGTTCCCGGTTCAGTTTGCCATCTTTTTCCAGCGCATGAATAAAGCGGGTGTACTCTTTGATTTGCTCTGCACCCAGCAATGATGACAGCGTAATGCTTTGCGTTTGGCGGTAACATTCCTTCAGCACCAGCTCTGCAACATCATCGGTCATATCATTGAGTAATTTGTTACGCTGCTTCAGCGTTAAATCACCATTCTGCACCAGCGCATTAAGCAAAATTTTGATATTTACTTCATTATCTGAACAGGTTACGCCACCGACGTTATCAACAAAGTCAGTATTAATCCGGCCACCGTTTGCAGCAAATTCAATACGGCCACGCTGGGTTGCGCCCAGGTTACCGCCCTCACCAAAGATTTTTGCTTTTAATTCTTTACCGTTGATCCGCAGCGCCTCTGAGCCGCGGTCACCGACTTCTGCATGACTTTCCGACGTTGCTTTAATATAGGTACCAATGCCGCCGTTCCAGATCAGATCGACCGGCATCATTAAGCATTCACGGATCAGCTCATTTGGGGTCATGCTGGCTTTACTGGTGCCCAGCATCTCCTTCATTTGCGCTGACAATTTGATGGCTTTGGCACTGCGGGCAAAAATGCCGCCCCCTTCCGATATCAGTGATTTGTCATAATCGTCCCAGGTAGACGTTGGCAGATTAAATAGCCGCTGCCGCTCGTCATAACTGCTGGTGGCATCCGGATTCGGATCAACAAAGATATGCATATGGTTAAACGCAACCTGCAGCCGGATATGCCTGGATAACAGCATGCCGTTACCAAATACGTCACCGGCCATATCACCGATACCCACACAGGTAAAATCGGTGGTCTGACAGTCGATGCCGGTTTCGCGGAAGTGCCGCTTCACCGCTTCCCAACCACCACGGGCCGTAATACCCATTTTCTTATGGTCGTAACCATTAGAGCCGCCAGAAGCAAAAGCATCGCCTAACCAGAAACTGTATTCCTCTGAAATACCGTTGGAAATATCAGAGAACGTCGCCGTACCTTTGTCAGCAGCAACCACCAGATACGGGTCGTCTTCATCTAAGCGGGTGACATTTTTAGGCGGAACAATGTTGCCCTGAATGATATTATCGGTAACATCCAGCAAAGCCCGAATAAAGGTACGGTAACACTCTTTGCCTTCGGCAATAAAAGCATCACGACCACCGGTTTCTGGTAGCTTCTTACAGACAAAACCGCCTTTCGCACCTGATGGCACAATAACAGTGTTTTTAACTTGCTGCGCTTTTACCAGGCCCAGTACTTCGGTGCGGAAATCTTCCCGTCGGTCTGACCAACGCAAACCGCCCCGCGCCACTTTGCCAAAGCGCAAATGCACACCTTCTACCCGTGGTGAATAGACGAAAATTTCAAACATGGGCAACGGTAACGGTATGTCCGGAATTAAATCCGGCTTAATTTTAAAAGAAATATAAGGCTTATCACTGCCATCTGCCGCCGGTTGATAGTAGTTGGTACGTAAGGTCGCGTTTATCATATACACAAAGCGACGGATGATCCGGTCATCATCCAGGTTGGCTACATTCTCTAACTGGGCATTAATTTGCTCTTCCAGCTTTTCTATCGCTTTGGCTGTTGCCTTAGAGGCCGGCGCAAATTTCTTATCAAACAATTGCACTAATAATCCCGCCAGTTCAGCATAGCGGGCAAAAGTACTCTCAACGTAACTTTGGCTAAAAGTACCACCAATTTGCCGTTTGTACTTCGCGTACGCCCGGATAATTGACGCCTGACGGCCCGATAAGCCTGCACTTAAAATCAGTCGGTTAAAACCATCGTCTTCCAGCTGGCCTGCCCACACCTTGGCAAAAGAAGACTGGAAGCTCTGCTGTGCTGCAGCGAAATCAAGCGGCACATCACCGTTCAGTTCCATCGAGAAATTTAAAATCCAGCTGACCGAGCCTGCCGGGCATTTCACAGCATGAGGCGTTTCGCCAATAACCCGTAAACCAAAGTTTTCCAGCATCGGCAACACATCAGATAAATGAATAGGATGGTCTTTATGAAACAGATTTAACCGCACCGCTTTGCTGTCTTTACTTTCTTCCTGCGGCCGGTAAAACAGCATTTCTAACTTATTGTCGTCAGTCAGTGCCTCAAGTTTACCGATATCAACCAGCGCATCGCTTGGCAACATTTCTTCTTTGTAAGCGCGCGGAAAACTATTAACGTACTTACGACCTAACTCACGGCCACGGGCTTCACCGTAGACACCGGTTAATGCCGTTTCTAATTTGTCTTCCCAGGTACGGGCTGCTTCAACCAGGTTACGTTCAATATCTTTCACTTTATACTCGACATGGCTATCGGTGATCCGCACCAGATAATGGGTACGGGCCAACACTGATTCTGAAAAATAGGTAGTAAATTCTACCGGCTCGTCGGTGCCCAGCGCTTGTTGCAAAATAGCCTGAGTGTCTTTACGCAGTTGGGTGTTATAACGCTCACGTGGTACATACACCATGGCGGTAACAAAACGACCAAAAGCATCTTTGCGCATAAACAAGCGCGTCATATCACGCTCTTGCATTTGCAGCACACCCATTGCTACATGCAGTAACTCTTCGGCACTGGCCTGGATCAGTTCATCGCGTGGATAAGTTTCCAGAATATTCAGCAAGGCTTTATAGGCATGCGTGCCGGTGGCAAATTCAGACATGGCCATTACCCGGGCCAGCTTACTTTTTAACAACGGAATATCGGCAGCACTGTTGTTATAAAGTGACGAGGAATACAAACCGATAAACCGATGTTCACCAGTCACCTTACCGTCTTTATCAAACTGCTTTATCCCAACATAATCAATATAGGCAGGCCGATGCACCCGCGACTTATTATTGGTTTTGGTTAACACTAATACGGTTGGGCTTAATGCTTGCTTGCGACCGGTATCCGGCAGTTCTGACAACATTAAATCACGGGATTCAGAGCGACGCATCAAGCCTAATGAGCTGGCATCCAACCCGGAGATTTTATAATCGCCTTTTACCGGGTTAATTTTATATTCGCGATAACCTAACAAGGTAAAGTTGTCTTTCGCTAACCAATTTAAGAAATCAGTGGTTTCTTTAATTTCATCAGCCGCCGCTTTACCGCTGTGCCTGGCAAAGGTTTTAATCACATCAAGCAGTTTTTGCCGGGTAGGCTGCCAATCCTGTACCGCTAATGACACATCTTCCATCACAGAGTGCAGTTCAGATTTCAGCGCATCAATGGTGGCATGGTCAGTCAGGCGATCAATTTCAATATGAAACACCGTTTGTTGGGTGCTGGAACTGGTTTTACTGCCGAGTTTAAAGAAATCGGTAATTTGCCCCGCTTTATCCCGTTGGGTTTGCAACGGATAATGCAGCAGCAAGTGCGCCGCTATGCCATGACGGGCTAACGCCATCCGCACCGAGTCAACCAGAAAAGGCATATCCTGCACCACTATCTCAACAATAGTATGCTTCGATTCCCAGCCGTGGCGGGCAATTTCCGGGTTATACACCCGAATGCGTGCTTCTGGTTGTGCATGTTGATTAAAGGTTTGCCATAAGCTCAAAGCGGCGCCATACAAGTCGCTGTCATTGCGGCCCACTAAATCTTCGTTCGACATATTGCCATATAAGGTATAAACAAATTTTTCGACCAGCTTGGGCTGGTCTTTTACTTTTTGAGTTATCAGTTTGCTTACATTTTGTAGTAGTACAGAGGGATGACCGTCTATCAGTGCCATTATTGTATCCTTTTTCAGAGCACAGCTTTGAACAGCTGGTTCTACCTAACATACAAGGTCTTGTCTGCTGCGCAGTGTAGTGACTATTGTAGCGCTTTTGAAGCACTATTTCCGGCTTTTGTGCTGGTTAAACCAGTGGTTTTTAAGGCTTTTGACAACTTATTCAGTTCACCTAAATAGAAAATGGCCTTTCGGCCATTTTCATGTTTAAACATGCAGAAATTAATTTCTGCTGTTATTGATTTTTTCGCCAGAACAGTGCGGCCAATGCCGGCAATACCACTATAGCGCCCAACATATTTACGATAAACATAAAGGTCAGCAGGATACCCATATCAACCTGGAACTTTAAGGCAGAGAATACCCAGGTACTTACGCCAATCGCCAAAGTAATACCGGTAAAGAGTACGGCACTGCCCCGCTCTTTTAACGCTTCGAAATACGCCTGACGTAACGGCATGCCGTCCCGTAGCATCTGGCTCATACTCGACAGAATATAAATGCCATAGTCGACACCGATACCCACACCCAGCGCAATAACGGGTAAAGTTGATACTGTTAAACCAATCTGTAGTTTGGTCATAAGCGCGGTTGCTAATACCGATACGACATAAAGGGGTACCACCACAGCGATAGTGGCCCGCAATGAACGGAAACTCAGTAAACACAAAATAATAACCGCACCGTACACATACCACATCATTGGTTGCTGGGCCGCAGCGACTGCCTCATTAGTGGCGGCCATCACGCCAGCGGGGCCAGATGCCAGCATAAAGCGGGTTTGCTCGTCGCCCAGTTCAGCGCCATATTGCTTAGCCGCCGCAACAACCCGCTCAATAGTTTCGGCTTTATGGTCTTCTAAGAACACCATAACCGGCATAACTGAGCAATCCGCGTTTAGCAACCCGGTGCTGGTTTCTACCCTGGAGCTGGCTTGCACCAGAGATTGGGTGTTACGCGGTAATACCCGCCACTTCTGGTTACCTTCGTTATACGCAGCATTAATGCTTTTTGAAACTGAGGCCAGAGATACCGCAGATTGCACACCGGCTACGTTTTCCATCAGCCACTGGAACTGATCAATCCGGTTCATAATGCCGTGCTCAGTACAGGCACTGGGCACGGTTTCAACCATGATATTGATGTAATCAACCGAGATAGCAAAACGATCGGTGATTAAAAAAGTATCCTGGTTATAGCGCGAATCTTCATGCAGTGACGGCGCACCGGCATGCAAATCACCAATTTTCAGTTGCTGGCTTTGCCAGTAACCGGCCGCAAACAGCAGCGCCGTAATTGCGATAATGCCATAAGCAAACCTTTTGGTGGCAAAGGCTGATAATGCATACCAGAACTTATCGGCTTTTACTGAAGGGGCGGCAACTCTGGCTTTATAGGCGGCACTGAACTTCACATAAGACATCAGCACTGGCAGCAAGATCAGGTTAGTCAGAATAATAACGGCAACACCTAAACTGGCGGTAATGGCAAGCTCTCTGATCACACCAATTTCAATGATTAACAGCGTTAAGAAACCAATAGTATCAGATAATAACGCGACACCGCCGGGCACTAATAATTTACGGAAACTGGCTTCAGCAGCTGTTTTGGCATCCATCCCTGCCGCGACGCGTTTGCCCGTCGAATTAATCATTTGCACGCCATGGCTTACACCAATGGCAAATACCAGGAACGGCACCAGAATCGACATGGGGTCAATCCCAAAGCCCAATACCGTCAACAAGCCCATTTGCCACACTACCGCAATCAGCGAACAGGCAATTGGCAATATTGTTAACATCACCGATCTGGAAAAGAAAAACACCATTAAGGTGGTAACTGCAATAGCAATCAGAAAGAACAGCACGACACCTTTGGCACCGTCAGCAACGTCGCCCACCATTTTGGCAAAACCAATGATATGCACGCTGATCTGATCGCTCTGGTGCTTGCCCCGAATATCCTGCTCCAGCGTGGCAGCAAAGGCCAGGGTATCGACCGCAGCGCCTGTTTCAGGATCGATGTCCAGCAACTGGGCGGTTATCATGGCGCAGCTGTAATCGTCTGCCACCATCCGGCCAACAATACCGGCTTTTTCCACGTTCGCTTTTACCCGGTCAAGGCCGCGTCTGTTGGCAACAAAGTCAGCTGGAATAACCGGACCACCGGCAAAACCGTCTTCGACCACCTCAATAAAGCGCGTACTGGGGCTAAACAGTGACTTCACCAATACCCGGTCAACGCCAGAGGTATAGAGTACGTCATCATGGGCCTGACGAAAGGTTTCAAAAAAAGTGGGATTAAAGATATCGCCGCTGGCGTCACATACTGCTACTAATACATTATTGGCGCCGCCAAAGTCTTCAGCATGCTGTAAATAGGTTTGCATGTATTCATGCTTTAGCGGAATATTTTTGGTAAAAGACGCATCCAGCTTGATGTCGGTCGCTTTTACCAGCAAGCCAACAGTAACCACCAGAAACACCAGCAACACCATAAGGCGATGCCGGAATAATGCGTATTCAAATTTATTAACCAGCGAATTTACACTCATATTATTCAGACTTATCCAGGTTTAAAACTTTAATGCCAACCTCGGTAACCAGTAACATCCGGTTTTGCAGCACCAGGCCATTTAAAATAGCTTTGCCATCAGCTTCGGAGCGGTCAGTGAAGGTCAGACCGTCATCCCGGCTTTGCAGTAACGTGCCGGCGTTGCCTGCCAGATACACGTTACCGGCGTTGTCACTAAAGACACTATTTAATGTGGCTGACTCGCTAATTTCAACTTGCTGCCAGCTTTGTCCATTGTCGTCGCTGCGAAATACATTGCCGCGTAAGCCTACGGCTAACAAGCCCATTTCCGGAGTACGATGCAAATCAAATAATGAGCCGTTATAAAATTCTTCCATGCGCAGCCAGCTGTTGCCAAAATCAGCACTTTTGGCAATAAAGCCTGCTTCGCCCACCATATATAAGGTATTACCATCGGCAAACAGTCGGTTAAAGTGCGGCAATATTGAGCTTAGCTCTGAACGGTAGCTATCGGGATCGGTTTCTTGTAAGTCGAGCAAATATTCTTTATCGTCTTCGGCGGCTAATTCTATAAAGAAAGACTGCTCCCAGCTGTTGCCGCCATCAGTGGTGGTATAAAACAAGCCATAGGCTCCCACTGCAATGCCATGCTGGCGGTTACGAAAATACACATCTAACAGTGGCTTATCCGGCTCGGGGAAAAACTGCTGCACTTGCCAGCTGGAACCGCCATCTGTAGTGGCCAGGATAGCGGCGTCATGGCCAACCGCCCAGCCATGTTGTTCATCAACAAAATAAACGGCATTTAAATTACTTTGCAATGGCACGCTGGCTTGTTGCCAATCGTTGCCGTTACGACTTAATAGAATGTGGCCACGCTCACCTACTGCAACAAAAAAATTGCCACTCACCTGGCGAATGTCAGTTAACAACGATTTTTCTGCAAGCGGCATAATATAAGCCGCCTGGTACCGCAAGTCCGGTTCATCAGCTATTACCTGTGACGCCATGGCTAACAGTAACGCACTGTTGCCAGCCAAAATAAGTTTTTTCAACATAAGAAGCGTAACTACTCTTTAATTAAGTGTGCTGTAAAATTGTCTGCCGTTTGCCAATGCATGTTGGTTTAATGGCAACAACAGATATTCAAAAAAAAACGGCCGGCTTACGCCAGCCGTTCTGTTAAGCCTGCAAGTTAACGAACACCCTCACGGCGCAGTGCCGCTGGCGTAAAATCGTTATCTGAAAGACTTACCGAGAAGTCATACATTCTGTCCTCATTATCCAGACCGATAGCGATGTAACGGCGAGAATTAAGGTCATGATACACTTCCAGCGTACTCCAGTGAGTGGGTACTTCATAATAGTTCAAGCCATGCGCTACCGCTACCCGGTACATATCACCCCGGTTATCATACAAGTCAGCAATGTGGATCTGCCAGCTGTCTTCATCGATATAAAATACCCGCTTGCCATACACATGGCGCGTGCCAGATTTTAAGGTTGCTTCCACTACCCACACCCGGTGCTTCTCCCAGCGCACATAATCTGGGTTAATATGACCTGGCATCAGAATATCGGCGTATTTAGCATCTTTACTGTGCAATTTATAGTCATTGTAGGCAATGTACATTTCCTGCTTACCTTTCAACTCCCAGTTATAACGATCCGGTGAACCGTTAAACATGTCAAAGTCGTCGGTAGTACGCAGGCCATCTGACGCAGTACCCGGGGCATCATAAGCCACGTTTGGTGCACGACGTACCCGGCGTTGGCCGGTATTGTATGTCCATGCCTGACGCGGTGTTGCCACTTGATCCATGGTTTCATGCACTAACAAGGCAGTACCCGCCAAACGTGCCGGCGATGTGACACTTTGTTTAAAGCGGAACAAAATGTTTTCAGCTTCCAAAGCGTCAGGCGTCGCATCCGGGTGTGAGTACTTAAACATGATCTGCTCATCGAAACCGATAATAGTATAAGCACCATTGGCTGTAGGGGCAGCCTGGCCACCATTACGGCTGGCCGCAACGCCACGATAACGGACAATATGGTTCCAAATCGCTTCCAAACCAGTAGCTGGCATTGGGAACGGAATACCAATGGCGGCGTTTATTAAGCCGTTACCGCCCTGCACTAACTCCGCTTCAGTGGCAATTTTCTTAGTCGCATCATAAAAGTACTGCGGATAAGACGCACTGCGGCGGGTTGGGTACACGTTCATTTTGAACGTATCGGGATAAATATCAAACAACTGGATCATGCCGGGGCTTAAAAAGTTCCTGTGCTCTGATACGTTCGATTTATCAACCGTAAACTGAATAGCATCGTCAGCAAACGGATTCGGATGATGGTCGCCTGGGGTATAACCTGCCGGCGCGCTGGTAATACCGCCGGTCCATGCCGGTATAGTACCATCTGCGTTTCCTGCTTTCTCGGCGCCTACCGGTGTCAAGTCATTACCTAACCTGGCTGCCTGCTCAGGCGTTACTTTTGCCAGAGCGCTGCAGCTAAACACCAGCGCAACAGCAGAAGATAATAGGGTGAGTTTTTTCATAATTGGCTCTCGTCCCTTAAATAGAGTATTTAATATTAAAAGATACAAAATCACGGTCGGCAACGTTATTAGTCGTCCCTTTACCGCCCCAGAACCAATTGTACGACAATTCACCTGACCACTTACTTAGGTAATCAAAACTTACCGCATAAGCTAGTGATTTTCTGTCTTCAACAAACATAAACAATGGATCTGGCGTAATGCCGTTCACGTCATGCGCAAACACAATTCGCTGAGATAAATTTACACCGGCGAACACGTTGTTGTAATCGGCTTTAGCAAGAATACGATAGCCCCAGGCTGACGCAGTTGGAAACGGATTGGTTTCCGGTCCATCTGACAAACCAGTATGCAGACCCTGTGAAGGGCCATTAACCCCAATTAAAGGGCCACCGCTACGGTCTGTATTCGGGCCGTTTAAGCGTAATACGTCGTATGAAGGCATGTCGCTGATCCGGATACCCCCTACTTCGCCCAGCATGGTAAAATTGTCAGCACCTAGCATTGGCCCGAATAAATGGGTAAACGTCATCTGTGCCTGTACTGTGTCGCTTAAGATATAACCCTGAGCAAACTGGCCTGGCCCCACCTTATCACCGATAAAACGGCCAATTTGTGAAATGCCGCCTAAATCAGGACGCAACCCCGCGTTAGCAAGTTGCTCTGGCATACCCGCATACAGAATTTCCACATCATCAATTTGCAGCGGCTCGTCTTTACGGTAAGCAATCTCACCAGCAACCGAAGTACCGCCTAAGGTTGTGTTAAAACTAAAGCCATACAACTTAATATCTTCTGGATATTCAAGTAATGCCTGCGAAAACATACTCATATTGGCGATGTTATCGCTGGTAATCTGGCCCTGATTTGCTGCCATATAGCCCAGAGATTGCAGCACCCCTAACAGCTGGCCTGACTGCGGGTCAGCGCCAACCCTGAAGTCTGACGCAATACCGGATATTACCGGTACCCGGCTATGGTAATTCATGTAATACAATGCAAATTCAGTATCATTCAAATCGGCTGAATAATATTCAAATTTAATACCGTACTGGCCACCATTTTTAGGCTTAACTTCACCGGCACTGCCATCGGGACGCAAGGTAACTTTGGTAGGATAAGCAATGGCCAGGTTCACCGCATCAGCTCGCTGTTGCGCAGTACTGTTCGGATTAGTAATAACCTGCAGTAACTGAGGCGCAAACATCGATAAGGTGTTCATTTCGCCCACCAGGAAATCCATATCGATATCCGGGTTACCGGCAAAACCCAACTGCACATTTTGCGCATAGCCACCGCGACCAGCGAAATCGTTAGTTGAGAAGTAACTGCCGGGAACTGGTAAATAGCTTTGTTCCCAGTCGTACTGGTAAAACAGTTCAGTTGACAGGTTATCAGTTAAACCAATTGATAATGTCACCATCCCAACCGGAATAAAGGCTTCTTTTAAATCGGCACCAGGTGCCCGCAGAATACCAACATCCACTGGCGTGATATTAATGCCGTGAGGAATAAAGGTGCTTTCGCCCCAGCTCAGTACCTGATTACCGACTCTGATCGAGACCGGATTCATGCCGTCGTTAAAGCTGAAGTTGCCATAAACGTAAGCATCTAACAGCCTGAAATCTTTACAGGCCAGCTCGCGGGCACTGCGATCAGAGCATGGATCTACCCTGTTGCCACTTAACGGGTTGGTATAAGCCGGATCTTTATCAGCAACGGCAAAATCGTAAAAATACATAAAGCGGGTAAACAGACCAATATTGTCGCCACTGATCGATAATTCATGCAAGCCCTTAAACATGCTGCTGAACATGTCGCCGCGGTCATAATTCAGATTACCTGCATCGCCATTGCTAGAATAAGCGCCTGGCTGCTCCCATATCTGCGAGTTGGCATAAACGCTGTTAAAATTGGGGTTACCGTTGCCGTCCAGGTAATAGCCATAACCTGTCCAGTCGAACCGGGGATGGTTTACTTTTGAAATTGTATCCCAGTTGCGCTCTTCAGTACGAATGCTGCCACCGTAAGAAAAGGTTGAATCGAATACAACCTGAAAATTGCCAACATTAAAGGTTGCTGCTTGCGCAGGCACTATGGACAACGCCAATAATGCAGATGCAACCCCCAAGGCTAACGGACTTTTATAAAAAGTATTAGGCCTTCTATTCATCTTGTGATCTCCCCCCTGTCCCTGCAGGTATGTTTTATGTCTTTTTAATTATTATGCTGAACCAACTGCTCGGAGCTCAGCTTGCATCACAGAAATAATTACATCATTTTAGGGTGTTAGCAAGGCTTCTGCTTGCGTAAATGTGTTGATTTTAATTCAATTTTTACTTATCGACGCTTGAGCCGATTAAGAATATCGCATTTTCAGTTTAATCGCCGTCTCAAGCTTGGAATAGCTATCTCATAAGCTAATGAAATTAAAGGTCAAACCAGATAGAACTGCAAACCTTTGTTTCAATCCACCGTTTAAAGTAATAACTCTAATTAATTTTTTCCAGTTGCTGAAAAGCCCCGTTTTCAAGTAAAAATAGCCGGAAACGACCACGAAGCCCTAAATCAGAAAAAAACGGTTGAAAATGTTTCAATGCCAGCTGGATCCGCTCTCCCGAATCTGCGGTAACGACCACATAACGAAGCTTGCCCTGGTAATACTGCAGGCACTTTTCCTTCGCCAGATAGGCATTAAACAGATACTGTCGTTTCATGGCAGGCTTTTAGTTATTTTCTCAAATAAATCATTACTTAATGTTGGTTTAGCAGCGAGTTGCTGTAACTGCTGTAACAGATGTTGCCGCCGCTCGCCAGTAAAGCGCTGCCAGGCCAGTAAGGGGGTAACCAATCTTGCAGCAACTTGCGGGTTAATCGCATCTAAGGTGATTATTACGTCAGTCAGACAACGATACCCCTTGCCATCCTGACGATGAAACTGTAACGGGTTACGCATACTAAAGGCACCATATACTGCCCGCACCCGGTTCGGGTTTTTCCAGCTAAACAGCGGATGCGTCGTCAAGAGGGTTAAACTATCGAAAACGTCGTCGGCAGGATTTGCGGCCATTAATGCAAAATATTTGTCCATTACCAGCACATCATGTTGCCATTTTTTGGCAAAATCCGCAGCATGCTCATTGAAACAGGTAAGCTTGGCTTGCTGCGCTGCAGCGAGCGCCGCTATGCTATCAGTCATATTGTCTGCATTGTGATAATGGCCGGTAATAAATTCAGTTCCGCGATCGCCCAGCGCCAGATAGCTCAGACAGCGGTTCCTCAGTGCTCTGGCGGCAACGGCCTGCTCAGTGTAGTGATAAGGTGCTGTCTTTATTGCCTGATAACATTGCTGCCAGTCAGCAGCCAGCAATGTTGCTAATTGCTGTTTTATCGCCGTCAAACTGCTGAGAATGGCATCAACCGGGATCTGCTGATACTGCTCTGCCAGGGTGTCATAATCTGGCAGGTTTAATAGCTCAGCCGTCAGCGCCATGTCTGCCAGTGGCTGCGCTAACCATTGACGCATGACAGTTAACAATGCCTCAGGCAGCTGCAACAAGGCTTGCGGTTGCGCTATCTGCTGTCGGATCAGGTTCGACCAAAATACCTGCATCGCGTCCCAGCGGGCAAAACCGTTCGCAGCCTGATCGGCAATCAGCAATAGCTGAGGCAGCTGATAATCTTGTTGTAACTTCACCGGCGCCGAAAAGTTTTCCCAGACAATCACCGGTTCACTCTTCACACCGGTGAAATTAAAGACCTCATCAGACTGGCGCAACACAAGCAGGTGTTGCTGATCTACCACCTTATCTTCACTTAACAGCTGTATTTGCAACGGAATTAACAACGCCTGCTTGTTGGCTTGCCCGGCTGTGGCAGCAGTATGCTGACTTACGCTAACTTTCAGCGTAGCGCTATCAGCGTCATACTGCTGATTCAGTGTTACTGTCGGGGTTCCCGCCTGACTGTACCAGAGGCGAAATTGCATTAAATCAACGTTATTTGCATCTTGCATGGCACTGATAAAATCATCACAAGTCACCGCCTGGCCATCATGTCGCTGTAAATAAAGCGCCAGCCCACGGTTAAAACCAGTTTTGCCGAGCAATGTTTGCAGCATCCGGATAACTTCTGCGCCTTTGTCATACACAGTGACGGTATAAAAGTTATTCATCTCCAGCACTTGTTCCGGCCGGATGGGATGCGCCATAGGCCCGGCATCTTCTGCAAACTGGGCGGTGCGGATCAGCTTAACCGCGTCTATCCGGTTCAGGGTCGCCGAGCCCATATCTGCACTGAACTCCTGATCCCGAAAAACCGTCAGCCCCTCTTTCAGGCTTAACTGAAACCAGTCACGACAGGTTACTCTGTTACCTGTCCAGTTATGAAAATATTCATGGCCAATAATCGATTCAATATTGAAATAGTCTTTATCAGTCGCAGTATTGTCATCGGCCAGCACATATTTGCTGTTAAAGACATTCAGCCCCTTATTCTCCATGGCACCCATATTAAAGAAATCGACAGCGACGACCATGTAAATATCTAAATCATACTCGAGGTTATACCGGGTTTCGTCCCAGCGCATGGCGCGTTTCAGCGCGGCCATGGCAAAGCCGCCTTTACTTTGCTGGCCGGGCTCAACAAACAATTGCAAGGCAACATTGCGCCCGCTTTGGGTCACAAAACTGTCGGTAATACAGGCAAAATTGCCAGCAACCAGCGCAAACAAATAACAAGGCTTAGCAAAAGGGTCGTGCCAGCTAACCCGGGTTTTACCATTTGCCAGTTGTTCGGTAGCAATCTTGTTGCCATTGGCCAGCATAAATGGATAATCAGCTGCATCAGCAATAATATGGGTGGTATAAACCGACAATACGTCTGGCCGATCGGGATAATACATAATACGCCGAAAACCTTCAGCCTCGCATTGGGTGCAAAACACCTCGTCTGCCAGATAAAGCCCTTCCAGCGCCGTGTTATCTGCAGGGTTAATTTCAGTAATAATTTGCAGGCTAAATACGGCGGGTACATCAGCAATTATCAGGTGATCCGCCGTCAGCTGATAACGCTCAACAGGCAGTTCAACGCCATCCAGCGCAATATAGTGCAACCCTAGTTGCTGGCCATCCAGCACCAGCGGTGCCCCCGCAGTTTGCTGGGTAACCTGCATTAGTGCGCTGACCCGGGTAACCGTTGCGGCTAATTCAAATGTCAGTTCAATTTCAGGAATTAAATAATCCGGTTGCCGATAGTCGGCCAGACTGCGGCTGCTACGTGCTGAATTACTGCTCATATTCACTCCTGCTTAGCGCATCTGCGTCAATTTATATCATGCAGTACAAGCCTGATCATTATCAGGCACTTTATTGGCTGTTAACTTTTCAATTCTGCTGTTGGCTGCTCGGCAGACGGCGGGGTCAGCCGCAGGATCTTAATGCCAAGATAAGCGTATATAATAGACAACAAGGGGTTAATTAAGTTGAAAAATGCATAAAATGCGTAGTCTAACGGGCTGACTCCCAGTACACCATGCATATAAGCACCGCAGGTATTCCAAGGGATTAACGGGCTGGTAATGGTACCGCCATCTTCCAGCGAGCGGGACAGGTTCACCGGCGCCAGACCACGACGCTCATATTCCTCTTTAAACATCCGCCCCGGCATCACTATCGACATGTACTGATCTGCGGTCAGAATATTAGTAACAAAACAGGTTGCTATGGTACTGGTAATTAATGAGCCCGTGCTGCGGGCGAAATACAATATCGACTGCACAAATTTCCGTAATAAGCCTATTTTCTCAATGGTGGCACCAAACATCATGGCGCAGAAAACCAACCAGATTGTGTTCAACATGCTGGCCATGCCACCACCACTGAGTAAATCGTTCAGGTTCTCATCACCCGTTTCAACGGCAAAACCAGCATAAAAGGTATGCCAGACTAGTTTAAATACCGCCACGGCTGCCGGTATACTGCTGTCGATAAGTTGCGCCAGCAATTCCTGCTGAAACAGTACAGCCCAGACTGCCCCCAATAAAGCACCAATAAAAACCGTTGGAAACGCCGGCACTTTTTTAATTGCCATCGCTAGCAATACTAGCAGCGGTACCAGGGATACCAGGCTGATAGCAAAATGCTGCTGCAACACTTCACTTATCTGCGCGATACGGGCAAAGTCAGCACTTATTTCACTGTTAAAGCCAATTACCGTAAATAACAATAACGCCAGAATAAAGCTGGGCACAGTGGTCCAGAGCATATGCCGGATATGTTCAAATAAATCAGCACCGGCAACTGCGGGTGCCAGGTTAGTTGTTTCACTTAACGGTGATAATTTATCGCCAAAATACGCGCCAGAAACAATAGCGCCAGCGGTAATAGCCGGCGACAGCCCCAGACCGGACGCCACACCGATTAACGCTACACCAATAGTGGCGGCCGTGGTCCATGAACTGCCAATACTCATTGCCACTATACCGCATAGCAAGCAACTGGCGGCATAGAACCAGCTGGGGCTTAAAAGTTGTAAACCATAGTAAATAAGGGTGGGTACCGTTCCCGACAGCATCCAGGTACCAATCAGCGCCCCTACCGACAACAGTATTAACACCGCGCCCAGCGACAATGAAATGCCCTTCACCATGGCTTTTTCCATCACTTGCCATTGATAGCCATTTTTCAGGCCAATAACCACCGCCACTGCTGTCGCCATAAACAGGGCTATCTGATTTGGGCCATAGGACGAATCACTGCCAAACAAATAGACCGAGGCTGACAATAAAATAATCAGCACAATCAGCGGCAATGCCGCATCCAGAAAGCTTGGATGTTTTTCAGACATTAAGGTAACTCCATTTAGCAAAGGCGCCGGTAGCGCCCTTCATTATTATTATTAGGGGCAGGACTTGCTACGCATACTTATAAAGACCGATAAAACATCAGCAGAATAATCACCGGACATACAAACTTGACATACCAGGGCCAAATTCGCCAGAAAAGACTATGCTCCGCCTGTGCATCACCCTTTTTCAATTCTGCTAAAATACTGTTTCTATGCCAGATCCAGCCAGCAAAAATACACAACATTAAGCCCAGCAATGGCTGACTGTAGCGGGTTGTTAAGGCAATAACAAAACCGAAAAGCGTATCAAAGTTAAACAGGATAAGGGTGCTAAGCGAGAAAATAATAGCTGCAATCAACCAGACTGCTTTATTGCGGGCGACTTTACGATTCTCAACCACATAAGATACCGGCACTTCCAGCATCGAAATTGAGGATGTCAGGGCCGCTATCGACATCAGCAGGAAAAAAGCAAAAGCAATGATCAGCCCCGCCGCGCCCATGGTGGCAAACAGCGCCGGTAGTACAGTAAAAATAAGGGTATCACCAGCTAACAATTCGCCGTTTTCTGCAAAAATCTGCACACCATTATGCAGTGCCACGTACATCGCCGGAATAATCAATAACCCCGCTAACACCGCCACTCCAATATCAACCAAAGCCACTGAAGCACCCAGTTTGGGCAAATTTTCTTTGTGACTGACATAGGAGCCATAGATCAGCATGGTCCCTACCCCCAGTGACATTGAGAAAAAGGCCTGCCCCATAGCACTGATCAGCAACTGCGGGTTAAGTACTTCTGCAAAGTCAGGCAGCAGGTACACTTTTAATCCGGTTAATGCGCCCTGCTGGGTCATAACATAAGCAAACAGCAGTAACATTAACACAAACAAGGTTGGCATTAAGCGTACCGACCAACGTTCAATTCCGTTGACGACCCCACCGCTGACAATGCCAACAGTCAGCAACATAAAAATACCACAAAACAGTATGTTGCGGTAGATTGACGAACCGAGCAACCATTGCGACAGCTGGTCAAAACCAACGAAACTTGCCACTGCCTCAACGGTATAGGCCAGCATCCAGCCACCGACAATGCCATAGAAAGCTAAAATCAGTGACACTGTGGCAATGCCCCACATACCAACCCAACGACCTGACTTGCCGTTGCTAACTTTACCTAAGGCATCAACCACATTGGACTCGGTGGCGCGACCAATTAACAACTCGGCCATTAACACCGGATATGCCAGCACAAAAGCCAGAATCAAATACATCAGTACAAAAGCGGCACCGCCATTACTGGCAACCTGCGATGGAAAGCCCCAAACGTTACCCAGCCCTACCGCCGAACCAGAAGCAGCCAGAATAAAGCCTAGCCGTGATGAGAACACACCCCGAGTTGTCATAGTTAACCTTTATAATTATTATTTATTTTTATCAGCCTAACAAAAAGCGGTAATAAATACCGCTTTTGCCGTTTAAATGAAACTACTTATTATTTTTTTGCCAATCTGCTAACCATTAATAAATCTGCAGTGATACTGGCAGCTTCTTCCAGGAAAGGATCAAGTTCGCTGATAAGTTCAGGTGCATCATCTACCGACTCCACTTGCGGTAATTCAAACCGGGCCAGCCGCTCGTTCAACCGGGCAAGCTGTTGGGCTTTCTCCTTATCCCGCTCACTGATCCGTACAGCTTTTTTCAGCGACACTGTCTTATCATTTTGCCGTTGTTGATAATCATCAATATCAGAGAGTAAATAGCTGAACTCCTGCTCTTTACCGATCCGTTGCTGATGTTTCTCCAGCAGCACAGGTACCAGCACTTGCATATCATTCACGCTGGCATAATTTGCTGAGTTGATGGAGTCCCATGGTAAGGCAAACTGTTCCTTACTCTCGCCCCACTCCGCCGGGTCTATTGCCGTTGGGAAATGAATATCCGGTATGACGCCCTGATGCTGGGTGCTACCGCCATTAATCCGGTAAAACTTGGCAATAGTGTACTGCACACTGCCAAGCGGCTCTTCAAACATATCATAGATGCGACCCAGGCCACGGTGCTGCTGCACAGTACCTTTACCAAAGGTTTGTTCACCAATAATTAAAGCACGGCCATAATCCTGCATCGCTGCCGCAAAAATTTCAGACGCTGAGGCGCTGTAACGATCCACCAACACTGTCAGGGGGCCATCATAATAACTGATACCATCGGTATCTGCAGACTCTGACACCTTGCCATCGCCCTGACGAATTTGTACGACCGGCCCGCGATCTATAAACAGGCCGGTTAATAAGGTTGCTTCCTGCAGTGAGCCGCCACCATTACCGCGTAAATCAACGATAACGCCATCTACTTTCTGCTCTTTTAACTCAACCAGCAGCTTCTTAACATCATCTGCCAAATTGTTATAAAAACCAGGAATGCTGATCACACCAATATTATGTTCAAGCTGATACAGCTTAGGCTGCAGCACTTCTGCTTTGGCGGCGCGGTCTTCCAGCCGGATTTTATCGCGTACTATGGTGACAACGTCCGCTTTATTAGACGCAATATCATTACCGCCTAACACCTGCAACCGCACCGTGCTGCCTTTAGGGCCTTTAATTAAGTCAACAACATCATCCAGCCGCCAGCCAATAACATCAACAAAGTCTTTTTTATCCTGGGCAACCCCAATAATGCGATCTTTGGGTTTTAATTTCTGGGTCTGATCCGCCGGACCGCCCGGCACTAAACTCTGAATTACCGTGTAATCTTCCTCGGCCCGCAGCACCGCGCCAATACCTTCCAGTGATAAATTCATTTCCTGCTGAAAACGATCAGCATTGCGTGGTGACAGGTAAGAGGTATGGGCTTCAATGGCCCGGCCAAAAGAATTCATCACTAACTGAAATACATCTTCACTGTTGGTCTGGCTCAGCCGTTTTTGGCTGTTGCGATAGCGTTTGGTCAGAATATCGCGAATTTCATCATCGGTTTTGCCGGTCAGCTTAAGATTAAGCGCATCAAACTTAACCCGCTGGCGCCATAACTCGTTCAGCTCTGCCTGATCGACTGGCCAGTCGGCCGCTTCGCGGTCATAGTGATAAACATCATCCGTCGTAAAATCGAATTCCTGCGCCAGCAAACTAATTGCATAATCAAAGCGCTCAGCGCGGCGTTCCAGCGTATGGTTAAACATATCAAAGGCAAAATTTAAATTACCCTTGTTTAAACCATCATCAAATTGATCCCGAAAGCGCATAAAGGAATCAACATCCGCTTTTAGCAACACATTGCGAAAGTAATCGAGATTTTTAAGGTACATATCAAAGATACGCCCGGACAACTCGTCATTAAGTTGCACCGGCATATAATGGCTACGAGTAAACAGCGCTGTTATCCTTTTGCTGGCCGTAGCATGATGAGATGCCTGGGAAACAATCGGCAGCACCAGACTGTCTTCTGATTTCTCTGGCTCAGCCTGCGCGGCGAAAGCCAACATTAAACTTGCCGCTAAAATGGATAATTTCTTCATAAGCTACTCTGTATTGGTCAGGCCTGAAACAAACTTTCCCGACGAGTTTTTACCACCATACCAGACGCCAGTTGCACGGTGACATCGTCCTTACTGACTTCCAGCACAGTTGCTGTCATCGGTGACTGGCCTAATTTAACCAGTACCGAGCTACCCGCTTTAAGCTGCTCAGTGGCAACAGCCTGCAACACAGGCGCTACCACAGCCGGAGTAATCGGCTTTGCCACAGCTTTACTGCTTAACGTAGTGCTGTTAGAGCTGCTATTTGCCGTTTTGTTCGGCTTTTTTTTGAAAACAGGTTTTTCTGCTGCCGGTTTCGCTTTGGCTTTTTGCTCAGCAATACGCGCTTTGCGCAGCTCAGCCGCTTTTTGCTTACTGTCAGTTAAGGTGTTAAGTGCGTGATCTGCCTGCTGTTGGTCAATCTGCTCGCCGGCTTCACCTTGTAAGTTTACGCGCGCAACACCTACCTGGATTGCTTCCAGATAACGCCAGCTCGAGGTATACACCCGCAGCGCCTGACGCAGCTGGGTTTTACTCACCAGATTATCCTGCTCCAACTGCACAGCGAGATCTTGGAAAATACCAATTTTAAGTGGCTTAGCTTCACCTTTGACACTGAAACAAAGTGGGAATTTTTCAGCCAGATACGCCAATACTTCCTTGACGTTCGCTAACTTGCTTACGTCTGCCGGGCTATCGGTTGTTGCCGCTTCTGTGGTCATGCTTGGTGGTGTGTTTACAGCTTCAGTGGAGGTTGTCATTAAGGTTTCACTCTTCTTCATCATCTACATCAATGTCTGCTGATTCTGATTCTGCCGCTGCAGCTTGCTCAGCATCGTCAATGCCCAATTCAATTTGTTGGCGCATAAATGTTAACGCCCAACCGATTAATTCATCTTCATCCACATCAAGCAATACGGTGTCAGCACCTAATTGTTGCCAGAGTTGTGGCATTAATTGTTCAATCTGTGCCGTTGCCAGCTCGTCTGGTAAAGCATCCCACACCACATGAATAATGGTATTTATGCGGTCAGCCACCAGTTCTTCTTCACCATCCCAGTCACCAACCTCAGACAGATTTAACAGGTAATCCTGCACCGTTAGCTGGTCTTTCATACTAAGCCGCTGAGCCGTGGAGCAAACAGTTCTGCTAACTGAGTTAAGTACTGCTGATCAATATTGTCAAAACGCGCTAGTTTAGGGCTGTCAATATCCAGTACTGCAACAACCTGGCCATTGCTATGCAGTGGCAACACTATCTCAGAATTACTGGCGGCATCACAGGCTATATGGCCCTCGAACTGATGAACATCTTCAACCAACTGCACCTCACCGGTGGCAACCGCCGTACCACAAACCCCTTTTCCTACCGGGATCCTGACACAGGCCACCTGGCCCTGAAAAGGCCCCAATACTAACTCACCGTCGCGCATAATATAAAAACCTGCCCAATTTAAATCAGGCAGGCTGTTAAATAACAGCGCACTAAGGTTTGCCATATTGGCGATTACATCAGGTTCATCGGCTATAAGAGCCTGGGCTTGCGCTAACAGCAAGCTATATTGAGCGTTCTTTTCGCTAGACATCAATTCGCGGTTTCTGGTTAAAAGTATCAAAGACACTACATTACTTGGTTTGCCGGTTAATTTAAACCTTTTTAGTGTGAAACACTGCCTCAACCAGCATGAATTCTGAAGCGGCTGCACAAAACTGGTTATAAATCATCCAAAGCCTGGCGCTGTTGCAGCATCTGACGTGGATTTGCCGGGTAATAGCAGGCAGCAGTTTGCGGTTGATGCTCGAAGAACCGGGTATCTTTGTAGGGCAATTTCATAAAACCACCCACCCCCTCACCACTGATCAGCGGCACTTTACGCAGAATGCTTTGTAACAAGCCGGCAAACTGCGCTTCCACGGCGTTATCCAGCAAGCGGTAATAGCTGTGTACCTTCATATACAGTGGTGTCACTTCAAAAATAATGCAGCCGGTATGACGTAACAGATTTAAGCGGGCGATATCATCCATAATGGCATCGGGCAATACCAGCTGCTCATCAGGATCCTTACCATCTTCAAAGTACGAATGCTGCTTACTGGCATCTTCCTGGCTTAACACACTTGCCAGTTGGTAGTGGATCCTGGCCTGTTCCGGCACTTCAAAAGGCACTGTAGTACTTTCCCGGCTGATATGGATAGTATTGCGGGCGTCAAATAAGCAGGCCTTAAAAACCCCTAATTTACCAATAGCCCGCCCCAGATTAACCACATTGTTAACCGCGTGACTAAATGCCACCTTTAAGCTGGCATTGTATAAATTTAAACTGGAATCAATGTATACCCCACTGGCTTGCCAATGAATGGCCAGCCCGCCCACCACCGGATAACGCGCCAGGCGACCCACCGCAGCAATAAAGGCTTTTTCGGTATCGCCCATTCCCTCCAGATAGTTTTTGTAATAACGCTCCAGTTGTACGTCATCAACATAATGTAAATCTGCATCTGCCTGATGCTCCCGTAAAAATGATTTACGAGACGAGTACACCACCGTATCAAGCTCCAGTGTCTGCTCACTGCACCACACCGGCAATAACGGCGTATCAGCCAGCAACGGAATAGCAGGCAGCACCAGCTTGCTAAGCTGCGGCATCCGGCTGATAAAATAATCACCGGCCTGCTGGCGTAAGCTGCGATCATCCGCCAGCATACTATCTAGCAGCGTGGCAAACTCTACCGGCAAACCTAAGCTGCGCGCCGGAATAGCCAGCCGGCCAAAGCGGCATGACTGGGCAGATGCCAAAGCATACAAGGTACTGGCAACCCCCTGTTCATCAAAACGCGGGCTGGACAACTCGCCTGCACGTTGCTCGGGCCCGATAAAATACACGTCGCCCATTCTGGCATTAGAGTGCTGTAAATCCGCCGACATTAATTGCATCACATTATTGGCCAGAAACTGGCCATGGCAGTCCAGCTGCGCGTGCACACTGGAGCCCCAGTCAATTAAGCTGATTTTGCCAGTAGCTTCGTCAAACACCAGGTTAGAGGGTTTAATGTCACCATGAATGATGGGTAAGTTTTGGCTGGCGGGATGCGGCTGACGCAAAAAAAGCAATAGCTCGGCCAGTTGCACGGCAATATCTATTAACAACCGCACCGGCAAGCGCCCTACTTGCAAACTGTATTGTTCTAAGTCTATGCCGGGCGCACGGCCCATCATTAAAATACCCTGTTTTTTTATCACCTGATAGGTGATAAAAGGCGGTACAGCCGGGTGTTTAACCAATGACAGCATATAAGCCTCATCCGCCAGCCGCTCCTGGATATGCTGGGCTAAATTAACCCGGGAAAACTTAAACACATAAGATATGTTGTCCTGGCCAAAACCGGCAAAAGCAAAACCATAAGCGCCTTTGCCAATAAGCTCAATTTGCCGGTAACCCAGTTTCTCTAGTTCTTCAATACACAGCGCTACCCAGTCTTTTAATTTTTTAGCGTCGTTAGCGTTAAGTAAATAAACCGATTGCTCTTCGGGTATATAGAAATTACGCAGCTGGTTTTTATCGGCTTTATCAGGCATCAGCTTATTATCCGCTGCTAGGCTATAACACAGCGCTGCTGCGCCCACTGGCGCAAACTGGCCACCCGCTCAGCCATCACCACCGACAGCGGCTGCGTTTCAGCCAGCTCTGAAACTAAATGATTCAGACTAAACCCCTCGCCATCACTGTGCACCCGATATGTGGCACTGACCACCGCCTGCTCCAGTTCAGCGCCGGAAAAACCTTGCGCCATCGCAACACATTGCTGTAGCTCAGCGTCAGTCAGGGTCAGGCCGCGCCGGGTTAAATGTAATGCCAGCAAGGCTTTAATTTGCTCGTTATCGGGTAAATCTACAAAGAATATTTCATCGAAACGGCCTTTGCGTAACAACTCAGGCGCCAGTTCATCAATATTATTTGCCGTTGCCACCATAAATACTGCTGTTTTCCGCTCAGCCATCCAGGTTAGCAAGGTGCCTAACAGTCGACGGGTCACGCCATTGTCGTTATCGCCGCCAGCCAGCCCTTTTTCTATTTCATCTATCCACAGCACACAGGGCGCCATCGCATCTGCCTGTGCCAGCGCCTGGCTAAGATTTTTTTCAGTCTCACCAATGTATTTATTATACAGCGCCGCCATGTCCAGCCGCAGTAGTGGCAATGCCCAGCCGCCGGCTATAGCTTTAGCGGCCAGACTTTTACCCGTGCCCTGCACCCCTGTCAGCAGTAGACCTTTGGGCGTGTCCGGGCCGTTTTTGATAAATGCCTGTTGCCGCTGCGCCAGCCAGCGTTTTAGATTGCTCAGGCCAATCACATCATCCAGCTGCCGGGTGTCGTACACCTGACTTAAGGTACCGGCGCTTTGTAACAAGTTAAATTTAGCGCGATTGATCCTGGGAATATCGGCGGGCGTAATAGCGCCATCATCCACTATTGCTTTATAGGCCAGCCGCTTTGCTTCATCGAAGGTTAAACCGCGTAAATTCTGTACCAGGGCACTGACATCCGGCGCGGCCATCTCCACCAGCTGACCATGCTCCTTGCTATATTTATCAGCCGCTTCGCTGATCATCTGCCGTATTTGCTGATCGCCTGGCAATGACAACTG
Organism: Arsukibacterium ikkense; assembly: GCF_000987775.1. Lineage (GTDB taxonomy): Bacteria > Pseudomonadota > Gammaproteobacteria > Enterobacterales > Alteromonadaceae > Alishewanella > Alishewanella ikkense. Next base: position 224,071 of record NZ_LAHO01000003.1, read on the forward strand.
AAAGCGATAAGTTAACCGCGCCAGCTCTGGTGGGGTATCTAAGGCGTAGCTTAACAAGATAAGGGTATGGCCTAAGCTATCATGGGCCTGGGCAATTTCTTTGATAAAACGGATATGGCGTGGCTCATGTAAAAATGGATGAAAATCACACAGCACGTAAATACCGGGGCTGCGGGTACCTTTGATCTGTGCCAGCAATTGCGCCGGCTCGGTATTAAAGGCTTGCGGGCTACTTTCCCGATCGGTGCGCAGCAAACCATCAGTGATGGTCCACTGGAATACCGGCCGCATTAAATTAACGGCCAGGCGTTTAATCAGCGCCAATGCCCGCAGCTCTTCGTAAGTTTCAATAATAATTAACGGGCTTTTTGCCTGAACCAATACCCGTAAATCTTCAAATTCGTACATGTATCTTCCTTGTATCAGCCATCGCTGCGGCTATAAAAAAACCCACTAGCATCGTGGGTTTTTAGCAGAAACACAGCAGCTTGCCAACTGCTTAAATCATATTAACCAGCATGGCTGATGGCTGTTCCAGATACTGCTTCCATAAATTGGTGAAGCGGGCAATGGTACCACCGTCAATGATCCGATGATCACCTGACCAGCTGATCTGCATCAGTTGTCTGGCTTCCACCTCACCTTTGGCGTTAAAACGCGGCAATGTTTGTACTTTACCCAGCGCCACTATCGCCACTTCAGGCTTATTGATAATGGGCGTGGCCACCGTGCCACCTATAGCGCCAATATTAGAGATGGTAATAGTGCCGCCTTTCAGATCTACCGGGCTAACCCGCCCTTCGCGCGCAGAATCAGTTAAGCGGCTGAGCTCACGGGCAATATCAATAATCGATTTAGCCTGGCAGCCTTTTACATTCGGCACCAGCAAACCTACTTTCGAGTCCACCGCCACGCCGATATTATGCTCACTAAAGTAGCGCAGCTCAGTGCAATCAGCATTAGGCTGGCTATTCATCACCGGGAAGTCTTTGATTGCCAATGACATCGCCTTCATAAAAAATGGCATCATGGTTAACTTAACGCCTTGTTTGGCATAGCTGTCTTTCAGGCTCAAGCGCAGTGCAATAAGCGCAGTTAAATCAATTTCTTCACAGTAGGTGAAATGCGGGATGCTGGCTACTGAATCAGCCATTTGCCGGGCCATCGCAGCTTTAATGCCTTTAATCGGCTCAACCCGATCAGCATTAGCTACTGCTGACTGGCTAGCCGATGCGTTGCTCTGTGCTGCAGCTAAGCGGCTGCTTGTCTGCGGCTGAGTGCCATTGGCAAAGGCTTTGACATCTTCTTTATATACCCGGCCTTTTTCGCCGGACCCAGCTACTTTGGCAAGGTCAATATTAAGCTCCCGGGCCAGGCGACGCACTGCCGGGCTGGCCAGTGCTTTACCGCTGGCAGCACTTGCCGTGGCATGACTGACGCTCTGCTCGCTGGCACCATGCTCGGCTGGCACAGGGCGCTGAGCGGGTGCTGTGGTATTAACAGCGACAGCCTGCCCGGCAATTTGCATCGCAAACAATGGCGAGTGCACCTTGGCAATTTCACCTTTGGCATAATACAGCTTACTGACTACCCCGGAATATTTCGCCGGAATTTGCACCAGGGCTTTGTCAGTCATCACATCACACACCGGCTGGTCTTCAACAATGCTGTCACCTTCTGCCACCAGCCAGTCGACAATTTCACATTCCACTATGCCTTCACCAATATCCGGTAAAATAAAGTCTTCCGTGCTGCTTGCCGGTTCACACATGTTTTTCACAGTACTTACGCTGGGTCCGGTTGCTGCGGCGTTAGCTGGCTCAGCGGCGCTAACCGGGCTGTCAGCAATTTCCATGGCAAATAGCGGTGCATGCACTTTGGCAATTTCGCCTTTAGCGTAATACAACTTGCTGACCACACCGTTATGTACCGCCGGAATTTGCACCAGGGCTTTGTCAGTCATCACATCACACACCGGCTGATCTTCAACAATGCTATCGCCTTCCGCCACCAACCAGTCAACGATTTCGCATTCAACGATACCTTCGCCGATATCCGGCAGTATAAAATCCTGTTTCATGCTGCCTCCTTAGAAATTAACCGAGCGCATAATGGCTTCGTAGGTTTTAAGATGATCAGCAACATATTCTTTTTCCAGTGCCAGCGGATAAGGTGTATCCATACCACAAACCCGTTCAATCGGGCTTTCCAGCTGCAAAAAGCACATTTTCTGCATAGTAGCAGCAATTTCACCGGCAAAGCCGCCGGTTAATGGCGCTTCATGGTTAATGACCAGCCGGCCGGTTTTCATTACAGACGCTGCTACGGTATCGGCATCCCAGGGCAGAATGCTTCGCAAATCAATAACTTCGCATGACACGCCCTGCTCTTGCGCCATTGCCACGGCTTTGTCGACGATTTCCATCTGGGCGCCCCAGGCTAAAACCGTAACGTCCTTACCTTCACGCACCACCTCGGCTTTACCCAGCTCAATTTCGTAATACTCTTCCGGCACTTCGCCTGTTGACGCCCGGTACAGTTTTTTCGGTTCAAAAAAGATCACCGGATCCTGGCTGGCGATTGACGCCAATAGCAAGCCTTTTGCCTGATAGGGGTCACGCGGGATCACCACTTTTAAACCCGGGGTGTGGGCGAAATAGGCCTCTGGTGACTGGCTATGATAATGGCCACCGGCAATACCACCACCATAGGGGCTACGAAATACTAACCCCCCCACATTAAACTCGTTACCTGAGCGGTAACGAAACTTAGCTGTTTCATTGACGATTTGGTCAAACGCCGGAAAGATGTAATCTGCAAACTGAATTTCCGCCACCGGCTTCATACCCTGCGCGGCCATGCCATTGGCAAAACCGGCTATACCCTGCTCGGTTAGTGGCGTGTTAAAGCAGCGGGCTTTACCGTACTTTTCCTGTAATTTACTGGTGGCACGAAATACCCCGCCAAAATGGCCAACGTCTTCGCCAAAGCATACTACGGTATCGTCTTTAGCCATGGCTAAATCAAGCGCGTTGTTAATCGCTTGCAGCATATTCATTTTTGCCATTAATCCAGTCTCCCCGACGTCACCGGATAAGCATCCGGGTATTTTCTGATATGTTGTTTTAATTCATCTAATTGTTGTTGCAACGCCGGGATAGGCTGTTGATATACATCAGAAATTAAATGTTCTATGCCAGGCTTAGCCACTTTTTCAGCCACTTTTAAGGCATCAAGAATTTCAGTACGCAGCTTTTCAATTTTTGCCTTATCGGCGTCTTCATCCAGCCAGCCCTGTTTCACCAACCATAAACGAAAGCGGGAAATCGGGTCTGTTTTACGCCACATTTCTTCTTCTTCTTTTGAGCGATAACCACTGGGATCGTCAGATGACGAATGCGCGCCTAAACGATAGGCCATGGCTTCAATTAATACCGGCTCGTTATGTGCAAGCGCATAGTCGCGGGCCATTTTGGTGGCCTGATATACCGCTAGTATATCTGCACCATCTACCCGCAGCGCTTTCATGCCATAACCGACGGCCCGGCAGGCAATACCATCACCGACAAATTGCTCATTGGCCGGAGTTGAAATGGCATAGCCGTTATTGCGACAGAAAAACAGCACCGGCGCTTTATGTACCGCCGCCATATTTAAACCAGCATGAAAATCGCCCTCTGATGCCGCGCCCTCACCAAAGTAACAAATGGTGGTGTTGTTCAGTCCACGCAGTTTCTGGGCATAGGCGTAGCCGCTTGCCTGAGGAATTTGGGTGCCCAGTGGCGATGAAATCGTCATATAGTGAATATCTTTACTGCCGTAATGCACCGGCATCTGCCGGCCTTTACCCAAGTCTTTTTCATTGGAGAACAGCTGATTCATAAACTGTTCCAGGCTAAAGCCCCGATAACGCAGCGCACCTTGTTCGCGGTACTGCGCCATAATCATGTCTTGCTCATCCAACGCCGCTGCGCTACCCACTGTGGTGGCTTCTTCACCCAGACATTGCATATAAAAGCTAATCCGGCCCTGGCGTTGTGCCGCCAGCATCCGCTCATCCAGCACCCGGGTAAACACCATGGTGTCATACATTTTCAGTGCAGTGGCTTTATCCACTGTCGGTTTGTCGGCACCGTCATACAGGTTGCCATCGTCTTTAAGAATGCGCAGAGTAGGAATTTTTAACGCATCACCGGCAGTAAAAGCTGCAGTATGCACCGTGGTGATGGTGGCGTTATTAGGGTTTGTCATAGCTATCTCTTGGGTTGTGGACACGCTGTCGATTATCGTTATTTGCCGGGAACTTTACCTTTACGTAAACTGCATTGCAACCGTACCCGGGTACAAAAAAACCTGACAGCCCGCTGAGCTGTCAGGTTATATTTACTGTCGGTCAGCGCTGTTACTCCAGCAAACCAGGCGTTTTACCCCAGATTATCGGTAACAGTGGTTGGTACCACCATCAGCATAGCACGTTGCCCTATCGCGACGTTGGCGTTCGGGAATATCAGCGCTTCACCTTGCCGCTCTACCCGATATTCAATATCACCATCTGTTGCCAACAGAGTTCCTGGCGGATAACAGGTAAAGTTTTCAATATCGTCGGCAAAGTGCAATTTAAAATCCTGGGTTTGTTTGATAATTGAGCGGTATACCTGATATATATTGAACTGACTACTGGCAAAAGGGGCGGCTTTAACCGGCTCTGCCCTGATCAAAGCACGCAAGGCGTCGTTTGCTTTGGCAAAGCGCGCCATCTCATTTTGGCCGAACGGCTTAACCTTGCCCAGTTCAATAGTAAAGGAGTTGGCCCCATGGCTATGGGACGCATAGTAGCTAAAGGTGGTCGCCGGCGTTTGCATCAGCAACACCGTATTCACATCACAGGCGGCTAAAAACACAAATTCAGCCTGCTGCCAGGGTTTGCCATGCAAGTACGGGTATACCGCAAATTTCTCAAAGCGCGAGCCCCGGATCGCCGTATGTAAATCATACAAACTACGGTTACGCGTTGCCAGACTGGTTACGGGTAACTGCTGGTAAAACTGGCTGACATACTGCTCTAACGCTTTGGCGCGGTGCCGTTCGGCATTAATTAACCCCGCCCCTTTGCTGTGATAGCCTGAAAACAACCGGTTCAGGTTTTCGGTGATTTCCCGACTACCGGCATTAATGGCAGCCGGGTTACCAAACAGCACCAGCAGCCTTACTTTAGGCACTAAATGCGCTGTCAGGATGTCCTGCACAATAGCCGCGCAAATTTCAATAGGCGCCGTTTCGTTGCCATGAATGCCGCAGGACAACACCAGATCATCATTACTGGCTTGCTCAGGTTCAAAACAAATTACCCCGCTATCCCAAACCTGCACCTGAGTGCCATTGTCCAGGCTGAAACTGAACGGGGCCAGCCCATCCGGGTTAGCTAAAGTAAGTTTAAGAAAATCACCTGCGGCGATTAACTGCTGCACCATATTTACTACTCCATTCGATGGCAAGCCGGTAACGACTGACAAGCTCGGATTGTCAGCTTACCGTTTGCTGAAATTCGACAACCTGATTACGGCCTTTTGCTTTAGCCTGATACATCGCCTTGTCGGCGTCGGCCAGTAACTGCTTAACATCATAACCGCTGCTATTGCTGCCACTCACTCCAAAACTGGCACTGAGGCTAAATTGATGTTCGCTGCTGTTGCAATCAATGCCGACAATGGCATCACGGCAAATCTCAGCCAGTAAGGTGGCTTTATCCAGCTCGCAGCCCGGCATCATAATAACAAATTCTTCACCGCCAATCCGGCCGAAAATGTCGTTCGAGCGCATAAACTGCTTACAGGCCTGCACGATTTGCTGCAGCGCCCAATCGCCGGTAGCATGGCCAAACTGGTCGTTTATGGTTTTAAAATGATCCAGGTCGAACAAAATAACCGCCACCGGCACCTGTCTGGCCCGGCAAGACTTAATGGCCAGCCTGGCCTGGTTATTAAAGTGGTAACGGTTACTTATTCCTGTTAGCTGATCATATTCGGCCATCAGCTTAAAGCGCCTGCGCCCGGTCAGGCCGCGATAGGCCAGCACCAAAGCGGTAAAGCCGATTAAGGTTGCCAGAATTAACCACAAGCGGCTGTTTTTAGCTTCTTGCTGATAAATACTTTGTTGTAAAAACAGCAGTTCGTTATCTCTGTCCAGCAAACTAATCCGTTGATTTTTTAATTCAATTTCCGACTTCACCATATGATAGGCGGCCTGCTGCGAGGCTTTGTTCGCATTTAACTCGCCTTCCGTCTGGCGCATCAGCTCAAAATAATTAAGTGCCTGCTGGTAGTTCTGCTGCATTTTTGCTATTTGATATAAGGTATTATAAGCCTCTACCAACGCCGGATTATTCGGGCTGGATTGCGCGGCGCTGAGTGCTTGCTCCGCCAGTAACTCAGCTTGTTGTATTTCCCCCAGCGACAAGTGCGCCTGAGCGGCCAGAGCAGCGAATTGCGAAATCAGGATCGGATACCTGGTTTGTTCAATTTCAGCTTTATGCTGCAGATAAATAGCCAGCGCGGACTTGTTATCATTGCTGGCTAACTGATCACGCATCAGCTCTTTTCTGGCCAAATTGGCCGGAATTACTTCTCTGACAGCAATACATTCATCAATCAGCTGGTTAGCCTCGTCAGAACCGACGACAACATTGGCTTGTTGATACTTGGCATCAAGGATAATAACTCTGATCCGGCAGGCTAGCTTGGCAGAAATTGCAGAAAAATCGATATAACGTTTGTACAAGAGTGTAAGATCGTATCTCTCTAGCTGGTTATAGGTGAACATCACTATAACGATTACTTGCGCTAACAACTCTGGGTCACGGATTGACGGAATACTGTTTATCAACTGTTCAAGATAAGTAAACGCCAGCGTATAGTTATTCGACAACAGCAACACATTAACGGCCATTACCTGAGCCCGGATCAGAAACTCAGAATTGGCTGACACATCAAGTAGTGGAGTTAAGGTTGGCAGCACCTTGTCATATTGACCTTGCAAGGCTTGTTCATATGCTGTCAACAAGGCCAGATATTCTTGGTCGGCCGCCAGCGTTACCGGTAGTTGCCTTATTCTGGCTAATTCAGTTTTAAAGCGAAGCTGATCTTCCAGTCTGATTTGATCAATCTCAGCCATTTGCTGACGCACAGTTAATTGCAAAGCTGACGTTTCAAAAATTCTCGGAGATATCTTATCATCGGCAGCCCTCACCGGCTCAACCCCAGCTAACTGCAGCAACACTATCCCTGTCGCAATCAGTAACGACTTCACGTCATCAAGTCCTTTTATTTCCTGACACCAGATTTAACCAGCCTTTTTAATATCATGTTCTGCAGGCTCAGGAGTATCAGACGGTTGTTTTACGGGCTCTTCAGCAGGCTTATCGCTTGGCGTCGGTTCTTCTGCCGGAAATATCATACAAACTATTTTATTATCTGTAAGTAATAAGCTAGCCAGTTTTTCGTTATCTTTTACAGCAATTGCCTGTTTCACTGCCGGATCGAAATCAAGCGGGTTTAATACTTGCTCTAACTGTGTAGCAGGCAAGTGGCGCAGTGACGCATCTTCACCTAATTTTTGCAAAAGCTGCAGTATATTATTCATGCTAAACTCCCTGTGATTTTAATTATATTTTTACGCCATTGATAGCATTTATGTTCGCTACAATACACAAAGCCCAAACGGCTAACCAGCTTTTTTGCTGCGATATTTGCCTCTGCAGTAAAGCATTTCAGGATATTGAGCCCAGCGGTGGCTTGTAATTTCTGACATAAGCCACCCAACGCCGCCAGGGCCAGGCCCGTTTGCTGCGCTTCAGGTAGTAACATAATACCAACCTCTGCATCAAAACAACGCTGTTCAAGCAACGGTTGCCGATACAACGGGTTGTTGGCTGCTACAGATTCAAGGCGTACGCTCATTAACCCTAAAGCCTGGTTAGTGCGGTTGCATGCCACGGTGAAAAATACCATGGCTGTTGCCCCACTCGCCATTAAGGCACGCTGATTCTGTTGCAACGCTTTACTGAAGCTATGCTCTGCCTGCAAGGGTGTTAAAGGCTCGCCAATAAAACGCATCAGCGCCGGGCTGGTGTAGAGCTGCTGATAAAATGCGCTATCTGCAGCAGCAAGAAAGCGTACGTTAAATGTTGAGCTTTGAAAGCAAAGGCCGAGGCAATTAACATGACTCATTGTTCTGATCATCAGCTTGCAAGGCGGCCAGCTTATCTAATATGGCCTGGTTAACTATCATTTTGCTGGCCGGTGGGATCACCAGGGTGGTTTTCGGATCCAGCTCTGCGCTAACTAATTCAGCCAGCGCCAGTTGGGTGATCCGTGGTTGTTGAATAGGCAAGGTTACCGCTTCATATAAAATAACCTGGTGGCTTAACGGATAATGCTCGGCCAAAACTTCTATCAGTAACTGCCGGTAACGGCCATCGGTACTGCGTTTGGCCAGGCTGCGATCGCCCGCCACCCCCACCTGCCATAAAATCAGGTAGGCGGCCGGGTCAATAGTGCGCTTGTAAAACATAAACTGGCTGGTTTCAAAATGCTGGCAACCATAGGTACCCGGGTCTATGCCTAAATCGGCTATCAGGCAATCTTCGGCTGAAATGCCCGGTTCCATATGGGCGGCAAAGCCTTCGGCTTTAGCCTGAGCAATAGCGTTATGCGGCACCCAGGCAAATACCCCGGGGTGGCCGTAAAAGGCGCCCACCACCTTCTTATTAAGCTGCACTTCGGCCAGCATTGCCGCCACCATCTGCTGATAGCTAAGCATCCGTGATACGCCGGTTTGATAATATGGCTGCAACGAGCGGACATCAGCGTTCATCTGCTGTAACCACTGTTCGGTAATACCATCGGCTACCAGTAAAAACACCACGTCGGCCTGTTCAATATAACTGCGGCTTAACGGGCTGATATGCGAACCCAATGTCATGCCGGTGCCGACACAGACTAAACTACCCTGTTGCTGCAAGTGCTACTCCAATGCATTAAGTGTTAATTTTCAGATTTTTTGCCGGCCATCGCGTCAAAAGCTTTTAAGCCCTGCTCATTATAATAATCGTAATCATCATTGGCTGGGTTGTTGTTGCTACTGTGCCACAATTTTAACACCTCTAAAAACTCAGGGTCACGGCGAATGTCTGGCATTACCTGATTTATTGCTGCAATCTGCTGTTTACCCCAGGCATTGTTGGCACAACCAATAGCGCCGGCCACTGGCTGCTGATTTTCGGCGATTATCAGTGTTTCCATGTTGCGGTTATACAACTGCTGAAAGTAGTTAGCAACCATTGGGTAATCAATGGTGTAATCCAGCCGGCCAGAGCTAATCATATTTAATATAGCTACAGCACCATCCGGGCCAGAACGCGCCAGATAAGGATCATGTTCATTTAACAAGGGTTGCAGCACGCCATAACGCCGCCCTGCCGGGTAACCCAGCCGGAAACGGGGGTCGTCCAGCAGTTTATCTAACGATATCGGTTCGCCGTAAAGCGCCCGTAAGGTTTTGGCGGTGGTGTTGTTAGTGATGATCTGATGCGGATAATACAGATGAGTGGGCTGGCTATAAATGGCCCTTTTTGCAGCTTCAGGTTGGTATATCATACAGGGAAAACAAACCGGCTCTTTATTGTCCATCGCCTGAGAAATCCGGGTCTGGGGCATCTCCAGGTAACGAGGCCGTAACTCTGGCAGATAACGATGCACCACTTTTATTAACACATCACATACGCCCTGGCGCTGATATTCGCCGTGCAACACATGAAACGGCGGTGCATCATTGATGGCCCAGTTGATGCGCCCGGCATCTGGATTGTCTTGCTCCGTGTGAGCTAACGCTGCCTGATTGGCTGGATTTAGTTTGGCTACTGCGGCGACATTAATGGCTAGCACAACAACGTAAATTACCAGCACATGCATCATTAACTTTCTGACGAATACCAACACCTGATCCAACCTCATCTGGCAAACTTTGCTTTACTTTACCCAGCAAAACGTACAATTGCCAATTTCAGCGCATAAAAAACCCATCCGAAGATGGGTTATTACAGATTACCGACCGCACTGCCTGGCCAGAGAGGCTGGCTTAAGCCGCGTTAAATTTTGCATGGCGTTAACTGCCATACTTTACTGACATAGTCTTCTATTGAACGATCAGAGGTAAATTTACCCACTAACGCAGTATTCAGTATGGCTTTTTTGGCCCAGCCGGCTTTATCGCGATACCAGCTGTCTATCAGCTGCTGTGCTTTGGCATAGGATTCAAAATCGGCCAGCACCAGATAGGGATCACCGCCTTCCAGTAAGCTATGCTTAATGGCAGAGAGCTCACCCGGCTTGCCTGGCGTAAAATAATCAGTTTCCAGCCAGTCGAGCACGGCTTTAATTTCCGGATTATTGTGATAATACTCGTGGCTATGGTAGCCGCTGGCATGCAGGGCTTTTACTTCATCGACCGTTAAACCAAAGATGGCAATGTTGTCGCTGCCCACTTCCTCGGCAATTTCAATGTTAGCGCCATCCAGCGTGCCCACTGTTACCGCACCGTTCAATGCCAGCTTCATATTGCCGGTACCGGACGCTTCTTTACCGGCGGTAGAGATTTGCTCCGAGACATCGGCTGCCGGGATCAGTTTTTCGGCCAGCGTTACCCGGTAGTTCGGCATAAACACCACTTTGAGCCGGTTTTTTACCCGCTTATCGTTATTTATTTTGTCAGCGATTTTATTAATTGCATAAATAATCTCTTTCGCCAGTTTGTAGCCCGGCGCCGCCTTGGCCCCAAATATAAATACCCGCGGTACCATATCGTAATCCGGGTTTTGCAAGATACGACGATACAGCGCCAGAATATGCAGCAAATTCAGATGCTGGCGTTTATACTCATGCAAACGTTTGATCTGGATATCGAAAATAGCGGTTGGGTCGATATCGATACGGGTAAGTTTTTTAATTTCTTTGGCAAGATCTGCTTTATTTTGCTGTTTAATGGCCATAAAGCTGTCTTGTACCTGCGGATCATCAGCGTAGTCAGCCAATTTACTCAGCAGTTTAAGATTAACCGGCCAGCCGGTACCCACTTTTTCATCCAGTAATTTGGATAACCGTGGATTACAGGCTTTTAACCAGCGCCGTGGCGTAACCCCATTGGTGACGTTAGTAAATTTATCTGGCCACAACGCCACCATCTCCGGGAACAAGTCAGACTGCACCAGTTTAGAGTGAATTTCAGCCACGCCATTCACTTTAAATGAACCCACTACCGATAAGTGGCCCATCCGAACCATAGGTTCATCGCCCTCTTCAATAATCGACAGCTTGCGTTTTTTGGCATGATCGCCAGGCCAAAGCACATCAACCTGCTCCGCCAGAAAACGGCGGTTAATTTCGTAAATAATTTCAATGTGGCGCGGCAGTACTTTCTCAAACAAGCGAACCGGCCATCTTTCCAGCGCTTCGGGCAGTAAGGTATGGTTGGTATAGGCAAATACCTGCTGGCATAAGGCCCAGGCATCGTCCCAGTTCATATCGGCACGGTCGACCAGAATACGCATCAGCTCAGGAATCGCCACTGCCGGGTGGGTATCATTTAACTGAATAACCACTTGCTGCGGAAACTTGCTCCAGTCATCGCCATGGGCACGTTTGTAACGGCGAATAATATCTTTTAATGAACAGGAGCAGAAAAAATATTGCTGAATAAGCCGCAGTTCTTTACCGGCATCGGTTTCATCGTTGGGGTACAGTACTTTAGAAATCGTTTCAGCTTCAATATTCTCGCGTGCAGCGTCAATATAGCCGCCAGAGTTAAACACGTCCCAGTTGAAAAAATCACTGGCCCGGCTTTCCCATAACCGCAGAACGTTAACCGAACTGCCGTTATACCCCACTACCGGTATATCCCAGGGTACCCCTTTAATAATCCGGCCCGGGTGCCACACTTTCTTCATTAAGCCTTGCAGGTCGTACACCGTTTCAACATAGCCGTAAACCGAAATCTCCTGTACCGACTCTGGCCGGCAAATCTCCCAGGGGTTGGCATATTCGCGCCAGCTGTCAGGCCGCTCTATCTGACGGCCATCCTGAAAGCTTTGCTTAAACAAGCCATGTTCGTAATGAATACCATAACCAACCGCCGGATAATTCAAGGTAGCCAGCGAGTCAATAAAACAGGCGGCAAGCCGGCCAAGACCGCCATTGCCCAACGCCATGTCCTCTTCCTGGTCTTCTAAATCAGCAATCTTTATACCCAGTTCAGCCAACGCCAGCTTCGCCTGCTCGAACAGGCCCAAATTATGCAGATTGTTACTAAACAACCTGCCCATCAGGTATTCAAGGCTGAAATAATGTAACGCGCGGGTATCTTGCTGATAGTGAGTGCGCTGAGTGTTGCGCAAGCCATCAAAAACCTGCTCATTGACAGCCGCGCAGGTTGCGCGCCACCAGGCCTGGCTGCTGGCTTTATTAACGTCAGTTCCCAGACTTGAATGCAAATGCTTGATAATATTTTGCTTGAGTTGTTCGGTTGTTGCGCCGGTTGCGGCGGCTTGGGGTGATGTTGCTTTCTTCATTGCCAATCCTGAATTTTACTGAGCTCAATTAATAAGCTACGTCAGCTAATATTATTGTTAAATGTAGAAATATTACGAAAACAATACCTTAATTTCGCTCATTTGGCAAAATAAAGGCAGCTTATGTAATTTAATTACATTAATAAGCTGCCAGCCACCCAGGGTTAAATTGCGCTGAACACCTTATCAACAAAGGCTTTAGCGTCATTTTCCAGCTGTTGTAAGTGTTGTTGGTCGACAAAACTCTCTAAATAAATTTTATAAGCGTTTTCAGTACCCGATGGCCTGGCCGCGAACCAGCCATTACGGGTTACCACTTTAACCCCGCCAATATCGGCCTGATTACCCGGCGCCTGGGTTAGTACTGCCAGTATAGGGTCACCCGCCAGTTCAGTCTGGCTGACACTGGCAACATCCAGTGATTTCAGTGCCGCTTTTTGTGCCGCTGTCGCGGGGGCGTCCAGCCGGCGGTACAGCGGTGAGCCCAGCTCTTTGGTCAGCGCCTGATACTGCTGGTAAGGATCGACCCCGGTTTTTGCCAGCATCTCTGCCGCTAACAAGCCTAAAATAATGCCATCTTTATCGGTTGACCATACCGTGCCGTTTAAACGCAGAAAACTGGCACCGGCGCTCTCTTCGCCACCAAAAGCCAGGGTAGCGTTATACAAACCGTCAACAAACCACTTAAAGCCAACCGGTACTTCGCACAGAGTACGCCCGCGCGCCGCCACTACCCGGTCAATCAACGCACTGGATACCAGGGTTTTACCTATGGCTAAACTGGCTGGCCAGTCTGGGCGGTTAGATAATAAATAATTAATGGCTACCGCCAGATAATGGTTGGGGTTCATTAAGCCGCCACTGCGGGTAACAATACCATGCCGGTCAAAGTCGGGGTCATTGCCAATGGCTATATCAAACTGATCTTTTAGCTGAATTAAATTGGCCATGGCACAGGCTGATGAACAGTCCATCCGGATCTGGCCATCTTTATCCAGCGGCATAAAAGCAAATGCCGGGTCTACTTTTTCATTAACGACAGTAAGGTTCAGGCCATATTTCTCGGCAATTCTTGGCCAGAAAGCAATACCCGAGCCGCCTAAAGGGTCTACGCCAATTTTAATACCGGCTTTGGCAATTGCCGCCATATCAATCACATTTACTAAATCGTCTACATAATGCTGGATATAATCAATGTGCTGACAATAGCCTGACTGAATAGCCAGACTGTAGGGCATCATTTTGACGCCCTCTAAGTCTTTTGCCAGCAACTCGTTTGACCGTTGCTCAATCCAGTTGGTGACTTCAGTATCAGCCGGCCCACCATGGGGTGGGTTATACTTGATACCGCCATCTTCCGGCGGGTTATGTGAAGGTGTAATGACAATGCCATCGGCCAGTTTGCTATCGGCTCCCTGGTTCTGGGTAAGAATGGCATGTGAAATAACCGGCGTTGGCGTATAGCCTAAATCTTTTTGGATACACACCTGAATTTTATTGGCGATCAGCACTTCCAGCGCTGAGGCAAAAGCTGCCTCAGATAAGGCATGGGTATCTTTGCCCAGAAATAATGGCCCGGTAATGCCCTGCGCCTTGCGATAATCGGCGATAGCCTGGCATATCGCCAGCACGTGTGGCTCATTAAATGAGCAGCTAAGTGCACTGCCCCGATGACCTGAAGTACCAAAACTGACTTTATGCGCCGGATGCAGATGCACATCTGGCTCCAGCACATAATAGGCAGTCATTAAGCGACTGATATTGGGAATACGATCATTAGGTACCTGTTGCCCGGCCAGGGGATGTAAAGCCATAGTCTTTCCTTATAATAAATCGCGGATCCGCTCAGCGTCCTGTTCACTATAACCTAGTTTTGTGGCGGTTTCGGTAAGCATCATCTTTTTTCTGGTGGTATTAGAATTTGTGATAACCCAAAAGCCGGTGTTTGGAATTTGCTTCGGGTTGGTACTGCTGCCTGCTTCCGACAACGCTTCGGCCGAGGTAGCAAAATACAGGCGATTTCGGCCTTTAATCTCCAGTACCTTATTAAATTGCTTTTTGTGAACGCGGGCCAATACAGACAACAAATACAAGAAACGCCCTACCACACTGGATTCAGCCTGCAGGTCCTGACGGCTGACCAGATCAAATACGGTACCAGGGCCGCTGGCTTGCGGCCGTTCAGTATCAGGGCTGTTTGCTGGCTGCGCCGGCTCTTGACCGCTGCTAACCACTGAAGTTTGGACTAAGTGCTGCTCACCCAGCAGTAAACGACGTAGAATATCAGAGGCACTTTCACCTATCTGGCGGGTTTGTGCGGCGATGTAATGATATAAATCGTCTTCTATTTCAATGGTTTTCATAAGGTTTTCCGTCAACTTAAAGTTGTCCCATTATATAAAGCCTTTGCCACTGACGCCAGCAGCTTAGTTTGATAAAATACGCTCTTAACATTTTCAGTGAGTTAGCAATGTTCCTACATACCCATAGTACCGGCTGTGGCCAACCTTTGGTGTTGCTGCATGGTTTATTCGGCAGTTATGAAAATTTAGCCGGCATAGCCCGAGCATTGGCAGACCAATGGCAGATTATCAGTATCGACTTACCGAATCACGGCCAGTCGCCGCATAGCGATACCATGGATTATCACAGCATGGTGGCTGATTTACACTCTACCCTGGATAAGCTTGGGATTGCCCAATGTGCACTATTGGGCCATTCAATGGGCGGTAAACTGGCCATGGCGTTTGCGTTGGCCTATCCGGCTAAAGTGAGCGCGCTTATTGTTGCCGATATTGCTCCGGTTAGCTACAGCAGGCGCCACCAGCAGGTATTTGCCGGTTTAAATGCCGTAACCTTAAATGCCATTACCAGCCGCGGTGATGCTGACAAGCAAATGGCAGAGCATATAGCAGAGCCCGGAGTGCGCCAGTTTCTGCTAAAAAGTCTGGAGAAAACCGAGCATGGCTTTCGCTGGAAATTTAATTTAGAGGTGCTGGCACAATGCTATGACGAATTGGTAAGCGCCCCAGCTGCCGATGGCGTATACCCCGGGCCGGTGTTGTTTATTAAAGGTGCTGACTCTGACTATATTTTGCCGGAGCATCGGCCACAGATAATGCGTTATTTTCCTGCAGCTCAGGCAAAAATCATTAATGGTGCAGGTCACTGGTTACATGCCGAAAAACCGGCGGCTTTCGTCAAATTAGTACGGGACTTTTTATTGAGCCAGCACACTAAAATTTAGTAATTTTTATGCTATAGTGCGCGCAATTTTTCAGGTATGGCCAGAACAAATGACCGTTGCACAATTTGAAACCATAGGGTTATGGCTGGGTCTAGCCGCACTTTACATTTTTATTGTGCTGGCGATTAATGATGTGCTGAAGAAAAGCCAGGCACCGAGAATTGGCCGGTTTTTTGTCTGGTTAGTGTTATTTCTGTCACCACTGGTTTTTGTGATTAAAACCGTTGTGCAGTTTTTTCTTGAATAACAGGGTTGAGATTAATGGCCAAAATCGCCACTGATCGCACCACCATTGATTTGTTTGCTGCTGACAAACGCCCGGGCCGGCCTAAAACCAACCCGCTGCCGCGTGAAGAACAGCTTAAATTAAATAAACGCAACCAAATTAAACGCGATCGCAACAACGGGTTAAAGCGTATTGAGTGTAAAGTGTCTGGCCAGCTATACGAGGCATTGAGCCAGGCGGCCGCCCAGGCTAACACCACACGCAGTAACTTAATTGAACAGCTTTTAGAGCAAGCTTTATCCAGGTAAGAAGGCAAGTAACCATGGCAACTGTAGGAATTTTTTTCGGTAGTGATACCGGCAACACAGAGCATATCGCGAAAATGATCCAAAAAGAGCTGGGCAAAAACCTGGTTGAGATCCGCGATATTGCGAAAAGTAGCAAAGAAGACATTGCCGGCTTCGATTTATTATTACTCGGGATCCCAACCTGGTATTACGGTGAAGCACAGTGCGACTGGGATGATTTTTTCCCGGAACTGGAAGGTATCGACTTTAATAATAAACTGGTCGCAATATTTGGTTGTGGTGATCAGGAAGATTATGCCGAGTATTTTCTGGATGCCATGGGCACCCTGCGCGATATCATTGAACCCAAAGGTGCCATTATTGTCGGCCACTGGCCTACCGCGGGGTATAACTTTGTTGCCTCTAAAGCCTTAGCTGACGACAAGCACTTTGTTGGTTTGGGTGTGGATGAAGATCGCCAGCCAGAGTTGACCGAGCAACGGGTAAAGCAATGGTGTAAGCAGGTGTATGCAGAAATGAGCCTGCAGGAATTTGCTAACCTGTAAGTAACGCTTGGCAACGACAGTAAAAAGAGGCTTAAGGCCTCTTTTTTATTGCCGGTATTTCGGCTTTTTGCGAATATACACAGTGCGATTCACTTCACAGACAATATTGTTATCCGCATCTTTAACATGCACCAGAAACTGGGGAAAATACTTGTGCCCTTCAGCGGTGTTGATCTTGATATCCTCTACTGCTTCGTCCGTTAACAGGAACTCTGCCGTTAACTTACCTAGCCCGGGCGTAATATAGTCAATGTCGGCTTGTTTATCCCACACTATATATTCTTTACCCAATGCCCCCATCAACAACAGCGGATATATAGGGTCAGTCATCGCAAACATTGAACCGCCAAACTGGCTGCTATTGATGTTTTTAGTCCAGGGCCGGTTTTTCAGTTCTACTCTGGCATAGCGATAATCGTCTGCTAAGGCAGCAACTTTAATACCACTGAAAAAAAACGGTGGCCAGAAATTAAGTAACTTACGCATGACTTGCGGTTTAAACGCCCAACGCATAACCCCACCTGGTAGGACCTGTTAAAACGGCTATTCTACCGCTGCAAACTGAAAGCACAAGTGCTGCAAAGGCAATTCAGCTGCAATCGGCCATTTCAATATTGGTCTAATGTCTTTATAATCGAGGCAAATCCACCAGCAAGTCAGAGTTTTTTTATGTCAGATCAAAATACTGAGCTACGTAAGGCCGGCCTTAAAGTTACCCTGCCGCGGGTGAAAATTCTTGAAATTTTACAAGATCCGAATCACCAGCATATCAGTGCTGAAGATGTGTATAAAATACTGCTCGAACTGGGTGAAGATATCGGCCTGGCCACCGTATACCGGGTGCTGAACCAGTTTGACGACGCAGGGATCTTAACCCGGCACCATTTTGAAGGTGGTAAATCGGTATTTGAACTGACCGGTAATAGTCATCATGATCATCTGGTGTGTTTAAAGTGCGGCAAGGTTATTGAGTTTGAAGATGAAATTATTGAAGCTAAACAACTGGAGATAGCCGATAAGAACGGCATTAAACTAACTCATCACAGCTTATATTTGTACGGTGAATGTACCGATACTGAGCAATGCCAGAAAAACGCTGACGCCCATTAAATGTGAGATAACAACGGCACCTTGGGCTGCCGTTGTTATCTGAGCAACATACTATTTTATGCCGGTATTGATCCGCGCCATACATAAGGCGCTAACGTAGTTGCCATACTGAAAAGCAAAATCGGCCAATTCAGCTTCCACTTCAAAACCAAAGCGCTCGTACAAGGCTACGGCTACCTCATTGTTACTGTATACAGTCAGCTCCATCCGTCTGATATTCAGCCAGTTATCGGCCATCTCAAGTGCTGAGCGCAGTAATGCCGAGCCTATCCCCTGGCCCTGATATTCCTCCAGTACCCCCATGCCCAGTTCAGCAACATGCCGCCGCCGCGGGTTCTGACAAACCTGTAAACCGAGCTGCCCGACTACCTTGCCCTCCACTTCAGCTACCAGATTATAAAAACCGGCGCCCGCATTATATAGCTTCTGCCAGCTTGCGACCGGCTGATAGGGTAACTGCAGGGTATTCGCATAAACAGTGGGCTGATCGTAGATTGCTTTTATTGCTTCAATATCAACAGGTTCAGCATGGCGTATCATTACGGGCATAGTCGCGTCCTTGGCAAGTTGGTTAGATTATCTTAATTCGGAATTCGTGCTGGTAACAAGCGTTAAAATGCAAAAAGCCAGCAAAATGCTGGCTTTTTAGCGGCACTTGCCCGGGTCAGAGCTGCTGTTCGAGCTCTGGCAGTACCGTAAATAAATCTGCCACTAAACCATAGTCGGCCACCTGAAAGATCGGCGCTTCAGCATCTTTATTAATGGCCACTATCACTTTTGAATCCTTCATGCCGGCTAAATGCTGGATAGCGCCGGAAATACCAACGGCGATATACAAGTCAGGCGCTACAATTTTACCGGTTTGGCCTACCTGCATATCGTTCGGCACAAAACCGGCATCTACCGCAGCCCGTGATGCACCAATAGCGGCATTTAGCTTGTCCGCAATACCGTTTAGCAGCGCAAAATTTTCACCGTTTTGCATGCCCCGGCCACCAGAGATGATCACTTTAGCGGCAGTAAGCTCTGGCCGGGCTGATTTAGTCAGCTCTTCACCAATAAAGCGCGATACCTGTAAATCTTTGACAATATCCAGCTGTTCTATCGGGGCATTGTTACCCTCTGCGGCTGCAGCAAAAGCTGAACCGCGCACCGTTAATACCTTAATGGCATCGGCCGACTGTACGGTAGCAATAGCATTACCAGCATACACTGGCCGTACAAAGGTATCGGCGCTGTTAATGGCAATGACATCGGATACCTGCGCCACATCTAACAGCGCCGCTACCCGCGGTAACATATTTTTACCGGTAGTGGTGGCTGCCGCCAGAATATGACTGTAACTCTTACCGATTTCAGCAACCAGTGCTGCCACGTTCTCTGCCAATTGATGGCCATAAGCACTGGCATCTGCCACTAATACTTTACTAACCCCGGCAATTGTTGCTCCAGCAGCTGCCGCATCGGCACAATGCTCGCCTGCCACCAACAGGTGTATATCGCCACCAATGGCAGCTGCAGCCTGCATCACTTTATGGGTGTCGGCTTTCAGGGCGCTATTGCTATGTTCTGCAATTACTAAAATTGTCATCAGATCACCTTCGCTTCGTGCTTTAATTTTTCAACCAGTTCTGCCACTGACGCTACTATTACACCAGCCTGGCGGCTTGCCGGTGCTGTCACTTGTAATGTAGTGACCTTAGAGTCCAGCACAACGCCCAGGCTGTCTGCGGCTTTAACGTCCAACGGCTTTTTCTTGGCTTTCATAATATTTGGTAATGAGGCATAACGAGGCTCATTCAACCGCAAATCAGTAGATACCACTGCCGGCAGACTTAACTCAACCGTTTGCAAACCGCCGTCAATTTCCCGGGTAACCTGAACCTTATCACCGTTAACGGTCACTTTAGAGGCGAACGTGCCCTGGCCCATGCCGGTTAACGCAGCCAGCATCTGGCCGGTTTGATTATTATCAGAATCAATCGCCTGCTTCCCCAGAATAACCAGTTGCGGCTGCTCTTCAGCTACCAGTTTTGCCAGCAGCTTTGCTACTTGTAACGAATCCAGATTTAGTTCTGTTTCCAGATGAATAGCCCGATCCGCGCCTAACGCCAATGCTGTGCGTAGTTGCTCCTGTACCGCCTTAGCACCAATAGAGACCGCAACTACTTCGGTGGCCACACCCGCTTCTTTCAGACGGACGGCTTCTTCTATCGCAATTTCACAAAACGGGTTCAGTGCCATTTTAACATTGGCTAAATCAACCCCGGTTTGGTCTGCTTTAACCCGGACTTTTACGTTGTAATCGATAACCCGTTTTACCGGAACTAATATCTTCATATAATCCTCTTGAAATGCGTGCAATTACTTGCCTGGCAGCAGCTTTACGTTAAGGTAAAGGTTAGAATGTGTAGTGCAGCACAATCTACTTACTGTTGACGTTAACGTCAACCTGCAATACCCTTATCAGCACAATAAACACAGTGAATACTGTAAATATAAGCATCCAAGAGGTCAGCATCGTGGAAAGAGAAGCTATGGAGTTCGATGTAGTAGTCGTTGGCGCCGGGCCAGCCGGCTTGTCGGCCGCGATCCGGTTAATGCAGCAAGCACAGCAGGCCAGCAAAGACATCACCGTTTGTGTGGTGGAAAAAGGCTCTGAAGTCGGTGCCCATATTCTATCCGGGGCAGTATTTGAGCCCAGAGCACTGAATGAATTATTACCAAACTGGCGGGAAACGGGCGCGCCGCTATCCACTCCCGTCACCCACGATGATATTTACCTGTTTTCCGGCGCACAAAGCAGCCGTAAACTGCCAGGTTTTGCGGTACCGAAAACCATGCATAACAGCGGCAATTATATTGTGTCTGTTGCCAATTTGTGTCGCTGGCTGGCTGAACAGGCAGAAGCGCTGGGCGTGGAAATTTTCCCGGGCTTTGCTGCCAGTGAATTACTACTGGAAGATAATGTAGTAAAAGGCATTCTGATCGGTGACATGGGGCTGGACCGGCAAGGAAAGCCGAAAGACAGCTTTACCCCCGGCATGGAATTACGAGCTAAATACACCTTGTTTGCTGAGGGTTGCCGTGGTCATCTGGGTAAGCAGCTTATCTCACACTATCAGCTGGACAAAGAAGCGTCACCGCAACACTATGCCATTGGCTTTAAAGAAATCTGGGATGTGCCGGCGGCTAACCATCACCAGGGGCTGGTTGTGCATTCGGCCGGCTGGCCTCTGGCGAATGACGCCTCAGGCGGTGGCTATTTATACCATGCAGAAAGCCAGCAAGTGGTGGTAGGTTTAATTATTGATTTAAACTACAGCAACCCGCATCTGGACCCTTTTGCAGAGTTCCAGCGCTATAAACAACATCCGGTCATTAAGCAGTATCTGGCCGATGGCAAACGCGTCAGCTACGGGGCTCGCGCCATTGCAAAAGGCGGCCTGAACAGCCTGCCAAAAATGAGTTTTAATGGCGGTTTGTTACTCGGCTGCGATGCTGGCACCTTAAATTTTGCCAAAATTAAAGGCAACCATACTGCCATGAAATCGGGCATGCTGGCGGCAGAGACCGTCTTTGCGGCGCTTAACAGCGACGATGCCGGTGGCAGAGACTTAACCGAATATGCCACTGCCGTTAAGCAAAGCTGGTTGTATGACGAATTATACCGCTCGCGAAATTTCGGCCCGGCCATGCATAAATTTGGTACTTTCTGGGGCGGTGTGTTCAATACCATTGAGCAAAACTGGTTTGGTGGTAAGCTGCCATTCACGCTGACCGATAACAGCCGCGACCATGCCCAGCTGAAGTTGGCAAGCACTACCACCAGGATTATTTATCCAAAGCCCGATAATATTCTCAGTTTCGATCGCCCTACTTCAGTCTATCTGTCCAATACCAACCATGAAGAAGAGCAACCTTGTCATTTAAAACTGACTGATCCAACCATTCCGGTACAGGTTAATCTGGCTAAATATGATGAGCCCGCGCAACGTTATTGTCCGGCAGGGGTATATGAAATTGTCGAAGATGATAAACAACAACCGCGCTTACAAATTAATGCTCAGAATTGTATTCATTGTAAAACCTGCGATATAAAAGACCCCAGCCAGAATATTACCTGGGTTACCCCAGAAGGTGGCGGCGGCCCTAACTATCCAAATATGTAATAGCTGTTTGTTAACAAGCTTCTACTGAAAAGCAGTGCTGGCAGCGCTGCTTTTTTTATGGCCAAAATTGTAATCATCTGAAATCCCGACTACGTTTAAACCAGCGTGTTTTTGTTACGCTCTGGCTTTTATGCATTAACCGGGAATAGCGTCATGACAAATAAAATTATAAGTAAACAACCAACCAGTGTCACTACGGTAACGCCGAAGGCAAAACCTGAAGCAACTCAGCCGGATACACCTGTTGCTTTTGCCAGTGAAGGCTACATGTATTTTACCGAACGAGACCTCAATCGGATCCTGGCTAACCTGGATGCGCTGCGCACCAGTGTCTTTCCGCAGGTGCAAACCGACAACGAATTGGAGAACCGTAAGCAGCAGCATTTCCCGTCGGTCTGTTTAATTGGGCTTGGTCGCTGTGGCTCCAACATTGCGTTGGATGTCGCGTCGTTAGTGTACAGCGCCCGAAACTTCTATTTAAATGAATTTAATAACGAAGAAAAGCAAAGCCGGGAACAAGAATACCGCCCGATGCGTTGGATTAAACGCAGCCTGCATTTAAGTACTACCAACAGTTTAAAGCCAGTCTTTTTAATTGAACCCTTAGTGATGCTGGGCGATTTAGATAAAGATATTGAAGGCCGGATCCGCTTCTCCCATAAAGGCGAGAAAAGCGGTTTTTTGCATGATTACACCAAAATGAAAATAATGGACTTATCTGAAGTGCATGCTGGCGGTGCGGGTAATGCCCCTATTCTTGGCCAGTACTTAGCTAAAATTATCTTAAACAAAGACACGCAGCGTTTTTCTAATACCGAATGGAAGTATATACACTCTTATCTGATCGATTCCTGCGGTATTAAAGCCAACCAGTCACGCTTATATTTTTACATTTTCAGTGCCGGTGGCGGCACGGGCTCGGGTATGGCCTCAGAATTTGGCCTGGCCCAGCAATATGCTTATATGAGCAAAACCTTTGACACCAGGCCGGTTGCCGAAGATGAAGAAAACCGCGGCCACTCCTTTGTATTCGAACCTATTTTCACCAGTGGCATCTGCATTTTGCCCAACATTTCTGACCACGGCGTGGAAATGTCAGAAGCGCTGCATATCAATGCCGGCCGCTTGTTGTGTAAATATCTGGCGGAGGAATGGGATTTTTCCTACAACTTTGATAACGAAGACAGCAGCGAGTCCAGCGTAATGCATCGCATCCGTCCCTGGAATGCGATGATGCTGATCTCAAATGATATTATGCGTTATGCCGAGGAAACTGACGATGGCGATATTCAGCATATCGATGTTAACGCCATGGAAAAGTATGCCAACCAGTATATTTCTCAGCAAATTTTTAACATCCTGACGGCGCAGGCTGTCACCACTGATTACGACGAAAACTATTTCCGCCGCGCCGGTATTGATATAGGCGAAACCATCCGCCTGGATGCCAACGATTTATTTATGAGCCTGGCCGGGCCGGTTGCAGTGGCTTATGCTGAATCTGTCATTCCACCTAACCAGCGGGATAATGCCGAGAAAAGCAAAATTTTTGATAAAAATGGCGGCGGCCTGAATATTGATGACTTGTTTTTCCGCTCAATCGACTTGCCGCATTTTAATAAAGTGACCCAGGCCATTGAAGGGATCAGCCTGCTGCCTATTGAATCGGGTCGTTACCGCCAAACGCTGGCCAGCTACGTTAAAAATGGTTATAACGCAGCAGAGTTAAATGATCTGCATTTTTTCAAAAACTGCTCATCGGTGGTGTCTATTGTCTCGTTACCGAAAGACTATAAATTATCCTACATGGATTTAAACCGTTTAAAATCGCATCTGAATAACCTGTTCCCGAATACCACCTTAAAACGCTATGCTTTGGTAATTGGTGCCTCAGCCAATATTTCGCTGACCACGCTCATTGTGAAAAGCCCCTGTTTAAGCGACGATTTTTTAACGTTAATTGTTGCTTTTATCAAACGCTGTTTTGCCAAAGACAGTTACCGCTTTGATGAAAAACTGGACCAGGCAATGCTGGACTTTATTCGTAGTGACGAGTTTGATGAAACTAAAGTCGACGCTATGCTGAATGAGTTTGAAAACCCAGCAAAAATTCTCGATACCAACTGGTATGCTATCAAACCCATGTACGAGAAAAAGTATCGTGAGCTGATTCACAATAAAGATAAATTTATCTCCATTAATGATATCAGGCTTAGTCGCGACAGCGTCAAAAAGGCCATCAAGTATCTGCGGGAAATTTACCGGCATAAAATCAGTAAAACCAAGGTTATTTCGCTTAATAACAGTGCTGTGAAAAAACCAGCCGTTACAGAGTAAGGCTAAGGCTTGCTGATAGTGTACCAAGCCCCTAAAATAGGGGCTTGTTTTCGCTGACTCAAGAATCTGATGACAGACCCTACCCTATATCGCTTAAATAAATTTATCAGTGACACTGGTTTTTGCTCCCGCCGGGCAGCCGATCACTATATCGAACAAGGTTTAGTCACTGTTAATGGCCAGATTGCCGCAGTAGGCTTAAAAGTCTCTGCCAGTGATGAAGTACTGGTGGAAGGCAAGCCATTAAAAGAAAAGCCTGCCCGCATCTATCTGGCTTACCATAAACCGGTTGGTATTACCTGCACTACTGAGCGTCATGTTAAAGGCAATATCATTGACGCCATTGGTTATCCAGAGCGTATTTTCCCCATTGGCAGGCTGGATAAGCCTTCCGAAGGGCTGATATTTCTGACCAATGATGGCGATATCGTTAACAAGGTACTGCGCGCCGGTAATGCCCATGAAAAAGAGTACAGCGTTACTGTTAATAAGCCAATCACCGCCAACTTTATTAATAAAATGGCCAGTGGCGTGCCTATTCTAGACACTGTAACCTTACCCTGTATCGTTACTCAGGTATCGAAAAATACCTTTAAGATTATTCTTACCCAGGGCCTGAACCGGCAAATCCGTCGCATGGCTGAATTTCTTGGCTATGAAGTGGTAAAACTAAAGCGTACCAGGATCATGCATGTGCGTTTAGCCGAGCTACGAGCTGGCCAGTGGCGCTTACTGGATAAGTATGAAATAACACAAATGGAGCAGTTGCTGGCACACTCCAGTAAAACGACTGCTGATTGCAATGGCGCCGAACAGGATGACGAAGAATAGCATGGAGATGAACCGGCTTAATGCAGGCTATGTATTACCGCTGCTGGCAGGCCCGGCCGTATTTTTACTGGTCTTGCTGAATGAGCCTTTGTTTACTGGCATGTCTGAAGCCGCCTGGTTACTCAGTGGCCTGACGGCATGGATGGCAATATGGTGGATAAGTGAAAGCGTGCCCATTCCGGTAACATCTTTGTTGCCGATTATTGTCATCCCTTTACTCAGTCTGGATTCCATCGCCAATGTGACTGCCCCCTATGCCGACCCGCTTATTTTTCTGTTTCTCGGTGGTTTTATGCTGTCTATCGCCATGGAACGCTGGGACCTGCATAAACGCATAGCCCTGTTAACCATGCTGATGGTTGGTAGTAAACCCAGCCAGCAAATCGCCGGTATTATGCTGGTCACGGCTTTTTTGTCGATGTGGATGTCCAATACAGCGACAGCGGTAATGATGCTGCCCATAGCACTGTCAATCATCGGTATGCAGGACAATATCAGCGATAAATTTGCCAAAGCTATGTTGTTATCAATTGCCTACGCGGCCAGTATCGGCGGCGTTGCCACCTTAATCGGCACTCCACCTAATGCCTTGCTGGCCGGTTACCTGCGTAATCAGTATCAGCTGGAAATTGGCTTTGCCGAATGGATGCTACTAGGCGTGCCGGTGGCAATACTGATGTTAATAGGCGCCTGGTACTGGCTGACTCAATGCCATTTCCGTTTTGCCCGGGATGAAGTGCAAATCAGCCGTCAGTTGTACCTGGATAAGCTGGCGACGCTCGGGCCGATGCAAAGAGCCGAAAAAATAGTGCTGGCAGTGTTTTTACTGGCCGCCAGTTTATGGATCTTACGGATTTGGCTGACTCGTATTACTGGTTTACCATTAAATGACACCCTAACCGCGATCTTTTGTGCCAGCTTGTTGTTTATCATCCCGGTAAGCTTTAAAAGCGGGCAACGGGTATTGGTGTGGGAAGATTGCGCCAAACTGCCCTGGGGCATTTTAATTTTATTTGGTGGGGGCTTAACCTTAGCGGCGCAAATTCAGAAATCTGGCCTGGCAGACTTTATCGCCAGCCAGGTGGGGGCACTGGGTGCCATTAACTTACTGTTGCTTATCGTCCTGGTCACCACCATTATTATTTTTTTAACCGAGGTTACCAGCAACACCGCCACTGCCGCGGCCTTTTTACCATTGCTGGGCCCGGTTGCGGTGTCACTGAACACCAGTGCCTCTATGCTGGTGATCCCGGCCGCTATCGCCGCCAGTTGCGCCTTTATGATGCCGGTAGCCACACCACCGAATGCCATAGTATTTAGCTCGGGTAAGTTGAAAATTGCCGATATGGTTAAAGCTGGCTTTGTATTAAACCTGCTGGCCATACTGGTAATAACCGCAGCAGTCTGGTTTATCAGCCCCTATTTATTTGATTTCTAAATACCAGTCAGGAAAAAAGCAAATAACAGAAAGCAAAAAAGCAGCCAACAGGCTGCTTTTTCTAATTTGGAGCGAGTAACGAGGTTCGAACTCGTGACCTCGACCTTGGCAAGGTCGCGCTCTACCAGCTGAGCTATACTCGCAAAACTCTGGTATTACTCAGGCTTAACGCCTTAAGTAAATGGTGCCCGGGGCCGGACTTGAACCGGCACGCCCTTTCGAGCGAGGGATTTTAAATCCCTTGTGTCTACCGATTTCACCACCCGGGCAGACAACTTTTTGTAACTGGTTAACACTAACAGCCGCGTTATGGAGGCGGGTCCCGGAGTCGAACCGAGATGGACGGATTTGCAATCCGCTGCATGGCCATTCTGCCAACCCGCCAATCAAACAGTGCTTTACTCTTGTTAAGAGTTGGAGCGAGTAACGAGGTTCGAACTCGTGACCTCGACCTTGGCAAGGTCGCGCTCTACCAGCTGAGCTATACTCGCAATGCTTATGGCCATGTGCCTTAACACGTGACGCATTCTACTGTTTTAATTAAGCCAGTCAATAACAAATTAGTAGTTTTACAACTGACTGCTTAAATTTTAACTGACTTGCGAACATGTTTACTACTGCTGCGACAAATCTTGCCAGGCCGCACTGACATATTGATACATTGACCACAGGGTTAATATCGTCGCCAGATATAACATGGCATAGCCCACCGGGGTAAACCAGGCTAACAATGCAAATTGTGGCTGCCAGATTAAACCGATTAGTGCCAGCATCTGGGCAATAGTTTTATATTTACCCAGATTGGAAACTGCCACATTGGCCCGCTTACCAATTTCAGCCATCCATTCGCGCAACGCTGATATCGCAATTTCACGACTGATAATAATAATGGCCGGAATGCTGAACCACAGTGACTGCTCATGAATAGCCAATACCACCAGCGCCACCGCTACCATCACTTTATCGGCTACCGGGTCTAAAAAGGCGCCAAAAGGTGTCGACTGTTGCAGTTTCCGCGCTAAATAGCCGTCGAGCGCATCAGTAATGGCCGCTAAACAAAAAACCAGCGCGGCCCAGAAGCGGTAGTGTTCCCAGCCAGAATAAAAACAGTAAATAAATACCGGGATCAACAGTAGTCTGAACATAGTCAACAGATTGGGAATATTCCACATATAACAGTTCTCACAGAAACAATGCCGCTATGCTACTTGTTATGGCAAGCCTGGTAAATCTTTTCTGCTTGCTGGCGGGAAATACCCGGCACTGAACTAAGTTCAGCGACCGACGCTTTCAATACCCCCTGTAAGCCACCTAAATATTGCAATAATGCCTGACGACGCTTCTCACCTACCCCGGCAATATTTTCCAGCGGGCTTTTACTCATGCTCTTGCCACGCTTGCTACGATGGCCGGTAATAGCAAAGCGATGAGCCTCATCCCGGATTTGCTGAATTAAATGTAAAGCGGGGCTGTCACCGGGCAGATGCAATTGTTTGCCGCTATCACCCAGGATCAGTGTTTCCAGGCCGGGTTTACGGCTAATTCCTTTGGCAATACCGATAAGTAGTGGCATCTTTTGGTGTGGCCAGTGCGCAAACTGTGCCAGCGCAATATTCAGCTGGCCCTGACCACCATCAATAAAAATAATATCCGGAATTTTTGTTTCGTCTGTCAGGCGGCTATAACGCTTCTGCAGGGCGAACTGCATTGCTGCGTAGTCATCGCCGCCGGTGATACCGGTAACGTTGTAGCGGCGATACTCCTGCTTATAAGGGCCCTCACCGTCGAATACCACACAAGAGGCAATGGTCGCCTGCCCCATGGTATGGCTGATATCAAAACATTCCATCCGTTTAATATGGTCACTAAGCCCAAGTAACAACTGCAGGGCTGAGTAACGCAACTGCATTTTCTGGCCCGCTGATTGCCGGCTGTCACAAGCAAGCTCTGCATTTTTTTGCGCCAGGCTCAGATATTGCGATTTTTCACCCCGCTTGGCAGCAATAATCCGCACTTTGCGCCCGGCAGCTTCGCTGACAGCATCGGCCAGTGATTCAGCATCGTCCAGTGCCAGCGGTACAATAATTTCTGGTGGTATTTGCTGACCACCACCACCACTGAGATAAAACTGCAGTAAAAAGGCACTGAGCACTTCTTCCGGCTCAGTATTAGCGGGCACCTTGGGGTAATATGACTTTGAGCCCAGAATTTTTTGCTGGCGCACAAACAGCACATGCACTACTGCCACCTGCGCCGACTTGGCAAAACCAATAATATCTAACTCTGCATGTTCGCCACTGACATATTGCTGTTCCTGCACTTTACGAAGCGCGGTAATTTGATCGCGAAAACTGGCCGCCTGCTCAAAAGCCAGTTGCTCACTGGCCAGATTCATTTTCTGTACCAGCTGCTCGACCACTTGCTGATTTTTTCCACTAAGAAACAAACTGGCCAGTTGGACCTGCTCAGCATAATCTTCATCCGATATTTTTCCAACACAGGGCGCCGAACAAAGCTTTAACTGATATTGCAAACAGGGCCGGGTACGGGCCCGGTAAAAACCATCTTCGCATTGGCGGATAGGGAAAATTTTTTGTAAGCTTTTCAGGCTTTGCCAGACCGCGCCGGCATTGGGATAGGGACCAAAATACTGGCCGCTGTGTTTGCGTGGGCCGCGATGCGAACTGATCCTCGGATGCTTGTGCTCAGATATCAGGATATAGGGATAAGACTTATCGTCGCGCAGCAGTACATTATACTTGGGCATAAACTGTTTGATCAGGTTATTTTCCAGGATCAGTGCTTCAGTTTCGCTATGGGTTGCCGTAATGTCAATGCTGGCTATTTGTGCCACTAAGGCCCGGGTTTTAACACTATCCAGCTGCTGACGAAAGTAACTACTGAGGCGCTTCTTCAGATCCTTGGCTTTGCCAACATAGATAACCTGCTCAGCCTGGTTAAACATCCGATAGACACCAGGTTGAGCAGGAACTGAAGCTAAAAAAGACTTAGGATCAAACATCAAATCAGGAGGACACCTTGGCAATGTCAATCATGCCATGGCGTAACGCCAGATGGGTTAATTCTACATCACCGCTTATCGCTAATTTTTCAAACATCCGGTAACGATACGAGTTAACGGTTTTAGCACTGACATTCAGCTGCTCAGCAATATCAGTAACTTTCTGACCACGAGTGATCATCAGCATGATTTGCAGCTCTCGATCAGATAAACCCTCAAACGGATTTTCGCTATGGTTATTAACCTTAGCCAAGGCCATTTTTTGCGCCACTTCATCAGAAATATGCCGCACGCCGCTATACACTTTACGAATAGCAGACACCATTTCCTTTGGCGCTGAATTTTTTGAAATAAAACCTGCCGCCCCCAATTGCATTACTTTGGTAGGCACCGGTTCTTCACACGATACTGACAATGCCAGTACCTTAATATCCGGGCAAAAATGTAATATGCGCTTGGTTGCAGTCATGCCTCCCATACCTGGCATGTTCATATCCATCAGCACAACATCGGGTTCATGCTGGCGACAAAATTGCAGAGCTTCTTCACCGGAGCCAGCTTCGCCTATCACCTTGATACCACGCTCATCCATTAGTATGCGACTGATCCCAGTTCGTACAAGCTCATGGTCATCAACTAACAACACGTTAATCAACTTGGCTTCTCCGTCTCACTGGTTTTTAGTATTTTTATGCCGTTAGCATAGTCGAGCCTAAGCTTTTCTGCTAACTGGTTCGACACCATTATTATTGATCTCGGCGTTTTCAGTGATTAGTGTGCCAGAAAGGTAAAAAATTAGGAAACATTATTCCAAAACAATTTAACATCGGCTGATAAATATGAATTTCGGGAGGAATCAAAGGTCGGGAGAAAATAGTTACTGCAGATAAAATGGCGGAGGGAGAGAGATTCGAACTCTCGGTGGGCTATTAACCCACGCCGGTTTTCAAGACCGGTGCATTAAACCGCTCTGCCATCCCTCCGCGCTACGGGGCGAATATTAAGAACTCCCCCCGGCTTTGTAAAGCGCTTTTTATCAGCTTTTGGCTGTTTGGCTATAAATCAGCCAGCAAAGCAGCATTTTTCAATATTATTTGAACGTTAACGGCGATTACTGTCTGCTAAAAACGCAAAAACCACCTTGCGGTGGCTTGCGTATACTGCACTATAACTATTAGGTTAAGTGGCGGAGGGAGAGAGATTCGAACTCTCGGTGGGCTATTAACCCACGCCGGTTTTCAAGACCGGTGCATTAAACCGCTCTGCCATCCCTCCAGCGCTGCGTATACTAATCAGTTTGGCTCAGAAAAGAAAGCCAAAAGTTAAAAATTTTCAGTGGTTGCTGATTTTTATCAGATAACTACTGGAGCTACGGGAACTTAGTCAGTATGATAACAGCCAAACGTGACATACTATTCAGCTAAAGGAGACTGCATATGTCTTACAGAGAAACCAGTAGTATCAACACCGTCAGTAGCGGTATTGAAATAAACAAAGTACTACGCAACACCTACTTTTTACTGGGCCTGACCCTGGCATTCAGCGCATTAACTGCGGTGATCGCTATGGCAATGAACCTGTCGCCGCTGGCATCCATTGTCTGCTTTGTTGCTGGCTTTATTATGTTATTTGTCGTTAACAAGAAAGCTGACTCTGCCAGTGGCATTTTCTGGGTATTCGGCTTTGCCGGTGCGTTAGGCGCCTCTTTAGGGCCACTATTAAATGCTTATGCCGGCCTGGCTAATGGTCCAAGTCTGATTATGCAGGCACTGGGCGGTACCGCTGTTATTTTCTTTGCCTTATCGGCCTATGTATTAACCACCCGCAAAGACTTCTCTTTTATGGGCGGTTTTTTAATGGTGGGGTTAATTGTCGCGCTGGTAGCTATTATTGCCAATATCTTTCTGGCTATCCCGGCACTTAGCCTGGCAGTCAGTGCTGCCATTATCATGATCATGTCTGGTTTTATCCTGTTTGATACCAGCCGGATCATTCATGGCGGCGAAACTAACTATATCCGCGCTACTGTTGGTTTATACCTGAACATCTTTAATATTTTCGTTCACCTGTTGAGCCTGCTGGGCATTATGGGCGACGACTAACTCTTTGCCGAAACAATAAGCTGCGCTAGAATACCCCGTCCTGTACGGGGTATTTTTTTATGAGGCCACCTTGACTGCTTTTAGCCTGATGTTAACCACCAGCCCGCTGGCTGGCCAGGATTTTGCCAGTGCCCTGCAATTTGCCCGCACCGCCATTGCGGGCGGCTACCCGGTTGCGCAGGTTTTCTTGTACCAGGATGCGGTAATGGCGGCAGCCGCCACAATCGATTTACCCACAGATGAGCCTAACTTAAGCC
The DNA here is from genome assembly GCF_000987775.1 of Arsukibacterium ikkense. GTDB lineage: Bacteria > Pseudomonadota > Gammaproteobacteria > Enterobacterales > Alteromonadaceae > Alishewanella > Alishewanella ikkense. The sequence continues at coordinate 256,285 of NZ_LAHO01000003.1, forward strand.
AGCAACTGGCCGACTTTTGCCAGGCGAAACAAATCCCGTTGTTATATTGCGTCACCGCGGCTGAAAAACGTGGGCTGGTGCCAGCCACAACAGGTTTTATTAGCGCAGGCCTGGCTGAGTTTGCCATACGCCTGGCTAACACTAAGCTGGTACAGTTCTGATGCAACATATCGCCATTTTACAACGGCAAAGCCCGTATAATAGTAGCGCCGGGCGCGAAGCGCTTGATCTTACTCTGGCATTGGCTGCCGTTGAGCACAGGCTTAGCCTGATATTTTGTGCTGATGCAGTTTACCAGTTACTGGCCGTTAACCAACAAAGCAATTTCCCGCTGAAATATTACCAGCAGAGCTTTAAGTTATTTGGACTGTATGATATCGAGCACGTCTACGTTTGCCAGCAGTCACTGCAACAACGCCAACTCGATAGCAACGATTTAGCGTTACCGGCACAGCAGGTTGATCCCGTGCAGTTAAAGCAGCTGTTGGCTACTCAGCAACAAATAGTGTGTATTTAAATGAAACTGATTAACCTGACGCGCCCGGATGTCAATATTGCAGAGCTGGCACTGATCTGCGACAGCACAGACACCCTGCTACTACGCCAGGATGCAGTCTATCTGGCCGCCCGCAACGATATCTGCTGGCCTTGCAGCATGATACTGGCACTCAGTTCGGATCTGATGGTGCGCCAGATCACGCCCATTGCTGGCATCAAGCCAATTACTGCTGAGAAATGGGTAGAACTCAGTGCCAATGCGTCGCAGGTACTGTTATGGCGCTAGCTTATATTACCGTAGCTGGTCAACCGCTGGCGCTGGATAAGCATGGCTATCTGGCTGACCTGAACCAGTGGCAACCGGCCGTAGCAGAGCATTTTGCCAAGCTGGAAAAAATAACCTTAACCACCGCCCACTGGGAAGTGATTCAGTTTGTCCGGGATTTTTATCAGGAATTTGGTACCTCACCCGCTATCCGGGTATTGGTCAAAGCTATGGCGCAGCAGCTGGGGCCAGATAAAGGCAATAGCAAATATCTGTTTATGCTTTTTCCGCACGGTCCGGCGAAACAAGCAACCCGGCTGGCTGGCCTACCTAAACCCGCTCGTTGCTTGTAACCGTCACGAGCGGGAGAGTTACTACTTTATTTAAGGTGGGTTTGGCCTGCCATATATGGCCTCAGTACCTCAGGGATCTCAACACTGCCATCAGGCTGCTGGTAGTTCTCCAGAATCGCTACCAAGGTGCGGCCTACGGCCAATGCTGAGCCATTTAAGCTGTGCAACAACTCAGGCTTTTTCATCTCAGCGCTGCGGTAGCGCGCTTGCATCCGTCTGGTTTGAAAATCACCCATATTGCTACAGGATGAAATTTCCCGATAAGTATTTTGCGCCGGCAACCATACTTCCAGATCATAGGTTTTGCTGGCGCCAAAGCCCATATCACCAGTACACAGCAGCATCACCCGGTACGGTAAACCTAATAGCTGCAGTACTTTTTCGGCATGGCCGGTGAGTTGTTCCAGCGCTTGCATTGATTGCTCTGGCTGTACCAGCTGCACCAGTTCCACCTTATCAAACTGATGCTGGCGGATCAGGCCGCGGGTATCCCGGCCATAAGAGCCAGCTTCACTGCGAAAACAAGGGGTGTGAGCGGTAAACTTTAGCGGTAGTTCACTGGCATCAACAATGCTGTCGCGTACCAGATTGGTTACCGGTACTTCAGCGGTTGGTATTAACGCCAGGCCTTGCCCCTCTTCTGTTGCCGGCTGGGTATGAAATAAATCAGCACCAAACTTTGGTAGCTGCCCTGTACCGTATAAACTGGTATGGTTAACCAGATAGGGTACATACAGTTCTGTATAGCCATGTTCGCCGCTGTGTAAATTCAGCATAAACTGCGCTAATGCCCGGTGCAGCCGTGCCATCTGCCCTTTCATCACAATAAAGCGGGTACCAGCGAGTTTTACCCCGGCAGCAAAATCCAGGCCCTCGGCAAAGGCTTCGCCCAGCTCAACATGATCTTTTACCGGAAAATTGAACTGGCGGGGCTCACCCAGTTGACGCACCAGTTTATTTTCCGTCTCATCTTTGCCTACCGGTACCGACTCATCCGGCAAATTAGGGATGGTTAAGGCCAGTTGCTCAACTTCTGCTAATACTTCATCTAACTTAGCTTTGGCAGCATCCAGCTCAGCCCCTAAACCATCAACTTCTTTGAGCAGCGGTGCAATATCCTCGCCGCGGGCCTTGGCCTGACCAATGCCCTTAGATTTACTGTTGCGCTGGTTCTGTAACTCCTGGGTTTGTACCTGTAATACCCGGCGCTGCTCTTCCAGCGCGGTGAATTTATCAACATCCAGGATAAAACCGCGGCTGGCTAAACGTGCCGCAGTCACCGCTAATTCAGTACGTAAAAATTTTGGATCTAGCATAATAATCAGTTCTTCTGTCGGCTGAAGCCAAAACTGGCAGACAAGGTTAAAATAACAGCCCCGAATATTAACCAGCTCAGGCAGAAAATGAAATGCCTTCGTTAAACATAGTGAAAAGAAAGCTTATTCTTTATGGCGTTGCTGCGGGCTTTGCGCGTCCAGCTGGCGTAAGTAGCGCAACTTTTCAGCAAGTTGCTTTTCCATGCCTCTGTCTGATGGCTGATACAACCGCTTATCTGCCAGTTCAGCTGGTAAATAACTCTCGCCAGCAGCATAGGCTCCCGGTTCGTTATGGGCGTAACGATACCCTTCGCCATGGCCCAGTTGCTGTTGCAGTTTACTGGGGGCATTGCGCAGGTGCAGCGGTACCGGATAATCAGGCAGCTCTTCAGCGAGCTTGCGCATCTGCTTAAACGCGGTATATACCGCATTGCTTTTGGGCGCCAGCGCCAGATAGACTGCCGCCTGAGCAATAGCGCGCTCGCCCTCTGCCGGCCCTACCCGGTTAAAGGTATCCCAGGCATTCAGGGCCAGGGTTAATGCTCTGGGATCAGCATTACCAATATCTTCACTGGCAATCGCCAGTAAACGGCGGGCCACATATAATGGGTCGCCGCCGCCGGCTAAAATGCGGCAATACCAGTACAACGCCGCATCGGGATCTGAGCCTCTTACTGATTTATGAAATGCCGATATCAGGTCGTAGAACATATCGCCCTGATTATCAAAACCCGGTAGTTGTCGTGGCACTATCTGCTTAAGCAATGCACTGGTGATCACGCGGCTGGCAGCAGCATCTGCCATGCTAAGTTCTGCTGCCTGCTCCAGAATATTCAGTAATTTGCGGGCATCACCGTTAGCCAGTTGCAATAATAGCTGCTCGGCATCAGTTGCTATTGTTAACCCTAACAGCCCCAGGCCTGCTTTTTCATCGGTTAAAGCACGCTGCATTACCTGATGTAAATCGGCATCAGTCAGGGCTTTTAATACACATACCCTGGTGCGGGATAAAATCGCATTATTCAGAGCAAACGCTGGGTTTTCGGTAGTGGCACCAATAAAAATAATGGTGCCATCTTCAATATAAGGTAAAAACGCGTCTTGTTGCGATTTGTTAAACCGATGCACTTCATCAACAAACAATAAGGTTCGCTGCTGATATTGTTGCTGGCGTTGCTGCGCATCACTTATCGCCTGGCGTATATCTTTCACACCACTGGTGACCGCGGATAACTTTTGTAAGCTGGCATCGGCGTGGCTGGCAATCAGCTCAGCCAAGGTGGTTTTACCGGTACCCGGCGGGCCCCACAAAATAAGCGAATACACTTTACCGGCCAGTACGGCCTGATAAAGCGGTGTGCCCGGGCCCACCAGATGCTGCTGACCAACATAGTCACTCAGGCTTAATGGTCGCAGGCGCGCGGCCAACGGCCGGATGTCATCACTGAAGTCGAGCGCTAAATTAGCCATAAACCTTAATGCTGACGCTGATCATCGATATCGACACCATCCGGAATGCGAAATACAAACTGCTGATCATCAATCTCGGGGTTTAAGCTGGCACCTGTAAAGCGAAACACGCTTTGTTGCTGATTAATATCAATCACCGTCATTTCGCTCAGGCCATTTTTATTAAACGCCAGTACCAGTTGCTGCACCGGGTTATTGCTGTCAAGTGGATGAATAATAAAGACCTCTTGCTGGGCAATCACCTGATATTGCTGCCATAAGGCCGGATCAGTGGTCGTCAGCAAGGCAAAAGCCGTTTGCCCTACCTGGGCTTTTGCATCATAGATGCTTACCTGCTCCAGCAATTCATTATAAAACCACAGGTTTTCACCATCGCTAACCAGTAAAACCGGCTCAGGTTCAATGCCTTCAAACCTAAAGCGGGCTACTTTTTTCAGCAATAGCTTGCCCTCGCCTTGCTGCAATAACTGCTGCTGTTCGTCAAATACCTGCTGCTGATAGCGGGCAGAGAAACTATCAATCCTGGCCAGTTCAGCCAGTAACTGCGCACTGCCATCAGGCGCGCTTAGCCGTTGTTGCTGGATCTGGTTTAAATGTGGGGCGAAATCCACGGTGGCCGGCTGCTGGGCCAGACTCAGATTACTGAACAATGCTACCAATAACGCCAGTTTTTTCATTTAATACCCTTTAGGTTGTGCCGGCACCATGACTTCACGGTTACCATTATGGCCAGGACCACTGACCACCCCACTCATTTCCATTTGCTCTACCAACCGGGCAGCCCGGTTATAACCAATCCGGAACTTACGCTGAACGCCAGACACTGAAGCACGACGACTCTCAATTACATGGGCCACTGCCTGGTCATACAACGGATCGGCTTCGCCATCATCACCTTCCAGGGTTTCACCTGGTAGCAGGCTTTCTTCACTGGTTTCACCGCTTAAAATCTCAGAGATATAATTGGGTTTACCGCGTTTTTTCCAGTCAGCTACAACCGCATGTACCTCATGGTCATCCACAAAGGCACCATGCACCCGGTTTGGCACGCCTGAGCCAGGTGGCAGGTATAACATATCGCCCTGCCCCAGCAAGCTCTCCGCGCCTTGCTGGTCGAGGATGGTTCTGGAGTCAATTTTCGATGACACCTGAAACGCGATCCGGGTGGGAATATTAGCTTTAATTAAGCCGGTTATCACATCAACCGACGGCCGTTGCGTTGCCAGAATTAAGTGGATGCCGGCTGCCCGGGCTTTTTGGGCAATGCGGGCAATCAGCTCTTCCACCTTTTTACCGACAATCATCATCATGTCGGCGAATTCATCAATTACCACAACTATTGCCGGTAGTTTTTCCAGTAACGGCACTTCGCTGCGCATATCGTCTGATGGCTTCCAAAGTGGATCTTTTAACGGTGTGCCGGCAGCAATCGCTTCTTTTACCTTAAGATTGTAACCTTTTAAATTACGCACCCCTAAGGCCGACATTAGTTTATAACGCCGCTCCATTTCCCCGACACACCAGCGCAAGCCATTGGCAGCGTCTTTCATATCGGTAACCACTTCGGTAAGCAAATGGGGAATGCCTTCGTAGATGGATAACTCGAGCATTTTCGGGTCAATCATTAAAAAACGCACATCATCCGGCGTAGACTTATACAGTAAGCTACAGATCATAACATTAACGCCAACTGACTTACCGGAGCCGGTGGTACCGGCTACCAATAAATGTGGCATTTTTGCCAGATCAGCTACCACCGACTTACCGGCAATATCTTTACCTAATACCATGGTCAGCGCCGACTTCGACTCGGTAAAAATTTCATCGCCAATCACTTCTGATAACCGGACAATTTCCCGATGCTGATTAGGCAGCTCTAAACCGATAAATGACTTACCGGGGATGACTTCTACTACCCGGACACTGATCGCGGATAACGAGCGGGCTAAGTCTTTTGCCAGGCCCGTTATTTTGCTGACTTTTACCCCAGGCGCTAAATCCAGCTCAAAACGGGTAACCACCGGGCCCGGATGCACACCAACAACCTGAGCTTCTACATTAAAATCAAGCAGCTTGGCTTCAACTAAGCGCGACACCCGCTCCAGATCCACCGGGTCAATTGGATTTTGTGCTTTGTCAGGACGGTCTAACAAGGCCAGTGACGGTAACTCTTCCAGGCTATGTTGCACTTCTTCGCTGTCGTCAGGCTCCTCTTCATCCGGAAATTGCATTAACGGGTCCAGTTGCTCTCTTGGCTCCAGTTGAGCCAGCGTTTTAGACACATGTTCACGATTGAGGGGCTCATCCACGGCACTGAATGACAACTGCTCGTCTGCCAGTTGATCCAGGCTATAGTAAGATTTCGCTTCAGTTTTCGGATTCAGCGGCGTGATCGGCAGTGGCTCAGTTAATTTAGGCTCACTGAATAATGCAGGCTCAGCACGCTGCTTCGATGGCACAGGCTTAGGCGGCTGACTCAGCTGCAAAGGAGCAGGCTCTGCCGTTTCATATTCGTCGCTTTCCGGCGGTGCACTGCCAAAACGTTCAGACAGCCATGCCGGCAAGTTTACTATGCCCTGCCAGATTTTAAAGCAGGCGACTCCAAGGTAGTCGGCCACCGTTAACCAGGAAATGCCGGTCATCAAGGTAAGGCCAGTGGCAAAGCCGGCCAGTAATAATAAACTGGTACCAATAAAATTAAAGGACGGGAGTAATAGCGTACTGGTGATATCGCCAACAGCCCCGCCTGAAGAAAAGTAATAAATATCATTAAAATTCATGCTGCTGATAGCGGTTGCACACACCAGAGTTAACACCAGACCAATCAGGCGCAGGCCCAGAATAAGATAATCCAACGCAAACACATCGTGATAGCGTTTAAACAGTAAATAGCCCAACACGGCAATCAGAAAAGGCACCAGATAAGCAATCCAGCCAAAACTAAACAGCAAGATATCGGCCACCCGGGCGCCAATACGACCGGCATAGTTATTAACAGACGTCTGATAACCTGTTTGTGACCAGCTTGGGTCGGCCGGGTCAAACGACAACAATGCTAACAGCAGGAACAACGCCAGGGCCGAGAACAGGATTAAACCAACTTCGAGCAAGCGTTGTACGCCATTTAACGGAAATAATAGTTTGCTTTGCAAATGATGGGCCTCATTATTTTTATTCTGTCTGCGCAGACCTTGCTACCATACCAGAGCCAGCAAAAAAGTGCATCAGTGCCTTTATACAACAAGCCTGCAGCAAAGCGATGCCAGTAGCAGACTAAGCCTAATACAGTGAAGATTAACCGCGGCTTTATCGGCTGATTCATTGCGACATCGCGACAAAACTACTTTGTTTTACTTCTTCCATCACCACATAAGTGCGGCTTTCCCGCACACTTGGCAATCTGAGCAGGGTTTCCCCTAAAAGTTCACGATAGGCAGCCATATTGGCCACCCGGGTTTTCAGCAGAAAATCGAAGCTGCCAGATACCAGATGACATTCCTGAATTTCTGCCAGTTTTTGCACTGCTTTGCTAAACTCATCAAAGTCTTCCGGTGAAGTTTTACTTAAGGTAATTTCAACAAAGACCAACAGGGCCGCCCCTACTTTATGAGGGTCAACCTGAGCGGTGTAGCCTATGATATACCCTTCTGCTTCAAGTTTGCGCACCCGCTCCAGGCACGGTGTCGGGCTTAAGCCAACCCGGCGGGCTAACTCAACATTCGCCAGGCGGCCATCGTGCTGCAGTTCGGTCAGTATTTTACGGTCAATACGGTCTAACTTCTTGATGCTCTTACTTAAAGAGTACATAACAGTGAAAACCACCTATTTTTAAATTTAAACAGGATTTTGCACTAAGCCAAGGCATTAAAACAAGCATTAATTCTGTATTTTACGCTGTATACTGCGCACAAATTTTACCTCTAACCAACAGGGCGGAATATTATGATAATCGGCATTCCAAAAGAAATAAAAAACCATGAATACCGGGTAGGTATGACACCAGCCAGCGTGCGCGAATTAATCGGCCATGGCCACAGTGTTTATGTTGAGCACAATGCCGGGATTGGCATTGGTTTTACTGATGAAGACTATACCGACACCGGTGCAGTGGTACTGGCGACCGCAGCAGAAGTGTTTGCCAAAGCTGAAATGATTGTTAAGGTAAAGGAGCCACAAGCGGTTGAGCGCGCACTGCTGCGTGAGGGCCAGATCCTGTTTACTTATCTGCACCTGGCACCGGATTTACCGCAAACTGAAGATTTAATTAAATCGAAAGCCGTTTGTATAGCCTATGAAACCGTCACTGATAGTAAAGGTGGCTTACCACTGCTGGCGCCGATGTCTGAAGTGGCTGGGCGCATGTCGATTCAGGCCGGTGCGCGTGCCCTGGAAAAATCTTGTGGTGGCCGCGGTGTGTTATTAGGCGGAGTGCCAGGCGTGGCGCCAGCCAAAGTAGTCATTATCGGTGGTGGTATGGTGGGTACTAACGCTGCGCAAATGGCGGTAGGCTTAGGTGCCGATGTGTCAGTGCTGGATCGCAATGTTGACGTACTGCGCCGGATTAATGCTCAGTTTAATGGTGCAGTAAAAGCTATTTACTCAACCGCTGCCGCGCTGGAGCAGGAAGTACTGGCCGCTGACTTAGTGATTGGTGGCGTGTTGGTGCCTGGTGCAGCCGCGCCTAAGCTGATTACTGCTGAGCATATCAAACGCATGAAACCTGGTTCTGCCATTGTAGATGTCGCCATTGATCAGGGTGGCTGTGTTGCAACGTCGAAGCCAACCACTCATGCCGATCCAACTTATATTGTTGATGAAGTAGTACACTACTGTGTAGCCAATATGCCAGGAGCGGTACCTCGTACTTCTACTTTTGCCTTAAATAACGCTACCCTGCCCTTTATCATTCGCCTGGCAAACAAAGGCTACAAGCAGGCGTTGCTTGATGACAAACATTTACTGGCAGGCTTAAACGTTTACCACGGTAAAGTGACTAATCAGGGCGTAGCCGATGCGCTGGGCTTTACTTATGTTGCACCAGAGCAGGCAATTGCGAATAAATAAGCCAGGGTAAAAACTGCTTTCCTCTGTTAAAAAACCGGCTTTTGGCCGGTTTTTTGTTTTTTTGATCAATTAATTTCGTTATTTTAATAATAAAGCTATACATCCAGCTCAGACCTGTTATATTGCTCCCCGGCCTGTAAAGCAGACCTATGTAACAAAATGTTTTTGAAAACTTCGCTACACAGCTTCATAGTAAGTCATGTCCCTGAAGATTCACGCACGTTTGCCCGCATAAGTAAATTTAACAGTCAGGCTAACAGCGCATTAAGCGTAATTTAGTTTCATTAAAATTTTTAGGAGTCATTCATGGCTAAAGTAACTGGTGTAGTAAAGTGGTTCAACGCAGATAAAGGTTTCGGTTTCATTACTCAGGATAATGGCGGCGCTGACGCGTTCGTTCACTTCCGTGCAATTATGTCTGAAGGTTACAAAACCTTAAACGAAGGTCAGCGCGTTGCTTTCGAAATTGAACAAGGCCAGAAAGGCCCTCAAGCTGCTAACGTAACTGTACTTTAATAGTAACGTTCGCTCAGTTTAAAAAAGCGGCCGTTTTAACGGCCGTTTTTTATTAGCTGACGTTTTAAGGCTAGCTGCCTTAGTAATAAAAAAACCGCAAAATGCGGCTTTTTTATTGCTAAGTAACCATACTGCTAGTTAGCGATTGGCGCTACCGGCAACGTGGGGTATTTAATGCCCGCCATATCGTTCATAACCCGGATAACCTGGGTGCTGTAACCAAACTCGTTATCATACCAAACATACAGCACGCAGCGGTCACCATCGACGATAGTGGCTTGCGAGTCAACCACACCGGCGTAGCGTGAACCGACTAAATCAGACGACACTATTTCAGTAGAACTGGTGTAATCAATTTGATCCTGTAGTTCAGAGAATAACGAAGTGCGCTGCAAAAAGGCATTCAGCTCTTCACGGCTGGTTTCTTTATTCAGGTTTAATGACAGAATCGCCATAGATACATTGGGTGTTGGCACCCGGATAGCATTGCCGGTAAGTTTACCTTTCAGCTCAGGTAATGCCTTAGCAACGGCACTGGCAGCACCGGTAGAGGTAATAACCATATTCAGTGGCGCAGCACGCCCCCGCCGTTCAGCTTTATGAAAGTTATCAATCAGGTTTTGATCGTTAGTATAAGAGTGCACGGTTTCAACATGACCATTGCGAATGCCAAATTCGTCGTTCAGCGCCTTTAAAACCGGAGTAATGGCATTGGTGGTGCAGCTGGCTGCCGACACAAACTTGTGCTCTGGTAATATCATATGCTGGTTCACACCATACACAATATTAGGCACCTCACCTTTTGCCGGTGCTGTTAACAGCACTTTAGCCGTACCTTTGCTCTTAAAATGAATGGCTAATTCAGTATCGTCTTTCCAAATGCCGGTGTTGTCCACTACCAGAGCGTTGTCGATACCGTAGGCCGTGTAATCCACCAGCTCTGGTGAACTGGCATAAATTACCTTGATAAAAGTACCGTTAGCCTTAATGCCCTGATTCTCTTCATCCACGGTAATGCTACCGTTAAAAGGGCCATGAATAGAGTCACGACGCAACAGACTGGCACGTTTTTCCAGATCACCTTTTTTACCGCCACGCACCACTATCGCTTTTAAGCGCAGTTTACTGCTGGGGCCTGAACGCTCCAGCATCAGCCGGGCCAGTAACCGACCAATCCGGCCAAAACCATACAGCACAACGTCAACAGGGGTGGTTAGATCTTCATGATCAAGAATATCGGCCAGCTCTCGCGCCAAGTACTGCTCCAGGCTTAAACCGGCGCCAGAGTCTTTAAACAAAAAGCCATATGCCAGCTTACCAATATCGACCCGGCCCGGCGCCAGGTTCATTTTACTTATCGCTTCCAGCACCGGAAAACTCTCGCGCAGCCGCAGTTTATCGCCTTCAAAGCGCTCTACCGTTTTGTGCGCTTTGATAATATCGATAGTAGTGGCATTAACCAGCGGGCGGCCATATACCACCACCTCAATTCCTTTGTTACGATACAGCCGACCAATGATCGGCTGCATATTTTCGGCGTATTCCTGGCGCTCCTGCCAGCTTTTCTGGTACTGCTCTGCGTGTGATAGGGTCATGTGTCGGCCTTTTACTTCAAGAAAATGAATTAATCGGAGCCTCGTGCTGCTTTGTAGGGTACAGCTTGTTTACGAAAGGCGGCACATTGTAATAGATCTTGAAACCTTACCACAACCATTACAGGTCAATTTCAGGTTTTTGTTATGTGCTGAAAGGTTAAACTCACCGAGTTAACACAATAGCGTTGGCCGGTTGGCTTGGGGCCATCGTCAAATACATGGCCAAGATGGGCGTCACAACTGCTACACAGAATTTCAGTACGCTGCATACCATGGCTGGTATCGCTATGGTATTTGACCTTGCCTTCTAATGCCTGATAAAAACTGGGCCAGCCGCAACCGGCGTCAAATTTTGTATCGGAGGAAAACAGCACTGCGCCACAACAAACACAATGGTAAGTACCGTCTGCAGTATGGTGCAACAACTTACCAGTAAAGGGGTACTCGGTGCCTTTTAGCCGGGTTACCCGGTATTGCTCATCCGTTAAACGTTGTTGCCACTGTTGCTCAGTTAACTTCATAATACCTTCCGGCTGACGATAGCATAGGATCATTACACTACTCTTGTTGCACTACAAGCTTAGCGTTATTGTGGCATTTTGCCGTTTATTTCAGAAAAATGCCGTTTGTCATAAAAGGCCCCTTTTCCAGACAGAGGTCATACACTGAGTTGGCGTTACCGACAATTCAACACAGATGATTATGCGTAAAACACTATTTTGGTTCACCCTGGTACTTGGCTTATTGCTGGTGTCGCCACTGCATGCTGAGCCATTAACCGGGAAATGGCGCGGTAAGTTACAAATTAGCCCACAAGACGCCTTAATTCTCTATCAAGCTATAATCGGCACAGATATTGCTGCTAATATTGCTGTGACAGGGTAAGCAACTTACTTCAATTGCACCATTTTACGAAAACTGACGTATACAACGCTATGGTCAGGGCAATGTTAACAGGGTTAATAGCAGCGGGTGACTAACATGCTGATGAGTACTAAGTTCGTCAGACTGGATTTAAACTACAACTGCGAAATACATAATTTGTTTCGGCAGCAGCGCCATTATATTGCCCCCCACCCGGCCGAAACTGCTGAACATTTTGCCAAACGGCTGTTAGCTTACCTTACTTTGTATGAGTTAAACCCTACCTTAAATCAACACCCTAACATGGGCAGACAGCCTGATTTATATCTGCAGGACGCCCAGCAACATTTTACGTTATGGGGTGCCGTGGATCCTTTAACTGAGAAAAGCCTGCGACGCGCATTGCATCAGGCTGATCAGGTGATTTTGTTTTTGTCAGAACAACAGGCAAACAAAAATAGCAATGTCCCCTGTTATGCCAAGGCCGACTGCTACCAATTCAGTGAGACCGACTTAACCCGCCTGGCGCTGATGCTTAAACCACATATGCAGCTTAGCGTCTGGCGTGAACAGGATAAACTCAGCCTGACTGATGGTACTGCCGTACTGGATATTCAACTGCAACACTGTACCTGGCACTGACATATCATGCGTCAGAAGCGCATTAAGTCTCGCCGTACAGCTTGCATCAGCTGTTGTGATTTGGTTTGTAACTGACTAGCCGCTTGTTGCAGCTCTTCACCGATACCCTTAACGGCTTCGTAGTTTTTGCTTAGGGTAATAGCCACCAGGTTATTCATTTGTTCAGTCGATACCACTAACAGCGCCTGATAGCGTTGTTGCAAGCCCTGCAAAATTTCCGCGACATCATCAGCTGCACTAAGTGTAAGCTCTGCAGTAAGTTTATCCAAAGTACGAACCTCAATATCATTCGCACTGGTAACCTGCTGCACCTCACCGGAAAACCACAATGTCGCCGTAGCACTGGCGGCGGTATCATCTGTGGCTTCTGCTGCCTGGTAACGGCGATTAAATTCGCTGAACAGCGGTAAAAATACCGATTGGTAATCGTTTTGATGGCGATAACAAAAATCTTCCAGCGCATTACAGTACTCTTCGTAACGGCATATTTTAAGCTCGTAGACTTTACGGCGCCGTTCCAGCTCCAGATCCAGTGACTGTTGCAGTTTTTGCAGGCGGGTGTTGCTGCTGTGCTTAGCAAAGCAAAATAGGGCAAACCACAATAAATTAATCAGAACAAACAGCCAGATGTAATAGTCAGGCAGGGCTTGCGCCGGCAATCTGGCAAGTGCAGTAGTGATGGTCTCCATTCCTCTCCTATTCAAGCAAGCATGTTATCCGTGGCTAACGATACACCTTGCCGTTCAGGCTATGAACTGCCGCTGAATTACTGACCTGTAGACTTAGTCCCGGAACAATTGCTCAATGCTTCGCCGATAACGTGATGATAATGTATCCAGCTTTTGTAAATCCGTCACAAGCTGTTTTATCTGGTTTTCATTGTCTGCCAACAAATAACTGTAACCACCACTGGCAGAGGTTAAAATGCCCATATTCAGTTGAACTGAGCCATCGTCCGAGCGTATAAACACCAGATTATTACGAATATTAAAGCGCTCTGCACTGTACTGGAAAAACTGCAACGCGTATTCCAGCTGCTGAAACGAGGTGGGATAACTACTACGCCTGGCTGGGTAGTCGCTGACTGAACGGCTAAGCTGGTCCTGCCTGGCATAAACCGTATCAGGTTTGGTAGCACTGAGCTGAAAGTATAGCCGGCAAAAGCCAGGTTTTTTTTGTTCAATTAACTGCCAGCAGGCAGCATTGCGTTCGTTGTTAAACTGCACGGTAACGGCAGCTGCCAGCTTAAACGGCATGAATAACAAGCCAACAACTAACCACACATATGGCATTCTGTTTAAGATCACACCGCGTCCTCCATTACTTACATCTACAACTCGTACTACAACTTACGCTGTACGAGTATTAAGTTATAGTTGGATTAGTCGGGGCATGCAATTGATAAATCTGTTTAATCTACATTAGCTGGATAATACGACACCACTGGCAGAGTTTTTCGCCCGGTACATCGCTTTGTCGGCTTGTCTAAACAGTGCTTCTGCCGTGTCGCCGTCAACTGGTGATATCGCAACACCAATGCTGATCTTTATTTGCAGATCCAGCCCCTCATACTCAAAATCTTCAGCTACACAAGCTACCAGCTGCTCAGCCAGCCGCTTAACATCCGCGGTCTCTTTAACGTCTAATAGTAAACAGACAAATTCATCGCCCCCCCACCGGCTTACCATATCTTCATCACGAATAAATGATTGCAGGCGGTTGGCTACGGTTAACAGCACCTGATCGCCCATATCGTGGCCGTGAGTATCGTTAATATGCTTAAATTTGTCGACATCTATCACCAACATTGCCAGCTGCCAATCGTGTCGTTTAGCCTGCACCAAAGCATGTTGCAATGCCTGGTCAAACGATGCCCGGTTAGGTAAACCTGTCAGGGTGTCAGTCAGGGCGAGCTGTTGGGCATCCCGTCCCGCCTCTTGCGCTTGCACCAGATTATTGCGCACACCGGCTAAATCGGCTTTCATATCATGCAGTTCTGTTTCAATACCTTGCCGGGTCGCAATTTCTTTAGCCAACTTTATATTTACCCGCTGTAAATCCTCTGCCGCTTTACTTACCTTGCCCTCAACCTTTTCATTCTGAGTAAGCGCCACTTTCATCTGACCCACAGTTGTTTTGCCTTGCTTCAAAACATCATTTACTAAGGTTATTTCATCAGCGGCTTTTCTGACATTTTTTTTAATTGCTTCATTCTTTTTAAGCACACCGCCTAGCGTAGCGCTCTTATCACCGGCAATTCCTTTTGCTACGTTTTTTTCTGCTGACATAGTCACCTCTGAAGTCAAACCGGCTGAGCATAACAGCTATTATAAACATGCTCTGTGCGCTATCGCACTTAAGGGTGCGTTTCAAACTATCTTCTGCCAACCTTAACGCCATTCGTATTAAAGGTAATATGACCCAACTAACATTCGTAGTTGATTTAGAGACATTTGTTGTTTAGTTTAACAATCTACTGTGGGCAGATAACGAGTATAGAATTGAAACCAGTACATTCATTGCTGTTGGTACTAAGCATCTTAGCTGTTTTGCCGGTAGTTGCAGAAGTTGAGCCCGCTGACCAGGACAATGCCATCAATCTTAATGACAAAGACTTTCCGTGGCAGTTGGTGGTTGATCGCGGCAAAATTTTAGGTTGTGTCTATGACAATAAGTTTTACTCGCTGGGTGCGATTTTAATTCTGGAATCGCTGCCCCGCAAATGTGAGCTGGCATCAGACAGAAATGGCCAGTGGCAGCAGTTATCTGAGGCCGAACTGCTGTTACTGCAAGAAAATGTAAAACAACAGCAAGCCGTGCAACGGGAAGCAACCTATATTGGCAACGAGCCGATAAACGAACAAGAGGCCAGGCTGATCCGTTATTTGCGGAATGTTAAAAAACAAACTGAGGCTAACACAACCCGCTTGCGTAACTGACTAGTTGTCACTCTCTTCGCGGCCGGCTTCGGTAGGAAGCGTTACTTTAGGAATAGCTGCCACGTTGGTTATAACCTGTCGTTGGCGCAGATAAGGTAACAAGATATCCGTCTCTTTTTTCACTACGTCATAGCATTCGCAGCTAAGTCTCTCGAGTTTGGGACGGTCTAACACCTTAATTAAACCGCGTGAGTAGGAGATGGCTCCTAGTTGCTGCAGTTTTGACGCAGCCACATTTACGCCTTCCCGCCTTACACCGAGCATGGTGCCAATAAATTCCTGGGTCATGGTCAGGTGATTATGCGATAAACGATCCATAGACAGTAACAACCAGCGGCAAAGCTGCTGATCAATAGAATGATGCCGATTGCACACAGCCGTTTGCGCCACCTGGGTAATGAGTGACTGGGTATAACGCAACATCAGCATTAGTAACTGGCCGTGGCGATTGAATTCTTCTTTTACCTTGGGCCGCGGCAGACGATAAGCGTGCCCTGCACTTTGCACCACTGAACGGTTTGGCGAGCTTTCGCCCCCCATAAACAAACTGATACCCAATAGCCCTTCATTACCTACTACCAGGATGGCGGTTGATTCACCGTTTTCCATCAGATATTGTAACGACACGATAGCATCGGTTGGAAAATAAACATGCTCCATTGGCCGGCCAGCTTCGTACATCAGCGCGCGCAGTGGCAGCGCTACCAACTCTAAATGTGGAAAAAGCCGGGCCTGCACTTCAGGCGACAACGCGGCCAACAAGTGATTTTGCTGCGGATGAGCTTGCGGTTTCACGGACATGTAAATTCTCGTTAAATTGGACTAGTGACGACAACCCGGCCAGAATCAGCTAAGTGTACTAAATACCAACTATCTGAGCTGCAGTAGCTAACATAGCACAATAGCTCAGCCTGCAGACAATATTTATTATTGTTGTGGACTGAACTGATAATACCCGGCTTTGCCAGCCTGGAGCCGAAATCACCCTTAGCGACAGCATTAGCAACATGTTGCTAACCTTGGGCTTAAGTCATTTTCCGCGCTCAAATTTCAGGCTATAGTTTGCAACTGTTGATCCCCGTCATAGTTTTTGCGCCCAGTGCTGGCAGACTTGGCGCAATGTAAAATGAAGCGGTTTTACCCGGAGTAGCACTATGCAAGTCAATAGCCCAGAGCAGGCCCTTAGCATCATTCAGAATAACGACATCATCTGGTGTCACTCGATGGCCGCAACGCCTTACTACCTGTTGCACGCTTTAGCGAAAGTTGCGCTTGACCGACAAAACCTGACGCTTTTGCAATTACACACCGAGCATAGTGAGATATTATGCAACCCAGCGCTTGACGGCCATTTGCGCCAGCGTTGTTTTTTTGTTGGCAGCAGCACCCGCGCTGCGGTGAACTGTGGCAGTGCCGACTATGTACCGGTGTTTTTATCTGAAATACCCAAACTATTCCGAAGTGGCGAACAACCTCTGGATGTAGCATTAATACAGGTATCCAAACCCGATAATCATGGCT
Organism: Arsukibacterium ikkense; assembly: GCF_000987775.1. GTDB lineage: Bacteria > Pseudomonadota > Gammaproteobacteria > Enterobacterales > Alteromonadaceae > Alishewanella > Alishewanella ikkense. The sequence continues at coordinate 273,328 of NZ_LAHO01000003.1, forward strand.
TTTGCAGCTTAGGCGTGTCGGTAGAAGCCACCCGTGCGGCACTGCAAATGGCTAAAAAAGTAATTGCCTGGGTAAACCCGCTGCTGCCACGCACCCATGGCGACTCGTTTATTCATTTAAGCCAGATAGACCGCTATGTTGAACACGCCGCGCCCCTACCGCTGCATCAAGCTGCGCATCAGGATGCCGTGTCAATGCAGATTGGCCGTAATGTCGCCAGCCTGATCCGCGACGGTGACTGCCTGCAAATGGGCATTGGCGCTATACCCGATGCCACACTGGGTTATCTTGGTGACAGAAAAAACCTGGGCATTCATACCGAGATGTTCTCCGATGGCGTGCTGCCACTAATAGAACAAGGGGTAATCACCAACCTGAATAAACGTAAACACCGTGGCAAAATTGTTACTACCTTTGCCATGGGCAGCCAGAAACTATATGATTTTATCGATGATAACCCGCAGGTGGTATTTCTGGATGTCGAATACACTAACGATACCTCCGTTATCCGGCAAAATCCGCAAGTGGTATCAATTAACAGTGCCCTGCAAGTCGATTTAAGCGGCCAGGTTTGTGCCGATTCACTTGGTACCAAAATATACTCGGGTGTGGGCGGCCAGATGGATTTTGTAAGAGGTGCGGCGCTGTCGGAAGGCGGCCGCGCTATTATCGCCCTGCCCGCTACAGCAGCAGCCGGCAGCATATCTCGCATCAGCTCGCTGTTAAGCCCTGGCGCCGGGGTCGTTACAACCCGCGCCCATGTCCATTACATTGTTACCGAGTATGGCATTGCTAATCTGCGCGCTAAAAGCTTACAGGAGCGTGCCCGCGCGCTGATAGACATAGCCGCACCGCAGTTTCGCGCCAGTCTTGCCGAGCAAGCCTGGCAAGACTGGGGGCTTAAAGTCTGACTTGGCCGTTAGTGCTACATCGCTGGTATATAAACCTGACAGACAATGGCCAGATATCAGCTATATGGCACTAATTAATAGTTTTAGCATCACTAAGATTTATTCAAGCCAAACATTTGCCGGCACTGATTGGCAAAGGCACTGAATTTTTCTTTGATGGTTTTTTTCAGTTTGACATCCAGCGAACCGAGAATAGAGTAACCTTCAATCACAATTTGCGGTGCCTGGCGGTCGCCCATACAAGGGGCTTTATTATCGGTGCTACCAATAATATTAAACATATTCGATACCACATTAACCTGCTCTGGTACCAGAATGGTTAAGCTGCCAATCCAGTTGTTCACCCGGATCACAATGTGCTGGTGTTGAAAAATGGCTTCAGAGAAATCCAGTTCTACCGAGCCCAGCACACTGACAATCCGTATTTCTGCCGGTACCAACCATTGACCACTGTGCTGATTTGATGACAGGACACAAATAATATTTTCGTTGCGGGTATCGTTGCCGGCCTGATAGCGGGGCGAGAAACTGCGCTCGCGCTGCTGTTGATACTGAGTGTCTGGCTGCAATGATAAGTCTGCCACGACATCAATCAGTTCCTGAAAGCTTTTGGCATCAGACGCCACATCGAGCCGCCGCTCAAAAGCCTCTGCTGAAATAACACCATGGCTGTAATTCATAATCAGCTGATCGATCGCTTCCTGCCGTACCTGATCAAACGGGCGGTCTTCAATTTTCACACCACTACTATCAATTGCCATCATGAACTCCAGTTCACTTTTTGTATGGTTAAAACGTTAGCATAGATTGCAATATGGCATGTCAGTTTTTGGTATCAAAATGTAAATAGTAAATATGTTCAAGCAGCCATATTACTCATCCAGCTTTTTTAAACGGGCCGCAATTGGCGCCAGGCCTGAACCGTACCAACGGCATAGAGCAAACCAATAACCAGACAAATAGCTGAACTTACCAACCAGAATGTCAGGCTGTTGCCCGGAAACAGCGGCATTAATGCGACAAACGCCAGGCCACGTAGCAAGAAAATGGCGGAGATAACACATAGCGCGGTGCGCAGCAGCGGCAAACGGCGGATAACACCGGCGCCAGACAAAGCAAATAGCGCCCAAAGCAGCAGCACAGTGACAATCACAGAAGTCACAATAGTCGGATGCGGATCGCCCTGCTCTGCCAGCACCGCCATTTGCTCGCCGGCGCCGAAAAAGCGATACCAGTCGCCACCAAACACAATACAGCCCAGGTGCGCCACGGCGGCGATAACGCAGCACAGCGCCGTAGCAATAAGATATCGATTTTTTGGCAAAATAGGCTCCTTGTTTGCTATTTGCGGCCGGGTTCAAAACTATCGTAACGCGGCAAGTCTGCATCTAAATCTTCCCAGTTGGCTTTAGAACTGTAAAAGTTATGCGATAGCGGCCGTTCGCTGATATCGGTATTGAGAATGCCCAACCTTATTCTGATGCGCGTGGGATCATCAGCATTACTGCTATACACCGGTGAGCCGCAATTGCTACAAAAATGGCGTACCCGGCCGGGTTTAAAAGCAAATTGGCTTAACTGCGCTGCCCCTTTTACCACGCTAAAATCCGTACTTTGCACAAAGCCATTAGTAGCAAAAGCCGTACCGCTGGATTTACGGCACAGCGAACAATGGCAATGAATAATGCTACTGATAGGCCCGTTAATTTCAATGGCAACCTCGCCACATAAACACCCGCCCTGGTACATCGTTACTCCTTAAAAGTGGCTGAATCCACATACTGTAATTCAGTAAGTCGGCTCAAATTCAATTTGCTTTCAGCTGATCCAATTGCGAAATCAGTTCTTTAAACTCTTGCAGAACCAATTGCGGCTCATCAAACTGCACAAAGTGGCCGCTTTGCTCAGTTAGCAGAGCCCGCCCTTGCGGAAACGCTGTGGCCCAGCGCTGCCAATGCTCGCCCCAAAGCTTGCGGGCCTGGTCGGTAAAAAATAAATTGCCTGGGTTTGCTATTTTTTTAACTGAAACGATCACCGTAACCGGCATTGCTTTAATCTGTGGATAATCTGGCAAAGGCCGCTTGCTCCAAAAGTCCAGATACTGATTCGACATGCCCTCTTTCATATCATCCAGTTTAATCTGAGCTATCTCACGGTTGCCTTGCTCAAGATCAATGGCGCGTAGTATATCAACGTCATGCTCAGAAGATGGGTCGAGCATCAGTAAGGCTTTAATTTTATCCGGGTAAGCAGCGGCGAAATCCCGTGCCACACTGCCACCATAGGAATGGGCGACCAGAATAACCGGTTCTGATATGTTTAGTTTTTCCAGCAACTCGCTGGCGTAGTCTGCATAATCGCGCGAGGTAAAGTGGCGTTTTATTTGCGTAGAGTTACCGTTACCAACGCGGGAATAACGGATCACAGTCGCTTGCTCAGCTATCTGTGCAAACACCGGATCCCAGTCAGTCATCGCCGAGCTGCCACCTGCTTCAAGTAAAACGATGTGCTTACCGCTGCCAGCAATTTCGTATTCCAATTCAAATTCATTCACTTTGATAAACTGACTTTGCGCAGCGCAAAGGCTAAAAGATAACAACACCAAGACAAGTGATAATGATTTCAAAATAGATCCTTAAATTACAAAAGTTGTGCCACATCTACACCCACTCAGGTACATGGTAACCCCTCAGTTGCCACGGAAAACAGCGCCGCCTTAACCAACAAACTTTGCATAACTGGCCCGGTCAATATCAACAATCTCAACGGTCATTGAGCACTTTTTAAAATCCAGCGTTAGCAATTGATCTAACACCGCTTTAGATAACAACTGTTTTTGTTCAAGTGTTCTGCCTGACAGTATTTTCAACACCACATGCACAAAATTAGAGGTACTCGCCTCACTCAAATAATGCTGATAGGTAATTGCTCTTACCTTGATATCAGCACCATCCTTTGCAAATAAGGCTGAATTCAATGCGCCAGAAAAAACCACTTTTAGCAAAGGTTCAGCGTCCAGGGATGCGGAATGTTCAACGATACAATGTGGCAAGTACTGCTCCGGAAAATAACGCCGTTTGATTAGACAGTTAAAGTATGCCGCTAATACTAAGAGATTTTTCGCTTTCAGGAAACAAGTTATTTACCTCTGGTTTTAATTACAATTAATATTGATTTCAAGCGCGTACCCATCAAACTACTTAGCAAGCCTCATTTGCAGCGCCCGCCAGGCAGAGCGGGTTAACGAAGTATCTGTTGCCGCAGCACGCATCGCCTCCAGCTCTGCTTGTTGTAGTAAATGGCCTCTTATTATCACAGCTATCGGATGCGCTACAGCACTGATGTCATCTAACGGGTTTTCGGCCAGCAATACCAGATTAGCGCGATAGCCAGGAGCAATGATGCCCGTTTGCCTAAAACCCAATATTTCGGCACTAACCCTTGTGGCTGCGGCAAGCGCGTCGTAGGGAGACATCCCGGCCTCGACCAGCAATTCTAATTCCCGGGTAACTGATGCCCCAGGCACAATCGAAAAGCCCCCTGAATCGGTTCCGACCATAAGCGGCACACCCGCTTCATACAACAGCCGGGTGGCGGTTTTGTAAAACTCCGCTCGTGGCCCTTCGTATACACTTGGGTCAACCTGGCTCCAGTACTTTGCTGAATCTTGTGCCATTAAACGGATCAGCGGGTTTATCGTATCCAAGCCGGGGCGCAGCAAATAGGCGCCCTGACTTTCTGCTATCAATACTAAACGTTTATGGGCCAGCAGGGTCGGTGTTACCGCTTCACCAGAGGCAGCAAGAGTTGCCGCAAGCTCACGCATGCCACTCTCTGTTGGGTTATCACGCAGGCCATGCCAGACTATGGTTTCAATGTGTTCCAGTGAACTGAATCCGCGGCCAAGCGTTTCTTGCCAGGCAATATCAAAAGGCTGCTGGTGGGGTACGCCGCTGCCCCGCACGCCCTCCGGCGAATGCCCTGTCAAGCGCATTCCTAGCAAGTTTGCTTCATCGGTAATGCCATCAAATGCGTCCCGGCTAAGGTTTGAGTACACTTTAAGGGTGCGATAGCCAGCACGATACTGCGCCCGCACAGCGGCACGGGCTTCGGCCTCAGTAGTCACCGTTTGCTGAATAAGCGTTTGGTTGGGCCCTTTGCTGTTTAACATTGGCCCGGTCGTTATAAAATCGGGTGCCAACAGTTCACCACTGGCAATTATTTTTGCCAGTGGTAAGTGAAAAGGATAACCCGACATATTACGCAGCCCGGTAATGCCATGCGCCAGATACGCCGCCAGCTCAGCCTCATCGTTCAGATGAATATGGGCATCAATTAAGCCTGGTAATAGGGTGTATCCCTTACCATCAATCAGGGTAACGCCTGCTGGTATTGTCAGTTCATCGGCAGCGCCTATCGCGGCAATGCGATCACCGACTACCAAGATAGCACGCCCCTGTTCAATAGCCGGTGCACCGGGTCGCATCGAGATCAGCTGAATATTGTTAATAAGAATAGCAGCGGGTAAAACAGGATGAGTATGCAGTACCTTCGGCAGGTTATAGGTGCTATACCCTACCCAAACAAGCACTAAGCAAATCACCAAGCCCACACCAATACTCAGTTTACCGAACCACCTCATAGCAACCTCAACCTGTTAGAAAATTGCGGTCACTTTGGCGGTGCTGTTGTCTATATTCGTCCGGTATCCGGATTTTGTACTCGCTGACGCTGATATTGGCTGGGGGTAAGCCCGGTACTGGCTTTAAACAATGCATTAAAAGTCGATTTAGAATTAAAGCCAGCGGCATACGCAATGTCTAAAATCGTTTTGCTACCAGCAAACTGTAATTGTCGCTGCACCTCTGCTAGACGCAGTTGATTAATGTAATCACAAAAACTAATGCCGGCGCCCTGATTAATCGCCCAGGACACGTCTTTACTGCCCAAGCCGGTAAGCTTCGTCAGATCTGCCACTGCTAGCCGCGGTTGCAAGTACAATTGCTGCCCTGTAATCAGCTCAGCCAGTTGCAGAAAAACCGCATGCGCCTGCGGATCTGCGCCAGCAGCGCTGTGTTCAGTTGCCGCCGTTGTCGGGTCGAGACCATCAAAAAAATCCTGCTGCCTGTTCGCGCGCAGAACCAGCAGGCAAATCAACGCAAAACTTAACAGCTGATGCAGCAAATACCATTGGTTTCTAAGTACGTAAGGCAGGTAAGGTTGCAGGTTCAACCGAATTAAATCCAGCAGCGCCAGGGCACCTAACGCCAGTAGCAACCAAATTAACCACTGCAGCCCCAACCGGTCGGCATCGGAGCGCGCTGCGCGTAGCGTCTGCTGGTAGCGCCACAATAAGCGAGCGGCCACCGCTAAATACAACAACTGACTAACAGTACCGAGCGCCAGTACCAGCTGCACCTGCGAAGCCACAGGCAACAATAACAACGCCGCAATGGCATGTTTGCTATCCCGCCAGTGCAACTGAGCGTTAGTGAAAACCAGCTGACGAACCAACAAATAACACACCGGCCCCAGTAGTAAGCTGAACACTGGCGTTACCATCAGGATATGGCGGCTGATACCGGTTTCCTCCAGCAGGTTGAACAGCATTAGCAGGCTATTCATAGCTAATAGTAACACCAAGCCGCGTAACCGCGATTGCGGCCAGATCATGGCAGCCAGCAGCACACTGCAACACATCACACTGATCTGCAGTATGTTAACAGGTAGCAAGCTTAGCGGAGAAATTAGCAGCTTAGTGGCTTCCTATACACAGAGAAACTCAGACTCAACAATTTTCTTTATTTCAGCCCGGCATTTTAAGCAATTGCGCTTTTTCGCGCAGTAGCGTAAACAATTTATAACCGCCCCACAGCATCATGCCACCGCCCAATACCAGACAGCTGGTGACTACTGCTGGGTTATTTAAAACTGGTAAAAACGCAACGCCATCAGGCGAAAAGGTGGCGTACAACCCCGCAGCAAACAGCAGGGTACCGGGAACATCAAGAATGCCGGCTATCACCAACTCTTTTTCAATAGCTTTAAGCCGTTGTTGTTTATTGTTCATACTGTAACATCCTGTTATGTTTTGGTGATTAGAGTTTTAATGATTAGAATTCTGCTGATTAAACCGCGCTTGATGCTAGTAGATCTCAGGCGTAAAGTGAACAACTTGTTTTAAAGTAGCAGTACATACTGCTGCTATTTTGCAAGAAACCAACAGGATACATGCGGTGCCCGACTGGACTGATCATCTGAATAATCTGGCCAACCAGCTATGGCGGCTGAGCCCGGCTTGCCGGATACCGGCCGACCCTGCCAGCTTAAAGCTGGTGGCGCACCGCGGTGCCTATATCGCAGGCAGTAACAGCCCGGCGCCAGAAAATACCCTGGCCGCCTTTGACCGCTGCCTTCAGCACGCTATCTGGGGTATTGAGCTGGATGTGCGGCTAACCCAGGACGGTGAGCCGGTGGTGCATCATGATCCGGCCTGCGGCCGCTTATTTCAGCGGCCCGATATAGAGATTGCTAACACATCCTTTGATAACCTGCGCCGCCAGCTACCGCAAATACCACACCTGCAGGAAGTAATAGCCCGGTACGGCAAGCAATTGCACTTGATGATAGAACTAAAAGAATCCTGGCGACAGCGCCGCCCATTGCAGCCACAGTTAACCAAATTATTAGCTGGATTTGAGCCGGCAGTCGATTATCACCTGCTGAGTCTTGAGCCCGATCATCTGCAGGGCTTTCGGCAATTACCACCCGCGGCACTAATCGATGTAGCACTGACTAATACCCAAGATATTATCCGCCAAAACCACGCGCTGGGGCATGGCGCTGTGGCCGGCTCTTTTGCGCTGCTTACTAATTCGCTGATCAGGCAACTGCACAAGGCCGGTAAACAGGTCGGTACCGGCCAGATTAACCATCCGGATATTATGAACCGCGAAGCGGCGCGCGGTGTTGACTGGCTGTTTAGCGATCAGCCACTGCGCCTGCTCGGCATAAAAGAAAACGCTTAACCAGAGCCTTAATCCTGCTCACGCCAGCTATCGGCCACTGCGCTACCCCGTACTTCCTGGATGGGCAGCACCGCAATAATCGCCACAACAAACAGCACTAAACAAAAAATAATGGCATCGGCCAGGCCAAAGGCCCATTGCATCAGCCCCAGGCCAAGCATACCAAACACCGCCGCCAGCTTGGTGGCCATGCCCCAGAAACCAAAGAACTCAGCTGATTTGGCCAGCGGCGTAAACACCCCCACCAATGCGCGTGCCGCCGACTGCGACGAGCCTAAACTGGCACCGGCCAGCACCCCGGCGACTAAAAAAACATACTGTGCTTGCCAGTTCACCCCGAACCACTGGCGGCATAACTCGGCGATTAACGGCGTTTGCCAGATAGCTAAAATAGCCAGCAGCCACAGGCTTAAGGTCATAATATAAGTGACTTTCGCACCAATCCGGCTTTGTAAAAAGCCAAAACCCAGGGCGCCCAGTGCCGCTGTTATTTGCACGGTAACAAACATCAGCACCCGGACTTGCTCATCCCAGCCAATAACCTGAGCGCCATAAATAAACGAAAACGCGATAATGATATACACACCGGCCATCGCAAAAAATATCGACACTAATAAAATACGTAAATCCCGAAACTGATGCATGGCCCGCCAGGTGGTGGTTAGCCGGGTAAAGGCCATATTTATCACACTCTGGCCAGGCGGCAACTGGCGTTTTACGCCACGCTCGCGCAGCCAGACAAAGGTCGGAATAGCCGCCAGTAAAAAGAAGCCCGCCGCAAAAGGCCCGACCCAGCGAATAGTAGGGTAATTTTCAACCGAGACTTCACCTAAAAACAGTAAGGCAAAGGCAGTGGCAATCAGGCCGCCGATATACCCCAGGCTCCAACCGAGGCCGGAAATCCAGCCCAATGCTTTGCGAGGCCCTAAATCGGTTAAAAAGCTGGCAATAAAACCTTCGCCAATGGCATAAGCAAAATTTGAAATAATAATCAGCAGCATGGCCGGCCAAAGCCAGCCGGGCTCAACGAAGTACAGCAAAGCGGTAGTAAATACGGTCAGTAAATAGCTAGAGAATAGGAAGCGTTTACGGCTGGCAGAGTAATCCATAACCGCACCGCATATTGGGTTGGCCACCACCACCATTAAATAGCTGATGGCCAGCGAAATACTCCACAGCAAGTTACCCAGCCGGTAATCCGGCGCATCGGCTACGATTACCCGGGTAAATAAATCGCCATAAATCACGGTAATAATCAGTAAGGTATACGCCTGATTAGCAAAGTCGAACATCGACCAGCCAAAAATCTCCCGCTTCGGCGCCAAAGGTGTGGTGCTAGTCATAGTTACCTGATAAGCCGTGGCTAAGTTTCAGTAAAAAAATACTTTCTGTTGTCCTATCAAGCTGCAACTAACTTTTTAACCAGCAGCTTGCTTCTATTCTGTTCAGCATGCCAGAGTTCATATTGCGACTGCTGGTTCAGCCAGCTCTGTGCAGAAGTATCAAAGGCTATCGACAACCGCACCGCCATTTCCGGGCTGATGCCGGCACGGCCATTTATAATGGCACTTAAGGTTTTGCGACTAACGCCAAGGCCATCAGCGGCATCAGTGACAGACAAACCAAGCGGCTCAAGGCAAAGTTCTTTAATAATTTCACCGGGATGCGGTGGATTATGCATTTGCATGGTAATACCTCAATGGTAGTCTTCATAATTAACAACATCGGCATCTGCGCCGACAAACAGAAAAGTCACACGCCAGTTTCCACTTACTGTTACTGACCATACACCCTTTCTGTTGCCAACCAATTCATGCAACTTTAGACCCGGCAAATCCATATCTTTTGCTGAAGTAGCCGCATTAAGACGACCGAGGATCAGCCTGAGCCTGTTGGCATGAGCGACTTGGATACCAGCTGTACTGCCAGTATTAAAAAACTTAGCCAAGCCTTTGTGTTTGAAATTCCGTATCATTGCAAAAGTGTAACCCATGCCGTATCAGGTATCAATGTCCAGCTCCAGAATTAAAAAACCACCCGCAGGTGGTTTTTCAGTAGTAATAATTCTGCTTTGCGCGTTACTTAAGCGTTACCTTTAACTGGCTAATAACCTTTAGTGCTTTATCGGTTGCCGCTTCTACTGTGTCGCTCAGCGCCAGCGCTACGCCCATTCGCCGTTCGCCCTGTACTTCCGGTTTACCGAAAATACGCAGTTCGGTATCCGGCTCACTTAGCGCTGCCGCCAGCCCCTGATACTGGATATCGGCGCTGTGGCCAGGTACCAGCAACACGGCTGAGGCAGCCGGGCCGTATTGTTTGATCTGTGGGATTGGCAGGCCCAAAATGGCGCGGGCGTGCAGCGCAAACTCGCTTAACTGCTGCGATATCAGAGTAACCATGCCGGTATCATGTGGTCTTGGTGATACCTCAGAGAAATACACCTTATCGCCTTTGATAAACAGCTCAACCCCGAATAAACCGCGGCCCCCTAAGGCCTCAACCACGGCTTTGGCGTAACGTTTGGCTTCTGCCAGCGCGCTGTCGCTCATTGCTTGCGGCTGCCAGCTTTCACGGTAATCGCCCTTTTGCTGGCGATGGCCAATCGGCGCGCAATATTGAATACCGCTCAGCGAATTGATGGTTAACAGGGTTATTTCATAGTCAAAGTCAATAAAACCTTCCACTATTACCCTGCCCTTGCCAGCGCGGCCACCTTCCTGCGCATAATGCCAGGCGGCGTCGAGCTCAGCGGCACTACGCAGCACGCTCTGGCCTTTGCCACTGGATGACATTATTGGTTTTACCACACAGGGGTAACCAATGGCGTTAACTGCAGCGATAAAGCTGTCTTTATCGCTGGCAAACTGAAATGGTGAGGTTGCCAGGCCCAGCTCTTCAGCTGCTAAGCGGCGAATACCTTCGCGGTTCATGGTCAGGTTTACTGCCTTGGCGCTGGGTACCACGTTAAAGCCGCAGTCTTCCAGTTCCAGCAATACCGAGGTGGCAATGGCTTCCAGCTCAGGCACAATTAACGCTGGCTTTTCACTGATCACCAACTGGCGCAGCGCGGCATTATCCAGCATCGACATCACCACGGCTTTGTCGGCCACTTGCATGGCCGGCGCATTGGGGTACCGATCAACTGCTATCACTTCACAGCCATAGCGTTTTAACTCAATACACAGCTCTTTACCCAGCTCGCCTGCGCCTAGTAACAACACCTTGGTGCTGCTGGCCGTACCCGGGGTACCAATTTGCTTAATTCTATCTGATTTGGTCATTTTATTTTCACCATAGGCCGCGCCGGGTTGCTCCAGTCGACATGGAACATTTTGCCCTTGGCTTTATCGGTGCGCTCAAAGGTATGGGCGCCAAAATAATCACGTTGGCCCTGCAGTAAGTTGGCCGGTAATACTGCGGTGCGATATGAGTCGTAGTAACTTAAGGCCGAGCTTAAGGCTGCTACCGGAATGCCGGCCAGGGTGGCATTAGCCACCGCTTTGCGCCAATTTTGCTGGTACACCGAAATTTGTTTGGCGAAAAACGGGTCCAGCAACAGGTTTTCCAGCTCGTCGTTACGCTCATAGGCATCGGTAATAGATTGCAAAAATACCGCCCGGATAATACAGCCGGCGCGCCAGATTTTGGCTATTTCAGCAAAGTTAAGCTGCCAGCCATGCTCGTCGGCTGCTGTTTTCATTAAATGAAAGCCCTGGGCGTATACGCATATTTTGGCGCAGTACAAAGCATCATGCAGTGCCTGAATAATGTCGTCTTTCTGCTCGGCAGAGATTAAATTCTGGGCCGGGCCGGCCAGTACCGTCGCCGCTTTTACCCGCTCATGTTTTAAGGCCGATAACGAACGGGCATATACAGCTTCAGCAATGGTGGGCGATGGGCTGCCCAGTTGCAGGCTGCTGACGGCAGTCCACAGGCCGGTGCCCTTCTGGCCAGCTTTATCCATAATCACATCTACCAGCGGCAGGCCGGTTTCCGAGTCTTTAGTGGCCAGTACTTCAGCACTGATGCCAATTAAGTAGCTGTTAAGCGGCCCTTCATTCCAGCCTTTAAATACCCCGGCAATCTCGGTGGCGGTCATGCTAAGCACATCACGCATCACCTGATACACTTCACAAATCAGCTGCATATCCGCATATTCAATACCGTTATGCACCATTTTCACGTAGTGGCCAGAGCCACTGGGGCCAATGTAGGTGGCACAAGGCTCGCCTTCAGTTACCGGGTTACCGGGCTCAAAGCGCTCTATCGGTTTGCCGGTGGCTGGGTCAACTTTGGCGGCTATCGCCTGCCACAGCGGTTTAATGCGGGTCCAGGCGTAAGGGTCACCACTTGGCATTAACGAGGGGCCAAAACGAGCGCCCACTTCCCCACCGGATACGGCCGTAGAGAAGAAAATAAACTTACCTTCGTATTGTTTTTCACGCGCCACGGTGTCAGTCCACAGGCTGTTACCAGTATCGACAATAATGTCGTCGGCCTGAATGCCAGCATCAATCAGCTTATGACAGATATCGTCTACCGGCTTACCTGCAGGTACCGATAATACGATTAAGTGCGGCGCCGACAAGCGCGATAACAGTTCAGTGTAAGAGCTGCAGCCAATCACCCGCGCTGGTTTGTCGCCGCGCTCGGCTGTGTCCTGCGCTAATACAGCTTCCAGTTTCTGATGATCTAAATCAAAGGCCGCTACCCGGTAGCCATTGTCGGCGAGGTTTAAAATGAGGTTTTTGCCCATCACCCCGGCTCCAACGAAACCGATGTCACAAAGTGGCGCTGTATCTGTCATCTGACGATCCTTTACTTAGTGTTGCTAAGCCAACAACAGGCTCGGAAAATGGCGGGCATTCTACTGTAAAAGCCAGCTAAAAGCAGCAATAAACCTTCAGCCCGGCTTACACCACAGATGCAATCAGCATTACTGCCAGACAGAGATGCTATGCGCCGCCTGCAAATAGCGAGTTTCGATACTTTTACTGTCAGTGGCCAGGCCGTCATTGTGCGCCGTGTCAAACAGCCGTTGCCAGCCCTCACCAGGTAAGCTTAAGGCAACGGATTGCTCTGCACCGTTAAATACAAATAATAATGCCTTGCCAGTTTGACGATTGGTAATGCGGAAAATACAAATCGCCCGCTGTGGGTCATGCCAGTCGTGTTGCTGCTTTTCGGTGCCGTCGGCTAAAAACCAGCATACTTGATGCTTATCGCCATGCAGCTGATATTGATCATCCAGCAGTGAAATGTGCTGCAAACAGCTGAAGTGGCGGCGCAGCTGCAGTAACTGGCGCACAAACTGCAGAAACTTTTGCTGCTGGCCATTCAGCTGCCAGTTCAGCCAGCTTATCGGATTATCCTGGCAATAAGCATTATTATTGCCGCCCTGAGTGTGGCTGAGTTCATCGCCGCCCAACCAATGGATCATGCCCTGGCTTAACAACAAGGTGGCCGCCAGATTACGCTTATGCTGATAGCGCCGGGCCAGTACCAGCGGATCGCTGCTTGGGCCCTCGACCCCATGGTTGCAGCTTAAATTGTGGCTATGGCCATCGCGGTTTTGCTCGCCATTTTGCCAGTTATGCTTATCGCTGTAGCTGACTAAATCTTCCAGGGTAAAGCCGTCGTGGTAGGTCAGGTAGTTAACACTGCAGCTGGCAGGCTTATGGTGCTTTTGAAAAATATCGCGCGAGCCCAGCAAACGGGTGGTAAATTCAGCCAGTACGCCTTTATCGCCGCGCCAGAAGCTACGAAAGGTATCGCGGCATTTGTCGTTAAGCTCAGACCAGTTTGCCGGAAATTGCCCCAGATGGTAACCAAAAGGCCCGACATCCCAGGGCTCGGCAATTAATTTTGCCTGCGAGATTAGCGGATCCTGGGCAATAATCTGAAAAAAGCTGGCAAAAGGGTTAAACCGTTTGTGTTCCCGGCCCAAGGTAACCGCTAAATCAAAGCGAAAACCATCAACCTGCATCTCGGTTAACCAATAGCGTAATGCGTCCATCACCAGTTGCTGGGTCGCCGGGTTGGCAATATTTAAGGTATTACCACAGCCGGTGAAATTGCAGTAATTCTGATAATCCACCATATTGGCATGGCTGTGAAACAAATAATAGTGACGATCGGCCAGGCCACGAAAGCTCAGTACCGGGCCATCTTCACCGGCTTCAGCACTGTGGTTAAACACCACATCCAGGATCACTTCAATACCGTGCTGGTGTAATGTGCGCACCATCTGTTTAAATTCAGCAACGGCATCATCAAGCTGATAACGCGGGTCTGGCGCAAAAAAATTAACCGGATTATAACCCCAGTAGTTAGTCAGCCCCAGGCCGGTTAACCGTGGCTCGGCCATAAAGGCCGCTACCGGCAACAGCTGCACTGTGGTTACGCCTAACTGCTTTAAATGGCCGATAATACTGGCATGACACAAACCCAGATAAGTGCCGCGCAGGGCTTCTGGCACCTCGGGGTGCAACATGGTCAGCCCTTTAACATGCGCCTCATAAATCACGGTTTTCTCGCGGGCAATTTTTGGCTTAGTGCTTTTCTGCCAGTCAAAAGCTGCGGTTTGCCAGCCAAAGGCAGCGGGGTCCAGCACACCTTTGGCCAGCGCCAGATGACTTTTCTGCTGATACTGCTCACTTTGCCATACCTGAGCCCGGTTTAACTTGCGGGCGTATGGGTCGATCAGTACCCGCGCATTGTCAAAGCGCAAGCCGGCATTGCTGCTGGCCGGGCCATCGGCTTTTAACGCATACAAGGTGCCATCGCTAATATCACTCACCTGCAAATGCCAGAGACTGCCGGTGCGGGCACTAAAAACCAGCTCGGCCAATTCTTCTTCGGTGTCGGGCTGATATAAACACAATGTCAGGCCGGTTGCATCAGGCGCAAACACGGCAAAATTCCAGCAATTATCGGCTACTTTACTGGGGCCCAGTGGATAACTTTCACCATGAGCTGTTTTTAGTAAAGGCACGGTAGTAGCACTGCTATTGCTCATTAACCATTGTCCTTTTTCCGTAGATATAAGCAGGCCAGAGCAGGTAAATTTAACCGGATAGCCTGGGCTTTACCGTGACAGCCAGGTGCTAAGGCGGGTAAATAGCTACCCACCGCATAATTGCCACCCCAGTAATATTCGCTGTCGGTATTAACAATAACCTCATATTCTCCGGCTTGCTCTACTCCAAGCATAAAATTATCACGCGGTACGGGGGTAAAATTAGCGACCACATAAATCGCATTACCCTTGCTGTCGCGTCGTACAAAACTCAGGGTACTGTGTTCAGAATCGTTGTGATCCAGCCAGCTAAAGCCCTCATGCTGGTAGTCCAGCTCGTGCAATGGTTTGCAGCGCTGATAGCTGTGGTTTAAATCGCGATACAACTGCTGAATTCCCTGATGCTTCGGATAAGCCAGTAGATGCCAGTCCAAGCTTTGAGTATGGCTCCACTCGCGGCTTTGCCCTAACTCGTTACCCATAAAATTCAGTTTTTTGCCTGGGTGGCCAAACATAAAGGCAATATAGGCGCGTAAATTAGCTGCCTGTTGCCATTCATCTCCCGGCATTTTATTAATTAAGCTGCCTTTACCATGCACCACTTCATCGTGCGATAACGGCAAAATAAAGTTTTCGTTGTAGGCATACACCATGGAAAAGGTTAAATCGCTATGGTGATACTTGCGATAAGACGGGTCTTTACTCATATAACGCAGGCTGTCATTCATCCAGCCCATATTCCATTTAAAGCCAAAGCCCAGGCCACCACTGTCGACCGGACGGGACACCTGCGAAAATGAGGTAGACTCTTCGGCAATGGTCATTGCCTGCGGAAATTTGCCATACACTTCACGGTTCAGCCATTTAAACAGGCTGATCGCTTCATAATTATGGTTGCCGCCATCAATATTTGGCACCCACTCGCCTTCGTTGCGCGAGTAATCCCAGTACAGCATCGAGGCCACAGCATCTACCCGGATACCATCAATATGAAAATGCTCCAGCCAATACAAGGCACTGGCCACCAAAAACTGCCGCACATAGTCTTTACCGTAATCGTAAATGCAGGAATTCCAGTCAGGGTGCCAGCCGCGGCGCGGATCGGCATATTCATATAAATGGCTACCGTCAAACTTCGCTAAACCATGGCCGTCTTCTGGAAAATGCGCCGGCACCCAATCCAGGATCACTGCAATGCCGGCCTGATGGCAGGCATCAACAAAGGCTTTAAACTGATCCGGTGAGCCAAACCGTGAGGTGGGTGCAAATAAGCCCAGCGGCTGATAACCCCAGGAACCATCAAACGGGTGCTCCATCACCGGCAGTAGTTCCAGATGGCTGTAGCCCATCTCGGTTAAATAGGGAATAAGCTGCTCAGCCAGTTCCGCATAATTTAACGGCTGGTTATCGTCTTTGCGCCGCCAGCTGCCGATATGCAGCTCGTAAATACTCATTGCACTCTGATAGGGGTTAACTGCCGGCCGCTCGCGCCAGCTTTTATCCTGCCACTGATAACGGTTATGGTCATAAACCACAGAAGCATGCGACGGATACTGCTCAGCGTAAAACGCTATAGGGTCGGCTTTATGCGGCAGTACCTGGCCAACACTATCTTTAATTTCAAATTTATAGCGTACGCCACTGCCCACTTCTGGCAGCACCAATACCCAATGGCCGCAGTCAGTGCGTTCCATCGGGTGACAACGGCCATCCCAGCCATTCATATCGCCCACTAAACTGACGCTGCTGGCATTTGGGGCATACACTGCAAAGCGGGTAGCGGTTAACGGCTTACCCTCAGGCTCAAGACTAATCAGCTGAGCGCCTAACTGCCGGTATAAGTTCTCCGGCTGGCTATGCACATGGTGTACCGCATAAAACGCTTGTTCCCGAAACTGATAGGGGTCTATGCAGCGGTAGGTGCTGTGCGCATCGCTCACCTGCAAATAATAAGCACTGGCCGGGCGTTTGCGGGCCAGTACCAGTTCAAACACGCCGCTAAATTCCGGGTGCGGCGCTAACTTACCCAGGCTTTTATCCGTTTTTAACTCAAAGGCTTCCACCGTTAGCGCATGCGGCAAATAGGTTCGCAGCAGCATACCTGTGCCTTTGGCACTATAGCGGTTTGCTTGCCAGCCCAACACCTTAAAGGGATGGGCGCAGTTTGCCTGCTGTAATAGCGCTAATGTCATAGTGTTGTCCTTATAATAATTAAATGTCTCAGGAGTAAGCGGCAGTTAGGGTTAGCCGGCCCGCGCTGCATTCAGCTCAGCCAGCAGCTGCTGGATATGTGGCTCAGCGGTCCACTGCTCCAGCTCACGGCTTAATTTGCGCCGCCAGTTCGGGTATTCATCGCTGGTACCCGGCACATTAACCGGCTGAGTCATTTCCAGCCAGTCTTCCAGTTGCAGGCATAACAACTGGCTGCTGCCAGCGGCCAGATGGCGCTGCATGGCATAATTCAGGGTGCGATCCATACCCAGGCTGTCTACACTGCGTGGATAATCAGCCGGCAACACACCATGGCCGTGCAACGAGTCCAGAATTTGCTGCTTATTGGCATGGCGCTGCTGATACAAGCCCTGCAGCTGTTGCTCGTCTTTATATAAGCCCAGCTGCTGGCCCAGTTTCAAATCTTCACAATGCCAGAAACCAATTAAGGTCGGTAAGTCGTGAGTACTTAGCGTCGCCATCGCCTGCTCTGGATAATGCGCTGGCGAAATATAGCCGCCATCCGCTGCGGTTTCAAAAAAGAATACCCGGTATGAATAAATACCATACTCAGCTAACAGCTCGCGAATACCCTCTGGCACCGTGCCTAAGTCTTCGCCAATAATGACCGCCTGCTGGCGCTGACTTTCCAACGCCAGAATGCCCAGTAAATCCATGATCGGATAATAAACATAAGCACCGCCACCGGCATTATCAGCAGTCTTCGGTACCCACCATAACCGCAGCAAAGCCATCACATGGTCAATTCTCAGCGCGCCGGCGTCCTGCATATTACTGCGAAATAAGTCAGTCATCGGCTGGTAAGCCTGGCTGAATAACTGATATGGCTGCATTGGCGGCAAGCCCCAGTTTTGTCCGGCCGGGCCTAATGGATCTGGCGGCGCGCCAACACTGGCCTGGCGACAATATAAATCGCTGTTGCCCCAAATCTCCGTTGAAGCGTCACTTACCCCTACGGCTAAATCACGGTACAGGCCTAATAACATACCGGCCGTTTTGGCTTGCTGCTGCGCAGCTTTTAATTGTTGCTGGGCAATAAATTGCAGGTAGCAGTAAAAATCCAGTTGTTGCTGATGATCCTTGGCAAACTGCTGCACGGCCTCACTTTGTGGGTCGCGGTATTGTTCCGGCCAGTTTGGCCAGCCCCAGTGCTGGCTGTCTTGCTTAATTAAAACGGCATGCAGCGCGTCGTATAACGCCAGTTGCTGCAGGCTATCGCCGCCCTGTGCTTTAAATTCGGCAAACTCAGCCGCTAAATGCGCTTCTTTGCCGCAGTGCTGCACAAACCACTGATACAGGCTGTGCATTACCGGCAGCTTCAACTGCAACACACCGCTGTAATCGACCCAATCACGCGCCCGCTGCGCTGCCAGCGTCGCATTAAAATCAGGCGCTGTGACCAGACTTTGGGTTTTGCTGCACTCCCCAAAGCCCGGCATGGCCGTAACATCGATGTAAATAATATTCAGCCAGCGGCGCGACGACGGGCTGTACGGACTGGCATTTTCCGGCATGGCCGGATACAGCGCATGAATGGGGTTTAACCCTACAAAGTCAGCGCCTTGCGCCGCCAAATAAGCCACCAGAGTGCTTAAGTCACTGAAATCACCAATACCCCAGTTACGTGCTGAGCGCAGGCCATATAACTGCACCGACACGCCCCACTGTTTTTGCTGGTTAAACTGCGGCGGCTGATAACACTTACCCGGGCTGATAATTAAACGCTGTGCGAAACTAAAGCCGGTGTCGCTGCAGGTTAATGTCAGGGTGTGATAGCCCGGCTCAAACTGAAAATCAAGCACATGCTGATACTGCTGATATTCTTCATCACCAAGCATTGCAACCTGCACCAATTCGCCGGCAACCGGCTCGGTGCTGAACTGATGGCTGTCGCCCTGCTCAGTTTGTAGCGTGAAATCAAAGCGATTATTGGCCAGAACCAATGGCACCTGCAGTTCAAAGCTAACTGGCTCGCCCAGTAATTGCACCGATACTGGCGAGAGAATTTGCTGCCAGAAATCCAGTTGTCGCTCAGTCAGTTCAGCCCGGGCGGCAGCATCATCTGCTATATTAAAGCCTTGGGCAGCCAGCAGCGCTAATTGATCAGCAACAGCCACCTCAGTGGGGTTACCCCAGGCATCATTAAATTCGGTTTCAATCCCGGAAAAAGCAACCAGTTCGGCCAGAAGCGCGGCGTCCATTTTTATTCCTTATTAAAAACAGTTAGTTGACATTGCTTTACCGTTGATGGCAACAACAACGCCCAATCAATTTACGTTATTAAATTACAAAAAACCAATTTAATGCTGTTTTAAACTTGAAAAATGCCAGCATTAATGTAATTTTACTACACAATATTGGATGAATACGATTGGCTGCATACGTTTTCACCCTGAACACTTTCAACTTTAACTCTGGAGTCACTATGTCTATTCGGGTTGCAATTAATGGCTTTGGCCGCATTGGCCGCAACGTGTTACGTGCTTTATATGAAAGCAGCAAAAATTACGATATTAAAATTGTTGCCATTAACGATTTAGGCGACGCTGCCATAAATGCTCATTTGCTGAAGTATGACACAGCGCATGGTATTTTCGCTGCCAGCGTATCACATGACGACAGCGCTATTTATGTCAACGATGACCAGATTAAAACCTTAAGCGTGCGTAACCCGGCTGACTTACCCTGGGCCGAGCTGCAGGTCGATGTTGTATTAGAGTGTACCGGCTTATTTACTGATCGCAAAACCGCCGGCGCCCATTTAACCGCAGGCGCTAAAAAAGTGATTATTTCCGCACCCGGTAAAGATGTTGATGCGACGATAGTATACGGCGTTAACCATCAGGTTATTACCCCACAAATGACCATTATCTCCAATGCGTCCTGCACCACTAACTGTCTGGCGCCGATTGCCAAGCCGTTATCAGATGCACTGGGGATTGAGTCAGGCTTAATGACCACTATTCATGCTTATACCAATGACCAGCGTTTAAGTGATGTGTATCACACCGATGTGCGCCGCGCCCGTGCCGCAGCCATGTCGATGATCCCCACCAAAACCGGCGCTGCTGCGGCAGTAGGTTTGGTAGTACCTGAACTTAAAGGCAAGTTTGACGGTTTAGCCGTACGGGTACCAACCCTGAATGTATCGCTGGTTGATTTAACCTTTATCGCCGGACGGAATACCAGCATTGACGAAGTCAACGATATTATCCGCGCGGCGGCAGCGCAAAGCCCGATGAACCAGGTGTTGGCAGTTAACGATTTACCACTGGTGTCGGTTGATTTTAACCACAACCCGATGTCGTCTATCTTTGATGCCACCGAAACCCGGGTTAATGGCCGGCTGGTAAAAGTGATGTCGTGGTATGACAATGAATGGGGTTTTAGTAACCGCATGTTAGATAATGTGGTTGAGCTGATGAAATAGTCTTGCAGGCTTGTTGACAATGCAGACAGAAATTACCACCCAGACTGGTTTTGCCCAGCTTAGCGACTTACCTTGCCTTAAACTGCAATTTGCTGAAGCCAGTGCGGTGGTATCGTTATATGGCGGCCAGGTTCTGTCTTATCAGCCCGTACCTGGTCAGGAGTTGCTTTGGGTATCCAGCAAAGCACAGTGGCATAACGCTACGGCTATTCGCGGCGGGGTGCCGGTTTGCTGGCCCTGGTTTGGCCCGGCCAATAGTACAATTAACCCAGAGCAGCGGTCGCTGCCCAATCACGGCCTGGTGCGCAACCGGCTGTGGCAGTTACAGCACAGCTCTGCCACCAGCGAGGCGACAAGCGTCACCCTGTTTATCACGATTGACGATATACCAGCCACGCTATGGCCATCAGCCACAGCAGAACAACAGGCAGTCAGCCTCACCTTAACGCTTACCCTTAGTGCCTCTGGCATAGACATCCAATTAGACTGCGATACACCATTGTACCAACAGGCCGCACTGCACAGTTATTTGCGGGTGGGTAGCATCACTGATAGCGCGGTTAGCGGCTTAAGCCCGCATTATTTTGATAAAGTCAGTAACACTGAGCAATCCACTGCCAGCGGTGATACCCGCTTTGCAGCTGAAACTGATCGGATTTATTTTCACACTGGCGGCCAATTGCAGCTTACAGACAATAAGCGGCAAATAACTATTGGCCAGCAAGGCCAGGATGCCAGTATTATCTGGAACCCCTGGCAACAAAAAAGCCGCGACCTGCCCGATATGGCAGATCACGGCTTTACCGAGTTTGTTTGTGTTGAGAGCGCCAGCCTGGATGTAACCACCTGGCGCAAATTGCACCTTATGCAAAGCCTGCAGCTTAACTAATTTAGTGTGTTAGCTGCTACGGTTCACGCTACAGCTGACCTTGCAAAAACTGCTTTAAATCCTGCTGCTGGTAACCTAACTGATCCAACAGTTCCGGCAATTCATCCTGCGGCATAAAAACGCTTTCAAAATGCTCTACAATTCCATATAAATCAGCGCCTTGATCTCTAAGCTGCTGGGCGGTTGCTAAATGTATATTGCGGACAAATTCACTGGTCATAACTATTAACCTCTGAGTGGTAAAAGCGTTAGCCGCTGTCTGTTTCGCCTGCTTATACTGAACAAATTTTAGCCAGCTGACAAGCTTTAAAATCACCTTTTTACCAACTTGAACTAAACCTTTCATTTAAGATGAGTTTTGTACCATCTGCGAACTGTAGCGTCACGTTCAGTTGCCATAACATTGCCGGATCGCTGCAGGCGCCCAACAAAAACTCGGCTTGCCATTGCTCTGCCTCATCGCCCTTTTGCGTAGTAAGCTTCTGAAAACGAAGAGGGATCCGGCCCATAAACATATTAACGCCAGCTACGTCGGCGCTAATCGCTTCAATAGCCAAGCCACTGCTGATACGAAGTATTAACGGCGTTTCAACAGGCGCACTGGCCGGCGACAAGCTAAGTAGTATTGTGTCTCGCTGAAATAACAAGTGGCTGCTGTGATCTACCGGCGCTGGCTGACAAGCCGTCAACAACAAAAAACCACAGCAAAGGCTTACCCAATTTGGCATGATGGCTAATATGGTTAAAGAAAAACGCCATTGTAACGGCTTTTCAGCGAAAGCGCTAAATAGCGGCTACAATTGACTATTTATTAAGCAGCGACTTTGTTCTACGTCATAAAATGAGTGAGTTGTCCTATCTTTTAAAAGGCAAAACTCGTATTATTGCGACCGAAATCCTGTGGCTGCAGCGGCAATCTAAATGTATTGTCAGCTGCCCACTTTATAATAAAAGGGCCACCTTAAGGTGGATTTTAGTAACCAGCAAAAGCAGCAACGGAACTCAACATGAGCCAGACAAAACCGTTAAATGTTGAATACAACTATAGCGTGGTCCGCCTCTTTGCCATCACTACCGTTTTTTGGGGTATTATTGGCATGGTGGTGGGTTTATTAATCGCGGCACAGTTATACTGGCCAGCGTTAAACTTTGACACTCCCTGGCTGACTTACAGCCGACTGCGCCCATTGCACACCAATGCGGTTATATTTGCCTTTGCTACCAGCGCATTGTTCGCGACCTGTTATTTTATCGTGCAACGAACTTGTCAGGTCAGGCTGTTTGCTGAAAAGCTGGCAATGTTTACTTTTTGGGGTTGGCAGACCGTTATTGTGCTGGCCGTCATCACGTTACCGCTGGGCATGAGCCAAAGCAAAGAGTATGCCGAGCTGGAATGGCCCATCGATATTCTGATCACCATCGTCTGGGTGTCCTTTGCCATTGTGTTTTTTGGCACTCTGGTAAAACGTAAAACCAGCCACATATATGTGGCTAACTGGTTCTATGGCGGCTTTATTATCACTGTTGCAGCCCTGCATATTGTTAACAGCATGGTGGTGCCGCTGAATCTGTTTAAATCCTATTCAATATACGCCGGTGCTGTAGATGCCATGGTGCAGTGGTGGTATGGCCATAATGCAGTAGGTTTCCTGTTAACGGCCGGTTTCCTGGGTATGATGTACTATTTTGTACCTAAGCAAGCCGGACGGCCGGTGTATTCTTACCGCTTATCTATTGTCCACTTCTGGGCGCTGATTGCGCTGTACATCTGGGCTGGCCCGCATCACTTGCACTACACTGCCCTGCCTGACTGGACGCAATCGTTAGGTATGGTAATGTCAATTATCCTGTTTGTACCAAGCTGGGGCGGCATGATCAACGGTATCATGACCTTATCCGGCGCCTGGCATAAACTGAAAACTGACCCGATATTACGCTTCCTGATTGTGTCGTTGTCGTTCTACGGTATGTCAACCTTTGAAGGGCCAATGATGGCCATCAAATCGGTGAATGCGCTGTCGCACTATACTGACTGGACCGTTGGCCATGTGCATTCTGGTGCTCTGGGCTGGGTAGCGATGATTTCGATTGGTGCCATGTATCACCTGATACCAGTAGTCTATTTCAAGGCAGGTATGTACAGTACTAAGCTGATCAATACTCACTTCTGGTTGCACACTATTGGCGTGGTGTTGTACATCGTCGCCATGTGGATCTCCGGCATTATGCAGGGCATGATGTGGCGCGCAGTGAACACTGACGGCACCCTTACCTACAGTTTTGTGCAAAGCCTTGAAGCGTCTATGCCTTTCTATCTGATGCGCTTTATTGGTGGGGTATTCGTAGTAGCCGGTATGTTGATTATGGCATACAACGTATACAAAACCGTCCGTAGTAAAGATGAAGTGGCACAAGCTGTGCCTGCAGCGGCATAAGGGGGCGTCATGTCGAAGAATCATCACGAAAAAATTGAGAAGAGTGTTGGCTTGTTGGGCATTTTCACCGTAATTGCCATCAGTTTCGGTACTCTGGTACAGATTACGCCACTGATGTTTATGGAAGAAACCAAACAGCCGATAGACGGTTTAACCCCCTACACTGCTTTGCAAATGGAAGGTCGGGATATTTTCATCCGCGAAGGCTGTACCAATTGCCATAGTCAGATGATCCGCCCGTTCCGGGCAGAGGTTGAACGCTATGGCCACTATTCAGTGGCAGGCGAAAGCGTCTGGGAACACCCATTTTTATGGGGTTCAAAACGCACCGGGCCAGATTTAGCCCGGGTGGGAGAGCGTTATAGCGATGATTGGCATTATGCCCATTTAATGGACCCGCGTTCAGTGGTACCGCAGTCGAATATGCCGGGGTATCCCTGGTTAGACCGCAACCTCCTGGATGGCAAATACACAGCCCGCAAACTTGAAATCTTCCGTGGTTTTGGCGTGCCTTATACAGATGAGGACATTGCCGGCGCCGCGGATGCAGTTAAGGGTAAAACTGAAATGGAAGCCCTGATTGCTTACTTGCAATCTCTCGGCACGGCGTTGAAGTAACCATTATGGAATTTGCAACAGTTCATAGCATTTTAACCGTGATTTTGTTTGTCGGCTTTGTGGCTTTCGTTATCTGGGCTTACAGTAAGAAACGTAAGAAAGATTTTGACGAAGCCGCTAACCTGGTATTTGACGACGAACCAAAATCAAAAGAACAAGAAACCAAACGGGAGTCAGATCATGAGTAGCTTTTGGAGTGCTTGGATCATCGTTTTAACTTTACCGGTGCTGATTGGCTGCTTTGTTTTACTGCGCTGGAATTTAACCAACTACGTTGGCGTGCCGGAAGACGAAACTACCGGCCATGAAGTTGATGGCCTGGAAGAGGTCAACAACCCGCTGCCAAAGTGGTGGACTTACATGTTTTATGCCACCCTGATCTGGTCAGTGTTTTATCTGGCGGCCTATCCGGGCCTGGGTAACTGGCCAGGTTTTCTAAACTGGACCAGCTCTAACCAGGGCATTAAAAGTCTGGCCGAATCACGGGCCGCAGTGGAACAGGCGAAAGCAGATGGTCGTTATGTGCAACTGGACGCTGAAAACGCCACGGCAGATGCCGTATATGGGCCGGTATTCCAACAATTTGCTAAACGTGACGTGCTGGACCTGGCCTATGATGCCGACGCCTTGAAAATTGGCCAACGTTTGTTCTTACAAAATTGCGCCTTGTGTCATGGTTCAGATGCCCGCGGTCAGCGCGGCTATCCAAACCTGACAGACAACGACTGGCTGTATGGTGGCTCGCCGGATAAAATTAAAGAAACCCTGCTCTATGGTCGCAGAGCGGCCATGCCAGGTTGGCAAGCCGCCCTGGGTGATCAAGGCATTAAAGAAATGACGGCCTACGTACTTAGCTTATCTGGCCGGGCGGTAAACGATCAGCTAGCCAGTGCCGGTCAAGCCAAATTCGGTTTATGTGCTGCTTGCCACGGTGCTGATGGCAAAGGTAGTGTGGCGCATAACCTGCCATTTGGGGCGCCTAACCTGACCAACAACATCTGGCTGTACGGCGGTTCAGCATCAGCCATTGAAGAAAGCCTGATCCATGGCCGTTTTGGCGTGATGCCTGCGTTTAAAGATACTTTAGGTGAAGATAAAGTTCATATCTTAACCGCTTATGTTTACCGGTTATCCAACCCGGAAGATAAACGGTAACTAGCGCTGGCTGAAAATCAGGCAAAATGACACTAAGCCCCGTAAAGGGGCTTAGTATTATCAAGCAAGAGGTAACTATGCAGCTGGATACAAAACCCTGGTATAAGCAAGTCTGGCCCTGGATCCTGATTGCCATTCCAGTGGTCACCGCATTGCGGGCGATTTACGCCGTTGTGCTGATGCAACAAAATCCGCCGAGTATGGTTGTTGATGATTACTATCAGGCGGGGAAAAATATCAATTTACAGTTATCCAAATACCGTGAAGCGGCGCTGCGCAATCTAAATGCTACTGTACTGATCGCTGGTAACCGGGCGGTTGTGCGTTTTGCCGAAAATGCCGTATTAGACGACAGCATTCATCTGGATTTTTATCACCCAACCCTGGCAGAGCAGGATTTTGCTGTCGACGCCAAGCGCAGTGGCGAGCTGTTGTATGTAGCAACCTTACCGCTTACCCCTACCGGCAGATGGCGGATCAACGTTACTGATGACAGCAAACAATGGAAACTGCGGGTGACAACCACCCTGCCCGCTGAGCAAGAAATTAAGCTCGGCTATTAGCCGGCATTTTAGCAAAGCTAAGCAGAGGCCGCCTTGGCTATATCTCGTTGTTATCATTGCCATGAACCCGTCCTGACCGGCGAGCGCTTTCAGTTGCAAATTGATGCAGAGCAAGCGCTATTCTGTTGTGCCGGTTGCCAGGCGGTGGCCGAAACCATTATTGACAGCGGCCTGGCTGATTACTACAAATTTCGCACCGAGGCGGCGGTTAAGGCCGAACTGGTGCCCGCTGAATTGCAAAACAAGCTGCAACAATATGACAGCGCCGATGTACTGGCTGACATCAGTTACCAACAGCAGGACATGACAGAAATTGAACTGTCGATCAGCGGTATGAGTTGCGCGGCCTGCGCCTGGCTAATTGAAAAACAGTTAAAGAAACAACCCGCCGTAAGCAAAGTCAGTATTAATTCGTCAACTCAGCGAGCTCTGCTCAGCTGGCATCCTGAACAATTGCCGCTAAGTCAGATTATGCTGCTGATTAACCAGTTGGGTTATCAGGCCAGCCCCTTTATTGCTGATGAGCAAGAGCAGCAGTTTAAGCAGGAATTAAACCGCTACCTGAAGCGACTGGCGGTATCCGGCATTATGACTATGCAGGTTATGATGCTGGCCTTTGCCTTGTATTTTGGCGAATACAGCGGTATAGAGCCATCACATGAGGGCTATTTACGCTGGATTAGTATGCTATTAACGTTGCCCGTGGTGTTGTATGCCGCCCTGCCTTTTGTCAGTAGCGCCTGGCGCAGTATTAAAGCACGGCAAATGAATATGGATGTGCCGGTTAGCCTGGCGTTGTATTACACATTTTTTGCGTCGGCCTGGGCCACGGTATTTCAAACGGGTGAGGTCTATTTTGAGTCGGTTTGTATGTTTACCTTTTTACTGCAACTGGGTAAATTTTTTGAGTTCAGGGCCCGCGCCCGCGCCAGGGATTCAACCAGTAATCTATTAAAAATCATGCCGGTGACCGCCACTTTGTTACAGGATGAAACGCTAAGCAGCTGTTCAGCCCGCCGCTTGCAAGCCGGTGATATTATTCTGGTTAAAGCCGGCGAAACCCTGGCAGCGGATGGCAAAGTGCTGACAGGCCACAGTTCGGTAGATGAGTCGATGCTTAGCGGTGAATATTTGCCGGTACCCAAGCAGCCCGGTGACGAGGTGCTGGCGGGCAGCGTGAACCACGATGGCGTATTAACGGTGCAAGTGCAGCAGCCATTGCAACGCTCCAGGCTTGGCCAGATAATTCAGTTGCAGCAACAGGCACTGCATCAAAAACCGAAGCTGGTTGAAAAAACCGATCAGCTGGCGAAGTATTTTGTCGAGCGCCTGCTGCTTATTGCCCTAGCTACCTTTTTGCTGTGGTATTTCTGGCTCGACAGCAGCCGGGCATTCTGGGTAACCCTGTCAGTACTGGTTGCTACCTGCCCCTGCGCCTTAAGCCTGGCAACACCAACAGCCATCACCTGTGCATTAGCCCAGTTAAATAAACGCGGCATTATGATTAAAAATAGTCAGGCACTGGAGATGCTGCCGCAAATCAGCCATATCGTGCTGGATAAAACCGGCACCCTGACTGCCGGCCATTTTTCCGTCACCCACTGTCAGCTGTTAACAACAGCCTATAGCAAGCCAGAAGTACTTAACCTGATTGCAAACCTGGAACAATACTCCGAGCACCCTATTGCTGCAGCCTTTAGCCGCTACTTAACAGAAATCCTGCCACTGTCTGACATTAGCATTCACATCGGCCAGGGCATCAGTGCTAACTGGCAAGGACAGCAACTTAAAGTCGGCAGCGCGGCCTTTTGCCAGCAAACAGCCCTAAACAATGCCATGGTGTATCTCAGTCTGGACAATCAGCCACTGGCCGCCATAAGTCTGGCGGATGAACTACGCGCTGAAGTGGCGACACTGGTAACAAACCTGCAGCAACAAGGTTTAAAGGTTGGCATGCTGACAGGCGACAGCTCAAACCAGCCCGAGCAACTTAGCGCTTTATTACAGCTGGATTTTTGCTACAAAGGCTGTAATCCGGAGCAAAAAGTAGCACATATTCAACATTTGGTGGCGCAATCACATAAGGTGCTGATGCTGGGTGATGGTATCAACGACAGCCCCGCTTTTAACGCCGCACATATTTCCGTCGCCGTGCATTCCGGTAGTGATTTATCAAAAAGTCAGGCAGATGTGTTATTGTTGCAACCGCAGCTGAATTTAGTTCAGCAGTTACTGCAGGGTGGCAGGCAAACCAGCCGGATTATCAAGCAGAACCTCGCCTGGTCGGTTGGCTACAACCTGATTATTATTCCATTGGCAGTAGCAGGTTTTGTGTCGCCCTACATAGCGGTATTAGGCATGTCATTCAGCTCTTTGCTGGTGGTGTCTAACTCGCTCAGGCTTCTGAAAAAATGAGTCGCTGAAAAATGAGTATTATTTACGTCTTAATTCCTATCGCCATTTTATTTGTAATGCTCGGCCTGGCTATTTTTTTCTGGGCAGTGCGCAGTAAACAGTTTGAAGATCTCGACAAGGAAGGCTTTAGTATCTTGTTTGACGAAGACCAGCAGGAAAAGCAGCCCAGGCAGGATAACCGCGATAAATGAGTGCCGATTTGCTTGCTGCATTACTGATTGGTTTACTCGGTAGCAGCCATTGTATCGTGATGTGTGGCGGCATAGTGGCCGCATTACAATTAGCTATTCCCCAGCGTAGCTTTGGCTGGAAACTGAGTATGCAGTTGCTGCTAAGCCTGGGGCGGTTAACCACCTACACCCTGCTGGGTGGCCTGGTAGGCTACTTTGGAGTACAGGCGATGGCGCTGGCCGGTGCCTCTTTGCTGTGGTTACGCTTAGTCGCCGGCATCCTGTTATTGCTAATGGCACTGTACATTGCCAGGCTATGGTTTGGTTTAACCCTGCTGGAACGCGGCGGCCAGCATCTGTGGGCCTGGGTTAAACCGCTGAGTCAGAAGTTGATGCCACTTAACAGCCTGCCGAGGGCCTACGGCTATGGTTTATGTTGGGGCTGGCTACCTTGCGGTCTGGTTTATTCTACCCTGGGCTGGAGCCTGGCCAGTGGCAGTGCCAGCCAGGGAGCACTAATTATGTTGTGTTTTGGTATTGGCACCTTGCCGGCCCTATTGAGTTTTGGCAGCCTGGCCAGCAACCTGAGCAAATTTAAAAACCGGCCAGAAGTTCGTTATACTGCTGCCGGCATATTAGCTATTTATGGTATTTATACGATATACCTTGCTTTAAAAAGGCTGGTTTTTTAAGCTGTGACAATAAATTTCAGGAACAATCAGGGATCGCCATCATGCAACGTTCAGCCATAAATTGTCAGGATTGCGGTTTTAGTCAGTTATGCTTACCGTTTTCGCTGAGCGAACAAGAACTTAACCGACTGGATGACATTATTCAACGCAAAAAGCCGCTGCATAAAGGCGACATGCTGTTTGAAAGTAACACGCCATTAAAAGCCTTATACGCTATTCGCTCTGGCTCCTTTAAGACCTTTACCTTAACTGAGCAGGGTGAGCAACAAATCACCGGTTTTCATTTACCTGGCGATGTCATAGGTTTTGATGCCATTAATACCGAGCAACATAACAGTTACGCAGAAGCACTGGAAACCGGCATGGTATGCGAAATACCCTACCCTAATCTGGAGACTTTATTAGATCAATTACCCAAGTTGCGTCAGCAGTTAATGCGGCTAATGAGTCAGGATATTCAGGCTGATCAGCAAATGCTGTTGCTGTTAAACCGCAAAACAGCCGAACAGAAACTGGCCACCTTTTTAAATCATCTGGCGCAGCGCTTTGGCAGTCGTGGTTTTTCTGACAAAGCCTTCCGTTTATCAATGACCCGCAGTGACATTGGTAACTATCTGGGTTTAACCGTAGAAACCATCAGCCGTTTGCTGAGTAAATTACACAAAGAAACCATAATTAACGTCGATGGCAAGCTAATCACCATTGTTAACCCGACAGCAATGCAACAACTGGCGGGAAATTGTTAGTTTTTTTGATGTAGCACAAACTGAACTTACCCCTAAGACGATTTTATTGACTACACTTGCTGTTAATTATGGCTGACCAAATACAATTAGCAGGGAGTGTGTAATGAGTGTTTTCAGTAATGTGTTAGTGGTGCTTGACCCGACTGACGATCAGCAAAAGGCTCTGAATCGGGCTTTAGAGTTTGCCCGCAAACAACCTTGTAAGCTAACTGCATTCTTGTCGGTATATGACTTTTCCTATGAAATGACCACTATGCTATCAGGAGATGAGCGGGAGTCGATGCGCCAGGCGGTGATCCATGACCGCGAGCTTTGGGTTAGCGAACTGATCAGTGATGCCAGAAATCAGGGCATTGCGATTGAGTTAAAGGTGGTGTGGCATAACCGGCCTTTTGAAGCCATCGTCCATCAGGTGCTGGAGCAACAATTTGATTTGGTTATCAAAGGCACCCACAACCACGATATTTTAAAATCAATGATCTTTACTCCCACCGACTGGCATGTTTTGCGTAAATGCCCTTGCGCCGTACTGCTGGTAAAAGAACATGAATGGCCTGAAAATGGCAATATTATAGCGGCTGTCAATGCCGGCAGTGAGCAAGAGCACCATCAATCACTGAATCAGCGGGTGATCAGCAACGCCAAAGCCATGGCAGAGGTGCTGCAAGGCCAGGTGCATCTGGTCAATGCGTTTCCCGGTACCCCAGTCAATATCGCAATAGAGATCCCTGAGTTTAATCCACAGCAATACAACAGTGCCATGCGCCGCCATCACGAAAATGCTGTCGCTGAGTTGGCAAAACAATATGATATAGCTGAACACTATACCCACGTGCTGGAGGGCATGCCCGAAGATATTATTCCGCAGCAGGCCACTGAACTCGATGCGGAAATGGTGGTGATTGGCACTATTGGCCGCACCGGGCTGTCTGCTGCCATTATCGGCAATACTGCCGAGCATTTAATAGACCAGCTGGATTGTGATGTATTAGCGCTAAAACCAGCAAACTTTGTCAGCCCCCTCGATAAACATTAAAATCCGCTCTATGGTAATGGCGCACTCTTGGTTATAATGTGCGCCATTTTTCTGTAGGGTTTTGGTAGTTATGTCTCATGCAGCGCAAGCAAAAGCACAGTACAATTTAAATAAACTGCACAAGCGGCTGCGCCGTGGCGTTGGTCAGGCCATCAGTGATTTTGGTATGATAAGCGACGGTGACAAAATTATGGTGTGCTTATCGGGGGGCAAAGACTCCTACACCATGCTGGATATTCTGCTGAACATGCAACAATCTGCGCCGATTAACTTCAGCATCATTGCCGTAAATCTCGACCAGAAGCAGCCCGGCTTCCCGGCAGAGGTGTTACCTAATTACCTGCAAGGTATTGGCGTCGATTACCAGATAGTAACAGAAGATACTTATGCCATTGTTAAAGATAAAATACCCGAAGGCAAAACTACCTGTTCTTTATGTTCCAGGCTACGCCGCGGTATTTTGTACCGTACGGCCAAAGAGTTGGGCGCAACGAAAATAGCGCTGGGGCACCATCGGGATGATATGCTGGAAACGCTGTTTTTAAACATGTTTTATGGCGGCAAGATGAAGTCAATGCCACCAAAACTGATCAGTGATAATGGCGAACATATCGTGATCCGGCCGCTGGCCTATTGCAAAGAAAAAGACATTGAAAAATATGCGCAGGCGCGCCAGTTTCCGATCATTCCCTGTAATTTATGTGGCTCGCAGGACGGCCTGCAACGCCAGGTAATAAAAGAAATGCTGCAAGACTGGGATAAACGTTTCCCCGGCCGGATTGAAACCATGTTTCAGGCGATGCAAAATGTGGTGCCATCACATTTAGCCGACAACAGCTTGTTTGATTTTGCCGCGCTAAGTAAAGGCCATACTCTGGCACTGGAAGGTGATACCGCTTTTGATCATATCAGCGTACCTGCCGTGCCAGTGGGCTTAGCTAAAGACGATGAGGACGAGCCCGAACAGCACAGTGTCAGCAGCGGCGTGCAAATCGTGCAGTTAAGCTAACTGCACAGGGTACCGACCAGTTGCTGTAGAAGCCAGCTGGCGGTTATTCTTCCAGAAAACGGCGGTTAAAGCGGATCATACTGCTTATTTCAGCAATATACTCTTCACCGCGCTCTGAATAGCGACCCAGCCCGGCGGCCAGTGCTTCACCGCGGATGGGTTTGCGCTCAGCCCTTAACTGCGCCCGGATGTCTCTAAGCTGTTCATAGGTATGAAAGGTATTTAAATTATAAAAATAACTACGGATACTTTGTTCCGGAGTCGAAAATTTAGCGACTTCATGGCTTTGATCCTCGCCGCGGCTCAGTGGTACCAGGCCACAGCCTTCACGAAAACACCACTGACCGAAAAAATTAAAACCTTCAACGGCAAAGCGGCTGGTACCCCAGGCCGATTCATTTGCTGCCTGCATTAATACTAAACTGGCCGGTAGAATATCCACCCGCTTTAACAATTCGCCCAGCATTTGTGGATCTGACTCAGCGACATTCATCCGGAACTCATCATACAAACTATACAAAAAAGCATATTCCTCAACTGTTAGCCGTTGGTTTTTATGCTTTTTCTCTGCAAGTTCCAGCAGTTGCTGACGTAAGTAACGTAGCCGGTTGTTCTCGCGTTGCACATGCGGTCGCAAATAGTTAAAAAACGCCCTTTTCTTAGCATTGGTATCGTTAATGGCATCAAAGTCCGGCAAGGGCATAAAGGCTATTGCCGGCTCGGTATAAGCTAAACGCTCCAGCACTTTTTTCTGATCTGCCTGGCTTAGCGCGGCAATTCTGCCTGGCTTTTGCCACTCGTCCAGCGAGTCTTGCTGCGGCACAGGTTGCAACCCAACAAAGGGACTTAACGCCGCAAACCCCACCATTAGCCAGCCCACTACTATTACGCTTTTTTTAATCAACACATCACCACTTGATTTTGCAGTTTTAAGCCTGCCTCTACTGGCAAATTCATTAACTGTCTGTCGTTATCCTGGCGTATTTTAGCCTTTGCTTGCGTCAGATTGAACTAAAAAAAACTTTAAGCACTATTTCAGATAATTTTATGCCCTGTCGCATTGCAAATTGGCCGCGGTTATGTGACAACTACACTTTGAATTTTAGCTATCTGGATGGATATAACTTTAGGGGGCAACACTGTTCTTGCTATGAAACCAATAGAGCGCTCAACCAAACTCGATGGAGTCTGTTACGACATTCGTGGCCCTGTGGCACGGGAAGCTAAACGGATGGAAGAAGAAGGCCACCGTATTTTAAAGCTGAATATTGGCAATCCGGCGCCTTTTGGCTTTGAAGCACCGGACGAAATACTCAAGCATGTGATCCATAATCTGCCAACCGCACAAGGCTATTCTGACTCGCAAGGCATTTACCCGGCACGGGTCGCCGTGGCACAGTATTATCAGCAGCGCGGTATTCTGGGTGCTGACGCAGACGATGTCTATATTGGTAATGGTGTGTCAGAGCTTATTCTAATGTCATTACAGGCGCTGTTAAATAACGGCGATGAAGTACTTATCCCCTCCCCCGACTATCCGCTATGGACCGCCGCTGTTAACCTGGCTGGCGGCAAAGCGGTGCATTATCGCTGCGACGAACAACAAGACTGGTATCCGGATCTGGCTGATGTAAAAGCTAACATCAGTAAGAAAACCAAAGCTATTGTGCTGATTAACCCGAATAACCCCACCGGCGCGGTTTATGATAAAGCCTTTTTACTGGAACTATTGAAAATTGCCCGCGAGCACCGGCTGGTAGTACTAAGCGATGAAATTTACGACAAAGTACTGTTTGATGGCACTGAGCATATCAGTACTGCCTCACTGGCCGATGATTTAGTTATGTTAACCTTTGGCGGCTTATCAAAAAACTACCGGATTGCCGGTTTTCGGGTTGGCTGGTTGTTTATATCCGGCGCAAAAAAAATGGCGCAGCATTACATTGAAGGTTTAAATGTACTGGCCTCAATGCGGCTGTGTGCCAATGTCCCCTGCCAGCATGCAGTGCAAACTGCATTAGGTGGCTATCAGAGCATTAATGAGCTGGTGGTGCCAGGTGGCCGCTTATATGAACAAATGGACTTAGCCCATAAGCTGGTGACTGAGATCGACGGTTTAAGCTGCTTCCGGCCCAAAGGCGCCATGTACTTATTTCCCAAAATAGACCGCAAAAAAATCCGGATTAAAGACGATGAGTTATTTGTGCTGGATTTTTTGCGCCAACATAAGGTATTGCTAGTTCATGGCCGGGCTTTTAACTGGCCAGAGCCTGACCATTTCAGGGTAGTCTTTCTACCTCATAAAGAGCAACTGCAAGCTGCACTGGCTAAGCTGGCGCAATTTTTACCTGGCTATAGCCAATAATGGTGGGGTTTTCATTCCAACAGGCGTTTGAAAGCCTGACCTCAAAGCTGGCGGCTGTGGTTTTTTATGCTTTTGAGATTAATGGCGTAGCCATACCCATGGTGTTGCTTTGGCTGATCAGTGGTGCCCTGGTTTTCACCTGCTACCTGGGGTTTATTAATGTCCGGGGTTTTGGCCATGCTGTCGGTTTACTGAAAAATAATAAGCGCAGCAGTGACAGCGGCGAAATTTCACCCTTTCAGGCGTTAACCACCGCGCTGTCGGGTACGGTTGGTACCGGCAATATTGCCGGCGTGGCGATTGCTATCAGCCTGGGCGGGCCCGGCGCCACGTTCTGGATGATAGTGGCGGGCTTGCTCGGCATGTCTACCAAGTTCGTTGAATGTACCCTGGCAGTAAAATACCGGCAAATAAACGCAGATGGCAGCGTGTCCGGTGGCCCGATGTACTACATTAAGGCCGCGCTGGATAAATTTAATTTGCCGCTAACCGGCACTATACTGGCCATGGCGTTTTCGGTATTTGTTATTTTCGGCTCGGCTGGTTTTGTGCATGTTAATCAGGGTTTTGTGCAGGTAAAAACGGTAACCGGTTTTGATAATGCCTGGTTGTTTGGCGCTATTTACGGCCTGTTAGTTGGCGCGGTAATTATTGGTGGCTTAAAAAGTATCGCCCGGGTAACCAGTAAACTGGTACCCCTGATGTGTGGTATTTATCTGGCTGCATCGCTGCTGGTGATGTTTACCCACGCCAGTGCTATTCCCTCAGCGCTGTGGTTAATTGTTCAAGGTGCTTTTACGCCAGAGGCAGGCTATGGCGGTTTTATTGGCGTGCTTATTCAGGGTTTTCGGCGCGCGGCCTACTCCAACGAAGCGGGTATTGGCTCATCGCCGATTGCCCATGCCGCCGCACAAACTAAAGATCCGGTAAGCCAGGGTTTTGTCGGCTTGCTGGAGCCATTTATTGATACCGTGGTAATTTGTACCATTACCGCTTTAGTGATCATTTTAACCGGCGCTTATCAAACCCCGGGCCTGGACGGCGTACAAATTACCTCGGGGGCTTTTGCCTCAGTAGTAAGCTGGTTCCCCTGGGTGTTAATGGTGGCGCTGCTGCTGTTTGGCTTTTCGACGGTGATCAGCTGGTCATATTATGGTTTAACCGGCTGGCGCTATCTGGTGGGCCAGGATAAACGTTTAACTAAGCTATATAAGGTACTATTTTGTTTGATAGTGTCTATCGGCGCGGTACCTAATGTGATGGCGGTATTCGATTTTATTGATTCAATGATTTTCTTAATGGCGGTGCCCAATATTCTGGCGTTGTATCTGCTACTGCCCGAGGTCAAGGCCGATTTAACCGCTTATTGGCAAAAGCTGCCACGTTAGCTTGCTAACGTGGCATGCCGTATGAACAGGCATTTGGCTTCAACAGCACAAATAATACGCAGCTTAAGCAGCTTGCTCAGTGGCCGGCTTTTTCTCAGCCTTTGCCGGCTCAGCTTTTAATTGAGTTTTGCTTTGCCCCACCGCGGGCTGTTCGGTGTTAACGACAGCTTTTGCCGGCTTTTTGGCGCCTAACGCAACCAATAAGGCGTCTTTGTGTTGTGCCAGATACAATGCCAGCGCCTCAGTTTGCGCTTCGTCAGCCAGTAAGGTGCTGGCGCTTAACATACCGGCTAACTCATCTGCGGTATCGAGCATTTTGTCATAGGCATCGGCCTCCGCTTTTGAGGTAAAGGTCATCTTTTCTACTCCGTTGCGCTCTACAATGTATTTAGTTACCACTGCCATTTCATTGCCCCTGATTAATTTTAACTGTTATTTTATACAGTATAAAAAGCAGCTTGTCGAGTGCTCGAAATAAAATCGATTGTCGCGTAGTATAGAGACTGTTAAGTGGACATTTTTTTCATGATTAAGGAAGGTTATGACAGCAAGGTGGTCAGCGCGCTATTCAGAGGGCAGCCATGACAGGCCCAACGATCAACGCTCGCCGTGGCAGCGCGACCGGGCCCGCATATTGCACTCGGCCGCGTTTCGGCGGCTGCAATCGAAAACCCAGATTTTAGGCATTGGCCAGAACGACTTTTACCGGACCCGGCTGACGCATTCGTTAGAGGCCGCGCAAATAGGTACCGGCTTAGTCAGCCAACTTGTTAAAAAATCTGCAGCGCAGATCCAGCCGATATTGCCGGACGCCAGCCTGATGGAAGCACTGTGCCTGGCGCACGATATTGGCCACCCGCCTTTTGGCCATGGTGGTGAAACCGCACTGAATTACAAAATGCTGGCTGCAGGCGGCTTTGAAGGCAATGGCCAGACCTTACGGATAGTGGCCAAGCTTGAGCCTTACACCCAACAGCATGGTATGGATTTGGCCAGACGCACCCTGTTGGGTTTATTAAAATACCCGGTATTGCAACCGCCGTTGCCGATACCTGCCGGCTCAGTAAACCCGTTAAACCTGAATAACTGGAAACCGGCCAAGGCTATTTTTCAGGCTGACGCCGATATTCTGGACTGGGTGCTGCAGCCACTTAGCGCAGCAGATCGTGATGCCTTTCAGCAGGTGGATACTCTGGAGCAGTCGCCTTTTATTAAATCACGGTATAAATCGCTGGATGCGTCCATCATGGAGCTGGCAGATGATATCGCCTATGGCGTGCACGATTTAGAGGATGCTATCGTACTGGGTAATGTCAGCTATGAGCAATGGCTGCACTACACCGGTGATGATATGCAGCAAATTGGCGTCAAACTGTTCAGTAACGAGCACCATATCCGCAAAGATGCCATCGGCTCTCTGGTTAACCGGCTGATTACCTCGGTTGAGGTGTATCAGGCGTTGCCGGAAGCCAGCGAACCACTTATCCGTTTTAATGCCCGGCTGCCCAGTGTGGAAACTGCAGTGTTACATAGCCTGAAACAGCTGGTATTTAATTGTGTGATTCGCCAGCCGTTAATTCAGCAGTCACGTTTTCGCTGCCAGAATATGTTATTGCAATTGTTTGATGCCTTTGCCTCTGATCCCAGCCGCTTGCTGCCATTAAATACCCAACAGCGCTGGCATAGTGCCAGCGGGCAAGATGAAGGCCTGCGGGTAATTTGCGATTATATATCCGGCATGACCGACGATTATGCCGAGCGTATGCATAAAACGTTGTTTGGCCCTCTTTAGCAACACATCAAGCACCCGACGCTGGCAGTTGCCGGCGCCATAGACATGGAGAAACCTGTCGTTTTGGATAAACTTCGTGTACTGGCTGGCCCTGGCGCGCTGGCCCACATTCAGAAATATGGCTTGCAAGCCGACGATATTAGCGTGCTGGTAGGTGCCAGTGGTGGCCCAAAATGGTTTAGCTTATTTGGTTTGGATCAATATTTGCTGGGTGATTTTTTTGCCGCGCGGACTAAGCCGCTGCATTTGCTGGGCAGCTCAGCCGGCGCCTGGCGCTTTGCCTGTTATGCTCAGGCCGATGCTGTGGCAGCATCAGCCCGCTTTGCCAAAGCGTACGCTACTATTTGCTACCCGAAAGGCGCTGATATTCACGAAGTGACCCGCATTTCAGCGGCAATAATTGATGAGGTATTTCCGACAGATCAGCATGTTGCAGAGATGCTGGCTAACCCGGTAATGAAACTGAACCTGATAGTCGCCAAAGCAAAAGGGGTCAGCCGTAGCCAGCGCAAACTGGTGCAGGCTGCCGGCTTAACCCTGGCGGCCGGTGCCAATTTATTAAACCGGCGTTATCTGCAACATTTTTACCAACGGGTACAGTTTTATCCTGAGCATAGCCCGGCGCCCTTTCATCACAATTCCGGCCTGTCTACTCAGCATGTGCCGCTAAGCCAGGCTAATTTACGCCAGGCGCTAATGGCCAGCGGTTCTATCCCGTTAGTGCTGTCACCGGTACGTGATATTGCCGGTGCCGGCCCCGGTTTGTATTTTGATGGCGGCATTACCGACTATCACTTTGATTTGCCCTTTAGTAACCACGGCCTGGTGCTGTATCCGCATTTTTATCCGCAGCTTATCCCCGGCTGGTTCGATAAAGCCTTAACATGGCGCCGGGCCAAGCCGGCCCACTTACACAATGTGGTATTGCTCTGCCCCAGCGCCAGCTGGATAGCCAGTTTACCCAACAGCAAAATACCCGACCGAAATGATTTTAAGCTTAGCGACCAGCAGCGTCTGGCTAACTGGCAAACCGTGCTGGAACGCTCACACGAACTGGCCGAAGCTTTTGCCCGCGGCCAGTATCAGTTAGAGGCGCTGTAACCTGCTATGCTTGAAGGCGCGGCTATTGCGCCTTAGCCGCGTTGCCGCTGTCGGGTAATTCCGCAGTTAGCGGGGTGATGCTAAATTCCGCCGGCACAATATTCAGCTGAACGCCAAAGGCACTGCCACTGTCCAGTAAGCCATCTAGGTATTGCCAGTAACCGGTAGTAAACTCGTCCTGGCTAAACTGCAGGATAAAACCACTCCCCGGGCCCTGGTGTAAATAACTGATCACCTCTTTACTGCCTTTATTATCAACTAAATCAAAAGTCAGCATATCTTTGAGCCGGCTATTACGGCTAAACACGCCAGACACCACAGGTTTGGCCAGGTTCAGATATTCATGCCCTACGGTCGCCGACTTTAACGGATTAGCGACAAATTGCTCAGTTTCAAAATGATACTGATCGCCGCCCTGCATCACACTAAGCCGCACATTCTCAATATGATAACCATGTGGGTTTTCAATGCGCCTGGCGTTCCTGACATCAATTGCGGTTACTGCGCCGGCACCAATCACCTGCGCACTGCTGTTATAGGCGGTATACACCAGCGCGGTATTTTCATCAATACCAAAGCCCATAGGAAAGCGCGTTTTATTAAGCTCAGTGGCCACAATTAAGCGGCCAAAGCGTGCCTTGCGATCAAAATGCTGGTCGATAATAGCATGCGGAAAAAAACCTAAGCCCTGAGCGAGCAGCAGCGGGCCATGTTCCTGATCCTGCATGCCGCTGTAGCTGTTGGTGGTGCCCTCAGTTAAAGCGCCCCAGGAATCACCGGCGGCTATCATCACCTCACTCATCATGGCTGCGCCGGCACTGGTGCCACCGACGACACCACCGCGTTGATACAAGGCCCAGATTGCCTCAAGCAGCACTGATTGCTTGCCATCAGGTGCCAGTGTGGCGGTGATATTCAGCTGATCGCCACCTAAAAACCAGACCGCCGTGTACTGGCTCAGCTGTTCGGCCAGCCTGCTGTCGGTGGCGCCGCTACGCCACTTGCTTTCGTCCACATCAGCAGTACTTTTGTCATCCTTTACCGCAACCGGAAATAAGGTCATTTGGTCAGCATCCAGGCCATAACGCACCATATCTGCCTGAAATTGCTTAAAATACTTAACAGGCTGGCCACTTGCTGCCGGTATTACTGCCACCCGCGCCTGTAAATCGCCACCGGCCAGCTGAATAAACCGCTGATACACTTCAGCATTCGACCCCGCCAGAGCACCACCCACCAGTACCAAGGATCCTTTTTTCAGCTCTGGCTTGGGTTCAGGGGTCACCGTTTCGTTGCAGCCAAGCAACAGGCCTAAACTTAAAACAGAAATAACAATATGCTTCACAGAATTTGCTCCATTCTTATTGCTTTATAGTAGGTATAACAGGCTGTTGTTATTATTAGCGCCCATCGCAAAGAGTACCAGATTACTGCTGGCAAGGTCACCTACTTAGCAGTAAGCTGTAGCTAACCTGTCAGCTATTAATCGTTCTGTGGAGTTACTGTCAATGCTAAGCTCACTGCTATTAACCTTGTTTATTGCCATGCTGCTGCCCTTTTTAGCCAAAGCGCCACTGGCCTTTGCCATGCAAAAAGCCGGCGGTTACGACAACCATAACCCCCGAGCGCAGCAAGCTGCCTTAACCGGCTTTGGCCAGCGCGCCAACGCCGCCCACTACAACAGCTTTGAAGCGCTGATTATTTACGGCTGTGCGGTACTTATCGCCGTCGCGGCAGGCTCAGGTACCGTCGATAACACCACCGTAATGCTGGGCTGGGTATTTATCGCCAGCCGCGTTGCCTATTTACTGTGTTACTGGTTCGATTACGCCACGCCCCGCTCTGCGGTGTGGCTGGTAGGAATTATAGCGGCCTTTAGCATGGCAGCTCGGGCAGTGCTGGGGTGAGCAAGACAGATCGGTTAAATATAGCTTTTACCGGTGGGTTTTTAGCATAAAACACAGACTGCTATCTGATTTGTCTGCTTGTTCTGCAAAGCCCAGTGTTGTGTAAAGGTTAAGCGCATAAGTATTAGCCCGGTAGACATTAAGGGTTATTGCACTGGCACCAGATGCCCAGGCATGATCAAGCAGGTACAGGCAAAATTGCCGAGCCAGCCCCTGTCCCCGATAGCTTGGATGGCTAATAATTCGGGCAAGGTGATACACTCCCGGCGCTTTCGGCATCAGTTGACCAAAAGCCAGTACGCCAATATCCGACAGGCCACAAAAAGCATTGGCAGGCTCAAAAGCAATGTCGGCTGCCAAACGTTGCCGCTCAAGCGGAAAAGTCACCAGAGGCCCAGCCCAACGGCAGCACTGCTCTGCGGTGCCTATCCATGTTATTACGGTATCAAGCTCAGTTACTGATGCGGGGGCAATCTTCATTTGGGGTACGTGCTCCTTGCAATGCAGAATAAACTGCAACTATCAAACCATCTCGTGATTTCTGGCATCCACTTCATAAGGTGCATCCAGGTAACCAAATTGCATAATTCCGCCAATGTAGCGGCTTAACTCCAGCAGATAGGCGTCCTTATCCACCAGAATGGCTTTGTAGCGGCCTTGAAACAAATGCCCTACTCGTTTGTGTTTTTGATTAAATGCCTGAGTGTAAGTGCCGTTAAGCTGCCGCATACCTTTACTAAGATTCGCATCAGGTGTTTCAACCAGCAAATGGTAGTGATTGGTCATCAGGCAATAGGCATAAACAACCCAGTTATATTGCTCGCATACCTTACCAAGCAGAATTAAAAACAGCTCAAAGTCACTATCGTCAAAATAAATAGCTTTGCGCTCATTGCCCCGGCTGGTGATATGGTAATGCGCCCCGGCAAATTCCAGCCTTAACGGTCTTGCCATCTCGATTGTTCCATCTGATGCCTTGTTACGCTAAATCTAGTGGATTTTCTGAAAAAGGCAAAAGGCAAGACCTGACCCTATGATTCACAAAACCTGACCCTATGATTCCACAGTGATTCCAGTGATTCCAGGGAGGAGTTTAAAATTGAACAATAATTTCTACCTAGCAAAGTTTTTCGTGATAATACTGCCTGTAGATCTATCAATTGAATAGGAAACTTGTCGGCCATACTTAGTCTTGCCACCAAGTGTATGTCCCTCCTCAGGGTGGAATTTAGGCACAAAGGTGACGGTTAAGATTTCCGAGGCACTAATAATTACCGTGAAGTTTGCTATTTCATAACCAAACTTTTTAAAATCCTCATATGCCGAATTAATACCAAGTATGACATCACCATCAAGTCGTGCGCTTGTTGTTAAGTCCATAAATTCCCCATCACCCGCTGCTAAAGCCACTTTAGCGTTATAACTAACTACAATTAGTAAAGCTAATAATATTTTAATCATCTTCATGCTTTGGTTTGTCTAGTACATAATGCTTTTTACTCTTCGCATCGTAACCCCGATAAATTTCTCCGGGCGTTCCAACATATCCTTTATACTCTGTCGAGACATTACCTCTCGCATTCGCGATATCTATATCTGGAACTGAAAAGTGGTCGCTATTAAAGTCATCCAATGCCGGGTCACCTGTCCTTACAATATTATCATTCTCGTCAAATACTGAATACTCTCCGTGTGTATGCCAATATCCCACCTCCACCGTATTTTCAGGGACGGCTGCAGAACCGTCAAAAGGATTTACACCATCTTCGTCACCTATTATTGGACCAGTAAATCCATACATACCATCAAGATCTTTAAATATTAACCCCCCATACTCTAGGTTGTGCCTTTTAGACAAAGGATTGGCAATTTTCATGATATGTAAGGCGGCCTCATCGCTGGTTTTAAACCTTTTACAAGCTTCCCCTTCCTTACAACTCAACCCCAACGGATCCACCCAATTGATATGATTGGGCGCGTATTGGTAATGGTTAATCCCGCCTAACAGGCCGATGGGGTCCTGGCTGATAAAGCGGCCGGTTTCGGGGTCGTAGTAGCGAAAGTGGTTGTAGTGTAACCCGGTTTCGCTATCAAAATACTGGCCCTGCAAGCGGATGGGGTTAGCAATTTCGTTGACCGTTACCGTCGCTTTACCAAACACCGAGTAGCTGGCTTGCCAGACGATGTTGTTGTTGCTGTCGGTTAACGATAACGGCGTGCCCAGCTGGTCCAGCTGATAGTAATACACCTTGCCATTCTTTAGTAACAGCAACGGCTTGTTAGTGCCGGGCTCGTATATATACCAGGTGTTCTGGCCCGCACAGCTTTCGCCGATGAGCTTATCGCCATCCCAGAAATAGTCAGTACGCTCGCCCTGGCTTACTTTGGCGCTGCGCCGGCCAAAGGCATCGTACTCGTAGCGGCTGATGGCACCGTTGCAGCTTACGCTGCTCAGCTGGTTAAAGCCGTTAAATTCGCGCTGCTGGGCAGTAGATTTATCCCCTGCCGTGGCGCTTTGCTGGTTGCCGCTATCGTCGTACTGGTATTGCCTGCCATGATACCGCAGCAGGCGGTCTTGCTTAACCTCTATGCCCTCACCGCTTGGGTTACCAAAGCTGTCCCACTGGTGGCTTTCGCTTTGCGCCGGGTCGGTGCTGTGCTGCTTACTAACCAGCTGGTCCAGTGCATTGTACTGATACTCGGTATCGCCCAGTTGGTTATCCGTTACTTTTTGCAACTGATGCAACACACTGTAACTATAGTGCCGCTGTTGGTGTTGCTCGCCGCGCTGCCAATGCTGGGCGGTTAACCGGTTAAACGCATCATACTGTTGCTGCAGCTGCAGGCCGCTCTGGTATTCACGCGCGGTTTCGCGCCCGGCACTGTCAAAGGTGCGCCATAATAGCGGTTCGTTGTTAACCGCCAGTTGCGCCAGCTGGCCTTCTTCGTTGTAACGATAATCCAGGGTGGTGCCGTCGGGCAGCGTGGTGCTGCTGCATTTACCCTGCTCGTTGTATTGATGGGCAATGCAGCTGTTATCCTGCCAGACTTCGGTAAGCTGGCCGTTTAAATGATAACCAAAACGCAGTTTGCGCTGGCCATTACTGGCCCGCAGTACCCGGCCTATTTTGTCATAGTAAAAATGGTTATTGGCCAGGCTCTGGCCATGCAAGGCGGTTTGTTCGGTAACGCGGCCGCGCTTATCGCGCTTTACCTTCAGCTGGCGTTTACTGCCATCGCGTACTGTCGCCACTTTGCCGTTAATATCGTACTGAAACTGCTGCTGGCGGCCATCAAAGCCTTGCAGCCGCACTGGCCGCTCCTGCGCATCATAGTCCAGCTGATAACGGGCACCGTCGCTGCGCATTATCGCGGTTAAGTTGCGCTCATTATCATATTCGTAGTTAAAGGCACTGCCATCGGCCTGCAGTATACTGACAGGCTGGCTTAAGCCGCCGTACTGGCGCTCGGTTTTGTCGCCATTAGCGTTGCTAGTGCTTAGCAAGCGGCCACTGCTGTCATAGCTGAAATGCTGTTCGTGCCGCTGGCTCGGGTTATCGGCCGGGTATTGGCTTTGCTGCAACAACTTACCGGCCAGATTGTACTGGTATTCAGTTACCAGGCCGCTGGCGTCCACCATGCCGTTTAGCCGGCCAAGGCTGTCGTAGCTGTAACGGGTTAGCGCATCATTGTGTTTTACCGCCAGCAGCTGGCTCTCGTCGCTCCACATTAAGCGCTGAATGCCACCGCCAGGCAGGAACACCTTTTCCAGCTGATTATTACTGTTGTATTGGTAACGGCTAGCCGTATTATCGGGCCCGGTTTCATTGAGCAGTAGGCCTGCGGCACTGTATTCG
The DNA here is from genome assembly GCF_000987775.1 of Arsukibacterium ikkense. Classification (GTDB taxonomy): domain Bacteria; phylum Pseudomonadota; class Gammaproteobacteria; order Enterobacterales; family Alteromonadaceae; genus Alishewanella; species Alishewanella ikkense. The sequence goes on from NZ_LAHO01000003.1 coordinate 318,085, forward strand.
CGGCGCCACTGCCGCCCTTCGGCGTCAATAATCACGCTGCGTTGGCCCAGCTCATTGTATTGTAAATGGGTAATGGCGCCGTCGGCCTGCTCCAGCGTTACCAGCTGGCCATTGTCATTATAGTAAAAGCGGGTTTTACTGCCGTCCGGCAGGGTTTCGGTGGTTTTCTTCCCCTGCTTATTCCAGCTGTATTGCCAGGTAGCGCCATCCGGCGCCACTTTTTTCAGCAGCAGGTTACGCTCGTCGTGAAAATACTGCCAGCAATGGCCGTTACTATCGATACTGCTGGCGCTGCGATTGCTGTCATCATAGCTAAAGCGGTAGTCATAAATGCCATTGTCACCCCAGTTGCGCACGCAACGGGCAGCCGGGCCATTCCCCTGCCAGCTAAAGTAATGACAAAAGCCACTGGCCCGCTGCCGTACGGTGATCAAGTGCTGGCTATACTGATACTGCTCTGCTTCAGCACCGCTATTAGTGGCACTGACTAAATCTTGCTCATCGTTATACTGATAGTGCGCCAGCACCACTTCCGTTGCCTCAGCACCCCTGCCGCTTAAGGTGACAGCTTCAATCCGGCTCAGTAAGCCCGCGCTGTTGTAATGCAGCTCTACGCCTTTTTGGCGGGTGTAGTCGATACGGCTCAGCTGGTTTTGCCGGTTATAGTACAGCTGCAGATAACGGCCTAAACTGTCCATTACCTGATGCAACTGCCAGCTCGATTTATTACCTACTGTCGGTGCAAAGATCCAGTGGGTGTTATCGGGTTTTAACAGTACCAGGCTACCATCTGCCTCTGCGCGCAGCGCCAGCTCTTCAGCCAGCTGATAACTGGTTTGGCCGGCAGCGGGCCTGGCAAAATGCAGGTGGCGGCCTTCTTCGTTCACCAGCGTCAGCGAAACGGCGCCAGCGTCATCGGTAGTAATGTCGATAGATAAATGAAAGTTACTGCGCCAACCATAACCCAAGCCAATATTCTGATGGCTTTGGCTGGAGCGATAGGTCCGCAGCCACTGCATCGGTAAGGGGCCGGCCAGTTCAAAGTCGGTGAGCTCGAGAATTTCTTCACCGGTACACATAGAAACCGGATCGCCGCATGTCTCAACTTGATCAGTGCCAGGTGTTTGCTGGCCGGCAGCATTGGCACCGCTTTGCGCTGACACCACAGTGTCGTTGCCGGCTGCCGGGGTATCAGAGCTTTTACCGCCCCGTTCCAGCGCTTTGCTGCTAGGCGGCGGTGGCGTAACTGACTCTGGGGCGGTCAGCACTGCTTTGCGTTCTGCTTGTTGTAAAATATGCAGCTTGCCATCCAGCAAGGCACTGGCCAGGGCGCGGCATAGTTCCGCATCCCGCACTGCGCTCCAGGGCGCAGCGATATCAGTTACCTGGCTACAAAACCACTGATAAACATGACGAATGCTGTCGCTTTGGCTGGCGCTGCGATCAAACGACTGCCGCAGCCAACTGGTTGCTGCATCCCGGCTGGTAAACTGCATAGGGGTGCCGATTTGGCCGGTGTTTTCTGTACAAAACACATACATATTGCCAGAGCGGGATTTAAGGGTTAAAGAATGCGCAGCCATGCCAGTAATAGTCCTTAAATATCAGATAAAGTGCTGGCTTGCTGCCAGCTAAAAACCGCTACCGCCCGATATAACTTTTCAGAAATTTCGCACTGTAGCGTTAAACCGTTATACATTGCCTGGCTGTAACCAAGATACAAATGTAACAGCCGGTATACCCCGCCCGCGGCACCCAATTCACCGGTGTAATAAGCGGGCAGCATCAGTTCAGTTTCAATATTAATCACACCGGCCAGTCGCGGGTATTGCCCCTGCCAGCATGCAGTCAATGCCTCGCTGCCGTTATCCGCCAGATATAAACGGCGCAGGGGCTGTGCAACCTTACTGGCAACCGCCGTAAATAACTGCGCCAGCGCAGGCTCGTCAATTTGCTGGCTGACTGAGGCATCACTGGCCAGATACTGGCAATTCAAACCACTGTCACTGCGGGTTAAACACAGTGCCACTGCTCCCTCAGACCAAACTACAGGCTCAGTCGCTTGAGTATCAGCCTGCACCGGTTCTAGCGGGGTATCGGCCAGCATGGCTGCCACCGGGCTATCCAGGCCGACTAACCAAACTTGCTGCTCACCCGCAGCCAGTAACTGCCTGGCGGCGGCCAGTGCCATTAAGGCAGCACTGCGCCCATAGGGATACAACTGGCAGGCCGGATGGCTGAGCAGGGTTGGGAAGGCCTGCTGTAATGCAGTAAGGCAATCTTGCAGCGCGGCTTCGCCAGCCAGTTGCTCAGGTAGCACCAGTAATACAGGCGCCGCATCTGGCAGACGTGTTAACTGTTGCCACAATAGTTGCAGCAACAGTACCAGACGCTCAGCCAGTGGCAGATCATCAGCAATATCAGCAACACTATTAAATTGCGCCAGTTGCTTGTGCTGCATTGCCAGATTTGCGGCAACCGGCACGGCATCCAATTGTAATGCCCAATCAGTCAATGCCGTTTTGCCAAGCACTACGGCATAGTCACTTACCCTTAAGCAACCGGCCATAAACCACCCTGCCAGTTCATCGGCTCAGCTAACGGTAAGCCCGGCTGTTGCAATACTTGCAGCGCTGCTGCAGCAAAACGTTGATACTGGTTACCACTGGCCCATAATGCCGGCAATTTCAGCTGGTTTAGCACCTGGCCGGCAACTAATGTTTCCTGATGCTGCGTCTGCGCCGGCTCAGTTCGCTGTAACACATCGGCACTAAGCGCACCCAGCATAGTGATCAAGGCACTTTGCGCCGCGGCGCTGTGCGCCGGCTGGTGCGTCATCTCCAGCAAAAGTGGACAAAACTTCGTCAGCCCACTAAAACCCATGGCATTGATGGCCAGATGAATATCTGCCGAACACAATGCATTCACTATCCGCACTTTTTGTTCAGTTGTCGCGCCCAGCAGCAATAACTGCAACTGCCGGGACGTTAAACATTGCGCATCCAGCAATTGTACTATCAGCTCACTTTCATCGGTGCGCTGGCCCAACAAATATAAACTGTAAAGCAGTTCCGCGCGGCTGGCGGCACTAAGCTGATGATCAGTAGCTAGTTGCTGTAAGTCGCCAAGCTGCCCGGTTAAACCTTGCTGGCCTGCTAACTGCACGGCACTGCGTAAATCAAGGCGCTGCATAGCCGGGTACAGACTAGCCGCCAGTTGCGGGTCTGCCAACAGACAGAGAAGCGGGCTTTGCTCTGGCTGGCTGTATTGCTGCATATAGTGCGCGGCTGTTTTTTGCTGTAGCGCCAGCCACAGCTCTGCCAGTAAAGCCTGGGCAGACAACGCTAACGGTAAAGCCAGCAGCTTATTAAGTTCCGCCGCGCTATTGTCCAGTAAAGCTATTAACCATAAGGGTAAATCGGCTTCATCCTGTTTCAGGTAACGCTGGCATAAACCGACACTTTGCACCAGTTGTCTGTCGTGCTGCTGCAACTGGCTAAGGCTGATATAGTCGCTGCCAGCCAGGCTTAAGCGTTGCTGCCACAACACATTAGCGCGCTCTGCCAGATCGGTGAAGGTTTGCATCATGCGCTAGCCACCGATCAATACTGTCGGCACGCCCACCACTATTTTGCCACCATGGGCAGTGTCATCGCCCAGTCGGGCAGCATTTTTACCGTTAATAAACACCGTGGCCGAACCGCCGCTGATACTGTCTGGTGGCCCGACACAGAGTAACTTATCGCCTTTACGCGCCGCTGGCAGGCCAGCAATGCTAACATTAGGTGAACCTTGCAATACCGGCCCGCCGACATGTGGCACTTTGGCAGTGACTTTCGGGCAGACATGCATACATCCTATTACTGCTGCGGGCTTGCTCATATTTCACCTTTGCTGCGCAAAATGCGTTTATCTCTTTGTGCCAGACCTAGTTAATACTAACTTTGGCGCCATTAATCGTAATATTAACGCCCTTAATCGCGATAGAACCGTCGCTTTTCATGGCAATAGAGGCCGCCCCGGTTTTGATAGTAATGGCATCGCCCGCATCAATGGTTAACGATTTACCAATTTTCTGGCTTTGTGCGCCATCCACTTTAACCGTGCTATCTTTATTAACGGTGAGCTTTTCATGGCCTTTGATAACCGTAGTACTGTCATTATCAATATCTATTTGCTGGTCATTTTCGACGTGCAACTGAAAGTTTTTCTCAGCATGCAGATACAGTAACTCATCGCCTTTTTTATCTTCAAAGCGGATCTCGTTAAAATTGGCGCTGCCACCGCCTTCGCTGGAGCGGGTTTTCACGCCACTCTGCGTTTTATCAACCGGTAAATCGTAAGGCGGCATATGATCTGAGTTGTACACTGAGCCAATGATCACGGGCTGATCAGGGTCACCATTTAAAAACTCTACCAACACTTCCTGATCACGGCGCGGATAAAAGAACATGCCCCACTTTTTGCCGGCCCAGTTCTGACTAACCCGAATTGGGCATGAGCTCTCATGATCGGTAATATCACTACGATCCCAGTGGAACTTCACCGTTACCCGGCCCAGTTCATCAACTGATATTTCTTCGCCACCTTTGCAGGTTACCGTAGCCGTTTGCACGCCGGTAACCATCGGTTTACTGGTTTGCAGTAACGGCCGGTAAGCGACATCTTTTGGCACACAGCGAAAGCTGTTGCTGATCACTCTGCCGGCACTTTGGTTAGCACCGGCCTGGTTAACAATGGCCGCATCTAACCGCAAGTCGGTGATCACATACTGCTTGCCTTCTTCTGCTTTATCTTCGTGCTCAGTAATAGTAAAAGTGCGGCCTGCAGTAAAGCTGCGACAACTGCTGGCGCCCTGCTGCATCGCCATATCGCGTTGCAAGGCTTCCAGCCGGATGGTAGCAATGGCTTTTGAGCGATTGTGGATATCGGCCTCGGCACTATAGTTAAATATTTCATAGTCAGCATGTTTACTGACTAAGCTGCCTTTACCATAAGTACCAGTAGGTAAGGCTTTAGGTTTTTCCAGATTATAGCCACGCTGCACAAACTTCCCAGGCACCATCCTTAATGCTCTGTGCCACTGATTAATATGCGGCTCTGCCAGGGTACCGGTATGAAATTTAACGCTTTTTTCAAGACAAGGCTCATAGGCGGTGGCTTTATCAGCCAGAATTAACTTATGCTGGCCTTTGCTATGCTCAAAGAAATAGAAGATGCCCTCTTGTTCCAGCAAGCGGCTGATAAAACTAAAATCAGCTTCCTCGTACTGCACTTTGTATTCATAGTCAGGGTAGCTGCCACTGATTTTTGAACTGGCATCAATTTTAATGCCATGCTCAGACGCCAGTGTTTCAACAATTTTCAGCACATTCTGCGCTTTGAAAATGCGGCTATTTACCTTGTGCTGCATATACCAGGCAGCCGGCACAATACTAAGCTGATAGTCGCGAAATTTGTTACCTTCAGCGTCCTTATTAACCCGTAGCCCCAGCGCGCTTAGTTCGGCCACGACACCATGTATATAGCGCTGAGTCTTGTTGCCAAGTTCAAGGGTTACGCAAACCTCTTTACCAATCAGATCGTTAGCAGAAATTTCCTGACCGTTAGTATACACCGTAGCCGACAGCGTGAATAACCGGGATATCCCCTCATCTAACACAAAACGAGTCAGATAAAGTGCATCTTTACCCAGTGGGGTGTCTATTCTGATGCTGTTTTCATCCTGGGTTGCTTTTTGCATCCGTTCGCCTCAACAAAGAAAGGATTGGTAAAAAAATCTGGAGTATTACAGCTGATACTGCAAGCAGTACCAGCTGTCGATGTTGCTTACAGCTTAGCGCCTTTAACGCCGCTGTAACCGTATACCAATGGAGCAGTAACGTTGTTTTTGTCGTCTGTTGGGGTAACAGTCATCATCAGCTCGGTGTAGCTGATAACGATAGTTTCAACAGGACGGTCACCTGATACCGACATCTGATAGCTGCTGATCATCGCATCAGTCAGTTCGATTTTCATGATTTCTTCAATTTTATCGCCTTGCTTGGTGATATGGAAAACAGCCTTCTGGCCTTTGCCAATAGTGGCTTCCTTGAATAGATCTGGTGATGATTTATCTTGCAGTTTGGTAATAACAATGTCGTTTAACCGGGTAGAACTGGCTTCACGGTCCATCGCTGTACCAGTGTATGAAGTTAACTCGCGGTGAGAACCCCAATCCATTGATAACACGGTGATCATGTCTTTAAACTCATCGGCAGTTGATTCGCCTTTGATTGCGCCATACTTCAGGTAGGTATTTGCTTGCATGCTATGCTCCTTTTGCATATTTAGAAATAATGTCCACTCAGGACAAATTTAAACCCGGGCAATACTTACCCCGGTTAAACGCCAAAAAAACACTTCCGACAACCACTATGAATACCACAAACATATTTAACAATGTTTAAACATTAAAGCTGGATTAATCGGTAAAGCACTTTTTTAAACTGAATAAATTATACCTTTAAAGAAACTATGATCAACTTTTAATTAACCATTTAGATCTATTTTTAACGTTACGGGCTGTGAAAGCAATATATAATTGTCCACAGCCTCAAATGTACACAAAAAGTAAAATTTTATTCGATTAGATAGTCGAAATTTTCAGCAATAAAGTTCAGCTGCACCCGGCTTACCGGCTGGCGCTCAGCACTGCGCTGCAAAATTAATACTGACAACTCTGGTAACAAACTGTTTTGCAGAATGTTATGAATGGTCCGGGCGCCTGAACCCGCATCCTGGCAACGGCTGACAATGGCATCAACCACCGCTTGCTCATAATTAAAGCTAGCGCCGTAATGCTGCTGTAACCGTTTTTCAATCCGCTGTAATTGTAATCGGGTAATCATAGCTAACTTGTCATCAGCCAGTGGCAGATAAGGAATCACATTCAAACGGCCCAAAAATGCCGGCTTGAATATCTGCAACAGATCATCCTTCAATGCCTTGGTTAAACCGGCGACAGAAGGTGCCGTTTCCGGATCTTCATATAAACGCATTGTGGTATCGGTGCCGACATTTGACGTCATAATGATAATGGTATTTTTAAAGTCGATATCGCGGCCTTCGCCATCTTTAATGGTGCCTTTATCAAATACCTGATAGAAAATATCCTGCACGCCGGGATGGGCCTTTTCCATTTCGTCCAGCAATACCACACTATAAGGTTTACGGCGCACCGCTTCGGTAAGAATGCCGCCCTCACCATAACCGACATAGCCCGGTGGCGAACCTAACAATAACGATACTTTATGTTCTTCTTTAAACTCTGACATATTAATCACTGTCAGATTATCTTCGCTGCCGTAGACCTGTTCAGCCAGCGCCAACGCCGTTTCCGTTTTGCCGACACCACTGGGACCGGTTAACAGAAAAATACCGTTAGGTTTATTTTCATCGGCCAGCTGCGCCCGGGACGTTTGCACCGTGCGGGCAATCAGCGCCAACGCATGCTGCTGGCCCACCACTCTGCTGGCAAGGTGTTGCTCCAGTGCCAGCACATTATGTATTTCATCGGCCTGCATTTTACCCAGCGGAATACCGGTCCAGTCAGCCACCACTTCGGCGATCAACTGCTCGGTTACCTGCCAGTGCACCATCGGCGTGGTCAGCTCCGCTAAGCAAGCTCGCAGCTCGCTCAGTTGCTGGATTTGCTGTTGTTGCACAGCAAGCTGCTCCGGTGTTGGTGCAGTGTTGTCTGCTACCAGCTGCCGCGCCGCTTGCTGCAGTTGCGTCGCCAGCTCCCTGGCCTGGCTTACCCACTCCCGCTGAGTGTGCCACTGCTGTTGCAGCTCGCTCAGCAAGGTGTTGGCATCAGCCAGCTGTTGCTGCAATGTCTCTACCTGGCTGGTATGCACTACGCCCAGACATTGCTCGCGCTGCAGCACAGAAATTTCGCTGCTTAACTGGTCTACCTTGCGCTGCTGATCTTCCACCGGGCCAGGCACCGCATCCTGACTCATCGCTACCCGGGCACAAGCGGTATCAAGCAGACCAACCGCCTTATCGGGCAGCTGGCGACCATTGATATAACGATCAGACAAATAAGCGGCCGCCTGCAGAGCTTTATCAGTAATGCTTACTCCGTGATGCTGCTCCATAACACCCAGTAAGCCGCGCATCATCAGTACCGCCTGCGCCGGGCTTGGCTCCTCTACTTTAACCACCTGAAAACGACGGGTTAATGCGGCATCTTTTTCAAAATACTTTTTATACTCTGCCCAGGTGGTGGCAGCTATGGTTCTTAACTCGCCGCGGGCTAATGCCGGCTTTAACAAGTTGGCGGCATCGTTCTGCCCGGCCTGGCCACCACTGCCAATCATAGTATGAGCTTCATCAATAAACAGGATGATCGGTGTCGGGCTTTGTTTGACTTCATTAATCACATTTTTCAGGCGGTTTTCAAACTCACCCTTCATGCCGGCGCCCGCCTGCAGCAAGGCTAAATCTAATACCCGCAGCGCCACCGTTTTCAGTTTCTCCGGTACATCAGCCGCTGCAATGCGCAGCGCCAGGCCTTCGACTACCGCCGTTTTACCAACGCCGGCCTCACCGGTTAAAATTGGGTTGTTCTGCCGGCGCCGGGTTAGAATGTCGATCATCTGGCGGATTTCAAAATCACGGCCCACTATCGGGTCTATTTTACCTGAGCGTGCCTGCGCGGTTAAATCAATGGTAAACTGATCCAGTGCCGGAGTTTTACCCGGTTTGGCAGTCGCAGCTGCCGGCGAAGCATCTTGCTCGGCAGACTGCGATGCCAGACTTGGCCAGACCCGCAACAGCTCTGCTGGGTTAATTTTGTCCAGCTCCGGAATTCTGCGCAGCACCAGGCCAGCCAGACTGTCGTCCTGTAGCAAGGTATATAACAGGTAGGCACTGCGAATGTGGCGGTCGCCAAATTCAATCGTAGTATTAAGCCAGGTGGCCTTTAACCAGTTAATCAGCTGCACTGAAATACCGGGTAACGAGTTATTGCCGGTTTTCAGCTGCTCTAAGGCCTGTTGCAATTGCGCTCGTACCTTGTCGCTATCCAGACCGAAGCTGCGAAACAGTAAATTAAAATCGGCATTATCTTGTTGTAATAAGGCGTCCAGCCAATGCTCAATTTCTACCGTATAATGGCTGCGCGACTGGCAGCGAGCCGTAGCTGCCTCTAGTGCTTGTCTGCAATCGCTGTTAAGTTTTTCTACCAGACTTTTTAAAGAACTCGTCGACATAAATGCTTCCTGTGCATTGATTAAAGCCGGCCCAATTGAAAACCAACCTGGGCGGGTTGCTGCGAAATTGCAGCGCGAATACTTAACCGGCTACCACGCCCCAGCGCAGTTTGCCGATCAGCTAAGCGGGTACAGGCAAAGTCCTGTTGTTTACCCTTGATCACAAGCCGAACCTGCAGATGCGGATCGAGATACCGGCTGACAATTTTTTGCACCACCCGGTAGCTGCTGCCACCAGGCAGCAAGTTCTGTAACTTGCTGGCGCCTGCGTCTACTTCAATAATCACAGCGGAGCTGACATCCCAGACCCGCTGGCCCAGCATGCTGGTCTGGCCCAGCGCAGCATTCCGGCCCTCGGGCAAGGTCCGGCTGCTCAGGCAGCTTTGCTCAGCTGCGTCCAGTGTCAGCCAGCGCCCGGATAACGCCACTATCCGGGTGGTGGCACCCAGTAAGTCCGTCAGAATTTGCTGCAAAAACTGGCCTGAGCGATTACGTTTGCTAAAAGCACCGGCGTAATACAAGCCCAGTGCATCATTGCTGCCACTGAGCTGTTGCAATAATTTACTGAAAGGATCGTTCAAACCATCGGCAATTTCGTACTGGCAGGCAAAACGGTATTTTTCCCAGGCCCGGTAGTACAGGGAAATCAGCCGGTGATTAAACATGTCGAAAAAATCCCGCATCGCGCCGTCACGCTGCTTCAGCCGTTGCAATAACATCTCGGTGTAGTGCTGTGGTAATACCCCACTGGGGCCGGTTAAACCCAGGAAGCTGACATACAACTCCAGCGCCGTTTGATCTTTATCGTTCTGGCGCGAGGTTGCTTTATTAATAGGCTGGCCGGCAAAGCCCAGATGCTGCTCTGCCTTAAACCTGACTAACTCAGCGCCCGGGAATGCATCACGGCCAACACCATGCCATTGCTTGTGCTCAGCACTAAGCTGGCGTTCAATGCAGTAAACCGCCTGATAAAAGTCAAAGTCGCCAGGGCTGGCCAGCAATGCAGTTAAACTCATACTGTCGCACTCATAACAATACCCTGCTGCCCACTCTGGCCGGCCAGCGATGGTAAATTTGCTCATGCTCTTTGAGCTTCACCGTTAAGCGGGTAAAACTGTTGATACTGGCGTACTGGGCAAAGAACGCATCAAGAATATTGGCAAAGAAATACACGTTACTGCCGGCATAAGCAGACTGACTAAACTCAACCAGAATTTCAGTACCACTGCATACGGCAATCCGCCCTTGCTGATTAACCCGGGCCGAGCCGCTACGCAAGTTCAGGCCGACTATGCCATCAATCAGCGCCTTAGACTCTGGCGTACAACGAAAATCGTACAGTTTCAGGGTTTCCTGCAATACCGTTAATGCCTGCTCGCCGCTGAAATGATTCAGGGTTAAATGATTAACCAGTTGCCAGCGGCTGCTTTCCGCCAGGGCGGGTCTGATGCTCATGGTAGGGGCTACCAGACAGCGCACTGATTTAATCACATCGGCATGTTTGCTGATGGCAAACTCCGGCTCACCGCCGCCGAAGGGCAAATAAGCCGGCTGGTTACGGTTGCTGCATAATGCATTCACCTGGATAACCCAGTTTTGCTGCTCATCGTCACGGCTTACCCCTTTAAACTGGCGGTCGATAATCGATAAATACACTTCCGTGCCCGCTTCGGCATAACCACCAGCCCAGTCGACAAACTCGCGCCGGGTGTGCCAGAACAATTGTTGCTGTTGCAGATAATCAGGGTGGCCCTGGCTGTAATAAGGGTTCAGGGTTAACTCGTTACCTTGTGGGTCAAACGCCTGTACCTGCTGCACCTGCACCACTTCACAAACATCAGCATCAAGATAACGTGGCGCTAACCGATACTCATACTGCGCCGCCTCTAACTTCACGGGCTCCAGTTTTTGTTTAAATAAGTTAATCACCGGCGTACAGCCCAGCAAAATGCTGTCTGCGGTAACATGCCGCTCCAGCTCATCAGCACCTTCGGCCAGATAAAAATACAAATCAAACTTATCGGCAATACCCGGCCAGCTCGGATCCAGGTCAGTCAGGGCAAAAAACAGAAACTTCTCGGGGCATAAAAACTGTTCAATCAACAATCGGTAGCCACTGAAGCTGCGCTGACTATAAGGCACCACCTGCTCATCATCGGCAAAACCAACGGCCTGAATATGGCGCGGCTGGATAAAACGCATGGGCTCAGTATCACCGGCCGGCACTATGCCAATGCTGATGACATGGCGCATGATCAGTTCAAATAACTTATAGACATGATGGCGCTGGCCATTCAGGTAAAAACGCAGTTTACCCACAGCCAGCTCATGCATGGCAGTATTGTCGAACTCACAGGCGACACTCAGCTTTAGCAACGCTTTAGCGGTTTGAGCCGCGGGTGGCTTAGGGGCATTAAAAGGGGCATTTTTAAACTCGGCCTGCACTACTTCCAGCGGCCAGATTTCAGTATCGTAACAACTTTGAAACGTACAGGGCTTCAGGCCCTCAGCCCGGGTTTCAAACTCGGTACCGCGTTTGACACAAATACCCGAGGTCGACAAGTTCTGACTAACCAGTTTTAATACCGATATCGACGGGATCGGTGCCTGATAATCGGGGTACATCTGACCAAGCAAGGCGTCGGTTAGCTCGGGGAAACTGTCATCCAGCTTCTGACGGATTTGGGCACTGAGTAGCGCAAAGGCCTCAATTAAGCGTGAGACATGCGGGTCTTCCACCGTTTCTTCGCTGATCCGCAACCGACCAGCTATCTTCGGGTATTTTTCAGCGTACTCAGCCCCCATCCGCCGGATAAAGGTCAGTTCACGATTGTAATACTTTAATAACTCATCATTCATTACTGATAATCTCTGATGGTCAGGCCCAGATGTACCGGCTCAACTTCGGAATCAAACATAATGTGTTCAGGCTCAGGGTCGGCATAAAGTAAAGCCTGGATCCGCAGCCGCAATACCCGCTCGATACTTTGCGTTTCATCCGGCAGCGACACGTCAACCTCAACAAAACGTGGCTCAAAGCGACGAATACATTGCTCAACCGCCCGGCACAGCTGCTGGCGGCCTTCAATAGAATCAACCACCATTACTGAAAAATCAGGCAGGCCATAATTGAGCAGGCTTTGTGGCAGCTCGGAATAGCTCTCTGGCCAGACATGCCACTGCACCCGGGTATTAAGCAGGTTTTCCAAATCCCGCCGCACGCTTTGCCGTAACGCTTTTAAATCGAAACCGCGGCGTTGCCGGCCTGAATCTTTCTGGCCTGGTGCATCGTCAATCAGCCGGTCAAGCAGCGACATTTGTAACGCTTGTTTCTGATGCACTTTCATCTTAATTACTCAGCCAGGGCTGCACTGGGCTGATGCTCACGTTCAGCAACGGCGCTAAGCTGCTGCACATCACCCAGCGCCACAGCCTGCTCGCCCAGCAGAATCATCTTCTGGCCACGGCCGGTAATAAGCGTTGCATCATGCTCGTGCCAGTCGGTCGCGCGGCCTAACTGCGTATCCGCATCGTTACTGCCAACATAAATTAGCGGTAAAAAGGCTTCGCCCTGCGGCCCGTCTACAATACTGATATCCACCCGCCGCCAGATAGTGTCCAGCAAGCTTTTCGGTGGATGCAGTTTTAAACTGGCGATTTGATCAAAGCTGGCCAGATAATATTTACCATCAGTACCGAACAGCTCCAGATAGCCGCCCAGACTGTCATCCAGATCGCGGATATCAGCATGCTCTGTGCTCTGCTGGGTAATGGCCACGGCCGGGCGTAATTGTTCCATTTCTGTAGCAGCTTGCACCGCAGCCCTCACATCCTGCTCGTGCAATGCCAGACGCAACTTTAATAAAGCACTGAACATCGGTGCCGGCTCGCCAAATAAGGTGGCCGTCATGCCACCCTGATAAAAATCACGGCGGGCAGTGTCTGCCCGGATCAGCTGGCGCACATTCACCGCGCCCAGTAAAAAATCCGGATGCTGACGCACAATCATATCCAGCTGGTTATCTGCCTTTTCCAGTTCACCGGCAATGCAAAGCAGTTCAACATAGGCTGCACGCATTGGCGCATTCAGCGGGTCGTCCCGTAATACTGTCAGAGCATGTTCTAATGCGTCCTGTAACTGGCCGCTACTGATAAGTAAGTTAAGTTGTTTCATAAAAATCCTCAGGCTGTTGCCTTTTGCTTGGGAGAGAGCTCCGCGACTAATTTGACGGATGTCACCATGTGATCCAGCTGGAAATGGGGCTGTAACTGGATCACCGAATAATAGCGGCCAGGTTCACCCCTTTTCTCTTTAACCTTAATCCGAGCTTCACGCAGCGGGCGGCGGGCACGTACTTCATAAGACGCATCTTCGGAGGCCGTGGTATAGTTATGCAACCAGCGCTGCAAATCCTGTTCACACTCTTCAGCTGACACATAACCCCCTACTTTGTCACGACCAATAACTTTAATGTAATGGGCAAAACGGGCCACGCATAAAATGTATTGCAACATCGCCGACAGCCGGGCGTTCACAGTCGACAGGGTTTTATCGTAAGATTTGGCCTCCTGTACCGAGGCGTTGTTGTAAAAGGCATAGAAATCGCTGTAAGGTACCGCTGACAAAGGTACAAAACCGCTGTCCGACAACGCCGCTTCAAAGCGATGTCCCACCAGTAAATTTACTGATGGCTTGTTAAAAGCCTGGTATTTCTCGGTCTCGTACTGGCTGACCGGCAAATGGGTCACCAGGCCAAAATTATAGTGGCCGGCCTTCATGCCGCGAATTTGACCAAACCAACCCGACTCACTGTACGCCCTGACCAATACCCCGGCAAAAGCCCAGGCGGCATTACCCCACAGGTAATCCTGTTGCGGTCGGCTAAATTGTTCTTTAAAAACAAAACCCTCACTGCGACTACCATCATCTTTATAGGGTGGCCGCATTAACACCTGCGGCAGCACCAACCCCAGAAAACGCGCGTCCTCCATATTTCGCAGTGAGCGCCATTTCACATATTCCGGTTGTTTAAACTGGCTGGCAATATCGGCTACCTGCCCCAGCTCCGAGAAATGATCAACGCCAAACAATGACGGATGGGCAGCCGTAATAAAGGGGGCAAAAGCAGCTGCGGCTGTGCGGGCCACTTCTTTTAAGGTATCCAGATCATTAATACTCTGGCCACGGCGAATTTTATGGCTTATTTGATAATCGCCAATCAGCACGCCGAATGGCTCACCACCGGCCATATCAAATTCATTGTCGTAAATCAGTTTAAAAAAATCGCTCTGATCAAAATCGATAGCCCGGTTGATATCTTTACTCAGTTCAGGCCAGGATAAGGAGATTAATTTCACTTTAACTTTTTGTTCACGGTCATAACGCTCGGCTTGCTCGGTTAAATACAATAAACCACGCCAGCTGGCTTCCAGCTCCTGCAGCACCGGGTGATGCAAAATACCGTTAATTTGCTTGTTAATCAGGCTGTCAATTTCGGCGATAGCGCGCCCGAGAATGGGGGTAACAAAGGCGGCACTGACACAAGGGCGGCTTTCAATATGTTGCAGCCAATACAAAATGGCTTTCAGCGGATCCGCTTCACGTAAAAAGCGGCTTAGTAAGCCTTTATTGGCAAAACTGGCATAAGATGGACAAGGCCTGTTGTCCTCATCAGTATCAAAAACTGTGTCCGCAACAAAATTAACTGCGTCAACCATGACCTGTCCGTCCCTGCTTTAATGTACTGCTTAAGCACCGGCGTTGTGGCCTGCAGCACTGCTGCAGGCCGGGCCGTTAGCTACCCATTTCCGGAATTTTGGCTACTAAACGTAATGAAGTAGACAGTTCTTCCAATTGTAACCAGGGTCTCAACCAGGCAACCGCATTGTAAGAACCCGGGCGCCCCGGGATCTCGCGCACCTGCACTTTGGCATCGGCCAGTGGGTAACGGGCACGTACTTCCTGACCACTGCCTTCTGAGGCGTTAACGTAAGTCAGGATCCAGCGGTTTAACCATACTTCAACGTCTTCCGCTTCCATAAAGCTACCAATTTTGTCGCGCGCCAGAACTTTTAAGTAATGGGCAAAACGTGACGTCGCCATTAAATAGGGTAAGCGGGCAGAGATAGCGGCATTAGCAGTCGCTTCCGGGCTGTCATATTTCTTCGGCTTCTGGGCAGTCTGAGCACCAAAAAACACGGCATAGTCAGTATTTTTGTAGTGACATAACGGTAAAAAGCCCATTTTACCCAGTTCAGCCTCGCGCCGATCGGTAATGCCAATTTCAGTCGGGCATTTCAGATCCGGGTCACCATCATCACTCATAAAAATATGCGACGGTAAGCCTTCCACTTTACCACCACCTTCCGCGCCACGAATGGCGGTACAGAAACCATACTGTGCAAAAGCATTGGTTAGCCGGCTACCCAATACATAAGCGGCATTCATCCAGCAGTAGTGATTGTGGTTGGTGTTTTTAGCAACCGCTTTCTGGCCATCAAGCTCAAACTCTTCATAACCGAACTCTTCCACCGGACTGGTAGCATTACCGTAAGGTAAACGCGCTAATACCCGCGGCATGGTCAGGGTAACAAAGCGCGAGTCATCACTGTCACGGAATGAGCGCCATTTGGTGTATTCCAGTGATTCAAATATTTTCTCTAAATCGCGAGGTTTTGACAGTTCGGTCCACTCATCGAAGCCAAACAGTGCGGGTGACGCACTGGATAAAAACGGGCAAAAACCAGCGGCAGATACATTCGACATGTAGGTCAGGGTTTCGATATCTTCCGGGTGATTGGTAAACTCGTAGTCACCAATAATCGCGCCATATGGCTCGCCACCCGGGGTACCAAATTCTGTCTCATACACCTTTTTAAAGGTTTGGCTCTGGTCAAACTCAACCGCTTTACTTAAATCTTTGTAAAGCTCCTTTTTACTCATACTGATCATCCGGATCTTCAGCGAACCACTGGTTTCAGAGTTGGTTACCAGATGATTAAGCCCGCGCCAGCTACCTTCTAACTTCTGAAAGTCTTCAGCGTGCATAATGGCCGCTAACTGATCAGAAATCAGAGTATCAAGCCGGTCAATAGCCTCGTTAAAGGTTACCGTCAGGTTTTTATTCCAGCTTACCGTACCGCTCATCGCTTCTTCAGTTAAGGTGCGAATTAACTCTTCAGCGCG
Source organism: Arsukibacterium ikkense (assembly GCF_000987775.1). Classification (GTDB taxonomy): domain Bacteria; phylum Pseudomonadota; class Gammaproteobacteria; order Enterobacterales; family Alteromonadaceae; genus Alishewanella; species Alishewanella ikkense. The sequence goes on from NZ_LAHO01000003.1 coordinate 334,528, forward strand.
CGAAGCATCCGTTTGTTTGGTGGCACCAATGGCCTGATCCAGTAATGAGCCCAGCTCAGTGCTGCTGCTGTCGTGGCTTTGTACTAAGGCTTCCGTACTCATGTTATTTGTCCTCTAAATTCAGTTCCTGCGCCAGCTGTTGCAGGTCAGCATCACTGTTAAGTACCCGTTCCAGGATGTTTTCCAGATCTTCAGAGCGGTCGATTTTAGTCATTAAATCGCGCAGCTTGTTGCGGGTCGCCATCAGTTTTTCCAGTGGCTCAACCTGGCGGACAATAGCGGCAGGTTCAAAGTCCTGCATCGATTTAAATTCAAGCTCGACGGCAAATTCACTGCCATCAGCGGCCAGCTTGTTCTCGACTTTGAAGTTTAACTTCGGGTTCATCCGCTTCAATACTTCATCAAAATTATCGCGATCAATCTGAACAAAACGGCGATCTTTCAACGGCTTTAACGCCTGAGTGTTGTGGCCGGCGAAATCACCCATCACACCAACAACAAAAGGCAGTTCCTTCTTAACTGCGCTACCTTCGGTCTCGACATCATAAGTAATGTGAACTCTTGGTTTGCGCACCCGTGACAACTTACTGTGAATACTTTCCATTTACTCTCTCCTATCATTTGTCTGTCGTGGCCGCGCAGGCAACGCTGGCCGGTTGCACTACTACTTAGTCTGCGGTATCCCCGCCAGACGAAAATAACTGTTTCGGGTACTACTATCGTCAATCAACTCCTGCAACAGCTCCGGCAAAGTAAGATCACTCCAGCGGATCACCTGTTCAAGCGCGTATGACATTGGCGAATGGGGTTCGGTCTTGCGAAAAAAATCAACGGCATGTTGCAATGAACGAATAACCTGCTGGCGTGATTGCAGTTGTTCATCAACATTACTCGGGTTGAGGTTAACTGCGGCTCCCTCAACACTGTCTGTCGCGGGGATATCCACAGCCACTTTCAGCTTATCTGCCGCCAGATAATTAACCGCATCCAGGCATTTCTGCATCGCTTTACTGATCGCCGTTGTCGGCTGAGGTTCACCGGCCATAGCGGCATCCATGGCATCAGACAGTAATTTAAATTCAGCAATCGCCAGTTGAATATCATCGCGAAGCTGCAGATAAAAACTCGCCGGCGTTTCCAGTACCGCCTGCTGAATTTGCTCCAGGCTGGCAATACCCGCATCGGCCCGCTGCTTTTGTTTGTTTTCATCTTTACGGGATAAATCAGCTGCCCGCACATATTGCCAGCAGGCAAAACAGCCCACCGAGCTAATATCAGTCAGCGGTATGCTTAAGATCGGGGTAATTAAGGCACCGTCGCCTTCGTAGCCATTCAAGCCGATAAGGGGCGCGATGCGCGCATCCATACCTTCATCATCAGGCAAGGGATACAAGTGCTGCCAGAAATGCTCTATTAACAAACGGGTTGCTTTAAAACCGCATGCCAGACCCGAAAAACCCTCAGTGCGGCACCAGGTTTCTATCAGCCAGGCAGCAAATTCCAGATCTTTGCTCTGATTGGTCAGGATCTCCGGCAAAGCCTGCGCCAGTGGCCGCCAATCGAGCACCAGCGCCTGAAAATCATCATCTTCAAACAACATAGCCCTTTCATTAGCCCTGGCCTGACTGCGCACATCTTTGAGGGTGTAATACTGTGAAGTCGGTGAGATATCACTGCGAGGATCAATGCCTGCCGGTGTGTGATCTGACACGGGCTTTATTAACAACTCAAAATCTATTAATTCACTGCGATCCATCACAATTAACCATTAAATCTATTAACAGCAAAATATGTTACTTTATAGTTCACCAAATAACAACAATGCAAACTATATTTATACAATTTTTAGATTGAGCGGTATGGTTTTGTCATTTAAGTTAATGTTATTACTGTTATGTAACTTCACTAAAATGCTGGTGACATTGTCTTTGGCACCTGCCACCAGAGTGGAATGCAATAACGCTTTACTGGCGTCGGCGATATCATCATGTTGTAAATACTGATGAATTTCATGATCGGGCAGTTCTTTGGTTAAACCATCAGTACACAATAAAAATAAATCACCCGGCCGGCAGGCCGCAGACCTGATAGCAACCTCCAGCTCAGTATCAACGCCAACCGCCCGGGTAATCACATTGGCTAACTCATGAGTTTCGGCTTCACTGGCCGCCAGCAGCCCCTGAGCCACCATTTCATTTACCTGACTATGGTCATGGCTCAGCTGTATTAGCTGATTGTCTCGCAGTAAATAGCAACGGCTGTCCCCTGCCCAGAGTAAATGATAGTGTTGCTGCTGAATTAGCAACACTACCACCGTTGAACCGGCCAGGGTGCCCAGCAACTGCTGTTTGCTGTATTTCACCAGCGCCTGATTAGCGTCTTGCAATGCCTGCTGCAATAACGCCGGGCTTATGCGCTCGCCAGCGTTGTCGACCACTGTCTTTAACATGTCCATTACCATCTGACTGGCCACATCACCTGCCGCATGGCCACCCATACCGTCGGCTACCGCCCAAACACCGGCTTCTGGCATCGCCAGACAGGCGTCTTCATTAAGTTGTCGAACCAGGCCTTTATGGCTTTGTGCATGAAATGCAATATGCATATAGCAGATACGTCCAGATTAATAGTGAATTTGTTTTTGTTGCCAGTTCCAGCGCGACCAGTCGCCATCGAGCATAGCGGCATACTGGCTTACCTGAGGCAGGCCTGAGGTTACCAGTAAACAAGGCGCTACCTGCTCCGAGCCAGCAGTCCACCACAGGCAATAACGGGAAAATTGCTGCAAATAGCTCTGATGTAACAACGCCAGGCTGTCCAGCGGCTGGTTGGCACTGATGATCCAGGCCTGGCGTATCGCCTCGTTGTTACTTTGACTGACACTAAAACGCTTGGCTTGCGGCCAGTTAAGTTCGCTGCGGTTCAGCTGCGCTAACCAGGTTTGCAGGTTAAAGCCTTCATCCAGCGTCGCCAGCACCTGTTGCTCGGTGATATCGGTCCAGTCACTGTCTTGCCAGGCTTGTACCGGCGTAACGTTTAGCTCTGCTGCCAGGGTAAAGGGGTAATGACGCCCGACCTGATCGACAGATGGCATCAGAGTGCCAGCCATGGCGTTATCACTGCACACTCCTGGCGATAAGGCAAAATGCCAGATAGGGCTGGTTAAATAAGTGTCCAGCCACTTGCCACCTAACTGTTCGCGGCTTACCGCGAGCACTGCCTGCAACCATTCGTTCCAACTATCGACAAAGGCTACGTCCAGACCCTGAGCGAGAAAATCGCCCTGGCTGACCACCTTGCCACAAATTCCTAACTGCGCCGCAGCGCTTTTAACTACAGGCTGGCCGGACACGAAAACGCCTCCAATTCGTTACTCCAGAACGGAGTGTTAACGGTATCGGGCACCAGTTCCAAGCGGGCCTTATTACCCTGCACCGCTAAATGCAACACTTTGTCAGTGCGGGTTTGCGGGCGCTCGCGGGTCAGCTCGTCCAGCAGCCGGAACCATGACCATTCCCCCTCGTAACTGGCATTGGCTGATAAGCCGGCGTTGGCAGGGGTAAACACCAGCCGGGTCTGCAGCTTGTTACGATCGCCTGGCCAGTAGAACTGGCTGGAGCGGGTTGGCCCGTGCCGGTAAGACAGCTCCTGACCATCGATATCTAACATAAGATGGGTGATGTGCCGGTCCAGAAACAATGGCCTTAAACTAAAGCCTACTTTTAGCTTCTGGCTGCCTGGTTCAAAAAAGGTACTGCGGATCCGCTGCGCACTCTGAAACGTTCTAAGCACACTGGCATCCAGACCAATATCTTTTTTAAACGACCAGTTGGTGCGGCTGGTGTTAACAAAAGGGCTCAGATAGTCTTTGAAAAAGCTGTCCAGGGTGCCACCATAGCCAAAGAAGCGCTCAAAATCACGTAATTTGATATCTTCGCTGGAGCGGCGGTTCAATGGGTAACGCCCGGCAATAGCACCGCGATATTCTGCCAGCACTTTACCCTGCCAGGCTTCGTTAATATGCTGCCGGCTGCCACTGGCAAACAGCTGAGCGGTGTCGCTGGAAATACTCCCCAGCCAGTTACTGAAGGGTGCAGGCACTTCGCTGCGTAACCGGCGTAAGGCGATGTTCAGCTCGTTGCCTTCCTGAGAGTTCAACTGGTTAGCGTAAGCCTGTCTTGCCATGCCCCCCGGCACATACAGCCGCTCCAGATAATCATAATAACGCCGGGTAGTCTGGCCAATCTGTTCCAGCTGACTGGCGTCAACGGCCAGCAGGGCTGAAAATGACGCTTCCACCTCTTTGCCTGGTAAGCTGCGGCTCAGATCCGGCATTTCATCAGGTAACAAGCGGTTCAAACGCGCTGTCTGGCTGGAAAACTGGGTTTGTGCCACTTTACCCGCAACATTTAATGCCGCATCCATCTCCGCCGACTCTGGCAACTGGGTTAGCCGCAGATTTTTCTGAGCCGCTTTAATAATATTCTGAATAGGTTGCTCCGGCCCTGCCAGGATCCTGGTGTGAGCCAGGCCCTGCTCCACATTGGTAATGGGTTGCAGTTCAATATCATTTAGCAGCTCTTGCCATATATACACATAGTCACGTAAATAGCGCATGGTGACCTGCTCAGATAAGTCGGCGTTGCTCTGCTCAGTTGCGCCCTCTTCTGCATCACCATATACCCAGCTATCGGCCATCAGTTGGCGGATTATCCGTCGTTTTTCAATATTAAATACCCCGTGAAAGCCCTGGTAGGTATATAAACCCGGGATGCCCTGACGCAGCGGCTTACCACTGCGCCGGCTGAACAAGGTTACGCTGTCGGTCGCCAGCACATCTGACAAGCGAAAATCAGGGATATGGCTATCCATCAGTTCAGTGCGGATCCGCTGATAGGCACGCTCTGCCAGCGGCACCGTCATCAGCAAATCGCGGGCACTTGCCACCACGGTCTCATCATAGCGAGCGCCCTGAATACCCGCATCCAGCAACGCATCAAGATGGCTTTGTAATGACACGCGCAGTGGTTGATTGATCTCTGCCGGTAGCATCCGCTCGGTAAACTGGGCAAACCAGGCCTGAACTTGCTCAGCGTCAAACTGCGCCGGTTGAAAAATCATCAGATAGGTTTTCAGGGTTTCGTACAGATAATCCCGATGCTCAGCATGCTGCTGCATATCAGAGGTTAAAGTTTGCAATATAAACGGCACAAACTCGGCGTATAATGCCCGCTGATACGCTGTTTTCGCCGATTGTCCCAGTTTGTCGCCCTGATACAACCCCAGGTTTTTCGGGCCAGCTGCCGGCAATAAACCAGCATAACCGGCAGGCATATCGCGTAATACATTTAGTTGCTCATTTAATTGCAGCATAGACTGTTGGCTGCTTTGCTGTTCAATAGTCTGATAGTGCTTCAGCGATAATGCCACTTCATCCACCAGCTGTCGGTTCCAGTTATAACTCGACACCCAGGCGCTAAGCAGCCAAATAGATAACACCGCCGTTGCCGCCAGCGTGCCGTGCCGGATCCAGCGATGTTTATTTTTATGTTGTAAATTAACCGATGCCAGTTCACGTTCCGGAATAACAATCTGCTCAAAGAAACGCTTTAAGAAATAACTTTTGCCCTCGCCGGTATGGCGGCGTAGTGGTGGTTCAGCCAAACCAAAGTTGCCCCCCAGCTGTGCCATAATCCGGTCAATTGGCTGGCCCTGTTGTGTCGCGCTGGCAATATAAACTCCGCGCAGCATGGTGGCTTTTTCAAAAGGGTTAGGTGCAAAAATTTCTTTTAAAAAATCATCGGCCGCACTTTGCAATAACCGCAGCTGGCGTGGAAACTCATATATTGCCGCCCGGCTTTGCTGTTCGCGCTCTGTTTGCAACCGGCTAAACAGGCGCTGATGCAGGCGGTTTACCATGGCATGGAACTCTTTGTTAAACTGCGCCACCACGCCTTTTTCTTCGTTCTCCGGGTCCAAACCAAAAGTGGTACCCCACACCTGCTCCCGATCTTCCGGTGCTAAGTCATCAAAAAACTCTGAAAAACCAGCAATCAGATCAGCCTTGGTAAACATCACATAAACCGGGAAGGTCATTCCCAGCTGATTTTGTAATTCCTGCACCCGCTGTTTAATGGCCCGGGCATGTAAATTGCGTTCAGTGCGGGTTTGGCTGAGTAAATCAGCCAGGCTGACAAACACAATAACACCATTAATTGGCCGGCGTGGCCGGTGCTTACGTAACAAACCTAAAAAGCCCTGCCAGGCGGTTGCGTCCTGCTGTGCATGGCTGTCTTGTGTGGTATAACGACCTGCCGTATCAATCAGCACCGCCTGATTGGTAAACCACCAGTCACACTGGCGGGTACCGCCAATGCCTTCAATAGCATCAACACCCATCTGCTCTTTAAGCGGAAACTCCAGGCCAGATTGTTGTAAAGCCGTGGTTTTACCAGAACCCGGCGGCCCTATCAGCATGTACCAGGGAAGCTGGTAAATATCACGCGCTTTACTGAAACGGGCGTGTTTCAGAATGTCTAACGCCTTCTGCATCCGGTTTCGTAAAATATCAATATCCCGTTTAGCCATGGCATCCTGTTGCTGGTGCTCATCACCATTCAGTAAGGTATCCACCGCCTGTTTATTCGATTTGTTCTGCTGCATACCACGGATATAGTGACTGGCACCCCATACCAGCGCTATGGCTAACAAAGTAACGAGCCTGGCCGTACTACTGGCAAGCGGTTCAACCCCGGCAATAGCGATTAACGGGCCGCCAAACCAGATCAACAATGCCAGCGCGGTTAACCCCAACAAGGTGATAAACCAGCCGGTTGTGAAAATACGGCGCAATGAAAGAAAAAATCCTTTAAGTTTCATACTTCTGTTCCTTGCACTTCGCTATTGCGGTAGCAGATCAATTTCAACACGTCGGTTCAGCGCCCGATTTTCCGCGCTGTCGTTAGGCGCGACCGGATCGGCCTCGCCCCGTCCTTCCGGCCATAACCGGCCATGCAACTGGCCGCCCGCCGCCAGCGCATCGGCCATGGCATTGGCTCTGGCCAGAGACAAATGCCAGTTTGACGGATACTTACTGGTAAAAATGGGCAAATCATCAGTGTAACCACTCACCAGGATCCGGCCGTCACTGCCCTCCAGCGCCCGGGCAATTTTGGTTACCACCGGCTGAAAACTTTCGTTAATTGCCACTCCGCCGGGCGTAAACAGATGATGTAAGCCCACCCGGATCCGCACCCGGTCGGGCAACTCAATGATCTGCAACATATCGCGACGAATTTCAGTTTGCAGTAATTGTTGCAAACGGATGGCATCCTGATGCGGCTTGCCACTTTGTCCGGATACCGACGCCGGCTGCCAGTCGACCAAACTGTTTAACTGTCGGTGTACCTGGTCAGAATAGTTATTCACCTGGTAATTCAGGTACATGTATACGCCCAGCAATATGGCGGCCACCACCGAGCACAGCACCCACAGCGGCAGTCTGGATTCCAGGGCTCCAGATTGCACCACGTCACTGTGCCACTTGGGCGATAGCTCCCGCGCCGGCTCTCCGCGCTGGCTGCGAATTGCTTTAAATGCCTGGTCTTTCACCAGTTCCAGCTTTTCATAGCCGCGCTCTTCCACCCGCATTTTGCCGCTGAAACCAAACGCCAGGCACAAATACTGCAGCTCCAACAACATCAGATTTTGTGACGGATAATTGATAGCGTTATCCAGCAAGGTAAAAAAGTATTCACCGCCGAAGGTTTCATTATGAAATGTTGACAGTAAACTTTCCGTCGCCCAATCGCTGTTGCCACCCCAACTGGTATTCAGCACAATTTCATCAATAAAACAACACAGGGTGTACCGCGCCTGCTCAATCACCTCAGCCGCAACACCCTTGGCACGCAATTGCTGCTCATACTGATTTATCAAGGTAATACATTGTTTTTTAAGGCCATTAATATCATTATGGCTGGCGGTGCTACGAATAGGCGCCACCAGCGAAAACAGCACCGCGGCTTCGTCTACCAGTATATTGTCGCTGATTGATAACGTTTGTGGGCCCTGGCCAATAACACTGCTGCGGTTGCCGGTGGCAATGCGGGTTTTATCGTTGTTAACACTGGCCACATTGCCTGCACTTTGCGGCTGCGCCGCACTGGCTGGGGCAACCACTGGCCGGTTACTGCCGCGGCCACCGGGTCTTGGTTTCATAATGGTTTGATCAGACATAGCCTTCCATCCCTGTTAATCAGGCTTTTATTGCCCAGAGTTCAAGTTTCAACCCGGGATAATTTCCCGACAAATGCAATGCCAGCGCACCACTGTTGGCCAACCGTTGCCAGTAAATACTGGTTTTATCCAGTTGAAAGTAATGATAACCGGCATGATAAGGCACCTGCCGTGGCGCTACCGGTAAGCCGGTTACTGCTATTCCTGGCAGCTGGTTGTTTACCAGTTCGCGAATATGCTCTACCGGACCAATTTTTAATCTGGCCGGTAAATGTTTGCGGATCTCTTCTGCTGGTAAATCAGCACTGACTGCCAGTACAAACTGGGCGTACTCCAGCAGAGATTTATCGGTTAGTGGCGATACCAGAATACCGAACTTGGCTTGCTCTAATGGCAATGCCTGGGCAGTTTGCTCCAGTACCACACTCAGTGTCTGATTCATAATCACCGCTAAGTTGCCAAATACCGTGGTTAAATCGTCATGCAGATACGCTGGAAATTCCGGTGGTCTTTTATCTTTGCTGGTAAAAGTGGCCAGTTCCCCCAGCATCGCCACCAGCAGCTGATAACATGCCAGCGGGTGAGTGCCATCCAGTTGCTGCCAGTGCTTTAATAAGGGCTCATAGCGGTTAAGTACCTGCAACATCAGAAAATCAGCAATAGAGCTGCTGCTTCCCTGGCCTTTACCAATCCGGCCGCTTAGCGCCTGCGCCCGTTGATTAAGCATACCGAGCGTTTCGCTGATCAGCGCTTTTAACGGCAAATTGCGCTGCACATTAAGTAGCGGCGGAATAAATTTGTCATCCAGTTTCACTTCACCCTGATCGGTCACTTCGCGGATCCTGGCGACCGCAAAACCAACAAACCCGCTGCGGTCATCACTTTCCAGTTTTAACAGCACGCGAAGTCTGGCCAGCTGCAGCGTTTCGGTGGCAGGCTCGGCCAGGCTGGTATCAGTAAGGCTATGATCAGCGAACTGAAACCGGGTGATCTGGTTACTTTGTGACTCAGCGATATTCAAGCCGTTTGCTTTATCGACCGCCAGGCACAAAAATACCTGTTGATCACGACAGCCTTTGCCAATTGTTAAGGCTGCCGGTAGCGGTTCCGTATCAGGCAGCTCAACTAAGGTGCCATCGGCCAGAATACCGCGCAGCTGACTTAAACCAAATTGACTGAACTTTAAACATTGCTTGTCCAGTTGGTAGTCGTAAATCCCCCAGCTAAAGGGCATCAGCTGCGCCTGCCGGCTTTGCTGACTATAATGCAAATGACGGTCTTGCTGCTGAAAATGTTGCGGCCGTAAAAACATGCCTTCTGACCAGGCAATTTTACTAAATTCACTCATTGCGTTATTACTCCGGGCAAAATAGCGCTGTTAGCGTTGACGCCGCTCTAGATCATGTTCTCGGATATACACCGCTAACTTATCAACATAGATATAAAAGTTGTCATAACCGGTAGGCTTAACGTCAACCACGGCCCGCCAGCGCGCGCCTTCAATATCGCGATATGCCGCGATAACCGCTACCGCCTTGGTGGTCGGCAACAAGGACATTTTGTATTCACCGCGTTGCCCCGGTTCAAATACCAGCTCATCAATCCGTAATAAATCGGTGCGCAGGGTTTGCTGTGGATTGTCATACAACGCAAAAAAATCCTGGTTTTCAAATACTGTTTTGGAAGCCAGTTCATACACCCGGATAATCACCGGTGACGGCCGCTGATCAGCGTCAGGATTAATGTCTTCGGCCACCCGGAAATGCAGCGTGGTAGACGGAGGGAAGGTGGCATAAACAGCCTGACAGCCAGTTAACAAGCTCATTGACAACATGACTAACACGAGCAGGTAGATCCGTTTCATAAGTGACAACTCCATTGATCTGTCATTTTCGATTGGTTAAATAGTCTTCATAAGCGCGGATAAAATCATCATTTACCCCACCTTTTGCCGTGCGCGTTACTTCAGCCTGCAGTTCCTGGTGCAACGCCTGATACAAACTCCAGTAGCGGCTGTAACGCTGCGTCGGGTTAACTTTGTCAATAAAGCTGGCGCCAAAATCACGCTGCTCCAGCAATTGCGGTGCTAACTGCGCCAACATGCCCTGCATGGCGCCAGCGGCACCGGCGATAATAGCTGCTTCGTGCTGGCTGATATCAGCAAAGGCCGCCGTAATGGCCTGACGGGGCGCCATAAAGCTGCTGGCATTATTGTTAAATAAGTTGTGAAACGCCTCGCTGATAGTGGCAGAGAATTTTAGCGGATTGTTTTCACGCTGCTGAAAAGTGGTTTGATTTACCCGCAAATTGCTTTTCATTTCAGAGCGTGAGCGCATAACGTCAATGACACCCTGCAGTGACGCCTGCAAGGCCTCACCTAACTGGCTCCACCAGGCTGGATTTTGTAATTGTTGCTCTGCGGGCGCTGGCACATTCAGGGCGCTGAGAAAGGCCTGCAAACATTGCTGAGCATTTGTCTGGTCAATGATCACTGTGCGTGCAGCACTGCTATCAGCAGTGGATGCAATAGCCAGCTCCAGCGGCTCATCGGGCAAACTTTGTTGCTGCCATTGCGGTTGCCAGTCATCCGGGATCATACTTTGTGGCGGCGTAAAACTCTCGCTCAGCATATTGTCATTTGCCAGCACATCAGCGTTGTTGTAAAGCGCGGCGCTTGCTGCGTTTGCGGCCATGGCCGGATTGTGCGCAGAACTGTCGCCGCTGATCCCTGGCCGGCCTGACACGCTGCCGGGGCTGGCGGCCTGCTGCAACTGGTTGACAGCTAACCCCAAAGGCTGGGGAACGACGCCAATGTTTTCGTTGTTATTTGTCAGCTGTGCATAAGGTAGTTCAGCAGCCGATGTCAGCTGTGCATGGTTTTTAACATCATTACGTTGAGCTGGGCTGGCAGTAGCTGCTTGACTGGCGTTTACTATCGCCGCTTTGATTTCGTAATCACCTAGACACAATAAATCTTCATCGGCCAGGCGATGACGATTGCCCTGGCCTAGTGCAGTGACCGAACGATTAACAAACAGACCATTAGTGGAACAGTCCGTGATCCAAAAAGCGTTGTCAATGAAGCTTATCTGCGCGTGGATGCTGGAGACGACCCGTTCCGGATCGGGTAAATGCCAATCTGCATGTTCGGCTCGTCCCAATGTGCCGCCGTTGCTGTCGAAACGCTTTAGCGCAACCTGGCGTGGAGATAAACGATGATAACTTAGCACCGACAGCTCAAGTAACATATCCGTCTGACTCACTTAACACTCCCTGACAGCAAAACACCACAATGAATACATTTATTTTACCTAAAGTTGCAGCGGCAAAGGTTAGTGCCAAATGAATACCAAGTCAATACATATTATATTTACAATAATGCAATTTAGCTTGATGTTTTTTCATCTAAAGCTAAAATAGCGGAGCTTGTTTTAGCGCTTTTCGTCCGGCATAAAACAATGTTTCAGTGTGGCAGTAGGTTGCGTAGTATTTGCGCTGATTAAAACCTGAGATGTCATTCATTTGTAAATCAGGGTGGTATGTGCCGTAACATAGTAATGGGCACAGCCGCAGAAGGAACTGAAAAGGTAACTATTAAGATGTCTGATAACGCCGATAAAACAACACCACCTGATAACACTGCTGCCATCAGTAAAGATCTGACGGCAAGCACCACAGTGGCAGATGACAATGAAAAAACCCGCTTTGCCCGGCCAAATAGTGCACCGCCAGCAGCGCCCGCCAGTGATTTAAGTGGTAAAACCATCAAAAACCGTTATGTGCTGGAATGTAAAATTGGTTCAGGTGGCATGAGTGATGTCTATCGGGCACGTGATACCTTCCTGGCAAATGCCGGCGTCAATGATACCCAGGTTGCGATTAAGGTGCTGCAGCCACAATTCATCAGCCAACCTGAAGCGCTGCAACTGTTGTTACAGGAAGCACATAAAACCCAGCAACTCTCTCATCCGAATATTGTCAGGGTATTTGATGTTGACTGTGATCAGGATTGTTACTTTATCGTGATGGAATACCTTGATGGTGAAAGCCTTGATCAGGTGATTAAACGCTACAAACCAAAAGGCCTGCCACTGAATGCGGCAATAAAACTACTTGACCAGTTAGGCGCCGCCCTGAACTATGCGCACGCTAAAGGCATAGTGCACGCCGATTTAAAACCAGCCAATATTATGGTCAACCGCAGTGGGCAGTTAAAGGTACTGGATTTCGGCGTGGCGCATACCTTACAGCTGAACCACGATATTTACGCCGCAGAGCAGCATAATCCTGCCGCAGCACTCAGTGGCTATACTCCGGCCTACGCCAGTGTTGATTTACTGGCAGGTAAAACGCCAGCAGTAACTGACGATACCTTCTCATTTGCCTGTATCAGCTATGAGTTGCTTACCAGTAAGCACCCGTTTGAACGGATCCCGGCCGACAAAGCTTATGCGCAGCAAAAGCATGCGGCTAAACCCAGCCATGTTAATCTGCTGCAATGGCTGGCATTAAAGCGCGCATTACGTTTTGACAGCACTGCGCGTACTATCAGTATTTCGCAGCTATTAAACAACTTTAACCGTCGCTACTGGCCGCTGGCTACAGCAGCCTTTGCGGCATTACTGGGCGTTGCTGTCTTGTGGCAGCTATATAGCCAGCAACAGCAACAACTGCTTGCGCTGCAACAACAGCAGTTACAACAGCAACAACAACAAAGCAGCTATTTGCAGCTGGCCAACAGTAGTGCCGAGGATTTCCTTGCCGCATTTGCCGAACTGGAACAGGCCGGGCCCCTGGTACGGTCTGGTCTGCTTCGTCTGCAGTCAGATAAACTTCTGGCCTATTTTGAGCAACAAATAGACCAGGTGATCAGTGATCGGCGGCATAACTACCCCGATTACCCGCAAATTGAACAACTGTTGCAGCAAGCCCGTAATTTATATCCTGATTCATACTATCTATCTGATATTGCAGCAAATATGAGCCGCAGCAAACAAACTGCAATGGGTGTACTGCGTAACCAGTTGAATAACCTGCTGCTTAGTCAGCAATATCAGCAAGATGCCAGTAACACCGATATTTACAATATTCTTGATGACCTGCAGCGGATGGATCAACACTATAGTGTTGTACCTGATGACGAGGAAATAGCAGCTTATCAGGCCGCCTTTGCCAGCGCCAGTAGCGAGCATGATGCCAGCGCTTTACAGGCGCTGATTAAAGCCGGAGCGCAGCTGTTTGCCAACACTGAACAAACCCGTGACTTGCTGCAGCGTGGCGAACAACTGCAAGCGGCTGTGGCAGCGATGGCTGCCTACAACGATGCGAAAGACACCACTACGCCACTGCCCTTCCCGCATCAGGAAGCTGCTGTTTTTTATCAGCAAACCTTTGAACAGTTAACTCAGCAGCTAGCGGCCAGTAACACGGCAACTGACACCGACACCGTATTTGAGCAGTATCAGCATTACAGCAGCCGGTTACCTGATGATTTTGTCTTACTGGTAGGCTTAAAACGACAGCTGGCTGATAAATATCTGGCGTTATCTGGTGAGCTGTTGCGAACCAATCAGGTACGCAGTGCCGAGCGTTTGATGCGCCGCGCTAATACCTTAATGAGCAGTATCAACAGTTAATACCTGTTTATCAGTAGTCGGTTACTGGCGATACTGATCCAGCCCCTGACACAACTGGCGGATCCCCTGCAAGGTGCGGGGGCTGGTACGATACAGTAAATCAGCGTCGACCGTAACAAACTGCTCTAGCGCCACCGCAGGTATCACCGGGTATGGCGACCAGAAACTAACCGCGGCCGGTTTTGCGCCGGCCGTGGCCTGAATAATCACCTCAGGCTGCGCTTGCAGCACCTGCTCTATCCCCGGTTGCGGATAATCGTTTTTTGCGTTAACCATAATATTGTCACCGGCGCAAAGTTGCAGTGCCTGCGCTGGCCAGGCCGCGTTAGCGACTGAGGTTAACGGCTCGGTGCCCATACTGAAAAATACCTTAAGCCGTTTTTTAGGCTGATACTCCGCGCTTATCGCGGCTAACTCTGTTTCAAACTGCACAGCAACCTGTTCTGCACGCTGTTGCCGGCCGGTAAGTTGCCCTAAATACCTCAGCTCATCGGCGACATCCGCAATCAACAGTGGATCAGAGAACGCCACTCTGATACCAAATTGCTGCAAGCGGCTGACGTCAGCCGCCACATTGCCGGTTTTCCACGCCACCACTAAATCGGGTTGCAGCGCCAACACCGCCTCCAGATTAATACCAGCATAATTGGCGACTTGCGGCAGTACCTGAGCCTCTGTTGGGTAATCACTGTAGGCACTTACCCCAACCAGCTGTTCGCCCGCCCCAATGGCATACAGCAATTCGGTAATATGTGGCGCCAGGGCAATAATCCGCTTGGGCGTGGCGCCCTGTTCCGCCTGCACTGTCGGTAACAGAGTTGCCAACAGCAGCAACACGGGTACCAACAACACTTTATTGCTTAGCTCAGGCACTGTTTATTCCTTCTAAATGGTTGTTCGGCCCAGGCCCTTTACCAGTCAATGCCACGCTGGGCTTTAATTCCGGCATCAAAAGCGTGCTTAACGGCCTGTACTTCGCTGACGGTATCGGCCATTGCTAACAGGGTACGATGACAGGCGCGGCCGGTAATCACCACGTGCTGGCTGGCCGGCCGCTGCTGTATGGCGCGGACGACCCGTTCCAGTTCAATATAATGATAACTGACCATATACGTCAGCTCATCCAGCAGCACCAAATCAATGGCCGGATCGGCTAACAGTTGCTCAGCCCGGGCCCAAACCCGCTCAGCCGCGGCAATATCAGCCGCTTTATCCTGGGTATCCCAGGTAAAACCGGTCGCCATCACCGCAAACTCCACCTGATGCTGCTGCAGTAAGTTACGCTCGCCACACTCCCAGCTACCTTTTATAAACTGCACCACAGCTGCCGTTAATCCATGGCCTACCGCCCTGGCTACCGTGCCAAAGCCAGAAGTCGATTTGCCTTTACCGTTGCCGGTGATCACCAGCAGCAGGCCTTTTTCAGTGGTCGCCTTAGCAATCCCCTGCTGCACCTGCTGTTGTAACTTCTGCTGGCGCTGCTTATGACGCGATTGGCGGCTCTGCTCATCGGCGACCGGTTGTTCAGATGTATCAGGTTGATTGCTATTATCAATTGTCATACTAAGCCAGGCTCCTGCGCTTGCGCATTATTACCAGAAAAAAAACACTACCCAGCACTGAGGTAATAATACCTAAAGGTATTTCCTGGGTTAACAGGGCACTACGGGCCAGATTATCAATCCAGACCAGAAATAACGCACCAAATACCGCGCACCCCAGTAGCAGCGGCACCGCAGTTACCCCAACAAAGTAACGCACCAGGTGCGGGATCATCAAACCAACAAAAGCGATTCCCCCACATTGCGCCACTATACAAGCAGTGACCAGCGCCGTTAGCAGCAGCAAAATAAAGCGTAAACGGGTGGGGTTAACGCCCAGCGTCTGGGCACTTTCGTCACTGAGCAGCAGTGCATCCAATTGCCGGCGCAGCATTAAGGCCACCAGCAACAATACCGTCACCGCCGGCGCAATTAATCCGACACTGCCCCAATCAGTGCGGCTTAAACTGCCCATTAGCCAGAAAATTACTTTGTTGGCGGCAAATGGCTCAGCAAAATACAAAATAAAACTACTGATCGCACTTAGCATAAACGACACCGCCACCCCGGCCAGCAGGGTCATTTCTATTTTGCGCCACTGCTTGCCCACACACACCAGAAATACCAGTGCCACTGCAAATAATGCGCCTAAAAATGCCGCCAGCGCCAGGCTTAACATGTGGGGTGGCAATAAAATACTGGCGATAGTGGCGCCCAGGCCAGCACCCGCCATTAAGCCAAACAGATAGGGATCGGCCAGCGGGTTACGACTGGCATTTTGCAACACGGCACCGGCGATGGCCAGGCCCGCGCCCACCAACATGGCACAAATTAAGCGTGGCAGCCGCACCTGCCAGACAATAGTGCTGGCCAGCGGGTTTTGCTGATTACCCAGCAACGCGTGCCATACTTCTGTTACGGTTAAACTGGCGCTGCCAATCGTCAGGCTGAGCAAGCCACTGGCCAGCAAGGCTAACAACAATAAGCTCAGCGTTACAGGTTGCTTCATAGCGGTGTCTCGTTGGCAAAGAAGGTAATTTGCAGTTTGCCATGCAGCGGATGAACCTTCACCTCGCAGGGCAACTGAAATACCCGGCTGAGCTGTTCGCTGGTTAACACCTGCTCCGGGCTGCCAAAAGCCAGCAACTGCCCCTGATGCAACAAGGCAATTTTATTGCAGTAGCGGGCTGCTAAGTTCAGATCATGCAAACAGGCCAGTACCGTTTTACCCAGGCCACGGCTAAGTTGTAAAATTTGGTGCTGATATAACACATCAAGATGGTTAGTCGGTTCGTCCAGTAATAGCAATTCAGCTTGCTGCACCAATGCCCTGGCCAGATATAACCGTTGCAACTCACCGCCCGACAGGGTTTCCACTAATGCCTTGGTTTTATCCTGCAAGCCAAGTTGGCGCAGTGCCAGGGCAATTTGCTGTTCATCAACACTGGTGTTGCCGTCAAACCAACCTTTATGCGGCAGCAAGCCCATGGCGGCAACCTGATAAACTGTTAACGCAAACACCGGCGGACTTACCTGGCTGACACTGGCAATTTTACAGGCGCGTTGCCGGCTGCTTAATTTATGCAACGGCCGTTGCTGTAACAAAATATCACCCGAACTTAATGGCTGGGTGCCATTGATCAGTTTTAACAAACTACTTTTACCGGCGCCGTTGGGGCCAATAATACCGATAAAGTCGCCTTTACTGGCGCTGAAACTCACGGGCGCAACGATGGTTTGACCCGCTATGCTCAGTGAGGCTTGATTAAGTCGTAACAACGCCGGGGGCAAACGCAGCTCCTGAATTTTCCTGATTAAACAATACTGCCGGCATAATGCCGGCAGTATCTGCGGTTAACCTTTTTACTCTGACAGCGCCCCCTGACAACAGGTGCCGCTACAACCAGCCCTAGTCTAAACTGGCCAACAGGGTTTTGTCTAAGCCGTCTTCGTTTAATATCTTCACAATCGCCAGACAATGATCCAGGGTAAAGTCGCCTTCACTTATCTGTTCATTTAACATGGCACGGCGGCGCAACACAATCTGCGCAACCTGCTGGCCATCACCCAGTTTGGCATGCAATTTATCCAGCCAGGGGTACAGTTGTTTTTCGGCATCATACGCTGCCTGGCGCACCGCAGGATGAAAATCCTGGCAGGCATTTATATTCAACAGATAAAAATTTAAATAACCGGCTACGGTTATTAATTTATAATCCTGGGTGTTTGCCTGCACAGGTGCAGTTACAATCAACGCGGCCACTGCGGCACCTAACCATTTTTTCATTGTTATTCCCTGCCATCTGTTGCTAATTATGCTAACCAATCTAAACAGAAAATAGCTTTTTTGCAATCTTGCTGCCAAAAAAACCCATTGAACGCTCAGTGCCGAACATCTCAACCGCTCGCTACAGCATGGTCGCTCTTTCTGTCAGGCAATCATCAGAGCCGGTGGCAAATTCGCGGCAAACCCAGGGCCGCTGTTCATATATCGTACAACGGTATGTCTCGCGATCCAGTGCCGAACACCAGCCATCGGCCAGGCGCAACATGGTTTGCCCACCCCAGTCATCCACGGCAATATGCTGAGCAGGCACCCCCGTATCAGAAATAATCATCACCTCCAACCGGCAGCAGCAGGCCTGGCAACTGGCGCAACTCACGGTAGTAGCAGGTAAATTTGTAATTTCGATATCCATTAAGCCGGGTTACTCATGGCAGCCTTGAAAGTCGGCATCATACACGCTTTCGACGGGCAGTTGTTCGCTTAAACCTTGCCAATTTTTTTTCCACGCGAGATTATTCACTATCTTCAGGTTTGCTCGTCTTCGATTAACTCCCTGTGCACACATACTGCAGTGCTTTTGGGACGGACGCTCTTGCCTCTGCCTTCAAGATGCGCCCGGGTAAAGGCCGCTCCAAACAGCAGAATCATTGAAGAATAGTTCACCCAGAGCAGCAGCAGAGCCAGTGATCCTGCAGCGCCATAGGCCGATGCCGTCGCAGTATAGGCCAGGTAGGTAGAAATCAGCGAGCGGCCCAGTGTGAACAACACGGCACTGATAAAGGCACCGAGCAGAACATCTCGCCAGGACAATATTACATCAGGCAATATCTTAAACATGGCCGCGAACAGCAGCGTAATCACAAGCAGCGACAGCACTAATTCCAAACCCACCATTGCAAAGCCAGGGATCGGTAGCCATTCTTCAGCGAACACCATAATGCTGCGCAAGGCCACTGACAACAGCAGTGACACTAACAGAATAAAGCCAATAGCCAGAATGATCGTCAGCGACAGCAGGCGGCTTTTGATAAAAATCCACAGGTTATTCCTGGCAGGACGAGGCGCAACGTCCCAGATCTGGTTCAAAGACTGCTGCATTTGTGCAAACACCGTAGTGGCACCAATTATAGTGGCAACGATACCGATCAGCGCCGGCCAGATACCACTCTGGTCTATTTGCGAATTGATCACCGCCGTTTGCACCACGCCAGCCACTTCTGCACCCAGGGTACCTTCAAGCTGCGCAAAAAGTTGTCCCTGCACAGCGCTCTCGCCTAAAACCAGCCCAACCAGCGCCACCACCACCACCAGGATTGGCGCGATAGAAAACACAGTGAAAAACGCCAGCGCTGCCGCGTAAATAAAAGCCTGGCTAGCCAGCCAGTTGCGGCCAGTGGCTCCCAGAATGCTGAACCAGTGCCTTAGCACAGCAGGGAGTTTGTGGTAACTATTAAAAACCATACTCGAAAATACCTCGATGAGTCCGTGTCTGTTCCGGCATGCCGGATACGGGCTGCGTGCAGTGTGTAGCGACCGCCAGAAACGCGGGCAACTTGTTACCATGGTTAGACATTATGTCGCAGGTGTGCCAGCTGAACCAGCGAGAATACCGCCGTCAACATTTATCTCCGTTCCTGTTAAATAGCCAGACTCATCTGAAGCCAACATAACAGCAACACAGGCTACTTCTTCGGGTAAACCGAAACGCTTAAGCGGTGTATCTTGAACAAAAGCGGCCATATTAGCCTCACGCTCTGGCCCATTACCCAGCATCGGCTCCCACATAGGCGTCAAAATTGCAGCAGGGTGAATTGAATTACAGCGCACTTTCAAATTCTGTTGTGCACAGTACAAGGCTACACTTTTAGTATGATTCCGCACACCTGCTTTACTAGAAGCATAGGCTGCAGCAGTTGGAATACCGACGATACCAGAACGCGACGATATATTGATAATGGAACCCTTACCCGTGGCGCGCATGGCTTTAATAGCGTACTTACACCCTAGAAAGACACCATCGAGGTTTGTCTCATGCACCTTGCGCCAGGACTCTATGGTGGCATTCTCTGGATCATGCGGTACAAAACCATCTTCAAAACCAGTAATACCAGCATTGTTTACGACAACATCAAGTCGACCATGCGCTTCGATTATTTTCCCTGTCAATTTTTGCCAATCTTCCTCATGGCGAACATCCAACAAAGCAAAGCAAGCAGATTGGTTGAGAGATGACGCAACTTGCTGCCCATTGTCCTGATCAATATCCGTGACATAAACAAAAGCACCTTCCGCTGCAAAATGCCGAGCAATCGACTCACCAATACCTTTAGCAGCTCCAGTGACTAAAGCAACTTTTCCTTCGAGTCTCAAAATTATTGCCTCCTGTGTTAGCTTGATAAATTACCCAGATAATGAACACGAAAAAAATTACTGCAGCTAAAACAGCTAGTTTATACATAAATCGGTCCTTAGTTTAACTAGCTGCACGGGGATAATTGATACGACATCGATACCAGATAGCTTCTTTGCGCTTTTGCCACGTTTAATCTCTGCCCTCATAATGTCGCGTTTTGAAGGAAAGACGATAAAACCTAGTATAAATAAAACCTTCCCTGCGAAGGTTGAATTTTTATTTCCCCACATAAAAGATTGCAATTTTAGTTCTTCTGTCACAGTTGTTCCGTAACCTAGAAGCGCGTGATAGGTGTCATGCACTTCATATTTCGGTAAATAACCAAGATTTCTTGAGTGCAAGAATCGATGTAGTTCTTTCCCCAAAGTTCCCTCTTCAAGATTTTGTAGTTCATCAAGATCGTAGGGCCAAGGCTCCGGTCTTCTAAATAGGTTTAGGAACGGTACACTCCATCCAATTAATTTTGCTACTATTCGATGTCTATTCATATATGCCAGTTTTGATACAGCTGCGCCTGATCCATCATTATCGCCTAACCTAAAGACCCAAATTACGAAGTTAAAGAAGACCCCATACCCACCCTCAGCTTGTAAACGTCAATGTTTTTGGGAGTAATAGTAAT
This sequence comes from Arsukibacterium ikkense, assembly GCF_000987775.1. Lineage (GTDB taxonomy): Bacteria > Pseudomonadota > Gammaproteobacteria > Enterobacterales > Alteromonadaceae > Alishewanella > Alishewanella ikkense. The sequence goes on from NZ_LAHO01000003.1 coordinate 355,265, forward strand.
CAGTACTATGTTTTAATGTACACAATCGTCAGGATCGACCGCAGGACAGCGTAGACAGTCCCGCGGTAGCATTGCACATATGAATTAAAAAACGATCCAGCCAAATGCGATAGCGCGAAATGACCGGAAACTTAAAACTGGTTACTAGCGGAGCTGTATCTACTGACTTTCAGGTAGCTTCGGGACTAGCGCCAATATCAATGTCGCAATAGGCCCTAAAATTAATGAAACTAAAAACCAAACTAAACCGCTACGATTTTTGCCCTGAGCCAGTACGGCATTAATTAGCATTAACGTTCCCCACCCGACAAAATATTGCTTACCAACCTCAATGTAATCTGGACTCAAAAGAATCTCCTTTTTCTTGTTTCTGCTAACGAGCCTGTAGAAAAACCTGATGAGCACACTGCATTTGCCCCGGCTTTTCTGTTTATTATTTGTTAGCAACTTTGCATGCTTTTGGTAGGAATATCAAGACAAGATTTGTCGCTTTTGGATTGGAATATCCCTTTGTCTCTCAGCATCTTCAATAACACGATGCTCAGTTGCAAATACTGGATTAGCCAACAAAAAGAGCAGAACCAGAAGTTTCAAATGTATCTCCAAAAAGCTTAACGCTTCAATCAGCTGACGCGTTAACGATCGGCTGCATTGGTTTGTGAGCTCTTAAATTTGTAGGTTTAAGTTCTTCCGAAATTGACGCCTTAAGTTCGTTTAATAATTTGTATAACGTCGATTTATTGCCATCACTAGACATTAAAATAAATATATTCCCAGAGTTAAAGTCATGGTGTTTAATCGTATGGTGGCTGGGATTTGAGCCATCATGCTCCCAAGTGACCAAAGAACCATTATCGTCGACGAAGAATTTGCCAAAATCAAAGTAAGCTCTGTTCGTCTGCCCCGACAAACTATCGCCAGGCAATGCCTGTCTCAATTGTTCTGTACTTAGTAATGAGCCATTCCACAACGCATTTTCAAACCTAAACAAGTCCATCGGCGTTAAGTAGATAGTTAAACCTGCCATATTTGTAGGGAAGTCACCTGAAACCACAGTTTTAGATACGTGCTCATTTTCGGTTTGATGAAACGCATGTGTCATGCCCGCTACTTTGAAAATTGAAGAATCAACGTAGTCTGCATAGCTTTGTCCAATGATACTTTCGACTATCAGAGCGCGAACAACGACGTTCAAATTTGTATACTTGTAGCCAGTTCCAGGTTCAAAAACCAGCGTTCCCTGCTGGATCTGCTGAATCGCATCGGCCGTATTAATGCCCTCTTTCCACTTTACATCAGGTAAGCCTGATGTGTGAGTAAGTATTTGCTCTATGGTTATTTTATTGGCCCAAGCAGGCAATCCATCAACGTATTTTGTAATGCTGTCCTGATACTTCAGTTTGTTTTTTGCAGCAAGCTGCATAATAGAAACCGTTGTAAATTCTTTTCCCACAGAACCCGGACTGAATAAGTGATTAGCGGTAAGTGGGATTGTTTTTGCTGGATCGGCATAGCCAACACTTTTCTGAAAAAAAGTCTGGTCTCCACGTCCAACCACTATCGTGCCGTTGAAACTTGTTTCCAGCACAGTTTTTTCAATTCTATCCCAGTATTCGTTACTCAAGGCTTCTTTTGCACACACGGGTAAAATTAGAAAAAAAACATTTAAGAATAGTAAAAGTAACTTCATAGTAGGTCCATTTTTATCAGCTAACGCAGTGTACACGGGCGACAAAAACGCGCCAGCGGGTTGACGCCGCAGCCAGCGCGGTTTGCTGGCGTTTGTTATGCCTAGCCCTGACCATATTTAAGACCGATTTTATCAATGATAATAGGAATTTGCGATGCAAACCACTCTTTCTCGTTGACTCCAAATGTCATTTTTTGTCCATTTAACCGGTAGTTATAAACAATAGTCTCTTGGTGTTTTTGCACCGAGAGCTGATGCTTTCCGAGGTTATCTGAAACAACGAACTCGAGCTGCGCACCTTTAGGCAGAAATAACAGTTCTGTTTTTTCTGAGTTAAAACGAATTTCGTTTTTTATAGCAAGAGTTGGGGCAGTGATATTTAAGAAGAAATTTTCTTCATCTATTGTTTGGCGATGTCCGGGCAAAGTAACGCATGCCGAAATAACAAAACTTACGCCAGCTATAAATAGCAGTCGAAACTTAATAAATACTGACATTTACTTTGCCTTTTTCACTGTTGTTGTTCCTGAGACTATCGGTAATTTGCGCGAGCGACGTAGACATCGACGCCTGTCGAATCGAATAAGGACGCAGGCAGCGCTCGAAGTACGCTGTCCTTGGGCATGCTATAGGCTGAAACCAACACATCCGCGCTTGCATCGGCGTCCTCCGTACCAGACGCTCAAACGACTTCAACGTCGGGGTTGCCGGATGCCTCGAGTGGCACGTCATCACGCACCATAAACGGGAAGTCCACCGCGTAGGCAAGGCCTAGATCGGCTGCGATGCCGTCAAGTGCCTTGCCAGCCTCAGGGAAGATAATGGTGAGAAACGGAAGTTGTCGTTCAAGGCACGAATTCAACATGTGCCGGAAGTGACCGTGGTCAGCGCCGGCCCCAACAATTAGCATATTCATGTCAGCAACCGCTTCGTTGCACAAGGCCAACTGCAGACCGGGTCGAGCGGCCGCCTCGTAGCGTGCCGCCTCGCCGAGAAACATAGTGACAGCGTCATTCGTAAGACGGCGCAAGACTGACTCACTCAATGGTTTCGATGCTGTGTTCATAGATCTCTCCCTATTCTTTGGAGTTTGCGATTACTCGTACTCGGCACTATATGCCGCCTAACGCCGCGCAAATGGGTGTGCGACCACAGCGTGGTTGGCAACTCTGCGACCGAAGCAAGCGAATGTTGCGTATTGTTAGCCTTTATTATTTAGAATATTCAATCAATTCTTCTACATACACATAGTCATCTTGTATCTGAGTTAGTTTAATAAACATTTTTAACTCAGGAGCATAAACATGAATATCTTCCGTATTTGCACTGTAACCACGGGTATTTGTAATTTTTCCTTTGTACTGAATGGTATAAGCCATAAAGGTTCCAGCCTCTACAGTTTCAGCTTTAAAAGAGAGCACTTTTGCATCTTGGATAGTGGAGCCTTTTGTACCGTCTTCGCTTTCCCAGTGCTCTTCCAATGTCCACTTTTTGCCAACCTGCAAAGGCCAATTATACCGAGCTTTCTTGCTATCAACTGGTTTAACAATATCTGTTAATGGAAATGTACGAGGAGCAGTAACCATAAATAACTCGCCGTTTTTGCTTATTATTTTTTTGGTATCTATTCCATCAGCACGTATTTCCCCCGATGATGTTACACCTTTATACTTCCAGACCCATTTTTCGCCATCTGTATAGTCAGCTAGTTTCGGTTGTTGTGTTACATCAGAACCCATAGCAGTGCTACAAAGACTCAGCAGTACTAAAGACATAAAAACTAAAAATTGACTTCGCATTCCATAATTTCCTTTTATAAATGACGTTTATCCAAGTGCATTTATCATGATTATAGCCTGCGAACTTAGGCCGTTCTCAAAGAGCATAACGCCCAAATTTAGCGAGGAAAGGCGCGCAGCGAGTTGACGTCGCAGCCAGCGTTTTTGGCTGGCGATAAAATTTGTTTGATACTCATTGAGCCTTCTCCCCCAG
>NZ_LAHO01000013.1 GCF_000987775.1 Arsukibacterium ikkense
CCGCTGCCGGCTTTGCCCGGCAGCGGTTTTTGTTTGCGGCGGCTAAATGTTAAACCAGATCGAAGCGATCTGCATTCATCACTTTTACCCAGGCTTTAACAAAATCATGTACGAACTTTTGTTTATTATCGTCCTGCGCATACACTTCTGCATAGGAGCGTAAAATGGAGTTTGAACCAAACACCAGATCAACCCGGGTGGCTGTCCATTTAACCGTGCCGGTTTTACGGTCGACAATATTGTAAAGATTGCGACCAGCTGGCTGCCAGCTGTAATTCATGTCTGTTAAATTAACAAAGAAGTCATTGCTCAGTACACCAGGCTGGTCGGTAAAGACACCATGTTTAGTGCCGGCATAGTTAGCACCCAGCACTCGCATACCTCCCACTAACACCGTCATTTCAGGGGCGGTTAAACCCAGTAACTGGGTTTTATCCAGCATTAACTCTTCTGGCTGCACCACATAATCTTTTTTCAACCAGTTGCGGTATGCATCATGAATGGGTTCGATCACCTCGAATGAGTCGATATCGGTTTGCTGCTGGCTGGCATCACCCCGCCCTGGTGCAAAAGGCACCGTTATGGCAACCCCGGCAGCGTTGGCTGCTTGCTCTACGGCAGCGCTACCGCCAAGCACAATCAAATCGGCGATGCTGACTTTTTTACTCAGGCCAGCCTGAATCGCTGTCAGCACTTGCAATACTTTCGCTAAGCGCTCCGGTTCATTACCCTGCCAGTCCTTTTGTGGCGCTAAGCGAATGCGGGCACCGTTGGCGCCGCCGCGGTAATCTGAGCCGCGGAACGTGCGGGCACTGTCCCAGGCGGTGGCCACCAGTTCAGCAATAGACAAACCGCTTTGCAGTATCTTCGCTTTCAATTCACTAATTTCGCTATCGCTTAGGGTGTAGTCAACAGCGGGTACCGGGTCTTGCCAGATTAAATCCTCTGTTGGCACATCTGGTCCTAAATAGCGACTTTTCGGCCCCAAATCACGATGGGTTAATTTAAACCAGGCACGGGCAAAAACGTCAGAAAAATAGGCAGGGTCCTGGTAGAAACGCTCGGAAATTTTGCGGTACTCCGGATCCATTTTCATTGCCATATCGGCGTCAGTCATAATCGGATTGAGGCGGATAGACGGGTCTTCCACGTCGACCGGTTTATCTTGTTCTTTAATGTTGATCGGTTCCCACTGCCAGGCACCCGCCGGGCTCTTTTTCAGTTCCCAGTCATAAGTAAATAATAAGTAGAAGTAACCGTTATCCCATTTTGTCGGGTGGGTGGTCCAGGCGCCTTCAATGCCGCTGGTCATGGTATCGCGACCAATACCGCGGGTTTTATGATTGTTCCAGCCCAGGCCTTGTTCTTCCAGCTCAGCTGCTTCAGGTTCAGGCCCCAGATTTTCTGCGCGGCCATTACCATGACATTTACCTACAGTGTGACCACCAGCGGTTAAGGCAACGGTTTCTTCGTCATTCATCGCCATCCGCTCAAAGGTGACACGCACATCGTGGGCGGTTTTTAGTGGATCAGGCTGGCCATCGACACCTTCCGGGTTAACGTAAATTAAACCCATCATTACTGCTGCCAACGGGTTTTCCAGGTTGCGCTCGCCAGAGTAGCGGCTACCTTCACTGCCAGAGGGCGCCAGCCATTCTTTTTCTGAGCCCCAGTAAGTGTCTTTTTCCGGATGCCAGATATCGGCGCGGCCACCGGCAAAACCAAAGGTTTTTAAGCCCATAGACTCGTACGCCATATTGCCGGCCAGAATAATTAAATCGGCCCACGACAATTTGTTGCCATATTTTTGCTTAATCGGCCACAGCAGGCGACGCGCTTTGTCGAGGTTAGCATTATCAGGCCAGCTATTCAGTGGTGCAAAACGTTGGTTGCCGGTACCCGCACCGCCACGGCCATCGGCTATACGGTAGGAGCCTGCACTGTGCCAGGCCATCCGGATCATCAGGCCGCCATAATGGCCCCAATCAGCTGGCCACCAATCCTGGCTGCTGGTCATAAAGGTTTTCAGATCGTTCTTCACCGCTTCCAGGTCAAGTTTTTTGAATTCTGTGGCATAGTTAAAATCGCTGCCCAGCGGGTTGGTCTTGCTGTCGTGCTGGTGCAAAATGTCAAGATTAAGGGCCTTAGGCCACCAGTTCATTTCGTTTGACGCGGCAGAAGTATTGCCGCCATGCATCACCGGGCATTTACCGCCGGTGTTATTGTTGCCGTTATCCATGTCTTACTCCTTGTACTGTGCTTATCGAATGGGAATACAACAGGCTCCCGGTTTTATATACAACAGACTATAGACCTGATTTTTCAACAATTAAAGCCACTTTTAATGACCGTCTTAATCAATTTTTATGATTAAGACGGTGTTGATAGCTGGAACGAGGGCTGAGCAGCAGTACTTAACTGTGCTAAAGGAATGAATCAGCGCAATTATCTCATGGTAGGCTAATACCGACACAGGTCATTTCTGAAATAAATCTGGAAAGTTATGTGAAACAAGGGTTGTGCGCCTTTTCCAGAAAAACACCAAATCGCGGTGATTTCTCCTAAAAATACTGGATCCAACTGTATCACTTTCCAGAGTTTTTGCCAGTAGTAGGCTGAAGAATTCACATTGCCTAATGTAATTGATACCGTATTAAAAAGCAGATAGTATTTAAACCGAGGGCCTTGGTACATCACTGCGACCTGCAGACCACCAGGGACATGAGACTAGCCCAAGCTAAATTGCTTGGGCGTTTTCTTTAATCTTACCTGCGTTTAATGCACTCAAAATCACAACTTCTGTTACTTGTGACACTTTTAGCAAAGCTAAAAAATCGAGCGTTTCTGAGAATAATAAAAGATCTTAATGGGATCTGATTTTTATATGGATCTGCTTCAGAGCAAAAGAACTGTCTGGGGCACCAGTTTAACCTTCCAGAACAGTGATATTAACTTCCCTTTTGGGCATTGATAAATTCCAGCACCTTTTGCTGTTGCTCTGTGGTTAGCTTATGAAACGACATCAGTAACTTGGCCATTTCATCAGAATCGCAATAGAAGTAGGCAACAGGGACGTCTAACTCCTCTGCTAGTTTCTTGGCCATATCGTAGTCAGGCAGGTGCCGGCCAGTCTCGTAATGATTCATGCGGCTGCTAGCAGTATTAATGTCGAGCCCAATGCGCATACCAAGCTCTTTTTGTGTGAGGGCTTTCGCTTTTCTGGCCTGTTTAAGTCGAATTGGGAAAGGTGTATGTGATGCCAAAGGATGTTCATTTTCTGATACCGGAATACTTAGATTGTCTTAGTTTTTGATAGTAGAGTATACTTAGGAATCCTAAGTTTTGCTATATCCGATCCGCATCCATAACTGTCAGGAAAATGTAGTATGTCAGTTCGTAAAACGTTGCTTGCCCTTATTCATCAGCATCGACTAGATAATTTCACGATTAGCGACTTAAAATCGTTATGCACTGGTCTTATAACAGCTACTTCAAGTAAACACCTGGGGATAAAAGTCTATAAACAGGTATGGGTGCTGAGCCAAGAAGGTGTTTTAACGGTAAGCAAACATCCGACAGAACCTCAGAAAAATACCTATTCATTGAGTGACAATGGCCAACAGTTAGCAGAAACCATGAGCACCGCTGCAATTCCCGCAGCAACCAACATAAAACCGGACTTAGTGGCATTGCAGAGAAAGCTTAATGATTACAGCACCGCTCTTGCTTCTGCCAGTGCAGAGGCCCAGGAGTATCAGGAGCTGTCCAGGGAGTTCCCAGAACTCAAGCATTCCCTTCAGTCAAAATTCATGTCCGCAAAAGAACGTGCTGTTTTGTACCAGGGACGTCTGTCTGCCATAGAGAGCGTTCTGCAGGATTTTAATTAATGCAGCTACGTCAATGGCAAGAAGACTGCGCATCATTGGCACTTCAAAAGTTTCAGCGTCGGCAAAGACATTTCATGGCATTAGCGACACCTGGTGCTGGTAAAACAGTAATGGCTGCGGTAGTTGCAAAGCGCTTGTTTGATGCCAATGAAATTGACTATGTAGTGTGCTTTGCCCCCTCAGTTGCCGTGCTTAATAGCATGCGGACAACATTTTATTCAGTATTAGCTAAGTCTATGCATGGGCAACTAGGCGCCGCCGGCGGAGTTTATACTTATCAATACCTCGCGAGCAGTAAGAAAGCTGACTGGAGCTTTTTGACAACAAGTCGGGTCTTAGTGGTTTTTGATGAAATTCATCACTGTGGTGGTGACGAGCCAGAATTTGCCAACGCCTGGGGACGAGAGGTTCTGCGCAGTTTGGGGAGTCAGGCAAAGTACATACTGTCGATGACTGGCACGCCATGGCGCAGTGATCTGGCGCCAATTACTCTGGCGAGCTATATCGACCCAGATAAGACGATTCACTGTGACTATGTCTATGGCATTGCAGACGCTATAAATGATGGTGTATGCCGGCTGCCTGAAGTCGTTTTGATAGACAATGACAAGTTGCAGGTAAATGAGGAAACCTATGGATCGCTTAAGTCAGCAATTGAGCATTCTGAGCTTCGGTATTCAGAGCTCCTGGCGGACAGTCAGGCTTTGCGTCATCTGTTAACAGTAGCAGTGCAGCAGCTCCACATCGCAAGACAAGAGCAGCCTAACGCTGCAGGTTTGGTCGTAGCAAGTTCAGTACGTGAGGCAAGGCGAATAAAACACATATTACAGAGTGAATTTAATCAAACGACTGTAATGGTTACCTACCGTGAGCCATCTCCTCAAGCAGTTATTGAAAATTTCAGGACATCCCACAGCCAATGGATAGTCAGTGTTTCAATGGTCTCAGAGGGTACTGACATACCAAGGCTTCGGGTATGTGCACACCTTAGTTTGGTAAGAACCGAATTGTTTTTCCGTCAGGTACTTGGTCGGGTACTTCGATTAATGCCGGGGCTAGCAAACAATAAGGCATGGTTAATAAGTTTCGCAGAAAAATCCCTATTGGAATTTGCACAGCGGTTACAGCAAGACATTCCGGAAAAAATAATTCGCTTTGAAAAGGAAGAGTCGCCAGCAAGCCCTGAGCCGCCTTTGAGTATAGGAACTGGCATTAACTCCTCTCAAAACACTAAATTTCAGGCTTTGGGTGAAAGTTGGAATTGCTATGCCTCAGAGCCTGAAGAGAATCTAGCCAACTCGGCATTACTATTTAGCCTAAAAGGCAATTACAGGCAGCAGGTGTTTTCGATATTTTCAACTGGGACGGCTTGAACGTGTTTAATTTCGTCATTACATTTAATTGTTAATTCTTATTGGGCTGGAGTCTTTTTTGAGCGAGAACCATAAATTGATAGGGCTAAAATCCGAGGGTCTCTAGTATGTTGATAAACCACAATTAATTATCTTTAATGCCTAAAAGCAATGTGTAAGAATTTCGTCTTGAAACATGTTAGGCTCGTTTTAAACAACTTTACTATTTATTCCGCACATTGCTTATAGGGAAGGGAAACCATGTCTGATTACAAAGATCTGAACTTAAATAGGGAAATTCTTATCCCCGCGATCTATAAATTTTTGGAGTTGAATGGTTTTCAGCTAGATGGCGAAATTCAAGAAACACCAAATAAGAAAAGAGTTGTTTTTGGTGCAGCTGGATTGGATTTTGCTACGGTAGACCTGCACCTAAACAAGTCTGGTACAACAACGATTCATTGGAAACTCGGTAAGAATCATGGGCTCGGCGAAACATTTGCTGTCTATCTTAAAGCTACGATAGATCCTGCAGAATTTGAAAACGTAAATTTTGCTCTGAAGGGGATAACTGCGAGTTCATTTGACCCAATTCTGGACTGTGTTGTGGAGTCAACAGATATTGAGATGGAAATCAAACGAGACGATGACAAGTGCAAGCTGGTGACCTTAAGAAGCATCTCTCATCAAGATCAACTGACTCTCACTCATCATCGACAAACAAGGGTTTTGCAAATACAAGGGAAACCCTTATCTTGCTATCGCCGGGTCATATTCATGCTAACAGACTTGCTGGATCTTAAAGGTTTAGAACAAGTCTTATATCGTCAAGACGAAAGTAGCGCTGAGATAGTTAGGAAAGAAATGGCTGAAGATTACGTAAAAAGCTTATTTCCTAAAAGCTATCAATATTTACCAGATCTAGTTAGAAAGCTACTCATTTCTGGCTGCTGTGTGAAGCTTGCCTCGCCCCAGCTCCCAGATTATTGCCTATTACTATATCCAGATCTCCGAGCGTTGGAAGGTGTTCTGAAACAGAAAATGTCTGAATACAGTATGTCGGTGCATGATGCAGAAAATGGTTTTGGTGATTTTTTTGATGTCAGAAATGGTATATGCACTTTGAAGCCTGAATGTTCCACTCTGGTTGCAAATTCCGGCATGGAATATGCGTTAAATAACGGTTATACTTTCTACAGAAAGAATCGCCATACGTTATTCCATATGGAAGAGTTAGTTTCTAGTAGTAGGATGGTTGACACCCTAGATAAAGCTATCGCTTTATCTAAAGATGCCTATGAAGCAATTGACAACCTGTACACAGCGACAATGTGAGACTTATGATCAAAACAATACGCGTTATTGGTGGAATAGCAGTCATAACTGCAACCGCAGACTTCCATCCTTTGCGTCAATTAAAACAGCTGGCTGTTGAACTCGAAAAACTTGATTTCGAGGGCAATGTGCTGTTTGATCTGCTTGCTGTCAATGGATTAGCCCCTAACCGTTTTGCTTCGATGAAATTCAGTGATTGTGCATTTATTCGATCTTCGTTTTCTGTTGAATCTGAAGTAAACCCACATATACAAAGTGAACAGGATACTCTTGCCAAACAAGATCACACTTTTCTTCTTGGTAGTGTGCTTTCTACAGCCGAAATTTATAAATTCACGCACTAACTCAACCAGGCTGGTTTACCCCGTATAAAAATGGTTGAGTTAGCCAGAACGAGCAATTTCATCGAGGCTTGTTTGGTAAAAATTTCTTAGTTAAATGCTTGCGTTTGGTTTCTTTACATGACTGATTTTGGTAATTTTCGGGTATTTAGCACAATGCCTTCCCGTGGTTTGAGCTAATGTTTAGAGCAAGTTTTATCAAGCAGTTCGCCAAAAAAAACCATCGCATCGCGATAGGCTGAAAATGGCTTTCCAACCTGATACCACTGGTTACATCTATACCCTGGTATCAGTACGATGATGCCATTAGACGCTGTCGTCTTCTTTAGCTTTGCTAAGCTTGGTAAGTCATGGCCTATCTCTTTCCATTCACTCAAAAGCGCGACCGCTTGCTTGTCCGATACTAATGAATAATCCATATTCAGCCCCAAAGGTTAATATATAGTAAAAACTAGGTGTTAATATGGTTGATGTAAAGACTTTATGAATTTAAAATCGCTGTAAATTCAGCAAAAGTCCGCAGGAGCAATCTTCAGCATGAAGCCGAGCCAACCAATTCAGTATGTGAGTTTCCCAAGGCCTGTACGACCTGAAAACCCATCGCCACTTGATATGATTATTTATCAGTACGAGCTTAAAGCCAGTGAATTTCATAACGGCAGAAACAGCCAGGCTCCAGCTAACGAGACGACAAAGCAGAGGGCTGAACGCATAGCTAAGCGGGATAAAGACTGGCAACACTTACGTTTGGAGCGCCGTAAAATTGCTGCTCACATTATGTACCAGGAAAATCTGACGGCTTATCGCAAATCTAACGAGTCGAAGTCTGTTCGGGAACTGGCAACCGAAAACCATCATCCAACAAAGATGTTGGCCAGAAACTTACTTGCCGTTGGTGAGCCTAAACCAACGCCAATTCATGAGGCTCACCATATCATCCCGGGGTCCGGCAAACATCGAAAAGATCTGATTATTAGGAGTCGACTGAATCTGCATGCCTTTGGTATTGGGATCAATGACCCACTAAATGGGATCTGGCTGCGTAACTTCGCTAAGAACACTGCTGATGACTGGGCCACACCTGAATCGCCGGCACACAGACCAATTCATACCTACAACTATGAAACCTGGATTGCGTCGAAGTTCTCAAACGATAATCTGCCGGAGCGAGTATTCTTGTCACGGTTACAAACAGTAAAGCGTGAACTTCGCACAGGGGAGCATCCAGCTGATATTCTTGAGAGGAAGACTGGCTGATGGAAAATGAATTAATGGAAAAGACAATAACAGTATATCGACTAAAGCCTGTTGAGAATTCTTATGAAGTCCCCGAGCTGGATCTATTTGCGTTCGCTGACATCCTTGGCGATGAAGATTTATCATTAGTACGGCGCCAACCCAGAACCAATGAAAGTTTACTGGATAAATGGACACCGAGCAGGTGCGATCTGGCATCAGAATACCAGCAAGGATTACCGGTACCGGATGTGTCCTTCTGGGGCTCATACTTGCTGTTGTCAGAAGAGGCTTATAACGCTTTTAAAAACCTGCTGGCTGATGCCGGAGAGTTTTTAGCGCTTCAGGTCGGCTATATGCAGATGTACATTTTTGTTCCGCAGCAGTTTGCGAAAGAAGATACCACAAAGACAGTACGTCATTACGAAGACGGGTTTGAGTGTGGTGTTGAGACATTGGTATTTGAGCAGCAATCATTGGCCGACAAGTCAGTATTTAAGTCAGAATTGTATGGCACTCACGGCCTGTTTGTAACGGATAGCTTTAAAGTGATATATGATAATCACAACTTAGCTGGTATAGAGTTCGACGAGGATCTAGCTGGCATTTTCTAGCAATGAACGTGAACAACACGGCAAAGACGCTCGGTGTAAGACCGGGCCTTGCCTTTTAACAACATAAGTCAGTTTGTAGTCAATCACTTCGCCATCAACTGCAGGCTCTTTATCGGATCGTAAATACGGCATGAGCTAACCAATAGATGAAATCTCAGCATTGTCAGAATTAATCAGGGCCTGATTCGCCTCATCAAATTGCTTTTGGTAGCTGGCTTTGGCCTCTTCAGAAGAGTTTGGATCATTAAGGGCTGTTTTGAGCTTCATCAGACGTTTCTTAATTCTACGCTCCGTCCTGCTGTCTACATGGAAATAAACGGCAAAATACTTAAGCGCGGTGACGGTAATCGCAAATATCAACGGCAAAGCAGGTATGACGATTTCTTTGTGTGGACAATTGTATAGTTCTGTAGCGAAAATTGCTGCAGATACAAGCGCAGCCATTGGAACCCCCAGGAAAGTAGAAGCTTTAGACATTCACCCCTCCTGACTGGTGTTTTTTTGCTCGTAATAACACTTTAACCAATTCATCGTCATCGTCCAAATTAACCTTGGTTACGACAATCTGCCCATCATCATCTTCATACTTAATTTCAATTAATTTTCCCGGGAAAAGTACCTGTCCTAAAATTTCCCCAACCGTGCGAAACACCCACCAAATAGCGGGTGTTGCTAATAACAAAGTTATCCACATCAATGCTTCGATTAGGATCGGTTCCATAAGGCTCAGAGTATTTTCCTATCTTGGGTGGTGCGATGGCGTTTCACTTCTGTAATTCTATACGAATATGAAGTTTTTCCATCATAGATTTTCTTAGTTGTTTCCAAATCTACTTCAAACATTTCATCTTTAACTGGAAAGTCTTGTTTCGCATTCATTCGCTCCATAAAGCCTTCATCGTCCATCTTGACTGCAAATTCTTCATCCCTGATCAAAGCTCGCCAGCCATTACGACTACTGTTGTTTATCTGAATAAATACTACATTTGCGGCGCGATTAGTAACTTCTGTTTCTTGAAATAGTCGCTTTGTAGGAGCTTTAAATGATGGGACATCTTCTTGCTCAATTACAAAGGTTTCTTCATCATTGTCTCCAGAAAATACTTTTATTTTAGCCCCCTCTGCATTTTTAGCGGGCTGTTCGATTACCGTTGCAAGCTTGCTTCTCACACTATGCGAGCTAAGAAGCTCTTTAACGCGAGGATCACACTCCATCTGAGTACCATCTTCTAATGTTAAAAGTGCTTTCGTAAAACCATTTTGTGTTTGGATTAAAGAGGTTTGAATTTTTCTGCTTCGCAGATGTTTAACAATGCCAAACAGGGTTGCTCCCGCAGCTGTTGTTGAAGCAGCTGTTATCCCTATCGTTTTTAGTACATCTATTCCGCCTTCTTGTAACCAAGCAACAAACTCGACTGCAAACGAGCCCTCTTTGTTAGCTTTCACATCAATCTGAACCTCGGAGTGTTCACCATTAAGTATTTTGTCACTTTCTTTAATTAATTCAGCCATACTTATGAGACTTTTACCTAAAACAACGGCATCAATTGTATGATCTTCTGTTTCTGGCATATCGTACGATATGGTAAATTTTTGTTTTGCACCCAGCTTCTTCTGGCTTTCAATGTTCTCTGAATCGTGATTATTGTTACTCATATCAACTTTTAGTCTCCAATCTCTTTGGACAAAATTTATGGACAAGAACTAAGATACTTGACATATTAGGTTTAAAACCACACAAAAAGACACAAATTTCGTATTTATTAGCACTTTGCTTCGTTTCCAAAGTTGTGTTCGTCCATGAACAGCAAATGGCGTGATGACATGGTTTTTAGGTAGATGAAGTCACTAAGGAAAGTATATGACGATCGCATGGACTGACGACTCTTGGAACGCCAACACTTGGATTGGTAGGCGGCGATTTTGGTAAATCTACAATTAAAGCTGTCTATCAAACGACGAATACGAGCATTAAGGTTACTTCAGCAGAAATACGGCATCGATGCAGCGACACTCATAGGGACTATATTAAGAGTTTGGTGTAATCATTCCTTCTCTGCTCTCCCTGCGCCATCAATGCCGTATTCACCATCGATCGCTACAGAGCCGAAGCTACTAGAATTTGTTATCCTCTTAAACGAAATTGGATTTCTGAACGCCACATATTGGCTCAGTTCGACTTATGCGATTCTTGCTGACGATAGCTATCGCAAGAAGATGGCAATGTTTTTCACTCCGGTATCATTGACCGAGGGATTGCTAACTGATTTAGCAGATCAAGGAACTGATTTTGGGAGTCAATCATTCATGGACCCAGCCTGTGGAGGTGCGGCTTTCCTGGCACCGATTGCACTTCGAATGCGAGCAGCTTTGTTGGAAAGAGGGTTTACACCAAGAGAAATTCTCGGACACATCGAGGAACACCTTCATGGTACTGACTTAGATTCAACTCTTTGTGAGCTCTCCAAACATTTTCTTTGCATGGCACTTTATAATGAGATCCAAAGCACTAACTTTGCTCCAAAATTCAATGTTTATCAGGCAAACTCACTCAGCAGTCTTAAATCCAGGTTGGGTAAAATTGATGTCGTAGTTTGCAACCCTCCGTTTCGTAAAATGACTGCAGAAGAGCTAAGTCCTTTACGCTCTGACTATTCAGAAGTAATTGATGCACAACCCAATCTATACTGTTTGTTCATCGCGCTTTGCACACGTTTATTAAGAGAAGGGGGACGAGCAGCACTTGTTACGCCGACAAGCTTTCTTTCAGGCCAATATTTCAGCAAACTGCGTAAATTTCTGATCAATAACACAACTATTGAACATATCGGTATGGTCAGTGATAGACAGGGTGTCTTTATGGATGTCGAGCAAGAGACCGCGCTGACTATATTACGTCGGAGAATTGAGAAAAATCCTGCGCATTCACATGCCAATGTCTCGGTGGTGTCTGCTACTGGTAAATATAGTAGCGTTGGTGACTGCGTCCTGCCTAATCATGGTTTAACGTGGCCAATTCCACGGTCTATTGAGGACGTAACTTTAGTTAAGAAACTGTCTGCCTCAAAATTCAGATTGGCTGACTACGGCTTCAAAGTACGGATTGGCGCCTATGTCTGGAACCGAGACAAGCGACCGAAATTCGAATCTTTAGAGGAGGCAAAGTTAGCTAATGCCGACTCTGTTGCCCCATTGCTTTGGTCACGTGACATTTCCTCTAGAGGCGTTGTTAAAATAGAAAAAAACCCTACGTGGAACGTTGAACACCGGTTTGTAGATATCGGTTTGAAAAATAGCTCTTCGGTGATTAAATCACCTTGTGTACTGTTGCAACGTGTAACTTCGAATGATCAGCCTCGTCGTCTTGTTGCTGCTATCGTAAGCCAAGATATTTTCGATACATATGGTGGGTTTGTAGGCGAGAATCATGTAGTGATCCTTGAGCAAGTAGTCGAACAGCCGGAATTCACTCCGACTAACTTGGTGGAACTCCTGAGCACATATACTGTAGATCGTTACTTTCGATGTATTTCTGGTGCTACAAATGTTTCCGTGTTTGAGCTGAACCAACTCGCACTGCCAGATCCAGCCATTCTCCGTGAAGCTTTGTTGAATGGGAAAGATTGGGATGAAGCTGTGGTTCTGGCCTATCAACTCATATAAGAAATTGAGAATGTTTGGCACGGAGGGCCTTTCAAATGTATGACTCTAAGTCTCTAGCTAAACGTCTTGCAGACAGAGCCAAATCCAGAGCCGAGCTAACAGCTCGCGTTCGCAAGATCATTTCTCGTCA
This sequence comes from Arsukibacterium ikkense, assembly GCF_000987775.1. Classification (GTDB taxonomy): domain Bacteria; phylum Pseudomonadota; class Gammaproteobacteria; order Enterobacterales; family Alteromonadaceae; genus Alishewanella; species Alishewanella ikkense. Next base: position 12,559 of record NZ_LAHO01000013.1, read on the forward strand.
AGCCGCGGCTCGGAAAAATCAACATTGTCTTAATACCAAAGCCTCATGTTGCCCAATACTAGAATCCGACCAAGGAAGAGATACTGAGGGACAAATTCGCTTTGGCAGTGCCAATATAGAATTTCAATGCAGAACCACTGAAAAGCCTATAGTGCCTCAACCATGGACTGTTGACCTGGTAAACACTTTGTTAGAAGCTGCAGAAAACAAAAGTACAACTCTTTGCTTAGTGTGGCCGGCGAAGTTAAATTCAATTCCTTTGCTCCATGCTTTAGCCAACTTGGAGCGACAATTTTCATCTGACCTACGCGGATTTAGAACTTTACTCTTTCCAGCCACTCATGCTTGCAGAGGCGCTCTTCATTCCGTTCTGGCAGACAAAGTCCAGCTGAGCAATTTATTCAGATCATTATGGTCAGTTCACAATGGCTCAACGTTCGAACTAAGCAGTACATCTTCTCAGTCTTTCATTGCTCTTCTTGGCGCCGTTAATGATATTAGAATACAGCACCCTGAGCTTCCAAACCCGTCACTAGCTGAGCTTGTTCCGACATTCGTATTTGACCCTACAAAGCAGGAGTGGATTACTCCGGTTGACAGTCCACTTGAACGTACTCTTTCAAATGTAGATCGCCTTGTAAAACGACGTATTCTTCGCCAAAGAGTAAGGTCAGAATGGGGTATTCCAAATAAGGCTCCCGCCGCTCTTATGGCCTTGCACCATACAGCAAAAAGAGGTGGCTGGAAAAGTGCACTCAAGTCTTCAGCTTTAAGAAACTCAGGCAAACCAGATGTCTTGCTGTTTGATGCAACTGATGCTGCAGCAAAAACAAATTACAGTGCAGTCAAGCGCATCCCAGACTACTTACGTTATTCCCGCGAAAATGGATTGTCGGATAGCGGTTCTGTCATCGTAACAGATGATCCGAAAACGTTCTTTGTCTTCCGTGCACAACTAAATGAAGTCAAATTGGAGTTCGCGACTAAAGTGCTGGCAGCAGAATCTAAAGATGTTTTGCTCTCGGTTAATCCTGAGGAGGCAAATTGGACGCCAACCCTGAGAAGTAATTCAAACTTCAGTATAAGCATCGTAGACCGAGATGCATCTCAGCTTGCGCTTAAATTTCAAAATCTGATGGCTTTCGCTGGAGACGAAGATACACCAGCATACAATGCTCTTCTTCAAGCCGTTATGTATATTCTGCGCATGTCGAACATGCCAGCTGGTTATTCAGATTTTACTTCAGCGTCAACAGATAACGAGGATTATAGCTACAACAACAATCGTAATGCTTGGACACCTGTCAAATTAGCATTACTTGCAGCGCTCCATTCAGGCGTATTAAATCAAGCTCGGCAATCCGTTGAAGATGCGATAAAACGCACAGACAAGCTTATAGATGACTGGAATGACGCAACCCCATTAGCTGCACGCTTGTTCACCGAAATAAAAAAACAAAGTAGACCAGGTAAACGGGGAATTTCATTAGTATTACCAAATAACTACTACATGTCTTTTGCTCGTAGCTTTCTACAACGCAAATTTGGTGATAATTGGGCAGCAGTTGAGCCAACGCTTGAATGGCATACCCTTTCCGCGGTTGCTAAGTCACTGACAAGTGACTGTGTAAGCAATCATTTTGTATTCCTTGGGATAAACCCAGATGTAATACGTGTCCTCTTGACTCATCCTAAAATACCGCATGGTACTGCTGTACTTGTTGCCTATCGTCAAGCTGAGTCCACACTTAAAACATTAATCTCGATGAAAGAGATCGATGAGTTCAAAGCTTACAGGGGAAGGATTGGGCTGTTAGCTCAAGAACTTAAGCGTCGATTGGCAGAGGTTCCGAACCCGATCAATATTAACAAGCTTCGTGAAGTTTCAATGACATTCCAATTTGACGATACAGGACAAGTTTGCCAGAGTGATGATTCTTCATTCCATCTATTTGATTTGGAAGGTGGTCGTCGAACATACATATCTGGCTGGGTCTATCGTTACATGCCAGAACAAGATCCGATGTTCCGGCGTGCGGCAGCTAGCACTATTCAGCCAGGCGATTTCATTTTCGACATGAGTGATGAGTTACGCAACAAGTTAGAGTCATGTTTGCATTTAAACAAAGAGCTTACGGACCCTATGGTTAGCCCAACTCGCATGCTACTCAAACTTTATCATGATGATGTTCAGAGACGGTGTGAGTTGTTTTTTAAATCGTCGAAACGTTCAGTGCTTGCACGTGAGATACATACTAGGATGGTCGAAATAGATTCTCATGCAAAGAAATGTCGACCCGGACGCGTATATTATTGGTTAGCACTATCTCTACACAACGACTCACGCCCTCACGCCCCCAGAGATGCTAGGTATTTCAAAATATTCTGTAAGGCATTGGCTATTAGTGACGACGATGCTGAGCGTCATTGGGGTTTTGTGAAGAATGCCCGTCGCCTGAATCAGTCCCTTGGAAGAGAACTGGTCGCTAGATATGCTGAAATACTCTTTCAGCCAGAAAGTGCAATAGTATACCGAAAAATCTCTGAAGAAGTCCTTTTGGAACTTCAGCAAGATGCGCTTCAGTGCGTTTTCAAAGTTGAAAATGTTGTGTCTCCTACGGCACGTGCAACTAAAAACAAGAAGGAACTTAAAAGTGCCGATTCTTAGCAAGAACCCTCGCGATATTCATCCGGCTTACAAGGAAGCAGTAGTTGACAGCCTACTAAATGGCTTATCCGCACGTTTAGCAGGTCGAGGGGAATTTTATAAGGTCATATACAGTGCGAAGCCAAGTTCAGCACTTATGTCAGAATTCATTTTACCAATGCCGGATGAAGAGCGTGATGGCGACGAAGAAGCTGACCCAATTCGTATTAGCGCACATGGCATGGATTTTCAGGTTAGAGCTGCAGCTATCGACACTGAGATAAGCGTTTCATTAACAGGAGCAGTATATCTCCGCATTCTGCCTACAGAAGAAGAGGTGAAGCCTGGCGGGAGATTAGAAGCAACATTCCCGCTTACTCGAGATGCTCGCAACGAAATTCGTCGCAGAGTAAAGGATGCCCTTAGCAAACTCGTAAATGAATTACCAGGTGGTAAAAAGCATCTAGAGTGGTCGGTCAAAAGTTATCAGACTCGTAAAGATGTTTATGAGTCTATGGGACTGCCTTTCGACAATACTCGGGATCGATCCTCTTTGGAGGAGGAACCAGAAACTGAAGTTGTAGAAGGTAATAATGGCGAGGTGGAAGAAACACCCCCTACCCAAGAAGTTACAGTTTGGGCAAATATGCCAGACAATCTAGCTGAGGACATCGCCCCTCCTCCCAAATGGCTTCGACTAGAGCTCTCACTACCATCATTCAGCTTCACGACAGCAACGGCCGAGACCGACGCTCAGAAAGCAACTCAACTTCTCAATGAGGCGATAGCTAAGCAGATTTCTGATTGGGCGAATAGCTTAGACACTGAAACGGGTGGAAAGCTATGGGGTTACCGACGTTCACGAATTAAACCGTCCGATGTTCTAAACTGGAAAGAATACCTAGAGAGAGTGCGAACGTCTAATCTAAGAATTGTTGTACCGCAAATTGAGCTTCGTTGGGTCGTTAATGTGATGAAGGATCCGATCGATACTACACGCATGACGATCCATCTTGCACTGGAAAATTGGACAGCTCCACTCACAAAGGAAAATTTTAAAGAGTTGGAGCCCTCACTTTTTCAAGTTTCTGTATCCGCGACTCTTCCCGCAGTAGATCATCTGTTAATGCATTTGGATCGAGTGAAACCATCTTACCGTTACAATCAATATCTCAAATACCCAGCACTGGGATTTAATGGCGGCATAACGTCAACTACCAATAAAGGATTACGAAAGCTATCCACTACATGGACACCGCGTTATGTGCTGCCCAGAATTATCCCCACTAATGGGGCAGTAGAACGCAGTATCGAAAAACTGTCATTACCTGGCTGCTTGCAGGGGTTAAAACCACTTGTGACTACCTTTGAGGAGTGGATAAACGAGGTTGAAAATCACCCTGTAGAGCAGGGTTTGGATGGACCCAATGCGAATGAGCAGCTGAAAGCTGAGAAAGAAAAACTGCAGCAGGATATCGTTGCATGGCAAAGTGAGCTAGCTGCAATTCGCTGTGGTATCGCGATACTTGAAAAGTCACATTCGCATTGGAGCGGGCCTGGTGTCCAGGAATCACCTCTTGGTATTCCTTTCGAGGCTTGGTTGTCAATGAATGCTGCAATGGCTAAAGTTTCAAAATCGAAAGGCTACGATGAATGGCGACTTTTCCAGCTTGCTTTTATACTTTCTTCTATTCCTGCATTCGCCACTCGAATACCAGTATTCCATAGCTTTTACACACCCGAAGTCGCGAAAAATGCTAATGCAGTTACTTTACTTTACTTCTCGACAGGCGGCGGAAAATCTGAAGCTTTTTTAGGGTTGCTTGTATACGTGCTGTTCCTTGACCGACTGAGAGGAAAACACAGAGGGGTTTCTGCCCTAATGCGTTATCCTTTGCGGCTACTCACCCTGCAGCAAGCACGTCGCACATTCTCAACGATGGGGGCAGCTGAAGAAGTGCGACACATGCGCTGTCATCCAGGTGAACCGTTCTCGCTTGGATTCTGGGTCGGCGGTAGCAACACACCGAATTGGCATTCTGAAGACGGATACAATGATGTGCCAGCAGACGACATAGCTTTGCCAGCTTCAGAGCTCAACCTGAAAGATTCACAGCCTTATAAAAGTGCTCGTGAGCGCTGGCTCAAGCTATCTTCGTGTCCATTCTGTGGCAACAGAGACGGCAGTTTGTTGGCACTCCGCCGTCACTCTGGTACTGGTGGCAATTCGTTAGGGCATTACTGCACGGCAACAAAAGACAACTGTTCTTGGAATGCAAGATTTGCAAAGCCAACACCTTTACCATTCTATATTGTCGACGAAGATATCTACGGCTTAGCTCCATCTGTACTTCTGGGCACTGTAGATAAACTCGCTGCTATCGGGCAGTCACAGGGAACAATCCGCAAGTTTTATGGAATGTTCGGTTTCGCCCCCCTCGCCGAAACAGGAAGCGAGCGATTGCTAATCCCTATGAAGCCTAAAGATTGGTCGGAGTCGGTGAGTACCACTTCACGAAAACTATTTCCATCATTTTCTTCGGGCGAAAAACTTTTCTTCGACCCATATCCTAGCCTACTTATTCAGGACGAAGCCCATTTGTTAGACGAGTCCTTAGGGACTTTTTCGGGTTTGTTTGAGTCTGCATTAGAAGCTTCCTTTGACCAGCTGTCACCACTGTTGAAAGGCTATCTTTCATATGAACCAGACTCGAATGTTCGCCGAAAAATAAAAATTATTGCTGCGTCGGCAACGGTTAGTGAGCCTCAACGCCAAATGAGTCATCTCTACCAACGGAATCATACTATCCAATTCCCATATCCTGGGCACACATTATACGGTTCGTTTTATGCCACACCATTACAACCAGGCAATACTGAAGACGATGCGGAGCGTTCAGAAATTCCTATCGATGACGTAGAACTCCGCAGTCACTGGGCCCGAGTGTATGCTTCTGTGTTGACTAACGGTCACCGTCACACAGTAGCCATGGCTTCAGTGCTTGGACATTATCATCTAATGGTTACGGGATTATATGAACGTCTTCGCAGTGAGGACGAATGCGATCTAGATATAGCTAGGAATGAGCTTATTCGTTGGGTGTCGCCTGGCCCACTGCAGTCTCAGTTCATTCGAATGCTTAAAGGTGCAGATGCTTCAACACTACTGACGTTGGTTGATCTGCATAGGATTGCACTAACCTATGTTACCAACAAGAAAGGAGGTGACCAGGTAATTGATACTGAAAAAGTCCAATTCGAGAAACTTCACCATGCTTGTGGTTATTCGAATCAATCGTTGAACTCGGAGCTAATATCTGGTTCAGTCTCAGCAGCTGATATTCAAGATATTGTTCGACGAGCGGAGATGCGCGTTAGCACCGGCAAACCATTCCCTGATCTTAAAGAAACGTTGCGGTCTATCATCGCTACGTCTGCTATCTCACACGGAGTTGACGTAGAAGAGTTCAATGCAATGTTCTTTGCGGGTATCCCGTCCGATATTGCGGAGTACATCCAAGCATCATCGCGTGTTGGTCGTACACATGTGGGCTTTTCGTTGCTAGTGCCTGTGCCCCAGAGGTATCGCGATAGGTTTGTTCTAGAAATCCACGACATTTTTCATCGGTTTCTTGAACGAATGATTTTGCCAGCGGCGATTGATAGGTGGGCAGAGAAAGCCCTAATAAGAGTGATGCCAAGCTTCTTCCAGCAATACGTATGTGGTATTAACGCTATCGAACGCTTGTGTCTGGCAGAAGACAGCATAAAGCACAACAGCCCAACATATTTTATGGCTCCGGATGTACGAGACTTTCTTGCAGTTCCTGCCAACATGGAAGCTCTTGAAACTTTTATGGCAAAAGCATTAGGTCTTTCTTTGTCACCTACCCTTAAAGGAAAGACGTACTACTACTCGCTACTTAAGGAGCAACTCACACACTACCAACAAGATTTAAACGTTGCTCGGCTGGTAAATGGTACTCGTTTGGGTCAGTTTTTTGCCATACGCGATAGCCTTTTGAGACCGATGACGTCGCTACGTGATGTAGACCAACCAGGCCTTATACATGAATCGAGCATTGATGCGTCTGACAAGCGTGTTCGCGAAGGAATGACATATAAGGCAATGAAATTTATTCGGCGTGGTGACGGGGCCGATATCGATTCGACGGATGAAGCAACGGAAGCGAGAAGCTAAGGGGAGATAATAATATGGCCAAAGCCAAAACAATGAACAGGTCTCGTAATCAACTTGCGACAGCCTACGCTCCAGAGAGCTTCTTTACCTTTGAAGGTGGAATAGGGGCATGTATTGCTCGCTCTACGGCCGGAGAGTTTGCGGATTTGCCAGAGTCGACTATGACTCTAGTGTTCGAACGAATGAGAGAACTCGGACTTGCTTGGTTCAACACTGCTTTGTCAGCAAGGAATAATGACCCTACTAAGAATAAAGTTTTGCCAGCTCAGTGCGTCGATCAAGTCCTCTTGGACCAAACAAAGGCAGAGTTTCAGTTGCCTGGCCAAGATCGCTTCTATCTGTGCCGTCCTTCACATATGGAGTACACGCCGGCACCTCTGACTTTCGTTTGTCGAACGTGTGGGATATTTCAGGATTATGAGACTCTCAGCGATCTAGATAGTAAAATTGATAAACTCACCCCCAAATATTGCCCAAACCCCAAGAGGGCCGGCCGATGCGATTGGGAGCAGCTTGACGTTATTTTCGTGCACTGGTCAGGTCATTGGGAAGCAGCTTTTCCAGGCCAATGGCATTGGAACGATAGCGAAGGTAAAGCAGTCAAGCGCCGAGATAGCTGTGTTTGCGGGAGTTATTTGTTCAAATTGAATCGGCGATCCGCTGGTATTGGTGATTGGTTTTTTGAATGCGCAGCCTGTGACAAGCCGCTTTCTCCGAAATGGCTACAGAATGATGTTGCTACTATACGTATTATTGGTCCTGCTATGGCGCCGGAGCGGCTGACTGAAGTGCGTATGCAGGCGACTCCATATCGTGCATCCAGTGCGTACTATATCAAATCTGATTTGTTTATCGACTTTAAAGACGGTAGCCAGAAGTTGCTAACCACATTGCAACCGAAGAGAGAATCAGAACTCAAAGATTTTTTAGCAAAACAGTTTGGATTTGCAGCTCAACCTTTCACGGATGGAGATGTTCAAAAGGCCTGTGAAGGTAAAGTGGAGTGCCAAAAGGATCTTGCCGACTATTTGTCAGCCGTACAACAAATTAAAGCAGCAGAACAGCCGCCTGAGAATTTACCGGAAGCATTCCGAGCCTCTTTGAAAGGGCTGCTAGACGTTGCATATAATAATCGTCAACGCATCGTTGATGATCTGCGCCAAAGACAGATCTTGCTACCTAAGTTAGATCTTCCTCTGTCGGTTGTCTCAAATCTTCAGAACAGACAATCACTTTTCGCATCGAAATTCGATCCTTTCCGTCTAGCTGTTGAGCACGCAGCACTTAAAAACACACGATTAGATGTAGAAACTCGGGCAAATGGAAAAAAACCTTACGTGTCTTTCACTCGGTTAGATACAGACTTAGCTCCTGAAAACACAGAAGAGACAGAAAAGCTACAGAATGTAACAAGCACATTGCTTGATAAACTTGGTATCGAAGACATGGGCTTAATTAGAGAGTTTGATCTGTGCCGATTTAGCTTCGGGTATTCGAGAATGGAGTCTACACCAATTCTGCAAGACAAACGGGGTATTAATATGCCCGTTCGCCTCAATTTGTTTCCGCCTGTGAGATATAACGACAGGATGAGGTATCCTGTCTATGTAGTGCAACAGAGCAATGAGGCATTATATGTGCGTCTGAAAGAAGAACTTGTTCTTGAATGGCTTGGCAGTCTAAATTGCCCGGATATGTTCACGCTCAATGACGGAGAGAAAATTGGGGCGGGCCTGCTAGGGGCAGCTAAGCAGATGAATCCATTTTTAGACAACTTACCTGAAACTACAACACCACCAGTATATTTCTATTTGTACACCTTGCTCCATAGTTATTCGCACTTGCTGATGAAGCATGTATCTGAATATTCTGGACTCGACCTTGGGTCTTTGGGGGAATACATTTTTCCTGCTGACTTGGCTTTTGTCATCTACCGCAATGGCACAACTATGGACTTGGGTAACCTGTCCTCACTTTGGCGTAACTCAGGATCAGCAATGCTGACCGCAATGTTGAGTCCGAAAGCAACACAATGTGGCACCGGTTCTTTGTGTACTGGTAGAGGTGGTGCTTGCCCTGATTGCATAATGATGCCAGAGACATCCTGTATTGCTGGAAATAAGCTCCTATCTCGGTCAGTTCTGCGGTCCATAGGTGGTACAGCCCGCTTTGATAAGCGGAGTGTACCGATCAACGGCTATTTAGATATAGCTGCAAAGTATTAACTAGTACTTCAGCCTTAACACTGATTGCATATCCTAAGCATGCCCTGTTTAATAAACTAAACAGGGCATGCTTTGCGGGGAGGATAAATACTTATTTATGAGCTTTTGTGTGAGTTTCTAAACGGAAACCTAATTATCAGATCAAGAGTTGTCGTACCCAACTCGGGACTTATGGCCATATCATGGTGCAACTTTCGGTCAAATTCTCCACTGTATTTCAAATTTACCGCATCTACGAGCGGCATTAATGTTCAAAGCAGCTATTAAATCATTTCCCCTAACTTCATCTCGTGCAGAACTTGAATTAGTTCATCGCGTTTTTCGGCTGTAGCAAGCAGGCTGCGGGGACATTGGCCATCTAACCTTGGTATTGGCGTATCAAGCCACTCATTAATCTGAGCTATGTCGTTATTAAAAATGACATCTAGCTCATGCTCGAGCTGCAGTTCTGAACAAGTTTGATTGTTTTGCATGTGCTTGCCTTAAATACCCGCAGTGGATTGCTGTTTTGCTGAGTGCTTATCGAACTATGCCTAGAATTGTATAGAGCCGGGGAGCCTTCCCGCTCACGGGCTGGGGGAACATTGCTCCGGCATCGACAACACCAGTTTCCTAGTCCAGGTCAGTTGTGACGAATGAATTATAAGTTCAAATGAGCACGGTGTCACAGCAGTACTTCGCTATCTTCGCGTTTACTTTGCTACTGGTAAATCGCGCCAGTTGGTGGTGTAGGCCGGCGACAGTAACTCACGCTTCATGCTCCAGTCCTGCTTGGTACCCTGGCTGGCAAACCAAATGGTTTTACCATGTTTGGCGTTTAAATTATCTATCAGCTGCATTAATTGGTGGTCTGATTCTTTTTTAATAAGCGGCTCATCAAAAAGGCCTGGTTGATGCACACCGGGGTCGTAAAAGTCGGAAAGCATTACGCCGGCTTTGGCGTAGCGATACCCATCCAGCCAGAGCCCATCTAAAAGCTGCATAGCTTTTGCCAGGAAAATTCTGGTATCGCCAGTTGGACTGTCAAGCTCAACGCTTTTACTGGCGCTATAAGGTGCATCTTTATCACTAAACGGGCTGGTTCGCAGAAAAACGGTTAAGTACTTTGCTTCTTGCTGCTCCTGACGCAGCTTTTTGCAGGCGCGGCTAATGTACTCGCTAATCGCTTCACGCATTTGTTGTTTGTCGGTGATTCGTTCGCCAAAAGCCCGACTGCTGACAATCTGCTTTTTCGTCGGCGCCATTTCCTCCAGTGCAATACAAGACTCACCATTAAGTTCACGCACGGTACGCTCAACCATAACCGAGAAATGTTGCCGAATAAACTTAGGGTCGGCATCAGCCAGCTGCAATGCGGTGTCGACGCCCAACTGCTGCAGGCGTTTTGTCAGCTTGCCGCCGATACCCCAGACCTCATCCACTGGCAGTAATGCTAGCAGCTTGCGCTGGCGTTCTTTACTGGTTAAATCGACTACACCGCGGGTTTTCTGCCAGGTCTTGGCTGCATGATTAGCAAGTTTGGCCAATGTTTTGGTAGGGGCAATGCCGACACATACTGTGATACCTGTGCACTTTTGTACTAGCTGTCTTGCAGTTAAACCAAACTCAGTCAGGTTCTGACTGAAGTCTACCCCGGTGAGATCGAGAAATGCTTCGTCGATTGAATATACCTCAACCCGGGGTGCCAGGCTTTCTAGTAAGCTCATCACCCGCTGCGACATATCCGCGTAGAGCGCATAGTTGGATGAGAAGGCAACTACGCCATGCTTTTGCATCAGCTCGCGCACTTGAAATACCGGGACGCCCATTTTGATACCCAGCTTTTTCGCCTCCCTGGAGCGGGCTACCACACAGCCATCGTTGTTAGACAGCACAACAACAGGTGTATCAGCCAGGTCTGGGCGAAACAGTTTTTCACAACTGGCATAGAAGTTATTGCAATCGACCAGGGCGAAAATATGTTGGCTCATTTACATTTTATTTGCCGGATAACGTTCGTCACAACACCAAAAATGCTGAGCTCTTCGCCGTTACGAGGTCTTATAGGCTTGTATGCCGGGTTGCGGGGCAGTAAAGCAAGTGACGGGTGTGTGCAGAACTCTTTCACGGTAAACTCACCGCCCACTGCAGCTACAACGATATCGCCATGCTCGGCATCAATGGAGCGGTCTACCACCAGGACATCGCCTTCATAAATGCCGGCTTCTATCATCGAGTCGCCCTTGACACGAACAAAGAAGGTTGCATTCGGGTGGCGGATACATAGCTCATTTAAGTCGAGTGTGCGCTCAACATAGTCTTGCGCAGGCGAAGGAAACCCGGCTTTTACCGGGTCGCCATAAAGTGGGATCTTACGTTTTGGCCAAACACTGGCATCACCAAGGTATACTGCTGACATACAAACCTCAAAAAACTGTATATAAATACAGTATATCAGTCAGTGAACAATTGCCAACAAGTATGAATTAATTTAGCACTAATCTCGCAGGAAGCTGGCGGGAATTCGCTCTAAGCTCGCCTAAATGTGTGAGATGTCACACTTTCGTGAAAATGCTTGTAGAAGCTTTTTTGTGGATCACAAAAGATCTTCTGCTTGCGTTTAATGTGTAGTGGCTCATATCTGGCCTTGCAGTTGAGATGAGATGTTATAATCTAAACTGACAGTCAGTTATGAGCTAATTGTGGTCGTCTAGAGCAACGGCTTACGAAAAATGAACGGCTGTTATGCCTTAAAATATGGGACATCCGTATCCACATCTTTTATCTTGTATGGCAACTAAGGCTGCAGTAATAGCAGCCGTCAAATTTATAACCAGGAAACTTTCGATATGCTTCCTGCACCGCGGATTGACATGTGGCATGCTCACCAAGGGAAATCTGATTCTCCACATTAGGTAAGTACTGACACGTATTTACATTGTGAACTTCATGCTCGCCAGTTGATTGAGCATTTTTATTAACGATATATCTAGCCATGATAGGCTCCTAAATTGTAGTTGAAATAAAGCCCCTAATTCAGGGGCTTTAGACGCTGATCAGTTAGGTGTTGATCTGTAGTGTTCAGGAACCTTCGTACCATCTTTCTTGGTATGAGCTGGAACGTGAACTTTCTTCTTGCCGCTTTGCGTCTTAGCCATGCTAAAAACTCCTAGCTTGAAAGTTATTATTTGGCTGCTACAATTCAATTCCTGCGAAAGGGAGTAGCAACCGCCATGGTTGATGCTCAGATCTCTAACCGAGTGCGAATCGGTTAGAGATCACATCAACCCACACCATACTACATATAGTCGTAGCCTAGTGCTTAACCACAAGATAGTGTGTAAGTTGGTTTTTAACAAGGCTTGACATTCGAAGAAAAAAAACACAGTTTCAGAAGGTTAGTAGCCACTAACTAGCTAATCCTTGTGGCTAAAAGTTGAACAATGAAGCAAGCTTTTTTATGGTTATAAAATTATTTGTTCTAAGCAGCGGTTTTAAGTAACTTTGTAAAATATAGCTTTTTAACTTCCTTGCGAATTTTTCCACCGGCTATGTAAAGCTTCCCCATTTTTAAGCTTGGGCAATACTTGCGCCGCAGCGATATTTCTAAGGATTCGCTTAAAGCTCGCCTTAATGTGTGAGATGTCACACTTTCGCGAAAATACTTGTAGAAGCTTTTTTGTGGATCACAAAAGATCTCCTGCTTGCGTTTAATGCTTAAGCCCACGGCTATAATGGATCAACGTTACTGTCTGATCGCTGTCACCTTACTTCTATTAGCTTCTGCCAGTTTTTCTTTTAGCTCAGCATTCTCATATTCCAGTTCATCGATGCGAGCAAAGGCTTGAACAAGCTTATCGTTAAGATGGTGCTGATTAGCCGCAAACAACGCTAACTTTGCTCTTTCAGCTTCGTACTTTTCTTTGAAATTATTTTTGATCCTCTTTTGTTCATTTAGCTTAATTCGAACCGATTGAATTTCAGGTTGTACATATTCGCCTTTGGCTTCGGCGATATCGTTTATGACCTGTTTTACTTTTTCCACAAATTTAGGGTAGTAATAGCCGCTGCCATTTCCCAAATCTGCCTCTTCCTCCACGGCTCTTACGCTGAGTTTGCGAAAGTTCGGTATGCGTTTTGGCTTACCTTGCACTATACGCTCAAGAGCAGCTTCAAGTAGTAGCAGGGTATTTTCACTCTTACTCATAATGCTGTTGTCCTTAATTCCGCTTCGAAAGCCGTAAATGGGATATTAAAGTCGGTCATAACGAGCTCTGCTGCTCGTATTTGGGTTATGTAATGACTGCGTTCACTAACAGAAATGTCTTCAACCGACGCCATATAAGCGGTCAAGCTACTGTGTTTTTTCTGCCACCATTTCGCTTGTTGCTCATCAATAATGCTACCCCCGGCGCTACAGTCCACACAAAACTGAGGGGCGACTACACCATCCATATCGCATTCGTATCCGTTCTTACAATAGCTATGTAATGAGCCGTGCAGGGTGAGCTTTCCGTCTTTAACGGCTTTGTATATCACCTCCCAAGAACTGTAGATGGTAGGCACATCACCGCGCATCTTCATGATGGCCTTGCCGTGAGAGCCCGAAAGCGTTTCATCAGAGTGCCACTGTTTATAGATTTTATTAGTCGTAGTCTCCGCATTAATGTCATCGAGAGCTTGCGTGATCTTTGGATCTACTTTTAAGCCTCGTAAACTTGCCAGTTTGCCACCGTTGGTATACCACTCAGTCATCGCGAGATATAAGTGCTTAAATTGCTGCTTGAGGGCAACTAATGTTCCCAAACGATTCTTCACACAGTAAAAAGCTAAGGTGCGCCTGAATTGGTGTGAGCTAAGACACCAAGGCTTACCCACAATAACGTTTTTTCTGATGCTCTCCTCTGAGCGCGGATTGGATTCAAGGCATTCCTGATAATCATCTGCCGTTGTAACAAAACAAAATTGCTTGCAAAAAAGTCGCAATCTAAAATTCCAATGACCAAAGACTTTAGGCGGCTGCGAACGATATTTTTGATTTAGCCATAATGTGTTGGTGTATTTTTTATCTGGGTAAGTGGCTTCATCTCGCCATCGCTCAGTTAATATCGTCATTAAATCGATGGCTGCTTTCGAAGAAGCTGCTGTTATCCATGTTTCTCGCTTTTCTCCTAATTTGAATGTGTGGGTTTGCAGCATGTGAAAAACACGGCCGGACATGGTATCTGTGTAGTAGCTATTTGGTGTTAGTTTATCCAACTCGGATTCACGCATGCCGCTGAACCCTCCCAAAACAATGTAGCTGGCGGTAAAGAGCTGCCCTAAATATCGGTTAAACTCTGGAGAATTATTCAGTGATAGCTCTGGGAGCTTAGTGGCCAATGGCTCAATGAGTGATTTAGGATGTTGCGGTTGATTATCTTCAATGCACTGTGCGTATTTTTGAGTGTCAATACTGCCATCGCCATTCATAAAAGCGAAAGAGCGATCTTGCTGTACTTTTTCATCAACAATTCGCTTACCCTCCTGGTAATTTGATTGGAGCGCTTGTTCCGTATCTGCTATCAATTGCGCGTAGGGAATTGCTGTTTCAATCAGGTGTATGGCCTTACCGTAAATTGCATGACATAAACGCTCTGGAATAACTAATGTTTGCTGCTTCTCTCTGTCGCTTAATTTTTCGGATTCTGAGCAAGGCTTAATAAATTCGAAACTAAGCGAGACTCTATGCCAACCCCTATCATGAATAGCTGCGTTGATACTTATAAATATATGCTGAATTGTGCTTTGGGAGAGGTTCTGTGCTTGGAGATAGTTTTTAAACTTTAACCATAATTTGGAGGATGAAAGCGCGGCTAACGATGATTCATTTTCTTGCATTAAGAATTGGTAAGCTTTCTTAATATTGGTCAAACGCGACACGACCGATGAGAATTTTAGACTCATCCGCTGCTTTGGACCTTTATTGAAAAGCCAACCAAAAGTAAAAACTTTTAGTTCACGTTGTAGTTTCGGTGCGGCGTTAAACTCGGAAAAGACGAGATTGTTTTTTTCTCTTTTACGTGAGAAAGGCAGGCAATTCCAATTGCTATCGCCAAAGGTTGCGGTGACTGTTCCCTTCTGATCTATGCAGATAACCGCCGCGTCCAGTTCCTTAAAACGCCCTGCATGGTACAGGGTAATAATGTCAACATTTTGTATTTTGTGGGCTTCAGAAATGTTGTCATCGTATAGGTGAGTATTCATGATGCTACCTGCTTAAGATTTAGGGATTAGACCAAGGACAGCGTCGGCTTCTTGCCAGTATGGGTGATGACCTTCATCAGCTAGTTTTGCTTCTGCTTGTTTTAGTAGCTGACTTTGGATACTTGGTAAAATTTTACCTTCAATAAATACCACTATAGCTTCGAAGTTTCTCCTATAGTGGCTTGCATCGAGGTGAAGGTAGAGTGATTCTTCGAGGCAAGCTTTAAAGCTTAGTAAACACCAAATATCCGCTAGGGATTGAACAATCACTTGGCTAGGGCAACCAAAGCAAGCCAGTAAATCCGCGCAGGCAAGTCTTTTGCCCTCAGGCAGTAGTCCTTGCCTAATAGCTCTCTTGGTATATTTTTCTGACTTTTCGCCAAAAGGTGTAGTGCAGCTAGTACCATTAGGTGTGCGACTTAACTCAGGCAGGTTGATTTTGTATTCTTCTTCGATGACCAAGACCTTTATGCCTAAATTTGCTTGCGCCTCTTTCGTGTTTATACCGCTTTTTATCTCTTCCTCTCGAATCGACATCGCATCTTGCATCATGCCGTTATTGGCGGTACGGTTTCCTTCACTATAGTGTCGCTGACGAGTTGTTGGCGTGTTGCTCAGCATGATGTCGTTCAACATTTCTCCTTGGTGGTAAGCGGTGATTTGAGCACCTGTCTCACGGAAACGACTAGCCATAGGCCGAAGTCGACGGCCCCTTTGGTCAGTAAAGGAAAAGTGCTTATCTATAAATTGCTTAAGGAATGTCTGAAGAGTCGGCTGACTCATCTGGGTGCTTGCATTTTTAATAACAGTTTGAAGCAGGTTTGTGTTTTCAGCGCTTGAAATTAGTCGTGAAGCATTAAGTAAATTATCGAAAAAATGCATTGCATATTTTGGTATGTCCAACTCATGTTCACCCATTTCAACTTGAATGGTTTTAAACGCACGACGTTTAAAAGCTGGCATGGTGTACCATGTCTCTCCAACCGCCATTGAGGCATTAGAGGGTTGTTTTAGGTTAAATAAATCACTGGTATTCGCATAAGTATAGTATGACAAAAGGTATGTGGCGGCGCTCATCATTTTGCTAATACCGGCGTATAACAGATACGTTTGACCTTTCCAGTTAAAGGTCATGGTAGCCGTTTTTTTATTAGCACCCATGTGGATCTCGGGTGCTTGAATAAACTGCGCATAGGTCTGTTTGAATAGACTTCGTAGAAATGGTAATAATTGGTTTAAATCGCTACGAGTATAAGCCTCAAAGGGCTCGCTATCGCTGCTTCCCATAACGGGAACGTTGTTAAAGTAAGTTGATGGGAAGTCTAAAAAATCAAGAAATATCACGAACATCAAACTGCGCCTTTGCTTATATGTGCTTCTTTTTATTAAACCCTGCAAGACCCTTGTTTGCTGATAAAACATAAAGCCTTCTAAAGAAGCTTGAACAAAAGCGGCTTTGTCGTGTGTATCGCACCAGCGAAGATATTGTGAACAAACAACAAAAATACTAATCAGAGTACGATTGCTTACTCCCTCTTCGATGTTTTCATCAAAGCGAGATTTGAGTCGAAGTATGAGTTCTTTGCGCTCTGCATCTTGAAATTGACCACCTTGCTGTAGCATTTCCGTCTTATGGAAATGCTTAATCAAGAATCGATTAAAATCTAGTAGCCTTGACTGGTTTTCGGCAACCAGTTGAATGCAAAGGTTTGGTTCCCAGCCATTAAGATAGGTGACATTATTCATCATCGTTTCCTAACGCTTCGTGCATGATGCCATCTAAAATTCCGAATTTTACCTTGAATGCTTCTTTGCGCTTTAGATAGTGTAAATATTTCCAAGTGGTGGTTTCGTTTCGATGACCCATCCAGGCCATCAACAATTCCATGGACTCCACTGGAGATAAGCCTGCTTCAAGTAAGTCACTTAAACGGTATGTGCCATACGTTGAGCGTAAGTCGTGAAAGCGATGTATGAACGAGGGACAGGTTTTCTTGATTGAAGTTCTGAACTCAGTCCATCTGGCTTCGATAGACTTAGCAGATACAGGGTTACCTTGCTCACTAACAAACAGGGGTTCATGGCGCATACACCGCTCAAGACTTTCAACTGTCACCTGCTTTAGGTTTGATGGGTTTTCAACAAAGGCTTTGAGCTTCTCATTCAGTTTTTTTACTCGCTTAAGTCTCCGTTCTGAGGTGAGATACTCATTGAGCGTTGCCAATAGTACGGAAGAAATCTCAACACGCCGCTGCTTTAGATATTTTGTTTGAACACCTGTTGATTGTGGTGACAGGACTATGTCGTAGCGATGCTCACTTTCCGTTAATGGTGTCGCGGTATCGAGAGCATTAAGTGATAGTGTTGCCACCTCTTGAATGCGCATTCCAGTATCTAGGGCAATTAATACCTGCAAGCGCAACTCTTCAGATGCACGAGGAAGGTACTGAGTCAGAATGTTAAGTGATTCATGAGTGAGTGGAAATAAAGGTCGAATATTTTTACTGCTTGCGTCCTTTGGTACTCTGATCCTTAGATCGCTTGTTGAAACAATGAACTTTGGCGATATGTGAGCAAGCATTCCGCTGCTTTTTACTGAAACGAACTCAATTTTAAAAGGAGCTTCTTTCTCACCATTTATGCATAAATACCCATCGTGCATTAACCATTTGTAATAGTTAACAATCTGGTTCATTCGGACGCTTGCAGTACTATGTGCTAACTCGCCTCGCCTGATTTGGTTTAACAGCTGTGAGCGAAAGAGATAAGTGGGCTTAAATCTTTTGATTGGAGGAAATTGATCCCATGCCAACCCTTTGTTTTCAAGAAATTGATAGTAGGCATGTAAAGCTTGCGCACATGGCAAAAGATCTTTCGCACCTTTTATTGCCTTCAGATAGAAGAGGTAGCTATTGGCTTCGTTATTAATTTTGCCGTCATGTGTAAATAAGGTTGGTAATGAACCTAAATTGTCTTTAATTGGTTTGCAATCGAACGAACCATCATCCAGTTTTTGTAGTTCAGTCTGTTTGAAAACATTGTTCGAGTGCACGAGATAAGCCATAAATCATCCTGAAAAAACTCACTGTCTAGCCAGTGTAGACAGTGATTGGTTATTTTCCAGATTTATTTATGTGTGTAAGATGCCTTTCCTACACTAACCTGTCATGGTACAGAACTCTTCCGCGCTGGTGGGGTGCAGTGCTACGGTTGCGTCAAAGTCGGCCTTGGTGGCGCCCATCTTCATTGCCACGGCAAAGCCTTGTAATACTTCGTCCATACCCTCGCCAATACCGTGCAGGCCCACCACTTTTTCGTCTTTACCGGCGCAGACCAGTTTAAAACGGCTAAGGGCGCGGTGGCTGGTAATGGCGTTATACATGGCCGCGAAGCTGGAGCGGTACACTTTGATATTGGCATCGCCATATTGCTCACGGGCCTGTGCTTCGGTTAAGCCAATAGTGCCGATAGGCGGGTGGCTGAACACGACAGTGGGAATAAGCGAATAATCCATATGCGCATCAGGCATAGCCGGGTTAAACAGGCGCTCGGCCAGTTGCCGGCCGGCTTTAATCGCTACCGGCGTCAGCTGGGCTTCGCCGGTAATATCGCCGACGGCATAAATGCCCTTGATATTGGTATTCTGGTATTGGTCGGTACGAATAAAGCCACGCTCATCAACGGTAACGCCTGCGGCTTGCAAATTAAGGTTGGCTGTTGCCGGCTCGCGACCAATGGCCCAGATCAGGCAGTCTACATCGGTAAATTCAACATTATTATCGCAGTATACCGTTAGCGTACCATCGCGGTTTTTCACCACTTTCGTCACATTGATATGTTTATGCAGTTGTAGTTTGTCCTGGCTCATCCGCTCCAGCAACATATCGGTAATATCCGGGTCAAAATCGCGCAGCGGCCGGTCTTTGCGGATTAATAAATGGCTGTCGCTACCCAGCGCATGCAATACGCCGGCGATTTCCACCGCGATATAGCCAGCACCAATTACCAGGGCTTTTGTCGGCTGCGCGGTTAAGGCAAAAAAACCGTCTGAGTCGATACCATATTCAGCACCCGGCACATCGGGGAGCAGCGGCTTGCCGCCCACGGCAATGGTAATATGGTCGGCCGTGATCTGCTCGCCGTTCACTTCCACTGTATTGGCATTAACAAAGCGGGCAAAACCTTCGATATATTCGACGCCATTACTGCTAAAGCCGCGCTGATAACCGGCATGAATACGTTCGATATAGGCCTGGCGATTTTTAACCAGAGTAGCCCAATCAAAGCCATTTTCGGTAAGTTTAAAACCATAATCGGTGCTGTACTTAATCGCCTCGGCAATATGGGCGCCATACCACATCACTTTTTTTGGTACGCAACCGACATTAACACAGGTGCCGCCCACGGCCTTTGCTTCAATGACTGCGGCGCTGACGCCCCGCATTGCTGCCCGGTTCGCCGAGGCAATACCACCACTGCCGGCGCCTATTGCCAGATAAGTAAAATGCCGTGTCATAATTGAGCCCTTAATTTTTTGCAATGATGTTGCTGCAATGTCGTTTATCAGTCAGATATAAGACCGCCGGCTGCTAAAAACAAGCACATTGCGACGAGCTGAGTGCTTGTCGCCTTGACAAATGCTGCGGACAGCCCAACATAAACAGCATTATTCAGGCCATTCGCAGGATGTTATATGTCGCAAGCTATCCCAACACAGCACACCGCACCAGGTAGCAATCCGCTACTAACCTTTACCGATTTACCGCCATTTTCGCAAATTAAACCTGAGCAGGTAAAACCTGCGGTTGAGGCGGCTATTGCCCAATCACGCCAGGCGGTTGAGCAGCTGCTGGCCGCGGCTAACATCAGTTGGCACACCCTGGTAGCACAACTGGAGCAAGACAGCGATCGGTTGGGCAAGTTGTGGTCGCCGGTGTCGCATTTAAATTCAGTGCTAAACAGCGCAGAGCTGCGTGAGGCCTATGAAAGCTGCCTGCCACTGTTATCTGATTTCAGTACCTGGCTGGGCCAGCATGAAGGGCTGTTTCAAGCCTATCAACAGCTTAGAGACAGTGATGAGTTTGCGGGCCTGGCCCCGGCACAGCAAAAGGTTATCACCAACGCACTACGCGATTTTAAATTGTCAGGTATTGGCTTATCCGCTGACAAAAAGCAGCGTTATGGTGAAATTCAAAGCCGCTTGTCTGAGCTGGGCTCCACTTTTTCCAACAACACCCTGGACGCCACCCAGGCCTGGTTTAAACATATCAGCGATGAAACCCTGCTAAGTGGTTTACCGGAAGATGCCCGTTTAGCGGCGGCGGAGGAAGCCAGCAGCCGTGAGTTAAGCGGTTGGGTATTTACCCTGGAATTCCCCAGTTATATCGCCATTATGACCTATGCTGACAATCGGCAGCTGCGCGAGGAAATGTATAGTGCCTATTGCACCCGGGCATCAGATCAGGGGCCGCATGCCGGTAAGTACGATAACAGTGCCATTATTGATGAAACGCTGGCACTGAAGCATGAGTTAGCCCAGCTACTTGATTTTGATAACGCCGCCGAAGAGTCATTGGCCACTAAAATGGCTGACAGCCCGGCCCAGGTACTGGATTTCTTAACCGACCTGGCCCGGCGGGCCAAGCCACAGGCCGAGCAGGATTTGGCTGAACTTAGTGCTTTTGCGACAGAGCAGTTTCAGGCCGCCGAACTGGCGGCCTGGGATGTTACCTATTACGGCGAGAAGCTGAAACAGGCGAAATACGCGGTTTCAGATGAGCAGTTGCGGCCTTATTTTCCGGAAACCAAAGTAGTACCGGGTTTGTTTACCGTGATTCACAAGCTGTTTGGGGTAACAGTAACCGAGCGCCAGGGCGTCGATGTCTGGCATCCGGATGTACGGTTTTACGATATTACTGATAGCCAGGGCGAGCTGCGTGGCAGTTTTTACCTCGATTTATATGCCCGCAGTCAGAAGCGAGGTGGTGCCTGGATGGATGACTGCCGCGGGCGGCGCCAGCTGCCAGATGGCACGCTACAAACGCCGGTGGCCTATTTAACCTGCAACTTTAATAAGCCGGTTGCTGGCAAACCGGCGTTGTTTACGCACGATGAAGTGGTAACGCTGTTTCATGAGTTTGGCCATGGCCTGCATCATATGCTGACCAAAGTAGATGCGGCGGCGGTAGCAGGTATTAACGGTGTGGCCTGGGATGCGGTGGAATTACCCAGTCAGTTTCTGGAAAACTGGTGTTGGGCACCAGAGGCGTTGGCGATTATTTCCGGCCATTACCAAACGGCTGAGCCATTACCAGAGGATTTACTGCAGAAAATGCTGGCAGCGAAAAACTTCCAGTCAGCGATGTTTCTGGTACGCCAGCTGGAATTTGCACTGTTTGATATGCGCTTACACAGCGAATACAACACCGCAGAGGGTGCCCGGGTACAACAGTTGCTGGATGAGGTGCGCAGCGAAGTGTCGGTTATTGTACCGCCGCATTTTAATCGCTTCCAGCACGGTTTTGGCCATATCTTTGCTGGTGGTTACGGTGCTGGCTACTACAGTTACTTATGGGCTGAGGTGCTATCTGCCGATGCGTTTAGCCGCTTTGAAGAAGAAGGTGTGTTTAATCCGGACACCGGCCGCGATTTTCTGCGCTGGATTTTAGAGCGTGGCGGTAGCGCCGAGCCGATGGAGTTATTCAAAGGTTTTCGTGGCCGCGAGCCGTCGAACGAAGCGTTGTTGCGCCATATGGGTATCGCAGGCTAAGCCATTAACATTTAATTAATTGCGTATTCAGGTATGCTCTGGCAGGATGAAATAAAAAGGAAGCTGGCTTATGAAATACCAAACCGCATTACTACCGTTGCTGCTATTCGTATTAACGGGGTGTCAGCAAGGTCAGGCGGCAAATGAGGAGCGGCTGCCACCTGAGCCGCTGGTAGAATTGATTGATCCGCAAAAAGATCCCATTGGTGCCGTTAAAGCGAGGGACAAACAAGTGAATATAAAAGTTGATCCAGACGTCAGTGCGTTGCGCCGGGAGGTACTGGCATTAATTGGTGATGCCAGTGCTGATGACAACAATCAGTGCCGGGTAGCCGGTTTTGGCCACAAGCCTTGTGGTGGGCCAGCGCAATATATTGCTTACTCTACCAAGAATGGTAATGAAGCCGACATTCTGAGCAAAATTGCTGCCTATAACGCCGCAGCTGAAGCCGAAAATATACGGCTGGGCCGATTATCAGATTGTGCGGTGGTACCCAAGCCTGAGGTTGAGCTCTCCGGTGGTCAGTGCAAACTGGTGGATAGCCGCAGTTACTAAAACAACAGGCACATTACAGCACGGGGTAGTATGGCTGGCACAGTGGAAAATTTTGCGGTAATTTATCAGCGTGCCTGCGAACGCAAAGGCGGCGAGCTGGCTGTTAAGGCACTTACCAGCCAGCCGTTACCAGCGGCAAAGCTGGCGCAGTTACCCGATAGCCTGCTGCTGGCTGAGCTAACCAAAAAAGTATTTCAGTCAGGCTTTGTCTGGCGGGTAGTGCGGCAGAAATGGCCAGGCTTTTGCGAATTATTTTTCGATTTTGATATTGAAAAAGTGCTATTGCTCAGCGATGAAATGCTGGAGCAAAAAGCCGCCGATCCGCGGATCATCCGCAATTTAAATAAAGTATTTACCATCCGTCACAATGCCCTGATGATTTACGATGTGCAGCAAACCGAACACAGCTTTGGCCGTTTTATTGCCGACTGGCCCAGTGACAACATTATTGGCTTATGGGCTTATTTAAAAAAACACGGGGCGCGGCTAGGCGGTAATACCGGGCCTTATGCGCTGCGGGCTGTGGGCAAAGATACCTTTTTACTGACTCAGGATATTGAAGGCTATCTGCGTGCATATGGCGTGTTCGATGGTGGCATCAACAGCCAGCGCAGCCAGCAGCAAATTCAGCAGCAGTTTAACCTGTGGCAACAACAGTCGGGGTTAAGCTTGCAGGAAATCAGTCAAATTGTGGCACTAAGCTGTGGCGACAACCAGCTAGGCATGCAGCGCTAAGTTACATTGCGCCATATTTGCTTACAAATTAGCTTTGTGGCTAACAAAAAGCCTCTTCTTGTTATTTTAACCCTGTGTTAGCGTAGTAATTTTGAGCACATGGAAAGTTACTATGCTTCAGATCAATGGCTTATGCAAAACCTACGATAATGGTGTTAAAGCACTCAATAACGTTAATTTAACTATTTCTAAAGGTATGTTTGGCTTGCTGGGCCCCAACGGCGCGGGCAAGTCGTCGTTGATGCGCACTATAGCGACCTTGCAAAACGCCGACAGTGGCAGTATTCATTTTAACGGCATTGATGTGTTACAAGACCCGGCTGCCTTGCGTAAAACCCTGGGGTATCTGCCGCAAGACTTTAGCGTTTACCCACGGATCAGCGCATACAAGTTGCTGGATCATCTGGCTATTTTAAAAGGGCTGACCGACAGCAAGCCGCGCAAAGAGGTGGTGGAAGGCTTGTTAGCCCATACCAATTTATATCAGCACAAAGACAAAGCAGTCAGTGGCTTTTCCGGTGGTATGCGCCAGCGCTTTGGTATTGCCCAGGCGTTGCTGGGCGACCCCGATTTACTTATTGTTGATGAACCGACAGCCGGCCTGGATCCGGAAGAGCGTAACCGTTTTCACAATCTGCTGGTCAGTTTAGGCGAGGAGAAAGTCATTATTCTTTCAACCCATATTGTTGATGACGTGGCTGAACTCTGCCCTGATATGGCGGTGCTGGCCGGTGGCGAAATTTTGCTGCAAGGTAACCCACAGCAACTGGTTAAAGAACTGCAAGGCCAGATCTGGAGCATTAGTGCCAGCCAAAGCGAGGCAGCCGAGCTGGAGCATAGCCTGCCAGTGATATCGAAGCGCTTATTTGCCGGGCGCACCGTGCTAAATGTGCTGGCGCCAGAGCCACCTGCAGGCTTTACTGCTTGTGCTGCCAGCCTGGAAGATGTGTATTTTTCTACCCTGCAACATGCCCGGCGTAACCCTGCCGGCCAGGCAGCCTGAGGAGACATGATGTTTATTGCAATGCTCAGGTTTGAACTTAGCTACTATTTACGTCAGCCGTCTTTTTATGTTGTGGTATTAATGCTGTTTTTAATCAGCTTTTTGTCGGTGGTCTCTAACTCGGTTAGCATTGGTAGTGGTGGCGAGGTATTAAAAAACGGCAGTTTTGCCATCGCTCAAACCCTGCTAACCCTGGGCATTTTTGCCATGTTTCTGGTGGTGAACTTTGTCGGGGCCAGCGTGCTGCGAAACAGTAGCCACCAAATGGAAGAGCTGATTTACAGCAAGCCTGTTGCCCCCTTTAGTTACCAGTTTGGCCGCTTTATCGGCAGTTATCTGGTAGTATTGCTGGTGTTTGCGGCGGTGCCTCTCGGTATTCTGCTGGGCAGTTTTATGCCCTGGGTAGATGCCAGCCGCTTTGGTCCAACCCAATTAAGTTATTATTTTAACGCGTTTTTTCTACTATCCGTTCCCAGCTTATTTATTTTATCGGCATTATTTTATGCCATTGCCCGCCGTTTTCGCTCGATGATGGCGCTGTATCTGGTGGCTGTCGTCTTGCTGGTGTTTTATATCCTGGCCGGCAACTTCGCCAGAATGCCAGAGTATCGCGAGTTAGCCGCCCTGCTCGACCCCTTTGCGGTGCGCACCTATGCCGACATTAGCCGCTACTGGACCATTATTGAAAAGAATAATGAACTGGTCAGTTTAAGCGGGGTGTTGCTGCAAAACCGTTTGTTATGGTTAGCGGTAGCGACTGTGTTGCTGGCCATGGCCGGCTTATTCAAGTTACCCAAGTTAAGCCGGGGTCGTGATAAAAAAACCAGCGCCAAACAGCGGGCTACGCCACTGGTGCTACTCAGTACTCTGCAGCAAAAAGCCAATGGTTTTCCTGTGGTGCCGATGTTTGTTACCCGGATGAAGTTTGAGTTTAGGCAGGTGATTGTTACCGCGCCGTTTTTTATTCTGGGCTTACTGACTGTGGTTAACCTGGTGGGGCCGATGTTTGCTGATTTTGGCTGGTATGGTACCTCGAACTGGCCGGTTACCCAGGCCATGGTTAGCGATATTGTCGGCGCCATGAGTCTGATTATGGTGGTGGTGACCGTGTACTACTGCGCGGAGGTGGTATGGCGTGAACGCAGCTCAGGCATGGGCGATATTATCGACAGCTTGCCGGTACCCAATCTGGTGTTCTGGCTGGCCAAGTTTGTCGCAGTATGTCTGGTTATGGCGCTGCTGTATCTGTTTGCTGTCGCTACCACAGTGGTATTTCAACTGATCAAAGGCATTGATGATCTGGAGCTGGCGCAATACCTGGTAAGGCTGGGCTATTTTACCTTGTTGCCCTTTATGCTCATGGTAGTGCTGGCGTTTTTCCTGCAAGTGGTTAGCCCAAACAAGTATGTGGGCATGGGGCTGTTTGTTGGCTATTACTTGCTGAGTCTGGTGTTGGCATCCTGGGGCTATGGCCACAGCCTGTATAACTTTGCTATGTCACCTTCTATCGGCTATTCCGACTTAAACGGCTACGGCTGGAGCCTGCAAACGCATAGCTGGTATATGTTGTATTGGGGCGCCATTGCTGCGGTATTGTTTATAGTTGGCTATGGTTTGTACCATCGTGGCCCGTTACAAAAGCTAAAAGTACGGCTGCGTCAGCTACCTTACCAGTTGGGCCGGGCGGGTATGACAACGGCAGCTGCCTGTGTGCTGCTGGCGCTGATAAGCGGTGGTTTTTTGGTCCAGCAAACCCGCTTTGTTAACAGTTATCAAACCTCTGAGCAGCGCATGGACATGCAGGCCGAGTATGAGAAGCAATTTGCTCATTTAAAAGATACGCCGATTTTAGTGACGACCCGGGTAAAAGCTGAGTTGGATATATACCCGCAGGCCCGGGAAGTACAAGCCCGGTTACTGATGAGTTGGCAGAACAAGTCGGCCGAGCCGATCGAGCGCTTGCTGGTTACTTGGCCGGAATATACCGAGCAGCTGACGATAACTATTAATAACGCTACCCTAACTGAGCGTGATAAGCATTTTCGCCAATCCTGGTTGACCTTTGCTAAGCCGATACAACCCGGCGAGCAGGTCAGTGGTGAAATACGATTGCTGCGCCAGAATCGCGGTATCAAAGAAAATAATTTTGATTACAGCGTAGTGGAAAATGGCACCTTTATTAATAACTGGGAACTGCTGCCACGCTTTGGTTATCAGGATAGTTACGAGCTGCAAGATCGGCATGAACGGCAAAAGCGGGGTTTAGCGCCGCGTGAACGGGCCAACAAACTGGAAGATAGCCGCTTTTATCGGCAAAACTTTTTTGGTCAGGACGGAGATTTTATTCAGTTTGAAGCCGTGGTTTCTACCAGTGCTGATCAGACTGCGTTAGTGCCGGGCTATTTGCAGCGGCAATGGCAACAAGATGGCCGCAACTATTTCCATTACAAAATGGATAAGCCAATGGTCAACTTCTACTCCATTTCGTCCGGCCGCTATGCAGTGGCCCGCGAGCAACATAATGGCATAGCTATTGAGGTGTACTATCACCCCGGCCACCCGTGGAATGTGGCGCGAATGCTGGAGTCGGTGCGCGACTCCATCGACTACTTCAGTGAGGCATTCGGGCCTTATCAGCATCAGCAAATGCGGATTATCGAATTTCCGGGCTATCGCAGCTTTGCACAGAGCTTTGCTAATACCGTACCTTACTCCGAGCAAATTGGCTTTTTAACCGACTTGCGGGATCCGGACAACATTGACCCGGTTTATTATGTTACAGCACACGAGGTGGCACACCAGTGGTGGGGCCACCAGGTTGGCGCAGCCGATGTACAGGGTAGTGCAGTCATTTCCGAAAGCTTGTCGCAATATGCCGCACTGATGGTAATGCAGCAAAAATACGGCCAGGGCAATATTCGTAAATTTCTGAAATATGAACTGGATAGCTACCTGCGGGGCCGTTCATCAGAGCGCATTGGCGAGCAGCCATTGCTGCGCTCAGAAAACCAAAGTTACATTCATTACCAGAAAGGGTCAGTGGTGATGATGGCCATTGCCGACCGGCTGGGTGCAAGCCGGCTGAATGCTAACTTAAAAGCGTTTGCCGCGCGCTATCAGTACCGCAATGACCCTTTTCCGACAACTGAAGATTTAGTACGGTTTATCAGTCTGGACACCGATGAAGCCGAAGCGGCTTTTATCAGCGATCAGTTTAACTATATCACCCTGTACGATCTGCGTCTGGCCAACACCAGCACAGAGCTGTTGGACGATGGCCGCTATAAGGTGGTGCTGACGATAATGGCCGATAAACTGCAGGCTGATGAACGGGGCCAGCAAACTAGCGTACCGCTAAATGAGCACATTGATATTGGCCTGTTTAGTGGCGATCCGAACAAGTTTAGCAGTGACAACAATGTGTTGTACTTGCAAAAACATTTATTGCGAAGTGGCGAAAATGTCATAGCACTTACGCTAGCGCAGCAGCCGCTGTTTGCTGGTGTGGATCCCTTTGTGAAGTTAATTGACCGCGACAGCGCCGATAATATCGGCCGGGTTAGCCGATAGCGGCGAAGCCTGGTGGCAATAAAGTAAACTCACTCTGGCAATGGCACAGGGGCAACAGGTACACTGTTGCCCTATCCCTGAGTGAGCCGTTAAGTGAGATTGTTGATGTTAGCGATACCCTTGCTACCCTCTGCTGAGCTAACTGATGTTTATTGCCAGCAATTGCAGCAACAATTCGGCCTTAGCTTAGTGCAAAGCCCGGGTGATAAATTTGCTGGCTGGTACCTTAGTATGGTGCAGGGCGCCCTGGTGCTGCTGAACAGCAGTCTGGCAAAACAAGGCGCTATTCTGGTTGATTTTGCCAGTGGCGCCAGCAGTTACCGGCGTCAGCATGGTGGTGGTAAAAGTGAAGCTATTGCTAAAGCGGTTGGGCTGAACAAAAAGGCGACGTTAAGCGTATTAGATGCAACCGCGGGTTTGGGGCGTGATGCCTTTGTGTTGGCCAGCCTGGGGGCCAGGGTCACCCTGGTTGAGCGTAACCCGGTAGTAGCCGCCTTATTATTTGATGGCCTGCGCAGGGCAGCGGCCGAGCCGCAGCTGACAGCAGTAGCCGCCAGAATGCAGCTGTGCCACAGTTCAGCGCTGGCCGCATTAACCACGAGCGAGCCAGTGGATGTGGTATTTTTAGACCCGATGTTTCCGGCCAGAGAAAAAAGTGCTCAGGTTAAAAAAGAAATGCGCGCCTTTCATGACGTGGTGGGCAGTGATGATGATGCTGACAGTTTACTGGCGCCGGCACTGCTACTGGCGCAAAAGCGGGTGGTGGTAAAGCGGCCTGGCTACGCCGGCTGGCTGGCAGGACAGGCACCGACTATGGCCGTTACCGGCAAGAATAATCGCTTTGATGTGTATGTGAACGCCGCTATCTAGTACAAATTTACTCAAACTCAACTCAGGGGAAAGACTTATGATTAAAACCGGCGATAAATTACCAGAGGTCAGTTTTTCGCAGCTGACCAAAGAAGGGGTAATGAACCCGACTACCAGCCAGATATTTGCCAATAAAAAAGTGGTGCTGTTTGCAGTGCCGGGTGCGTTTACGCCCACTTGTTCAGCCGCGCATTTGCCGGGCTATATTGCCCTGGCTGATCAGATAAAAGCCAAAGGGGTCGATGCCATTATTTGTACCGCGGTGAACGACGCCTTTGTGATGAGTGCCTGGGGTAAAAGCCAGAATGCCGAAGAAATTGTATTTTTAGCCGATGGCGGCGCCGCGTTCCATAAAGCTATTGGCCTGACCATGGAAACCAGCGATTTCGGTGGTGTACGCTCGCAGCGTTACGCGATGATCGTCGAAAATGGCGTGGTCACACAGTTAAACGTTGAAGCACCGAAAACCTTTGAAGTCAGTAAAGCAGAAGTGATGTTAGCGGCACTGTAACGTTAAGGAAACCTCAGCCAGCAGCGCTGGCTGGGGTGCTATGTTAATTAGCCTGTCGAACACTAACAATTTGCCAGCCGTCAGCACGGTAATGATCAACAATTTCAGTGCGCAGTGGCCGGTGATCTTTGGTTTTAGAGGTGGCGACATTCATTCTGCCCACGACTTTGCCAAAATCAGGCCGGCAGCTCCAGACACTCAGATCGTCTGCCGGATGCGGCGGCACCAGAGTTTTAATGCCGCCGTGTTTCAGCGCCATATAGGATAAATGAATATCTTCGCCGTTTTCCCAATGCAAAGGTTGTTCAAACCACATGTATTTCAGGTGGTCTTTGCGCATAAACCAGGCATGGCCTACTAAATCAACCGGCACCACTTCTGTACTATGTAATCCATTCCAACCGGCTTTGTTTTTATTGGAGTACCCGCCAGCGGGTGGCAATATCACTCCGGAACCACCCAGAATGCCATCATGCCCGGCCTCTATGGTGTTTAAGCAGTTTTCAAACCATTTTGGTTGCGGTAATACGTCATCATCAAAAAAGGCCACATAGCGGGTGCGGGCCAGGTTGGCCATAGCAAAGCGCCCCCAGAATAAAAAATTACTGTTGGCTACCACTACCCGATCGGCCAGGTGCGACACATCAATCAGCTCTTCCTCACTGCTGTTAGACCACACCCAAATTTCGGTGGGGGGCACGGTTTGTGCGCGTAAGGCGGCGATTTGATCAGGTAGATATTTTGCGCGGCGATAGGCGGTTAAAATGACAGTAATACCACTGTCTTTCGCGGGTGCTAACTCAGGCGCATTTTGTTTAAAAACTATGGTGTCATGTGGTTTGGCCAGTTGGCGTTTAACGGTACTGCCAAAACGGATCCGCAGCAAGCCCATCACCCGGGTCGTCCACCACCAGCTAATGGCTTGTTTTAAATTTTTTCTTGGGGTTCTTGTCATACTGTCCCGCCGCTATCAACAAAGATTATGTTATGTATTATTTATTAAACAAGGCAGCCTTAATGCGCCGGTTCATCCGGCGCAGGGCAGAAAACCGGCTGGTGGGCTGATAGCGCCCCTTTTGCACATGGCGGATAAGGTACAGATTGTCTATTTCAATGGCGATGCCATCAGTACCCAGTAACCAGCGAAAGGCGCGGTCTTCATAGGTTTTCACCCATACCGGCTTAGGCCGCTGATACACGCTAAGCGAGTCGCAGTAACCACATTGCCGGGCCACATCACCATGCACTATCTGGATAGGGCCGGTGGCTTTTTTATAGTGGCGCAAACTGAATAAACTACCGGAGATATCCGTGTTCAGGTCGACCTGCTCGGTTAGCACTGTGGCATCAGCCTCCAGCAACTCAGTCGCTTTTAAGGTGCGCGGGAACACCAGCAAGTCCTGGCGGTTTTGTAACTGCTCAGCCAGGCTATCAAAACAATTCTCAAAAAACAGCACATCGCAATCGGTAAACCAGACCCAGTCGGCGCTGCTTGCTTTGGCAGCCTGGTTGCGGCCAATAGCCCGGCGCAACAAGTGCGCTGTGGGCAGCTCCTGAAAATTCCAGCTGACATTAGCCACTTGCAAATGCCGGTATTGCTCCAGCAGTGCCACTGTCTTAGTGTCTTGCCCGGAATAAAACAAGGTAAAGGTTAACTGACAACGGTTTGGCGGATACTTGACGATAGAGGCCAGTTGATAAGCCAGAAAATGGCTGTACTGCCAGCAATGGCTGACCACCTCCAGCGACAAGCTGCCGGAGCGGGCGCTGAGTTGTTCGGGCTTTGGCCGGTCAGGTATAAACCAGCTACCTGGCAATAAACCCGAAGCAGCAAAGCGCAACAGAAATTCTTTAACATTGTCGAGCATTGTTACTTTGGCTACGGCTGTTGGATCTGAATCGACAGTAGACATGCACTACTCCAGCGCTGGGTATCAGGGGGTTAAACCGGCTTTAAAGGCAAAAAGTTTAGCATTAAAGCCCGCCTCAAAACAGATTCTTTTGGTGTCTGCCACCGATATTTGGCATCATAGCGGCTTTAGCCTTTACCGGTGAAGTGCCGGTGTATACAGGAATTTATTATGGCCCAGGCGTTAAGTCGCTTTGCCTATCAGTTGCTACTGTACCTTGGCTTGCTGCCATTACTGGGCTATCTGGGTTGGCGCTCGTTACGTGACCGGCGCTACTCGCAGCAGCTAGCCGAACGCTTTGGCTGGCTGCCGGCTCACCTGCAAGCGGGTGGTATAGTGGTACATGCCGTGTCGGTAGGGGAAGTGATCGCCGCCATTCCGTTAATTAAACAATTGCAACAACGCTATCCGCATAAGCCCATTACCGTTAGTTGTACCACGCCAACCGGCCGGGCCACCATTGCCAGCCGCTTGGGCAGCGAGGTACAGTATTGTTATATGCCGTTCGATTATCCGGGTGCTATCTCACGTTTTATCAATCAGCTACAGCCGCAGCTGATTGTAATTATAGAAACTGAGCTTTGGCCGAATTTGCTGCAACAATGCCACAGCGCCATGATCCCAAGCGTACTGGTAAATGCCCGCTTATCAGCCCGCTCAGCCAGAGGCTACCGGCGTTTTGCCTGGCTTACCCTGCCAGCGCTGCAACACGTCAGTTTACTGCTGGCGCAGGATAGCGCCAGTGCCAGACGCTTTCGGGCGTTGGGCCACCCTAAGGTGCAGGTGTGCGGCAATATAAAGTTTGAAATGCGCCTGCCAGAGAACCTGGCAACAAACAGTGCCAGCCTTGCACCTGCGCTGCGTGATCGCTTAGTCTGGGTTGCCGGTAGCACGCATGAAGGCGAAGATGAGTTGCTGTTGCAGTGTTACCGCCAGCTGCAGGCGCAATTCAGTAATTTACTGCTGGTGTTGGTGCCGCGCCATCCCGAGCGTTTTAATAAAGTGGCAGCCCTGGCAGACAAGGCAGGTTTGCAATTATGGCGACGCAGCACGGGCGGTGTGCCTGCTGCGGCAACCGAAGTGGCATTGATTGACAGCATGGGTGAGTTGCTGGCCTGGTATCAGCAGGCCAGTCTGGTGTTTATCGGTGGCAGCCTGATCCCGCGCGGTGGCCATAATCCGCTGGAAGCCATTTGTTTTGGTAAGGCGGTGCAAACCGGGCCACATTATTTTAATTTTGCTGAGGCCTATAACAAGCTGGCACAACGTCAGGCGGTAACTATAGTGCAGGATACGGCGCAGCTGCAGCAAAGCACGGCGTTGTTACTGGCCGACAGTCAGCTTCGTCAGCAGCAGGGCGAGCGGGCCCGCCAATTCTATGTTGAACAACAGGGCGCTGTCGCGTGTAGTATAGCGGCGATCCATCTGCTGCACGGTGACGCGTTGACCCATGTGCAACGCTATGATGCCGGCAAAGCATTATATTGGTACCGCACCGATCAGTTCAGCCAGATTGCCGCAGAGCAGTTTAACCCGGCCTGGTGGCAGCAACGCGGCGCGGTCAGCGGCAGCTCAACCGGTCGCAATACTGCCTGGTTTTTGCAGCATCAGCAGCAACCGCTGGTATTGCGCCACTATCACCGTGGTGGTTTGGTTGGCAAATTCATTAACGATCGTTTTTTCTATCAAGCTGCATTGTCTAGCCGCGCCATGCAGGAGTTTAGTTTACTGCAATGGATGCGCCTGCGTGGTCTGGCGGTACCCACACCGGTGGCAGCTCGCTATCAGCGGGTGGGCTTTGGCTACCGCGCAGATTTACTGATTACGCGGATTAGCAGCAGTCAGGACCTTGCTACTGTTTTACAACAGCGCGCACTAAGCGAGCCGGAATGGCAAGCGGTAGGGGCTGAGATTGCCAGGATGCACCAGCTGGGGGTTGATCATACCGATTTAAACTGTCGCAATATTTTGCTGGATCACAACGGCAAGGTATGGCTGATTGATTTTGATAAATGCGCCCGGCGCTCTGCTGCTGACTGGCAGCAACACAATTTAGCCCGCTTATTGCGATCACTGCAGAAAGAGCAACGCAAACTGGCAGTATTCCACTGGCAACAGAGCGCCTGGAAAAATGTTATAAAGGGTTATCAGCTAGCAAAATAGCCGTTAAACCCGCATAAGCAACGGTTTGTCGCAGTTTCTGATGCTGCTTTCACCAATATTTTACCGTTTTATAATAGATTAAGCTGTTGGTGTCTTAGTTGAACTTTGGTATAACTACGACAGCGGAGGAGGCATCTATGCGGCTAAATATAATAACAACAGCATTGCTCGCAGTCAGTTTGATGGCAGCAGCAGATAATTCCGAAATAATGGCAGAGGCGAAAGCAGCGTTTGCCGATGGCCGGTATGCCAAAGCCGTAGAGCTTTGGCAGGATCTGGCGATGGATGGCGTAACGGCGGCACAGTTTGAGCTGGCCAAAGCCTATTCGCTAGGTCAGGGGGTTGAGCAAGACCCGTTGCAGGCGTCTTACTGGCTGGAGCAGGCGGCGTCCAACAGTACTGACTTTTCCGAGTTAGCAGCGGCACGGCGCGATATTGAACGTGGCGCCGAACAGCTGAAGGCTGACCAGGCTGTGGTAGCAGCTGATGCTGCACGGCCATTGCCGGTAGCTGAGCCTGCAGTAGCAGTTAAAGCCCCACCGACTGAATCTGCCGTTGTCAGCACTACTTCTGAACTTAGTATGCGCACCAGCAACCCTGCTGCTGCACTGGCAGCCGCCCAGGCCGCCAGCGATACGCAGCGCAATGACAATCTGGCCGCGGAGCGCAGTGCTGAAAAAACTAACGCACAACCCCCGGTGGCAGCAGCCAGTATCAGTACTGTTGCTGCCGGCTCGGCCAATTTTGATACCGGTATGCGGGCATTTAATCGGGGCAATTACAGTGATGCCATGGCGCAGTGGCTGCCTCTGGCACAAACTGGCCATCTTGATGCCCAGTTTAACCTTGCCGCGTTATATGCCAATGGCCACGGTGTTGCGGTCGATTTTACCGAAGCGGCTAACTGGTTTGTGGCGGCAGCAGAGCAAGGTATGGCCGCTGCGCAATATCATTTAGCTACCCTGTTTGCTAACGGTCGAGGTGTCAGTAAAGATGATGCCCAGGCAGTATATTGGTATAGCCAGGCCGCTGCGCAACAGCATGTGCTGGCGCAATATAATCTGGGCTATATGTATGCCAACGGGCGTGGGGTAAAGCAGGATGACGCCACTGCGCTGAGCTGGTTTGAAAAAGCGGCCGCACAAGGTGATGTCGATGCGCAATTTATTGTCGGTAACCGTTACAGTGACGGCAGAGGGGCGCCGGTAAATCATGCGCAGGCGGCCAACTGGCTGCAACAAGCCGCGACACAGGGCCACGCCAGGGCAATGTTCCGGCTTGGCATGATGCATCTTAGCGGCACCGGCGTCAGCCAGAATGATGCTACAGCGTTCAGATTGTTTAGTAGTGCTGCAGAGCAAGGGTTGGCGTCGGCGCAGCGTGAAGTGGGCGCCAGTTACCTGTACGGTCGCGGCATTCGTGCCAATACTGGCCGGGCAAAAGAGTGGTTAGAGCGTGCGGCTGCACAGCAAGATGCTGATGCCAGTTATCACCTGGGTATGTTGTTACAGCAAAGTAGTGGCCGGCAGGAAGATTTAAGCCGGGCGGCCCAGTTGTTTGAACTGGCAGCCAGTCAGGGTTCAGCTAATGCCCAATACCAGCTAGGCTTAGCTTATGCCAACGGCACAGGCGTTGCAGTTGATGAACAGCGGGCTTTTAAATTGTTTGAAGCGGCGGCCAAACAAGGGCTGGCGATTGCGCAGTATACAGCAGCGCTTCGTCTGGCCAATGGTACGGGTACGGCGCAAGATGACGCTGCTGCGGTCAGCTGGTATCAGCAAGCCGCTGCTCAGGGCGAAGTCTATGCTATGTATAACTTAGGTTTTATGTATGCCAATGGCCGCGGTGTCGCGCAAAATGAACAGCAAGCAGTCTATTGGTATCAGAAAGTGGCCGAAACGGGCGATGCCGATGCTCAGTTTAATATGGGGTTACGTTTTGAAACCGGCCGTGGCGTCAAGCAGAGTGATCAACAAGCCGTGTACTGGTACCAGCTGGCGGCTGACAAGCAGCATAGCCGGGCACTGGCGCATTTAGGCTGGTTATATGAAAAAGGTTATGGTGTGGCGCAAGACGAAGCGCGGGCGCTAGCCTTATATCAGCGCTCTCTGGATGCAAAAGTACCCAGAGCGTTAACGGCGCTGGGCATGTTTTACAAAAATGGCCGGCTGGTAAAAGCAGATGACAAAAAAGCGGTGGAATTGTTTAGCCAGGCGGCGGATCAGGGTTATGCCTTGGCCCAGTATAATCTGGCCTGGATGTATGAGAACGGCCGGGGTGTTGGTCGGGACTTGGTAAAAGCCCGCGATTACTATCAACTGGCCGCCGCACAGGATGAGCCTTTAGCCAAAGCGCAGTTGCATCGCTTGTTAAATCCCTAGTTAATTGTTACCGCAATAAAAGAAGGGCGCCAATGGCGCCCTTTGTGTTTTCAGCTGAATAACACCAGCGTTAAGGTTTGTATTCCACTACCAGTTTCAGGCCGCTGAAGCTACTGTAAGCGCGCAGGCTGATATGCCAGGTATCGGCAGCCGGGTTGTTGAAACTACAGCTTTCGTTATTACCGGTTTTGTATGGCCGGCAATCATACGTAGTTGTGGTTGGCTGAGCACCACGACGTACATACAAGTCAGCGTCGCCAGTACCGCCTGAGCTGGTAGCGGTCAGCGTCTTCATACCTGCAGGCACATTAATCGTGTAATGCAGCCAGTTGTCCTTTGTTGCGCTCAGGTTCTCTAAGGTGCCGCCACCGCCGGTGCCACCAGTTGGCGCTGCAGTGTAGTCAGCTACCAGTGAGACACCTGAGTAGGCACTGTAAGCATTTATCATCACATGGTACGTACCGGCTTGCGGTGTGGCAAAGCTACAGGTTTCAGCATTGCCGCTTTTGTATGGGCGACAGTCATAACTGGACTTAGTAGGCTGACTACCAAATTTCACATACAGATCAGCATCACCACTACCACCCGACATCGTAAAGCTTAGCCCGGTTGCGCCTGCTGGCACGGTAAAGGTGAAGTAGACAGATGAATTGGTGGCGCCAGCTAAGTTGGTTTTGGCAACTGCTTTTACCAATTCACCATCTGCCGGTGGGGTTGGGTCTCCACCGCCGCCAGAGCCAGAACCGTCACAGCCTTGCTGGTTAATGTAATCGTAAGCGGCTTTGGCTCGTACCAGACCATAGCCATATGAATTGTCACGGCCCGCTGCACCTAAATCTTCTGCGGTTACCGCCAGCACATTACGGATCTGGGCATTGGTACATTGTGGGAAATGGCTCCAAACCAGCGCAGCCACACCGGCGACATGCGGCGATGCCATAGAGGTACCGCTCATCAGACCGTAGTTGCTGGTACCTGAGCTAACCGCTGCGGTTTGGCCTATCTGATTCATCAGAGCCAGGCCAACAGCGCGGGTAACTGCCAGAGCAGGAATAGAGGTGCCGTGGTTGTCACCCAGCGTGCCGCCAAAATCACCGTCGACATTGTTATAAATGATAGCGGCCCGGCCACCACCGTTCTGACAGGATTGGACTTTCTGAGCAAAACTAACGTTGCCACGTTCAATAACGCAGATGCGATTTGATACCGTGGTACAGGTGGTTTCTGCCAGGCCACAGTTTGCCAGTGCTGCATTGGCTGAGCCATCTACAGAGCCAGTCATCGGGCTACTGTCGTAGGCGTTAGAACCCACGCTAATAATTGACTCCAGGCCAGTACCTGTAGGGTACGTGGAGCGGATATCTACGCCCGGACCTGCCAGTTCAACCTGAGCATTGCGCTGAGAAAAGTCGGCCAGCTGCTTATTTTTGTCCACTGCGGCAACTGAGATCACCGAATTGTAAGACGCCGGATAGGACATAGCGGTATTGCCATCGTTGCCCGCTGCGGCGATCAGTAATACACCCTGATCAAAAGCGGCTTGCATGGCGTTGCTTTCTGTTGTGCTGGAGCCTGCTCCGCCCAAACTCATGTTAATGACGGTAGAGCCGTTGCTGACACAGGTATTAACGGCACTGGCCAGCGTTGAGCTGTAGCCCCAGCCACCCTCATTAAAGACTTTAATAATGTGCAGTTTAACATTGCCATTTGGCAATACGCCGACCATGCCGACACTGTTGTTCAGTGCGGCAATAGTGCCGGCCACATGAGTGCCATGCGGCCCACCTGCCTGGTTCCAGTTGCCTGTACCTGAATTATTAGTGCCGGTAATATTGCCGGTTTGGAAATCTTCATGTGGTAGATCAAGACCCGAGTCAATGACACAGACTTTCTGATTAGAGGCGAACTGGTCGCTCACCTGGTTGGCCTGCACCATGGTGTAACCATAGGGGATTTGCTGGGCCAGCGGGAAACGTTTGTAGTCTTCTTCAACCAGCTCTACGTTGTTATCGTTCTGCAGGGCAAGCAACGCAGCCTTATCCAGCTCAACGGCGATAGCGCCTTGAGCAGCCAGGATAGCTTTGACGTTGGCACCGCGACGGGCCATATGTTCTGATTGACGTTCTAAATTAAACTGACGGCGTTCGCTGGCCGTGGCCGAAAACAAACCCGGGCCTGCTTCATCCATTACCATCGTTTTATATTTAACGATATAACGTTTCTGGTTCTGATTATGGTTTGTTGCTACGCCGGCTTTAGCCGGGGCCTCACTGGCGAACGGGCGGGCCTGGTCAACATCAGCTAGCAGCGCTGGTGACATTAACACACTGGCTGGAATACAAAGCACAGCAAGTTTGCTGAGTCTAAATTTAGGTTTATACATGAATACACTCTTATTGTTTATAGTAATTGTTTTCCTGGACGCTGATGACCGCTTATCGCAAACCAGCGATAACATCGCAGTTACTATTAACCAAAGTGTAACTAAGTGTAAATCCGCGAAATGGTGACAAGAGTTAACTTTCCATGCTGTGGGCGTAGCCTGTTTCTGGAAAAGGGCTTTATGAGTGATGTTGAAAAAAGCAACAACGCAGTTGGCGCAGGCCAGCACGCGGCATCAGCAATTGCATTGCAGACGATCATTATATAACCAATGGTTATTAGTTATAAGTAATCCGCATAAAGGATGCTATTTGCATCTTAACAGCCACTCACCGACAATAGCCGCTTTTCTGGTATACAGGCATAGCAACATGCAGCAGTGGGATGTAATTGTAGTGGGTGCGGGTGCGGCCGGACTAATGTGTGCTATTGAAGCCGGCAAGCGCGGCCGAAAGGTGCTACTGCTCGACAACGGCAAGCGGGTGGGCCGTAAAATTCTGATGTCGGGGGGCGGCCGTTGTAACTTTACTAATCTGTATTGCAGCCCGGAAAACTTCCTGTCGCAAAACCAGCATTTCTGTAAATCGGCGTTAAGCCGCTATAGCCAGTGGGACTTTATCGCCCTGGTACAACAGCATGCTATTGCCTACCATGAGAAAGCCCTCGGCCAGTTGTTTTGTGACGATTCCGCCAAAGATATTGTTGAGATGCTGCTTGCTGAGGCTAAAGCCGCCAGGGTGCAAATTGCGTTGCAGCAGCAAATCAGCGGCGTCAGTTTTGCTGATGGCGTTTACACGGTCGAGACGCCAGAGCTTAACCGGCAGTGTCACAGTTTAGTGATTGCCAGTGGTGGCTTAAGCCTGCCCAATTTAGGCGCTACCGGTTTTGGCTTTCAGCTGGCCGAGCAGTTTGGCTTAAAGGTGTTGCCGCTGCGCGCCGCCTTAGTACCCTTAACCTGGCAACCCGGCGACAAAGCGGTGTTTGAGGAAATCAGTGGTGTATCCTTGCCGGTTACCGCTGCAGCGAACGGCACGCTATTTCCGGAAGATATGCTATTTACCCATCGCGGTTTAAGCGGCCCGGCCATTTTACAGATTTCCAGCTACTGGCAGCCCGGCGATGACGTTATCGTTAATATGGCGCCACAAACCGATTTAAATGAGTTTTTAGCCACTCAGCAGCAAGCCCACCCGGAGCAGGAAGTGAAAACCGCCCTGGCTAAATTACTGCCAAAACGGCTGGTTGAAAAACTGCTGGAGCTGCAGGTATTCGTTAATCAGCCGCTGAAAGCATTAAACCCGAAAAGCATGCAGCAGATTGCCAACAGCCTGCATGGCTATATTTTCAAACCCAATGGCACTGAGGGCTACCGCACCGCCGAAGTAACTATCGGCGGCGTGGATACCGATGGTTTATCGTCGAAAACCATGGAAGCAAAAAACCAGCCAGGGCTGTATTTTATTGGTGAAGTGGTCGACGTCACCGGTTGGCTTGGTGGCTATAATTTCCAGTGGGCCTGGGCCAGCGGCTGGGTGGCCGGGCAGTATTGTTAATATAAGAAACCCAATTAATGAAAAAACTCTCTAAAGTACAACTTAAGCAACAGGCTGCGGTGCTATCTGCCGTA
The DNA here is from genome assembly GCF_000987775.1 of Arsukibacterium ikkense. Lineage (GTDB taxonomy): Bacteria > Pseudomonadota > Gammaproteobacteria > Enterobacterales > Alteromonadaceae > Alishewanella > Alishewanella ikkense. The sequence continues at coordinate 52,334 of NZ_LAHO01000013.1, forward strand.
ACGGCGTTAGAGCAGCAGGCGCTAGCAGAAGTGCCAGGCGTGGTGCAATGCTGGTTTAGCCTGGAATATGAAGCTTTTCCTGGCTCGTTACTGGTGCGGCTGCAATTTGCTGAGCAAGCAGCGCTGGATGCTGCGCAGCCACAGTTACTACTGTGGCAAAAGCGCTTAAGCGGTTTGCTGCTGAAAAAAGGCTTTGTGCTAAAAGATATGCGTAAACATCTGGTGTTTACCCTTAACTCTCCTGATGATTAAACCGCTCTGATGAGAAAACGGAAAAACGTGCAATGAAATACACCCTTGGCGCTTATGCTGCTTCACCCAACCATAGCGGCTGGAGCCCTGAACTGGAAACGGCTTTTTATAATGAATTAAAAGCCCTGCCCAATATTAAGGGGCTGGAGCATCCGTTTCTGGGTAGCCTGCATCAGCATGATGATAACTGGTTTTTAGCTAATATCGATGCCAAATGGGATTATGTGTTTACCTGCATTCCCGGCATTATGAATGCACTTAGCCAGAACCCGTTATTTGGCATTGCCTCTGCTGATGAAGCCGGCCGTCAGGCCGCACTGGATTTTATGCAGCAAGCCTGTGTTGCCATTGGCAAACTTAACGCTCATCTGGGCCGCCAGGCTGTTAGTGCCATTATGATCCAGACCGCACCGGCCCGGCATAAAGCGGCGGCTTCCAAAGCCGCACTGCTGGCCTCGCTGCAAACCCTGCTGAGCTGGGACTGGCAAGGGGCGAAGATTGTGATTGAACACTGTGATGCCTATGTTGCCAGCCATGCGCCGTCTAAAGGCTTTTTAGCGCTGACTGATGAGCTGGCCGTGCTGCAGCAGTTAAACGCAACCCTGCCGGCGCCACAGCAACTGGGTATGGTAATTAACTGGGGTCGTTCGGTATTTGAAACCCGAACGGTGGCAGGCGCGCTTGAGCATATCCAGGCCACGCAGGCGGCAGGCTTACTCAGTGGTGTGATGTTCTCCGGGGTATCGGATCACGCCAGCGACTACGGTGCCTGGCGCGATAGCCATCAGCCACCGCGCAGCAGCGAAACAGTAACACATGGCGAACCCGGTAGCTGGATGACCGAGCAGGCCATGCATGATTGCCTGGCCGCTTGCACTAACCCTGAAGCGCTACTGGTGCTGGGCGCAAAAATTGGGATCCGGCCGCTTGATGCGACTATTGAGCAGCGAATCGGCACTATCCGCGATACACTGGCAATTTTAGACCGCTATTTTAAAGCTATATAGCACTGGGATGCTTAGGCCAAACAGGTTTACCCACTCCGACACGCCGTAAACCCATCCATGGGGGCTCGTTTCCGCCCGTCCAGGGCTTCAACGGTCGGCTTAGGGTAAGCCTGTGTGACCTTTTCGAGTTTGGTTTAACCTACTATTCGCTTGGCGTGCGGTATTTTTCAAACCAGGCCAGCATATATTCTACTTTCTCAATCATCCGGCTGGGCTTATTTGAAATGCCATGCGGTGCCCCGGGTATCCGTACCAGCGCGGTGTCTATCCGACGGATTTGCAGCGCCTGATAAAACTGCTCTGACTCTGAAATGGGCGTGCGGCGGTCCTGCTCACCGGTGATCAGAATGGTGGGCGTTTGCACGTTGCCTACCAGGCTTAGCGGCGAACGTTGCCAGTAATGGTCAACGTTTTCCCATGGCACGCCCGGGAACTGGTGAAAGGTTTGGTACAGGTAAGTGTCGCCGGTGAGCACCTTGCTTAACCAGTTAATTATCGGTTTTACCACGGCTGCTGCTTTATAGCGGTTGGTTAAACCAATGGCATAGGCCGTGGCAATGCCGCCGGCCGAGCCCCCGCCGATAAACAGGTTGTTTTCGTCTATAAAGCCCAGTTCCAGCATGGCGTTTACCCCACTGTCGTGGTCAGCGTAATCTTCGGCTGAGCTGTACTTGCCATTTAGCAGCATGGCGAAGCGCTCGCCATACGACGAACTGCCACGATGGTTATTGTAAAACACCACATAACCTTCTTTGGCATAGCGCTGCATTTCTGCGCTCCAGTGTGTACCATACGCTAAGTGCGGCCCGCCATGAATTTCCAATAACAGCGGATATTTTCTGGCTGGGTCAAAGTCTGGCGGGGTAAGATACCAGCCCTGAATTTCCTCGCCATCAAACGACGATTTGTAACTAATCTCATGTACCTGTGCCAGTTTTTTGTGGCCGAGTAAATCCTCGTTCAGGGCGGTTAATATTGTGCTTTTGCCCTTTTGCAGCACTGCCACTTCACTGGGGCGCTGGCTGCTACCGTGGGTGTAAGCAAGATTACCATTATTGGCCAGGCTAAACTGGCCGCTTAAATAAGGCTGCGGTTGCGATACGCCACCTAAGCTGGCGGTCAGTACGGTGAGTTTGCCGGCGCGGGTGAGTGTTGCCAGTTTGCGCTGGCCACGATCATCATATTGCACGACAAAGCTGCTGTTGCTAAGCCATTCGGCTGCGCCAATGCTGCGATCAAAATCAGCTGCCACATCGCTGATGTTATTATTGTTTAGCGCCAGCACTTTCAGCTTGCTGTTGCTATAAGGCACCAGCGCATTGGTTTGCCACAAAAATGCCAGTTGCTTGCCGTCGGGCGAAAATACCGGTGCTGACTCGGTACCGGGCATGGTTGTCAGGGCAGTTAACTGGCCGCTGCTTAAACTTAGTTGGTACAGGTTGCTGTCGCGGGGCTGAAACTCCCACTCCGGGTCCAGGTTGGCCGAAAAAAGCAGTGCTTTGCTATCGGGGCTGAAAGTTAAATCGCTGCCATAGTGAAAATCGCCCGCGGTTAGCTGGCGGGCGCTGCCGCCGCTGGTGGGTAATACAAAAATTTGCCGGAATTGCGGTTTTAAAAAACCCTGACCATCGGCCTGATAACGGGCCCGGTCGAGCACTACCGCGGGTTCTGACCAGCTGGCACCGGCGGGCTTTTGCACTTTTTTAACCCGCTTTTGCACGTCAGCCTCACTGGCGGCCACATTCATGGTAAAGGCCAGCTGCCTGCCATCGGGTGACCACGTCAGATTGGCGGGGGTTTGCTGCAGGCGCGACAGCTGTGCGGTTTTAGCCTCTGCCAGATAATGCAGATGGATCTGTGCTTTGCCACTGCGGTCACTAATAAAAGCCAGCTTACTGCCATCAGCCGACCAGCGCGGCTGGCTGTAATTAAAATTATCGGCAAACAGCGGCAATTGCTGGCCGGTTTTTACATCCAGTAACCACAGGCTGCTGCGGGTGCTGTCAGTCATTATGTCATTGCTGTTGCGCACATAGACAATTTTGTTGCCATCGGGCGATATCTGCACATCACTGGCGTATTCCAGCGCAAAAATATCTTCGGCTTCAAAATACGGGCTGCTGGCCGCTGCCATATTAAGTTCAGGCTGTGGCACGCTGGCAGCATAGGCAACCTTACCAGCCAGCAAGGCGCTGCATAGCAAGCTACTGTTTAATAATAACGTTAAATGGGAAAGTTTCACTGGGCGGGTTCTCGTGTTAATAACCTGAACAGCTAAACTACCTGTTTCGCCGTTCAGGTTCAAACATAGCGCGACCAGCCGTCCGTTTTAAGCGCTGATGTTATCGAACAACTGTAAAAAGGTCGGTGCCTGACGATTATGCCAGGGCAATTGCAGCCGGCGTGCAATGTCCTGAGCACTGATAACCCCGCGGATCTGATGGGTTTCCCGGTCGACAACTACACAATGTTGCTCACCAGTCGATTGCAGAGTGTTCAAGACATCGGCAACGGTGCAGTGCTGCAGTTGTTGCCAGGCAAGCGCTTTAATGCGCTGGCGTGGCTGCATTAAATCAGCGACTTTGATTTCCTGGCGATTATCACCAAGCGCAACCCGACGCATAATGGCCTGATCTGATAACTGTTCCAGATGGATAATACCGCTGAGTTCGCCATGCTCATCAACTACCAGTTTCAGTTTACAGCGCTCCAGTTGCATTAAAGCCAGTACGTCGCTGGCCGCCACAGCGTCGTTAATCATGTCAGGCTGGCTTTGTTTAAAGTCGCTGACCAGTTGCAACGCTGGCGAGGTTAATTTGGCCTGATCAAACTGACCAGGTTGTACAAGATGATCAATAGGTTCAACAGGAAATAAAGCTAATTTCTTCATGGTATTCCTCACTGCCGGAACGCAGAGGCCGCACCGGCTTATTTAAAAACTGTGTTGTGGCAAAAATGCCGGAAATGTTTTAAATGGTGGAGGTTAAAGGGGGAGCACGCACCGGATGAGCGGCCTTAAGCTGAAGCAGTGCAACGCTGGCTGGCAGAATGCTGAGGGTCGGGTTCAGGTATAAAGGGAGCTTATCAGCGGCAAGTAGCAGGCTGTTGTCGTTGTCATCGCTACTTTCTTGCTCGCTAAGCAGGCTGCTTTGACCGGTTAACGGCTCTATCGCCTGGATCTGGCTGTCAGCTAATGGGCTAAAATAGCGGGCATGCACACTGGACACCTGCGGCGTTACCAGCAGGCTTAAGTATAATATCAGGGCAATAGCACTTAACCAACGCATCGTCAAAGTTTCTGCTGCTCGCTTGAAATCAGGGTGTATAAGGATAATGAGCGCGCTGGCAGCCAACTGCAAGGGCGAGCTGAAAAAATAATGCTGATATGCGACCAGCTGCCGTCCGGGTAAGCTCAGCTCAGCTGGTTGGCGGCCAGGCGCCGGGCCCGCAAGAAGCCAACCAGGTTGCTCAGTAAAAAAGCCAGTTCCATCAATACCGCCATCGGTGAACCTACCAGGATGTTATGGATAATCCAGGCACTGGCGCCAAGCGCCATGCATAGCCGCACCCGGCCAAGTCGGGTTTGAAAGCTGCCATAAGTACCCAGCATAGCGGCGACATAAGGCAGTAAGTTTAGTGGATTGTTATAGGTGGTTAGCAGTATCACGGTGGCAGCCGCCATAAATAACAGCATCCAGTGCTGGCGGGGTTGCATGGCGGCAACCAGAAAGCGGATAGCGGTTAAGCCAACAAAGAGCGCGGCTTCAACCTGGCCAAGCAGGCCGAAATGGCAGGCATTAAGCACGGCAGAAATAAACCAGAACTTCAGCATAGCGCTGCGTTGTTGCTGCCAGAACGCAAAAATGCCACAGCCAAAGGCAATAGCAGCAAGCAGTTGGGATCCTAAAAACAGCGGGCTTAATTCTGGCAAATGATTCTCAGCAGCAGGCGGTTAACTATGGCTATGATAACCAATAAAGCGGCCGTTTTCCCGTTAGCTAAGGCATAACATATAACCGCCAATGCACTATTATTATCGAACACAGTGGCTGAGGCCAAAATTTCTGATAGTCTTGTTTTTTATAACGAATAAAAAACAGATGAACGGCAAAGTCAGTTCTGGGCTTATCGCTATCATTTGTAAATTAAGGAATCAGCATGAAAGCAGTAGGCTACCAACACTCGCTGGCCATCAGCGATCCCAACGCATTACTGGATATTGAACTGCCACAGCCAGACGCTGCTGGTCGCGATGTGCTGGTAAAAGTGGCGGCGGTGTCGGTTAATCCGGTAGATACCAAAATTCGCACCCGGGTGGCGCCGGCTGATGGTGAATTTAAAGTACTGGGCTGGGATGCTGCGGGTGAAGTAGTGGCTTGTGGTGACGAAGTAACGCTGTTTAAACCGGGTGATAAGGTGTATTACGCCGGTGCGCTGAACCGCAGTGGCTCTAATGCCGAGTATCAGTTAGTGGATGAGCGTTTAGTGGCACTGATGCCGGCCAATTTAAGTTATGCCGAAGCCGCCGCTTTGCCCCTAACGGCGATCACTGCCTGGGAATTACTGTTCGACCGGCTGGAGCTGGATAAGCCCAGCCTGAAGTATCCCCGGCCCATATTGTTAATTACCGGGGCGGCTGGGGGCGTAGGGTCGGTATTGCTGCAGCTGGCTCGCAAACTGACCAGTGTCTGTATTGTGGCAACGGCGTCGCGGCCGGCAACACAAGCCTGGGTAAAAGAACTGGGCGCACATTATGTTATCGACCACAGCAAGCCACTACAGCCGCAGTTAGCTGAGCTGGGTATCGATGCGGTCAGCCATGTTGCCAGCTTAACTCATACCGATCAGCACTATCCCGAGTTTGTAAAATTACTGGCACCACAAGGCAAATTGGCTCTGATCGACGACCCGGCCGGCGGCCTGGATATTATGCCACTAAAGCAAAAAAGTATTTCGCTACATTGGGAATTTATGTTTACCCGCTCGTTATTTGCCACTGCCGATATGCAGTTACAGCATCAGCTGCTAAGCGATTTAAGCCGGTTGATTGAGCAAGGTCAGGTAAAAACCACCCTGCAGCAAACACTGGGTAGCATTAATGCCAGCAACCTGCGCCAGGCGCATGCGTTACTGGAGAGTGGTACAGCCATGGGTAAGGTGGTGCTGGCTGGTTTCTAACCGGCCTGCTCTTTTAGCAGGCCGTATCAGGCAATTTGCTGGTCGGTCTGCTCAAAACTGTAGCTGGCTTTAAACAGTACCTGCTCTAACGCCAATTGCAGAGCTGTGTTAATGCCATAATGGTTGTTACCCAACTGGTAATCCAGCTCGTTTACCTGCTCTTTGCTGAGCATCATCAGCGGCGGTGGCTCGCTTTGCAGCATAATCAGGCTTTGCTGGTACTTGCCTGGGTTATCCAGTTTAATGGTTTTACAGGCCGATAGTGACGTCTGGCCGGTTTTATCCCGATAGCCGCCCGCGCCGAACATCCGGCATATACTCGGCCGCTGCTGGTAAACGCTGCACTGGCCCTGCTTGCCATCAAACGATAGCTTCTGATAGAAGAAACAGCCTTGCGGCTCAGTTAACTGCTCGAGTTGTGCAAGTGTTTGTTCAGCTTTGCCTTGATCAAACAAGTACAATGCCAGCGGCAACATTTCCAGCACGGTTGCTTCAATAGTCGGCGCCAGACAACACTCACCGCAACCGCTGCGGCATTGTAAGCCCTGGCGTTGCTGATAATTGTTGAAAGTCTCCGCTATTTCGCCATACACAGCCTCAACACGACGCGATAATTCACGCAGCCGTTGCATACAGACTCCGAACGAAATACATAAAGGATTTGCTTAATAAAGAAACGACGGATTATCGCGTTGCCATTCTACGCTGAGCACGATCAACTCAGCAAGGGGGTGATGCAAATTTATACGCCAAGCCGCTTAGCTGGTTAGCAGCGGTTCGGTATACAGGTGGATCCGGTTCTGGCCTTTGTCGCGGGCGGTCGCTGCTGCGGTTGCCGCTTGCAGCAGGAAACTGTCACTGTCCAGCCGGCTGTTATCAATTACCCTGATGCCGATACTGATGCTGACAGTAAATGGTTGCTGTTGCCAGCTGAATTCAAAGGCTTTGATTTGATCTACCAGCCGGTATGCCACTACCAGTGCTTCATTGGCATTTTTACCCGGTGACAATAAGGCAAACTGGTCTTTTTCCAGTCGGGCCAGCATATCGGCCGGCGCTAAATGCTTAGCCAGCTGCTGGCCCAGCTGCTTTAACAGGCTGTCACCGGCATTGTGGCCAAAGCGGGTGTTAATATCATTAAACTGTGCCACATCAATAAACAGCAGGCTGCTGTTGCGCTTGGCAGCCTGATACAGGCTACGGGTAAGCTGTTGCTGTAAATAATGCCGGTTGTAAAGGCCGGTAATGGTATCGTGGTTTGCCTGATAACTCAGTTGCTCGTAAGCCAGCTTCTGCTTGCTGATATCAATTACTGAGCCATGAATATAGGCCGGTTCAGTAGCCGTTGCCGGCACCAGCCGGGCTGATAATAACGCCCAGAATGGGCTGCGATCGGCGCGTAAACCACGAATTTCTGCTTGTTGCTGGCCATGTTTATGTAGCTGGGCAATAAAATCCTGGCGTTCACTTGGGTTGGCATAAAAGCGGGCCATACCGTGGCCGCCAACATCCTGACGTAACTCGTTAAGATGCTGGTACCCTAAAATTTGTAGCAACGCCGGGTTGGCGTTCAGTAACTGGCCTTCGGCATTGCCAACAAAGAGCCCTTCTGCAGCCTGCTGAAACAGTGTCTGGTATTTACGCAGTTGTTGCAGCGAGCCTTGGTCGGTGGTTTGTTCGGCGTGAATATGGTCCAGGCTATAGTGGATAACCGTCATGCTGAGCAGGATCAGCAATAGGGTTAAATAATGCCAATCCAGTAATTGCTTAAAGTAACCCAACTGGGCGGTGGTCAGAATAACCGCGCTTAACAGTAAAAAGAAACAGGCCAGTGCCAGCGAGCGGGCACTTTTCTGGCCGGCAATCGTATGATGTAAGGTCAGTACAATATTGCTGCCTAGCACCATAGTAATAGAGCCCATCAACAGCCAGAAGCGCCATTCGCCGTCAATTAGTAACGGACTGAACAACAGGCAAAGGGTCAGCAGGTTATTGCCCATATGTAATACTTGCCAGAACTGCGATAGCGGCTGTTCCAGCCTGGCGCGGATAAACAGGTTAAGACATAACAGGGTTAACCCCGAAGCAATATACAGCACAGCCAGATTGATCGCCGGGTTGTCCGGCCATAACAGCGGAAACGCCAGACCATTTAAAATGGCCAACACCATGGCAAAGCCAGCAAAAAACAGCGCCTGATACAGCCGTTGGCGCTGCCGTTGCTGATTAAACAGCAATAAACTATGTAACGCCAGCATCAGCAGAATGCCGGTTAATACACCATCAAAAATAGCGTTACCTTGCTGCACCCGGATAAAAGCAGTGGGTTGCCACAGGGTAATATCACTGGGAATTATCGCAGCATCGACTACCCGTATATAAACATCGAATTCTTGCTCCGGGCCGAAGCTAAGTTCAGTGACATAGCCCCGGTAGGGCAGAGCCCGCTCGTTAAACGGGTAATCATTGCCGGTGCGGTTTAACAGCTCAATATCTTTACTGGCGCGGTCTACCCGGTAAACCTCGAGCTTATCGACCATCGGAAAATTATATTCCAGCAACCAGCTGGCAGCTTGCTTGCTGGTATTACGCAGGCGGGCCTTAAACCACACCGGCTGCTGGTCACTGAACAGGATCCGCTTATCGCCCTGAATGGCCTGAAAACGATGAAGATAGGCCGGATCAGCCAGAATATCCTCCAGGGTCAACTCATTGCGGGCGCTGATAGCATACAAATGCTGGATGCTGACTTTGTCAGCCGTGTAAGGGGTCAGTCGGTTAGTTTCACTTTGCGCAGCCAGCAGCGGCCAGCTGCAAAACCACAACAATAAAGCAACTAACAGGGGTTTTGCCGTTACCACAGAGGGTCTCCGTTTGCTGGAAATAGTGCCGGAATTCAGCCGGAGCTTTAGCCGGAACTTTAGCATAGTCTGCTTTAATCGGGCACTTATTTAACAGTGCAAGATGCTATTTAATTACGTTTAAGCTATACAAAAGCAACATAAGCTTAGCCTTGATTTGCCAGATAATCACCAATTTCAGCAATAAATTCAGCGCCATAGCGGCTGAGCTTAGTGTTACCAACGCCGGACACCGCCAGCATGCTGCCATTGTCGGTAGGTAAACGCTGACACATATCAATTAAGGTGGCATCGCTGAACACCACGAAGGGGGGGACATCGTCGCGCTCGGCCAGCTGTTTGCGTAAGGTGCGTAAGCGGGCGAATAAGGCCCGGTCATACTTCTGGTTACCGAGCTTGGCCGGTACCTTCTGGCTGCTTTGCAGCCTGGGCACTGCCAGTTGCAGGTTAGTTTCGCCGCGCAGCAGCGGCCGGGCCGCTGGTAATAATTGCAGCACCGAGTTACGGGTAATATCTTGCTGTAAATAGCCAAAATGCACCAGCTGGCGTAACACACTGAGCCAGTAATCGTGGCTGTGATCTTTGCCCAGACCCCAGGTGCTGAGTTTATCGTGCGCCTGCTCGCGGATTTTCTGGTTCTGACTGCCGCGCAGTACCTCAATCACATGCGCCATGCCGTAACTTTGTTCTACCCGGTACACACAAGACAGCGCTTTACGGGCCAGCTCGGTGGCATCAAATTGCTGCGGCGGGTTTAAGCAAATATCGCAGTTACCACAGCGCTGCTGGCGGGCTTCACCAAAGTAATTCAGCAGTACCAGGCGGCGGCAGGTCTGGGCTTCGGCAAAGGCGGCCATCGCCTGAAAGCGTTGCCAGGCCACTTCGGCCCGGGCAGGGTTTTCTTCGGCTTCCAGCCAGCGTTTCATGCGGGTAATGTCGGCCGGGTCAAACAGCATTAAGGCTTCAGCCGGCACGCCATCGCGACCGGCGCGGCCGGTTTCCTGATAATAAGCTTCAATGGTGCGCGGCAATTCAAAGTGAATAACAAAGCGGATATTTGATTTGTTCACTCCCATGCCAAACGCCACGGTGGCGACGATGATCTGAATATCATCCCGCTTAAAATCGTCCTGTACCCGGCCACGTTGCTCGCTGTCATGGCCGGCGTGGTAAGCCGCTACTTTAAAACCGCGCTCGCGAAGTTGGCCGCTCAGCTCATCGACTTTACGCCGCGAGCTGCAATAAATAATACCGGCCGTGCCGTCCTGCTCTTTTAAATAGCTGACCACCTGCTCCAGTGGCCGGAATTTTTCCTGCACGGTGTAACGGATATTGGGCCGGTCGAAACTGCCGGTATAAATGCAGGGGTTTTGCAATGTCAGCTGCTGCACAATGTCCTGACGCGTGGCAATATCGGCGGTGGCGGTTAATGCCATTACCGGTACACTGGCAAAGCGCTGCTTTAACAGCGCCAGCGCCATATAGTCTGGCCTGAAATCGTGGCCCCACTGCGAAATACAATGCGCTTCATCAATGGCAAACAGGCTGACGCCAACGTCAGTTAGCCGATCGAGAAAAGCCGGTTGTAATAAACGCTCGGGGGCGACATACAGCAGCTTTAACTCACCACGGCGTAGCCTGGCAAACACCTCTAATACCGCTTCGCGGCTGAGGCTACTATTAACAAATTCGGCGGCAATACCATTGGCCTGCAAGGCGTCGACCTGATCTTTCATCAGCGACATCAGTGGCGACACCACTATGGTTACCTGCGGCAAATGCAGCGCGGGTAACTGATAACACAAGGATTTGCCGCCACCGGTGGGTAGCAGCACAAAGCTGTCGCGGCCATTTAACGCAGCGTCAATAATTTCGGCCTGGCCATCGCGAAAAGCGCTGTAACCAAAGGCTTGTTTAAGCGTAGCTAATAACTGTTCTGACACGCGCCGACAATACCGTTAAAAAAACAGCGGCTATTGTATGCGTAACGCCCGCTAATTTACAGCTTTGCCGCCAGTGGATTTTATTGTCAGCATTTAACTTGGTCAGACCAATTGCATACTGCCTGCGTTGCTCCGCTATTTTTTGAGTTTATACTCTAATTAAAATTTGTTTTTGCCTTTGCTGTGGATCTCTGCTTTATTTACTTGTTATTGTAAAAATGCTACCGTAACGCCACTTTTAACTATTGGTAAGACCAATTTACCGCTGTCGCATAAATAAGGACTTTACTAACCCATTATGGCTGATTTAAAAATAAAGCCAGCAAAGCTGTCTGATCAGATAGTGGCGCAACTGGAACACCTGCTATTGGAAGGCAGTTTCGCGCCCGGGCAAAAGTTGCCGTCTGAGCGCGAGTTAGCGGAACGTTTTGCGGTATCCAGGCCCTCGTTACGTGAAGCTATTCAAAAGCTGGAAGCCAGGGGCTTGGTTAGCCGGCGCCAGGGGGGCGGTACCTATGTCTGCGATAATCTGGTAAAGGATTTAACCGATCCGTTATTTAGCCTGATGGCGCAGTATCCGGATTCACAATTTGATTTTCTGGAGTTCCGCCATGCCTTAGAGGGCATTTGTGCTTATTATGCGGCACTGCGCGGTACCGAGAGCGATCATAAAAAAATCAAAAGCTTATACGAAGAAATTTGCCTGAATCAGCAGTTTCAGGATGCCGAGGCTGAAGCCAAGGCGGTTAGCCAGTTTTATCTGGCAGTGGCCGAAGCATCACATAATGTGGTGTTGTTACACCTGGTAAGAAGTTTAACACCGTTAACGGAACAGAATATCCGCCTTAATCTGGCGGCATTGCAACAGCGTGACGGCATAGCCGAAAAGCTGAATGATCACCGGCGCCGTCTGATGCAAGCGGTGATCAGCCGCCAGCCTGAGCTGGCCCGGCAGGCCAGTAATGGCCATTTGGCGTTTATTGAAGAAGCCTTGTTAGCGCTGGACAAAGAGCGCTCGCGGATCGAACGCTCGTTGCGCCGCTCGCAACAGGGTTAAAACAACTAATTTTCAGCGCCCGCGGGCGTGAACAACCATAGGAAACCTCGATATGTCTGAAGTCAGCAAGATTGACATCGATGCTCTGGAAACAAAAGAGTGGCTGGAAGCGCTGGAGTCAGTGGTGCGCACCGAAGGTATTGAGCGGGCGCAGTTCCTGCTTGAACAGGTATTAGAGCAGGCCCGCTTAGAAGGCGTGGCCATGCCAACCGGTGTTACCACTAACTACATTAATACTATCCCGCCGCAGCAAGAGCCGGCCTACCCGGGCGATGTCAATCTGGAGCGGCGTATTCGCTCGGTTATTCGCTGGAATGCCATTATGATCGTGCTGCGCGGCTCGAAAAAAGAGCTGGATCTGGGCGGCCATATGGCCTCGTTCCAATCTTCAGCCGCGTTTTACGAAACCTGTTTTAACCACTTTTTCCGCGCACCGAATGACAAAGACGGTGGCGACTTAGTCTATTATCAGGGCCATATTTCGCCGGGAATTTATGCCCGCGCCTTTGTCGAAGGCCGCTTAACGGCTGCCCAGCTTGATGGTTTTCGCCAGGAAGTCGACGGCAAAGGTTTATCAAGCTACCCGCACCCGAAATTAATGCCTGAGTTCTGGCAGTTCCCGACGGTTTCTATGGGTTTAGGCCCGATCGCCTCTATTTATCAGGCGCGGTTTTTAAAGTATTTAAATGGCCGCGGTTTAAAAGACACCACAGAGCAACGGGTGTATGCCTTTTTAGGTGATGGCGAGATGGACGAGCCGGAGTCACGCGGTGCCATCAGCTTTGCCGCTCGCGAAAAACTGAATAACCTGTGCTTTTTAGTTAACTGTAACCTGCAGCGCCTCGATGGCCCTGTAATGGGTAACGGTAAAATCATCCAGGAACTGGAAGGCTTATTCCGTGGCGCCGGCTGGAATGTGATTAAAGTGGTGTGGGGCCGCGGCTGGGATAAACTGCTGGCCAAAGACACCACCGGTAAGCTGTTGCAGCTGATGAACGAAACGGTCGACGGTGACTACCAGGCCTACAAAGCCAACGACGGCGCCTTTGTGCGCAAGCACTTCTTTGGCCGTTATCCGGAAACCACCGCGCTGGTGGCGGATATGACCGACGAAGAAATCTTTGCCTTAAAACGCGGTGGCCACGAGCCATCCAAGCTGTTTGCCGCCTTTAAGGCAGCGCAAAACTGCACCGACAAGCCCACTGTTATTCTGGCCAAAACCGTCAAAGGTTATGGCATGGGCGATGCGGCCGAGGGTAAGAACATTGCCCACCAGGTGAAAAAGATGGACTTAACCCACGTGCTGCAATTACGCAAACGCCTGGGGCTGGAAGACTATATCAGTGAAGACGCGGTAGCTGACTTACCCTACATTGAACTGCCAAAAGGCTCGCCTGAGCTGCAATACCTGCACGACCGCCGTCAGGCGCTGCATGGTTACACTCCGGTACGCTTGCCTAATTTCACCAAGCCGTTAACCCTGCCAGAACTGGAGGCTTTTGAGCCATTGCTGGTAGAGCAAAAGCGTGAAATATCCACCACCATGGGTTACACCCGTATTCTGAATATTCTGTTAAAAGACGAACATATCGGTAAGCAAATAGTGCCGATTATTGCCGATGAAGCCCGTACTTTCGGTATGGAAGGCTTGTTCCGGCAAATTGGTATTTATAACCCGGGCGGCCAGACCTATACGCCGGAAGACCGTTCTGTGGTCAGCTACTACAAAGAAGACACTGGCGGCCAGGTACTGCAGGAAGGTATTAACGAACTGGGCGCCATGTCGTCCTGGGTAGCGGCAGCCACCTCATACAGCACCAACGATTTGCCGATGATCCCGTTCTACATTTACTACTCGATGTTTGGTTTCCAGCGGGTAGGCGATATGGCCTGGATGGCGGGCGATCAGCAGGCGCGCGGTTTCCTGTTAGGCGCCACGGCCGGCCGTACCACACTAAACGGTGAAGGCTTGCAGCACGAAGATGGCCACAGCCATGTACTGGCCAGTACAGTGCCAAACTGTATTTCGTACGACCCAACCTATGTTTACGAGCTGGCGGTAATTATGCAGGACGGTATTCGTCGCATGTATGGCCCGGATCAGGAAAACATTTATTACTACATTACGGTAATGAATGAAAACTACCACCACCCGGCCATGCCAAAAGGCGCCGAAGAAGGCATTCGCCGCGGTATTTATAAACTGGAGTCGTACAACGGCGATCGCGGCAAGGTGCAGCTGTTAGGCTCGGGCACCATCTTTAATGAAGTGCGCAAAGCGGCTGAGATTTTAAGCAAAGATTACGGCGTTGCCTCTGATGTGTACTCGGTTACCTCGTTTAACGAGCTGGCGCGCGATGGTCAGGACGTTGAGCGTTACAACATGTTACACCCGGACGCTAAGGACAAAACGCCGTTTATTGCCACGGTAATGAACACGGCGCCAGCGATTGCCGCAACCGACTATATGAAAAACTACGCCGAGCAGGTACGGGCCTTTTTACCGGCTGTGTCTTACAAGGTGCTGGGTACCGATGGTTATGGCCGCTCTGACAGCCGTGAGAACCTGCGCCGGCATTTTGAAGTGAACGCTGGTTACATCGTCGTTGCTGCGCTGACCGAGCTGGTAAAACAAGGCGAGCTGAAAAAAGCGGTGGTAAGCGAGGCCATTAAGAAATTTGGCATTGATACGGCCAAAACCAATCCGCTGTACGCGTAAGGGGATAACGTATGACGATTGATATTAAAGTGCCGGACATTGGTGCAGATGAAGTTGAAGTAACCGAAATTATGGTTAAAGTCGGCGATAAGGTTGCAGCCGATCAGTCTTTAATTAACGTGGAAGGCGACAAAGCCGCCATGGAAATACCGGCCAGCGCAGGCGGTGTGGTCAAAGAAATTAAAGTAAAAACCGGCGACATGGTGAAAACCGGCAGCCTGATTATGATTTTTGAAGGCGAAAGCGCTGGCGAAGATAAAGCCGATGAAAAGCCCGCTGCAGCTAAAAAAGCAGACGAGCCAAAGGCGGATAGTGCCCCAGCCAAAAAAACAGGCGGCAGCGCCAGCAAAAACGTTGAAGTGCCTGACATTGGTGGCGACCCGGTAGAAGTGACTGAAATTCTGGTAAAAGTGGGTGACAGCGTTAAAGCTGACCAGTCACTGCTCAGTGTTGAAGGCGATAAAGCCAGTATGGAAGTACCGGCGCCGTTCGATGGCAAGGTCACAGAAATTAAGGTGAGCGTTGGCGATAAAGTGTCGACCGGCAGCCTGATTATGGTATTTGCCGCTGCGGCTGATGGCGAGGCAGCACCTGCCGACGCACCACCAGCAGCAGAAAAAGCCGAAGCAAAAACTGACACTGCGCCAAAAGCGGAAACTAAAACGCCAGAAAGCGCAGCGTCCAGCGACGGCTTTGTTGAGAACAGCGCCTATGCCCATGCCTCACCGGTTATTCGCCGCTTAGCGCGTGAGTTTGGCATTAACCTGGCCAAGGTGAAAGGCAGTGGCCGTAAAGGCCGGGTAGTAAAAGAAGATGTGCAAAGCTATGTTAAGCAGCTGGTGCAGCGGGTTGAAAGTGGTGCGGCCTCTGCTGGTTCTGCTGGCGGTGGCAATAGCATGGGCTTTGATTTAATCGCCTGGCCGAAAGTCGACTTTAGCAAATTTGGCGAAGTAGAAAGCAAGCCGTTATCGCGCATTCAAAAGCTGTCGGGTAATAACCTGCACCGCAACTGGGTGCGCATTCCGCATGTTACCCAGTTTGACGAAGCCGATATTACCGGCCTGGAGGACTTCCGCAAAGAGCAGAATGCCTTAGCCGATAAGAAAAAGCTGGGCGTGAAATACACGCCGCTGGTATTTATTATGAAGGCGGTGGCCAAGGCGCTGGAAGATTACCCGACCTTTTGCAGCTCGCTGTCGGACGATGGCCAAAGCCTGATTATGAAGAAGTATATTCACCTGGGCATAGCGGTAGATACGCCCAACGGGCTAGTGGTGCCGGTGGTAAAAGACGTTAACAAAAAAGGCATTATTGAGCTGTCACGCGAGCTGATGGACATCTCGGCCAAGGCGCGGGAAGGTAAGTTGACAGCTGCCGATATGCAGGGCGGCTGCTTTACTATCTCCAGTTTAGGCGGCATTGGCGGCACGGCGTTTACGCCGATAGTTAACGCGCCGGAAGTGGCCATTCTGGGGGTATCGAAATCTGAGATTAAACCCAAATGGAACGGTAAAGAGTTCGAACCTAAGTTAATGGTGCCGTTGTCGGTATCTTACGACCATAGGGTAATTGACGGTGCCTTAGCAGCACGCTTTACTGCCACTTTGGCCAGTTACCTGGCCGATATCCGGCAAATTATTATGTAAAAGTAGCTTACGCCAGCAAAAACTGGCGTAATTTTACATTAGTAACGCAATCTTGGGTTACAGAGCGGCGGCTCTGATGTTAAAATTCCGCCACTATTTTCGCCTGATAGCCGTACCCTACAAAGTAATGCTGTCAGAAAACCGGACAAATATGAAGGTAATACGATGAGCAACGATATCAAAACTCAGTTAGTAGTCGTGGGCGCAGGCCCTGGTGGTTATTCTGCAGCATTCCGTGCCGCAGATTTAGGTTTAGACGTTACCCTGGTTGAAGCGCGCGGCACCTTAGGTGGCGTTTGCTTAAACGTCGGTTGTATTCCGTCTAAAGCCTTATTACACGTTGCTAAAGTGATTGACGACGCCCACGATATGGCGTCGCACGGCGTGACTTTTGGTGAGCCGAAAATTGATTTAGACAAAATCCGCAGCTGGAAAGACAAAGTGGTCAGCCAGTTAACCAATGGCCTGGGCGGCATGGCGAAAATGCGTAAGGTTAAGGTAGTAAACGGTTTCGGTAAATTCACCGGTGCTAACACCTTACAGGTAGGCGACACCAAAATTACCTTTGAACACGCCATTATCGCCGCCGGTTCAGAGCCGGTAGCGCTGCCGTTTATTCCAAAAGATGACGACCGGGTAATTGATTCAACCGGCGCGCTGGAATTAAAAGATATTCCGGGCGAAATGCTGGTATTAGGTGGCGGTATTATCGGCCTGGAGATGGGTACTGTGTATCGTGCACTGGGTTCTAAAGTATCGGTAGTAGAATTTGCTGATCAGTTAGTACCGGCCGCTGATGCCGATCTGGTAAAAGCCTACACCAAGTACAACAGCAAAAAATTCAACATTATGTTGTCGACCAAGGTTACTGCGGTTGAAGCGAAGAAAGACGGTTTATACGTGACTTTTGAAGGCAAAAACGCCCCGGATAAAGCAGTACGTTATGACAAAATTTTAGTCGCCGTTGGCCGTAAGCCAAACGGTAACCTGTTAGACGCCACTAAAGCCGGGGTTAAGGTAGACGAGCGCGGCTTTATCAATGTTGATAAGCAGCTGCGTACCAACGTTAGCCACATTCACGCCATTGGTGACGTTATCGGCCAGCCGATGTTAGCGCACAAAGCCGTGCATGAAGGCCACGTAGCGGCTGAAGTGATTGCTGGCATGAAGCACTACTTCGACCCACGCTGCATTCCATCAGTCGCTTACACCGACCCGGAAATGGCCTGGACTGGCGTTACCGAGAAAGAAGCGAAAGAGCAGGGTTTAAAAGTAGAAACCGCTACCTTCCCATGGGCAGCCTCAGGCCGCGCCATTGCTTCTGCCCGTACTGAAGGCTTTACCAAGCTGATTTTCGACAAAGAAACGCACCGTATTTTAGGTGGCGCTATTGTTGGTATTAATGCCGGTGAAATGCTGGGCGAAATCTGCTTAGCAGTAGAAATGGGTGCCGACGCTGAAGATATCGCGTTAACCATCCACGCTCACCCAACCCTGAACGAGTCTATCGGTTTAGCGGCAGAGATCTACGAAGGTAGCATCACTGACTTACCTAACCCGAAAGCCAAGAAAAAGTAATTTTCTGGGTTGTTAGATAAGACAAAGGCCGCAATTGCGGCCTTTTTGTTACTATGAAAATCATTCAGCTTTATGAAAATCATTCAGCTTTATGGTTCCATTCAGGTACTTGAATTTTAACGTGCTTTCCATTGAGTTTTGTTGAGTAAGCCAGCAATTCTCCTTCAGCTTTTATGTTTATAGTTGTTTCATCGATTATGGTCGCTCCCGAATATTTTTCTGCAATTTCTTCATATGCTGGTTGGTTCAGGTAAGTTTCACCTGCGGGAGCTCCACCCATTCTGCATGCATAAACCACGGGTTGCCCTACTACTGTAAGAGCACCAGCAATGTTTAACAAATGCACATTTCCAAAATCGATACCCACACCTAAACCCACGTTTTTCAATACCGTGGTGAAACTTGAACGATGCTCTTTGTATCTTTCGTAAAACACTTTATGCGCTTCCTGGCTAGCCTTTAATGCATAAAATCCTGCGTCTGAGCCTGAGTAGAATCTGGTAAAGTACGCTAGAATTGCGTATTCTGCCCCAAAGTGAACACTGATTCTGGTTTTATGTGAACACCCGTACTGATTTAATGTGAACACCTATTCTGGCGCAAAGTGAACACTTTTGCCCGATTTCCAGAATCAGTGTTCACATAATTCCAGAATGCTTTTCCCGCGTTGATTGTTACCACTGATAACCTATTCATTTTCAGATGGATACGGTTATGACCAGACAGAGAACATCAATGCGTAAACTTCGTGAAATCCTCCGGCTACGATTGCATGCTGGCCTATCCGTTCGTCAAGTCAGGGATAGCCTGCGCGTCAGTATCGGCGCTATCCAAAAAGTCACCAGCGCAGCCGAGCAACAAGGCATCGACTGGCCAACCATCTGCACCCTCGATGATAGTGCGCTGGCACAGCTTATCTATCCCAAGGCTGACTCATGCGTATCCAGCAGACTTGAACTGCCGGATTGGACAGCTGTACATAAAGAGCTGCATAAACCGGGTGTGACCAAACATCTGCTGTGGGAAGAATACACCCAGCACTACCCAAATCGTTGCTACAGCTATGCCCAGTATTGCCACTTGTATATGGAGTGGCAGAAAAAGCAGCGCCGCTCGATGCGTCAGACCCATATTGCCGGTGAGGTGCTGTTTGTGGATTATGCTGGCCAAACGGTACCGATTGTCTGTGCCAGCACCGGCGAAATCCGCTTTGCGCAGGTGTTTGTGGCGGTGATGGGCGCATCGAATTACACCTATGCGGAAGCCACCTTAAGTCAGACGCTACCGGACTGGCTGGGTAGCCATGCCAGGGCCTTCAGCTTTTTAGGTGGCGTGCCCAAGCTGATTGTGCCGGATAACTTAAAAAGCGGGGTTACCAAAGCCTGTCGCTATGAGCCAGACATCAACGCCGCGTACCAGCAACTGGCTAACCACTACGGCTGCGCCATTATGCCCGCCAGGCCGCGTAAGCCAAAGGATAAAGCTAAAGCGGAAGTGGGCGTGCAAATCATTGAGCGCTGGATTTTAGCCAGGCTGCGACACCACACCTTCTTCTCGCTGGCCGAGCTGAATCACTGCATTAGTGCCTTACTAAAAGACGTCAACAGCCGGCCGTTTAAGCAATTTACCGGCAACCGCCAGGAATGGTTCGAGCAGTTAGATAAGCCTGCGCTTGGCCGTTTACCGCGTGAGCCGTATCAGTACACGTACATCAAAATGGTTAAGCTCAACATCGATTACCATGTGCAATATGATGAGCACCTGTACTCGGCTCCGCATCAGCTGGTGGGCGAGAAACTGGAGCTGCATGCCACGGATAACCTCATCACGCTGTACTTCCAGAATAAACGGGGCGCCAGCCATCCCCGTATCCATCGCCGGGGAATAAGCACCACGCCAGAGCACATGCCCATCCGCCACGAAAAACACCATAAGTGGAACCGTGGCCGATTAATGAACTGGGCTAAAGATATCGGCAGTGACACCTTAGCCTGGGTCGTGCGCTTGCTTGATAGCAAAGCCCATGAGCAGCAAAGCTACCGTGTGTGTTTAGGCTTACTCAACCTGACCCGGCAATACCCACCAGAGCGAATTAATCAGGCTTGTGCCATTGCTAACCAACAGCAGTTAGACCGGCTAAAAAACATCAAGTCCATCCTCAGCAGCAACCTCGATACGTTGGTACAGGAAGACGACAACCTGCCAGCCTTACCGCAGCAACATGAAAACATCCGCGGCCCCAACAGCTTCCATTAAGGTAAATCACCATGACAACACACAACATCACTGTACTCAGACAACTAAAACTACACGGCATGGCCCAGGCGCTGTTGCAACAACTGGAGCAGCCCGGCACCTATCAGGCTCTGGCGTTCGATGAGCGGTTACAGCTGCTGATTGATCATGAACAGCAAAGCCGCGACAACCGCAAGCAACAGCGACTCCTCACCACTGCCACCCTGAAAGTGGCGGCCAATGCACGGGATATTAACTATGAACAACCACGCGGCTTAAACCAATCGGCTATGGCGGGTTTACTCAGCTGTGGCTGGGTGGCTAAGCACCAGAACATCCTCATTACCGGCCCCTGTGGCAGCGGCAAAACCTATCTGGCTTGTGCTCTGGCCCATACGGCCATTATGAAAGGCCATAGCGCGAAGTACTACCGCCTCTCGCGCTTGCTGCTGGAGCTAAGCCAACACAAAGCCGATGGCAGTTACAGCAAGGCATTAAAGCAAATTGCTAAGTATGACATCCTTATCCTGGATGACTGGGGGCTGGAACCCTTAAAAGCGGCGCAGCGTAATGATCTGATGGAGATCATGGACGACCGGCATCAGCATGCCTCAACCATTATGATCAGCCAGCTACCAACGGAGGAATGGTATCAGGCGATTGGTGACAACACGCTGGCCGATGCCATCTTAGACAGACTAATGCACAACGCTCACAGACTAAAATTAAAGGGGGAATCGATGCGAAAAGTCACATCAGAGTTGACTGAAAATGAACACCTAGGTTAAAAAGGCACTGAGCCCAACGCGGGGAAATCTGGGTGTTCACATTCACCAGAATCGGTGTTCACATAAATCAGAATACGCAAGAATTCCATCACCAGTGAATTTGTCCACTACACCATAATTTTCTTTAATTAAATTATCGAAGTCCGCACAGAGCGTAGTTATGAATTTTGCAAAAGCACTTGCAGTTTTGGCTTTCAACATTAACTCAGTAGAACGGCGTATATCTATTGAAACCACAAAAGCTTCGATCTGCTTGCCATCATCGAAGTTGGCTCTAAAATTCGCGTCAGATTCAATTACTCCATGGGCTTCTGGTGAGAGGCATCTAAAAAGATGTTCCAGTTTTTGTTTGGCATTTATTTCTTCAATGATTCCCTTTAACTCATCTCTTTGGGTATCAGCTGCTTTTTGCTCTTCAAGAGCTTCAGATAGTTCTCTACTTAGCTTTTCCGCTCTTTGTTCTAACTTGGATATCTGGTTTTTAATATTTAGTTCTGATTGTAAGTTATTTATTTTTCTCTTCGTTTCGTAGAGGCTGAAATGTGGCCTGACTCGTGATGAGAGAATATCGGAAAAATCTTTCCATGACTTCAGAGTTACTTCAGCCTGTTTGTCAGTTGTTTTGACAATAGTGGCGGCACCTGGCTTTTTGGGAGTAGCAGCCGGTTTTCTTGAAGTTGTAGATGTTTTCTTGGGAGTAGTTGCCATTTAATTTCCTTAAAATTGTCAATACTAATTAATTAAAATAGCATGCGTGAAAATGGGCTGTTGTTAAGATAGTTACTTAATTATCAAAATTACAAAATTAGGGTGAGATGAAAATTAAATCGGCTGCAAGCTTTAATGCAGCCGGGGCCTACTTACTTGGAGTCGACAGACTTAAGGTGTTTACGCCGTTCTTGCTTATGCGCTTGCTCCATGGCTTTTTCTTCCTCGGCCAGCTCTTTATCAGACATCAGCAGACGGTCATAGCCACCGGCAAGTATGCCGCGTTCGTCATCACCCAAATCGTACTCGCCCGTAAAATATTCATCCGCGCGCTCTTTAGCGCGCTTAAGTAGCCAGGCATCAAATTCCGGCGTGCCCGGCTGAGGACGAGCTTCAACGTCTTTACTATGTACCAGTTTTGGTTTGTCTGCTTTTTTGTTACTCATAACCATTTCCACAGATGTTCAGGGTTGCTGCCCCAGCTCTTTTGATAAATAAAACCTTTTTGCTGATACAGCGAAATAAGCTTTTGGTTTAACGGGCGCATAATTTTAATTTGTGTCGCGCCAATAGCGTCAGCATAGGCTTCAAAGGCGGTCATCGCAATAGTAAAAATCTGACCTGAAAGTGGTGTTTTGTCGGGATTAGCTTCTATCACATCCAACCGCATCGATTTTCCGGTTTTTGTTGGAATGCCGATTGCCAGTCCACAAAGGGTAGTTTTGCTTCAGGTAGCCACCCACAACAGAAAACTAACTTTCACTTGCTGGCCTATGTTTGTTTCAATTAATTTTCAAAATGTGTAAAATTCGGTAACGTTAAATGTGGTTATGTGATTAAAAAGGAATTTATGCCAGCACTTAATTTAAATGCATCCGAAAAGCAGGACATTCAAAATTTTGTTGAATCTTTACAAAAAGTTGAACAGGTAGAGAAAGATCGCTTCCTTGCGAATTTTGCAGGTAGTAGCGAGGCGGCATGGCGCCGGTTTATCAAAGGCGGATATAACCATCCCATTACTTGGTGGATTGGAATATTTCAGCTGCAGATGCAAATGGGGATGTGGGGACACGGGCACAAGGGAGCTGCTAGTATCAGAGCCAATGAACTTTGGAAAATTACTCAGCCATTGCGTGATGAGATTACTGGTAAAATCACAGATGGTAAAACGCCGATACTTTCAGACATTGTTCGCTATAACTTTAAATATCGTAAAGCTGATATTGCCGGGCGTCTTTTAGGCGGTAAATTTACCAACTATGCCAGTACTGGCGGAAAGTTAGGTAATAAAAATCTGCCGGGCAGTGCGAAAGTTACTGTGGCAATTACTAATTTTGGTATTGCGTCCTACGGAGCTGGTATTAAGGCTATCGCGGAAGGGCATAAATCGCTTGATGCAGTTATTCAGTCAGTTTTAACGGGTCGCCCTGATGGTTTGCCACCTGGCTATAATAAACTGGTAGTTAGTAATATGACATCGCAGGAGCTTGAACTTGTACATACATTAGAGCTGGGGGTAGCAGAAGTAATGGAGCTATCTCAAGTGGAACCGGCACCGCTGCCGATTAAAGAGTTTTGCGCTAAACCAGAAAATATAAATTTGAAAGGCATTTGCAGATGAGTCGTGCCACGGGCTTTACTAAAGGTTTGCGACGCTTTCTCGCTGATTTGTCATTTGAAGTTTTTCTGTATGCTGGCTTAATCTCTGCAGCGGTTGCCTGGTGGCAAACTGGATTGGTATATGTCGCCATAGCTTGCTTTGTTGTGGTAACAGCAGTGCTTGGTTTTATTTCATACCGGTTGATTGATGCGCAGCAAAGCAACAATAAGCCGCGTTCCTGGTGGCCCCTATTTGGCGTTATTGCTGTTATTGCCATCGGTTCATTATCAGCTTATCTGTGGCAGTATTTTGCCTAAGGGGAATTAGGGGCAGATGAAAATTAAATCGGCTACAAGCTTTATTGTAATCTGCCTATTAGGATGCGCATCAGCCTGTCAGGCTGCAAGTCTGGATTACATGGGTTGTGACTGGCGTATTCCAGCCGGTTACGATCAAATCGCGGAGTTGGAGTACAGCAACAGGATTGATGAAGACGATTTAGAAAACTGGGTTCCGGCGTCAATCATGTTCACTACCTACTCGGGGTCAGAACAAGAATACTACCGGAACATTAGCCAAGGCAGCGACAGCGATGTTTTACTGTTGTCGCATGTAACGCAGCCTGGAAGCAGCTTTAAGTATGTGTCGTCGTTTGTACGAGAGGATAGTTTTGGCACAGCAATCATGGTGGCCACGCTTAGAATTATTAAAGACGATAAAATGCTTGCCATGTCCGGTGTTAGTAAAGATGACGCAATAGTAATGACCAGTGGCTGTGCGGAGTTTTCGCATATTGAAAAGCATTATGATGTGCAGCAGCAAGTTACGAATGGCTATGCTGATTTTCTAAAAAGCTCACATGGGATGCAGGTGCTTGTACCTTGACCAGGTGTTTAAGGGCTTTACGGTCAATTAATGCTGTATAGAAAATGCTTACTGTTATCACTTCTGGCTTTGTCAGCGTGCAGCTTACTAGCACAGCCAGTTGCGGCAGAGTGGCCTGAGTTTAACTGCGCCAGCAATGAATTAGTTCTGACCTTTGTCGATTTAAACATTTGTACCAAAGCCGGCGCCTACAGCAACGTACAGGTATTGGCAGGCACTGCGCCTTCCATTGTATTTGAGCAAAACAACAACCGTTTTGATGTGCTGAGTTACGAAGGTGCTGATAGAGCTTTGGCAGGTTTGGCTGCCCGTACCGGAAGTGCCAGCACTGGGCAGGCATTAGAACGCTTATTTTCCTGGCGTGGTAATCATGAGTTAACGGCACAGCAGCAGGCCTTGCTTGGGGTGTTTAATATTGATGCTGCCACTCAACTTAAAGTGTTTAGCGATGGGCGTTACACTGCTTATATTCGGCTAAACGCCGATGCACCGGACAACACCATTTTTATTACGGCGGCCAATAGTGAACAGGTTTATCGGCTAATCGGCAACTTTAGCGAAGGAGATGCACAAAAATGGTTAACCCGCTTATCGCCAACAAAGTGACGGGTAGCATGCCCTTTAGTTTGTTTTACTTGCCAGACACCAAATTCTGATTTGTGAGGTATGGGGCGTTCTTGAAGCGTTTTAAGAGAAATGCGAGGTAGTGTTTTGGGAAATTTCAGTATGAGTCGCCTCGCTTTTCTGGCTGTTATTCTAATGATTACTTGGTGCGCTCAGGCTAATATCAGTGTCAGTTATGCCAATAATGTTTGTACGGTAACCAGCGAGGGCAAGAGCTTAGAATTGCAGCTAACGCCGCCGTGCAACCTGGTTAAAATTGACTACAAAGATCACGACTATTTTCAGTATGAGGACAGCAACGTATTTATAGTAGCAGGCAAGCCGGCACCGCTGACGAAGGTAGCTAAATGGTCTGTTACTGAAGCGGATAATTGCTCATTACAATCGCAGGCGGTAATGGTAACTGACGGAAAGGTGCAGTTATCTGCTGTTCGGCAAGATGCGTTGACCTGCCCAGACATTGGTCTGGATGAAAAAGTATACCGGGATTTTTTCGATAATATGATGACTAAGTAAGCGTGAAAGCCAAAGCAGCTTTAACGGCATTTATTTTAATGATGGCTGGGTCTGGCATGGTCCAGGCCGATATGGCGTTTAAACAGCAAAGCGAACTTAAGCTGTTTCAGCACTACGCCCAGGCCAGTTGCTTAGCCACGGCCTATTCCGATGGCGATATTCACCAGCAGGCAGTAAGTGCATTAAACGGCTATCGCGAGTTTGGCGGCATGCCACTTGAAGCTTATCAGGAACTGGCAGAGCCAATACTGCAGTGGTTAAAGAAAGACTACGCCACCCAGGCCGGTCAGCAAAATAACCTGATGAAGTGTATCGATTTTGCAGAGTCTGAGTTGGTAGCAAAGATTTATCAGGGCTATACCGCTAAATAGGCAAAGCAAAAGTAACTCTTTAAGTAGTTAGATAACAAAGGCCGCAAATGCGGCCTTTGTTATTTTCAAACGCCTTGCAAACCGCCACACACTGCACCATACTAGCTTTGTATTTAATCATGTACTAAATTTTGTACTAGAGGTGTGTTATGGCGTCACATGCAATTTTGGCCGAAAAGGCGGTTTCAGTATCAGAAGCCCGCAAAAACTTAAGCCAGTATTTTATTGATGAACCGGTGGCGGTGTTATCGAACAACAAGCCCACGGGTTATATGCTTAGTGCCGCGCTATACGAAAAAATGTTGCGGATTATTGAAGCGTCCGGCGCCGCAGAGCCTGGTTTGTTCCGGCCGGGTGCAGCAAGACTACAAGAAATAAGTCGGATTAGTGAGAAACTGTTGTTAGAGGCTGATACAGCCAAGTTGAGCGAATTTAGCGAGTGATCCGGGTATTTACCAGCAAGGTGCTGGATGAAGTATTAACTGCAGAAGAGCGCGCGGCGTTAATTCAGGATTTCCGGCTATATAAATCCGGCATGCTGCCAGCGCTATTTGGCAAAGATGTTGCCTATGACCATCCGTTTAACCTCGATATCATTAAGCAAGAGCAGGTTAGGCATATCCACTTAGCAGCAAATGGCTCTGGCTTTCCGGTTTTACTGGCTCAGCTAAAGCGCACCAGCGATACTCATTTGGTTTACTGCCAAGGCTTTAGCAACGAGAACTGCTATCTGCTAATGGCCATCCTGCAACCCGATGCCCATAACTTAGCCAAGTCTAACCAACTGATGTACCAACTGGGCTTGATGGCGCAGGCGTTTCGACAGCAGTTTTAAGGTAGCTTTCAAGGCCTGACCCTGTGTATCCTTTAAAACCCCGATTGTAGTGAAAGCCGGACGACGGCCAGAGCCAATAGGGAATATTAGGGTGAATATTAGGGTCAGATGAAAATTAAATATTAGGGTCAGATGAAAATTAAATTAAATATTAGGGTCAGATGAAAATTAAATCGGTTGCGAGCTTTAATGCAGCCGGGGCCTACTTACTTGGAGTCAACAGACTTAAGGTGTTTACGCCGTTCTTGCTTCTGCGCTTGCTCCATGGCTTCTTCTTCCTCGGCCAGCTCTTCCTCAGACATCAGTAAACGATCATAGCCACCGGCGAGTATGCCGCGTTCATCGTCACCCAAATCGTACTCATCTGTTAAATACTTCGCAGCGCGCTCTTTCGCCCGCTTAAGTAGCCAGGCATCAAATTCCGGCGTGCCAGGTTCAGGGCGTGCTTCAGGCTGTTTGCTATGCACCAGCTTTGGCTTTATAGGGTTGTTTTCACTCATAACCATCTCCAGAAATGCTCGGGGTTGCTACCTTTGCTTTTCGTGTTATGCAGAGTTATCTGTTTAATTATCAGAACAGAAAATTACCTTCGCTGGCTGGCCGGGAGCCCAATAATTGTTAAACCGAGTTGCGTCAGTGGTGATCCTGCAGCATGTCCGTTACAAACTTTACTAATCACAGCCAAGTTTATTGTTCTTAATAAAGATTTCAATTTCAAAGTGGTTTACCTGATCCAGGATCTGGCTTTGGGTGCCGATATGAAAGCCGCGAAAGTGGATATCGCAATTCAGCTCTGAGCTGCTGTATACACCAGGACCACCGCCAAATATATAGGTGGTACTGTCTTGATAGGCTTGCTCGGGGTCGATGCTGCTGTACCAGCGGGCGGATATTTCAGCAAGCTGGTTGGCTGGTTGCTGCCGGAAAAAACGTAGCTTATCGGCAGCAATAGCGCCTTCGCTAATCCTTTCCTGGGTTAGCAATACGCCGTTATCCGGGATTTGAAACAGCCGCGCTTGCTCAAGTTTAATTGCAGGGGCACCTGTCGGTTGGTCGAAAATAATGTAAAAGGCCCCGACATAATTTGCCGGCAGAACATAACTTTCGGCGTCGCGTTGCACAGCCTCGCTGCATGCTGCCAGTGAACAGCACAATAATATGGCGGCCAGACTGCTTCGCCCAATGTTGTTGATACCCGCTAAGATTTGGATTTTTGGCATTAGTTAAAGCACCCCTCCAGTGAAAAGTTTTCCACAACCATGCAGCGTCGGTCGTTTGGATTCATCGCAAGGAATTTATGGTTCCAGCTATTTATATTCTGGTATCGCAAAGTTCGACTATGGCTGGCGCGCCTGGCTAGCTCATCGCCAACCGTTTCCATAAAGTTACCGTGTACATCGATTGGAATACGCAATGCACAAACAATCATCGGGTAATCCAGATTTAATGCCAGTGTTATCGGAGCGGCACCTTTTCTGACATGCACCCCGATAAAAATTTTCTGGCCACTGGGATCGACAATAAAGGCTTCGCAATTGGGGAAGCCGTCACCGGTGATATACACCACAAGGTCGATATGGTGGTTAAGTCGGTCGATATCGATTTTTATCTGGTATTTCACATCGAGCCTGGGAACATAAGAGGTGCCAACGGTTCGCTGTAATTCTTTGGACAATGGCATGGCATGATTAACGCCCCAATAATTGCCGGTAACAGCGTAATGCTTAACATAGCTGTTTTGGGTTGTACTGCTGAACTCCCGCAGTTCGTGGCGTGGTGCAAGCTCACCCTGGTAATCTTCAACTTCGTCGCTCCATGGCGCTCTGGAAGGATCAGAGCGCGTCGTTTGGGCGTATGAAGAGTTATGCGTGTTCAGCTGAAATATATGCCAAATCCGGGATGTCACGGCACCGGTACCACTGGATTGTAATGAAAAACCCCGGTTATCGCCTTCAAACATCATGCCGCTCCAGCCAAAGGTTCGTTCGGGATGAAAAGAGCGAATGTTAAATTTGTATGCAGCAAGACTGGATATAGCCCCATTTAGCATGGTTGCCCTTAAATTGGTAATTGGGTGGTTAATTAAATGTAATTTACAGTCGCGGGGGATTGGTGTCTACGAAAAACAAAACTTTAATTATTTGTAATTAGAAAAGTTGGGGTTGATAACAATTAAACGTGCACCGCTCCTTGCTGCTAAGTCCCTACCTTGCTAGCATCAGCACTCCATATATCAGGGACCACTTATGCGCTGTTGGCGTTTTACCTTACCACTGTTGTTAGTGTTCTCCCCGCTGGCTTTGGGCCAACAGCAGTACACTGAAGGTACCTGCATTTTGCTGCAGCAGCAAATAGCGCGCTTTAGCCCGCAGCCACAAAGCCGTAACTATTTAGACAGCAAACGCGAGTTTGCCAACCACTGCAAAAACCCGATACCGGCGCCGGATAAGCCGCTGGTGCTTACCAATATCCAGGCTAAACCGGCAGTGCCCGTGGCTAATAACGCTACGGAGCCTGCGCCGGCTAAGGCTGCATCGCCGGCACAAAAATTCGATATGGGCGCGATGATGTTAAGCCTGTTTACGCCCTATATTCCCTACATTATTGGCTTCTTATTGCTATTAGTGCTGCCCGGTTTGCTTATTGCACTGCTGTTTGGCAACCGGGCGCGGTTTTTGGGGGCGATGGCCGAGCGGCAGCTGCACCGGCTGTTAGTGCGTGATTTACCTGTTGCAAATCAACATTATCGCAATCTGATACTGCAAACCGCCCAAGGCGATTTAACCGAAGTGGATCATCTGGTATTAAGCCCCTACGGCATTTTTGTGATTGAAGTGAAAAACTACCAGGGCTGGATTTTTGGCAGTGAACACCAGCCAAACTGGACAGTACAGCACTTTCGGCGCAAACACAGTTTTCAAAACCCACTACTGCAAAACAATAAACACACCGCTGCGGTAAAGTTTGCGCTGAGCTTAAGCATGCACGACAGCAGTCTGGTTAAGTCGGTAGTGGCTTTTAGTGATAGGGCAGAGTTCAGAACGCCGCTGCCGGCACAGGTATGTTATATCCGGCAGGTGGCTGCTTATATCCAGCAGTTTACCCAGCCTTGCTTTAGCGATGAGCAATTGCGCCAGTTTGCCGCCAGGCTGAATTTGGCGGCAGAAAGCAAAAAGATACTGAGTAAGCTGCATATGCAGCAGTTCGATGCTTAATCAGCAGCATTGGCGACTAGTTTTGCGACCTGTAAGCAATAAGTCATGCTTAGATTTGTTGTCAGGGTTTTAATCTAAAGCAGAGTTATTTTCCAGGAGGAGGATTTTCAGAGCTAACGTTGTTAGCACCACTTTCGGGAGTGGAACCATTCTGCCGCGCATAATACGTACTTCTCAGCCCGTCAATATGCTCGTTTAACTTAGGTGGTACGGGTTGCCTCATTGGGTCGAGTATAAAATCGACGCCTTCACGGCGAGCTAACTTTGCCGCGGGTACAAAATCAGAGTCTCCGGCAATGAGGATAATTTGGTTAACCTGCTGCTTTAATGTCAGGGTAGTTATGTCAATACCAATACGCATATCTACGCCTTTTTGACGCGTACTGATAGCAACCTCTGAATCTAATAAAGGCGTCGTTGCTAAGTTTCGCTGGCCTTTTAATATCGACTGAGCAACCAATGGTTTTATCACCCATTCTGAAGCTTTCGACAGTTCGCCAAGCCGTAAAGCTAGTTTGCGTTTTTTCAGCAGTCGCTGATGAAGTTCAAGTCGAAATTTAGCTTCGTCAGATTTTGAAAAATCAATTGCAAGACGAGAAACCGGGTTGTGCATCTTCTTTTCAAGTGGGGCGCAGTCATAGAAAAAAATGCGATAAAGTGAACGTTCTGCTCTTTCGCCATCTTTTAAATGTAGCAGTGCACAGCGCACCGCCAAGTCGGCTATGCGTTGGGCATTAAAATAGTTATGGGGCTCAAAATGGCGGATCCGTTTAATAAAAAACGCGCCATCGATCAGTATGGCTGTAGACATTTCCGATTGCCTTAAATATAAAAACCCCGAGGCTCGGCAAGCATCTAGATAGTTGATGCAAGCTTACTGCTCAGGGTTGAATACTGGTAATGCTAGCAACTGAAGTTTGATCCGTCAACAAAGGTTTTACTTTGTAGCGGGTGCTGAGCCAGTAAGACACGGATCCGGGTGCTGACGCACGCCAAAGTTGAGCAAGGTATATTCGTAAATAGCGGCAAAATCTTCTGCGGCAAGTTTCGACAGCTTATACATGGTGTTTTTGCTTCACCTGCGCGGCAATCTGGCTTAGCGTTAAGTCACTTTCTCCACTTTGTTCGCCTGCGGCAACGGCCTGTCGCAATGCTGCCATTTGTTTTTCCTGACGCTCCAGTAACCGCAGGGCAGAGCGCACTACTTCGCTGGTTGAGCCATAACGACCTGTTGTAATTAATTCACTAATAAAGTCGTCCAGTTGCGACCCAATGGTAACACTGGTTGTTCTGGCCATGGTTTAACCCCTGTGTGAATAGTTAACACAAAGTGTAGCATGCAGGTATGACGAGTCAAATGCGCCTTTTTTGAGCTGGGCAGCCTAGGGCCAAAGCTGGGGTCAGGCCTTGAAAGTTGAATGCCGCTGCTTACTTTCAGCACATATATAGCTTTTATATGCGCAGTTATTATGCGCAAGAAATTTGCGCTATACTTTTGTGCAATGTGAATCGATTTAACCTAGTTTGGAGCTTACCATGGGCCAGAATACCAAGGCGGCGTGTAATACCTCAGTTGATGCAGCTTTGCTGGCTGAGGCTAAGTCATTAAACATCAGCCCGTCTGTCGTGTTGGAAAACGCATTGCGTACTGCTGTAAGCCAGGCGAAAGCAGAGTTATGGCGGGCACAGAATGCTGATGCCATCGCAACTTATAACCAGCAAATTGCAGAGCATGGCACCTTTGCTGAAAGGCTGGGTCAGATTTAGTGCTGCAACAGTATTGGCAGCGAATTAAAGCAGGCCTTGATTAACGGTGAATTTTAGGGGCAGGTCAAAATTAAATTGGTGATGGAATTGGCAACTGGCAGTTAAGGCACTAATGCTTGTCTGAAGATATGTTGCAGTGGTCCCAAGTCAAGGTTTACACCCGCAACGTTGGCTTTGACCCAATCCTGCTGTAATAAAGGCGGCCAAAGAATTTCGTAGTCCAGCAGAAATGCCATTTCCTCAAAAAAGAAACGTTGCGCCCGGCCGTTGCCGTCACGGAATGGGTGTAGCATGTTCAGCTCACAATATAAATCCGCCATCGCGTCAGCCATAGCATCTTTGTTGTTAATCTGAGCAAGTGCTGGAATTAGTAACATCAGTTTGTCGGCTTCCGGCTTAATACGCTGGCAATTGCAAAAGCGTGTGGTGCCCTTACTTATATCGACGGTGCGCAGCTGTCCTGCCCAGGAATAGACATCTTGAAATAAGTAGTGATGTAATTGTTGTAGGTGGGCCAGTGTAAGCTGACCCAATGAAGTAACTGCTGATTGGTAGTTTCGGTAACGCGCTGCGCTAAAAGCGGCCTCAGCTTCAGCAAGCTTATCTGCATCTTTGATATTTAAAAAGTTTATTAATACGTCACTGTCGGCGTAACAATATACATCGTGTAGTACGCCGTATTTATCGCGCATACTTTTTATGGAGTTGCTCAATAGTCTTATTAGCGTCTTCTTTTTTCAGTGCCATGCCTTCGTACTGCAGACTGGTTTCATAGTTTTGCTTTTTCGGCATAAACTTCACCGGTTTTTCTTTAACGCTGTTGGAATAAGGCTGAGTCATATTTCCTCCACACTGTGGCTAAAGTTTACTCCGATAGTGCTATAACTGCCAGTTTTGCCGCGCGTACGCAGCAAATCTGTAGCTGGGCTAAAAACCACCGCTGTTACTCATACTGCCAGCACTCAAACACCAACTGGCCTGACGGATAGGGCTCTGCTTTATCAGCATAATGCAGCAGTTCCAGCCGGGCATGGTGTTTGCCTGTAGCCGGGCTGAAATAAGACGCGCTATAGGCTCTAACCGGTGCCGCCGGGGCGGGCGGTTGTATTTGCAGATAGAAGTCTAGAATAACTGGCTGGTCGGTAATATCTGTGCGGTTCACGCCAACGATAAAAGTATGATCCTTTACGTTAAACAAAGGCATAACTGCGGTACCTGAAGCATCAAGTGTTATTGCGCTTTCCTGAATATTGTCCAGACTAAAACCCGGATAATCCAAAGGAATAACGCTGCAACTCAGTTCCAGCTGCGTAGCGCTCGCCTGTGTTGCCGTGGTGAATAGTAAGAGTATCGTGATCAGGGTTTTGGACATAAAGCGGTGTCCTTACTGTAAGTTGTAAAGCTGGAACGGGTTTGAAATGCCACCATATCACAGGCTTGATATCCCTGATGTTTTAGCTTCGAGACGACCATCTGGTTTATGACAAAACCTGAACCGGGCAACACTAACACCAAAAAGATAAAAAGCTTACTTTGTAATTTACGGAATTTTGCCTGTTTAGCGCCCGTAGCAAACTGCTTTTCGACAACACTCATTAAATGCAGCAATGGCAAAATAAGCGGCAGTAACAAAAACGCTGTGCCGCTTTGTATTTCAACTAAGGCTGATTGTGCAATTGCTGCATGTTGTTGTTGTATACGCCAGAAAAAGAACAAGGCAAAGGCGATGGCCAGTGCCTCGAACAGCACAACTAACGCGACTTTTAATACTGGATGCATAAATTATCTGAACTGCATACGACGAATAGCGTCGTTAATATAATTACGTTCAAAAGTCACTATCTGACGAGCCAGCTCACCGAATGTGCGTTGTTTTGCTTTTTCCATAGCGTTCACCAAAGCGTCAGTTACGCCAAAGGTTCTGTCCAGATATTCAAGTGTCACTGCAGTGGCAATACCAAAACCGATAGCGGCGATGATAGGTCCGGCGGCAACGGTAGTGATGGTACCCGCGACCATTGCCGCGCCAGTAGCGACAAGGGTACTAAGACCAATTTTTACTAAATCTGTTGCTATAGTACCAACCAGTCGCAGCAATGTGCTCTGTTCAGTGATCAGAAATTGCAGCACTGTCATCGGCACGGCGATAAAAATACTTAGTCTGGCACCATTTACCATAGCGTTGCCAACTCTTTTGTGGCCAATGGCTAAATCTACTACCTTCGGGTTGCTGGCCAGATAGCGGGTGCCTGTAAGCTTTTCCCTTAAGCCAGGGTATCCTTTTAAAATAACATAGCTTCGGTTATTCACTTCTTTAATAACAGCTTTCCCGGTAAGACCCAATTCGTCAATAAGCTGGTTTGCCAGCCGCACATCACTAAGCTGTGAGGCAATGCCAGCTGAAAACCGGGCATTATCCATAGTGGTATGTGTACTTAATGTGGTGGCAAACTCGGCAAACTGCTCCATCGAAAGTATGTGAAGCTCTTTGCGCTCGCTGTTCATTCTGTTGATATCGATAGTACTATTGGTCGCCATGGTAATTTCCCTTTACAAATAAAAGGAATGTAAATTATCACAAGATTAACGTTATGTTAAACGTTTGGTGTTGTTTTTGGCGGGCGACGTAAAATTAGTTAAATCAGGGGCAGATTTAGTGCTGCAGTATCGCTGCTCAGTTGCAACGGACCAGGGATTGAATTACTTAAACCGAACCTGCTGCACATGCGGGTTTGGTACAGTTACTTCCAGCAGCGTTATGTCTTCCAATACTACCCATTGCTCTGTTCCAGCGTGGGTAAGCACCAGACATTCCTGGCGGGCGCTGTTATAGCGGGTGTCCAGCGCGGTAGCATACACCTGTTCGCCCGAGGCCAGTGTCAGGCACAGAGGGTAGCGGTACAGGCAGACAATCTCAATATAATCATGTAAATCGCATTTTAGCATTGCCACTCCTGTGGGTTGGTTACTCATACTCTCTTTAGCCAGGCTGTCGGGCCGGTGGCTCATGCTGAGCACACTATTATGGGTAGCGTTGCAATATAGCCGTGAGTTCACCATTTTGGTGGATAATGTCTAATTCGCGTTGTAGTGCCAGTGCAACATCGGCAGGGAATTGGGGGTTGAGCGCAAGGTAGTGCGCACCGATGTCTGCTAATAAAAATAACGGCTCAGCAGTGTCAGCAGGCATATTATGCTCTAGCATCCAGCTGCGTAATGATCGTTTAGAGCCAGACAGTAAATCGACTTTATGTGCAAAAAAAAGCGGTATGGGTTCGGTGCGGGTGGAAAAGCCCATCATATTGCTGCCATAGCGAAACCCCTTGCTCTGAAAATAACTTTCCAATCTATCACCACGCGAAACGGCAAGAATATAGTTTTTTGCCTCATCTAAATTAGCAGGGTTAACTTCGGTGCGGCCTTTCAAACGAAATAGATACCCGGGTTCACTGGCAATGGGGCCGACCCAGCTAAACAGCGCTTCTCTTTCTGCGTTTCTTGAAGTAGAAAATACCCCGCTATAAACATTGTGCTGCGCCATATCAAAAGCCCGGCGCCAGGGCAGCAGGCTAATATTGCAGGTTATTTTTGCGCGCTGGCAAAGGAGTTTTACTAATTCAACATTGATGCCCGTTAACTGGTTTTGTTGCATAAAGCTGTAAGGGGGAAGATGCTCAGTATAAAACTGATATTCCTGTGCTGAAGCATAAGCTTTAGCCTGGGCAAGCAGCCCAAAAGACAGCAAAATACAAAAACAAAACGGTAGTTTCATCGTGCAGTTCACTCACTATAAACTCACATTTAAGTTATCAATATATACTAAGAACCAATCGTTTACATAATGTCTAATTAGGTTAGCGGCGTTACACTGCAAAATAGGGTATTAGCCATAAAAATCAGTTTAGCCGTGTTTGCCAGGGTTCCAGCCCTGGGCTGACAGTAGGGCTTCACCTGAGGCATTCGCACCTTCCTCCAGTGTTGTGGCCATTGAATCATTCCAACGGTTTAAATAACCAAATAACGAAATAACCCCCATAATTTCTACAATTTCACCGGCGTTCCAATGTTTTCGCATCTCGTCCTGAATGGTTTCGTCAACGGCGTTAGGCACGGAAGATGCGGCAATAGCCAGTTCAAGCGCGGCGCGTTCGGCAGCGTTAAACGCCGGATGTGTGCGAAACTGCCAGATATTTTGCAGTTGATCATCGACTGCGCCGTAGCGTTCGGCTGCCCGGATGGTATGGGCCTGGCAGTAACGGCAGCCAGTAACATGGCTAGACATATAAGCAATTAATCGTTTTAACGCTGAGCTTACCCGCCCTTCGTTGGCCATGACTGCCATATTAAGTTGAATAAAAGCTTTGGCGATGGCGGGGCGGTGGCTCATGGTAAGCACACTGTTGGGGCAAAATCCCAGGGTCTCGTTAAAAAATTTTGCTAGTTCAGCTACTTCAGGGTTGGCGTCTGGGCTTAGCGGTGGTACAAAAGCCATAATAAATTCCTGTTGCAAAAAGATTACCTGGCTTTACTTTACCACCTGTTACTGTTGATGCCGCTAAGTCTTGTTTAAATTCTTAAAATAAGTTGCAATGAAATATCAGGCTTATGGCAATCAAAGCAGTAAGTTTAATCGCCATACTATCAAAGCTAAACCCAGTGCGGATGCACGACCATAAACCCGCACGGGCAAGCCGAATACCAGCACTCCCACGCGTACATAACGATTGGCGTTCTGGCCAAATATTAAATAGCTTGCGGTATCTGCCAAGCGCTTTCGGGGTCACTTTCGGGGTCACAGCACTTTCGGGGTCAGGTCTCACTTTCGGGGTCAGGTCTTGCCTTTTGCTATCCACCCAAAAAGTCAAAAAGCAAGACCTGACCCTTCAGCCTGTGTGACCCTTCAGCCTGTGACCCTTCAGCCTGACAAGACCTGACCCTTCAGCCCTGATGCGCTCGGGGTAAACCTTAAAAGTTGAATTGCGCTGCTTACTTTCAGCGCATATATAGCTTTTAGAAAATTAGGGTCAGATAATGATTAAAGAAAATTAGGGTCAGATAACGATTAAATACTCCGCAGCTTTGCTGCTATGCCGCTATATCACGGATGAACTATGCATTATTGGCCGTTTTCCTTTTCGTGGCTTTTACTTAGCTACCGTCTGTTCTGGGCCTGAGATCTACATTTTTTGTGTCAAACCCTCAGTCTCAGCCTTGGCCGGTAGCGCTGCCACAGCATGATTAAACCGGTAAGGGTGAACAGTAATGATGCCGCTGCGGTGCTAATAAGCAGCGGGTTGTTAAAGTTGCTGCGGTCCTGATAATCCATAATGTGTAGCATCCAGAAAAAGTCGAACAGCCGCCAGCCAGAGGTTCTTACTCTGGCGATGGCACCTGTGGCTGGCTCGATATAAAAAGTGGTGTTATCACTATCAGCAAACTGTACCTGCCACAGTGGTGGCGTTAAGTTTTTTACTTCTTGAGGCAGCTCGCTGAGTAGCTGGCTATGGCGTAGTTGGCCACTGCCCAAGTATTGAGCCTGGGCTAAGTCGCGTATGTCAGATTCGGCCAGGGCTGATAATATCTGGCCGCTGCCCGCGCTGTAGCGAAAACGCTGGTTAGCGTCATCAATAACATAGACTGGCATGGCGCCAAGTTTGCTATCGTTCAGGCTTAATTGCTGGCTCAGACTAAAACTGGCTGCTGCACTATGTTGTGCCAGCAGTGTTGCCGGGCTAACTTGCGCATCGTGCCAGGCAGCAGTGGGGCTAGTGCGTAAATGCTCGCCTCGTATCTGCTCTATGGGCAGTATGGCCATTACCAGGCCACTTAAAAACCACAGTAATATTTGGACAACAAGGATTAAACCAAGCCAGTTATGCAGGCGCCGACACCACTTCAACATAGAATATTCTTTCAGGTTAGCTATGGGCTTATCACAGCATAAAGTGCCAGCAATGGCAAAGCGACAAATTGTTGCAACGGACCAGGGATTGAATTACTTAAACCGAATCTGCTGCACATGCGGGTTTGGTACAGTTACTTCCAGCAACGTTATATCGTCCAGTCCTACCCACTGCTCTGTTCCTGCGTGGCTAAGCACCAGACATTCCTGGCGGGCGCTGTTATAGCGGGTGTCCAGCGCGGTACCATACACTTGTTCGCCCGAAACCAGCGTCAGGCATAATGGGTAGCGGTACAGGCAGACAATTTCCACATAATCATGTAAATTGCAGTTAAGCATAAAACCCCATGTTGTTAGTTGTTCAGGCTGTCGGGTTTGGGCAGGTGGATAATATGTTTGCGAAAATTCAGCACCGTGCCGCTTAACGCATCGGTTACCACAAAGGCGATGGGCAGGGTGGGTTCGACATCCAGCACCACCTCAGCCTGAAAGCCCTGCTGGCGCAAAAAGGCGGCAGCTTGTTCGGCACTTTGCACCGGATCAGTTACCACTATGCCAATACTGGCAGTGGCACCGCCAACTTTTTGCAGCACTGCGGCCGTTGGCTGGTTGATAATGGTGCCGTCCCACATAATGGAGCGCAATACTCCATCACTATCAGCCCGGAACCGTTCAGCTATACCGTGTTGGGCCAGCAGGGCTACCACCGCGGCTTTTGCTTCGGCCGAGGGAGTAGAAAAAATACGGGAACCCGGATCAGGAAAGGGCAGGGGGTTACGTTGCATCACCAGAGCGCAAGTCCAGCTTAATAGTAGTAAAAACATAATGATAAAAAGTGACAGCAACCATTTTGAGATATACATAACCACCTCTTTTAGAAACCGGCGAACATTGGCAAAACGCCAGCAGTGTGCTGATAGCTATAGCTAAAAATAATCACTTCCGCCAGTGGCTGATTTTGGTTACTGTTGCGGGCTAATGCATTTAGCAAACGTGGAATAAAGCCAATGAAAATGATAACGCTGTTAAGCAGCATGCTGCTATTTAGCCTGTCAGCACAGGCCGATGCGCCGGCAAGCCAACCCTTTGAACAGTTTTTTCAGCAATTAAGTAAGCAGTGTGGCAACGCCTACCCCGGTAAGCTAACGCTGGAGCCGGAGGGGGACGATATGCTAACCGGCACGGAGTTACTGATAGTTCATTTTCGGGAGTGCAGTGACACCCAGTTAAAGTTGCCGTTTCATATTGAGCTGGAAGCCAGCCAGAGCTGGAACCGTTCGCGTACCTGGATTATTACCAAACACCCCGAACAATTGGAACTAAGACATGATCATCGCACCCAACAAGGCGATGACGACAAAGTGACTATGTATGGCGGCTTTTCTGTTGGCGCTGGCACGGTTATCCGACAGCAGTTTCAATCGTTAGAAAGAACTGCCGAGTCGGGTTATTTTCGGGGCTGGCGTATCGAAATTGAGCCCGGCGTGCGTTACACCTATGGCACGGTAAGAGGAGAAGAGTGGAGCTGGCGTATCGATTTTGATCTAAGCCAACCGTTAGCTGAGTTACCCCCCGCGCCCTGGGGCCATCAGTAATGAGAGTTGTTGTACCTTGCTTAGATTAAAAATCTGGTTTTATTTTACTAAATTAGCCAGCTGCGTATTGTTGTAGCAACGACAACTCAATGTACTTAAGTGCTTTTCCATGACAAGCGCTTAGCTTAACCGGTGGAGCCACGCCGGCAGCTTCTGCCTCCTGCCAGCGGAGAGCACATAAACACCAATGATCACCGGCTTTCAAGCCTGCGAAATTCCACTCTGGTTTGGGGGTAATTAAGTCGTTGCCCTGAGCCAGCGTGAATTGCAAAAAGGCATCTGTCAGTTCAGCGCAAATAACATGGCTACCAATATCCTGATCGTTGGTTCGACAGTAACCATCACGAAAATAGCCTGTTGTCGGCGAAAAACAACATGCCTGCAATGGTTGACCTAAAACGTTTAATGATAACCCTGTCATATTGACACCTTTATTTTGAGTTACGCATGTTAAGGGTAGCAGGATTATCAATCAGTAAAGAAAGTCTATGCTCCCTACCTTCTGATAAAACAGCTATTGCTGCATTATGATTACCTTGCTAGCATCAGTTAACACTTTTTTTGAGACATGCTATGCACTGGGTGCGATTTTTGATACCGCTGTTACTACTTATGTGTGCTCAGGCGTTTGCCCAGCAGCAATATACGGAGGGTGCCTGCATTTTGCTGGATCAGCAAATACAGCGTTTCAGCCATCAGCCACAAAGCAGCAATTATCGAAATGCCAAGAACGAGTATGAACGGTATTGCCGTAAGCCAAACCCGGTAGTGCCGCGGGAGCCTACCGCGCGGCCCGCGCCTGTACCTGCAGAAACAACGGTGCCAGCACCTCAGCAAAGTTCCGGTAGCAATCAGCAAGCCAAGCCCGAGTTGCCAGCTGAACAAATTGCCGTGCCCGCGCAAGTGGCAGAGTTACTGCTGGCTGAGCCGACTGTTGAACCGGAGCTTGCTACCGAAATCGCAGACACTGCTACGGCTGAGGTAGCTGTACCAACCGTTAGTGAACCATCGCGCATAGTGGTGCCGGCTGCCGGTGTATCAGTACAAATTGATGATGCTGCAAGCGCTGACACTGAATTTAGCGTTGACAAGCTGATCAGCCAATTCCTGAATTACCTGCCATTAATTATTGCCAACATCTTTGCCTTGTTGCTGGCGGTGTTTCTACTGACAAACTGGCTTGGCCTGAATTTGCCTGGCTTTAAAGGCATCTTTGCTGAGTATAAATTAAACCGGCTGTTGCGCTGGCGCCTGGCGCGGGGCTACCGGCATTTTCGTAAACTGAAACTGCTGACGGCTAAAGAGGAACTGGTGGTGGTTGATCACCTGGTGCTTAGCCCATTTGGCATTTTTGTCATTATGGTGAAAGGTTACCGCGGCAGTATTTTTGGCGATGTGGCTGAGGCCAACTGGCTGCGGCAGTATTTTGGGGCTAAAAAGCAGTTTATGAACCCGTTACATCAGAATTTTAAGAATATGGAAGCGGTAAAATATCACTTAGAGTTACACGGCACGCCATTAGCACAGCATGTGCATTCAGTGATTGCTTTTAGCCGGGTAGCACAGTTTAAAACCGAAATGCCGGCCAATGTGACCTATGTTGATACAACCTCTACTTACCTGAAGAAGTTTGAAGAGCCCTGTTTTGACGATGAGCAGCTAAACCGTTTTGCCGCGTTGCTGCGTCAGGCCAGCACAGCTAATTAAGCTTTAAGGTTGCTGTGTTCAAGCCAGGTAAGATATAAGCGTAAATCCAGCTCTAATTGGTGGTAGGCCGGCTCTATATGCTGGCAGAGCTGATAAAAGGCTTTGTTATGGTCTTTTTCACGCAAGTGCGCCAGTTCGTGCACCACCACCATTTGCAATAACGGCAGCGGCAGTTGCTTTAACAGCGCGGCAACCCTGATTTCATTTTTGCTTTTTAATTTGCCGCCCTGCACCCGGCTGATTTGGGTATGGGTACCCAGGGCATTGTTAATGACATGAATTTTCGGGTCAAACACCACTTTGCTAAGCGGCTCGCTGCTTTTCAGCCATTGCCGTTTTAAATCAATAGTTAACGCGTACAGGGCTTTGTCGGTTTGCACCGCATGATTTTGCTCAGGATAGCGCTGTTGTAACACCGTGCCCAGTTTGTTATCAGCCAGCAACTGACGCACTTGCTGTTGCAAAGTGGCAGGGTAATTACGCAGGTACAGCAGATCTTGCATTGTTAATATCCGGTTATTTTTGTTTGCCGCAGGTGTTGAGTTCAGCGCTGTTTCTGAATAAGCTCAACTCAGCC
This sequence comes from Arsukibacterium ikkense, assembly GCF_000987775.1. Taxonomy (GTDB): domain Bacteria; phylum Pseudomonadota; class Gammaproteobacteria; order Enterobacterales; family Alteromonadaceae; genus Alishewanella; species Alishewanella ikkense. The sequence continues at coordinate 93,900 of NZ_LAHO01000013.1, forward strand.
GTTATTGTACCGCAAGGAAGTGTGCATTTTGTCGAAATTGTTTACTCATGGCTTAAACCCATGCCTATTGTTATCCGTTCTAATGTTGCTAACAGGCTGGCGTAAGCACTGAGCAAACCGATTTGCGCTTGTACCAACAGTATTTTACTGCACCAACGCTGCTCCTGGCTTCGGATACCGACCCTATTGCGCCTTTTGACTACTACGCTCCCTGGCAATCGCCAACGGTAACTGTACATAACATCAGCGGCCGCCACCATGCGTTAATGGCCGTTATCAGCCAGCCAGAACATGAGTTAATTCAGCAATGGCTGGCGCTCATTCCACAAAGTTTGCAGCAAACAGAGCAGCAAGCTGAAAAGACTACTCATCCGGTAGCCGCTGAAAGGTTGCTTGCGTATTAGACGCCATAAAATAGCTTTGCCATTGCACCAGCGGCAAGGTGTATTGCACTGTCTGATCTTTATAGCTGACCGTGGTGGTGCCGTCTGGTTGCCAGGCTAAATGGATTAATACCGGCTGACCTGGCGCAATGTCACTGGCCAGGGCTTTGCGAAAAGGTTTATAACCCGGCATGATATATTCAATCATCAGCAGCGCTGTGTCGGCTGCTTTGGGTTGCAGCAATGACACCCGCAGATAGTCATTATCCGGGTCGCCTATCTGTACGTGGGCATAGGCAGTAACATCAATATCTTCTGACGACAGTGGTGTTAGTGACATATTAAAGCTGACACTGGCCGGCGCCATTTCAGGTGGCAACGGATAAAGCCCAAACCTGCCTGGCGGTGCATTCAGCGCTAACAGTTTGGGTTTTATTTTGCTGACATTGTCAGCCAGGTGGCTGGGGGCTGGCGACATGCTATGGTTGGGCTTATCGCTTATTTTATACAGTGTTTCAACCGTGCCTTGGTCAGTGCGCAAGCTTAATTGCTCATCGCTGGCACTAAGCATTTTACTGCACATATTCTGATCATCAGGTGTATAGGGTAACTCTGTAACAATATCAAAATTTTTGTACGTCAGGTTAAGGCAGAACTGGTCGTCGTGCCGGCGCCAGTGGCCGGTAGCAATGTAAAAGGAATCGTTATCAACGCCGTAGGCATAAACGTCGCCCTCACCATAATCAGCTTTTGTACAAAAATCAACCAGCAACCGCTAATACAGATTGCGGCCAGCTAAAAATGGTACCGCACCTGTCATTGCAATTTGTATGTGGCTAAGGCGCAAGTATCCATGCCATGGCTTGCGCTAACACATTTTGCTGCGCAACATGCTCGTCGACCGCTACCTGTCCGCCATAAGCATTGAGATGGCGATCTGCCATGGTGGCGGTGGTCAGCAACAGCTGGGCACCATCGGACAACTGAAAAGAACTGTTTGATGTTGATAAACCACAGCTGTCGCTACCAAATACTCGGCTATGCGCCAGCCCTTTTAACGCGATTAGCGCCGCTTCGCCTGAGCTGGCCACCTGGCGGCTGCTTAATACCGCAATTTTTTGCGCTGGCACTAACAGTTCGTAGTAGGGTTGGACGGTCACTATGGGGCTGGATATAAAGGCAACGCCATCTTCATAACCCCAGCTTGTTTGTACTTCATCAGGGTTAATAAAATACCCGGCTATCCCATTGCCAAGCAGCGGGCCGAGGCCGGCAATCATCGGCCACATGTTGCCGCCTCTGTTATGGCGTAAGTCTACGATCCAACCTCTGATCCCGGCATGATCCTGCTCACGGATACGTTGCTGGATGTTCGTCGCCAGGGCAGTGGCTTCGGCTGAGGTACCCGAAAAGCCGTCAACCCGGATGTAGCCAATATCTTCGTGCTCGGCAACATCACTAAGTACCGTTTCTATGCAAGAAACAGTAGAGGGATAAATGATGGCTGCGCCATTGGCGGGCCGGTAGAAGCTATGGTTGGTATCAATAATTTCCAGGGCCCGACGAATAGCCGGAAACGCCTGCGGGATGGTGCCGGCTGAATTGGCCAGGGTTTTTACTTCACTTTCCAGCTGCGGCCAGTTCACCTGATAACGAGTAACGGCATTAGCCTGCAAAATACCAATAAACTCATCAAGATACTGTGTTACTGCTGCTTTATTGCTTACGGAATCGTCAGAATCGCCGGAGCAGGATAACAGTAGTAACAGCGCTATGCAGAGTAACAATAGTTTTTTCGCCAGTATCATCAGGCTTGATCCTTTTTGGGTGAGTACAAGTTAACAATGTTGATATTTATTGTGAAATTATCTATTTATCGCCCAAAAGTAAACAATAGGTTGCGTTGTGCCTGTCGGTTGCGTTGTGCCTGTCCGCTGCAACATTGATAAGGCCAGTGCGCAGTGGTTTTTCCTGCAACACCACCTGTACCACCGCCACATCATCTTTAAAGGCACCAATAAACCATGCCGCATAAAGCGCGCCCTGATCGCTGTCGCGCTTCACCACCAGGTAATAGGGATTACGGTGATAGTTGTAAACAGCATTTTCAGGTGACAGCGTATCACCCAGGGCTTTCGCTTGTCTGGCGCTGCCACATTGTTCAGTGTGACACTGGAAAAGTACCTGGAAACCGGCTTGCTCAGCAGCTGCAAGATAGTTTTGAAACAGTTGCAGGCTGGAGCTGTTGCTGATCATATAAAAATGCTGATGCAAGCTGCCAGCGGTAACCAGGCTGGCGTCTGTTGTCGCAACATCGGCTGTTAAGAATATGCGGTACTGCTCGTATTCCTGAGCCAGCGAAGAGCGCAGTTTGGCGTTGGGGTACGCACTGAATATCGGTGCCGCCTGGTTGGCCATAGCGACTAAAGGCATTAGGCCCGCTAACCAGCCAAGGGTGAAAAATAAACAGCAAAGTAGGTTTTGTTTCATGGTAAGTCCCTTTAAGGTTTGGCCATCAAACATTGGCCTGCACTGATAATGTTACTTTAATGTAATTTTCCGGCATTGCAAAGCCAAGCATTACAGTGGTTGGCAAATAGCGGCTGAGCTGAGACAATCTGCCTTTATCTGGCCGCTGAGAGCATTATGGAAGGCACACCCAAACAACCATCAAATTTATCGTTGTTACTGCAAAGTTTGCTGGATGAAGCGCAACAGTTACCTGACGCTGGCAAGGTGGCGGATTATATTCCGGCACTGGCTGCGGTGGCACCGGATCAGATTGGCCTGGCGGTCGCCACCATTGATGGTCAGGTGCACAGTGCAGGTGATGCCGATACCGCCTTTTCCATTCAAAGCGTGTCGAAAATATTTGGTTTGGTGCAGGCGATGAACCGCAAAGGTGATAGCTTGTGGCAGCGGGTGCATATGGAGCCATCCGGCCAGCCGTTTAACTCTATTGTGCAGTTGGAATGGGAGCATGGCATTCCGCGTAACCCCTTTATTAACGCCGGTGCGCTGGTTGTTGCTGATATGTTGGTTAGCCATTATTCGGCCAGCAAAGCAGCAGCGCTGACCTTTATCCGCCGGCTGGCGCTGACTGAACAAATATGGGTAGATAATGCGGTGTATCATTCCGAAAAAGAGCATGGTAACCGCAATGCAGCGCTGGCCTACCTGATGAAAAGCTTTGGCAATATTGAAGCGGAAGTGCCGGATGTATTGGATCATTATTTTTATCAATGCTCGGTTGAAATGAGCTGTAAACAGCTGGCGCTGAGCCTGCTGTTTTTAGCCAACCGCGGTATACACCCGGTTAATGAGCAAAGCATCTGCAGCCGGCGCGATGCGCACCGGGTAAATGCCATTTTATCCACCAGTGGCATGTATGATCAATCTGGCGAATTTGCCTTTACCGTCGGTTTGCCCGCGAAAAGCGGTGTGGGTGGCGGTATCGCCGCCATAGTCCCCAACTATGGGGTAATTGCCGCCTGGAGCCCGAAGCTGAACAATTTTGGTAACTCGTGCCGTGGTATGCATATGATTACCCAGCTGGCCGGGCAACTGGGCTTATCGGTGTATTAACCTTGCCGGCTAAGCTATGTTAAAACAACAGCGATATTCACTACATTGAGGGACTCATGTTAAAGCAATTACTTAGCACTGTTATTATTGGTTTATCACTGCTGCTGATGAGCTGTAAGCCGGTGCCGCAGCAAGCTGGGCAACAGCTGGCTATGCCGCCAACCGATGTTGGCGCTAGCCTGCAACAGGCTAAAGCTCAGGGCGCTGGCGAGCTTACTGTCTTGTATGTGGCGGCTGAGGGCTTTGCTTACACCAATAAGCAGCAGCAATTAACTGGCGTGACGGTAGAGATAATGCGTGATTTTGCTGCCTGGCTTAATGCTTCTGGGCAACTGGCGGTAAGCCTGAATTTTGTAGAGGAAACCGACTGGACCCGCTTTTATCAGCGCATAGTGGCGGCCGATGGTGGGGTGTTTGGTCTGGGTAATGTTACTATTACCGAGGCCAGGGCGCAGCAGCTGCAGTTTTCGCCGGCCTATTTAAATAATGTGGCCGTGCTGATTAGCCATGCTGACATCGCAGAACTTCAAAACCTTGAGCAATTAGCAACCAGCTTTGCCGGCATGCAACCACTGGCATTTAGTGGCACTCTGCATGAAGTGCGGATCAGGGCATTGCGGGATCAATATCAGCCTGGCATAGAGATTGGCCGTACTGGTTCTAACCAGCAATTGCTGGAACTGGTGGCCTCCGGTGCCTGGTATAGCTATGTTGATGCCTATAACCTCTGGCGCGCTCAGCAACAAGGTATGCCACTACGCCACCACCCGGTAGCCAACGACAGCGGTGAAACTTTTGGTATTATTATGCCGCTGAATAACGATTGGGCAGGGTTAATGGCCGAGTTTTTTAATGCCGGCCAGGGTTATCGTAATACCGAGCGTTATCAGCAGATTTTACAGCAGCACCTTGGGGCAGAACTCACGGCGATACTGGAGCAAGCCCGCTTAGCGCAGCCCTAAGCCAAGTGTTAACGTTTATACTGCGTTGGGCAATAAGCCCGGTTTATTTCCGGGCTGCGTATTTTAAGATGTTTAGTGGCGCGGCCGCTGACCCGGGCTCGCCATAGCCGGAACGAGCCGGGCTTGAGTTCGCGGCGCATTAATTTAATCACTGCTGGTTCAGTTAAGCCATACAACTGCTCAATAGCTTCAAACGGCGTTCTGTCTTCCCAGGCCATTTCAATGACTCTTGATAAGTCAGCGGCATTGAGGGTGATGCTCATATTGAGTTAGCCTGCTCAGAGGTTATAAATTTATCGCCCAGCAAACCAGCGCCTAAATGCCCCACCTTCACATAAATAAGCGCGCCCTCTGCGCCTGTAAAGGGTGCATGTTGACTGTAGCGCGGGCTTCGCAGCCAGCTGCCTGCCGGGTACTGGCCCTGCTCGTCACAAAACAGGCCCTCCAATACCAGTATTTCTTCACCGCCAACATGGGTATGGCGGTTAAACTGGGTGTGCGGTGCCCAACGTACCAGTGCGGTACTCACGCCATCGTGCTCATGTAGCGGCAATACCGACAAGCCTGGCACCAGGCCAGGCCGCCATTGTTGCTGTCGGGTATTTAACACCAGCTGCTGCTGATCTGTGGCGGCAAACTGCCAGAGTTTCACCAGTAAGGTGCAGCCGTTTGCTGAAAAGGGTTGATGCGATGTGCCGGGTGGATTTCTAAGATAAGTGCCGGCCGGGTAGTCGCCATGCTCATCACTGAAGATACCTTCCAGTACCAGTATTTCTTCGCCACCATCATGGGTGTGGCCGCTGTAGCCGCTACCGGCAGCATAACGTACGATACTGGTGGCACGCGCCACTTCGCCGCCGGCTCTGTCCAGCATCATGCGGCTGACCCCGGCTAACGGTGAATCAATAAATGTGTACGCAGCAGGCAGTATCAGTGCCCGCTGGCTAAAGTCGCTGTTTAACTGCATTAGCCCTTAACCCTTAACCAAAGTGGCAGAAGCACAGCTTATTGCCATCAGCGTCTTTGATATAGGCACCGTAAAACTTACCGGCAATGCGCTGACCCGGTGCGCCATCACAGCTGGCACCAAGGGCAATGGCTTTGTGATAAAGGGCATCAACCTTTTCTTTAGAGCCTGGCTGAAACGACACCATATTACCATTGCCCGGGTTAGCGGCTTGCTGGTTAAACGGCTCGCACACTGCCAACATCGGCTGCGCCATGCTTTTCCCAAAAAAGGCAATGCGACCCATATCCAGCAGGTTTTTACCGCCGAGCTCTGCCAGCAATTCGCCATAAAATGCTTTAGCGCTGGTTAAGTTATTTACACCTAAGGTTACATAGCTGATCATCAGAATACTCCGGTTACTTACTCACAATTACATTGAGCAAAGTATACGCAGAACAAGCCTAACCAGAGCACTAGTTTTTACTTTAATTCATGGTTTTCACTATCAACACATCACAGGGCGTATGCCGGGTTAAATAGTGCGCTGTATCACCAAACAGCACAGAACTGATATTGCGTTGATGGCTGTTGCCAATGATGGCCAGCTGGCATTGGAAATGCTGCACGGCCTTTGGTACTTCGTCATTGGGCAGGCCTCCACTCAGATGAACATCGTCTGCAGCCAGGTGATAGGCTTCGATATAAGGTGTCAGTTTTTCGGTGTGTTGCTGCTGGATGTTGGTCAATGGCGTAAAGCCGTTGTTGATTTAATGGGGAATTTTCATGCTGTAATCGTCAGTCTGATAGCTATTTAGCACGTGCAGGTGCTGAGTGCCTTGCAGCGACATTTGTTCACCAATCGTCAGGATATTATGGTACAGATCATACTGCAGTTACGCCGCGAAAGTGTTGGCCAACACCCAGATTCGATCGATACCCTGGCCGGGCCGTTCCCGGCAATAAAAAGTAGCAATTTGCAACTGGCCACCATTGCACTGCAACAGCAGGGCGCAAGGCGGCAAGACGACTCTGTACCTTAACCATGCAATCATGCTGTAAAATTAATTGTTAGTGAGCAAAGTAACTTAGCTGTTCGCTGCTGGCATACCGGTTCAGCGTTTCAGTAATATAGACCTTATGTGGTGATTGCTCTGAAATAACATAGTAGGCATCAATATGTTCCAGTACCTTATACTGGTAATGTTTTTCAAAAGACAGTTTGTGTTGTTGCAAATAATGATCAAAGGGGGCCTGGTAAGTCAGAAGAGCGGTGCTGCGGTCTCTTACAAACATTTCTACCGCGCTAATACTGTCTGGTAAGTCAATGAAACTAAAACCCTTAGCTGCCATAACCTCACGTTGGCCGTGATAATCAAAGCCACGAATGGCAGCAATAGTGGGTTTATCTGGTGCTGCAGCAGAACTGTTGGACAGTAAGATTAATGACAGCTGTGCAAAGGGCGTTTGAATAAAACTAATATTTGCCGGTAGAGCCTGGGTGTGTTTGATATTGATGGTTAGGTCTACCTCACCATTTTGTAGCATTTTATATAAGCGGGCCGGTGGCGCGCATACCGTAGTAAGCCTGATATTCCCTTGTTGCAGGATATTGCGGGTTAATTCTACAGCTTCGCCGCCGCAATTATCATTATCGGTCATCACGAAATAGGGTGGAAAATTATGTACTCCCAGGCGAATTTCAAAGTCTGCATTAGCCTGTACACTCAGAGATAGCAGCAGAAGCAGTAATGTACGCATAATTAGCCTTGCTAAACAATCTATCTTCATACTACCGCAAAGCGCCCGGTTAACAATGTGGCAGCGGAAATTATACCACTGGTCGGAGTTTAGCGGTGGTTTTCCCCCGGCGCTGCTGCAGGCAGCGTAAGCGTAACATCCAGGCCACCGGCGCTATTTCGTTTAAAACTCAACTGACCATGGTGCAAGGCAACAATGTGTTTAACAATGGATAAACCTAATCCGGCGCCGTCAGAGTTCTGATGTTGTTGATGGCGGTAAAAGCGGTCTCCCAACCGGCTGATATCAGGTTCAACTGCACCACCGTTGCTGATGCGGATAGTGGTTATCTCTGCATTTTGTTGCGTGGTTACCTGCACCACACCGTCCGTAACAGAATATTTAGCCGCGTTGTCTAACACATTACGCAGCACACTTTGCAACAAGGTACTGTCACCGTAGACCTCACAACTATTATCCAGCTCCAACTGCCAGTTCACTTTATCCAGCAACTTTATTGGCAGCTGTGACAGGCTTTGATGTAACAGCGGTGTGAGTGCCACTATAGCGCAGTTTATCTGCCGCAAGTGGTCCAGTCGGGCGATAGACAGCAGCTGATCGACCAGATGCGACATCCGCTTACTGCCTTCTGTGATGGCGTTGATTGCTTCAGCTATCTCAACTGGATCTTTGGCACTACTCAGGTTTTGTGCGTGCAACTGCAAAATGCTTAACGGTGTGCGTAGTTCATGTGAGGCATCTGCGACGAAACGTTTTTCCTGTTGTAAATAGCGGCGGATCCGTTGCAGCAGGCTATTAATTGCGCCTTGGATAGGTTGCAATTCGCTTGGCAGCGCCAGTTGTATTTCATGCAGTTGCTCAGGTGTTTTATTTGCAACCTGTTGCTGCAACTGATTCAGCGGTCGTAGTACCAGTTTAATAACCAGATAAATTAGCAGGCTAAGCGGTAACATCATAAACAGGATAGGCCGCACCTGCGCCTGGGCAATGTGGGCGCCCAGCTCTTCGCGGATATCTTCACGTTGGGCAGTAAACACCCATAAATTATGTTCGGGCACAAAATAGCTAAAGGTTACCCACAAGGTGCCGTGCTCGGTGATTTCATGGTAGCCGGCCTCACGCTTTGGCGTTGGAAACTGCAACGCATTTTCCGATAGCATAATCAGCTTGTCACCCTGCTGGGCCTGAAAAGCAATTTTGCCCTCGTACTTATGGCCATCGAGCAACCGCTCTTGCTGGGCGCTTAGTGCTTCACCCATTTCGGTAATATGTGGCACCGCGATTACCAGCGGTTCGGTATTGGTTTGTGGTAAAGGGTTGCTGCTTAGCAACAGGCTGATTAACTTGGCACTGCGTGCCAGTTCGGCATCATAAATTTCATCCAGTTCGTGCAGCGCATCATGGTAAGATATCCAGGCATTTAAGCTCAGGGTTCCCAGCATCAACAGATTAATTCCCAATAACAGATAAAACTTAATACTGTTAATGGCCATACTGAGTTACCAACATATAGCCCACCCCACGTACTGTTTTAATCACATCGGCTGAGAGTTTTTTGCGCAAATTGTGAATGTGCACTTCGATAGCGTTGCTTTCATTGTCTCCATCCCAACCGTAGCTCAGTTCTTCCAGTTGTTGGCGCGATAAAATCCGATCGGGCTTAAGCATAAATTCTTTCAGCAGCATAAATTCGCGCAGGGTCAGGTTGACATCCTGCTGCTGAAACTGACAATGGTGGTTTTGCAGGTTCAGGCTGATGCCAGCCAATTGCAGGTTGTCATCTGTGCGCTGCTGCTGGCGGCGGCAAAGTACCCTGATCCGCGCCTCCAGTTCCAATACGTCTATCGGCTTAACCAGGTAGTCATCAGCGCCGCTGTTCAGGGCGGTAAGCTTGGTTTCCAGCTGGCTTTGTGCGGTAAGTACCAAAATGGGCATCGTTACGCCACCGTGGCGTAGCTGCCGGATAATGTCCAGCGCAAAGCCATCCGGCAGGCCCAAATCGAGGATCATCAGCTCAAAGCTGCTGCCCTGTGCCGCCAGCAGTGCTTGGCTGCCTGTGGTACACAATTCCGGCTGATAGCCCATTCGCTTCAAACGGGTAATCATGCCCTTGGCCAGCAGTTCATCATCTTCTACCAGTAAAATACGCATCAGATTGTTCTTCTTTTAGCTGTTACGGCAAGCGGATAGCAGGTCTAGTTCAGGTCTTAGTGTTGTCGTTTTTACCGCAAATAGCGATAGCATTGTATCAAAAATATTATCGTGACTAAGGTTGGCTTTTTGCTGCAGGCAGTTGTGGTTCAGCTTGGTGTTATGGCTTAAACTATCCGACAACCAAAACAGCATCGGCACTTTTGTTTGTGCCTCTGGAGCCATCCAGTAAGGTAGCCCATGCAAATAAACGCCGTTTTCACCCAGTGATTCGCCATGGTCTGATACGTAAACTAACGCGGTGTCATAACGCTCATTGAATGATTCTAGCAAAGTGATGGTATTGTCCAGCAGTAAGTCGGTGCTAACGATAGCATTGTCATACGCGTTTATAATCTGTTGCTGCTCACATTCATTCAGTAGGTTGGTTCGGCACTCCGGTAAAAATACCTTATGTTGCTCCAGGCTGCGTTTGTAATATTCCGGCCCATGGTTACCTTGTTGATGCAATACGATTAACTGCGAATTGGCGCTGTCCTGCTGCAGAATGCGTTGTGTTAACCCCTCCAGCAGTGCCAGGTCCGGGCAAGCGCCATCGTTGCAATGATACCGACTATTAATAGCAAACTGGCTGTCTGGTTGAACCCGATCACACATAGATTTACAGCCAGAGTTATTATTGCGCCACAGCACCTTAATACCAGCGCGTTGCAGCACATCCAGCACATTGTCGGAATGTTTTGCTACGGCTTCATCGTAGTTATCTTTGGTGAGATGACTAAGCAGGCAGGGTACGGAGATCGCGGTAGCCGTGCCGCACGCGCTGATAGCACCAAAATTAATTAACTTACGCTGTGCCAGGTTAGGCGTCGTATCATGGGGGTAACCATTAATGCCTAAATGGTCAGCTCGCACGGTTTCGCCCAGCACAAAAATGATTAATCTGGGTTTGGCCCCCGGGGGAAGCTGCTGCACTGCATCTGTGGCATAGCTCTGATGGCTGCGGGGGCTGGCGGGAGTTGCAGCAAGCAAACCAATAGTTGCTGTCAGGGCACTTAGCGGCAAAGTTTGCTGCTTAAGGTAGCGATGCTCGCGAAACACGCTGGCATAAGTTTGAAACTGACTGGCTACCAGCACTATAGTCAGGCTTAGCGTGCCGAGCAGCACCGCCCAATAGCGAAGCGCTGAGCGGATTTTGTTAGCTGTTGCCAGTGGCGTTTTTGCAGCAACCGGAATCAGCAATAACAGTGCCGCAGGCAAGACTAAATTAAACAGAAAATACGGCAGCATCTTAACGCTAAGCAAGCCGTATATTTCGGTGGTATCCGTCTCCATGGCGTTTTTAAGCATATGCTTGTCGATAACCACGCCATAGTTAAGCATAAAATATTGACTGCACGCACAGACAACAATAAGCGTAATTAGCCAGGGTTTTTGCCAGCGACCTTCACCTGCCAGTTGGCATAAAAACAAGTTTATTAAAAGTAATAGGGTAGTAAGGCTAACAGTGATACTAGTATTGGCTATTGCCAGCATACTGTTGATAAATATCTGATTATAGCCCGCGGTAAGCAGTAGAGCGCTTAGCAAATTTAGTTGCCATGGACTTAACGGCCACACTGCAAATATGCCGTGGAACGGTTTTGCAGATGTTTCAGAGTGTGTCAGCATAATAAGCGCAACATAATAAACTTACATACAATCATGCTATGCAGACATTAAGTGCAGCTTAAGTAAGCTTGGTGTTTGTTAGTGTTTTTTCAGGTGTGAAAAACAATGAGAAAACGATTTTGGCGCAGCAAATGCAGATAAATAAGGTTGTAATGTCGTGTGACATAAAATGGGCACCGCGCAGCTGCTGCGTAATGCCCAGCACCAGCCCACCAACCAAACCGGCAGTTAAACCAATAAAACGGTACTCAGGCCGGCTGTGCCGGAAAAAATAATACAGCGCTACCCAGGCATAGCCGACACTGGCATGGCCGGCCGGAAAGCAGCGGCTGTAAGTTAAATAAGAGGGGCGTGGCTGCAATAAGTGAATATAGGGCTCACTACCGCCAAACAGCAGCAGGCTCCACGGGCAAGCAATATTGGTGATAGCTTTAAAATAAGCAACAAGTGCAAAAGCGCTTATCAGCGAGAGTGTTAGCGCCAGATAAGCTTTACTCAAGGCAGGTTTGGTTTTATCCAGCCAATGGTAATAGACTGTGGCGTGCAGCACGGCCAGTGCAAACAGGTAGTTGAGTTTGCGCGCACCTTTATGCATGATCTCTTCAGTTAACCAATGATTTCTGAGTGCCCATTGGTTGCCCTCTAAGGCATAAAACTGTGATGCCAGCCAAATGTCGACGCCACCGATATCAAGCAGCAGCATAAATGCCAGATAAACTGTCAACAGCATACAAAACGTTCTGTTAAGCATGCATTGGCGCAGCACTAGCATAAAATAATGCCCCATACCGAAGCGGCGCTTAGTAAACTAAATAACACTGCAGCTGAGGCAATATCCTTAGCTTTGCCGCTTAGCAGGTGATGCTCTGCACCAATCCGGTCTACCACCACTTCAACGGCAGTGTTAAGCAGCTCAATTATAAAAACGAATAATAGTGAAAATACCAGCAAGGCACGCTCAGCGGCGCTGACATTTACTAGCATCGCCACGGGCAATAGTACTAACATGGCTACGACCTCTTGCCTGAGCGCCGCTTCAGTGTACAAGCCAGCTTTTAAACCCTGCCAGGAGTACTTGCTGGCAAACCACAGCCGGCTAAGCCCTTTTGCTTCAGATTTCATTTAAATCTCCCTCAAGTTAGCACTACACAAAGGCTAATCGCTGCAGCTTAAGTTTTGCTTAAGCTTTAACTAATAGCATGCAATAAAAGTAATCTGGATGTTGTTGTATGCGAGTTGACCCTCGACTTGTAAGGCTGTTTGGCCCTTATCTGCAGTATGTGGTTCTGCTGTTGTTAATGTTATTATTGCTGTCTACCAGCCGGGGCGTTTTGTTTATCTGGCAGTACGACAGAGTCGTCGCTGCCGGCGATACCGCTACCATGCTGCTACAGGGAATAAGAGCCGATCTGATCCTGGCCGGCTTATGGTTAAGTATACCGTTATTGCTGGCGCCGTTGTTGGCCCATCAAGCCAGTTTTACTGTGTGGCGCTACTTTAGCCATGGCTGGGTGTTGCTGGGGCTTTGTCTGGTTATCTTTATTGAAGTATCGACCCCGCAGTTTATTTTGCAGTACGACATCCGGCCGAACCGGCTTTATATTGAATATTTAAAATACCCGAAAGAAGTATTCAGCACCTTATGGCAAGGTTACCGCGCCATGCTATTGGGTGGTGTAGCCGTGACTGCGTTACTGTTGTGGCTGCTAAATCGGGTTTTCATCAGAGTAACAGCAACAGCGCAGCCATACCCGGCTAAAACTTTCTGGTTAAGCTGGCCACTGGTGTTATTACTGGTGTTTGCAGCAGTGCGTTCGACCACTGAACATCGGCCTGCGAATCCGGCGCTGTTTGCGATTACCAGTGATGCACTGGTCAATTCATTAATTATTAACTCCCCGTATTCAGTGCTATATGCACTTTACAGTATGAAGCACGAGGCACGTTCCAGCGAAATTTACGGCAAGCTGGCTGATGATGAGATGCTGAGGCTGGCACTGGATTGGCCCTGGTTAAAGCAAGCCATTTTTCACGATCCTGAATTACCGACTCTGCATCAGCATGAAGCTAGTGTGCAACGTGATAAGCCCTTAAACCTGGTGATTATTCTGCAGGAAAGCTTGGGCGCCACTTTTGTGGCATCACTCGGCGGTGTGCCGGTAACGCCTGAATTGGAAAAACTGAAGCATGACGGCTGGTGGTTTGAGCAAATGTACGCCACCGGCACCCGCTCGGTTCGCGGCATTGAGGCTGTAATATCCGGCTTTATGCCAACACCGGCGCAAAGCGTGGTCAAGCTGTCGTTATCGCAGCAGCACTTTTATACCTTGGGTAGCACGCTAAGCCAACTGGGCTATAACACCAGCTTTATTTATGGTGGTGAGGCACATTTTGACAATATGCGCAGCTTTTTTACCGGCAATGGTATTAACCAGATTATCGATTTACCGCAGATGGCCAACCCGGTTTTTGTTGGTAGTTGGGGCGCCAGTGATGAAGACTTATTCACGGCTGCAGCAAGCCATCTGGCCGATATGCACCAGCAACAAAAACCATTTTTCAGTCTGGTATTTACCTCGTCAAACCATACGCCGTTCGAGTTTCCGGATGGGCGTATCGAGTTGCATGAGCAACCAAAGCAAACCGCCAACAATGCGGTTAAGTATGCTGACTTTGCCTTAGGAAAATTTATTGCTCATGCAAGGCAGCAAGGGTATTGGCAGGACACGCTGTTTCTGATCGTGGCCGATCACGACAACCGGGTATACGGCAGCAATCTGGTACCGGTAGAGAAGTTTCATATTCCCGCGTTGATATTGGGTGCAGATGTGGCACCCAAACGGATTAAGCCGGTCGCCAGCCAGATAGACCTGGCGCCAACCTTATTATCGTTGATGGGCATCAGTGGCCAGACCCCGCTAACCGGCCGCGATTTTAGCAAAGATGACAGCAGCCCGGGGCGTGCCTTAATGCAGTTCGATCAGTATTTTGCCCTGATGGAGCAGCAGCAACTGACCATTTTGCGACCCGGCCAGCCAGCGGTCAGTGCACGTTATCATCTGCAGCAGAAACAGCTGGTGCTGTCGGAGCAGGCGCCGAACGCTGTGCAGGTTAAGCATACATTGGCCCAGGTGTTGTTACCCTCTTATCTGTACCGGCAGCAACAATATCATTTAGCCAGCCAACCGTAGTGGCGCTTAAGGTTTGCTTAAGCAATCAAAGTTAGCCTGCATCACAAAGTATCGGAGGTGTTATGCAGTATCGGTTTGTCAAAACGTTACTGGCCGGGTGTTTGCTCAGTGGTTTGCTATCTGGCAGTGTTGCTGCAACCGAGCTCAGTGATTTAGAAGGCAGCCCGGTTAGCAGTATGCAGCAGCTGCAAGGCAAAGTGGTACTGGTCGATTTCTGGGCATCCTGGTGTGTACCCTGTCGCAGGTCTTTTCCCTGGTTAAACACTATGCAGCAACAGCACGCCGCGGCTGGCTTGCTGGTGCTGGCGGTAAACGAAGATAGCGAGCGCGATGACGCTAACAGGTTTTTACAGCAAGTTCCGGCCCAGTTTGCGGTGCTGTATGACCGTGCTGGCGCGCTGGCCGAGCAATATCAGCTACAGGGAATGCCGAGCAGCTTTCTGATCGACAAAAAAGGCCAAATCCGCTTTCGCCATATTGGTTTTAAACAAGCTGATATTGCTGACTATGAAGCAAAGATCCGCCAGTTACTGGCAGAGGAGTAAGCACAATGAAACCCTGGAATGTCTTTAAAGCATTTACGGCCGTTTTGCTGTTGGTCCAGTTAAGTGCCTGCAGCAGTTTAGGCGTTAAGCCCTGGGAGCGGGGCATACTGGCAAAAGAAGAAATGGCGCTGAGCAGTGCCCCGCTGGATAACCGGCTGGACGATCATATTTACTTCAGCAAAGAAGGCAGCAGCGGTGGCCGTAGTTTTGCCGGTGGAGGTTGCGGATGCAATTAAAACAACTGGCGAATATCAGCGCGGCATTGGCCGCTGCCAGTTGTGCTTTGCTCGGGCAGCCGGCGCAGGCAGGCACCGTGCTGGATGACTGGCAGTTTAACAGTGCCATTTTGCTGTATAACGAAACTGACCGGGTAAGTGCAGGAGAAGCCATTCTGACTGCACGCGCTGATTTTGGTGATGATAAGTATCTGAATCTGGGGCTGGTAGTGGATGCCCTGACCGGCGCATCTGCCACTGGTGCAGTCAGCCAGCCTTATGTGCAAAGTTTTACCCGGCCCTCAGGCCGGGGTAGCTATGATGTAGCGCCGGGCGACACGCCGTTGGATGATACCTTCCATGATACCCGGGTGCAGTTGGATGCCAATTGGGAGCAGCCATTTGCGCAGAACTGGCGGGTAAGCGGCGGTGGCCATGTATCAAAAGAGTATGATTATTTATCGATTAGCCTGAATGGCTCAGTGGCACGGGACTTTAACCAGAAAAATACCACTCTATCGCTTGGTCTGGCCTTAAGCCATGACACTGTATCACCAGAAGGTGGTATAGCTAGCGCATTTGCCCCCATGCTACTGCGTAGTAATTTTGATGATGATGGTAGTTATCAGACGGCGTTTGATGCTACTCGCGACAGAGCAGAGGACACTAAAGATACTGTCGATTTATTACTGGGTTTAACTCAGGTGATAAACCGCAACTGGTTAATGCAGTTTAACTATTCCCTAAGTATGGCCGATGGCTATATGACCGACCCGTTTAAGCTGGTTAGTGTGGTTAACAGTAATGGTGAAGTGCAGCAGAATTTGTATGAAAACCGGCCGGATAAACGAACTAAGCACAGCCTGTATTGGCAAAACAAGTTGCATTTAAGTGGCAGTTATTTAGATGCCTCATACCGCTATATGTGGGACGATTGGGAGCTGACATCGCATACCGCTGATTTAAAGTGGCGCTTGCCCGTGGGAGGCGGCTGGTATGCCGAGCCGCAGTTGCGTTACTACCAGCAAAGTGCCGCTGAGTTTTATATGCCCTTTATGTTGCAAACCGACCCACGGCCCCAGTTTGCCAGTGCTGATTACCGCATTGGAAAAATGAATACCTACACCCTGGGCGCAAAATTTGGCACTAAGTTGGCCGCAGGCAATGAGTTGTCATTTCGGATAGCGCTATACCAGCAGAACCCGCAAAATGATGGTGTAGCCGCGCCAGGAGTATTGGCCGATATTGATCTGTATGAAAAAGTCACTGCCATATCGGCACAGGTAAGTTATTCGTTCTAAGCAGCAATTGGCAGGGAACCCAGATGGTTGATATCACGGTTAGTACTGGTAAAAACTGTGTGGTAGGCCAGTTTCGAGCTATGGCCAGCCCTTGTGAAATATTACTGGAACCGCATGACATGGTGTTGTGCCGGCAGCTCACTGAGCTAGCTGCCGCTGAGGCCGAGCGCATTGAGCAAAAGTACAGCCGCTATCGCAGTGACAGTGTATTAAGTGAGCTCAACCGGCAGGCCGGTAGCTGGCAGACACGGGACGTTGAAACTATGCAGTTGTTGGCTTTCGCCGACAGCTGCTACCAGCTTAGTGCGGGTTTGTTTGATATCAGCAGCGGCATTTTGCGCCGCGCCTGGCAGTTTGATAGCTCGGCCAATATTGCCAGCCAGCAGCAGCTTGATGCGCTGCTGCCCTTTATTGGCTGGCATAAAGTAAAACGCAACGCCAACCGGCTGTGGCTGCCAGCTGGGATGGAGCTGGACCTGGGTGGCATCGCCAAAGAATATGCGGTAGATAAAGTGCTGCAGTTACTCAGCCAGCAGTTTGTTGACGCAGCGATGCCCAGCGTGGTGGTTAATTTTGGCGGCGATATGCGTTGTAGCCGGCCCCGCGATGATGGCAGCTTATGGCGCATAGGCATTGAAAACCCTTCATTGGCAGAACACGCCATATCGGCCGTCGGTTTAAGTAACGGTGCGCTGGCTACCAGTGGTGATAGCCGACGCTTTTTACTGAAAGATGGGGTGCGTTATAGCCATATCCTTAACCCCAAAACCGGCTGGCCCATAACCAACGCCCCGCGTTCAGTAACGGTGGCAGCCCCCAATTGTCTACTGGCGGGGATATTGGCAACTACCGCCTTGTTGCAGGGAGCAGAGGCTGAAATCTTTTTAAAGACACAGCAGCTGCAGTACTGGCTGGTACCCTAAGTTAGCGATCGTGATTAGGTAACTGCGAAGTTTTGACAATACTGCTATCTGCGACATCAGCTGTTATTCTTGCTCTAACTGGCCGTAGTTTTTCACCCAGCACCAGCATGCAGGGCGTTAGAAACAATGTTAGCAAGGTGGCAAAGGTTAAACCGCCGGCAATGGCGCTGGATAACTGAGTCCACCACATGGTGGAAGGGGCGCCGAAACCGAGACTGGGCTCAAGCAGGTTAACGTTAACCGCCAGTACCATCGGCATTAAACCTAAGACGGTGGTAACAGAGGTAAGCAATACCGGGCGTAAGCGTAAACAACCGGTTTCCAGCGCTGCCTCTATTGCGGACATGCCGCTCTGACGCAGCTGGTTAAAGGTGTCGATTAATACAATATTGTTATTGACCACGATACCGGCCAGGCCAATAATTCCCATGCCCACCATCACAATACCAAAGCTCTGGCCGTTGATCAGCAAGCCCAGTAATACGCCGGCCGTGGAAAATACAATAGCTGACAACACCAGCAGGCTTTGATACCAGCTGTTAAATTGCACCAGCAGAATCATCAGCATCAGGAAAATAGCGGTAATAAAGGCGCTGATTAAAAAGCTCATGGCTTCCTGCTGATCAGCACTTTCGCCGGCGGTTTTCACCATAACATTGTCAGGTAGCTGCATATCACTGGCCAGCAGCGCCTGTAAGCGCTCGCTTACCTGCGCCCCGGGCGCTAAATCGCTTTTAATGGTGACCGCCCGGTTGCCATCAATCCGTTTAATCACACTGGTTTTTGGTGCCGGCACCAGGCTGACAAAATTACTCAATGGCACCTGACCGCGCGCGGTTTGAATGGTTAAGCGGCCCAGTTGATCCAGGGATCGCCAGTTTTGCGGAAAGCGCACCCGGATATCCACCTCGTCACTGGCGTATTCCGGCCTAAACTTAGCCAGCAGCAGGCCATTGCTGATCATTTGTACCGCATTGCCAACTGTCAGCACGTCTGCGCCAAAACGGGCCGCTGCGGCGCGGTCCACTTCAATCCGCCATTCAATGCCGGGCAGGCTACGATCATCTTCAATATCGACAAAGCCGCCCAGTTGCTGCATCTGGCGGATGATTTGGCTAACCGCCTGTTCGGTGGCATCGGCTGCCATGCTGCTGATTTGCAGCTCGATCGGTTTGCCGGCTGCCGGGCCTTCCTGCTGCTGGCGGAATTCGAGAATAATGCCGGGAATATCGCTGGTTAGCTGACGCATATCCGCCAGTATTTCAGCTGCTTTGCGCCGTTCAAACCAGTCGATAAACTGAAACTGCAAGGTGCCCACCACATCAGGTGCCAGCTCGCCGCCGGCGCTGGCCAGGGAACGGGCGTACAGTGCTTTGACTTCGGCTAAACCCAGCAGTCGCTGCTCTACTTTTTGCAGCAACGCATCTTTCTCATAAATGGACATATCGCCGCGCGCCCGCAGCCAGACCTGGGCAGATTCCGGCTCAACCGCCGGAAAAAACTCCAGGCCATGGTTAAATTTACTGTAGCCGGCGAAAATCAGTGCCATTGCCGCCAGCATGCCGGCAAAGGTTAGCCCGGGTTTATGCAACAACTTACTAAGCACCCGGCGGTAAGCCTTGCCGGCGCGGCTGACTGCAACCTGATGCGGCGCAGTTTGAGCGCGGCTGATGCCACCCATTACCGGCAGGAAAATCAGCGCCATAAACAGCGATGCCACTAAACAGAGGATCACTGTCGCCGGCAGGTATTTCATAAACTGGCCAACCACGCCGGGCCAGAATAACAGCGGCATAAACACCACGACGGTGGTGGCGGTAGAGGCGGTGATAGGCCAGGCCATACGGCCGGCGGCATTGGCCCAGGCTTGTTTTGGCTTTTGACCTTCGCCCAGGTTGCGGTCGGCCAGTTCACTAACCACTACGGCGCCGTCTACCAGCATGCCAGCCACCAGAATAAGGGCGAACAGCACGATAATATTCATGGTGTAGCCCAGGGCGAAAATCATCAGAATACCAGCAAAGAAGGCGCCTGGAATGGTAATGCCAACCAGCAGCGCCGAGCGCATGCCCATGGTGGCGACAATCAGGATTAATACCAGTACCACCGCAGTTAGCACGTTGTTCAGTAAGTCTGACAACATGTTTTCCACTTCTTTTGACTGGTCCATAATGTAGTTAACGTGCATGCCGGGCGGGAACTGGCTGCTGGCCTGGTCAATTAATGCTTTGGTTTGTTCGATGGTGGAAATAATATTAGCACCGGCACGTTTTTTCACTTCCAGTACTACGGCAGGCTGGCCATTTATGCGGGCAAAGCCAAGCGGATCTTTAAAACTGCGGCTGATGGTGGCAACATCGCCAAAGGTAATAACGGTATCGCCATCGACCTTAATTGGCATCGACAACACGTCGTTTAAATCTTCAATCACCCCGGGTACCTTCATGGCCATCCGGCCGGCGCCAGTATCTAAACTGCCGGCAGCCACCAGCCGGTTATTATTGGACACCAGGCTGAACAGTTGCTGGTAATCCAGGCCATAGCCTTCCAGCACCTGTGGGTCGACCACAATTTCCAGCATATCTTCGCGGTCACCGCCAATGTCCACTTCCAGTACTTCGGGAATGGCTTCAATATTTTCCTGCAACTGGCGGGCGATATATACTAACTGACTTTCAGAGATGGGGCCGGATAAACCCACCGATAACACCGGAAACAGCCCGACATTAATTTCGTTTACCGTGGGCTCATCGGCCTCGCTTGGTAGTTTGGCCCGGGCCGCATCGACTTTTACCCGCACATCAGCCAGCGCTTTATCGGCATTAAAACCGGCATCAAATTCCAGCATTACTGAGGCATGGCCTTCACTGGCGGTGGAGGTCATTTTTTTAATGCCCTCTAACGAGCGCAGCTCGTGCTCCATCGGCCGCACTAATAAACGCTCGCCATCTTCGGGGCTGATACCATCAAGCGACATCGACACATACATCATCGGAATGGCAACATCGGGGTTGGCTTCTTTGGGAATGGTCAGATAGGCGGTTATGCCGGCAATAAATAAGAACAGCAGTAACATTAAACTGGCGCGGCTGCGGCCAATGGCTGCCTGAATAAGGGTATTCATGGCTTGGCTCCAGCCACCCGCACCTTGCTCCCGGGCTTAACAAAGCCGGCGCCCTGAGTAATGATTTGCGACCGCTCGGGCAAGCCGCTGACTCTGGCACCCTCGTTGTCGGCTGCTAAAATCTGCACCGGATAAAACACTACCTGCTGTTGCTCGTCAACCACGGCGATACCCAACTTGCCCTGGTTATCCAGGCTTAACAGCGCTGGTGATACTAAATGGGCCTGGACCGGCGCCAGCTGCACTTCTACCGTGACGCTGCCGCCGGCTATCCGCAGTAAATCAGGGTTAGCTACTGTTACTTCAATATAAAAGCTGCGGGTGGCGGTATCTGCCGCAGAGCTGATAAAGCTGAGGGTGCCGTTCAATGCCCGGCCATCCAGTAATAACAACTTAACATCCTGCCCCGGAGCTAAAGCCGCTACATGTTGCTGCGGGATCTGAGCGGTGACTTTTAACTTATCAATTTGCACCAGTTGCAACAGTTCGCTGCCGGGTTGAACCACATCGCCCACTTCGATATGGCGCCGGTCGACTACCCCGCTAAAGGGGGCGGCCGGCTCCGTTTGGGTCAGGGCCAGCCGAGCCGTTTCCAGCTCTGCTTCGGCCCGGGCCAGCTCACTTTGCAGCCGGGTCAGTTCGGTTTCTGACACAAATTGCGAGTTGCCAAGCTTGCGGGCACTAGCCAGTTCGCTTTGTTTTAAGGTGAGGTTAGCTTTGGCCTGGGCTAACAAGGCGCTGCGGCCCTCATCGGATAAGCGCAGTAATTTGTCGCCTTGCTGCACCTGATCGCCTTGCTGCTTTAACAAGGCGGTTACCGTACCGGCTTGCTGCGATTTAAGGTTAACGCTGCGCCAGGGCAATACCTGACCTTGTGCCACCCGGGTGAGCTGGTAGGGGGCGGCGTCAGACCAGCGGGTTTCTACCAGAGCCAGTTGTTCAGTCGGTGTTTGCTGCGCTGCTGGCGCCTGTTTTTGGGCGCTGTAGTTATCACCACTGAGTAACCACAACAGTAAAGCCACGGCGAGAATAACAGCGATAAGCACAGGAGAGGCAGCCAGCTTTTTCAACATGAGGAGTCCTTGGCAGTAACAAAAAGGCTTTTGATAACGCGATTATTGAAATATACCTACATGGTTGAATGTCAGCAAGTGAAGAACTGTAACCAAATATAGTCAGCTGGTCCTGTGCTATCACCTGTTGGTCGCTATTGGTGTTGTGTTTTGCTGCGGCCAAACCAATTGAGCTGATACTCATAGCGCTCTGCACCATTGAACCAGGCGGGCGAGTGGCAACGTAGTTGCCATTATTTTTTTGATAGTGCAAACCAACAGGATATATCATGGCCAACTTATTTGACCCGTTGCAGCTAGGCGACCTGCAGCTGCCCAACAGAATTATTATGGCGCCTTTAACCCGCTGCCGGGCTTCTGAGGGCCGGGTGCCGAACGATTTAATGGTTGAGTACTACCGGCAGCGGGCCAGTGCCGGCTTAATATTAACCGAAGCAACATCAGTCAGCCCCATGGCAGTAGGCTACCCGGATACCTCTGGGATCTGGTCTGAGCAACAGGTGGCCGGCTGGCAGAAGATCACAGCGGCTGTGCACCAGGCCGGGGGCCGGATTATGCTGCAACTGTGGCATGTGGGCCGGATTTCAGACCCGCATTATTTAAATGGTGAGCTACCTGTTGCACCGAGCGCTATTGCCGCCGACGGCCATGTCAGTTTACTGCGGCCGAAACAGGCTTATGTCACACCAAGGGCACTGGCCACTGCTGAGATTGCCGGCATTGTCGACGCCTTCCGGTTGGGGGCTGAAAATGCTAAAAAAGCCGGTTTTGATGGGGTGGAAATTCATGGTGCTAATGGTTATCTGTTGGACCAGTTTCTGCAGGATGGCAGCAACCAGCGTACAGACCAATACGGCGGCAGCATTGAAAACCGTGCCCGCTTAATGCTGGAAGTGACCGATGCGGTAATATCGGTATGGGGTGCCGGCCGGGTAGGTATGCATCTGGCGCCGCGGGCCGATGCCCACAGCATGGGGGATTCGCAGCGCAGTGATACCTTTGGTTACCTGGTGCAACAACTGGCTAAGCGTAACATTGCTTTTATCTGTGCTCGTGAAGCGCAGGCGGATGACAGCCTGGGGCCGCAACTGAAACAGCTGTTTGGTGGCGTTTATATTGCCAATGAAAAGTTCGATAAAACCAGCGCTAACGCAATAATTGGCAGTGGCAATGCCGATGCTGTTGCCTTTGGCGTACCTTATATCGCGAACCCGGATTTAGTGGCCCGTTTTGCCCGCGATGCTGAGCTAAATACCGCCCGGCCAGAGCTGTTTTATACAGGGGGTGCTGAGGGCTATACTGATTATCCGGCATTGGCTGAATAAATAATGAGTAATAAAGACAATGAATATTAAACGCTGCTTGTTGGCCGCCACCTTATTAACGACGCCCAGCCTGCTGTTTGCGGCAGAACCAGCAAGCGCAGAGTTCTGGCAGAATCTGGCGCAGCATTGTGGCCAGGCTTATGCTGGTAAAAGGGTGATTGCCCGCGATGACAGGCCCGATATGCTGCAGGGTGATGAAACCTTAGTGGTGCATTTTCGACACTGTTCAGACAAATTGCTGGCACTGCCTTTTCATATAGGCAACACGGATGGCAGCTGGGACCGATCCCGCACCTGGCGTTTTACCCGCCAGAGCGCGCAGTTAGAATTGCGACATGACCATCGTTTAGCCAATGGTGAACCGGACCAGAGCAATACGATGTATGGTGGTGTGTCGATTGGCGATGGCAGCGCCAACCAGCAACGTTTTTTATTTACTGAACGCAAGTCAGGCGCAGGTGAAGACTTGGGCTGGCAAATCGAGATAGTACCCGGTGAGCGCTATACCTACGGTACCTTTATGGGTGATCGCTGGAGCTGGCGGGTCGACTTTGATCTTACTAAGCCACTGGCTGAATTACCGCCCGCACCATGGGGCTTTGAATCGGAGTAAACTCTGTATATCAGCATGGCCTGTTTTGCCTGCCAGCGCCAGCAGTTTAATCAGGCGCTGGCGAACTTTAAGCGCGATGCACGATACCAGCAATTACTCAGCAAATATCAGCTACAATCGCGCCAGGTGCAGCAGGCAACGGTTAACCACCAGTAGAGGTGTGGTATGGGCCACCGTCTTTCGCCGTAAAGTGTTTTTCACTGCGACAGCCTAATCTGACCTGTTTACCGGTTAACATACTGAACCAGGGTTCCCCTGCCTGTTTGGCCTGCAACTGAATATCATCGATACCGGCACCGTCTTTTTCACCATTGTCGCCATGGCGGTTTAATACCAGTTCAACATGGCGGCCTTCATTCACCAGTACCAGTGATTCCGGCGCTTCGCGGTGGCCACTTAACGCCACAAACTGTGCCGGGTTTTGCAGGCCACTTTTGCTGCCATCGGCAAAGAACGCCAGCAGGTGCTGAAAGTATACCATGTAGCAGACAACGTCTTTGTGTGAGCCGTCGGCCAGTGGGAAGGTTTTATCCAGAAAGCCTTTCGAGTAATCCATAACCTGCTTAACATGGCGCTCGTTCAGCTGATTAATCACGCTAAGCTCGGTCGCCATCCAGGCAGTTTGGTTTGGCGTGCTAGTGCTGTGGGTTGGGGCCAGTGTAGTCATGTTGTTATCCTCGTTTTTGTCGGGTACTTTTACGTTAAGGTGTTTAACACTCCGGCCCGCAACTCCTGCTGTGCTCGCCACAGCAAGTACTGCAGGCGTCCTGCCTTACGCAAGCCAGCTTACGCTGTTCAAATTCGTTCCTGACGAATTTGTCGCTGCCGCTTGCGCGTTCGCTCAGACACTCTGTGGCTGCGCTATCAGGATTCCGGGCCTTCGTTTCCGTCACGTTCTTTTAGAACGCAGACCAGTTGCTATCGGTTAAAAACTAGTCTAGGCTAAAAATCAGCATAATTTCACAATAAAAATTTTACAGTGTGAATTTTACAAAATGAAAGCAAATAAAAGCCTGCTCAGAAAGTCGCATTTTTTAGGTACTAAAATCAGAAACCTGAGAAAGCGCAATAACTTAACTATGGAAGACTTGTCTACCCGTTGCATCAGGGTGAACCCGGAACAGGCGCCATCGGTGTCCTATCTGTCAATGATCGAGCGCGGCAAACGTACGCCCGGTATAGAAATGCTGGAGGTCATCGCCGAAGTATTTCAAAAAGACCTTGACTGGTTTCTGGATGGTGAAGATGACGGCCAGGACTTAACCCCACAAAAGGGCAGTCGTGGCGGCATCAGCGGTATGGCACTGGAGCCGGGGTTTTTATTCTCCAATGATATTCTGCAAATTGCTATTCCGGAAATGCTGTCGCAAACCGGCACCAGTGGTAAGCAGTTTGCCCAGCTGCTTATTCGGGCGCATCAGGAGCATCACCAAAACCACTTTCCCGAGCTGGAACGCGCCGCCGAAGATGTGGGCCTGAAACGAATGCCACTGAGTGTTGATGAACTGTTAGCCATAGTGCAGCAACTGGGGCTGCAAGTAAGCTGGTTTACCGAGCCACCGAAAGAAATACTGGATGAGCTGGGGGTATTGTCAAAAAATGTCTCTACCTCGTTTTTTACGCCGCCGGCTACCCTGCATTTAAACCGTTTATTACAGCAGTTTCCTACCCGTTTAAAGTATGAGTTGGCTGTGCATATAGGCCATGCGGTGCTGCACAACAAAGATGGCGTGAAAAGCAGCATGACAGTAGGTGGCGCTCATGATGACGACTTGTCGCAATCCACTGCCGTGCAGCCACAGGACATTCTGCATGCCTGGCGTGATTTTGAATCCAGCTTTTTTGCCGGAGCACTGCTGTGCCCCAAACTACCGTTTCGCCAGCTGCTCGACCGTCAGGGGTATGAAATCAGCAGCCATCAGCAGGCAGGCGTATCAGCGTCAGTGGCTATGCGGCGGATGACGGCAGTATCACCCTATACCCATTGGCATTACTTTGACGCCTATACTCCTGGCAAGTTAAAAGCGGTATACCGCGGCAACGGCATTCCGCTGCCATGGGGTAATATGCGCCAGGTGGAAGACCCTTGCCAGCACTGGGCGGTATTCCGGATGTTTGATGTTGAGGGGGTGGCAAGCAGTGCCCAGTTGTCATTGTTGGATGTAAACGGTAAGCCGCGGATTTACTGCTGCGAGTCGACTAAAGTCAGCGACCTGGCAGGTAATAACCATGTATTGTGCGCTGGTATTGATCTTAACCCGGCATTGCTGGCTCAGGGGGTAGATGCCGATGCCATGGCCGGTGAGCTGAAGCAGCTGTGTATAAACAGTGCCGGTGGGGCCAAAGTGCCCAAAGCTATTCAGACCTCGCTGACCAGCGTAGCAAATATTCTGAATATTAACTGGGTAGCGCGCAGCCTGCAAAAGCCGGCGCAGTTAATTTGTGCCCGCGGCAATAGCTGCCCGCGCAGCCCACGCTGCTACGACTGTATCGGCCGCTAGTTTATATATTCTGTTACAACTTGTTGTTGGCAGATATTTGGCTTTAGCTGACGGCAGCGCTACTATAGCGTCGACAACTTAATGTGGCCCGTATTTCAGGAAAACTATAATGAAAAAAATCAGTATGATTGCCGCCAGTGTTGCGCTGGCATTAGGTTTAGCCGCCTGTAGTGAACCCGCTACCAATAAAAGCGCTGAGCCAGTAGCGGCGCAGCAGGCGCCGCGGATATCTGGCGTTGATAGCCAGTACTTTGACCCGGCAGTAAAATTCAGTGAAGACTTCTTTCTGGCTGTCAACGGTAAATGGCTGGCTGAAACAGAAATCCCGGCTGATAAAGCCTCGTACGGCTCTTTCCATATTCTGAATGACAATTCGCAGCAGGCGGTAAAAGCCATTATTGATGAAGTGGCTGCCCGCACCGATTTAAAAGCCGGTTCGGATGAGCAGAAATTAGGACATTTTTATAATAGCTTTATGGATGAAGCAACCATCGAGAAGCTGGGTTTAAGCCCGTTGCAACCGCAGTTAGATGCCATTAGTTCTTTGGAAAGCAAAAGTCAGTTAGCGGCGCTATTTGCCCGATTACAGCGCGATGGTATCAGTATTCCATTTGGTTGGTTTATTAACAACGACGCGAAAAACTCCACCGAGTACGCGGTATATCTGGGGCAGGGTGGTTTAGGTCTGCCGGATCGTGACTACTATTTTAACGATGACGAAAAATCGGTAAAACTGATTGCTGACTATAAAGCCTATTTAACCGATATGTTCAGTATGGCGGGCCATGTTGACGCCCCAGCTGCTGCTGAGCGCGTTTATGCGCTGGAAAAAGCCCTGGCCGAGCACCACTGGACCCGGCTGGACAACCGCAATGCCGATAAAACCTACAACAAAGTGGCCGTTACTGAGCTGAATGCCAGCATGGGTAGCTTTGACTGGCCAACGTTTGCCGACGGCGTAAAATTAGCTGAAGTGAATGACATTATTGTGCGTCAGCCCAGCTACTTTGCAGGCTTTGCCAAGGTGCTGGCGGCGACAGACTTACCAAGCTGGCAGGATTATTTAAGCCTGAAAACCATCCATGGTTATGCCGATAAGCTTAGCAGCAATTTTGCCGATCGCCGTTTTGCATTTTACGGCACCACCTTAAGCGGTACAGAGCAGCAGCAACCCCGCTGGAAGCGCGCAGTTGATGCGTCAGATCAGGTACTGGGCGAGCTGACCGGTAAGCTGTATGTTGAGCGGCACTTTAAACCCGAAGCTAAAGCGCGGATGGAGCAGCTGGTTGCTAATGTGATTAAAGCTTACGAAATTGCTATTAACGAGCTGGAGTGGATGAGCGCAGACACCAAGGTGGCGGCGCAGGAGAAACTCAGCAAGTTTACCCCGAAAATTGGTTATCCTGATAAGTGGAAAGATTACTCGGCACTGGAAATTAAAGCCGATGATTTAGTGGGTAATTTTGTGCGTGCCAGCCACTGGGCATACGACCAGATGGTCGCTAAACTGGGCCAGCCGATTGATAAAGGCGAGTGGTTTATGACCCCGCAAACGGTTAATGCTTATTACAACCCGGTGAACAACGAGATCGTATTCCCGGCCGCTATTCTGCAACCGCCGTTTTTTAATATGGACGCCGACGATGCCGTAAACTACGGTGGTATTGGTGGGGTTATCGGCCATGAAATTGGCCATGGCTTTGACGATCAGGGCGCTAAGTACGATGGCGATGGTAACCTGCGTAACTGGTGGACTGAGCAAGATAAAGCACAGTTTCA
This sequence comes from Arsukibacterium ikkense, assembly GCF_000987775.1. Classification (GTDB taxonomy): domain Bacteria; phylum Pseudomonadota; class Gammaproteobacteria; order Enterobacterales; family Alteromonadaceae; genus Alishewanella; species Alishewanella ikkense. The sequence continues at coordinate 121,949 of NZ_LAHO01000013.1, forward strand.
GGCGCGTGGTGCCAAGTTAATTGGCCAGTACAACAAGTTTGAGCCACTGCCAGGGGTTAATGTGAACGGTGCGGTAGCACTGGGTGAAAACATTGGTGATTTAGGTGGTATGACGGTAGCACTAAAAGCCTATCAGTTATCGCTGGATGGCAAAGAGGCGCCGGTGATGGATGGTTTTACCGGTGAACAACGGTTCTTTATCAGCTGGGCGCAGGTATGGCGCACCAAGTTCCGCGAAGAAGCACTGCGTCGCCAGTTAAGCACCGGCCCGCACTCACCAGCCCATTACCGGGTAATTGGGGTACTGCCGAATATTCCGGAATTTTATACAGCCTTTGATATTAAAGAAGGCGATGCGATGTATATCGCGCCAGAACAGCGCGTTAAGATCTGGTAACGGTTAATCCATTGGGTAATAAAAATCTGCTACACTGCACAGGCTGAGTAGGTGACTACTCAGCCTTTTGTTTTTCGGGAGCTGCTCCGTTTGATAAAGGTTAGAACCCCGATTTGGGCGCCACAGAGTGTCTGAGCTATGCCGCAGGCAACGGGCGACAAATTCGTCTGGAACGAATTTGAACAGCTTTGCTGGCTCGCGAAGGGCAGGATGCCCGAAGTAGTTGCTGTGGCGAGCCAGAGCGGGCGTTGTAACCGGTATCTTTGCACCTAAGCTGACCGGAACCCTCAGCATGCTGAGGTCTGACCACTATAACAAAGAATATATAACATCTGGTTTCGCATTCACACCATTTATACCCACTATAAGTGGCGTGGTTAACGGCCTGATGTCAATTTGGCCCGAATTTTTATATAATCGCGCCCATTCATGCTAAGAATGACGCCGCAGTAGCAAGACTGCCGGCAATGACCAAGAGGATCATACTGTGCTACAACAATATCGCGAACATGTGGCCGAGCGCGCAGCGCAAGGTATCCCGCCAAAACCGCTCAATGCTGAGCAGGTAGCCGCCTTAGTTGAACTGTTAAAAAATCCGCCAACAGGCGAAGAAGAGACCTTAGTTGATTTGCTGGTAAACCGGGTACCACCGGGTGTAGATGAAGCTGCCTACGTTAAAGCCGGCTTTTTAACTGCACTGGCCAATGGCGAAGCAACCAGTAGCCTGATCAACGCCGAGTATGCTACTGAGCTATTAGGCACCATGATGGGTGGCTACAATATTCAGCCATTAATCAGCCTGTTGGACCACGACAAGCTGGCACCGATTGCGGCGAAAGCGCTGTCGCATACCCTGCTGATTTTCGATGCATTTCACGATGTTACCGAAAAAGCTGACGCCGGTAATAGCTACGCCAAGCAAGTGGTGCAGAGCTGGGCTGATGCACAGTGGTTTGAAAGCAAACCCGCGCTGGCAGAAAAAATCACTGTTACCGTATTTAAAGTGTCGGGCGAAACCAATACTGATGATTTATCACCGGCACCTGATGCCTGGTCACGGCCGGATATTCCGCTGCATGCCTTAGCCATGCTGAAAAACGCCCGTGAAGGCATTAACCCGGATCAGCCGGGTACCGTTGGCCCAATCAAGCAATTAGACGAGCTAAACAAAAAAGGCTTTCCACTGGCTTATGTTGGTGACGTGGTTGGTACCGGTTCATCACGTAAATCCGCCACTAACTCTGTGCTGTGGTTTATGGGTGACGATATTCCATACGTACCAAACAAGCGCGGTGGTGGTTTTGTACTCGGTGGCAAAATTGCCCCTATTTTCTTTAACACCATGGAAGACTCAGGTGCCCTGCCGATTGAAGTTGATGTAAGCAAACTGGAAATGGGCGATGTCATCGACATTCTGCCATTCGAAGGCAAGGTAGTCCGTCACGGCTCAAACGAAGTGTTGGCCGAGTTCAGCCTGGCTACAGACGTGTTAATTGATGAAGTGCGTGCCGGTGGCCGTATTCCGTTAATCATTGGCCGGGGTTTAACTGACCGCGCCCGTGAATTTCTGGGCCATGGCCCGTCAGATAAATTCCGCCGCCCTTCGGCGAAAGTTGATTCTGGCAAAGGTTTTACCCTGGCGCAGAAAATGGTGGGCAAAGCCTGTGGTGTACAAGGTGTGCGCCCGGGTACTTACTGTGAGCCGAAAATGACCACAGTAGGCTCGCAGGATACTACCGGGCCGATGACCCGCGATGAGCTAAAAGACTTAGCGTGTTTAGGCTTCTCAGCTGATTTAACTATGCAGTCTTTCTGTCACACCGCCGCTTATCCGAAGCCGGTTGATGTAGACACTCACCACACCCTGCCAGACTTTATCATGAACCGTGGCGGCGTTGCGCTGCGCCCGGGCGATGGCATTATTCACAGCTGGTTAAACCGCATGTTACTGCCAGATACCGTCGGTACCGGTGGTGATTCGCACACCCGTTTCCCAATGGGCATTTCGTTCCCGGCCGGCTCTGGTTTAGTGGCTTTTGCTGCCGCTACCGGCGTCATGCCACTGGATATGCCGGAATCGGTATTAGTTCGCTTTAAAGGTGAGATGCAGCCGGGTATTACCCTGCGCGATTTAGTGCATGCCATACCGTATGTTGCCATTCAAAAAGGTTTGTTAACCGTTGATAAAAAAGGCAAGAAGAACATCTTTTCTGGCCGTATTCTGGAAATTGAAGGCTTACCCAGTAGTTTAACAGTAGAGCAGGCGTTTGAATTATCAGATGCTTCGGCTGAGCGTTCTGCTGCCGGCTGTACTATTAAGTTGTCTGAAAGCGCTATTGCTGAGTATCTGGAATCGAACATTGTCATGCTGAAATGGATGATTTCAGAAGGTTATGGCGATGTGCGTACTATCGAGCGCCGTATTCAGGCGATGCAGGCCTGGCTGAAAAATCCACAGCTGATGGCGGCCGATGCAGATGCCGAATACAGCGAAATTATTGAAATTGACCTGGCCGAGATTAAAGAGCCGGTACTGTGTGCACCAAACGATCCGGATGATGCGCGCTTACTGTCTGACGTGGCGGGCGATAAAATCGATGAAGTGTTTATTGGTTCTTGTATGACTAACATTGGCCACTTCCGGGCGGCCGGTAAGTTGCTGGACAAATATAAAGGCCAGCTGCCAACCCGCTTGTGGATTGCACCACCGACCAAGATGGATCAGGCGCAGTTAACCGAAGAAGGTTACTACAGCATTTTCGGTAAAGTCGGTGCCCGCACTGAAATGCCAGGCTGTTCACTGTGTATGGGTAACCAGGCACGCGTAGCGGAGAACTCTACGGTAGTATCTACTTCTACCCGTAACTTCCCGAACCGCTTAGGCCAGGGCGCAAACGTGTATTTAGCCTCTGCGGAACTGGCGGCAGTGGCTTCTATTCTCGGTAAGCTGCCCACGGTAGCCGAGTATCTGGAATACGCGAAGCAAATTGATGCTACCGCGGCTGATACTTACCGTTACCTGAACTTCCACCAGATGCCACAGTACACCAAAAAAGCGGATAATGTGATTATCCAGCAAGCCGTGTAATAGCCTCTGTTATACTTAAGGCCTGCATTGCAGGCCTTTTTTATGGATGGAATTAAAGTATGGAATACGACTTTATTTATGATCGCACTACCCGGCAGTTCAGCATCCGGCTCTCTGGCGAGCACGAGGTGTTGGGCCGCTTTTTACTGGATGAATTCGGCCAGCAGGCAGCAGCTTACCTGCCATTGTTGCAGCAGCTTAGCGTATTAAAGCCTCAGCACAGCATGCAGTATCAAGGCAGGGAGTTTTTGCTGGAGGTTGAGAATGGTGACGTGACGCTAAGTCACAATACGCTGTTTTACAGCAATGCCCAGCAGTTGACTGAGGAACAACAGCAAGCACTGGCAGATGATGATTTACAACTGGACCAGCAGGGCATGACCAGCCAGTGTGGCCTGGAAGATTTATTAAAACTGCTGCGCGAGTGGCAGCAGTTTCTGGCCGATTAGCCCATTTGTAAACTGCACAGGCAACGTGAATTTACGCACCAGCATGGTGCGTTTTTTTTCACCCGCCCCCAGCATTTCGATTAACTTATTGTAATATAAAGAATTTAAAAAGTGGCACGAGGTTTTCTTGTCTTAGCTGCAATCGCAGAAGATTAGTACATAAGGAAAACCATCATGAAGCTTGTTTGTGCCATCATCAAGCCGTTTAAACTGGACGATGTTCGCGAAGCTATTGCAGACATTGGGGTCGAAGGTTTAACGGTTACCGAAGTAAAAGGCTTTGGCCGTCAGAAAGGGCATACCGAATTATATCGCGGTGCTGAATATCAGGTCGATTTCCTGCCAAAAGTAAAACTGGAAATTGCCGTGCTGGATGACCAGGTTGATCGGCTGCTGGAAGCAATTCAGCAAGCCGCCCATACCGGCCGCATCGGCGACGGTAAGATTTTTGTTTACGAGCTGGAACGTGCGGTACGCATTCGTACCGGCGAAGCCGACGCTGAAGCGATCTAAGGAGCCCTGTCATGCAAGAACAAATTTATCACTTACAATATGCCATGGACACTTTCTACTTCCTGATCTGTGGAGTATTGGTGATGTGGATGGCGGCAGGCTTTTCCATGCTGGAAGCCGGCCTGGTACGTTCTAAAAACACCACGGAAATACTGACCAAAAATGTCGCGCTTTATTCCATTGCCTGCATTATGTATCTGGTGTGTGGTTACGCCATTATGTATGACGGTGGTTGGTTTTTAAGCGGTATTGCAACCGTTGACGTTGATGCCACTCTAAGCAGCTTTGCTGAGCGGGAAGATGGTTTTACCGGTGATGCCGTGTATTCGAGCGCTTCTGACTTTTTCTTTCAGGTGGTGTTTGTTGCTACCGCGATGTCGATTGTCTCCGGTGCAGTAGCAGAGCGGATGAAACTGTGGGCCTTTCTGGCGTTTGCTGTGGTGCTGACGGGCTTTATCTACCCGATGGAAGGTAGCTGGACCTGGGGTGATAATTCGGTATTTGGCTTATATACCCTTAGCGATTTAGGTTTCTCTGATTTTGCCGGCTCGGGTATTGTGCATATGGCGGGGGCGTCTGCGGCATTAGCTGGCGTACTATTGCTGGGGGCCCGCAAAGGCAAATACAGCAAAGATGGCAAAATTAATGCCATTCCTGGCGCCAATATGCCGCTGGCTACCTTAGGCACCCTGGTGTTATGGATGGGCTGGTTTGGTTTTAACGGTGGCTCAGTATTGAAGTTAGGCGACATAAGTAATGCTAACGCTGTTGCTGTGGTGTTCCTGAACACTAACGCGGCTGCGGCGGCGGGTGCAGTGTCGGCACTGATTTTGTCGGTGGTATTGTTCCGCAAAGCTGATTTAACCATGGCATTAAACGGAGCACTGGCAGGCTTAGTGGCCATTACTGCTGAGCCGTCTACTCCAACGCCATTACAAGCCACTTTATTTGGTGCCATTGGCGGGCTGCTGGTAGTAGCGTCGATTATCGGCCTGGATAAACTGAAAATTGATGATCCGGTTGGTGCCATTTCGGTACACGGTGTGGTGGGACTGTTAGGTCTGTTACTGGTACCCATCACCAACAGTGATAGCAGCTTTAGCGGCCAGTTAATTGGTGCGGCCACTATTTTCGTCTGGGTGTTTGCCACCAGCTTTATTGTCTGGTATGTGCTGAAACTAGTGGTTGGGATCCGGGTCAGCGAGCAGGCAGAGTATGAAGGCGTTGATGCCTCAGAGTGTGGTATTGAAGCCTACCCTGAGTTTGTCTCGTCGGTAAAGTAAGCAGCCTGGGGAGGGCCGGTGGGACTTCCCGGGAGCGTGTTGGCGATGCTATACCAGTACTAACAGGTGGCGCATCGGCCAGCTAAACGTAACCACCAAGCTACGTCTATCCTTGTCCTTTGTCTTATAGTCTGACGCCCTGCGGTAATTACCGCAGGGTTTTTTTATATCCTTCGTACTTAACGCTGCAGCTTTGTTGACGTCGCTCGCTCGGCTCAATCGCATAGCAGCACTATGCTCATGAGCACTCACTCACTTGTCGCCTCACTGCAACGTCAATTACTTTGGATATTTGATTTATTAGTGATGAGTTTTAAGGAGGGGAAATTTTCTTTAGGCCAGAAAAGCGAAAGGCCGCAAACTTCGCGGCCACTTTCGGTTCTGTTTCAGCTAATCCGTGCTGTTACTCTTCCTGAGTCAGTCATCCCTGGCTCCATCCCGGAGTGTCCAGCGGCATCATGCCGGGTCCTGCTATCCTTAACTACTACAGCCTTGTAATAGTACACTCGTCCTGAGTGCTCCTGTGGTCGTCCTTGTTAGTGTGCGCTTGTGAAGCAAACAAAAAACAGCCATCCTGGCACTGCATCCTGCAATATCATCCTGATATTTAGCGCTCTTCCCAGAGCGTGTCCTTTATTCATCCTTGTGCTATCCTAGCCTTGATTTGCATCCTGCAAACCTGACTGACTTCCTGTCAGTTGTCATCCGTTGACGAAGCTATTATGCAACGAAAGACAGATGCCGGGTTGCAGGTTTTCAGAAATAAACCTGCTGTAATAATATTGTAAAATCAAATTTTATTGGTATATTTTATATAAAACAAAAGCTTATAGGTTATTCGCGTTTGGAGTTCTGCTGAAAATAGCGTTTAAACCTACCTTTTTGTGAGATATGTCTCACACGGCAATTAGGTTTTCGCCTGCTATTTCGGCCAGCGCGGCAACTGTTAGAAGTAGTAATGAGGATTCAGGGACGACAATGGCTCGAGAACAACTGGGTATATGTGCTGAAGCTAACCTGCATGCCAGCTATCTGCTGTTCAATGCCGTGGAAGGGCAAGAACCCATTTTGCGGCAGAAACTGGCCAGGGTGCCGCTGTTGCTGGCCCGCCTGGCAGAGCACTTCTCGGAGGCACAGTTGACCGGGGTGGTGGCAGTAGGGGCCGATTACTGGGATAGCTTATACCCTGGCGCCAGACCACAAGGTTTACAGTCGTTTCCGCTAATCGCCAGTGATAACCTGGCGCAGGCGGAGCTCTGGGCCGACTTGTTGATCCAGGTAAGATCAGACCGGCTGGATGTAAACTACATTGCCTGTCAGCAAATTCTGCAGTTATTAAAAAACAGTGTGGATTTGCTCGAGCAATTACAAGGTTTCCGATACCTGGATGGCCGGGATTTAACGGGTTTTATTGACAGCCCTCACAACCCGAAAGGAAGCCGAAAACGGCAGTTGGCATTGGTTGAACCTGCACTGCAACCGGTGTTTGCAGCAGGTAGTTATATGTATTTTCAGCGCTGGCATTATGATCTGCTGCATTGGCAGCAACTTGAGGCCAGTGTGCAGGAAGAGATAATGGGGATCAGTAAAATTGAAGGCGTACTGCTGCCACCATCGCGATTGCAGCCTAATAGCCATGCCGTAGCCTGCCGCCTCGGCAATGCAGAGAACCCACCTTTATTGGTAGCACAAAATATGCCGTTCGCTGAGCAGAACAGTCAGGGCCTGCTTAGTCTTCATTATGCAGGCGATCCAGGCAGTTTCAGCCAGTTGTTAGCGTACCAGCTGGGTAATAAGGCCGCTAATGCAGGTGGCGAGCAACCACAGTCAGAGCAATATGATTTATTGTTCGATTATTGTCATGTTGACTTATGCGCTGCGTTTTTTGCGCCGTCACTGAGTTTTCTGGAAATGGCGTGCCGGCCTTAATTACACTTTTTCAAATAATTCTGTCACCTTACCCAGGGTGAAATTAATATTTTTTACGCTGATAGGGGCAATAAAAATGGTGTCGTCCCCGGCGATGGTGCCAAGTACCCCTTCGGCCTTACCGACAGAGTCGAGCAGACGGGCAATCAGCTGAGCGGCGCCCGGACTGGTGCGAATAATAATCATCACATCGTTGTGCTCAATATCCAGTACCAACTGACGCAATGGGCTTTTAGTGGTAGGCACGCCCAGTTCTGGTGGCAGGGTATATACCATTTCCTGACGGGCATTGCGGGTGCGCACGGCACCATATTTGCTGAGCATTCGTGATACTTTGGATTGGCTGACATTATCAAAGCCGTCATTTTTCAGGGCGTCGACGATTTCACTTTGCGAACCGAAACTTTCCATTTTCAGTAGTGCTTTAAACGCCTGAATTAAGGCTTCCTGTTTTGATTGTTTAGTCATGGTCGCTTTTTCTTGTTGTTGAGTGCTGGCTAATAGTAACAAATTCAGCCGATCAGTACAGTTTGTCAGGTAAACAAGACGAAAATTCGCTAAAATGCCAAGGACGTGCATTAGACTTTAGGCTTAAGTCGTTTGTAATTCCCGCGCCAGTTCAGTATTGTTGGCGCGTTTAACCTTACCCTGACATATGGAGAAAATCATGAAAGTTGCCGTATTAGGTGCTGCTGGCGGTATTGGCCAGGCATTATCGTTATTATTGAAACTGGATTTACCTGCGGGTACTGATCTTGCCCTATACGATTTGGCGCCAGTGACGCCGGGTGTTGCCGTTGATTTAAGCCATATCCCCACCGCAGTAACCGTAACGGGTTATGGTAAAGAAGATTTAAACAAAGCATTAGTTGGCGCGGACATTGTGATGATCCCAGCGGGTATGCCACGCAAGCCAGGTATGGACCGTTCTGACTTATTTAATATTAATGCCGGTGTAGTTAAAACCCTGGCCGAAGCCATTGTGCAGCAGTGTCCGAAAGCCTTGGTAGGTATTATTACTAACCCGGTAAACACAACAGTGGCCATTGCCGCTGAAGTCTTTAAAAAGGCCGGCACCTACGATGCGCGTCGTTTATTCGGTGTGACCACCTTGGATGTGATCCGTGCTGAGACTTTTGTTGGTGAGTTAAAAGGCAAAAACCCGGCTGAATTAACAGTACCGGTAATTGGCGGCCATAGCGGCACGACCATTCTACCGCTGCTGTCTCAGGTAGCCGGCGTTAGTTTTAGTGATGAAGAAGTTGCCTCGTTAACCGTGCGGATTCAAAATGCCGGCACCGAAGTAGTTGAAGCGAAAGCCGGTGGCGGATCTGCAACCTTGTCTATGGGCCAGGCCGCTGCCAGATTCTGTATTTCATTGATCAAAGGTTTACAGGGTGAGACCGTTAATGAGTATGCTTATGTTGAAGGCGACGGCGAACATGCCCGTTTCTTTGCCCAGCCACTGGTATTGGGTAAAAACGGCGTAGAAAAGTTACTGCCTATTGGCACCTTAAGCAGCTACGAGCAGCAAGCCATGAACGCTATGTTAGGCACTTTAAAAGCTGACATTACCCTTGGCGAAGAGTTTGTTAAAAACAACTAAGCATGTTGTAGTTTGACCATAAAAAAGGCGCCAACGGCGCCTTTTTTAGTTATGTTGTTCCTTGATAGCTAGTGGCTGCGGGAAACGGCCATATCAGCCAGAGCCAGCAGGGCTTGCTTATAGTCTGAGGGGGGGATGTTGTCCAACGCCCGGCGGGCTTTTTCTGCTTCCTGCTCCGCCATGGCTCTGGTATAGCCAAACGCATTGGTCTGCTCCATTGCGGTCAGGATCTGAGCCAGGTTGGCCATGCCATTGCCTTCAACAATGGCCTCGCGAATCAGTGCTTGTTGAGTGGCGTTGCCATATTTCAGCGCATAAATCAGTGGCAAGGTCGGTTTACCTTCGGCCAGATCATCACCAATATTTTTGCCAAGTTCAGCTGCATCGGCCTGATAATCAAGCACATCGTCAATTAACTGAAAAGCGGTGCCTAAATGCATACCGTATAGCTTCATGCTGTTCACCACAGCTTCAGGTTGCTCAGCAATAATGGCAGCTAACTGAGTAGCCGCTTCAAACAGCTTGGCGGTTTTGCAGTAAATCACCTGCATATAGTTTTGTTCGCTGGTGTCGGGGTCGTTCACGTTCATCAGCTGCAGCACTTCACCCTCAGCTATAACGTTGGTGGCATCGGCCAGGATTTGCATTATGCGCATATCATCGAGTGCGACCATCATCTGGAAGGAGCGGCTGTATAAGAAGTCGCCCACTAATACGCTGGCCTGGTTACCGAACAACGCATTAGCGGTTTGTTTGCCCCGGCGCAAGGTTGATTCGTCAACCACATCATCATGCAGCAGGGTTGAGGTATGAATAAATTCAATAATAGCGGCGACGCTAAGGTGCTTAGTGCCCTGATAACCCAAAGCGCGGGCAGCCAACACGGCCAGCAAAGGGCGCAAACGCTTACCGCCACTGTTTACGATATAAATACCCAGCTGATTTATCAGTGCGACGTCGGAAGTCAGCTGTGAAAAAATATGCTGGTTTACTGCGGCCATATCAGCGTCGCTGAGCTGGCGAATGTCGTCAAGCGTCATGGAAAAACAACTGCTAAACCCTGAGAATGGCAACAATTCTACACTATAGTAGCTGTCGGCATAAAGGGAATCTCGATCCTTTTCACCACTGTATGATCTTTTTAATAATTATGCTTGCGGCTAACTATGAAATTGCGTACAATTCGCGCCCTGTGATTTGAATTAAACACGCCCCTAATGCCTCTAATTTAGAGTAGGGCTTAGGCGTGGCTTGTACGGAGTTAACTATGTACGCGGTTTTCCAAAGTGGTGGCAAACAACACCGTGTGACGGAAGGTCAAACGCTTCGTCTAGAAAAACTAGACTTAGAAACCGGCGCAACGATTGAATTTACCCCGCTGATGATCGCCAATGGCGAAGAAATTAGCATTGGCGCCCCTTTAGTTGAAGGTGGCAAGGTAGTAGCGGAAGTGGTCAATCATGGCCGTGGCGATAAGCTTAAAATCGTTAAATTCCGTCGTCGTAAACATTCACGTAAACAGATGGGTCACCGTCAGTGGTTTACTGAAGTTAAAATTACCAGCATCAGCGCGTAACAGGAGTATCGACACATGGCAAGTAAAAAAGGTGTAGGTAGCACTCGTAACGGTCGCGATTCAGAATCTAAACGTTTAGGTGTTAAGCGTTTTGGTGGTGAGTCGGTATTAGCTGGTAGCATCATTGTGCGTCAACGTGGTACTAAGTTCCACGCCGGCAGCAATGTAGGCATCGGTAAAGACCACACTTTATTCGCTTTAACCGAAGGTAAAGTGAAGTTTGAAGTGAAAGGTGAGTACAACCGTAGATTCGTTAGCATCGTTAACGAATAAATACTATATATTGAAAAAACCCCGCCTGGTGCGGGGTTTTTTTATAAATTTTCTCCCCTCACAACGACATAGGTTATACTTAGTGGCTGCGGCACTTGCCTATGTTTTTGATAGTGGATCAGGACACAACACATGAAGTTTGTAGATGAAGCGATAATCCGGGTTGAAGCCGGCGATGGCGGCAATGGTATTATCAGTTTTTTACGCGAAAAATTTATCTCTAAAGGTGGCCCCAACGGTGGCGATGGCGGAGATGGCGGTGACGTGTACCTGGTTGCTGATGAAAACCTCAATACCCTGGTCGATTTTCAATTTGAAAAATACCATAGCGCAGAGCGGGGCCAGAATGGTGGCAGCGTGAACTGTACGGGTAAACGTGGCAGTGATTTAGAACTGCGGGTTCCTGTTGGCACGCGGGCGGTAGATATTGACACCGACGAGGTTATCGGTGATTTAACAACTAATGGCCAGCGCCTGATGGTGGCTAAAGGTGGCTGGCACGGCTTAGGTAATGCCCGTTTTGCCAGTAGTACTAACCGTGCTCCACGCAAAAAAACTAACGGCACCCCTGGTGAGCTGCGTAATTTGCGCTTGGAATTATTATTACTGGCCGATGTCGGCCTGCTAGGTTTACCTAACGCAGGTAAATCAACGCTAATCCGTTCGGTGTCAGCTGCCAAGCCCAAGGTAGCGGATTATCCCTTTACCACCCTGGTACCCAACCTGGGCGTGGTCCGGGTTGAAGCGCATCGCTCTTTTGTGATTGCTGATATTCCGGGGCTGATAGAGGGTGCCGCTGAGGGGGCAGGTTTAGGCATTCAGTTTTTAAAACATCTTGAGCGCTGCCGCTTATTGCTGCACGTGATTGACGTGTTACCTGCTGATGGCTCTGATCCGGCTGAAAATGCCAAAACGATCATTCAGGAGTTGCATAAATACAGTAAGAAGTTGGCGGCTAAGCCACGCTGGCTGGTATTTAATAAGCTGGATTTAGTGCTGGATGATGAACTTGAGCAGACGATTGCTGAGGTAACCACGGCACTGGACTGGCAGGGCCCGGTTTTTAAAATTTCTGCCGCAGGGCGCACTAATACCGAACGACTGGCTGCGGACATTCTGAGCTATATTGAAGAGTTACCTGCAGAACAAGAAGAGTCTGAAGTGGCTGATCCGGTGCATTTCAAGTGGGACGATTATCATGACGACGCTGCCAGCGAACTGGTTGACGATCTGGATGATGACGACGATTTTGATGATGATGACTATGATGTTGAAGTTATTTATCAGCGCTAGGGTAGAGTATGAAAATTGCAATGGTCGCCGCTATGGCGCATGGCAGGGTTATTGGTAAAGATAATAAAATGCCCTGGCATTTACCCGCCGATTTAAAGCATTTTAAAGCAATTACGTTGGGTAAACCGGTTTTGATGGGCCGTAAAACCTTTCAATCTATCGGCCGGCCATTGCCTGGCCGGCGCAATCTGGTGGTGAGCCGGACGACCCCGGCAGAGCAGCAGGGGGTTGAGTGGTTCAGCAGCGTAGAGCAAGCGCTTGCTGCTACCAATGACTGCGCCGAAGTGATGGTGATTGGCGGTGGCGAGATATATCGCCAATGTTTGCCGCTGGCCAGTACGCTCTATTTAACTGAAATAGACTTACAGGCCGCTGGAGATGCCTATTTTCCTGATTATCATTCCGTTGGCAGCTGGCAAGTTACTAGTGAACAGCAGTGTCCTGCAGATGCAGCAAACCCCTACGCTTACCGCTTTATTACCCTGGAGCGCAAGCCGACCGAATCGTAGCGTTTGCACAGCTTGTAACATGTTGCTAAGATGCTTATTATCGTCCCAGCTGAGGAGTAGTAAATGAGATTGGTGCCCACCCTATTATGCGCAGCAGCATTAAGTGCCGCTGTAGTCATGTCGCCGGCTGCTGTAGCAGATCAGCAATTGGCGGCTTCCATGTGTGACTATGTGGCAGCGAACGATAGAAACCGTTTACGTAAAGTACTCAGTGACTACCGGCTACGTTTGCGCAATATTTATGATGGCGTTGTTTGCAATGGTGAGCCATTAATCCGGCATGCATTCAGAAGTAATGCGCCTGATGTTGGTGAGTTTATCGCGCGGCAATTGCCGGGCTCGCAGATTGCTGACTCTGGCGATATCGCCTGGGCAGAAAGCAATGGCTTTGCCGATTCACCGCTGTTAGCCGCGTTAAAAGACCGTGCTGGTGCCGGCGACTAGTTCCAGACTGACGCTAACAAGAGAAAAAAAATCCGCTTTAAAAGCGGATTTTTTTATTCGTGTAAGTTGAGCAATTATACCCGGAATTGCTCCACCGATTGCCGCAACTCTTCTGCAAGCCTGGCCACCTCGTGGCTTGAATCAGATGTCTGCTCTGCGCCCGATGCGGTTTCTTCAGCAATAGCGACTATCGATTCCAACAATTGACTGATTTCATTTGATACCTGATTCTGCTCTCTGGCTGCACTGGATATCTGTTCACTCATATCATGTGCTAAATGTACCGCATGCGTAATTGAATCCAGCGCTGAGGTTGCAACCTCAGTTTGCGTTACACAATTCTCAGCTTGTTTTTTACCCTTATTCATCGCTTCAACAGCAGCCTGAGCCCCTGATTGCAGCACCTGGATCATTGCCTGAATTTCCTGAGTGGATGCCTGAGTTTTACTGGCAAGCGAGCGAACTTCATCAGCCACTACTGCAAAACCACGGCCTTGTTCACCGGCACGAGCGGCTTCAATCGCGGCATTAAGGGCCAGCAAGTTGGTTTGCTCGGCAATGCCGCGGATAACGTCCAGAATGCTACCAATAGAAGCACTGTCTTTGTGTAGCTTATTGATGACAACAGAGGCTTGTTCCACTTCTTTTGACAGCTGAATAATAGTGCTCTTATTCTCAAGCGAAATGCCTTTCACCCGTTCCGCTTCTTTATCAGCATTTTTAATTTCAGCCAGGGCATCATTTGAGCTCTGCAATACACCTTGCGATGTACTACTCATTTCAGTAGTGGCAGTAGCCGCTTGAGTTACTTGTGATTTTTGCTCGCGAATGGCTTGAGTAGTTTGCACTGTAATGGCAGAGGTTTGTTCGGAGGCCGCTGCTAACTGGGTTGAGCGGGAAATAATGCCCTGGATCAATTGTTGCAGGTTACCTACGACTTTATTGACGTTACGGGCCAATTCACCAAACTCGTCTTTGGCTGAGGCGTCTAACGTCTTAGTTAAATCGCCGGAGGCGACAATGCCCAGCATACTATTTACTTCAGCCAGCGGCCTGACAATACGTCTGACCGTGACGGTTGCAATAAAGACAGAGAGTAAAATAGAAATCACCACGACTATGAAAATGGTGGTGATAGCGTTATTAACCCCTGATACTGCATTCTGGCCAATGTCTGCGGCCGCGCTACTTGTCAGGTTAAGTAAGCCTTTTAATCTTTCCAGGCCGGTTTGCGTTAACTGATTAGCGGTATCCAGTTGCGCTTGTGCATCTGATACACCTGCCAATAACTGTACTTTCAATGCTGGAATACCGTTATTACCTTCCAGGAAGCTGGCAATTTGTTGTACTTTTTCAGCAATATCTGCAGTCATTGCTGCTGCATTACCAGCTTCACCCTGAATAGTGCCAGCTTGCTGCCTTAGCTCCGCTAAGCGAAAAGTGATTTCGTTGCTGACGGTGGCGACGGTGGTATCAGTTTCGGTGCGGTTTAAGTCAATAACATTATTAATCAGGGTATTGATACCCGTTTCAATTTGGGTTGCTGCCTGATATGCGTTTGGGAAGCGGCGCTGGACGTCGCGAATATCAGTGAAATCAAGAATCAACGAGGCTAAGTCATCGGCGTTAGCTTCAAGTTCTGCAATATTATTCGTTATAGTTGTACGCAACCGGATATTACTATCAAGCCTGCGTTGCAGATCAAGGCTGGTTTCAATGAATTTACGGTAGGTTTCGTTAGCCTGCTCTGAAGCAGCGGTTAACGCGGGTTGTGTATCAATAACCTGGCGCAAATTTGCTGCTGCTTTATCGTACTCCGTCTGATGTTGTTTAAAACGCTGATTAACGGCGTTGCTTCGTTCCAGAGTGTCAGCATAAAAGCCTTGTAAGCTGGCCCGGCTCATCGTCAGAAACTCAATTTCCATTAAGGCAGTGTTTTCCAGCGCGGGAATAGAAACTTCGTTTACTTCAGTGGTGGCATTGCTGATGTTGTTTAAACTGACATAAGCAGTAACACCGATGATCAGCAACAACAGAGAAATGATGGCAAAGCCGCCCATGACCCGTAAAGCTACGGTTAACTTCATAATAACTCCGACTTTATGTGCATTATATAAGCACCTTAGCTTAAGATTTCCCGCTTAACAAGACTGGACCCGGTAGATCCGGTTTTGCTGGGATTAATCTGATTTTTTATTACCAGCAACACTGTAGCGTTGCTGGCGTTCAATGCAATAAGCCGTGAGGGTATTGCCCCAGACACAGCCTGTATCCAACGCATGTATATCCTGTACCGGACTATACCCGTTCAATGCAGCCCAGTGACCAAAAAAAAGTTCAGGGTGCGGTTTAGTGCGCCAGAATTCATACCAGGGCACCAGGCTATTTTGTTGCAGCGGGCTGCCTTTTTCTTGCAAACTCAGCGAGCCGTCTGGCTGACAAAAGCGCATTCTGGTACAAGCATTAATGGTAAAGCGCCATTGCTGCTGCTCTGATGCAGCGTCTTGCCACCGACTTGGTATATCGCCGTACATAATAGCAAATATTTGCTCAGGCTGACGTTTTAATTGCTGGCTTACGGCGTCTGCAGCAGCTATTGCCTCGGGCACCGACCATTCTGGCGCCAGGCCGGCATGCACCATCAATTGGCGATGATCAGGGCTTTGATAAATTAACGGTTGTTGTAACAGCCAATCAACCAGCTGCGGCAGATTTGACGCTTGCTGCAGGGCGGCCAGCTTATCGGCAGCTTTGATTTTACTGAAGCCGAACTGGCTGGCCAAAAAGTGCAAATCATGGTTACCCAATACGCATCTGGCCTGGTCGCCCAGGGTTTTAACGAAGTTTAAGGTAGCCAATGAGTCCGGGCCTCTGGCAATCAGATCACCACAAAACCATAGCTGGTCATGTTGAGGATCAAAATTGATATGCCGCAGCAGCCGCTCTAAGGCGTCCATGCACCCTTGCAGATCGCCGATCACATAGGTTGCCATCAGTTCAGAATATTAGGCGTAGCCAGACGAAAAACCGGAATAGCAGCTTTAAATGGCTGCTGCGAGCTGCTTAGCATTTCATAATGCCCCTGCATGGTGCCTACCGGCGTTTCCAGCACCGCGCCGCTGGTATAGCTATAACTTGCACCCGGCGCCAGCACGGGTTGCTCGCCAACCACGCCATCGCCAAACACTTCGGCTTGTTTACCATTAGCATCGGTAATTAACCAATAGCGTTTTAGTAATTTCACTTGTTCAGCGCTGTGGTTCTCAATGGTGATAGTGTAAGCAAATACATAGCGGTCACTGGCTGGATCCGATTGCGCACCTAAATAAAAGTTGTCTACCTTTACCTGAATATCAAATGACTCACTCATCTTGTTGTTCCTGTTCTGCCAGCCACTGTGCTACTTTCACAAAACCGCTGACCGGTAATTGTTCCGGCCTGATTGACGGGTCAATACCGAGCGCACTGATTTGCTCGGCCGTGGCAAAATTACTAAAGCCATTACGCAAAGTCTTTCGGCGTTGATTAAAGGCCTCCAGACACACCCGGTTTAATACCGCCGGATCAACCTTGGCACGGTCTGCGATCAGGTAGGGTATCAATCGCACGACGGCAGAGTCCACTTTTGGCGCAGGTTTAAAAGCACCCGGGCCTACTTCAACTACCGGAATGGCCTCACAGTAATATTGGGTCATCACACTTAAACGGCCGAAAGTTTTACTGCCGTGGCTGGCAGTCATGCGCTGTACCACTTCTTTTTGCAGCATAAAATGCATGTTGTTGATGTGATCAGCAAATTCAAACAGATGAAATAACAGCGGGGTAGAAATATTGTAGGGTAAATTACCGAATATTTTCAGTTTCTGGCCAGGCTTTAACAATGCCGCGAAATCAAATTTCATCGCGTCAGCCTGATATACGGTGAGTTTGTCCGCTAAAGTGGGGTGCTGTTGTAAGCGTCCGGCTAAATCGCGGTCCAGTTCGACCACAATTAAATGCCCTGCCGCATCAGCAACCGGCTCAGTCAACGCACCTAAGCCCGGGCCAATTTCAACCAGTATATCGCTGGGTTTAGGTGCTATGGCTTTAACAATACGGCCGATAACATGCGGATCATGTAAAAAGTTCTGGCCAAAACGCTTGCGGGCACGGTGGCCCTGATGAACATTGTCTGTCATAAATTAATTCGCTTGTTGCGCCAGAATAATAGCTTGTTGTAAGGCGTGAAATAAACTGCCGGGATCGGCTTTACCGCTGGCAGCCAAATCTAAGGCTGTGCCATGATCAACCGATGTGCGGATCAAAGGTAAGCCCAGACTGATATTTACCGAGCGGCCAAAACCTTTATATTTAAGCACGGGTAAGCCTTGATCATGATACATGGCCAATACTGCATCGGCATCGTTCAGATATTTCGGCTGGAATAAGGTGTCTGCAGGTAAAGGCCCGACTAAGTCGATGCCCTCAGCGCGCAATTCGTCCAGAGTCGGACTTATTACATCCAGCTCTTCCCGGCCTAAGTGACCATCTTCCCCGGCATGCGGGTTTAAACCACAAACATAAATTCGTGGCTTGCTAATGGCAAACTTTTGTTGTAAATCCTGATGCAGAATAGTGATGACTTTGAGCAGTCTGTCCCGGGTAATGGCTTTGGCAACATAGGCCAGCGGAATATGGGTAGTGGCAAGTGCCACTCGTAAGCCTTCCGTTGCCAGCATCATCACAACATAGGGTGTGTTTGACTGATGAGCAAAAAATTCGGTGTGCCCACTAAACGGAATGCCGGCTTTATTTATAATGCCTTTATGTACCGGGCCGGTAACAATAGCGCTGAATTCTTTGCTAATAGCCCGCTCGCCTGCAAATCGTAGCGTATCGACCACATACTGGCCATTGGCAACGTTAAGCTGACCGGCTGTTACCGGTTCGGACAGAGGAAAGTCAGCCACAGTCAGACTGCCTGCTGCCTGTGGCACCGCTGGCGCCTGGCTGTCATAAGGTTTTAATTGCAATGGTATACCAAGCAGCGCAGCCCGTTGACTTAACAAAGTTGCATTGCCACAGACTACCAGTTCAACAGGCCATGCCTGGCGGGACAGTGCCACCACCAGATCAGGGCCGATACCAGCAGGCTCGCCCGGCGTTATGGCAATGCGCAAGGTCATTTAACTCTCCGGCAAGACGTCAATGAAGGCTTCATCCCGAATTTCCTTCAGAAAATTGGCAGACTCTTCATTAAAACGGCGATTATAAATCATCCGGTAAACCTGTTCGCGCTTTTTATCAGCGGTAGCATCCACCACTCGTTTAGCCAGTACCTGGGCAATATGCCAACCATGCTCAGTGCGGAAAGGCTCGCTAATGTCGTTAGGCGCTAAGCGGAGCAGCGTATCCCGAAACGCCGGCACGAACACCTGCGGTTCACTCCAACCCAGGTCGCCACCATTCATTTTTGAACCGGGATCTTCAGAGTGAGCTTTAGCTAATGCAGCAAAGTCGGCCTCACCAGCCCGTATCTGGGTGACGAATTCAGCCAACCTGCTACGGGCCCGTTCCTCGCTAACAATAATGGACGGTTTAATCAAAATATGACGGGAATGTACTTCCTGGATTTCCGCTACGTTTTCACCCCGGATATCAAATATGGTGAGAATGTGAAAGCCGGCACCAGAACGAATTGGACCAATCAAGTCGCCTTTTTTCTTATCACGAATGCTTTCAGCAAATAAGGTTGGCATTTCGTTGATATTCATAAAGCCAAGCTCACCACCTTCCAAGGCTTTAGCGCCAGATGAGGATGCAATAGCTATGCGTCGAAAATCACTGCCGCTTTGCAGCAGTTCCATGACTTTATCTGCACGATCTTTCACATCATTAATCTCTTCCGATGTGGCCTGGCTGGGCAGTGCAATCAGAATATGGCCCAAATTATATTCTTCACTAACGGCACCTTGCTCTTCCATCAGTCTTAACAGGCTATCGACTTCTTGCGGGCTGATGTATATCCGCCGCTGTACGTTGCCACGAACCACTTCGCCGGTGATGATTTCTTCCCGTAATTTTTCTCTGAAGCGCTCATAATCTCCTTCTTCGGCTTCAACCTGACGTCGGAAAGCTTCCAGGCTAAGGTTTTCACCCCGGGCAATATTGCGGATGGTATCGTCCAGCTGGGCATCACTGATTTGCAACCCCATGCGCTGAGCCAATTGCAGTTGTAAACTGGTTAAAATTAAACGCTCAGTGGCCTGGGTACGCAGAGCCTGATCCGATGGTAAGGTTTGTCCCTGTGCCTGCGCATTGCGTTTAACCCGGTTCACCACGTCATCAATGTCGCTTTTTAAGACAACACTGTTGTCAACAATAGCGGCAATCCGATCGATCTCTTTTTCAGCTGCCACACTGGCAATACTCAGGCAGCCGATAAAAGCCAGACAGATAACTTGCTGTAACTTCATAAATTCCTACACTAATTAGTTAGTAAATACGGCCGGCGGTAGCCAAATATGCCATTAGACAACATGTCCGATACGCCAAAACCTGCTTTATCGCCGAAACCTTTTAACACAAATTGCAGACTGAGGCTGCTGTCGAGCTCACCAAATTGCAAGGCATTGTCAATGCTGGTATCAAGATTGACCCGAATGTGTCTTCTGGCGACCAGCCTGACTGCCCAGCAGCAGGACTCGTATTGCACACCAACATTGGCATCTATCATACGATGATTTGTCACATCACGATAGTAACTGGCAATCAACTGCCAATTTTTTGCCACGGGTACTGCGCCAAGTACCCCCAGTTGCTGGATTTCCAAACCTGAGACCGCCCGACTGTAACGATGGTTCAATTGCAGTAACGTATTCTCGCTGCCGCGGTAGTCGAGGCTGGCATTACTCTTTATTAGTTGCTTACCCTCAATATCATATTGGCTGGCTGCGCTGAAATACCATCTGCGGTACCAGTGCCAGATCAATTCGCTGGCCAGCATAGAATCGGTTGCTGTCAGGTTGTCGGTAAGATTATCCGCGGTGGTGGTGGGATCTTCCAGAAAGAAAATCTGCCCCAGGCTGAAGCGGAATAACTCGTTGTCAACGTTATCATAAAAACGGGTGGTCCAGCCTACAGTAAGCTGATTTGCTTCGTTTATCCGGTCTATTCCGGAAAAACGATTTTGCCGGAACAAACCATAATAGTCGTCTTGCAGCCGGGTGGTATCATATAAACCAATCTGATTTTGCTGACGATACGGAATGTACAGATACTGGATTTGCGGCTCAAAAGTTTGTAGCGCCGGCTCGCCAAACCAATCATATTCGCGTTCAAGGTTTAAGCGACTATAGAGCCTGATTTTCGGCAACGCGCGCTGCACATTGGCGGTAATATCGGCTGCATCCAGGTTGCTGTCTTGTTGATAGTAGGTATAAAGCATGCTGGCTTCGGCACTGAATTCCAGGGCTGGTGTGACAAATGGCAGCCGCAGGGTGGGTTCCAGGTGCAGCCGGTTAGCGGAGCTTATCAGGGCACTATCGTTGCTAAAATGGGCGTAACTTGCTTGCCAGTCCAGTTCAACTGCGCTGATGATCGGCATGGGTCTGGCTGAGCTCAACCTTACTTCAGGTAAGGCTTTATAGGCGTCGGTGAAATTACCAAGAATTTCAAAACCTTGCAATCTTATTTGGCTGTTAACCCGTTCGCCGTAATGGGCCAGAGTGGCTTCACGATATAATTGGGTATCGCTTTGGTTGGTGTAGTCGGAACCCAGTTCAGTGAGATAGGCATCGTCACTGACGTCAGTAAAATCTATGTAGCCACGCCAGTTAGCCGTAAAATCCGAGCGATGGCTCAGATGGCCGAGGTAGCGACTGCCTAAGTCGGCCGGTTTGTCATTGTCGGAATTAAGGTATTCCAGTTGCAGGATACCCTGATGAGCCGGCGTCAGATAACGAAACTCTGATTTGAGCTGAGTACCCCGTTTACTCATGTAACGCGGGGTCAGGGTAAGGTCGTAGTTTTCTGCCAGATTAATATAGTAGGGTAATTCAAATTCCAGCCCCGACAGCTGAGAACTGGCCACTTTGGGTAATAGTAAGCCTGTTTTGCGTTGTTCGTTCACCGGAAACGTCAGATAGGGCAAGTAGAGTACAGGTATATCTCTGATTTTAAACACGGCGTGGCGGGCAGAACCCCAGCCTTCACCGGCGTTAATATTAATATCACTGGCGTGCAATGCCCAACTGTTGTCGTCCAGCGGGCAGGTAGTAAACAAGGCTTGATTGAGGTTAATGCGCTGCGGGCTGGCTAGCAGGGTATCAGCGTAACCACGGCCCGCCTGTGCGATAAACTGATAATGGGCGCCGCCAATCTGCGCCTGACTATTCAGAGTGTCGGCGCTAAACTCACGGGCAGAAACCTTTAAGCTACTATCGAAATACTCGATACCGCCGTCAGCAAAAATACGTTGCTCGTTGCGACTGAAGCGGGCACTGGGAGCAGTTAGCAAGGTGTCCCGATGAATTATCTCGACATTACCATTGAACAGCGCAGTTTGATTACCACTTAAGTCAGCAGAGTCGGAGCTGATCTGAACAGTGTTATTAGCCGGGTCTAAGCTTTTTAACACGGCCGGCTGGGTCAGTGGCTGGTAACACATCTGGATCACCGGTTCACTGGCTTGCAGCTGACAACTTAACAACCATGTGATAGCTATCCCACTAAACCATACTTTCATCCAGTCTTCTCTACCCCAGATTTATTGTGTATCGCGATATACTCAGCCCGCTATGATAAATCAATTTTAGATTTCCTGCTAATCCGATATAGTGCGGTTTTACTGTTGTCACGCAACTAAGACAGGCGGCAACAGCAGTTGTTAGGGTGTTCATGCAATGAGGATGTGGCTTTGTGGGGTAAAATTCTTGGTGCGTTGTTCGGATTGGCGTTATTGCGGCTGCCTGGTTTATTGGTCGGCTTGTTGTTGGGGCACTTGTTTGACATAAAAATGGCAGCAAATCTGGCGAGATTTCGTGGTCTGTTTCAGGAGCAGGATGACCAGCAAGAGCTGTTTATGTACAGCACCTTTGCGACTATGGGCCATATTGCTAAAGCCACTGGCGTGGTGACCACAGGCCATATCCGGCAGGCCAGGCATTTTATGGATCAGCTGGGTTTAAATGAGCGGCAACAACAAGAAGCGCAGGCAGCGTTTCGGGATGGTAAAGCCAGCAATTTCCCGTTAATGGCTCAGTTACAGGAATTTTATCAGCACTACCGGCGTCAGGCCGATGTGCTGCAGTATTTTATTGAAATCCAGCTCGGTATTGCCAATGCCGATGGCCCGATGAGCAACGAGCAATATCTATTACTACAACAGGTTGCACAGCAGCTGGCAATATCGCGTTTGCAGTTAGAGCAGTTATTGGCCGCCCACCGGGCGCAGCAACGGTTTAATCAGCGAGACAGTAAAAAGCCTGCCGCCAATGCCGTGCAGGATGCTTACAAAGTGCTGGGGGTCAGCGCCGCTTGTTCAGAGAAAGAATTAAAGCGGGCTTATCGTAAACTGATGGCGCAACATCATCCCGATAAACTGATGGCTAAAGGGGTGCCAGCGGCAATGCTGGATGTTGCTAAGCGGCGCACCCAGGAGATCCTGGCGGCGTATGAGCTACTTAAAAACAGATAGTAGCTACAAGCCAATACTATGCAGCCAGCCGGTAATTTCTTTTAACACCCAGGCATGAACATCGGCATCATAAAACGTGCCGGTTAGCTGGCGCTGACGGTATTGGGCTTTTAGGTGGCGCTGAACGAGCTGTTGTCTGAGTTTCAGGTTTGCAGTGGCGAATCTGTTATCGCGCTGATGACTGATATCCAGGGTAGCGATACGTTGTCTGGCAATATGGCTGGCTAAGTCACGGTTTAAATTGTGGTCTGCAAGATAAGCACCCAACATCACAAAAGCGGCAGGTGCCACCAATTGCTCTTCGGCATAAAGCTGGTTAAGCACGGCGGCACTGCTGCCCTTGGCGATAACAATTATATTGCCGGGTTGTTGTTCAGCCTGCTGTGTCGCTGCCAGTAAGCGCTCGGCCAGCTGTTGCGGATAATCAGAGGCGGCGGGGTCTTGTTCAAAGATCGCGGCATTAGGTGGCATTATAGCCAGTGTGTGCCAGCCATAGTCATTGAGCTGCTGACGCAACGCATCCAGCTGATTGGGGCTTGCCGCGTGTTCACTCCAGTCAGGCACTAAAATGGCGGTCCCTTTAGTGAAGCTGGTCAGTGCTTCGCGCTGCAATGCCATAAAGCTGCCGTTATCGCTGGTTAGCTCAGTCAGTTCAGTTGCCTGCAACTGCCGCTGTAAATCCTGTTGCCATAATTGCTGGCGGCTTGGTAAACCCTGAGCTGCCGTGATACTTGCTTGCAGAGTCATCATCATTAGCAAAGTGCCAATTAGTAAACGTCGCATCTCGCTCAACCTTAGCTTGCATAAGCTCAGCCCTGTTATGGGGTGTTATCGGCTAAACCGGCAAAAACGTTAGCATCATTATCTGCATGCACATATTCTGGAAAGGTATACATGATTTTAGTGTCATGACTGAATTTAACATAACTTTCGCCCTGCTCCAGCAGCACAATGGCTATTGATGGTTGCATAATAAAACAAAAGGTAGTGGGTTTAAATTCAGCCAGCGCTTTGGCCATTTCGCGTAGTTGTTCGTTAATAGCAAGCCGCTGCGTTTCACTTTCATCTGTGCAAACATGAGCGGCTTGCAGCAAGGTTGCGGCTTGCTCTGCTTGTGCAGTAAAGGTAATACAGGCTAATACTGTTGCCAGGGCACAGTAACGACTTATAGCGTGCATAGACATTTTGACTTCCTCAAACGGCTGTTAACCGACTAAAACTAGCAGGAAGCATACGCTGCGGCAATAAAAAAACCGCCAGAGCTGGCGGTTTTTTTGTTAAGCCTAAGAAAATTAACGCAATACAGGCTCTTTTACTTTTGCCGTTACTTTGGCTTCAATCCGCTGGTTGGCGGCATGAGCGGCTGGCGTGTTACCTTGTACCCGTAACCGTGTTACACCGTAACCTACTGAGGTAATTCTAGATGCTTCTACACCCTGACTGGTCAGAATGTCCGCAACAGATTTTGCCCGACGCTCTGATAAGCGCATGTTGTAAGCCGGATTACCGATGTTCGACGCATGACCTTCAATCACGACTTTAGATTCCGGGAAGCGTTTCATAAAGGCGGCTAACTGAATCACTTCAGCTTGCTGATCCGCTGAAACTGCCGCTGAGTCAAAACCAAATTTCACTTCGATATCAACATCACCAACCCGCTGCATCTCTTCAGTGAACACAGTACAACCCTGCGCATCCACTTTATGTGCCGCTGGCGTGTTAGGGCAGCGATCAATATTATCTGGTACGCCATCACCGTCACTGTCTGCTACTGCAACAGGTTGAGCCGGTGCCGGAGCAGGAGCAGGAGCCGGAGTTGGCGCCGGGGCAGCTGCAGCACCAAAGATCCAAGTGGCACCAAGTTTAATACCTGCGTCATACCATGAGCCGTTATTGATACCTTCGTAGCGATTCGCTTCAGCATACAATGCCATATCATTGCTCAGAAAGTGACGGTAACCTACGCCAAGGTTTAACGCGTCGGAGGCAACATTACCTTCATAATGTTTCCAGCCACCCACAATATAAAAATTCGAATTGGTAAGATGATACATCGCATCCACACCAAAACGATCATTACCTACTTTGCCACCGGCTAATGAGTCCAGACGCTGTCTGGCATATTCAACCCGCACACCCCAGGTTTGGTTTACCCGGTAGCCTAATTCAGCACCAATACCCAGGCCATGTTCAACATTGTCCCAGGCAGCAGATAGTGATTTGTTTTCATGTGACCAGTAATATTCACCAAACAGTGAACCAAAAACTTTGCCTTCTAATTCAGCGGCAGAGGGTGACTGGGCAAATGCCTGGGTGCTGATAAACGGCAGCGCGGCCAGCACAGCAAGAGCAGTTAATTTGTATTTCATCCATTTCTCCTTAGATTCATCCAGCAAAGCAACGGCAGGTACAGTTTTGCCCCACTATAGTTTTGCAATCTTTATTACAATTTGTTCTATTTTAAATTTGTTTTATAAAAATAGTACAATAATTTGTTATTTAGCAACCCGTTATTATGTGCATCATAAACCAGTTAACTGAATATGGGGTTAATATTTGTAAAAAGAAGTCAAAAAGGGCACTTTACAGAGAAAAAACGCGTTTCGCCGCTGGCAGGATGTTGCAACGATAATGTTGCAGCATGCAACTGCAATCTGTCTGCTGCAGCCAGGCTTGTCGGGTCGGCATAAAATTTATCACCTAGAATGGCATGGCCAAGCATCTGCATATGTACGCGCAGCTGATGTGAGCGGCCGGTAACCGGCGTTAAGGCTAACCGACTGCTTTGCTCGTCGCGGCTCAGCACCTGGTAGTGGGTAACCGACGCTTTACCTCGTTGATAACACACCATTTGTTTAGGCCGGTTTGGCCAGTCGCAAATTAGGGGTAAGCAAATGGTGCCGCTGTCGGCTGCAACCCGGCCGGCTACCCGGGCAATGTATTCTTTTTCTGTCTGACGCAATTGAAACTGGCGGTTAAGCTGACGCTGGGCGTCGGCATGCAGCGCCAGCACCATCACGCCTGAGGTGGCCATATCCAGCCGATGGACGATGCGGGCAGTGGGATACACCAGTTTCACCCGGTACTCCAGGCTGTCACGATGCTGTTCCGCTTTGCCCGGCACTGATAACAAGCCACTGGGCTTATTCATCACCAGAATGTCGTTATCCTGATAAATAATATCAAGGTAGGGCTGCAGGGGGGGCTGGTAATGAAATAGGCTCATTCTAGTCGTGGCTCACCACGATAACCCGCAAGGCATCCAGCTTTAAGCGCGCTTTGCCAATATAGTCAGTTAGCTGTTGCTGCTGACTGGCCAGCATGTCAATTTCCTGCGCACGGATTAACGGATTAACTTGTCTGAGCGCCGTCAGCCGTTGTTGTTCTTGCGTCAGGCTATGCTGCATTTTATGCAGTGCAGCCTGACGCAGTTCCGCCAGTTGCTGCAGAGCTGCCGTTTCGCAATTGCCTAATAACGGGTGAATCAGTGTTTGCAAGGCGTTAACCAATTTACTTGCCGTTTGTCTGCCAACCGGTTTAAGCTGGCGGTTAAAGTGATCAAAGGGCACTTTGGCGGCTAAATCTTTGCCTGTTTTATCTACCAGCAGCCTGACAGGCGTGCTGGGCAAATAACGGCCAATCTGCAGCCCGGCGGGGGCGCTTACCTCGACGATATAAATTAACTCAATAAAGTAACTACCCACAGGTAAGGCTTTGTTGGGCAGCAAAGCGACCCCGGTGTTGCCTAAATTATCATTTAACAAAATATCCAGGGTGCCGGTAACCATCGGGTGATCCCAGCTTAGAAACTGAATATCTTCCTGCGCCAGGGCGGTGTTGCGATCAAAGGTCACGGTAACGCCTTCGTCTGCCAGACCCGGGTATGCGCAGCGCAAGTGCTCGGCCGGAGTCAGTACCATACTGGTGTCAGAGCGGTCTTCCTGATTCACACCCAACAAATCCCAGGCTTGAAACATAAACATCGGCAGCTGGACATCGGCATCCATTTTAGCAATGTCTGCAGCCAGTAACCGGGCCCGCTCGCCACCAGCAGAATTCAGTTCCAGTAGTTTGTCACGGCCTTGTTCCAGTTGTTGTTGCAACTGCTGATGCCGCTGTTGGCTCTGCGTTATCAGCTGCGCTTCCGCCGCTGTATCAGGCTGAGAGGCAGAGAGTAACGCCAGCAAGGCGGGTGCATCCTGCTCATAGACAACCCGGCCGGTCTGGCAGGTATGCGCAAACGCATTCAGGCTTTGCTGATACCAGTTCAATAATACCTGCTGCGCACTGTTATCAAAATATGGAATATGAATTTGAATATCATGTTGCTGGCCTATCCGGTCCAGCCGGCCAATCCGCTGTTCCAGTAAATCCGGATTCAATGGTAAATCAAACAACACCAAATGCCGGGCAAACTGAAAATTACGCCCTTCGCTGCCAATTTCAGAACAAACCAATACCTGAGCACTGTAATCCTCTTGCGAAAAATAAGCTGCGGCTTTGTCACGTTCCATGATAGACATGCCTTCATGAAATACTGCAGCCCGGATCCCCTCTTTTTGCCTCAGTGCTTCTTCTAATGCCAGGGCTGTGGCTGCGGCGGCGCAGATCACCAGGAATTTAGCCGGTTTATGTTGTTTAAGTAAGGTGGTTAAATAATCGATACGGGGATCAAACTGCCACCATTGACTGGCGCTGCCTTCAAACGCCTGAAAAACCTGCTCGGGAAACAAATTCGCCTGGACCCGTGCTGCCACCGGGCTGTTTTTATTCAGGTTGTGATGCACTTTGAGAGCATTCTGGTATTGCTCTGGCATCGCCAGCGCAACCGGCAAGGCATGACGCAACGGAAACCCCTTGATACTGGCACGGCTGTTGCGAAATAGAATCCGGCCGGTGCCATGGCGATCCAGTAGTTTGGCTAATAATTGTTGTCTGGCCTGTGCTGCGGCATCGGTTTGGCCGGACTGCGACAATAACGTCAGTTCGGTGCTGATATCGGCGTCGCTGATTAGCTGTCGCAGCTCCTCTGCCAGTGTCGCTGATAGTGCTGTTGCACTGAGCAGCTGGTTGGCGGTGTTGGCAATCTGTTGGTAACGCTGTTCTTCATCGACAAAGGCCTGATAATCAAAGAACCGGTCTGGGTCTAGTAAGCGCAAGCGGGCAAAATGACTTTGGTGGCCCAGCTGATCCGGGGTTGCTGTCAGTAAAATGACGCCGGCGGTGTCCTGGGCCAGGCTTTCAATGCAGCGATATTCCTTGCTGGCATGTTCGGCTGACCAGGCCAGATGATGCGCTTCATCTACTACCAGTAAATCCCAGTCGCTGCTTTGTGCCTGCTCCAGCCATTGTTTGTTGCTGCTGATAAACTCCAGACTACAGAGTACCAGCTGCGCCGTGTCAAACGGGTTGCTGACATCCAATTGCGACTGCTGGCAACGCTCTTCGTCAAAAACCGAAAAATGCAGGTTAAAGCGACGTAGCATTTCGACCAGCCACTGATGTTGCAATGATTCCGGCACCACGATCAGTACTCTGCTGGCGAGGCCACACAGCAGCTGCTGGTGAATAATCAGGCCGGCTTCAATCGTTTTACCCAGACCCACTTCATCCGCCAGCAGCACCCTCGGTGCGTGCCTGCTGGCTACTTCCTCAGCAATATAAAGCTGATGCGGGATCAGGCTCATCCGCGCGCCTTGCAAGCCGCGTAAGGCGCTTTGCTGTAAACGATGTTGCTGCTGCCAGGCTTGATAGCGCAGGGTAAAATGATCAAAGCGGTCAATTTGACCGGCAAACAAACGATCCTGCGGCTTATTGAAGCTGATAAAATGATCCAGAAAGGTTTCTTTTAGCTCAGTTTTCTCACCATTATCGGTACGAGTGCCGCTGTATACCAAATTACTATGCGATTCTGCAATGGCAGTGACCAGCAGACTGAAACCGTCAGCACTTTTTATTTCGTCACCAATATTAAAGGTCACCCGGGTCAGGGGAGCTTCCGCCTGCGCATATTGGCGGGTTTCGCCAGTAGCAGGAAACAACACTGTCAACATCCGACCCTCGATAGCGACCAAAGTACCTAGACCCAGGTCTGATTCTGTATCGCTGATCCAGCGTTGTCCCAAAGCAAAATTCATATTACGGCTACCATCATAAAATCGGGGCGCCATGGTACTAGTAAATCGAAAAAACTGCATCTGCCATGGCGTTTTATTTTAGCGTTAATTGTTTGTCATGCTGCTGTCATTATAGTGCCGCACAGTGGTTTGGCTGTCAGTTTACCATTTTATTCGATTATTCAGCGCTAAGCGGCATAGTTGCACTATGCTTAGTGAAGCAAGCCTGAGCTGGAACCGGTAACTCTGGCAACAGGTTAATCTTGTCTCGTTTGAAGGAGCTGCGTATGGCGCGAAAAAAAAGCAAAGAGAAAAAAATCTATGTATTAGACACGAATATTCTGCTGCATGAACCCTTCGCCTTTTTAAACTTTGAAGAACACGATGTCGTTATCCCGATGACGGTACTCGAAGAGCTGGACCACATTAAAGACCGTAATAAAGACGTCAGCCGGGATGCCAGGGTTGCTATCCGTGCGCTGGAAGATATCTTGCGCGACGCCTCTCCCGAGCAAATGCTGCAAGGGGTCGCTTTACCCCGTCAGAATGAACAGTTAGGCGGTGGCCATCTGTTTATTATTAACGACCACCATATTAAAGATGAAATCCCCGGTTTACCTGGTGGCGAGAACGATCATTTAATTATTAATACGGCCTTGTATCTGCAGCGCGAAAAAGGCCCGGTAAAAGTCATACTGGTGACCAAAGATATCAATATGCGCCTGAAAGCCAAAGGCGCCGGTTTGAAACAAGTAGAAGATTATCGTACCGATCAGCTGATTGACGACGTGCGCTTTTTATATAAAGGCTATTTCAAATTCAGTGGCGAATTCTGGAGCCAGATTGGCGAGTGTCGCAGTGAAAATGAAGGCCGTGACACGGTGCATTATGTCAGTCGCAAATTATTACCCAATGCTTACATCAATGAATACCTGATAGATGAAGCTGAAACCTTTGCCGGCCGGGTGCTGGCGGTTACTGAGCAGGAAATTAAGATTCTCGACTTTGGTTATGAGCGGCTGATGCATCGGCATGCCTGGGGTATTCACCCGAAGAATATCTATCAGGCGATGGCCATGCAAGCGCTGCTCGATCCACAAATGGACCTGGTTATCCTGACCGGACCAGCCGGTTGCGGTAAGACACTGATTGCACTGGCTGCAGCACTGGAGCTGGTAATAGAAAAGGGCCAGTATGACAAAGTTATCGTTACCAGAAATACTCCGGAAATTGCTGAATCAATAGGCTTTTTGCCTGGTACCGAGGAAGAGAAAATGGCACCCTGGTTAGCGGCGATTACCGATTCATTAGAAGTGCTGCATAAAACCGATGAGCATCCGCACGCCAGTGTTAATTACATCATGGAAAAAGCCAATATCCAGTTCAAGTCGGTTAACTTTATGCGGGGTCGCAGCATTCAGAACGCCATTGTTATTCTGGATGAGTGCCAAAACCTCAGTGCGGCACAGTTAAAAACTATTATTACCCGCTGTGGTGAAGGAACAAAATTGATTTGTTCTGGCAATTTGTCGCAAATTGACAGTAATTATCTGACCGCGGTAACCTCAGGTTTAACCTATATTGTTGAGCGGTTTAAAAACTTTGAAGGCAGCACCACCATTAACCTCAATGGTGTTGTTCGCAGCAGGCTGGCGTCTTTTGCTGAGGCCAATCTGTAGGTTGCAGGCAGCAGCCGGCAAAAAAGCGGGCTGCTGTTGTTTGCTTATCGCTAAAAATAGTCTAGGATTTGCCAAACAAAAAAAGCGCAGTGCAAAGGAGTTGCATGTCCAGTCCGGCTTACATCATTTATACCCGATCAGTCCAGTTTGTATCGCTGCTAATACTCCTGCTCAGTTTTAGTGCCGCACTTATGCTGTTTTTATTACAAGTTAACTCTGGTATGAAACATAACCAGCAACAGCTGGCCATGTTTGCTCAGCAAATCGATGCTCAGGTGTTACCTGCTCTGCAATTTGCTGAGACCATAAAACAACGGGCACAACAAGCCAGTGTGGAAGACAGTAATAATACTTATGAGCTTCCCTTATTGTCGCTGACCACCAGCGACCTGATGGTGCATCAACTGACGCTCAGTAATGACCCTCTGGCATACGAGCTGCAAATGCTGGCCAGGTTACAGCCCTATTTTGATATTGCGCCCGCCAGCCTTAGTCTGGTTAAGCACCTGTATTATGTGTCTGAGCAGGGCTTTGCCTACAACGGCAAACCAAGATGGTCGGATTATATTGTGGAGCAACTGCAGGTGTGGTTGCAGCGTTATGGCCGTAAAGAAAGTAGTTTTGATCGCAATCCGGTATTCTACCGGGATTTTATGCAAGAACAGGCGGCAATGAGTGTGCCTTTATTTATCAACGAGCGCAGAGTGGGCCGGTTTGTGCTGGCGTTGGAGTTAGCGCCTTTGTTAACTAATCTGGCAAAAAACAATCCAGAGCGTCATTTCTTACTACTGGATCAGGCCGGCGAAATCATTGCCAGCTCCCGTTTGATTGACGCAGATATGCTGAACCAATATCAGCTGCAAATACAACGCTTAACCGGTTTGCCCTGGTCACTGGCCATCATTGATAAAAACGGTGGGGCAGCCAGCATCGGTATGGGTAAATTTTTCCTGTATTGGCTCAGTTATGCCAGCGTGATGCTAGTGCTGGCCTGGCAGATAGCCAGACGCTATAAACGAAAAATTGTTGGGCCACTGCAACGTTTATCGGTGCATGTTGATCGGCTGGCGACAGGCCAGCCCGGCGTCAGCCGGATCCCTGATGGTTGGCAGGGCCTGTTTGACCGCATCAGCCAACTTAAAACAGACGATAAGCAAAAAACTGATTAAAAATGTACAGCTGCAGCGGTGTTGCAACGGCGCCAAGGCCAGGCTGTCGTGGGTCAGACGGGTCCAGTACCAGATATGTGGTGCCTTCCAGGTTAACCGTTAATTCATCAGGGCCGGCGGCGATGGCCAGCGCTAGTAACGTGTGCTCTGGCAGATACAGTATTGCCTGCTTAATATGAGGTAAGCTGCTGCGCAGCAACGTTGCCAGCAGCACGACATTGCTGGCACTGTCGCCATAATGTTCAGCCAGCAAGGTGAGTGGTGGCTTAAAGTAGCGGCCATATTCGCGTTGTGCTGTGGGATGCGGCGGAATTTGTTGCAGCCAGGTCAGCAAAAATTGCACAAACTGGCGCTGATTGCCCGCCAGCAGTTCGCTATGCAGCGCCGCTGTTAATGGCCTAATATCTGTCAGGCTTTGTTCGACGATGCTGACATGATCGACGGTGATTTGTTGACGGTTATCCGGCAACTGTAACAACTGGTAACCGGCGGCTTTCAATTGGTGCTGCTGATACTCAGTGCGAAAAGCCAGTAGCTGTTGTCGCAATTGTTGTTGTGCTGTATTGGCCTGGTTAGGCATTTGCTGGCTGGGCCGTTGTGCGCTGACCAGCTGGAAATTGGTCAGGTCGCGACCAGGACCCGGCGTTAAACGATAAGGGCCAGCCGCGCGCGCTTGTTGCTGCAATTCGGCCCAAACCTGTTGCGCCATCACCTCGGGTACATAGACTTGCACCAGGTTACTGTTGCGCCGAATACTGCTGTGGCTAAACGAGAATTGCAGTTTGACCTCGCGTTCCAGCGCCATAAAGTGATAGCTGTACTGGCGCTGATCACCGGCATTTTGCTGCTGTACACTCAGAGGCCGGGCTTGCAGGGCCAGAGGTAACAGCAGTAGCAACATATAGCATTTAGCCAATCACTTGCTCCTGTCGTCTTATCAACAACCAGCATAACCCCAGCAGCATGGCGATACCAGTGCCGCCGGCCGATACTTCAACGCGGCTGTACGTTGGTACCTGATCACGTTGATAGTCTTCTAAGGGCAGCGCATCCAGTGCGCTTAGATCATAGCCTGATGCTTCAGCCAGTAAATAGCCGCTGTTAGCATCAAAAATCCGAATGGTCAGCAGATAAAAATTTGCCGGATAGCGATGCTGTAAATCGGTTTCAACCGCCAGCCAGTCATTGCTGCTTTGCCGGAACAGTTCAAATACCGAGCTGGTATAATAAACATGCTCGCGGCCGAAATCAGGCGTCAGACTGAACTCTGCAAAAACCTGGCGATAGGCCCGGTCAGTGTCAGCATCAAACTCGACATACAGCTGATGGAAATAACCATTGCTGTTGTCGTCCCGGGCCAGGCTGATATCAATGCTATGAAACCAGACATCAGATTGAAAGCTTTGGTTGACGGCAGCGCTGCGCACTTTAGCCGTTTGCATGCTAGTTTGTTGCTGACTTCGCAGCTCAGTACTGACGCTGTTGGCCCAGCTGCTCATTGGGACTATCAACAGTAAAAGGGTGATGAACGGCAGTAGGGGTTTCATAAGCAGATCTCCTCGTTATTTGATACTATTACAGGCTAAAGCGCTGAATTTCAGCTGAACTTATAAGTAAAGGAAGCGTAAAGGTATGAAGTTGTCACGCAGGGTTGAGGTGCAAACCGCGGGGCAGGCCATTGCCGTGCTGGCCGCTGCCGTGCCGGAACTGGCCAAAGGCCGCCTGAAAGATGCGATGAACAAAGGCGCCGTGCAGCTATTAACCAAGCCGGTCAAGCGGCTGCGCCGGGCGCAGCAGGAGCTGAAAGTTGGCCAGGTGTTACAGCTGCATTATGATGCTGATATTCTCAGCCGCAGCTGCCCGCCAGCGGCATTGGTTGCAGATTATCGTGCTTATAGTATCTGGTTTAAACCCGCAGCTATGCTGTCGCAAGGTAACGAATGGGGCGATCATCTGAGTTTACTGCGTGTTGCAGAACAGCATTTTGGTAGTAACCGGCCGGTTTTTCTGGTGCATCGGCTGGATCGCGAAGCCAGTGGCCTGGTACTGATTGCTCATACCAAGGCAGCGGCAGCGGCGTTTAGCCAGCTGATGGCAGCCCGGCAACTGAGCAAAAGCTACCTGGTGCAGGTTAAAGGTCAGCTGGCGGAGAACACGTTGGCGCTGGGTGAGATTGCTTTGCCGCTGGATGGTAAAGCCTGTTTAACCCGTTTTAAGTTATTGGCCTTTGATCCCTCTTCAGCCAGCAGTTGGCTTGAAATCGAGTTAGTCAGCGGCCGTAAGCATCAAATACGCCGTCATTTTGCTGCTATTGGCCATCCGGTAATGGGAGACCCCCGATACGGCGAGGCAAACAAGAATCAAAGCGGGCTGGCGTTGCAGGCCTGCGCTATGGCCTTTCAGTGTCCAATACAGCAGCATGCGCGTGCCATTGCGCTGGACGCCTCATTACGGCTGGCGGGTTTCGCCGAAATCAGCCACCAGCTGCACACTTAAGTCTGCAGGCAGGGTTTGCTGGTTTAAGGTTAGCACCAGCACACCCAGCTGCATGGCATTAATCATATCCAACCGGATGTTACTGCTATGCCACTCACAGGGGCGTGGTTGCTCGCTTCGCAGGTGTAACTGCCAGTAATGCAAGCTATCGTCAGCCAGGCTGGCCAGTTTCCAGCTTAGCCACAGCGCTTCACGCAGTGCTGTCAAATCATGCGCCTGCCAGCGTGCACCTAATAGCTGGCCAACATCCAGTTGTAAACTGATTAACTGGCTGTCGGCTTGCAGCGGGGCTAAAGCTTGCCTGATATCTGCGGCAAGTTGCTGGCTATAATGGGTTGCCTGTTCACTGCTGGTACGAAAGCCCAGCCACAACACATCGCTGTTGATACAGCAGGCACTGAGTTCAGGCATGGTCAGTTTTTGCATTAATGCCTGAACCGGCTGTCGCAAGGTTTCTTCGCCCTGATTAAGCTTTAATTTCAGGCTATCGGTCAGCGCTATGGCGATCAACTGCAGAGGCTGTTTATGACGGTTATCCTGTTGCAGCCGCTCGCAAAAACGGCTCCAGCTGCGGGATAGCAAAAAAGCCATCCGCACCGACTCCAACTGACGATGCCGCCGACGTTGCCATATTATCAGGCCCGCAGCAACGGCGGCCAGCAACATAAATAGGCCAGCTGCCAGCTGCCAGTATCTGAGTTGTTCTGACAATGCTGTTTGCCGGGCTAACAGCTGTGCATGATTATCATGTTGGGTATTACTCAGGCTCAGGTTACCTTTTAGTACTTTAAGCTTTTCCGTGGTAGTGGCGGTAAGTTCGGCAAACTGTAATTTACTGGCATTCTGGTTTAACTGATAGGCTTGCTGCCAGTCTTGTTTTTGCTCAGCTAACTGCGCACTAAGGCTGAAATAACGGGCCTGCAGATAATTGGCTGCCTTGTCCATACCTGGGCTCAGTTCAGCGATGATTTGTCGGCTTTGTTGAAATTGTTGTTGTAACATTGACAGCTCTGCCAGTGCCAGGGCACTTTCCTGCACATAAGTCTGGGCACCAATCTGGCGGAATTGCTGCAACGCTTCAGAGTAATAGTGGGCGGCCTGGCTGCTATCTCCGCGCAAGCGGCTGGCCCGGCCCAGGCTTTGTTTAATAATAGCGGTACGCATTACATCATCGATTTGTTGGCTAATTGCCAGCGCATCCAGCAAATGCTGCTCAGCCTGGTTAATACCTTCAGGATCTTCCAGATACGTTTCAGCAATATACACCAGCACATAGCTGTAGCTGGATAAGTTTTTCAAACGCTGATAAAGCGCGGCAGCGTGTTGCATATGATCCAGTGCTAATGTGTGTTCATCAATTTTACGAAAAGCCATTCCCAATCGAAAATGAATCGACGCTCTGGCTTCGGTATCACCGAGTTTGTCCGCCAGCACCAAGGCTTGTTGCAGCTGATTATACGCATGTTGAAAGTGATTGTTTTGCAGCGCCAGCCGGCCCAGCATAATCCGTGCGGCCAGCTCTTTCACCGGGTCTTCCAGCTCAAGCGCCAGCGTCAGGCTTTGGCTGGCAAAATGCCGGGCCTGAGTCAGATCGCCTAACTGGTTGTGGGCCTGAGCAAAGTTAGTCAGTATTTCGCTGTACAACTGGCGGGCGGCAAAATTGTCACTGCTACCGAGCAGTTGCTCGGCTTGTTGCAGATAGCTGATGGCATGGCGGGTATCGCGAAATAAAATACCGTAAACCTTTGCCGTTAGCAGTGCTACCTGAGCTTGTTGCAGGTTACTGCTGGCATGTGTGCCGGCTTGTTGCAGCGCTGCCAGTGCCGCATCTTTATTGTTAGCACTCAGGTACGCCTGCGCCAATACCAGCCAGTCAGGATAGCTGCGCTGCCCGGGGCTGGCCAATTGCTCGGTAATGACCTGTTCGTAATTTTCTGCGGCAAGCCGTAAGCGCTCCTGCAGCTCGGTTGACTGAGCTTCGGGGCTGACCAACAGGCAGCCAAGCAGCAAAACAGAAAGAAACAAGGCGCTGCAAATTCGCATAGTTTGGTGATTACTCATTTTTTCTGTCAGTTTAGCCTGAAAGTGTTAAGCAGACCATAGCTGTCGTTGCGGTTTACCGGCCAGAAATGCCTGAATATTCTCAACCAGTTGCAAGGTCATTCTGGTTCTTGCTGCCGGGCTGGCCCAGCCAATGTGTGGGGTGATCAGTAAGTTGGGCAGTGGCTGTTGTAACAAAATATGATTGGCCGGCGGTGGTTCGCTACTCAGTACGTCAAGCCCTGCGGCCAGGCGGCCTGTTTTTAACTCCGCCAATAGTGCGTTTTCAGCGATTAAACCGCCACGGGCAGTATTGATAATAATGGCACCCGCGGGTAACAGCGCCAGACGTTCGCTATTTAATAAATGTTCGGTAGCGGGGGTGAGCGGACAGTGCAACGACAGCACATCGGCCTGGTGTAACGCTTGTTCAAAGCTAACCCGGCCAGGACGACAGCGGCGGGCGTCGGCATGTTCACTGATTAGTAGCTGCATGCCAAAGGCTTGCGCCAGCCGGGCAGTCGCCTGTCCCAGGGCACCGTAACCTACTACCACAAAATATTTACCTGCCAACTCGGTTAAACGGTGGCTGTGCAGGCAAAAATGTTCGCTTTGGCTCCAGGCCCCGCTGGCCAGGGTCTGCTGATAGTTACTGATTTGATTCGCCAGCCCCAGCAGCAGTGCCATGGCATGCTGCGGCACAGTGGTATCGGCATAGCCCCTGACATTACACACCGCTATCCCCAATGCTTTTGCAGCATGCAGGTCAATGTTATTAACACCGGTGGCTGCAACACAAATTAATTTAAGTCCGGGCAGCGCTTGCAGGGTTGCGGCATCCAGCACCACCTTGTTGACAATTGCGATGCTGGCCCGCTGCAACCTTGGCAGTACAGACGCCGCTGGCGTGCTGGCAAAGCACTGTAACTGGCAGCCGGGCAACTGCAAGGCAGTTAAATCGGTATCGCCCATTGAACCGCTATCCAGAAAGACAATTTGTGTCATGCAATCCTCGGCATAATTCGTTAAAATAAGCCCCGTTCTTTGGAGGCAGTATGTTCCCAGCAAAGTTTCAAGCGGTAATTTTTGCTTTTATTATGTCAGGTTTTATGGCGTTTTTAATGTCAGGCATTCTGACATTTATTAATCTGGGCTGGTTTGATGGCTTTATTGCTGGCTGGTTACGGGCCTATCTGTATGCCCACGCCTGTGCGTTTCCGCTGGTGTTTGTGTTTGCACCGTTAAGCCGCCGTATTACTGTCAGGCTGATCAACGCTCGCGACATCAGCGGTAGCTGATGTCTTTATACATGGGGGCTAATAATGCCAGTAGCGCGTTTTGATCGGCAATGCTGATTTGCTGGCGCTGCATAACGTTTATTAACCCGGCAACCAGGGCATCATAGTCAGCCAGACTAATATTAAAACCCGTATGGCTTTGCTGCATGGTGCTGCCGCTGTATTGACAGGGGCCCCCCGTCAAATCACACAGCTGCTCGGCTAACATGGCCCGAAAGCGGCCAATATCCGTATCGGCAAAGTGATGGACAATTCGCTGATCATGTTCAATTTCAAACAGCAGGCCGTCGACCAAAGTGGCAATGCCAGGTTCAGCCCCTAAGCGCTGATATAAACTGGGCTGTGCGGTGTTACTGCAACCTGGCAGCAGCACCAGACAAGCGCTAAGCAACATACTGTTAAACCAACGGTGTTTTACCATGTTGCCTCCAACCCCAGGTAGTAGCCGGTTTGTGACCCCTGGCCGGCGATATGGCCAAGGTCAACGTAGGCTCCGGTTAAACTAAGGTTTTTATTAATAAACCAGGCAATAAAGATATCCCGCCAATGCTGCTCCGCAGCAAAGGCCAGCTTGTCGGGTTTTTGCTTGAATTCAACCCCGATAGCCAGATTGTAGTTAAGCAATACCGCAGCAGAGCCCTCAAACAGTAGCTGATAGTTATTGTCGCCGGCACTGCCAAAGCCCAGCAAACCAGTCTGATTAGCCTTGGTGGCCCGCAGTGTGCCATTTAACAACAGATTACGTCCGGCTATCTGATTAAAAAGTAACTTACTGGCTGCAAGATAAACGTCAGTGCCATGAGCACTTTGTGCACCCACTGCTTGTGGCAGGTCAAAATCCAGGTTACGTTTGTGCTGCACCCCAATACTGATTTGTGGCAGGGCGGTATACAATAGCTCACCGGCCAGATGGTATTTCACTGAAAAAATATCCTGTGATAAGCTGCCGCCAATTGATTCCAGCGCAAATCGCTGGCGGGCGTAAGAAAACTCCCAGCTATTATCCAGGCTTAACGCCACGCCGCCACTGTGCAGGCTGAAATCATTTACGCCAACCCGGCTGGCAAAGGTGGTGAACGACCATTCATCACTGCTGGCATATCCGTTGATTATCGCCCAGGGAACGATGCCGCCGCCAGCATTGCCTTCAATACTGGTTACGCCGCCGGTGGCAATAATTTTACTGCCAGCACTGGCTGCGCCCGGCAGGCAAAGCAGGACGATGCTGTATAACCATACTTTCATTCTAATTCCTCTACTGGCTGGGCCCGGCTGGCAAAATCAGTAAACCATTGACTGAACTCTTTGCCTGCCAGCGGCTTACTGAAAAAATAGCCTTGAACCGTATCGCAGCCTGCATCCTGTAAAAAGCGTAAACCAGCCTGGTTCTCCAGGCCTTCAGCAGTTACTTTAAACCCCAGGCCATGTGCCAGTTTGACGGTGGCATTGACAATCAAGGCATCATTGCTATTTGTCTCAATGTCTTTAACAAAAGCCCGGTCAATTTTAATTTCATTTACCGGTAACTGTTTTAAATACGCCAGCGATGACTGCCCGGTGCCAAAATCATCAATCGCCAGATTTATTGCCATGGCTTTTAGGGTATTTAAGTTGGCGATCACTTTGCTGGTGTCCTGCATTACCGCACTTTCGGTCACTTCAAGCGCCAAAGCGCTGGCGGGGACCTGATGTTGTGTCAGCAAACGGCCAATTTGCGCAGGCAGGCCCTGATCCAGTAAATCAGCTGCCGATAAGTTTACGGCCACTCGTAAGCCGGGGTACTCCTGGCGCCAGGCTGCCAGTTGTTTTATCACTGTTTGCAGCATCCATTGGGTAATTAAGCCAATATTACCGGAGTGTTCAGCTGTGGCAATAAACTCGACCGGCGAAATAAAGCCCAGTTGCGGATGCTGCCAGCGAATCAACGCCTCGGCACTGTGACACTGGCCAGAGTTCAACTCCACTTTTGGCTGATACACCACAAAGAGTTGGCCACTGGTCAGCGCCGAGGGCAGGTCGCGAATCATGGTGAGCTCGCGCTGATGGGTTTCATCCTGGCCGGGCTGATAAAACGCGATACCGCCACCCGCTAAACTGGCATTCTCCTGCGCTAAATCAACCCGGCGTAATGCTTCGCTGGCACTATCCCGGCCGGCTTCAAACGGGTAGATACCAATAGCAATTTTCAGATTAATCAATGAATTCTGAATATTGTAAGCCGGTTGCAGGCTGTTATATAAATCGACTAACTGCGGTTCAGTCAGGCTTTGGTTAAACAGCATCAGAAATTCATCACCATTCAAGCGGGCACTAAACGCAGCTGCTGGCTGGTAGTGGCCTAAACGCTGCGCCAACAGTTGCAGCAAAGTATCACCATTGGCCAGGCCAAGGGTGTCATTAATATGCTTAAACTGAATAATATTCAGCTGCAGTAAGGTGCCAGCCTGTTGCTGCAATATTGCTGGTAAACGTTGCTCTACGGCATGGCGGTTAAGGAGTCCTGTCAGGGTGTCATGTTCGGCTTGCTGACGTAATTGTTGTTCGCGCACACTGATATCGTGTTGCATGCTGATCAGAGTGCTGGTGAGTACGCCTATTTCATCCTGGCTAATAGCCGGCGGGTCGCCTGCTTTACCCTGACCAATGGCTTTGGCAAAACGACTAAGCTGGCTAAGTGGCTGACTGATACTACGGGCAAACAAAAACGCGGCGATCAATGCCAGTACCAGGCCAAAGGCAAAAATCTCGATAAGTTGCCGCCGCAGTTGCTGGTAACTGGCCAGCCAGCGATCATCCGGTAAATGCAGCAGAGCCCAGAGTCGCTGCTCGCTGTCCAGTGCTTTGCCGCGGGTAATAAAACTAAAATCAGCAGCAAAATGAGTGGTGTCCGGGCTCTGCAGGATAGTGGCAAGCTTTGCCAGTAACTGCTGTTGAGCCGCCGCCGGCAGCGTGCTGGCTACCTGTTGATTGATTCCGGCATGTTGCTGGGTAAAGCTGATGTCCAGCCCGGTAATACCTTTAATTTGCCCGGCCAGCGGCACGTCAACTAAAAATCCCATGCCAACCCAGGCAATAATCACTGGTGCCCGCACGGGTACCAGTACCAATTGATAAGCCTTGCCATCAAGTAGCAGGATGTCCGTCACGGTATTGCTGCCCAGGGTTGCTGGCTTTAGCTGAGCAATGTCACTGTTGTTTAACGGCGCACTGCTGGCAAGCAAATCACCTTGCGGGGTTAACAGTAACCCGAGCTGGGCATTGATCCTGCTGCCATGGTTTTCCAACACTGATTCAATAGTTGCCTGCTCTGCTGTGGCAATGGCCTGCCTGAAACCAAAGTCAGCCGCCAGCAAGCTGACACTGTTGCTAAGCTGAGCGGCACGGCTATCCAGAGCCTGCTGAAATACCTTGCTGGCGACTTCCAGCGCAGCCTCTGCCTGTTGCATGGAACTGGCGCGCATTGAGCTTAAGGTGGCGTAACCTGTCAGCAACATCAGTAGGCTGAGTAAAATAACCAGCAAGCAAATCCACTTACTGCGCAGCGATTTAAACATTCTGCGTTTACCTGCTACCAAAACCACGTTGTGGTGCTTGTGGTTTTTGTTGGGTTAAATCGATGGCCAGACGCAGTGTTGCGGTTTGCACCGGCATACTGACCTTCAGGGGCTGCCCAGGGTGTGGTTCAAGTTGCCACGGGTGCCACAGATATAGTTGGTATTGGCCGGGCGCCAGCCCGGACCAGTGCAGCTGGCCATCAGTATCGCTAACGGCAACCAAATCACTTTCCCCAACATAAATATATGCCTGCATATAATCATGAATATTACAGCCTAACGCTACGATGCCAACAGTATCAAAACGTATCGGTGCTTCAGGCTTGTCGGCATAGAGCTGAATTTCAAATTGCCTGGCAGGTGAAAAAGAATAGACATGATGGCGGGTTTTATCGAGGTTGGGGAACTCCACCTCGCTACCCACGGGTATAGCACTGACGAAAGGGATAAAAGTGAGTTGCTGCTGCGCCACTCTAATGCGCTGCGGGGTAAC
Source organism: Arsukibacterium ikkense (assembly GCF_000987775.1). Classification (GTDB taxonomy): domain Bacteria; phylum Pseudomonadota; class Gammaproteobacteria; order Enterobacterales; family Alteromonadaceae; genus Alishewanella; species Alishewanella ikkense. The sequence continues at coordinate 163,830 of NZ_LAHO01000013.1, forward strand.
AACCTGCTGGCCAACAGCACGTAATTCTACCACTGCATCGGCCAGGGGTTGCTGCTGCTGATTAACGATGCTGATGGTTAAGCTGCCAGCATTTGCCTGATCTGGTGTCAGCAGCACTGCTGCGATCAGCAAAGTGGAATGTAAAGCTAACTTCATAATACCTGCAAGCTTTCCCAAATATGCAAATAACCATAGCAAGGAGTTGGCGCAGCGACAAATAGAATCTGCTTTACTGGCTGATATAGTTACCTCGCTGAGAAAACACTAACAACCACTTACATATTTACTAACAATTTGTCGTTAGCCCGGCTGCAACAATAATGTTAATTTGAGGGGAATAAGTTAACAGTGGCCAGGATATGCAATTAATTGTTACTGCAATCAATAAAGACTACGCCAATATTTCGGCGGTACGCAATGTTAGTTTTCAGATTAACTCCGGCGATATTTTTGCACTGCTTGGCCCGAATGGGGCCGGTAAATCCTCGATTATCCGTATGTTGGTCGGCATGACCCGGCCCGACAGTGGCAGCATTATGGTGAGCTATCAGCACGAGCATTACGACCATGTGCCAAGGCGCTTACTGGGGTATTTGCCGGAAGATCGTGGCCTGTACCCGGACAAAAGTATTGAGAAAAATCTGTTGTATCTGGCGCAGCTGCATGGCCTGAGCAAGCCAAAAGCATTGCAGGAAATGGCACACTGGCTGGACATTTTTGAGCTGACCGACCGTCGGCATGAGGATTTAAAGCAGTTATCCAAAGGTAATCAGCAAAAAGTACAGTTGATTGCAGCAGTGCTGCACCGGCCGGCATTAGTGATCCTGGATGAGCCTTTCTCCGGCCTGGATCCGCTTAATCAGGAAAAAGTGGTGGAGTTTTTAAAGGCCTTGAAAGCCCAGGGCATGACGGTGATCTTAAGCGCCCATCAGATGGCGATGGTCGAAAAACTGGCCGATCATATGTTGTTAATGGCACAGGGGCGGGTGATTCTGGCTGGCACGCTGGCCACTATTAAACAGCAGGCAGCACCACAGCGCCAAATTCAGATCAGTTGCACTGAGCCGGTTACCATCGGACAATTGCAGCAATGGTTACCCGGGCTGAGCATAGAGCAGCAACACGCAACCCGTTTTCTACTGAAACTTAACGCTGAGCAGCGCGTCTCGGCCACTTTGCAGCAATTGCTGCAGCATCTGGAGTTAACTCAGGTAGAAATGCAGACTGCCGATTTACATCAGTTGTATTTAAGCGCCATGGCCCAGCATCAGTTAACGGAGCAAGCATGATTTCCAGGCAAAGTATTATAGTGGCCAGATGGGAGTTTTTACGGTTTTTTAAATGGAAGCAGCAGCTGATTTCATACCTTGTTATGATGGCAATCATGGCTGCGGTAGCGCTGTGGAGCTATTTTACCGACGAGAGTCGCTCGGTATACCGCATAGCAGTACCTGCAGAGTTTAACATCAGTAATACCGGGCAGTTTCAGTTTCAGCGGCCAACTATTGCGCTGGCTGAACAGTTAGCACAATTAAAAGATGCACAAACCTGGCATGGCGTATTAACCCTGGAACCGGCCTCTGCAGAAGACAGCGCAGCTGAACATTCCGTGGTGTTGCATACCCTGGCGGCAAAGAAATGGCAGCAGCAACTGCAGACAGAGCTAACCCGGCATTTCCGCCAGCAGTATGCAACAGAGCTTAACCTGAGTCCGGCGCAACTGGCGCAGCTAGAGCAACCGCTAGCCCTTGAATATGCCTATCTGGATCAGAGTTTTAAAGGCAAAGACACGCCGGAGAAGATGATTGCCCTGGCTGTACTTATTCTGTTATTTATTGGCTTAAGTACCGCTTTTGGCCAGGTGCTGCTTAGCATTACCGGCGAGAAGCAACAACGGGTGACTGAACAGCTTTATGCCATTGTTACCCCGCAGCAGTGGATGGACGGCAAGGTGCTGGGCCATAGCTTAAGCGCCATGAAAGCGATGCTGACCTCGGCGTTAGTGATGCTACTGGTGTTTATTGTAGTCAGTGTGGTGGTACGGGATGATGGGGTAAACCTGAGCTGGTTAAACTGGGGCGTGCTGGCCTGGCTGTTGCCGTTCGCGTTGTTGGGGGTGCTGCTCAGTGCCTGTTTTATGGGGGCGATAGCTGCCTCGATTGATGACCCTAATACCAGCGGCAAAGGCGCAGTGATGATGATCACCTGGCTGCCGATGTTATTCACCTATCTGGTAATCGACAGCCCTACGGGTAACGCCATGACTATACTCAGCTGGCTGCCACTGACCTCTTTTGCCGCTATGCCGGTGCGGCTGGCGATGGTTGACCTGGCCTGGTGGCAACCCGCATTGTCGATGTTAATATTGCTGGCAACCTTATACTGGCTGCGGCGACTGGCGGGCCGGATATTCTTACGCGGCATGCAAATGTACGGCAAAGAACCCAGCTGGGGCCAGATAGTGGGCTGGGCATTGTCAAATAAGGCTGATTAAACGTTACCCTGCCAGTAAGGGTTGAACCAATTTGGTCTGGTGTGGCCTAACGGCGCAACCAAAGCATAAATTCCAGTGTGGCCGGCGACAGCACTGGCCAGATGCTTTATCATGGTTAAGAATTTTTGGAGTGGTTATGTTTAATTCTTCGTTTCGTCAGCAAGCCGCTGCCTGGCAGCAACAATTTACCCAGCGCAAGCGAGGCAATATTTTGCAACGGCTGCTGGCTTGGTTAGTGTTAGGGCTGATGCTGATAGTCGCCGCTGCTATTTTACTCTTTGTGTTGCTGCTAAGCTGGCTGGTTATTCCGATTGTGATTTATCGCTATCGGCAGAAAATGCGCCGTTTTGCCGAAGCCGCGCAGCAGGCTGGCCAGGCCGCGCAAAATCAGCAGACAGCTCAGCGCGGTGACAGTCGGGTGATTGAAGGTGAAGTGCTACACAAAGACGAACGCTAATGCGTGGCTGGGCGTTAGCGTATTGCGCAACTAAACAGCCTGCATAGCTAATTTACTTTGAATATAATCGCTGTGTCTGATAAACAACAAGTCAGCGATTTTTCTGAGCATCGCTTCTTCATGGGGGTCTAATTCACCATCGGCATAGGCCACTTTCCATAATTGATCGAGTAACGCCAGCCGGTCTGCGTAGGCTAGCGCTTTTAGCTTAGTAGTAAAACCATGCATGCAGGTGGCATCACTGGCCTGGCTGAGCGCCGCGCTAAATACCGGCTCTGCTGCATCGGTTGTTAAGCCATATTCCTGTTGTAAATAACTTAGCACCACATCATGTTCTTGTTGCTCACTGCTAAAGTCAGCATGCGCTAATTGCAACATTAGCACTACCGCCAGATATTGTTGTTCGGTTAAGCCGGCCTCGCGCCATGGGTTTTGCGCTTTGCCACTGCCTTGCCAGTCGCTGTTGGCTTTTTCCAGTAAATTTTTAAATAAATTAAACATGCTTGCTCCACTGTTACTTCACGCTTGCTGTCAGCGCTGCTTGATTTGCTTAAGACGCAGCCCCATTCAAACAGTTCCGCGTAGTTGCCATACTGGCTTTATACGCCTTGTTTTTAAATTCAGGCTAAGGATACCAAAATTTGCCAACCCTGATTGTATTACTCATCGGCAGCCTGATTATTGGCGCCGTACTGGGGCAGGCTCCCTGGCGTCGTTACCGGCGCCGGCAGGTACAGGCTCAGCCTTTTCCGGCCAGCTGGCGGGCTATTATTAAACAGCGGATGCCGTATTTTCGGGCGTTACCGGCTGATTTGCAGCTGCAGTTGAAAAAACATATTCAGGTGTTTATTGCCGAGAAAAAGTTTATTGGCTGTGACGGTGTTACGGTGACTGACGATATGCGGGTCACTATCGCTGCCCAGGCCTGCTTGTTGTTGCTAAACCGGCCCGACTACTACTACCCTAAACTTGAACAAATTTTAATTTACCCGTCAGCCTTTATTGTGCATGGCGCCACGCCCGATGCGGCGGGGGTAGTCAGCGAGCAACGGCGGGTGTTAAGTGGTGAATCGTGGGGTCAGGGCAAGGTAGTGTTAAGCTGGCAGGACGCGCTGCAAGGCGCGGCTAAGCCAGACGATGGTCGCAATGTGGTGATCCATGAATTTGCCCACCAGCTGGATCAGGAAAAAGGCCAGGCCACCGGTGCGCCGCTGTTAAGCCGCGCCAGTGATTATCAGCAGTGGTCTGCAGTTATGCAGCAGGCTTTTAACCAACTGCAGCAGCAAACCGCCAGCGGTGTCAGCGGGTTACTGGATGGCTACGGCGCCACGAACCCGGCAGAGTTTTTTGCGGTAATTTCCGAAGTGTTTTTTGAGCAGCCCGGGCAATTGCAGGCGCAGTATCCGGCGCTGTACCAGCAACTCAGCCAGTTTTACCGGCTAAACCCATTAAGCTGGCGCTAGGTGGCTAAATTGCTAAGACATAAAAAAGTACTTAATCAGGTAAGCGCCCAGCATCACGGCCATCAGCGGGTAAATCCAGCGGGCCAGTTTGCCTAAATCCTGCTCTTCGGTTTTTTTGCCAAACTTTTCCAGTAAAGTGACCAGCACAAACAGGCTGATAAATAATATCACCAGAATAGTCAGTAAGTTACCCATAAGGTGGTGTTCCTTGTTATTGCTGTTAACCGTAGGCAGCAGCTTACCACTGGCACTAAGTGTTAGCCAACAACGACGGCAACAGGCTACAGTAACACCCATTATTCTTTCGTCCAACCAGGCTTGGTAACAGTAGCAATATGGCGCAACCTGAACTCGACAGCGGTTATTACCTGCAGCATTTTAATGAGCTGTTGCAGTTTGTTCGCGCGCATTATCAAAGCGTACTCAGCGCGGACAGCTGCGCTTTCATTGATGATTTTATGGCGCTTAGTGAACAGGCGCAGCAATTACTGGTGCGTATGCTAAACCGCAAAGGCCAGGTTTTTAGCGACGCTGAGCTAAATTATGCCGAGATTGGCCCGGCCGCACCGGTGCTGGCCGATCTAACCACAGCAGGCTTTGTGGCAACGCTTAGCCGGCAGGATTTAGCCGATTTCTGGCTGCGGCTAACTAAAGATACCCTGTGGCAGTTGGTGCAACTGGCAAAAAATGAGTTTGCCGCAGCAGACTGGGCCGCGCTTACGGCTGACATGGCGATTAAAAAAAGCCTGACCAAGCCGCTATTGCTTGGCGCCGCCTTAAAGCTGCCGGTCAATTGGTTGGCGCTTATCGATAAACTGCCTCAACGTTATGTGGCACTGCAGCGCCAGGACGCGCTGAATTACCTGTATTTTCTGTACTTTGGCAGAATTGAAGCCAACTTATCACTCTTTACCCTGCGCGATTTAGGGATCCGGCAAAGCGGCCAGTTTAAGCAGCAGTTTCAGCCAAGGTTTACCGACCCTGGCCAGGCGAAACTGGCCTATCAGCTGGCCAAAGCCAAGCCGGCGCTGATTGAACTTGGCAAACAGCTGAAAAAACAACCACAGCTCTCTGAACAACAGCTTAGCGGCTGGCTGGATGAAGCAGGCAGCTGGCCACAAACCGAAGACAATAGCCTGCAACTAAAACGCAGCGAGCGTTGTTATCAGCTGGGTAAACTGGCTGAGCAATATCAGCTAGCCGAGCTGGCCATGCGCTTCTATCAGCTAAGTGAGGGCTTCCCGGCCAGTGAGCGGCTGGTAAGGCTGCCGGTGCAACAGCAGCAACGCAGTGCGGCAGAAGCCTTGCTGCAACAGCTGTTACAAGACCCCAGCTGCGATGAAGAATGGTTGTTTGCCGACGATTTTTACCGGCGCAAATTTAATCCCAGTGGCGTGGTACAGCGCTCGCAACTAACCCAGTTATTGCACGATGCGCCCCTGGTCGGGGTAGACGAGCTGTACCTGGCTAAAGCCGAGCAGGGCTTAATGGCCTTTTATCGCGAGCAGGGTTATACGGTATTTCATAGCGAAAATAACCTATGGCTGGCGCTATTTGGCCTGTGGTTCTGGCATGAGTTATTTGAGCACGAGCACAGCACCCTGCATAACCCCTTTGAACGCCGCCCCGGTAACTTAGCCAGCGGCGGCTTTTATCAGCAATTTGCCGCTGAAATTGATACTAAGCTGCAGCAATTATCCGCGCCTGACGCGTCCAACCGATTACTGGCGGCTCTTAGCGCCCACTATGGTAAAGCCAATAACCTGTTTTACTGGCATAGCGATTTAGCTGAGCAGTTATTGCCACTATTAACCTTTTCTCCTAAATCGGCAGATGGCAGCAGCGCGCTCTCGCCAATATTAGGTGCCATGGCGCAGGATTTTAAGCGCCACTGCAGCGGTTACCCGGATTTACTGCTGATGAAAGACGGGGCACTTCAGTTTATCGAAGTTAAAGCGCCCGGCGATAAAATACAGCGCCATCAGTTAGCCCGCTTACTGGCCCTGAAGCAGGCCGGCTTTAATGCCCGCATTGAAAAACTGCAGTGGATAGTCGACCCTAATCGTATTTATGTGGTGCTGGATGTTGAAACCACCGGCGGTAAGGCAGGCACCGACAGGGTAATTGAAATTGGTGCGGTAAAGGTACAAGCTGGCGAGGTGCTAGCTACCTTTAGCAGCCTGATTAACCCGCAGCGTTATATCCCGTCGTTTATTACCCGGCTAACCGGCATTAACAGCGCCATGCTAAGCGATGCGCCCACCTTTGCCGATATAGCCGGCAAGCTAAACGAGTTTTTACAAGGCGCAGTGTTTGTCGCCCATAATGCCAAGTTCGATTACGGCTTTATCCGCAGTGAGTTCACCCGGCTGCAAATACCCTTTGATATGCCGCAGCTTTGCACAGTAGTCAATATGCGCCGCTACTACCCGGGGCTTAGCTCTTACAGCCTGGGCAAGCTATGCGAGCAGTTCGACATTACACTCACCAACCACCACCGCGCGCTGGATGATGCCACGGCAACGGTGGAGTTGTTGAAGATGATTAATGCTAAGCGAAGCTCTTGAAATGCGAAGAAGTAAAATTAACGAGGATAAGAGGATAATGGACAGGCACAGCATAGAGGATATGAACAATCGACTAATCCACATTGTATATGCAGTGGCTAATGCGGCAAAGCATGGCTGCAGGTAGCGCTAATGCGGTAAA
>NZ_LAHO01000002.1 GCF_000987775.1 Arsukibacterium ikkense
CCGCAAGACACACTTACCGGTCTTTAACCTGAAGTCCGGGTAGAGTCATGCCTGAAAATGCCGTAAAAACACATCAGGCGTATTCCTTTACCGCATTAGCGCCGTTTGCAGCCTTTTTGTGCAGCTTTAACCTGCATATACGCTGATATAACGGTCGATTACTCATAATTTTTTGATGTGCCTGTCCATGGTTTTTCTTCATCCTATTCTGTAATAGCAGACATAATGACGCTCTGGGCGCAAAATGCGCCCCTACCACCCGGCAGGCAGTGTCGGCCTTGAACCGTTCGATACACCAGACTGTTGTAAGGGCGCATATTTACGCCCCACTTTATCTGGTAATAACAGCAGCCGCTTAGCTACCATACAAGGCCTGGGCACGGCGGTTGAGTTCCTGCTCAGGTACATCCTCAATATGGGTTGAGAACATCCAATTGTGGCCGAAAGGATCCTGCAGGCAAGCCATACGATCGCCATAAAACTGATCGGTTGGCGGCATGGTTAAACTGGCGCCTGCGGCCACGGCTTGTTGCACCAGCGCATCAACATCCTTGACATAGATCATCACCCCAACCGGGGTGCCCTGTAACATCGCTGGGCTTTTAGTACCCCATTCGTCGCTTTGCTCGCTCAGCATAAACAACGCTTGCCCCAGCCGCATTTCAGCGTGCATTACCGCGCCCGTTGGCGTATCCATCTTCAGAATAAGCTCAGCAGCAAAGGCCTTTTGGTAAAAGCCAATGGCATCGGCGGCATTAGAAATGGTGAGATAAGGAATGGCTCCGCTGTAGCCTTCCGGTATAGGTTGAACCTGTGACATTATAGTGCTCCTTGTTGCTCAGGCCCGATTTATCTAACCGGGCGTGCCATCTTAACCAGAACAGCAACCCACTCTGGCATAGACACTATAGTATAGAATGGCAGAGGTGTAGCTCGAGAGTGTATACATGTCAATAAAGATAACGCCAGTTAGCAACTTACAGTGTTTTACCAACATATCAGTTATTTGCTGTAGCCTTTTCACAGGCGAACCAGAGTTAAGCCGAGCTACAGTAGTCTTACTGCAGCTCAATACAATCTATCGGGCAGACGGCTATACAAGTCGGTTTATCGTAATAGCCTACACACTCGGTACATAGCTCAGGGTCTACCTGGTAGTGTTTAACGCCCATACTAATGGCGTCGTTCGGGCACTCGGGTACGCACATGTCGCAATTGATACAGCTGATTTCAATTACGGCTGGCATGCTTGCCCCACCACTGCAGCATCAATTGCTGAGTGTTGCTGTGGTAGCTGCTTTAGCAACATGGCAAAATTAAAGCTTTGTTGCAATGGCAGCTTCACCTTCAACTGATAACACGCACCTGGTGCCAGCAAGATAGCGTTATTTTGCTTATCGCGCAGTCCCTGTAACGTAAAACACTGATTACCGTTTGGCGACATTAAGATCAGGCTATCGCCCACGGCAAACTGATTTTTCACTTCAACCAGCGCAAAACCTTCACTGTCCTGCTCGCCAATAAACTCACCGACCAATAGCTGCTCGCCGACACTGTGGCTGGTGGCGTAGTTTTGGGTATCCTGTGGTTTATGCCGGCGTAAAAAACCTTCGGTAAAACCGCGATTGGCCATACCGTCCAACTCACCAAGTAAATTGGGATTAAAGGCGTTACCGGCCACTGCATCATCAATGGCCTGGCGGTACACCTGGGCAGTGCGCGCGACATAATAGGGTGATTTGGTGCGGCCTTCTATTTTCAGCGAATGCACGCCCATCGCGGTTAACGCCGCCACATGCTCAATGGCACGTAAATCTTTTGAATTAAGAATGTAGGTGCCATGCAAATCTTCATCAATGGCCATCAGCTCACCGGGGCGGCCTTGTTCTTCCAACAGCGCAGGGGTGCTTATTGGTTTAAACTGCCCTACCTCATCTTCCACCGCAGCATGCACCTGATAAGGCCAGCGGCAACTGTTGGTGCAAGCGCCCTGATTAGGGTCACGTTTATTGATATAACCCGATAACAGACAGCGACCGGAATAGGCCATACAAAGTGCGCCATGCACAAAGACTTCCAGTTGCATATCCGGTACTTCCCGGCGAATTTCAGCGATTTCATCAACCGCCAGCTCGCGCGATAAAATCACCCGCTCGACACCCTGCGCCTGCCAGAACTTCACCGCGGCCCAGTTCACCGTATTGGCCTGCACTGACAGGTGCAGAGGCACCTGTGGGAAATGCTGTTTTAGCAAGTAAATGACTCCGGGATCAGACACAATCAACGCATCGGGCTTAAGTGCCACTACCGGTGCCATATCGGCAATAAAGCTGTGCAGCTTGCTGTTATGCGGCGCAATATTGACCACCACATAAAACTTTTTGCCCAATGCATGGGCCTCTGCAATGCCAGTTTGCAGCGTGGCCAGATCAAATTCATTATTGCGCACCCGCAGGCTGTAGCGCGGCTGGCCGGCATAGACGGCATCAGCGCCATAGGCAAAGGCCAGCCGCATCGCTTTTAAACTGCCGGCGGGTGACAGTAATTCAGGTATTAACATAGAGTCTGCTCGCGCTGTTGCAAAATGGCGGCTATTTTAGCGCTCAGGCGGCTACAGGTTTTGATCTGCCGCAACATCCTGACCTTTAGCATGACGTCAGCCCTGCCCCGGCTGCCGCTTTAAAACCCGCGGCAAAGTTATTCAACCGCTCAGTACGGCTGCCCTCAGGCAGCATTACTTCAATCAGGCTAAAGCGCTTACAGTTGTTCAGTGCCAGGCTCAAAGCCTCGCTAAAATCGGTCAGGTTGCTCACCTGCATACCCTGGCCACCCATACCGCGCGCCAATTCTGCATAATGCCAATGCTGCAGATCAGTGCAGTTAAGCCCCGGTGCAAAGGCATCAATCATGTCCCAGCGCTGGTTATTAAACACAATGATCACCGGTGCAAAGCCATAGCGGGCGCAATGTCCCAACTCCAGCCCGGTCATTAAAAAGGCACCATCACCCACTAAAACCACTGGCCGCAGCCCGGTGACGGCCTGCACGCCAAAAGCCGCCGGCACCGCATAGCCCATAGAAGCATAAAAGGCCGGCGCCAGCATTAAGCTGGGGTTAGCATGCAAAGAAGCAAACAGACAATCGCCAATATCGGAGATCAGCGGCACGGTTTCATTGCGTCTGGTTAAGATGCGATCTAACGCCTGCACCAAACTGGTGGCGCTAAACTGCTGCTCAGCAGCCGCTATTGGCAGCGGCGGCCAAGCTCTATCCGCAAAGGGCGCTATCTGTTGCTGCGAAAGCGCCGCCAACAGCGGTTTTAACGCCTGCTCTGCCTGCTCAACTAACAGTACTTTTTCTGCCGTAAATAGCCCGGCATGGGCGGCAAAATTACTGTCGGTTTTAATCACACCAATTTGCAAAATAAGGTCGGCATCACGCAACAGCTGTGCCGGGCGCAAGTCAGATTTATCCAGAAAAATGCCACCATACAGCCGGTGCTGCTGGTTAAAGCTGGCGCGGCCCATTAAGGTGCTGACAAAGGGGATATTAAGCGCATCGGCTAAGGCTTCCAGCTCCGCCACCGCAGCAAAACGGCGCACGTCAACGCCGGCGATAATCACCGGCTGCTTCGCCTGCTGCAGCCGGGCCCTTATCTTGGCGACGGCCAGCGCCAGTTCATCCGCTGTAACTGTTGGCGGCAAGTAAAGCCCTGCCACTGTGGTGCTAAATTGCACCGCATCGCGCGGAATTTCCAGCAATACCGGCCGGCTTTGCTGCTTGGCTACTGTGAGCGCGGCACGGATATCGGCACCTGCCCTTGCCGGCTGATCTAGCCGGAACTGCGCGGCGGTAATTTCACGGTAAATATCACGCTGTGAGTCGACCGTTTTCGCCTGATGATGAATTTGCAGGCCGCGGTCAATCTCAGTCTGGCTCGGAAAACCGGCAATCACCAGCAGCGGCACATGCTCAACATAGGCCTGCGCCACCGCATTAACCGCATTTAAGGCGCCGGCACCGTAAGTCAGGATCACCACTTCCGGGTTATTGCTGATGCGCGCCGCCGCATCAGCGGCGAATACCGCTGAGGGCTCATGACTTAAATAGTACAGCGGTAGCTTACTGCGCTGCTGCAGCTGTTCAAACAGCGGCAACACAAAATCGCCTGGAATACCAAATAACTGCTTTACCTCAAACACCTCAAGCTCATGCAGTAGCGCATCAACCAATAACATAACTCACTCCGGTTTTGCGTTGTTGTAACGCCTAGTGTGGTGATTATTAAGCTAATTGAAGTTGATACAGATCAAAACTGCGCCGGCTTGTGCCGGCACAAAGGTGGTAGCTGGCATCCAAAGGCGCCCGTTTTCATAAAAAGAAGACGCCCTACTGGTCTTAACGCAGCATAGAAGAAAACGGCAGTATAAACACCTGCTCACCTGCCGGCACACTGCCACTGTCGCGTTCCAGCACGATATAGCAGTTGGCGTGGGCAATGGAACTGAGCATGCCAGAACTCTGGCTGCCGAGGGTTTTGACATTCAAGCCATCTTCGCCCTGCCAGTACCAGCCGCGCTGATAGTCCATCCGGCCGGGCTGCTTTTTCAACGGCACGCTGCATATCGCCTGCAGCAAAGCTGGCGTATAATCGGCTGCCTCGCCGCTGAGTTTACGCAGTACCGGCTGCACTAACTGCTCTAAGGTCACTACTGCCGCCACCGGATTACCGGGCAGGCCAAAGAACCAGCAATGATTCAGTTTACCAAAAGCGAACGGCTTGCCCGGCTTTATCGCTACCTGCCAGAAGTTGATCTGGCCAAGCTTTTGCAAAATTTGCCGGGTAAAATCGGCTTCACCTACTGACACGCCGGCACTGGTAATCAGCACATCCGCTTCGGTCATCGCCTGTATAAATGCCTGTTCTATAGCGTCCACATTGTCAGGTAACAGGCCTAAATCTAACACTTCGACGCCCAGGCGCTGCAACATGGCCGCCATCACGTAGCGATTACTGTCATAGATATGGCCGGGCAGCAACGGCTGACCGGGTGGCAATAACTCATCACCAGTGGAAAATATCGCGACGTTAAGCTTGCGCTTAACATTAACACTGGCAAAGCCTAATGACGCCAGTAACCCCAGATCGGCAGGGCGCAATTTATGCCCTATTGCAAACACCTGCTGGCCTTTGCAGATATCTTCTCCGGCACGACGAACATGCTCAGCCGTTGTAGGCTGCAACTGACACAGAATGCTCTGCTGTTGGTTAGTTGCACTAAGCGTTACCTGCTCTTGCATCACAACCGTATCTAAGCCTGCGGGTAGCACAGCACCAGTGGTTATCCGCACACAACTGCCTGCAGGCACGCTGTCAGTAAATGCATGGCCGGCCAACGCTACACCAACTACCAGCAACGGTTGACCCGGTTTTACCTCAGCAGCGCGCAATGCGTAACCGTCCATAGCGGCATTATCATAGCCAGGTACATCAATTGTTGATAACAACGGCTGGGCTAATACCCTGTCTAACGCCTCGCTTATCGGCACGGCTTCCTGCCCGCCCAGCGGCAGCACCTGAGCTAACATCTGCGCCAGCGCCTGTTCAGCGCTTAACATTGGCTTGGGTATTGCTGCTTTTTCCATCAGGCTTTAGCTCCCTGCTGATTCACCATCCACACCGCCGCTTCAACTCGCGAGCGCAAACCGAGCTTTTTCAGTAAATGTTTCACATGCACTTTTACCGTACCATCTGAAATACTCAGCTCACGGGCAATCAGTTTATTGCTTAATCCCTTGGCAATAAAACTGAGAATTTCATGTTCACGGTTGGTCAGGCTGTTTAGTTCAGCCGAGGTTTTTACTGCCGGACGGCGTAATGCGGTAGCCAGCACCTGCGTAATCGCCTCACTTAGCACCATTTTACCGGTAAGAGCGCGTTTAATCTGCTCCAGCAACATTTCCGGATCGCTGTCTTTTAACAGGTAACCATCAGCGCCATTACTAATGGCGTTGACCACATCTTCATCGGCATCCGACACCGTCAGCATCACAATGCGGGAGGTGACGCCCTCGTCCCGCATCTTTTTCAAGGTGGCAATGCCGTCCATCCCCTGCATATTTAAATCCAGAATAATTAAATCCGGATCCAATTCTGTTGCCAGCGGGATAGCCTCTGCACCACTGCTGGCTTCGGCGATAACTTCCAGTTCATCCTCCAGTGCTAATAACTGCTTTAGCCCTTTGCGTAATAAGGGGTGGTCATCCACTAACATAATGCTGGATTTTTGCTCTGACATTGCTGGCTCCAAGACGAGATAAAGTATCTATGTGCTATTAGCTTATAACAAGCTGGGAAGAACTTTGATATAAATCAGTAAAATGGCACATCACTGGCTATTGCAAATTGCAATGTTCAGCATTTTTGCCGTTTGAAACGCATGAATAAAGCACTGTTTTAAAACAAATATATTTACTTTTCGTCCAAAAACTACCACTTAGTAAGTACCTCCAACTAACCCTCTGGCTTTGCTGGCTAACTCCGAAGATACATTGTGACAGCAGGCCATGCCCTGCATAGTTGCCATAGCTTAATTTGCTGTTCTCAACAGGAGTGAACTATGTCAGATCTGAAACAGTGGCAACCGGAAGATGAACACTTCTGGCAAACAACCGGCAAGCGTATTGCTAACCGCAATCTGTGGATTTCTATTCCCAGCTTGCTTTGCGGCTTTGCCGTGTGGATGATGTGGAGCATTATCAGCGTCCAAATGCTCAATCTGGGGTTTCCTTACTCGGCATCAGAATTGTTCACTCTGGCCGCTATTGCCGGTTTAAGTGGCGCGACGCTGCGTATTCCGGCCAGCTTTTTTGTCCGGCTTTGTGGTGGCCGCTATACCATTTTCCTCACTACCAGTCTGTTGATGATCCCAGCACTGGGTACCGGCCTGGCGTTGCAGGATCAGAACACGCCATTTTGGGTGTTTCAGGTTTTGGCGCTGCTATCCGGTATCGGTGGCGGTAACTTCGCGGCCTCAATGTCAAACATCAGTTTCTTTTTCCCGAAAAAGCAGCAAGGACTGGCGCTGGGCTTAAATGCTGGCCTGGGCAACTTTGGCGTCACCAGTATGCAAATTCTGGTACCACTGTTTATGACTTTTGGCGCCTTTAGCATGCTGGGTGGCGGTGAGCCAATGGTTCTGCAAAAAGCCAGTGGCACCCTGATCGGCAGCATTGCCGCCGGCAGCGATACCTGGATCCAAAACGCGGGCTTTCTGTGGCTGCTATTGCTGATCCCACTGGCCTTTGCCATCTGGTTTGGCATGAACAACATTCATACCGAAGAAGTCACGCCGAAACTGCCCAGCGCCGTGGGCTCGTTTTCGATTATTCTGCTGATGTACGCTATTGGCTTTATCACCTCGATTATCGGTTTGTGGTTAATCCTGCCTGAAGCCGCCAATGGCTCTGGCTTTAGCATACCCAAAGAGCTGGTACTGGTGTTGATCCTGTTTGCTACGGTAATGGCACTGAAAATTCTGCCCGGGGCGATTCGCACCAGTCTGGAGCGGCAATACAAGATATTTAACAACAAACATACCTGGGTAATGAGTGTGCTCTATATCATGACCTTTGGCTCCTTTATTGGCTTTGCCGCTGCCTTTCCGTTGTCGATACAGGTTATTTTTGGCTACAGCCATATTATGGTCGATGGGGTAATGACCCACACCACCGCCAACCCTAACGGCCCAAGCGCCTTAACCTACGCCTGGATAGCGCCCTTTATTGGCGCCTTAATTCGCCCGGTCGGTGGCTGGTTATCCGATAAATGGGGCGGTGCTTTCGTCACCCAAATCTGCGCGGTAGTGATGATCAGCTGTGCGCTGGGTGCGGCTTACTTTATGCAACTGGCTTATCAGTCGGCAACACCTGAGCAGTATTTTATGCCGTTTTTCCTGATCTTCTTAGGCTTGTTTGCCGCCAGTGGTGTCGGTAATGGCTCTACCTTTAAAACCATCGCTGTGGTGTTCCCCAAAGAGCAAGCAGGCCCGGTATTGGGCTGGACCTCAGCGGTCGCCGCTTACGGTGCCTTTTATATTCCCCAGGTGTTTGGTGAGCAAATTAAAGCCGCCACACCAGAATATGCGATGGTGGGTTTTGCGGTGTTCTATGCGTTATGTTTGCTGATTAACTGGTTCTTTTATCTGCGGAAAAATGGCGAGTTTTATAATCCGTAGATAGAAGCGTAAATGGGGGCGCATATTTGCGCCCCTACCTACAATCAGGCCATTTGCTGCTGTAACAAATACTCAGGCGTAAAACTGAAATAGACCCCGGTGCCGCCTTCTGACCGGCGTTTGATGCTGATGCTACCGCCCAAATGCTTACTGCGCTCCTGCATAATGGCCAGGCCGTAGTGGTTTAGCTTTTCTGCTGACTGCGGTATACCAACGCCATTATCTTCAATCGCCAGTACTATGGTGGCGCCGTGTTGCAGCTGTAAGCTTATATTAATCTCCGTACCTGCGCTGTGGTGCACTGCATTCTGGCTGGCTTCACGAATAATCTGCAGTAAATGAATTTCCTCATGCGGTGCCAGTGGTATATTGATTAACTGATAATCGAGTTTAATTTGCATGCCCGATTGCTCGCTGAGCTGTTTCACAGTTGCCTGCAGCGCGCTAAGCAAGCCATTGCCATCTACTTTCAGCCTAAAGGTGGTGAGTAACTCACGTAGCTGCCGGTAGGCAGCGTCTAAGCCTTGTTTTAACTCTGCCGACACATCAGCAATAGTGACCTTGTCTTCTTTCTGGGTGGCTTTGTTTAAGCGGGTAACCTGAATTTTCAGATAAGATAGCGCCTGTGCCAGCGAATCATGCAGTTCACGGGCGATCACGGTACGCTCCTGCATCAGCGCCAGCCGGCGTACCTGCTGCTCCTCCGATTTTAAACTAAGCGCCAATGCCAGTTGATCCGCCACCGCCGCCAGTAACTGTTGCTGCCAAAGTTGCAGCGCTTGCCCGTCATCAATGCGCGCCACCAGCACGCCATATTTTTTACGATCACGATGCAAAACATAGTTATAGTTGCTGCTGTTACAGCCCTCGGCCACCGGTTGGCTCAGGCAATCGCCACAATTTTGCTGAGCACAGGGATCAGCACTGCCATCCCCGGGTAATACCTGCAGATAGGGTTTATCGCCCTCTTCGGTAAACAGGCACAGCTCCAGATTATCTACTTTAACCACAGTTTTTAACTCTGCGACGATCAGGTTAAAATCGACAAACTCAGGTGCATGCTCGCTGATCCGCTGCGCGGTGTTATATAAAAAACGCAAGGTGGTATTGCTGTGCTGCAGCGCTTCGGTTTGCTGCTCTACCCGTTTTTCCAGGTTGCCATACATATAGGCGATGGAGTCGCTCATTTTATTAAAGCTATGCGCCAGGGTGCCAAGTTCATCGTTGCTTTCAACCGTCAGCCGCTGGGTAAAATCGCCCATCGCCACCTGTTTCGCGCCACGGGTCAGCTGTTCTAACGGCTGTTGTACTATCACTTTTAACCAGTAAATGACGATGGCCGATAACAGCACAGTGGCAAGCAGCGCCAGCAGTTGCAGAGTGCGAAAACTGCGCACTTTTTGCTCGGCGTCCTGCTGAATATAAAACACCAGCTGCTCCAGCAAGGCAATTTGTTGCTGCAACTGTTGTTCTAACAGTAACACGTCAACCGGCTGCTGTTGGAAGCTGGGTGCAATCTGCTGCCAGTGCTGCCGCGCAGCAGCGAATTGCGCCATTATATGCTGATCTTGCAGAAAACGATTAAATACCGGATGTTGCCAGCTGGTGGCGAACTGCTTGCCAGCTTGCTGTAAGGCGGTTGTATCCTGTTGCTGGGTCAGCCAGGCCATGCGGTAGCTTTGCATCCTGAGCGAGCCTGCCACATTCACCGCCAGTGCATCATTGCCGCTTTTATCCGATAGCCAGTAAGACGCCAGCATAGTGCCAATGGCCAGCGTGACAATGCAGGCCAACGCAATATTAATCCGGGTAACAATTGAAAACTGTCGCATAACCTCTCCGCCTGCTGTTATCGCTCAAGCATAACTGTATTTGAGTAACTTTGTTTAGATCCCGCAAAAAAACCAGACGCAAATGAGCTACCCCCTTTTTCCTGCAGGGGCAGCGGCTTGCTCAGCCATTCAGCCACTGGTGGTATAAGGGCCGCTATTGTCGGCTGCACTACGCCATTACGCACTACCCATTTGTGGGTATTTTTGTTTTTTATCATATGTTTAGCGCTATAGCCGCCTTGATCCAAATCAAGCATCATCGCCCTGTTGTTTCTATAGTGTGCATACCAAAAGCAAAAAACGTCTGTTCATGCCGGACAAGACCAGGAGTCAATTATGAGTCATCTTCTCGACAAGCTGCGGTTTTTTAAAACACGTAAAGTGCCCTTTGCTGACGGCCATGGTGTTACCACCAATGAAGACCGTAGCTGGGAGCAGGGTTACCGCCAGCGCTGGCAGCACGATAAAGTCGTGCGCTCTACCCATGGCGTTAACTGTACCGGCTCCTGTAGCTGGAAAATTTATGTCAAAGACGGCCTGGTAACCTGGGAAACCCAGCAAACCGACTACCCGCGCACCCGGCCGGATTTACCCAACCACGAGCCGCGCGGCTGCCCCCGAGGCGCCAGCTATTCCTGGTATATTTACAGCGCCAACCGCTTAAAGTACCCCAAGGTACGCCAGCAGCTAATGAAGCTGTGGCGCGAAGCCAAGGCACAGCACCCGGATCCGGTTGCCGCCTGGGAGTCGATTGTTAAAGACCCGGTCAAAGCGAAAAGCTACAAAGAGCGTCGCGGTTTAGGCGGTTTTATCCGCGCCAGCTGGGATGAAGTAAACGAGCTGATTGCTGCCTCTAATGTCTATACCACCAAAACCTATGGCCCGGACCGGGTTACCGGCTTCTCGCCCATCCCGGCGATGTCGATGGTGTCTTACGCCGCCGGTGCCCGCTATTTATCGCTAATTGGTGGTAACTGCTTAAGTTTCTACGACTGGTACTGCGACTTACCACCCGCCTCACCACAGGTATGGGGCGAGCAAACCGATGTGCCGGAATCGGCCGACTGGTATAACTCGAATTACATTATTGTCTGGGGCTCGAACGTACCGCAGACCCGCACGCCCGACGCCCACTTTTTAACCGAAGTACGCTACAAGGGCACCAAAACCTGTGTTATCACCTCAGATTACTCGGAAGCCTCCAAGTTTGGTGATACCTGGCTGGCACCACGTCAGGGCACTGATGCGGCGCTGGCGATGGCCTTTGGCCATGTTATTTTACAAGAGTTCTACGTTAACAACCCCAGCAGCTACTTTATCGACTATGTACGTCGTACTACCGACATGCCCATGCTGGTGATGCTGGAACAAGGTGAAAAACATCTGAGCCAGGGTCGCTTTCTGCGCGCCGCCGATTTAGTCAATAACCTGGGTGAAGCAAACAATCCGGATTGGAAAACCATCGCCATTAACCATGATGGCCGGCTAACCAGTCCGAATGGCTCTATCGGCTATCGTTGGGGGCAAAGCGGTAAGTGGAACCTGGAGCAAAAAGACAAAGACGGTGAGCTGGAGCTGCAATTAACCTTAAAAGATAACCGTGATGAACTGGTCGACGTTGCTTTCCCCTATTTTGGTGGCGCGCCGCACGAATATCAGTATTTCCAACATACTGATCACGCAGATATCCAGATCCGCAAAATTCCGGCGAAAAGAGTCGAACTGGCCGATGGCAGTACGGCACTGGTAGCAACGGTATTCGATTTAATGCTGGCGCAGTATGGTGTTGATAATGGCGTTGGCGATGACAGCCGCGCTAAGTCTTATACTGACAACATTCCCTATACCCCAGCCTGGCAGGAAGCTATTACCGGCGTAAAACCTGATGATGTGATCCGGGTAGCGACCGAGTTTGCCCGCAATGCCGATAAAACCCGCGGTCGCTCTATGGTGATAGTGGGTGCTGCGCTAAACCACTGGTACCACATGGACATGAACTACCGTGGTCTGATTAATATGCTGATGATGTGCGGCTGTATCGGTCAGAGCGGTGGCGGCTGGGCCCACTATGTCGGCCAGGAAAAACTGCGGCCACAAACCGGCTGGACGCCACTGGCCTTTGGTCTGGACTGGCAGCGGCCACCTCGCCATATGAACGGTACTTCATTCTTTTATAATCACTCCAGCCAATGGCGCTATGAAAAGCTGGATATGACCGAAGTGATCTCACCGCTGGCTAATCAGGAAAAATGGAGCGGCAGCATTATCGACTTTAATGCCCGCGCCGAACGCATGGGTTGGTTACCCTCGGCACCGCAGCTGGGCATTAACCCATTGGGGCTGGCCGCAAAAGCCAAAGCCGCCGGCGTTGAGCTGAAAGACTATGTGCTGCAGCAGCTAAAAGATCGCAAGATTAAATTTGCCTGTGAACAGCCGGAAAGCCCGCAAAACTTCCCGCGCAATATGTTTATCTGGCGCTCTAACCTGCTGGGTTCCAGCGGCAAGGGCCATGAATATATGCTGCGGCATTTACTGGGTACCAAACACGGTTTACTCGGTAAAGACTTAGGCGATTTCGGCGGCAAAAAACCGCAAGATATCGAATGGACCGACGATGGCGCCGAAGGCAAAGTCGATTTATGGGTAACGCTGGATTTTCGGATGTCCACCACCTGCCTGTATTCCGACATCGTGCTGCCAACCGCCACCTGGTATGAAAAAGACGACATGAATACCTCGGATATGCATCCGTTTATTCACCCGTTAACCGCAGCGATTGACCCGGTGTGGGAAGCGCGCAGCGACTGGGAAATATTTAAAGGCATTGCCAAGGCCTTCTCGAAAGCGTCTGTGGGCCACTTAGGCGTAGAAACTGACGTGGTCACCACGCCAATGCACCACGACACCCCGGCCGAACTGGCACAACCCTATGGCGTAAAAGCCTGGTGGAAAGGTGAATGTGAAGCCATTCCGGGCATGACTATGCCGCATATCAATATTGTGGAGCGGGATTACCCCAATACCTATGCCCGCTTTACCTCTATTGGCCCTTTGCTGGAAAAAATCGGCAATGGCGGCAAAGGCATCGGTTGGGATACCAAGGACGAAGTGGGCTTCCTGAAAAAACTCAACCGGGTGCACACGGATGAGGGCATTAACAAAGGCATGGCGAAAATTGACAGCGCCATCGACGCCTGCGAGATGATTTTATCCTTAGCACCAGAAACCAATGGTCAGGTAGCCGTTAAAGCCTGGGCGGCACTGAGTAAAATGACCGGCCGCGACCATACCCATCTGGCGCTGCCCAAGCAGGATGAGAAAATCCGCTTTGCCGATATTGTGGCCCAGCCGCGGAAAATTATCAGCTCGCCTACCTGGTCTGGCTTAGAAGATGAACATGTGTCCTACAACGCCGGTTACACCAATGTGCACGAGTTGATCCCCTGGCGCACCATTACCGGCCGCCAGCAGTTTTATCAGGATCACGAGTGGATGCGCGACTTTGGCGAGCAGCTGTGCAGCTATAAGCCACCGATTAACTTAAAAACCGTGCAACCGGTGCTGAATAAAACCCCGAACGGCAATAAGGAAATCGTGCTGAATTTTATTACCCCACACCAAAAATGGGGCATTCACAGCACGTATTCCGACAACCTGTTAATGCTGACACTGTCGCGTGGTGGCCCTATTGTCTGGATCAGTGAAATCGACGCTGCTGCCGCGGGTATTGAAGATAACGACTGGATTGACATCTTTAACGTTAACGGCGCCATCGCCGCCCGCGCGGTGGTATCACAACGAGTGCCCGAGGGCATGAGCATGATGTACCACGCCCAGGAGCGCATTGTAAACGTGCCTGGCAGTGAGTTAACCGGCACCCGTGGCGGTATTCATAACTCGGTGACCCGCGCGGTAATGAAACCGACCCATATGATCGGCGGCTATGCCCAGCAGGCCTACGGCTTTAATTACTATGGCACCGTTGGCTGTAACCGTGACGAATTTGTGATCATCCGCAAGATGGGCAAAGTCGACTGGTTAGACACTAAATAAGGTTGGAGTAAGCAATATGAAAGTTAGAGCCCAAATTGGCATGGTGCTAAATTTAGACAAGTGCATAGGTTGCCACACTTGCTCCATCACCTGCAAAAACGTCTGGACGTCGCGTGAAGGGGTGGAATACGCCTGGTTTAACAATGTTGAAACCAAGCCCGGCATTGGTTTTCCGAAAGAATGGGAAAACCAGCAAAAATGGAACGGCGGCTGGGTACGCAATAAAAGTGGCAAGCTGGAACTGAAAATCGGCGGTAAGCGGCGTATTCTGGCGAATATTTTCGCCAACCCGGACTTGCCGGAAATTGACGATTACTACGAGCCGTTCGATTTTGACTACCAGCATTTGCATACCGTTGGCGATACCAAGCACCAGCCGGTAGCGCGGCCGCGCTCGCTGATCAGTGGCCAGCGCATGGAAAAAATTGAATGGGGTCCGAACTGGGAGGAAATTCTGGGTACTGAGTTTGCTAAACGCAAAATCGACCAGAACTTCGACGAGGTAGTGCAAAAGGACATCTACGGTCAGTTTGAAAAGACTTTTATGATGTACCTGCCCAGGTTATGCGAACACTGCCTCAATCCGGCCTGTGTGGCAGCCTGCCCTTCTGGTGCCATTTATAAGCGCGAAGAAGATGGCATAGTACTGATTGACCAGGACAAATGCCGTGGCTGGCGCATGTGTGTCTCGGCCTGCCCGTACAAAAAAATCTACTACAACTGGAAAAGTGGTAAATCAGAAAAATGTACTTTCTGCTTCCCACGGATTGAAGCCGGCCAGCCTACGGTCTGCTCGGAAACCTGTGTTGGCCGTATTCGTTATTTAGGCGTGTTGTTGTATGACGCCGATAGAATTGAAGCCGCCGCCAATACCCCGAACGAAAAGGATTTGTATCAGGCGCAGCTGGATATCTTCCTCGATCCGAATGACCCGGCGGTTATCGCCGCGGCCAAAGCCGAAGGCATTGGCGATAACTGGATTGCCGCTGCCCAGCGCTCACCGGTGTATATGATGGCAATGGACTGGAAAGTGGCGCTGCCACTGCACCCGGAATACCGCACCCTGCCAATGGTCTGGTATGTGCCGCCACTGTCACCTATTCAGGGGGCGATTCAGGCCGGTCATGTTGGCATGAATGGCGAAATCCCGGATCTGAAATCGCTGCGCATTCCACTTAGGTATCTGGCCAATATGCTGACCGCCGGGGATGAAGCGCCGGTAGTACGGGCGCTGGAGCGGATGATAGCGATGCGCGCTTTTAAACGCTCGCAGCAGGTCGATGGTGTCGAAGATGCAGAAGTTTTACAGCAAGTGGGCTTAACCCCGCTGCAGGTCGAGGAAATGTATCGCTATATGGCGCTGGCAAATTACGAAGATCGTTTCGTTATCCCCACCAGCCACCGCGCCTATGCCGAAAATGCCTATGACTTAAAAAGCAGCTGTGGTTTCAGCTTTGGTAATGGCTGTGGCGATGGCAATAACGGCGTTAACCTGTTTGGCACTAAAGCCAAGGGCGTGCGTCAGGTTATCCCGGTTGAGATTAAGGATTAACAAAAAATGCAAATATTACAACTGTTGTCGTTGCTACTGGATTACCCGAAGCAGCCAATTCAAGACGCCAAAGACGATTTGCTGGCAGTAGTGGCCAGCGCCACTATAGCGCCGGCGCATAAAACCGCCTTAAGTGACTTTATCAACTCGCGCTGCAACGGCGATTTAATGGACTGGCAAGCCGAATACGATGGTTTGTACGAGCGCGGCCGCTCCTTGTCGTTGCTGATTTTCGAGCATATCCACGGCGAATCACGCGACCGTGGCCAGGCTATGGTTAACCTGATGGCGCAATACCGCGAAGCCGGGCTGGATATTGGCGTTAAAGAGCTGCCGGATTACCTGCCGCTTTATTTAGAGTTTTTATCCACTCAGGGCGAACACAACGCCCAAATCGGCCTGGAAGAAATTGCGCCAGTGTTAGCGGTGCTGCTGTGCCGCTTACAACAACGGGAATCAAATTACGCCAGTATCTTCGATACCCTGGTGGCGCTGTCTGCCGCTGAGGTGGATTTGGATGATATTAAGGCGCAAATTGCCAGTGAAAAACGCGATGATACACCAAAAGAACTGGATAAAGTCTGGGAGGAAGAAATGGTCAGCTTTATGGGCAACGACCAGACTGACTCGGCTTGTGGCAGCGGCAATAAGCCGAGTGCCGGGCAAAGACGCGACCAGTTTATTCCGTTGAATGCTGATTCACTGAGCAGTGATTTGCTGGGGGCTGATCCCTTAAGTAAAGAACTTTATAAAGAGGCCGCGGCAAAGCGCGCTTAAAGGAGCACCACTATGGCACACTTAAACCTGTTTGCCTTTGGCATTTATCCCTACATTGCCATCGCCATTATGGTGATTGGCAGCTGGATCCGTTATGACAGAGAGCAATACACCTGGAAAACCAGTTCCAGCCAGCTGTTAGAGAGTAAACAACTACGCAAAGGCAGTATCGCCTTTCATATCGGTATACTTGGCATTTTCTTGGGCCATTTTGCTGGTTTACTGATGCCAAAAGAGTTGTGGTACCTGGTAGGTATTACCACTGAAATGAAGCAAATGATCGCCATTGTCGCCGGTGGACTTTTTGGCTTAATTTGCTTTTACGGCCTGACCATCCTGATTATGCGCCGCTTGTATAACCCACGGATCCGCGCCACCAGCAATACCATGGACATTGCCATTTTGTTTTTACTTTATGCGCAATTAATTCTTGGTTTACTGTCAATTTTTGTCTCAATGGGCCATTTAGATGGTACCGAGATGCTAAAACTGATGGCCTGGGCCCAACATACGGTCACCTTTAACTCTGTGGCTGCTGCAGAAGCGATTAGCGGCGTACACTGGATTTTTAAAGCCCATGTGTTTTTAGGCCTGACGCTCTTTGTGGTGTTCCCGTTTAGTCGCTTAGTACATATGCTCAGTGTGCCGGTGCAGTTTATCCGCCGCCAGCACCAGATAGTACGCCAGCGGTTTGTACGGTAAGCAAGGTTGAATCCAACCTGAAGTCAGCAGGGCCCTGACGGTTGCAACACTCGCTGTGCTCGCCACAGCAACTCGCTGCGCTCAGACACTCTGTGGCTGTGCTATCGAGGTTCCAACCCGGGCCTGGCAAGATCGATTGACCAGCCAGACTGCGAGCCGATATTGCTAAACAAAGCGTCTCCGGCATGGATGCCGGAGAGGAGCCTCCAGGGACGGATTTACGGCGTCTTTGTGTGCAATACCGGCTGAAAGCAGTCTGGCGATACGCTAAATGGCACCGATAACAGAGGTTTAATATGATTCAAGTAAACAACGCCACTATCAGCGAATCGGCCTTAATGGCCGAAGTACAGTACCACCCGGCCGACAGCAAACGCGCCGCCACCTTAAAAGCCGCCGAATCGTTGATTATCGGTGAGCTGTTACGCCAGCGTGCCAAAGCCCTGGGCCTGACGGTAAAAAGTGAGCTAAACAGCGCCAGCGATGATGATTTTCTCGATGCACTGATTAGCCAGGAGCTGCCGATCCCCACCGCTGGCGATGAAGAATGTCAGCAATATTACAAACTAAACCCACACCGCTTTGCCAGCTCACCGCTGCTGGAAGTCAGCCATATTCTGCTGGCCGCCGCCCCCGAAGATGACAAGGCGCGGGTAGAAGCAAAAATATTGTCTGAGCAACTCATTAGTCAATTACAGCAAGGTGAAAGCCTGGCAACGCTGGCCAAACACTACTCGGCCTGCCCGTCGAAAGAAACCGGCGGTAGTTTAGGCCAAATCAGCCGCGGTCAAACAGTGCCGGAGTTTGAAAGGCAAATATTCAGCGCCGAACCCGGCTTGCTGCCACAGGGGATTGAGAGCCGCTACGGTTTTCATATCGTGTTTATTGCCCGCAAGGTACCCGGTAAGTTACTGCCCTTTAGCGCGGTACAGCAGAAAATTGCCGAATACCTGAATGAAAAAGTACGGCGTAAAGCCGTGGCGCAATATATTCATACCTTGATAGTCAATGCTGAGATTGATGGCTACGATTTTAAGTTGTCGGACTCGCCATTAATGCAATAAATATGTAGGGGCGCCCGTGAGTATATAACATCATGGCGCCCTACCAATAACTAGGTAACCCCTTAACCTAATTATAAAAAAACCTGTTTCAGGCTAGGATCGCTTTGCCACCATTAGCCAGGAAACCTATCATGAAAACTACCGTTGCGGTTTTACCTCTTGCCATCAGTTTAGCCTTAATCGCTGCAGCAACATCTACCCCGTTGCAAGCCGCTGATATCAGCGAACAGCTTAACCAAGCTTTGCAGCAAAGCAGCGTATCAGCCCATTTTCGCTACCGTTTAGAATATGTCGATCAGGACAACGTATTAGAGGATGCCATCGCCTCAACCCTGCGCAGCCGCATCACCATTAATACTGGCAAGGTGTCTGGCTTTAGCGCCTTATTGCAAGTTGATAACGTAAGCCTGCTGGGCAATGATAATTACCACAGTACCGTCAATGGTAAAACCCGGTTCAGTGTGGTGGCCGATCCTAAGGGGTCTGACATTAATCAGGCCCTACTGCGCTACCAGAACGACAATGGCAGCACCTTCAGTGCGGGCCGCCAGCTGGTAAACCATGCCAATCAACGCTTTTTAGGCGGGGTAGCCTGGCGCCAGAATGAACAAACACTGGATGGCTACCGGCTGCAGCATAATTTCAGCACCAGCCTGAATACCGAACTGGGCCATTTTTATAATGTGAACCGGGTATTTGGCCCCAAGGGCCCGGCCGCCGATCAGCGTGGCAACTTTAATACTGCCTTAGTGCAATGGCAGCTAAATCCGGCTCATCAGTTGGCCGCTTTTGGCTACGACTTTGATTTTAACGACTGGGCAGTACGCAGCAGCCGCACAGTAGGTATTGATTATCAGGGCAAACTAGCAACAGGCCCGAAATTAAGTTGGCATCTGGCACTGGCCAAACAGGACGATGCCCATAACGCGCCGCTGAGTTTCAGCCACCACTATCACCGGCTGAGCTTAAGCTGGGCGCTGGACGGCGTCACCCTGCAAGCAGGACAAGAGCGTTTAGCCGGCGATGGCCAAAGCGCTTTTCAAACGCCGCTGGCCACCTTACATGCCTTTTCCGGTTTTGCCGATATGTTTCTGAACACCCCCAATGGCGGCTTGCGTGATAACTGGTTACAAGCCAGCGGCAAGGTTAATAAGGTTGCCGTTACCCTGGCCTACCATCGCTTTGACAGCGATGCCGGCAACAGCAACTACGGCAACGAATGGAATGCCAGCGCCAGCTATGCCCTGAACAAACAGTTATCAGGCCTGCTGAAACTGGCCCATTACAATGCCAATGCGCTGGCTGTAGATACCAGCAAAGTCTGGCTAGTCTTGAACTACCAACTTTAGCCAGCAACTGTAACAGCAACACTTCCCAGCTCCACCAGCCAACCCTGCGCTGCCCCAAAGCAGCATAAAAGCAGCGTTGGTTCCTTTGCCGCCCCTCCATTTTGGAAAGGGCGGTTTTTTTATTGTGCAAACTAAAGCCGCTTTACCCCTAATGGGGTAATAACCCCAGTAAAACTGCCGCCTGGCGTGCTGTCGTCCAGCTGACAACCGCTAAAGCTTGATCCAGATCAAGTTTTGCACCGCGGTAAAGGCTAAGCTAAACCACAACATCTAGTGTCAATTAAAAATAACAACACTACATACGGGGTTTTATGCTTAGGTTCAGTGAGGAACAAATTGTCTTTCAGGAAGTACCGGGCGAGGTATCCCTGGCGTTTACTATCGCGGGCTGCCCGTTGGGATGCAAGGGCTGCCATAGCAGTTATAGCTGGCGCCCTGAGATTGGTAACCTGCTCACCCCCGACTACTTTAGCCACCGCCTGCAAAGCTACCGGGGCTTAATCAGCTGCGTGCTGTTTTTAGGCGGTGAATGGCAGGCCGCTGCTTTGCTGCCGCTGTTAGTGCAGGCGCGCCATGCTGGCCTTAACACTTGTTTATATACCGGCCTGGATGATGTCAGCCTTGATTTGAAGCAACAGCTGACCTACCTGAAAACTGGCCGCTGGCTGGAACAACGCGGCGGCCTGAACAGCCGCAATACCAACCAGAAGTTTACTGATTTACGCACAGGCCAATGCCTGAACCATCTTTTTATTCGTTAACCACCTGCTGAGGGATATGCTATGCAAGCGCTAAATTTTACCCAACTACAACAAAAACTAAGCTTTATCGACAACTATCTGCACGCCACTAACGCTGCGGATGGCTCGAAACTGGATGCAAATGCCAATGTTACCCAGAAAAATATCGCCACCTTAGAAGCCGAACTGATGAAAGATCATTTTATTCAGGTTAACCGGGCATTGATCAGCAATAAAATAAGTAGCCTGTTCGGCGCTGAGCTGGCGGCGGAGTATCTGAGACAAATCGCCGACCACGAAATCTATGTGCACGATGAAACCAGCTTAAAGCCTTACTGTGTGTCGGTGACTATGTATCCGTTTTTACGCGATGGCTTAACCAAGCTGGGCGGCGAGTCACAGGCACCGAAACACCTGGAGTCGTTCTGCGGCTGCTTTGTTAACTTTGTGTTTGCTGTGTCCAGCCAGTTTGCCGGTGCTGTGGCCACTGTAGAATTTTTGACCTACTTTGATTACTTCGCCCGTAAAGACTATGGTGATAACTACCTACACACCCACCCCAGGCAAATTGCCAACCATTTGCAGCATGTGGTGTATGCGCTAAACCAGCCAGCCGCTGCGCGCGGCTATCAAAGTGTGTTCTGGAATATCTCCATCTATGATCAGCATTACTTCGACAGTATGTTTGGTAACTTTGTGTTTCCGGATTTTGTGAAACCAGAGTGGCAGTCGGTATCAGCGCTGCAGCAGTTCTTTTTAAGCTGGTTTAATAAAGAACGCGAGAAAACCGTACTGACCTTCCCGGTCGTCACTGTCGCCATGCTCACTGACAATGGTCAGTGTAAAGATCAGGCTTTTGCCGCTGACATGGCGCAGCAACTAGCTGAGGGCAATGCATTTTTTGTTTATCAGTCAGAAAATGCCGATTCCTTAGCCAGCTGCTGCCGGCTGCGCAGTGAAATCAGCGATAATACCTTTTCTTACTCGCTGGGCGCAGGCGGTGTCGCCACCGGCTCTATCAATGTTATTACCATTAATATGAACCGGCTGGTGCAGGATAGCCGTGATTTAGCTACAGAAATCAGTAAAATCCATAAATATCAGGTAGCCTATCGCAAAGTGATGGAAGAGTATCAGGCAGCCGGGCTACTGACGGTGTATGACGCCGGCTTTATCAGCCTGGATAAACAATTTTTAACCATTGGCATAAATGGCATGGTAGAAGCGGCTGAATCGCAAGGCCTGGTAGCCAGCAACAACCCCGACTATATCCGCTTTGTGCAACAGCAGTTAAAAGTAATTTTCGATGCCAATAAACTGGCTAAAATCGAATATGGTTATATGTTTAACACCGAATTTGTACCGGCAGAAAACTTAGGCGTTAAAAATGCAAAATGGGACCGCGAAGACGGCTATCTGGTGCCGCGCGATTGCTATAACTCGTATTTTTATGTGGTAGAGGATGAACAGAGCAATACTCTGGATAAGTTTCAGCTGCACGGCCGTGAGCTGCTGGATTATCTGGATGGTGGCTCAGCGCTGCATTTAAACCTGGAAGAAAAACTGGACCCGGCCGGCTACCTTAACTTACTCAATATTGCCGCCAAAACCGGCTGCAACTACTTTTGCATCAATGTAAAAATTACCATCTGCAATAGCTGCGAAACCATAGACAAACGTACCTTGTGTGCCTGTCCTAATTGCGGCAGTAACGATATTGACTATGGTACCCGGGTTATCGGTTATTTAAAGCGGGTATCGGCCTTTAGCAGTGGCCGCCGCCAGGAGCATAAACTACGGCACTATGAGAGAGTAAACAACAGCGGTTTAATGCGCGCCAGATAAAAAATACCTGCCAACTGAGCCAGTGCCAGCAAAGCGCAAGCCGTTCGCGCTGGCACGGCTAAACGTTGTTTTAACGCCCCGATGCCAAACCCAATATACCCCAGCAGCAACAGAATTTTAAAACCCAGCCACTGGTGAGCAAAAGGCTGCCAGGGGCCGATGGCGACTAAGGTAAAAGCCAGTGTCAGTAACAAGGTATCGTTAACATGAGGCACATAACGCAGCGGGCTCTGGCGCCAGCCTGGTTTAGCTGCCATATCCAGCAACAGACGGGCGACAAACAGCAATGCACTTAAATAAGCGCAAAACATATGTAAGGTTTTTACCGGTAAATAATATTCCATCTGGTATCGTCTCTTATCCGCTGTCAGGCCCCACGATAAAACAAGCTAGCTTAAGTGCCTATATCGCTGAATAGGTAGAAAACACGCTAAACCGCCTCATATGGGTCATTTTCACCCTGCGGGTAACTTTAACCCGAGCGTCGGCAGGTTAAAACCACCCTCCACATCGCACAAAACATTAAAACACCATATATAACAAAACCTTAAACATTGGCTTATTTCTTGTAATAGCCGTATTGGCAGGTTTTGCCTGACCAATGATGACCATAACAGGAGTGAAATATGACACTTGAGCGCTATAAAAAAGAGTTGTTAAGGGGGCTGTATGGCCGGATATCGTAAACTCTGGTGGCTGTTGATCAGTATTTTAGCCATTACTTTTGGGGTATTGGGCTATTTTGGTGCTGAGGTATATCGCTCGGCACCGCCTATTCCGGCAAAGGTCATTGATCAGCAAGGGCAGGTGCTGATGACCCAGGAAACTATCCTTAACGGCCAGACTGCCTGGCAATCGGTTGGGGGTATGCAACTGGGATCGATCTGGGGCCATGGTGCTTATCAGGCACCGGACTGGACTGCCGACTGGCTGCACCGTGAACTGCTCGCCTGGCTGGAACTGGCGGCTCAGGATGAACATGGACAGAGCTATGCGCAGCTTAACGCCACACAGCAACATGCGCTTAAATTCATGTTAAAGCAGGCCTACCGCACTAACAGTTACCATAAAGCCACCGACACTCTGCAACTCAGCGATCGCCGGGCACAAGCAATTGCCCAAACCGCTGAGCATTATATTGCCTTGTTTGGTGATGATATTGAACTGAGCCAGACCCGTGCTAACTATGCCATGAAAAACAATACACTGCCGTCTTTAAGCCGGCGTCAGGAAATGACTCAGTTTTTCTTCTGGACCGCCTGGGCCGCCAGTACTGAACGTGCGCCGGATAGCGCAACCTACACCAACAACTGGCCGCACGAACCGCTGATTGACAACCGTCCGACGGCGGAGAACCTGATTTGGTCGCTGGTTAGTATTATTTTACTGATAGCCGGTGTCGGTGGCCTGATTTGGGGTTGGGCTTTTTTACGTAACCACGACGAAGAAGAACCCGAAGTGCCTAAACAAGATCCGATTGCCCGGCTTAAACTTACCCCGTCGCAAAAATCGCTGGGCAAATACATCCTGCTGGTGGTAGCGCTATTTACGCTGCAGGTACTGTTAGGTGGCGTTACTGCCCACTACACAGTTGAAGGCGATGGCTTTTATGGCCTGAATACCACCGAATGGCTGCCGTACAGCCTGTCCCGCACCTGGCATATTCAGGCCGCCATGTTCTGGATCGCCACTGGCTTTCTGGCCGCCGGGCTGTTTTTAGCGCCGATAATCAACGGTGGTAAAGATCCAAAATATCAGAAACTGGGCGTTGATATCTTATTCTGGGCTTTAGTGGTGCTGGTTGCCGGATCTTTTGCCGGCAACTATTTTGCCATCATGCAAATTATGCCTGAGCAATACAGTTTCTGGTTTGGCCATCAGGGTTATGAGTATATTGATATAGGGCGTTTTTGGCAGATCATTAAATATATCGGCGTGCTGTTCTGGTTGCTGCTGATGCTACGGGCTGTGGTACCGGCCTTTAAAGCGCCTGGCGATAAAAACCTGCTGGCACTGTTTGCCGCTTCAGTGGTATGCGTTGGTTTATTCTATGGTGCCGGCTTATTTTACGGCGAACGCACCCATTTATCGGTAATGGAATACTGGCGCTGGTGGGTGGTTCACTTGTGGGTAGAGGGCTTCTTTGAAGTATTTGCTACGGTATCGCTGGCATTTATCTTCCATAGCATGGGGCTGGTGTCACGCAATATCGCCACCACCGCCAGTTTAGCCTCGGCCTCGTTATTTATGCTCGGCGGCATACCTGGTACTTTCCACCACCTGTATTTCTCTGGTACCACCACACCGGTAATGGCGGTAGGCGCAACCTTTAGTGCGCTGGAAGTGGTGCCATTGGTCGTGCTGGGTTATGAAGCCTGGGAAAACTGGCGCTTAAAAAATAAGGCGCCGTGGATGGCCGATATTAAATGGCCATTAATGTTTTTCGTTGCGGTAGCATTCTGGAATATGCTGGGTGCCGGGGTGTTTGGTTTTATGATCAACCCACCTATTGCTTTATATTACCTGCAAGGCTTAAACACGACACCAACCCATGCCCATGCGGCGTTGTTTGGGGTGTATGGCTTCCTGGCGCTGGGGTTTTGCTTATTGATCCTGCGTTACATCCGCCCCCAGCTGGTGTTTGATGAAAAGTTGATGAAAACGGCTTTCTGGTGGATGAATGGCGGCCTGGTGCTGATGTTGTTTACCAGCTTGTTACCCATCGGCTTTATTCAGTTCTACGCCAGCGCCACTGAAGGCTTATGGTATGCCCGCAGTGAAGCCTTTATGCAAAGCGATATACTGCAGACATTGCGCTGGGTGCGTACCATCGGCGATATTATCTTTATCGTCGGCGCCCTGGCAGTAAGCTGGCAGGTGGTTAAAGGCGTGTTCGACAGCAAAGCTGCTCATCAACCATTGCACCAGCAAGGCTGATACCTCATAAGGGGTACTGCGGTACCCCTTAATTCAGCAGTATTCAAGGCTGGCAGTTGCTACACTGCGCCAAAGATTTAGGCAGAGGCTGTTATGAATATTGAATCCTATACCGACTTAATCCGCGCCGCCGGCCAGCAAAGCGAGCCACAACGTTTATTGTTTGTGTTTGCCAAAGCAGAGCTGCCCAATGGCTTTACCGACACCCAGAAAAACAACTTTGAGCAGGGCCACGGCGGTGCCTTAGCGCCGGTGCTTTGCGTAGATAAACTGCCCGAGGAAGTAACCGACTTCAGCACGTTGGTGACAGAGTCGATAAGTACCGGCGTTGACTGGGATATCGCCTTTGTCTCAGCCATTGGTGGGCGTGGTGGCTTCGCCCCTAATAACGATGAAGCGGCGCAGCCGCTGAAAATGATGACCGAGAAAATTCAGGGCGGCATGATTGCCGATTTTCTGACCTTTAATAAAGCCGGTGAGTTAGTGGCGCTGTATTAACGAATATTGGGGCGCCCGTTTATTAATGAACGGGCGCCCCAACAGGGTTACACCACCTTGGAATAGCGCTGCTGGCCCTGGGTCAGGTAAGCATCAAAACAGGCGCAGATACTGCGCACCCAGAGCCGGCCGCTGTCAGTCACTTTAATCCGCTCTGCATATACCTCCACCAGGCTATCTTCCATAAACGGCTGCAGCCGCTCTAACGCCTCGGCAAAGTATTGCCAGAAACCTGCCAGCTGCCATTGCTGGCAGAACGCGG
The DNA here is from genome assembly GCF_000987775.1 of Arsukibacterium ikkense. Classification (GTDB taxonomy): domain Bacteria; phylum Pseudomonadota; class Gammaproteobacteria; order Enterobacterales; family Alteromonadaceae; genus Alishewanella; species Alishewanella ikkense. Next base: position 25,849 of record NZ_LAHO01000002.1, read on the forward strand.
CAATGTCTAATTCGAAATGGCAAATTAACTGACTGATTAGCGCAGCGCGGATTTTATCGTCGCTATTTAAGCTAAAGCCGCGTTCAACCGGCAGTTTGCCGGCATTTATGGCAGTGTAATAGCCTGGCAACTCTTTGCTGTTTTGCCACAGTACACCGCTTACCTGGCTGATACTGGATACGCCAAGGCCAAGCAAGGCATCCTGCCCTGCGGTGGTATAACCCTGAAAATTGCGCTGCAATTTGCCCGCCTGCTGCGCTTTGGCTAAGGCATCATCCGGCCTGGCAAAGTGGTCCATGCCAATAAACTGATAACCGGCAGCGACCAAGCGCTCAATCGCCAGTTGCATTAACGCCAGCTTGGCGGGTGCATCTGGCAGGCTGCTGTTGTCAATTTTACGCTGCGCAGCGAAACGCTCGGGAATATGGGCATAACTGAACAGCGAAATACGGTGCGGGTTCAGCCGGATAATTTCATCAACCGTTTCACTAAAACTGGCCGGCTGTTGAAATGGCAGGCCGTAGATTAAATCCAGATTAATCGAGCTGAAACCGAGCTCACGGCTAAGCTGCAGCTGGTGGCGAATTAAATCGGTATCCTGCACCCGGTTAATGGCAATTTGCACTTTTTCATCTAAGTCCTGCACGCCGAAGCTGACCCGGTTAAAACCCAGGCTGCGCAAATGGCGCAGTTTGTTATCGCTGCAGCTGCGCGGGTCTATTTCAATACTGATTTCGGCATCGCTGTTAATCACAAAGTGCTGATGCAATTGCGCCATTAGCCGGCTTAGCTGCTGTTCAGTTAAAAAGGTGGGCGTACCGCCGCCTAAATGCAGCTGATTAATCCGCTTATTGCTGAGCAAGGGAGCATACAGCGCCATCTCCTGCGCTAAGGCATCCAGATAAGTATCGGCTTTATGCTGATGGCGGGTAATCACCTTATTGCAACCACAGTAGTAGCACAGCTTATGGCAAAACGGGATATGCAGATACAGGCTTAGCTCAGCCGGGCTTTGGCCAAGCGCCAGCTGAATGTGTGTCTGATCAAAATCAGTACTCAGTGCCAGCGCCGTCGGATACGAGGTATAACGCGGGCCGTTAATATTGTACTTGCTGATTAACTTCGGGTCCCATTTTATGCTTTGCATTGCTACCTCTGATATTGCGCTGTTATTGCTGTGTTATTACAACACCCTTACTGGCGGCCAGTATAAAAGCGACAGAAAAAACTAAGCTTGATCTATCGCAGGCTTAGCGGATTTTAACGCGCTTTGTTGCTGAGCCAGCCAGTTCAGGCCAACCGATACCGCTGCAGGCAAACGTGCCGGCCCTATGCTGTCGAGCAGGTTTTTGCAGTACAAGCCCAGCTCAGTATCGCCCAGCATCTGCAACCGGCGACGGAAAAATAACGTATCCGGATCGGTGTTATTGCTGATCATCGCCACAAAGTCGGCCAGCTCTGCTTTTAACAAAAGATGCTGTTGCGCTGGCTTAAGCTGCACCTGTAGCTGCTTGCCGTGCAGGCTGATGCCAAACTCAAGGTTAAGATCAGTTACGCTGATCAGCACCGTCTTACCCTGCAAAAAGCTCAGCTCACCGCCAGCCAGCTCAGGCTGAAAAAACCGGTTTAATGCCAACTGTAACAGGCTGCGCTGCATAAGCGCTGGCGCACAGCAGGTAAGCTGGCGCAGCATTAGAGGTAGTGCAGCTACCAATTTAGAGTTAACTCTTTTAATATCAAACATATATAAGCAATTCCCTCGTTTCAGACCCTATAATGAAACCACAGCACTCCCGCCTTCGCTATTCCCTGTCGGAGGTAGTTGGGGTAACTAAGTCATTATGATTAGCTAACTTAAGAGGCGACATATGGAACTGCTCTGCCCCGCTGGCAGTTTGCCGGCGTTAAAGGCGGCCATCGAACATGGCGCCGACGCCGTTTATATCGGCTTAAAAGATGATACCAACGCCCGTCATTTTGCCGGGCTGAATTTTGACGAAAGCCGGCTGAAAGAAGCAGCCTGCTTTGTGCACCAGCATGGCAAAAAATTGCATGTGGCCATTAATACCTTTGCCCACCCGGATAACTACCAGCGCTGGCAGCAGGCGGTGGATATTGCCGCTAATGCCGGGGCTGATGTCCTGATCCTGGCCGACATTGCTGTGCTGGCCTATGCTGCCGAGCGTTACCCTAAGCTGGAGCGGCATTTGTCAGTGCAGGCCTCGGCCACCAATGCCGCCGCCATTGATTTTTACCGCCAGTTTGGTATTAGCCGGGTGGTGTTACCAAGGGTGTTGTCGATGCAGCAGGTGCGGGCGCTGGCTAAAAGCTGCGATATTGACCTGGAAGTATTCGCCTTTGGCAGCCTGTGTATTATGGCCGAAGGCCGCTGTTATTTAAGCTCTTATATGACCAGCCAATCACCTAACACCGCTGGCGCCTGCTCTCCGGCTGCTTTTGTAGAGTGGCAGGACAATAACGGCACCCTGGAATCACGCTTAAATGGCATTTTAATCGACCGCTTCGCCCCCAATGAAATCGCCGGTTACCCGACACTGTGCAAAGGCCGTTTTACCGTGGGCAGCGATACCTACCATGCGCTGGAAGAACCCACCAGCTTAAACACTCTGGATTTACTGCCACAGCTGTATGCCGAGGGCATTAAGTCGCTGAAAATTGAAGGCCGGCAGCGCAGCCCGGCTTATGTGGCACAAATTACTCAGGTGTGGCGCGCGGCCATAGATGCCGTGATGGCGAACCCTGAGCAGTTCAGGGTACAGGCACAATGGCAACAGGTGCTGGCTGGCCTGGCTGAAGGTAGCCAGACCACACTGGGTGCTTATCATCGAAAATGGAAATAAAGTTATGCAATTCTCATTAGGCCCGGTGCTGTATTTCTGGCCCAAAGCACAAATGCTGCAGTTTTACCGCGAGGTGGCAGACAGCGACTTTGATATTGTTTACCTCGGCGAAACCGTCTGCAGCAAAAGGCGCGAGTTAACCTTTGCCGATTATTTTGCGCTGGCGCAGATGCTGCGCGAGGCCGGCAAACAAGTTTGCTTATCATCGATGACGTTATATGAGGCGCCGGGTGAGTTGCGCGAACTGCGAAAATATATTGATAACGGCGAGTTTTTAGTTGAAGCCAATGATGTTGGCGCCATTAGCATGCTGCAGCAACACGCCCTGCCCTTTGTGGCCGGTGCCGCAATCAACTGTTATAACCAGCACAGTTTGCGCCGCCTGATCAGTATGGGGCTGACGCGCTGGGTATTGCCGGTAGAACTTTCCGGCCAATGGCTCAGCGATGTGCTGCAGCAAGGTATTATCGCCGATATCCGCCACTGCTTCAGCACTGAGGTATTCAGTTTTGGCCATTTACCGCTGGCCTGGAGTGGCCGCTGTTTTACCGCCCGCTCAGAGAACCGCAGTAAAGATCAGTGCGAACTTTGCTGTATTAACTATCCGCAGGGGCGTGAGGTAACAAGCCAGGATGGTACTCAGGTTTTTGTGTTAAATGGCATTCAAACCCAATCGGGTTATCGCTACAACCTGATAAACCAGCTAAGCACTATGCAAGGCACAGTGGATATAGTACGGTTAAGCCCACAACAAACCGGCACCTTTGCCTGGCTGGCGAAATTTAAAGCTAACCTTGATGGCAGCGCGCCGCAGCAACTCAGCGCCACCGACAGTAACGGCTACTGGCTAAACCTGGCCGGGATGGCGACGGGGTGAAAACCGCATACATAACACACGGTCGCTACACACCTTGTGCTCGCCGCAGCAACTATACTGGGCATCCTGCCCAGTACCTGCGGCCAGCAGATGCTGTTCAAATTCGTTCCTGACGAATTTGTCACCGCATCCATGGCGGCTCAGACACTCTGCGGCTGTGCGCAACGTGGTAGCAACCGCTGTGATATACAGGAACCACTATGACCAACCACACGGCCAAAATTGGCATTGTTACAGTAAGCGACCGCGCAAGTGCCGGTATTTACGAGGATTTATCCGGTAAGGCGATTATCGCTACCTTAACAGACTATTTAAGCAGCGACTGGCAAGCCGAATACCGGCTCATTCCGGATGAGCAGCCGTTAATCGAGCAAACGCTGCGTGAGCTGGCCGACCAGCAAGGCTGCTGCTTTATTGTTACTACCGGCGGCACCGGCCCGGCCAAACGTGATGTCACGCCTGAGGCAACCGAAGCGGTGTGCGATAGGATGATGCCCGGCTTTGGCGAGTTGATGCGCACTGAGTCATTAAAGTATGTGCCAACCGCCATTTTATCGCGCCAAACTGCCGGCCTGCTCGGAAGCAGTTTAATTATTAACCTGCCTGGCAAGCCCAAAGCTATTCGCCAGTGTTTAGATGCGGTATTTCCGGCGGTGCCCTACTGCATTGATTTAATGGACGGGCCCTATCTTGAGTGTAATGAGCAGGTGATGAAGCCTTTTCGGCCTAAAAGCTGACTGACGGTTAACCCAAACGACTGAGCAGGAATCGGATTGCTCTAAGTCAACCGTTGAAGCCCTGGACGGGCGGAAACGAGCCCCCAGGGATGGGTTCACGGCGTGTTGACGTGAGTAAACCGGTTTCTGCCAACACCACACTTAGCGCCTGAGCAAAAACAACCACACCACCAGCAGTAAAGTAATAAACCAAAAACCGGACAACAGCTGCCAGAACAGCAAGGGGTTGGTTTTATGCTGCTGTTTTACTTCTTCGTGCAAAAATTCCGGGTTGGGTTGCTGTAAGTCGGTCAGTAGCTGATTAATACTCTGATAACGCTGCGATAAATCCAGACTCACCCCTTTTTGTAAGGCGCGGTCGAACCAGGTTGGGATCACCGGGTTAAACTGATGGCTACTGCGATAACGCAGTTTGTCGTAATCAGCCGCGGTACGGCACTCTTCCACCGCCTCACCGTAGGGTAAATGGCCGCCACTGAATAGCTCATACGCGATAGTAGCCAGGGCATAAATATCGCCCTGCACGCCGGAGTTATGCCCCAGCAAATAATGCGGATCGGAATAAGCCGCAGTACCCAGTGCCGCTTCATGCTGCAGCGGGCTGGCTATTTCCGCCAGGCCAGCCACATACACCGAGCCAAAATCGACAATTTTTAAACTGCCATCATGCTGGTAAATAATATTGCCGGGTTTTAAATCCTGATGAATCGCCCCCATCCGGTGAAACGCTTTTAAGCCTTCGGCAATTTGTTTCACCAACTTAATGGCCAATGCCGGCTTTAATGGCTTGGGCTGGCGCTCAAACCATTGCTCTAACGTCTGGCCTGGCAGATATTCCAGCAGGTAGTACAGAAAGGTGCGTGGCCGGCATTGCCGCACTACCCTGACCACATAATCCGACTCAATGCGCAGGCCTATCCACTCTTCACGGATAAAACGGTCGATATACAAGGCATCATCGTCGTAATTCAACGACGGGCATTTCAGTACCAGCTGCCGGGCTGTACCTTTAATAGCACTACCGTCAATAGCACTGCCGTCAACAGCAGTGCTTTCAGTAACAGTGCTCTCATCCTCCACCAGATATAAATGGCTGCGACTACTGGCAAACAACTCGCTTAGCACTCTATAGCCATCCAGTTTCATGCCCGGGCTCAGTGCCGGTGGAAACGGCAGCCGGGTAAGATGCTGATTTAAATCATCCAGACTTTGCTCTGGCAACCCCATTATTTCCAGCAAAATAAGGCTGATATTATCATCGCTACCCTGCGCCAATGCCTGCTGCTTTAGCTGCTGCGCCGTTACCCCTAAATCGGTAGCCGCCGACAGCTGGCGCTGCAATTCATCGGCACTGACAAAATCGGAAATACCATCTGAGCACAGTAAAAATTTATCCCCCGGGCGCACGCTTAAGCTGCCCTGGTGTAGCTCAACCCGCGCATCCATGCCCAGCGCCCGCCCCAGAAACTGGCGCTGCTCTGATAATACCGTAGTATGATCCAGACTTAACTGCAGCAGAACGCCATCGCGCCAGTGATACAAGCGGCTATCGCCAATATGAAAAAAATGGGCAGTTTGCGATTTGATAATCAGCGCGGTAAAGGTAGTCAGATAGCCCTTCTGGTTATGCACAAACTGATGACTCAGCTCATACAATTCGTTATTAATGGTGGCCAGCAGCTGCGTGGCACTGTGGGCCACCGACCAGCTATCCGGCGTTTGGCTGTATTCGTGGCAAAAACGGCTGACCGCCCGCTCACTGGCCTGCCGGCCGGCCTCAGCGGTGCTGACACCATCGGCCAGTGTGAAGCAGGCCCCTTTGTAGGTTAACAGGTGGCTATCGTCTGGCAAATTAACCGCTATGGCGTCTTCATTAGCCGCTTTAATGCCAGCCTCGCAGACACTGCTATAGTTAAGCTGCAGCTCGGATATGCTCACCTGTCACTCCTTTTTGGCAACACCTTAATTAACCGACATTAATCCGATGCACAGTGCCATCTTCGCCTACTTCGGTAATATGGCCTTTGGGGTCATCTAAAAACATCACGGCAACCAAACCAACCAGCGCTGAAGCAGCAATCACATAGAAAAACATACTGTAGCTGACATAACTGAGCACGGTTAAGTACACCACTGCGCCAACATTACCATAAGCGCCAGCCATACCGGCAATCTGGCCGGTCATGCTGCGTTTAATTAACGGCACTATGGCAAATACCGCGCCCTCACCAGCCTGAACAAAGAAGCTACAGGCCATGGTGGCCAGCACCGCCATTGGGATCCACCAGTGACTGTCCATCAAACCCATCAGAAAATAGCCTGCTGCCAGACCACCAATTAAAATCAGCATGCTTTTGCGCCGGCCAAATTTATCAGAAAACCAGCCGCCCATCGGCCGCGATACCAGGTTCATAAAAGCAAAACCCGATGCCAGCATACCGGCTTTTACCGCACTGATGCCCTCGAAGGTTTCCAGAAAATACAACGGCAACATCGATACCACCGCCAGCTCAGAGCCAAAAGTGGCAAAGTAGGCAATATTTAAAATACCCACCTGCTTAAAGCTGTACTTGTCGACCTCGGGCACGCCGGCCCGTAAATGCTCAACATTAACCCGCCAGGTTTGTTGGGTTTGCACCATAAACAATAGCAGCAACACGCCCCATAACACGTACATCATATTGGTAGAGAATAGCTCTACCCCGGCAGGTGATAAACGCCAAGCCAGCATTCCCAGCGCCAGATGCATAGGAATATTCATCAGAATAAGACCCCACATTGCCCCCCAGCTTGATACCACCATAGCACCGGTTTTTTTCGGTTTAAAATACATTGAGCCTTTGGGGGTATTGCGGGCATATTTGTAAAACACCAGTGCATATACCGCACTGATTACGCCAACGGTACCAATGGCATAACGCCAGCCGTCCGGGCCACCAAAGGCCAGCGCCAGTAGTGGTAAGGTCATTGCCGCCGCGGCCGAACCAAAGTTGCCCCAGCCACCGTAAATGCCTTCGGCGGTGCCTACCTGATGATGCGGAAACCACTCACCTACCAGACGAATGCCTACCACAAAGCCAGCGCCGACAAAGCCCAGCAAAAACCGGAACAGCGCCAGCGCATCATAAGTCTGGGCAAAGGCAAAACCAATACATAGCAGCGCTGAGATAAACAACAGCAAAGAGTACATAATGCGCGGGCCGTAGCGATCTACCAGCATGCCCACCACAATCCGTGCCGGTATGGTCATAGCCACATTCAAAATCAGCAGGGCTTTAACCTGAGCATCAGTTAGCGCCAGCGCTTCTTTAATATGAATAAGCAAGGGTGCGTGCGCAAACCAGATAACGAAGGTCAGAAAAAAGGCAAACCAGGTCAGGTGCAGCATTTTTATTTTTTTTTCAGCGAAATTCAGCAGGTTCAACCCACTGCCGCTTTGCGTTGCTAAAGCAGGGCCAGCCATAACATCCTCCACAGGATTAACAATAAACTGCGCCCAGTGTAGAGAGCCTTGGCCATAAAATCATTGATACAAAACAAAGCAAAACAAGTCATTTTACTTTCAAAAACAAGCAGATACCAATTTATAGGTAGCGCCTGGCATGCCGCCGCCACGCCATAATTCAGCGCCAGATACCCACTTAGGGTTAGTCTGCGAGTAAGCGCGGCGCTCACCGGCGCGTCAGAGGTACGCCCTCTTTGCTGCGGCAGAGCCTTGCTTTGGCGTTACACTAACCATAATGATCTGAAGCGGATATTTTGCTATGGCGCACTATGCTCCCACCACACTGGCGCAGGCCACGCTGCCTGGTGCCAATCGTGCTTTATTGCTGGCAACGCTGGCTTTTGCCGCTTGTTTTTCGGTCTGGACCTTATATGCCGTAATGGGCATCCCGTTGCAGCAACAACTTAACTTCAGTGCTACCGAGTATGGCATTTTGCTGGCCGCGCCTATTTTCAGTGGCGCCCTGCTGCGGATCCCTTTTGGCATATTGGCAGATCGGATCAGCAGCCGCCGTTTATGGCTGTATCAGATGCTGGCGGTGATCCCGGCACTGTTATTGTTACCCCTGGTCAGCAGCTACAGTGGTTATTTATGGCTGGGCCTGTGGTTTGGCATCAGTGGCGTATCTTTTACCTTTGGCGTGCGCTATGTCAGTAGCTGGTTTGCTTCCAGCCGTCAGGGCCGGGCACTGGGGCTATTTGGCGTGGGCAATGCCGGGGTGGCTATTACCTTTGTGCTGGTGCCACTGGCCATCCACTATCTTGGCTGGCAGTGGGTCGGCCCCTTGTATGCAGCAGGTATGTTGCTGATCACCGTGCTGTTTGCGCTGTTATCACCGGCCGAGCCGCCGCAGGCTTATACTAACACCGCTGCGCTGAGCCTGCGCCAACTGGCCGGCGATGCCCGGATTTGGCGCTTTTCACTGTATTACTACTTTGTGTTTGGCAGCTTTTTAGCGCTGTTGTTGTGGCTGCCACAATACTATATGCAAGCCTACGAAATGAACGCGCAACAAGCGATGGCCTTTACCTTGTTTTTTGTTGCAACCTCCAGCATGGTGCGGGCGCTGGGAGGCTGGTTTGCCGACCGCTACGGCGGGCGGGCGGTTAACTGGAGTGTGTTCTGGGTCTGTATTATTTGTTTGTTTTTTCTCAGTTACCCGCCCACTACCCTGATTATTCATGGTCTGGAAAAAGATGTGCAGCTGGAAATCGGCTTAAACGTCTGGTGGTTTACCTTGCTGATTTTTGTAATAGGCGTCGCCCAGGGCTTTGGCCGGGCCAGTGTGTATAAGGTGATTCACGACTACTACCCGCACCATATGGGTAGCGCCGGTGGCTTTGTAGCAGCCATTGGTGCGCTGGGGGGTTGTACCCTGCCTATTTTATTTGGTTTGGCGCAGGACGCACTTGGCATCGTCACCGGCTGTTTTATGATTTTATACGGCGTATTGGCGCTATGTATGATCACCATGTTTTTTGCCAATCAGGCCGCGCAATACCAGCAAAAGCTGGCAGTAGCCCGAAGCAACAATTTTTTATTGGATGAGAACGATACTTTTAACCACGAGGATAAAGCATGCAAATAACTGATCTGGCAACCGAGCAAAAGCTGTTGCCGCTGTTACGCCAGGCGTTTCGGCCAATGTTTTTATTTGGGGCGGCGTTCAGTGCCATTGCCATGCTGTTGTGGGGCCTGGCGCTATCTGGCCATATTCAGCTTAAACCCTTTGCCAATGTGTTGTTCTGGCATAGCCATGAAATGCTGTTTGGTTTTGTCTGTGCCATTATCATCGGTTTTTTACTGACGGCGGTACAGAACTGGACCGGCTTGCGCGCGCCACATGGTAAAAGCCTGTTGTTGATTAGCTTATTATGGCTAAGTGGCCGCTTGGTGTTACTGTTTGGCCAGGGACTACCACTGTATCTGGTCGCCGCCATCGACTTAAGCTTTTTACCGGTTTGCGCCTGGTTGCTGGCCAAACCTTTGTTGCAGACTGGCCAGCAGCGCAACCTGTTTTTTGTGCCAGTGTTGCTGTTACTTACTGCCTGTAATGCACTGATGTATATCGGCGTTGCCACTAACCGCTATGAGCTGATCCAGCTCGGTAGCCAGAATGCAGTGTGGCTGATTACCTTACTGATGGCGATAGTCGGCGGCCGGGTACTGCCAATGTTTACCGCCAATGGCACTCAAACCAGGAAAGTTGACGCCTGGCTGTGGCTTGACCGCGCCGCTTTGGGTTCATTATGGCTGATATTTGTGCTGCACTTTTTTGCGCTGAGCAAATACCTGCCACCACTGGCAATGAGTGCTTTATTTGCCGTTAGCGCGGCGCTTACCGCCCTGCGCTGCCTGCGCTGGAAAATCTGGATAACCTTAAAAGTGCCGCTGTTATGGTCGCTGCATCTGGCCTACTGGTGCATTCCCATTGGCCTGGCGCTTTATAGTGCACGTTATGCTGGTTTTAACATCAGTAATAGTATTGCACTGCATGCGCTGACTGCAGGCGCCATGGGCGCTATGATATTAAGCATGATGGCCCGGGTATCCTTAGGCCACAGTGGCCGGGTGCTGCAGCCAAAAGCCATTATGTCACTGGCATTTTTGCTGGTGCTGGCTGCGGCAGTTAGCCGCACACTATTGATTTGGCTGTGGCCAGCACAAACCATGCAATGGTTGTGGCTGGGTGTCGGCGGCTGGGTGCTGGCGTATTTACTCTATGTTGTAGTGTATTTTCCGGTGTTAACTACACCAAGACCAGATGGTCGGCCAGGTTAACAGGTGATTGCTAAAGCTTATTATCAAAGCTAGGTTGGAATCACGATAGCGCAGCCACAGAGTGTCTGAGCCCTGCCGCAGGCAAGAGGGCGAGTTGCTGTGGCGAGCATAGCGGGAGTTGCAACCGGCGTTATACAGCCCTCACTCAAACCTACTTCGCCTTTACCAACATTACCTCTGAAGGGGTAAGCGTACAGCAGCTTTGATTTGTATCAAGTCGCGTATTGCCAGGGCCTCTACACTGAATAAATAGTCTGACCACGTTATTTAACAGGAGAGCCCGGTATGAACACCGAATCTAACAACAAGCCTTTAGTCTATTCCTGCTCTGGCTGCTCCAACGTGGCGCAACTGGCCAATGATTTAGCCGTGGTACTTGACCGTGAAGGCTCAGCGCAAATGTCTTGTATTGCTGGCGTTGGTGGCAAGGTTAAACAACTGGTAAAGATAGCCCAATCCGGCCGGGCTATTCTGGCGGTAGATGGCTGTGCGCTGAATTGTGTAAAACAAACCCTGGCAACGGTAGACGTAGTACCCACCTGGCATATAGAGCTTACGTCCCTGGGCTACAAAAAACGCGACCACGAAAACTGCGATTTAGGCGATGCCTATAAACTGCTGCAGATGGTGCACAGCGATATCCTGCCGCCAACTGCAAGTTAAGTGTCACACAACTTAAGGGCTCAAAGCATGCTACCGGTTTTAATAGCCAAAGCTGTGGGCACTTATTTGCCAATATCTTCAAACCACAGCTCTGGCTTAGCGGCAATAAAATCCTGCATCAGCGCAATGCACTCAGCATTATGCTGGTTCTCCAGGATAACGCCACGGCTTTGCACGTAAGCCTCCGGCCCCTGAAAGGTTTGGTTCTCACCAATCACTACCTTTGGAATGCCATAAAGCAATACCGTGCCGCTGCACATATCGCAGGGTGACAAGGTAGAGTACAACGTCGCCCGGCGATAATCGGCGGCAGTTAAGCGGCCGGCATTTTCCAGGCAATCCATTTCGGCGTGCAGTACACAACTGCCCTGCTGCACCCGCTGGTTATGACCGGCGCCAACAATCTTGCCATCGATAACCAGCACCGAGCCAATAGGAATACCGCCCTGGGCTAAACTTTTTCTGGCCTGGGCTATGGCCGCCTGCATATAGATATCTGTCATATTTGAACCTCTGCCAACTATAGCGATAACCGAAAAGACACTGAATTTACTTTTCGGCCATTGTCAGGCTTAACACTAACAGTTCATGTTAAAAGCGCATAGCGCTGCTTAGTAACAGCAGCATATTATCAAAGTAGCAACGCCTTCAGGCGCGCCTTTGTGCCTAAGTTTCTGCTGCCCCCCAATGCCTATCGGCAGCGGGTTCGCTGATTGCGGCAAGTTCACATTTGCCAGGTAATTTTCCCTATTTTAGTGCAAAATAAAGGTTGATTAAGCGTTGCATACGTATTCATGTTGTATCCCTGCACCAGCTTGGCCATAACAATAGCGCTTTGCGCAAATTTGAAGCAAAGCACGTGAGGTCTGTTTCGTATCACTTGTCGCGTCTGGATACGCATGAGGTAACAACACGGAAATCGTCGTGGGACGGCATGGCAAGATGCCGGGGTAGTACAACTACAGGCCGAAAATACACTTCTTATTTTCAGGTATCACCATGCAAATTACAGTTAACCCTTTATTGTTGAAATGCTGGCGCCAAAGCGCCGTGGCGTTATCGGCACTGACGTTATCGCTGGGTCTATATGCCAGCGACCTGCCAGAAATTCCGGCGCAGCAAGTGAATAACACTATGTACCAGGCTTTTTACTGGGACGCCTACCCGGGCTTATGGGCAGACTTACCCGCTATGGCCGCGCCGCTGGCCGAGCGTGGCATTACCTCAATGTGGTTGCCCCCGGCGGCAAAAGCGATGAACGGCAGCAACAGTGTCGGCTACGATGTGTACGATTTCTGGGATCTGGGCGAATTTAATCAAAAAGGCACCACAGCAACCCGTTACGGCAGTCGCCAGCAGTTGCAGCAGGCGCTTGGCGCCTTGGATCAGCTGGGCATTCAGGCTTATTTTGACGTAGTATTTAACCACCGGATGGGGGCTGATGCACAGGAAGATATCCCCGGTTTTGGCATGGCCTGGACCCAATATTATCTGCAGGGCCGACAGGCACATTACACTGAACAAAACTGGGACTACCTGTGGCACGATTTTAACTGGGACTGGACCACCTTTAACGGTTCAGACAACACCTTGTACCCAGGCAAATGGTGGGGTAATACTTACCACTTCCCTTACCTGATGGGGGAAGACGTCGATTACAACCGCTTTGAAGTACAGCAGGAAATGAAAGCCTGGGGTGAGTGGATTATCAATGATGTTGGCTTTAGCGGCTTTCGGATGGATGCTATCGCCCATGTAGATACCGATTTTACCCGCAACTGGATTAATCATGTGCAATGGGCCACCGCTGAGGATATTTTTTTCGTGGCAGAAGCCTGGGTCAGTGATATCAGCGGTTATCTCGATGCGGTCAATAGCCCGCATTTGCGCGCCTTCGATTTTAATTTGCGTGATGAGTTTGTGTTACTAAGCAGTGGCAACAAAGATATGCGCTGGTGGGGTGGCCTGGTTAACAGCCACCATCGTGAGCGGGCGGTTACTTTTGTCGACAACCACGACACCAGCCGCGCCGGTAATCCGTATGGTATGCCACAGGTTATTAATTACAAAAATCAGGCGTATGCCTATATTCTGCTGCGCGAGCACGGCATACCCGCCGTATTTGCCCGTGACTACGACGAGTTTGGCATGGCCCCTACCCTGGATAAACTGATTGAAGCCCGCCGCTACTTTGCTTATGGCCCAGGCCACGAATACGCTGGCAATACCGAAGCCGTGTATGCTTACGTGCGGGCCGGGCTAAATGATGTGCCAGGCACTGGACTGGTGATGCTGATCTCAGGCCGCAACTGGGGGGTGCAGCAATCTTTCTGGATGAACAGCCACCAGCCCAACACCACCTTCTACGACTACACAGGTAATGTTACGGGCACCGTCACCACAGATGCCCAGGGCTACGCCAACTTCCCGCTAAATGTCAGCGAAAGTAGCGGCTGGTCGGTGTGGGTACCCCAGCCAGGCGTCCAGCAGCCGGCAAGCATTACGTTAAGAATGACCAAAGATGTCGGCTATGGCTTTTCGCTGTTTTTCACCGGTAGCAGCCCAGAGCTAAGCAACTGGAGCGGTGGTATTGAAGCGACCTGGACAAGCGGCAATGTGTGGGAACTAACTATTCCGGATCCGGGTAACTTTGAATGGAAAACCCGTAAAGGGCCAACAGGCGGCAGTGGTCAAACCTGGGAAAGCGGCAGCAACCACAACCAAAGCAACCTGCACCCCAACTTTAATGGTGGCTTTTAACGGCAGATCAGCCGGATAGATAAAAGCCAAGATGGGCCACCCGGCAGTCGCTGCGGGGCCCACCTGCACCACGTATTTCTACTATTTCCTGTTTATGACACATAGGCAACAAAATCAGTAACGCCAGCATCGTATCCCAGCTGGTGCAACAAGGTGGTGATCTGGCCACGGTGATGGGTTTGGTGATTAAACATATGCGCCACTGCAACCCAGGTCGGGTGTTCTCGCGATTGCCCCTGCGAATTGCTGTAGCGCATAGTACTGGCAAGTTGCTCATCGGTTAACTCTGCCGCCCAGCTGACAATTACCTGATCAGTCACCCTTCTTTGGGCGCTAAGCTCGGCAAAGTCTGGGCATAGCTCATCGCGTAATGACGAGAACTGATAAACCAACGTCGCGGTTTGCAATGCTGCCATATCAGGAAAAGCCCTGGCAAAACGGCCAAGCCAAATGCGGTCTGCCAGCAGGATATGATTCAGCGTGCCGTGAATTGAGCCAAAAAAGGCCCCCAGATCTTTTTTACGCTCGTTGTCAGTTAAGCCAGCCACCAGAGCGAACAACCGGCCATTAAATTCAAGATTATATTTGGCAAAGCCCTGCATTTGCGTCTGATGTGCTGCCATTTATCCTCCCGCACCAATATTGTTATGCAACTGGCAAAGTAGCATTGCTTCCCCAGTCAGCCCATGAGCCATCGTATAAGGTTACGTTCTGGTAGCCAGCCATTACTGCAGCCAGCAAAATAATGCAGGCGGTAATGCCTGAGCCACAGGAAAATACCAGCGGCTGAGTTTTGCTACCGATCAGCTTTGAAAATATCTGCGCTAATTGCTCAGGATTTTTAAAGCAATGCCCATCCAACACCTCAGCAAACGGCAGATTTAACGAATAAGGAATATGGCCACTGCGCACCCCTGCCCTTGGCTCTGGCTTTAAACCCAGAAATCTTTCGTGAGAGCGCGCATCAAGAATAGCTAGCTGACCACTGGCCAGATGCGCAAAGATATAATCTGAGTTACATACCAAGCCTGCTTGCAACGCCCCCTGAATATCGCCAGCTGCAGCTGCGGGGCCAGCCAGCGTTGCTACCACGGCTCTTTTTTCAGACAACCACTGCGCTAAGCCGCCATCCAGCACAAACGCATTTTTAACGCCCATCGCCTGGAAAATCCACCAGGCCCGCGGCGCGGCATAAGTGCCCTGATTATCGTACAGCACCACGATACTATCGGAGTTTATACCCAGGCGCTGTGCAGCCCCGGTGAACTGCGCCTCGGTAGGAAAGGCATTAGCTTGCGATGAATTTACATCACACAAGGTAGTTTCTAAATCAAGCCGTTTGCTACCCGGTATAAACAATGGTGTCGGGTATACAATGGCTTCTTTGCCAACGATCTTGCGCATACTGACATCGATAAGCACAAGTTCGGCAGCATTTAAATTAGCGTCAAGCCAACGGGTCGTAACCAGAGGAAGTTGCATTTTTTCTCCCTAATCGCGTTAACCAGCGCCACAAACAGCGCACGCCGGGTCTTTATTTAAACTAAACTGCTGCCACTGGCCTGTTAGCGCATCAAACAACTGCAATTTGCCATACAGCGGTGTGCCAACGCCAGCAAGAATTTTCACCGCTGCCAGCGCCTGCATAGTGCCGATAACGCCCACTACCGGGCTTAAAATACCGGCTTCCATACAAGTGAGTTGCTGCTCACCAAACAGCTGGCTCAGACAGTGATAACAGGCGCCCTCGCCCTGCATGCTGAAACTGGCTACCTGGCCTTCAAAGCGGATAGCGGCACCAGAGACTAATGGCACTTTAGCCTGAACGCATGCCGCATTAATAGCATTTCGGGTAGCTAGGTTGTCAGTGCAATCGAGCACCAGAGAGAATTGCGGTACCAATGCAGCCAAATCCTCAGCAGTTAACCGCTGCTGCAACGCATTGATTGCAATTTCAGAGTTTAACTGCCGTAAGCTGGCGACAGCTTGTTGTACTTTACTTTCCCCGATGTCGGCCTCGCGATACAGGATTTGCCGTTGTAAATTGCTACTATCAATGTTGTCATCATCCACCAGCGTCAGCTGCCCTACCCCACTGGCCACCAGATAAGGCGCAGCAGCGCAGCCAAGGCCACCCATGCCCACCAGCAGCACTTTGCTTGCCAGCAGCGCTTCCTGGCCACGAAAATCCAGTGCCGGCAACATTAACTGGCGGCTGTAGCGCAGGGCCTGCTGCCTGTTTAACGCTGGCGGGTTAGTCGGCTTTGTCATCGTCATGTTCCTGAATAGCCTGTTCGGGGCGGCGCCATAACCAAAGCGCCACCAGTAATAAAAAGCACGGTAACACTAGTTTTAACAGTAGCGGTGCCTGAGATAGCTGCAACAGCACAAGGCTTAGCAACATCATGCCAGTGGCCAGATATTTGGCGCGCCGTGGTACTACGCCATGCTGGCGCCAAGCCAGGATCGATGGGCCCAATTGCGGATGTGCCAGCAAACGTTGCTCCAGAGCAGGCCAACCTTTACCAGCCGACCAGGCACTGAGTATAATAAAAGGTACCGTGGGCAGACCTGGCAACGGAATACCGATAAGCCCAAGCGCTAAACTGCCGAGTGCCAGCAGCCGCCATAGCAACATTTTACCTAAAGCCCACATTTGTTTCCTTATCTGTCTGGCCCCATTTATTTCAAACCCAGCCGCTGTGCCAGTTTATGCAGGTTGCTCGGGTCCAGTTCAAGCTGACGGGCGGCTTGCGACCAGCTGCCAGCATGCTGACTGATCGCTTGCTGGATCATCTGGCGTTGCAATTGATTGACAGCTTGCTTCAGGGGTATGCCGTCAAGTTGCAGCACAGCATGTGATTCATTATGCTCAATAGCGGCAGGCACAGTATCCAGATCAAGCCATACCGCCTCAAGAGTAACAATATCGGTACGCAATGCGCCATGACTTAAGGCTTTAATCGCCGCCCGGCTGATTACATGCTCCAGCTCACGCACATTGCCCGGCCAGTCATAGCTTAACAACGCCAGTTCCGCATCACTGGATAATCTCAGCGCCCGCAGCCCCAGCCGGCTGCGGTTCAGCTCCAGAAAATGGCCCGCCAGCAGCGGAATATCGTCTGGTCGTTCACGCAGCGGCGGGATCGGCAATGGATATACCGATAAACGATGATATAAATCAGCACGAAACTCGCCAATTTTAACTTGTTGTTTTAAATCACGATTAGTTGCCGCTACCAACCGCACATTAACCTGGCGGGTTTTGTCTGAACCCAGGCGCTGGATTTCACCGTCTTGTAGTACCCGCAGCAATTTCGCTTGCACGGAAAGTGGTAACTCGCCTACTTCATCTAAAAACAAGGTACCGCCATCTGCCGCTTCAAAACGGCCGGCACGCTCGCTGTGCGCACCGGAAAAAGCGCCTTTATTGTGGCCAAACAGCTCGCTTTCAGCCAGACTTTCAGGCAGTGCCGCGCAATTTACATAAATCATCGGCTTAGCAGCACGGCCTGAGCTACGATGCAAATGACGGGCAAATAACTCTTTACCCACACCGGTTTCACCAAGCAACAACACAGGCAGATCGGAGCTGGCTACTACCGTTAGCTCCTGCAAAATTTGCTGTAATATTTTACTCTGGCCGATCAGCTCATAACGTTGTTTAGCGGCCGGTTCAAATTGCTGCTCACCGGCCTGATGATTAACACGCAGAGCCCGGTTGGCTTGCTCCAGCTCGGTGATCCGCACGGCGGCTTCTACCAGCAAGCTATAGCGCTGCAGTTCATAGATCGCTGCCTGAGAAAAACTGCCTGGTTGCAACGCATCCAGGGTAAGCACACCCCAGCAGCGCCCTTCAATATAGAGCGCAATCCCCATACAATCATGCACCGGCAGTGCCTGTCCGGGTTGCCCGGCTAATAAACCATCGTAGGGGTCGGGTAATTCAGACTCAGGTTCAAACCTTACCGGCTGGCGGCTGGCCAGAATAGCGGCCAGCCTCGGGTGCTGAGCCACCACAAAACGCCGGCCCTGCGCTTCACGCACCAAACCATGCAATGCCACCGGTTTCAGTACATCATGCTCCAGCCTGAGCAAGCCTACTGCACCGCAGCTAAAATGGCTGCGCAGGGTGCTAACCAGCCGCTGCAAGCGCACAGCAGCGGGTAAATCGGTTACTAAATCAGCAATTAAACTTTCTTGCAGCATGGTAGTTTTTACCCTCGGGTAGATATTACCCTGAATTAACTGGGTGTAATTTACCACAGCCCCAAATAAAGCTATATAAATCAAAGGTGGTAGTTTTGGCCTGACTCTTGCTCTTTAAGCCTAACCGCGTTGTTAACGCGCCCGTTAATTTGCACCAGCAGGAGTTACTATGTCTTTCACACCTATATCATTTTTAGATCAGTCTTTAGGGCAGATAGCCACTACCCTTGCCGGCGCCACCGCGGTATTTCATCAGCACAAACTGGATTTTTGTTGTGGTGGCCAACATAGCCTGCGTGACGCTCTGGCCAAAAAACAGCTGGATGCCACGCCAATTCTCAGTGCATTGCAGCAATTACAACAACAAGACGCCAAGTTAACCGACTGGCGCAGCAAACCGGTGAAGGAACTGATTGAGCATATTCTGCTGCGCTTTCACCAGCGTCACCGCCTGCAACTGCCTGAGGTTATCCGCCTGGCCCGGCGGGTTGAGCATGTGCATGCGGATGATCCGAACTGCCCGAGCGGGCTGACTCAGCACCTGGAAGACATGTATCAGGAGCTGGAAAGCCACATGGTAAAAGAAGAGCAAATTTTGTTCCCTATGTTAGCCGGCGGAATTTATCCGGCAGGACCAATTAGCGTAATGGAGGAAGAACACCTGCAACATGGTGATGCGCTGGAAACCCTGGATAAGCTGACCAATAACATCAGGTTACCAGATGGTGCCTGCAATACCTGGACAGCACTCTATCTGGCATTACAGGAGCTGAAAGAAGATTTAATGCAGCATATTTTGCTGGAAAATCAGATTTTGTTTGTGCAGCCGGCCGCTGCCAGTCACGGCGTCGATGGCCAAAGTTGTTGTGGTAGTTGCCAGTAACAGACGTAGTCAAATACGCTGCGGCAGGAAACTGCCGCGCTATAACCCGGGGTTGAGTCGTTTTTCTGGTTCTTCACAATCATCAGTATCACCTCTGGGACGCACCCGGTTGCGTCCCTCTGATTTGGCGGCATAAAGACACTTGTCCGAGCGATTAATCAACTGTTCCGGACTCGCGTCACTATCGCAAAGCGTCGCCACACCGATACTGACAGTCACCCCGAATGCACCCTGCGGGCTGTCAAATGTCAGGGCAGCAACGGCCTGGCATAACCGCTGCGCAAACTGACGGGCTGAACCCAAGCGGCTTTCTGGCAGCAGGATGGCAAACTCTTCACCGCCTAAGCGCGCAAAACAATCACTGGCACGAATTTCTGGTGTTATAACCCGCACAAATTCTCTGAGGACAGTATCGCCGGTGGCGTGACCATTCCGGTCGTTAACCTGTTTGAAGTGGTCGAGATCGAGCATTAACACGCTGAGGTTATGCTTATAACGCTGCGCCCGGCGATATTCCTCGTGCAGCCGCTCCATAAATACCCGCCGGTTAGCAATGCCGGTAAGCGGATCGGTTTGCGACATATGCAGTAGCTGTTCAGTCATGCGCTGCAGCTCAGTAACATCACGATAAAACCAGATACGCCCCCAGTAATGGCCTTCTGGTGCATGCAGACCTCGCGAATAGCGCTCCAAGATCCGGCCATCCTTCATCTGGATCCGAACCCCTTGCTCCTCTTCATTCAGCGAGACATACAATTCTTTGATCCGCCTGACAAAACTGTCGGGCTCGGCCAGCTGCTCAACCACAGCACCAAGTGCCGCTTCGCCATCGCCTGCAGCCATTATCGCCTCGGAAATATGCCATATTTCCAGAAAACGACGGTTCCAGGTTTTAATCCGATTATTGGCATCGACCACCAGAATGCCGTCAGGTGACTCATCCAGATACACGCTCATCACGGTAGACTGATAACGTGCTTCCAGCTCAAGATGCACCTGATCACTGATTTCGTAAGCAGTACCCAGCAAGCGGGTTACTTTGCCGGCTTGATCAAAGAAAGGCACCAAACTGGTCTGCCAGTAGGTGCGGCCTATAGGTAAATCAAGCGTTTCCTGATAGTCAGTGGCCGCTTTCTCCTGAACACAGCGGCGATAATTGGCCTTCAGCAGTGCTACCGTCCCGGGTGACAGCAACACATCGACACTGCGCCCGGCAACCTCATCGTGTTTCATACCACTTAGCTGCTCGTGCCGGGCATTAATCGCCGCCAGCCGGAACTCGTTAGCAGAGATCACATCAATCACGAAAGCCGCGACCCCAAGATAGTCCAGCATTTGTCTCAGTTCAGCGGGGTTGCTATTAACATTTATCTCTTTCATCTGATTTACCATGCTGACACCGGATAGTCACAGGCCCCCGGTTAACTGCAACCTTAGTTAAGCACATTATCAAAGTAAAGCAGCTGAAACCTGCAACTAACAAATATTGCGACTGGGCTCATTTAACCAACTGTCCAGGCCGTATTTCTCTATGCACTGCAGTATGCGCTCTGGCCGGCCCCAGTCATCCCAGTCAATGTCTGTCATCGGCATTACCCAGCATTGCTGTGTAACGTTTTGCAGTAAGTCTTTAGAGAAGTCCAGTTCTGGCATATGCTGAAAAGTATTAACGATAGCCTTGTCGGCAGCTTCTCTGAGCCTATTGCCATAGCGGGTTTCCAAGCACAAACGATGCAGATATAAGAAACACAGAAAAAATCTTGGCTGCAGCGCCTCAGCAAGTTGCCATAACAGTTGGCCCTTAGTGGCGATGATCATGGTGCTCCATAGGGCGTTGTTACTATACAGACGTCGCGCTTGCTGATTATCGGGTTTTTCAACAAAGGCCAAAACCGGCTGCAACATTGCGCCGGGCATTAACTCGTTGCTTGAACGCGCGGTAGTAGCTTCAATCCAGCCAAAGTCGGTATTAGGCCAGCGCGCTTCAGCGCCCAGCAGAACCAGATGCTCAGGATCAGCAGCGGCATAACTCAGCGCCGCGCAGCCCAGCGCCACAAAGCGCGCTTCAGGAAAAATAAAATGATCTGAGGGCATAATGATCACACTGGCATCCGGGTCCAATGCCAGAATATGGGCTAACGCCAGGTAAACAGCCGCAGCGGTGCCATTATGTTCCGGCTGATACAACACCGTACCGGGTATCGTATCAGGATCCAACTCCTCAAAATATACCGCCTGATCAGCGACCGATACCGTGACAATATTAGCGCTGCCGACAATTTGCCGGGCCCTGTCCCAGGTATATTCCAGCATGGTATGCTCGCCGGTAAAACGGCAGAATTGTTTAGGCCGGTTGCTGCCTAACCACTGGCTGATCGCCTCACGCATGCGTTCACCCCTGCCGCCAGCCAGCACGATGGCCCAGCAATGTAACCCAGCCTGGTTCGACTGACGGTGCTTTGCTGTTGCATCCGACACCGTATTATTGCCATCCTGAGCGGACATATAAAATCTGCTGGACCCCATGTTTCCTCCTGCGTAACAATTGAGTGTGGAATAGTCATAAACGACGTTGATACAGCGCGACATCGCATTTGATTAGCTACATAAATGAGCTTAAGTAGTGACTTTAACGCAGGTATCAGGTGTTACTGATGGGGGCAAGGCGGAATGCCTGCTAGGTAAATCTCCGATATAGCGGGTAATTCAGCAGTTAGCGCCACCAGGGATGACACTGATGACAAAAAAATATCAGTATAAAAAGGACAACTGCAGCTTGCTGGCACTGTTATTCTGATTTAAGCACACCGATACGATACGCCTCCGCCATCGCCCAGGCCGCCGGGCTATGGTCGTTGCCATAACCTTTGGTTTTCATGCCTTGTGTTGCTTCTTTACCACACCAGGCCACCATAGTTGCCGCTGGCGCCGGATGTTTAGGTATAAATTGGCTGAAATCATAAACCTGCCCGGCAATAGCCATCCAGCAATCATCCACACTGTGGTGCCGGGCTATGTCTTGCAAAGTATAGCGCCGATCAGCCGGCTCAACCGAACGCGGAGCTGGCACCAATAAAGATAAGACAAACAGCGTGCCCGCCACTGACCAAAAGCTGATAAAAGCAGCAAAACTCAGTTGTTTCATATCGCAAGCTCCTGGACGAGGTTACAACAGGGTGAACGCTTCGGTGACGATATCCCCGGTTGCGACACCCGCACGGCGCAGTATAGCCCGACTGCGACAAAGCAAGGGCGCCGGGCCGCAAATCCACACCTTCCGGGCGCTGACATCCGGACAATGCTCAGCAACAAAGCGGCTGTCCAGCGGCCCATCGCGGTTGAAAAAGTGCACCGTCAGCCGGCAACCGTCTATTGTTGCCGCCAACTGCGACAACTCATCCGCAAACAGCAGATGAGCCTTATCTTCCACACAATAAATCAGCTGCACATCTAGCGCGTTATGCTGGCTGGCACTGTGCCTCAGATAACTGAGAAACGGCACTATGCCAATGCCACCAGCTATCCACAAACTGCGGCCCGGCGCCATGCTTAACGGCAAAAAATTACCGTATGGCCCTTCTACCGTTACACAAGAGCCAACGGCAATATGCTGCAAGGCACGGCTGGCATCACCCAGCGCCTTAATGCAAATGCGTAGTACCGGTGCAGACGGCGCAGAAGACAGGGTAAAAGGATGTTCTTCGCCATTGCCGGCGCTAAGTTCCAACGCATCGGGTCTCAGGTAGACAAATTGCCCCGGCCGGTAACGCAGCGGCTTAGTCAGAGGCTGTAAACTTAACTCAACCACGCTATCAGCCAGAGGTGATACCTTACTGATCCGATACGAATAGCGGCCATAATAACGCGAAAATACCCAGCGATAAGCCATAGCACTTAGTGCCAGCAGGCCTGAGCTACCCCACAGCAAAGCATGCCAGCTGGCAGGAAAAGTGCGGCCTAGCGCCATGGTATGGCTTAATCCAAACAGCACCGTAATACCCGCAAGCCGGTGCAACTTTTTCCAACGCTGATAATCCGGCTCACCCAACAGATGAAAGGTTGGCAGCATAAACACCATTAAAGCCAGCAGTGCCGCCCAGCCAGCCAGCAGCGCTAGCCTGGTTGAAAATAAGCTGGCTACGGCAGCCGTCAGAGACTCTTCAGCCGCGCCAAACGCCAGTAGCAGCGGATGAGCCAGTAGCAAGATAAAACCGCTTAGCCCTAACTTATGATGCAGCTGCCATAACTTGGTCAGCCCACCGAAGGGCTGATCAAAGCCGGGTACCCGGCAGCTCAGCATGGCGGCAACTAACAGACAGCTCAGCCCCCAAATGCCGCTTAGCCGGCCCAGCATATTAAGTACAGTGCCGCTGGAGGCATAATCTGCCGGCGTAACAAACAGCAGCGCCAGTGCTGCCGGTAAGGCAGCCAGCAGCCAAATCGCCAGCTGAATTACATGGGGTTTGGTGGCCAATCAACGTTCCTTTACATAAGGTCGCAATAATTATTGCACTGCCAGCTAACGGATACTGCGATGCGGCTGATTAAACCAACTATCCAGGCCGTATCTTTCTAAAGATTGCAATATGCGCTCTGGCCGCCCCCAGTCATCCCAGTCGATATCAGTCATCGGCAGTACCCGGCATTGCCTGGTAATGTGTTGCAATATGTCGTTAGAGAAGTCCAGTGCTGGCATATGCTGAAAGGTCTTGCCGATGGCTGTATCCATTGATTCTCTCAATGAATTGCCAAAGCGCGCTTCCATGCATAAACGGTGCAGATATAAAAAACACAGATAAAATTTTGGCTGCAATGCCCTGGCAAGTTGCCATAGCAATTCACCCTTAACGGCGATGATCATGGTGCTCCACAAGGCGTGATTGCTAAACAGACGTTGTACTTGCAGCGTATCGGGCTTTTCAACAAAGGCCAGAACCGGCTGTAAGCTGGCGCCGGCTCGACCGGTTGTGGTCTCAATCCAGCCAAAGTCTTGATTAGGCCAGCGAGATTCGGCGCCAAGCAAGACCACACGCTCAGGATCGGTAGACGTATAAGCCAACGCCTCACTGGCCAGCGCCACAAAGCGGGCCTCAGGGAAAATATAATGATCCGAGGGCATAATAAGCACACTGGCATCCGGGTCTAACGCCAGAATATGGGCTAAGGCCAGATAAACAGCCGCAGCGGTGCCGTTATGTTCCGGCTGGTACAGCACAGTGCCGGGAATAGTATTCTCGCCCATTTCTTCAAAATACAGAACCTGCTCAGTCACCGACACCGTAACAATATTAGCGCTAGCCACAATTTGCCGGGCCCTGCCCCAGGTATATTGCAGCATGGAAAGCGCGCCGGATAAGCGGCAAAATTGTTTTGGCCGGTAACGCCCCGGGCCCTCGCTGCCAGCCGCGTTCATGTTTTCGCCACGCCCGCCAGCCAGCACTATGGCCCAGTATTCCCCCCTGGTGTTAGCCTGGCCTGCTGTAGCCTCTGCAGCAACATCGCTTGTTAATCGCTCAGATTGAGTATTTAGGCCATTGTTGCCCGCTGTCATATATCCTCCGGATAATCATTAATAATAACTTGCCTGAGCAGACTGAAGGTCAAACCTGAACTACTTGCCGCAATGCTTATCAGATGAGCAATACAGGTATTGTATGTAAAGTGACCACGGTTCTATATCAGGCGCAGTCGGATCAGCGTTTAGGAAAATACCCTACAAATAAGCAGCACAAAATTAGCAACCATGCATATAATGGCTATAATTAATTGCATTAATAATAAGCAAGAGGAACTTGCATGCATAGCGGGTTGAATATCGACGGGCAAGCGCTGCAGACCATTCTGAATACCGTTACCGACGTTGTTATTATGACCGATCACCATGGCAATGTTATGCAGGTAAATCAGGCGCTTGAGCAACTTTTTGGTTATCAGCCTGCCGAGCTGATTGGCCAGAATGTCTCATTGCTGATGCCGGCCTCGTATGCTGGCGCGCACCAGCATTACATGGCGAATTATCTGCAAACTGGCGTACCCAGAATCATTGGCGTAGGCCGAGAACTGGCAGCAAAACACAAAGCAGGCCATTTGCTGCCTATTCATATATCGGTAACAAAAGTTGAGCATTCTGCCCTTTTTGTTGGGGTTATCCGTGACATGTCAGAGCTGGTTAAATTAGAAAACGAAGCCTTACTGGCCAGCGAGATGGAGCGCAATAAGATCAGTCGGGAATTGGTTGACATAGAGAACCAGGCCATACTCGTGAGCGAAGCGGAGCGCAATCGTATCAGCCGGGAATTGCATGATGAGCTGGGCCAGAACCTGATGGGCTTAAGTATGCAATTGCAGGGCATCACCCGGCAGTTAACGGGCAGCGATACCCTGCTACAGCAACAACTACAGCAGCTGGGTAATGCATTGCTGCACAATGTTCGTAATATCAGAGCTATTATTAATGAGCTCGCCACTGTTGAGTTAGAAGATCAGGGTCTGCAGGAAGCCTTAACCACCTTTGTAAACAGCTGTAACACCTTTAGTAATGGGGTTAAGGTTAATTTCAATTGTGAAGGGCTATGGCAGGCCGAGGCCTATAGTGTTGAAGTGCAATTATACCGGATTGCCCGCGAGGCTATTTATAATGCCCTGAAACATGCCGATGCCAGCCGGATTGATGTCAACCTGCTGCAGCAGGATAATACGATACAACTAAGTATTCAGGACAATGGCAAAGGCTTACCAGCCGACTTGAAAGTCCGTGATAACCGGCTGATTAATGTTGGCAATGGCCTGCGCAATATTCATTTTCGCGCCCACGTTATCGGGGCGCATCTGACGATCAGCTCCTCTGCCACCACCGGTACCCTCATTGAATGCCTGTATACCAAGCCTGCCGCTAACACCAGATTACAAAGGACTGAGATATGAGCAAGCTATTGTTAATTGATGATCATCCGGTTTTTCGTTGCGGCCTAGCTGCGTTAATCGAGGCAGAAGCCGACCTTAAAATCTGTGGTGAAGCTGAATCTGTCAGCACCGCACTGCAACTGATCCCGAAACTTAAGCCTGATATGCTGGTGTTGGATCTGCTGCTTGCTGAAGGTGATGGTTTGCAATTGCTCAAACACTTGCGGGCTCAGGGCAGTAAATTGCCCATCCTGGTAATGTCAATGTACGATGAGCAGCTATTTGCCGAGCGGGTTATTAAGGCCGGCGCCAACGGCTATATCAATAAAACCGATACCATCAGCCATATTGTCCCGGCTATTCGCCGGGTATTACAGGGCCGGATTTATGTTAGCGATGCTATGGCTGACACCTTACTTCAATCTAATTTTAATCACAAATCACCTCAACACCTGTCTGGCGAAGCAAAGCTGACTGACCGCGAGCTGGAAGTTTATATGATGTTAGGTAAAGGCTACTCGACCAAGCGGATTGCCAGCGAATTAAACCTTAGCAGTAAAACCATTGACTCGCATAAAGAACATATCAAGGAAAAGCTGGCCATTACCGATAACAACAGCCTTATTCACCATGCCGTTACCTGGATGATGACAAAATAGCCGCCCTTTGCCACAGCATGCCTAACAGCAGGCTTTAGGTAATCCCCCTACTCTAAAACATGGTTTTTTCCTAAACCCGTTGTGCGTTGCAGCGGCTATTCTTCAATCAGTATTAACTGCATGGAAGAACAACATGAAAATTAAAAGCTGTATGAACCCCGATATCAAATGTATCCACGCTGATGAAACCCTGCAGCAGGCTGCAAAAATAATGTGGGAAGCCGACTGCGGTGCCCTGCCTGTGCTAAACAACGACCAACAGGCGATCGGCATGATCACAGACCGCGATATCGCCATGGCCGGCTTTATTCAGGGCCTGCCATTAAGTGATATTCCGGTTAAAGATGTTATGTCTAAAACCCTGATCAGTATTGGTCCGGAGCAGGATTTGGCCGAGGCAGAGCAGCTGATGCAGACTAAACAGCTCCGACGTTTGCCGGTAATTAATAACAAAAAACAGCTGGTAGGCATATTGTCGCTGAATGACATTGCTGCCGCATATAAACGGGACAGCGGTAAGCAGGTAAAAGCCAATGAAGTGGCTGATACGCTGGCCTCTATTTGTACCCACAGAACCCTGGCAAAAACCGCGGCTGTGGCCTGACACTTTACCCCTCAATAAGGAGATAAATGATGAGCTTAATACCAATCGGCGGCCCGCTGGCACAATGGGACCCCTTCAACCAATTCGGCAGTCTGTATGACAAATTTAATGCACTGTTTAATGGCGGTAATGGCTTGCCGTTAGAAGCGCAATGGACACCGGCCATGGATATAGTTGAAAAGGACCATGAAATAATGGTGCGCTTAGACACACCCGGCATGGAGCGAAAAGATCTGAAAGTTGAAATTAACGACAATATGCTGGTGATTAGTGGTGAACGTAAGTACGAACATAAAGATGAGAAAGACAATTATCATCGGCTGGAAAGAGGCTATGGCAGTTTCGTGCGTAGCTTTCGTTTGCCCGACTATGTTGATCAAAACCATATAAAAGCCGAATGCAAGAACGGTTTATTACAAATACATCTGGCAAAAGCACCAGGTAAGAAAAAAGAACTGAAAAGCATCACTATTAACTGAAACTGCGGGAAGAAAAAGGCCTGGTTGCCCTTTTTCTTCCTTTTTTACTGTTTTGTACTGCTCGCCGTGCACGCAATTATCTGCTGCAGCTTTAACTATTATTGGCGGCCAGCAGATTCTGCCTGTCGCGCCGCGGCTATCTCTGCCAGCTTAGTATCAAGTTCACTGCGGCTGAGCCACTGGCCGCGCACCATCACGCCGGCGGGTTGATACAGCACCGATAAATCAGCCAGCGGATTAGCATCAAGCAACAGTAAATCGGCACGCTGGCCAGTTTTAACCTGGCCAAAGCGGTCTTTATCAGCAAAATATTCGCCCACCAGCACAGTGCCGCTGCGCAAAATATCATAATTACTGATGCCCGCTGCGGTCATTTTCGGTATTTCCCGGCGCAGCGACAAGCCCGGCACGCTATACAGCTGCGGCGCGTCGGTGCCCATTAAAATGGTAACACCGGCCCGGTATAATTCGCGTAACAACAATTGACGGTTTGCTGCATGCAGTGCTGCGGTGTCGCCAGTGTAATAGCTGCCACTGGCCTGCTGCAAATAGCGCTGCCAGCCGGCAATAACCTGGGCCGGCATATATTTCAGCTCGTCAAATGCTTGCAGCTTTGTTCTATCCGCTGCGCCGATAATGGTCAGCCATAAGGCTTCGGTGGGCACGACCGCAACATTATGTTGTTTGGTCAGCGCGACCAGCGGTGCCAGATCGTTGGCTGTTACAGGTTTATCAAAACCACCCAGTGCAGCCATATAGCCATCGAGATGATCAATAGTTCGACTACCAAGCAAAATTGCCTGCTCTATGCCCACCGCTTCGGGCACATGGCCGGCAAAATCAATACCTTGCTTTTTTGCTTCATCAGCAATGGCCTGATAGTGCGCAAGGCTTAAACCCGGATGAATTTTCAGAAGATCCCAGCCCTCACTTTTATGCTGGCGCACCCGCTCACGGGCTTGTTCGGCTGAGGTAACCGTATGCTGATTAAAACTGGGGCCAGCCAGGTATAAGGTTGGCCCTAAGCGTTTACCACTGGCAATATCGTCTTTTAAGCGTAACTGCTGATCATGGCCCAGCATACCGCGCACTGTGGTGACGCCACCGGCCAGATACAAAAACAATACATCGTCTAAATAGCGCGCCGGGATCCCACTAAAATCAGCCAGCGGCGGCACATGGCCATGCATTTCAGCCAGGCCTGGCAACAGATAGCGGCCATTGCCATCAATAACCTTAGCGCCGTCAGGTATGACAACGTCAGCCGCGTTACCCACCGCAATAATACGATCGCCCTGCACCACCACCCGCTGATTGCGCAGCACCTGCTCTGAGTCCATCGGCAACACATGCACCTGGTCAAATACGGTGTAGCCGGCACTGGCCAAAACCGGCTGGTTAGCCTGGGTAGCCAGCAACGGCAGCAATAGCAACAAACCAACAACAGCAACATGCAGTAATGTTCTGACAAGCAACATGGCAGAATGTCCGTTTACTTAAGAATAATCTGCAGCAAGTATGAGTAGCAGTTCTGGTTTTTGCAACGCGCTAATCAGACAGGCGCGACCAACCGACAGGTTATTGCGTTGCGCTTAGTCGTGGCAGCTTACTTACCAGTATCGTTAAACCACAACTCAGGTCTGGCGGTAATAAAGTCCAGCATCAGTTGCACTTTTCTGAGCCTGGGCAATGGCTGGCTGCATAAAAATGTCGGTCATGTCAGTTCCTTTGTTATAAAATCATTAGCTATCTGCCGCCCGCTAATAAGCTTATACTGCAGTATGCTTTTATGTTAAAGAAGATTTGCATGACGACGCCACCCGAACCGCCGCAACTGACCACCCCGCTCCGTCAGCAAGCAGAGCTGCAACTGAGCATAGGTGCTGCACCGTTAAGCAGCGCTTTTGTCGCCAGCACCGATGCACTAAGTGTGCTGTACCGGCTTAGCAGTAGCGCCGACACCGCCAGCGATGGCTTAAAACTCCTGCATGAATTACAAGTGCATCAGGTAGAGCTGGGGTTGCAGCTGGAACAACAGCAGCACAATGAGCGTGAATTTAACCATGAACTTAGTTGCTATCAGCAGTTTTTTGCGATAAATCCGGTTGCCTGCTTAATTTTAAGCACCGATGGTATTATCACCACAGCTAATGCAACTGCGACCCGTTTCTTCGCGCCCCTGACAACAGAGCAAACTGGCTCGCTCTCTAAAGCACTTTGCGGTAGCTCATTGTTGTCGCTGCTTAGTGCTGCTTGCCGGCCCTTGTTTAGCGCTGCACTGGCCAGAGTGCAGCGAAATCAGCATGATGCTACCTTGCTTGTGACAACCGCTTGTCACGTCTCAGACTCAGACTCAGACTCAGGCTCAGGCTCAGGCTCAGACAACAATGCTGGAGCAGCTAATTTACGGCTGTCCATCAGTTTGAGCCCCGATCACAAAGCTATTCTGATCATGCTAACGTGAGCACTGCTTTGCATCCCGCCACTACCGTAAATACCACTTGCGGCATGGTTGGTATTGGTGCGTCGGCCGGCGGGCTGGACGCATTAGATCAGTTTTTGCTGCATACTCCGTCCGATAGCGGTCTGGCCTGGATCATCGTCCAGCACCTGGACCCGACCAAGAAAGCCTTGTTGCCAGAATTATTACAGCGGGTAACCCGCATGAAAGTGCAACAAGCCAAACAAGGCATGGCCGTCTGTGCCAATCAGGTTTATGTCATCGCTCCCAATACCGAGCTGAGGGTACAAGATGGCAAACTGAAACTGAGCAAACCCAAAGAGCAACGGGGTATGCGCCTGCCAATCAATATTTTGTTTCAGTCACTCGCTAGCGAAATTGGCAAAAGTGCCATCGGCATCATTTTATCTGGCATGGGTAACGATGGCGCCCTTGGTGTGCAGGCCATTAACGCGGCAGGTGGCCTGACAGCGGTGCAACAACCCGCATCGGCACAGTTTAAATCGATGCCTGAAGCCGCCATTGCCACCGGCTGCGTCGATGTTATTGCCGGCGCAGCTGAACTGCCGGCGCAGATCTTGTCTGTTATCGCGCAGGTGCCGCCTTACAGGCTGAAACGCACTAACGCGGCACCACACGGCCAGAGCAGTGCACCGGCCGGTGCATTGCAACAGATTATCAGCCGTTTGCAGCGACATACCCGACATGATTTCTCATTGTATAAAACCAGTACTTTACAGCGGCGGATTGAACGGCGTGTAGCGGTACACATGCTGGATTCAATGCAGCAATATGCTGATTTTCTTGATGATAATCCTCAGGAAATCGACTTGTTATTTAAAGAATTGCTGATTGGTGTCACAAATTTCTTCCGTGATACCGCTGTGTGGAATTATCTGGCCGGCAGCATCCTGCCCGGGCTGTTACAGCAAAGTGAAGACACGGCATTACGCGCCTGGAGTATAGGCTGTTCTACCGGAGAAGAAGCCTACTCGCTGGCAATAGTGTTTTGCGAGTTGCTTGAGCGCCAACCTGAGCTGCAGCATTTCAGTTTAAAAATTTTCGCATCTGACGTCAGCCCGGATGCCATTACAAAAGCACGCCACGGCCAATACCCCTTGGCCATTGCCGGGCAAGTATGCGCCCGGCGCTTAGCGCAGTTTTTTATCCGGCATGACAATTACTATCAGATAAAACAGCATGTCCGCGATATGGTGTTGTTTGCCCTGCATGATGTGATACTGGATCCGCCGTTCACGCGCCAGGATTTAATTGTCTGTCGCAACCTGCTGATCTATTTTGATAGCCTGCTACAGCGCAAGTTAATCCCGCTGCTGCACTACAGTTTGCGCAAAAATGGTGTATTACTTTTAGGCAGTTCAGAAACCGTTGGCCGTAACCAAAACCTGTTTGTGCCGCTACAGGCAAAGTTGCGCTTCTTTCAGCGCCAGGATCCGCCAGAAAATGCCGCACGAAATTTACCAATGCATTCGTTTCCACCATTATTAACCTCAAGCAAGGAGTATCCTGTGCCCGCAAAAACTATAGCTTCTGCGCATCCTGACAACCTGCAAAGCGCAGCCGATCACGTGCTGCTGCAGGTTTACGCACCTGCTGCGGTGGTACTGAACAGTGCCGGTGACATTGTTTATATCAGCGGGCGCACCGGTAAATATCTGGAGCCGGCTGCCGGCAAAGCTAACTGGAACTTTCATGCCATGGTGCGAGAAGCGTTGCGCGCGCCGCTGGCATTAGCCCTGAAGCAGGTTGCAGCACAAGCATCCGCAGTAAAAAGTGCGCCGTTAAACTTACGCGGTTTACCGCTGTCTGCCGATGACGATACCATGCGGGTGGATGTTACAGTGCAGGCGCTGCAGGAACCTGCAGCGTTAAAGGGTATGACCATGATCGTATTTCGCGATGTTGCTGCCAGCACAATCAACACGCCGCCAGACAGTATCAACTTTTCACTGGCAGCGGTGCAGCAACAGTATCTGGATGAAATTCAAACCCTGCGGGAAGAGTCCCGCGAGTCAAAAGAAGAGTTACAGTCCAGTAATGAAGAACTGCAATCGACCAATGAAGAACTGCAGTCAACTAATGAAGAGCTGACTACGTCAAAAGAAGAAATGCAGTCGATGAACGAAGAGCTGCAAACCATTAATACTGAGTTGCAGAGCAAACTGGATGACCTGGCGCTGGCGCAGAGCGATCTGCAAAACACCCTGAACAGTGTTGAAATTGCCATTCTGTTTTTAGATCAGCAACTAAATGTCCGCCGCTATACCGACCGCGCCGCTAATATTATCAACTTGCGGGAGAGCGATTTGGGCCGGCCGCTAAGCGACCTGACCAGCAGCCTGCAGTATCCACAGCTGCATAACGATGCACTCGAGACGTTACGCACCCTTAAATTTTGTGAAAAAGAAATTCCAACCACTGATGAGCGCTGGTTTTCAGTGCGTATTATGCCATACCGGCGACTGGATAATATGATAGACGGCGTGGTGATTACCATGGTAGATATCAGCGCCACCAAAAAGCTCGAAAGCGCGCTACGCGAGACACCTGAGCACAAGCCTGCAATAAAGGCGCCGTGATACACAACAATCGCTGTCCGCGCTGCTCTCCCTGCAAAGCACTGAAGCATAAGGCCTTTAGTCTAAAAACGGCTATTCACTGACTAACGCTTCCAGTTGGCTTTTGGTCAGGGAACCACTTTTTCGGTTTAGTTTTTACTATCGGGTACACCGGGGCCAGAGGTCGTTGCTGCCAGGCTTTCACTTCGTCTAATACGGCATTCGTTACCTGAGAGATAACGTTCGGCGAGACTTCAACCCCACAGGCTTCTTCAACATGCGCCTGAATGTCGCGGGTAGACATGCCTCTGGCATAGAGCGAGACGATAGGCTCATCAAAGCCACCGAGCTGTTTCTCGCCATTCTTATAGTCAGCTAATAACTGATCGATAAGCTGGTCTGATACTGGCATTCTTTATGCCTTTCAAATACATGGATAGAATGCTACTTACACAGATTTTTTATACTCTCACAGTAATAGGGAATCGAGTTCCATAACTCACTCCATTGGTCGTTGAGAGTATTGGGTGGCGTTCTGCGCCCGCTTCAATCGTTGCAGCAAAGTTTGTGTCATCTGCTTTACCAGCGGCAATACAAGCAACAAGGTTGGAAAAGCTATCACCCAAGACCAGAGCCAGGCTTGCAACCAGCCACTCAGGCTAAGTCCACTAAAGCCCAATGCTTTGATTGAACTGACAAAAGAGATCACACAAGTCATTAGTATAGACAGGATTAGTGGCATGAGTAGCCTTTCAATTAGGGAAAACTTAACTTTTATCATATTTTATACCTCAAACTTGCATTAGATCTCTTAGGGAATAGAGCGTTGGTGTCTTTTGTTAAAAAATAAAGGTTTTCACTTCAGTGATTTAATAGTTTGCTCATACTTGATCCTACTGTTGTTTATTTAATATTAGCTTCCATTAAAATGAAGCTGGCTGTGAAAAATTGAAGCGTTATTTTCGTTTGATTAACCAGGGTCTGAACAATAACCAGCTGTATATAAAGCCTCCAATGCCAACAGCCAGTAAACTGAGTTTATCTACCCAGGTCAGCACATAGCGTAATTCAGAGTCAGTTATCATCGGCGCCATAAGCATCGCCACAATCGCAATCGCGAAACTCAACAACCAGAGTGACAAGCTTGTGCTGCGTTTCCAACCGGCACGACCAATAATCTGACTAAGTAATAGCAAGACCAGTAGCAATATAATCAACAACAGGTAAGGTTTAATCGTGAACCACAGCACAGTAACAATACTCATAATATCCATTATCTTCCCCTTACACCTTCCCAAGTAACATAGCGTTATAGGCTGGCTGCAACATCTTCTCTTCCATGACCCAGACAGCCCAGGACTCTTCAGTTGGATCGATAAATCCAAAGGATGGCATCAATACATTGCCATAGCCAAACTCTGCCAGAACCGCTTTACCAATGGCGGTGATCAGTGGGCAGGAGGTATAGCCGTTAAACTTAGCGGTGAGCTCAGAGCCGGTTAAGTAAGACAGAATATTGCTTTCAAGTACCGGCGCCTGCAGTTTGACTGAGGCCGCAGTTTTGCCAAGAGGGATACCCGCCACATCACCGATACCGAAAATATTAGGATAGCGACGATGCTGTAAGGTGTATTGATCGACCTCCAGCCAGTCGTGGGCAAAAGGGCCTTCCTGCCAAGTCAGGCCAGAGTGACGAACTGCATCCGGTGCCGACATCGGAGGGACGACATGAATAAAATCGTAATCTTCTTTAAAAACGCTACCATTCAGGTCTGTAAAATATGCCTGCTTCGCTGCGGCATCAATAGCGGTAAGCTCACGCTGATAATTCACCGTTACACCTTGCTCTGCCCAACGATTGACTACGAAGTCGTTATACACTGGCACCGTAAACACCCGGTTGGCAAAAGGTGTCATAAATTGAAGGTCGAAGGCATCTCGCTTACCACTGTTTTTAAGACGAGATAAGGTAGTAAAGGTCATTTTTAACGGTGCACCAGCACATTTCAAAAAAGTTGTCGGTAAAGTAAAGAGTCCTTTGCCTGAGCCTTTTGCAATAAAAGCGTCAATTTGTTCGCTGGTTTTAAGGGCACCCTGTGGTCCGGCGTAAACTGAGCCTATCCCCTGCTGGCCAATCAGGCTCTCGTTTTTCATCACTCGCCCTCCAGCGATTTGGAATGTAGTAAAGCAGCGAAAGTTTTAGCTCTAATCAGGTTTCGATTTTAAATCCAGCATCAATCCAACTTTGAAACCCTCCTGCGATTGAAAATACATTTTTCAGTCCCATTTGCTTCAATGTGAGCGCAGCAAGAGCAGAGCGTGCTCCAGAGCGACACATTAAATACACCGGTTTGTCAGCAAGGTCTTCTAACGCAGTTTTGGCATCACAATGTGCGACAACAGATGGGTGTTGATGAATTTTCATCTCCAACATGCCTCGCGGGAAGTTTACAGAGCGATCAATATAGCCTTGTTGATATTCATCAGGTTCGCGAACATCAATAAGTACAGTATGGTGGTCGTTAAGTATTTCAGCTAATTGAGCTACTGAGATTTCAGTAATTTGAGCTTTGGCTTCTAAAACTAATTCTTGCGATGTTTTTACCATTTCATTACTCCTAAATAACTGACCGGTATAGAAATAAAATTTTTCTGTTTGCCTTCAGAGCATATTTATCGGGACTTTCAAATATACCTGACCATTATCCTCTTTAGGAGGTAACTGCCCAGCGCGGATATTGACCTGAATAGAGGGTAAAATCAGCCGAGGCATTGATAAAGTCTTATCCCGTGCTTTGCGTTTTTGCACAAAGGCATCTTCTGCAATCTCGCTGTTTACATGAATGTTGTGCTCCAGTTGTTCTGCTACCGTGGTTTTGTATTCATGCTCCCTGCCTTGAGTGGGATAATCGTGACAGATATAGATTTCTGTCTCAGCAGGCAAAGAAAGTAATTTTTTTATTGATTGGTATAGCGTTACCGCGCTGCCACCCGGGAAGTCACAGCGTGCCGTACCGACATCCGGCATAAATAAGGTATCACCGACAAACGCCTTCTTGCCGTTAATCAAATAGGCCAAATCGGCTGGCGTGTGGCCAGGGGTGTGCATCACCTTGATCGACAAACTGCCAACCTTGAGCTCTTCGCCATCTTTGAATAAGTGATCAAACTGAGCACCATTAGGCAGGAATTCTTTTTCTAAATTGAAAATCTGCTTAAAAATCGACTGTACTTGCTGGATGTGTTCACCAATGCCAATTTTGGCGCCGAC
This sequence comes from Arsukibacterium ikkense, assembly GCF_000987775.1. Classification (GTDB taxonomy): domain Bacteria; phylum Pseudomonadota; class Gammaproteobacteria; order Enterobacterales; family Alteromonadaceae; genus Alishewanella; species Alishewanella ikkense. The sequence continues at coordinate 62,081 of NZ_LAHO01000002.1, forward strand.
TTTCTCTTTAAAAAACGGTGCGGCAGATAAGTGATCCGCATGGGCATGGGTTTCCAGTATCCATTCCACAGTAAAGGTTTTCTGCTCTACATAAGCCAGAATCTCTTCTGCACTTTTGGTCGAGGTATGACCTGACTTGTAATCAAAATCCAGTACCGGATCGATAATCACAGCCAAGCCCGAAGTTAAATCGGCAACCACATAGCTAAAGGTTTCACTGTCGCTATCTAAAAAGGCTTTTACGTGTACTAAAGGATCCATAACCCCTCCTAAAAAGTGAAAGCAAGAGCTGCAAAGCAGCTCTTGAAAACATCAGCACTGTATTACAGAGATTTTTTGCTGAAATACCAGTCGATATATTGGTAGCCTTGATCCTTACGGACTTCGGCATCAGCCATCGTTGCTGGTGGTGGCACGATGACATCTTCACCTGGCTGCCAGTTTTCTGGTGTTGCCACTTTATGCTCATCACTGGTTTGCAGCGCTTTTAATACCCGCACGAACTCGTCGATGCTGCGGCCATTGCTCATTGGGTAGTACACCATCGCCCGTAAAATGCCGTTCGGGTCAATAATAAAGGTGGCACGTACCGCCGCTGTGTCGCTGGCACCTGGCTGGATCATGCCGTAAGCTTTTGCCACTTCCATCGATAAATCGGCAATGATAGGGAAGGTAATTTTCACACCAAAGTTTTCTTCAATGCTGCGTGCCCAGGCAATGTGTGAGTGCACGCTATCAATTGACAAACCTAACAGCTCACAGTTTAACGCAGCAAACTGCTCAGCACGGGCCGCAAAACCCATAAACTCGGTGGTACACACTGGCGTAAAATCCGCAGGGTGAGAGAACAGCACCAGCCATTTACCTTTGTAGTCTTCCAGGGTTTTCATGCCAAAAGTGGTTTTTGCATTAAAAGCTGGAGCCGGTTTATTCAGCTGTGGGAACGTCACGTTTTGTTCAGACATTTTGTAATCCTCGATTGGTTGTTAAGAGTACTTTAGCGAATTCGCTTATATCAAATTAGACTATGTTTATAACCAAAGGAAATAAAAGTTTTAGATTAACGTAATCGGATTTATCGATTAATAAGTTGTTTTCTTACTAAAAGTTCAACTTGGCTGTTTAGAGCGGCCATATTTTATACACCGCCCTTATGCGCTTTTTGCCATTAATAATCAGTTACTTATAATTAAACCTCAATTAGGGAAACCTATTATTTCTAATAAAGGCTTCTTAATTGGCAAAAAAATATGTTGCTCTGCTCCAGCTCTTGCCGCACTTAAGTGCGACAATATGTCGCGGCTAAAACACCTGAAAACCATTTTGAGATGTTATAACATTCAGATATGTCTAATATAAAGAAATACTGATGAAACGATTAACTCAACTCAGCTCAATGTTACTCTTGGTTCAAGGATGTACCCTCATTGCAAACGCACATGCAGAAACGCGATCAAACAGCCAAGCGGAATTGAAAGCCATCTCAGAGCATGACTTAGAGAAAATAAGCATCACAGCATCACCCTTTAAAACACGGGTTAATGATTCCGCTTCGGCTATAGAGATACTCGCTAGCGATGAAAAAGCGCGCTATCAATCTCTATCTTTAGGCGCATCGCTCGAAAAAATAGCGGGTGTTAGTAATGTTGCTACTGGCGGACAATCTGGGAAACCGGTGTTAAGAGGGCTAAGCGGAGACCGGATCCGTATTCTCCTAGATGGTGTGCCACAAGACCATCAGCAATATGGCGTGAGACATCCACCTAATGTCGATCCATTTCTAGCCGAACGTATTGAAGTAGTGAAAGGCCCCATGAGCGTTTTATACGGTGCCGATGCAATGGGTGGTGTTGTTAACCTTATAAGCAGGCCCCTACTGCTTAATTCAGGCGTCAGCGAGCTAAACCAGGCAACGCTCTTTTCGCAATATCACTCGAACAATAATCAGCGTAGCTTGTATTTTGATGCAGATGCCAGTTACAACAACTGGGGCGGCTATTTAGGGTTTGGGCAAACTGAGGCAGATAACTTCTCTACCCCCAGTGTCCTGACTTTTCCGTTAAATATCAGCGGTACCGCCCCTCTTTTTTCAGGAGAAATACCGTTCACTGATTTTAAAGCGCGTGATTTTGCTTCTGCTATTGGTTTCGCCAATAACACATTTGAAAGCACTTTACGTTACATGTTCTGGGCTAATGATCAGAATTATCTGCAACAAAATGGGCAACCAACTGGCCAATTCTTGACGAATCACAATCTGCTACTCGATAACGCGTATCAGATGAATGAAAATTGGTTATTCAAATCACGTTTAAGCTGGCAAAAGAATCTCAGGGATGCAAGTACAGGTATCGCCTATCAGGGGCTTGATGATGGCAATATTGACTTAAGCCTGGAGCTTAATCGCTACCAAGGTCGTTTCTCTGTGGTTCATGACGCTATTAAGGGCTGGCAAGGTGAGCTTGGATTTGAAGTGGTTGATAAGCAGCAGCGCACCTATGTGGGTAATTTAATTCCGGATGCGAACAGCAATAGCTATTCGCTTTTTGCTTTTGAGCGTCTGGAGCATGGAAAATGGATAACTGAAATAGGATTTAGGTTTGATTATATATCGCAGCAAGCTCATCTAGCTGTAAACAGCAGCGATTCACGCCATTGGAATGCATTGAGTGGATCTTTGGGTCTAACCTGGCAATTTGCAGATAATTGGCTTGCTACAACGCATCTCGCCCGAGGGTTTCGTGCTCCTTCAGTGTTTGATCTTTATGCACTGGGTGTCCATGGTGGCGTAGCGGCCTATCAACAGGGCAATCCTGAGTTAGAAGAAGAATATTCTTTCAATAAAGATGTTGGAATACGTTATTTTACGCAACGTATTAACTTTTCCTTTATTGTTTTTTATAACACCATTGATGAGTATATTTACCAAGCCAGAACAACAGAGTTACACGCACCCTCAGGCTTACCCATCCATCAGCTCAGGCAAGGCGATGCCAGACTGCTCGGCAGCGAAACCGAAGCACAATGGCAACTTACGGATAGTGTAAAGCTTGTAGCGAACTTCACAAAGATCAACAGCAAGCTTAAAGATATCGGCTCAGAATTACCGTTGTTGCCAGCAGACAAACTCCACGCAGAGTTGCTCTGGCAACCAGAAAAGTTGCTGATATTCGAGGCCCCAGAGCTTTATCTTAATGCTCAATATTATGCTCATAAGCAAAGTGCCGGTGTGTATGAGCCTTTTTCGCAATACGATAAGTTGCCCTTTGGTACTGCTTCAACTCCAGCTTATACCCTGTGGAATTTTGGGATAAAAGGCGAGCTTAAGGCTTTTTCATCGCCCATAGTCCTGAGACTTTCAGTAAATAACGTGTTTGATAAAGCCTACAGTAACTTTTTAGATACTTATAAAGGCTATGCCTTGGGGCAAGGCAGAAACATGAGCGTCAGTTTGACTATACCAATTGGAGCTTAAGCATGACACATGAAGTGGCGTTACTATTCGGCAGTGCCTTTGTGATTGGCTTATTAGGCAGCGCCCACTGTATCGGCATGTGTGGAGGTTTAAGCTCCGCACTCTCAATGGGCCTTAAACCGCAGAAACCAGCTGAAAAGGTTTGGTTTCTAAACCTGTTAAATTTAGGAAGAATCTTCTCTTATGTCCTGGCGGGAGTGATGGTGGGATCTGTTGGTTACTTCGCACAAGATCTGGGTGCGGGTAAGCTGCTTCGCTTGTTCGCCGGGATTCTTATGATTTTGATGGGGCTCTATATTGCAGGTTTATCAAAGGTACTTGTTCACATAGAAAGAGCCGGCGCAAAAGTCTTTTCATTTATACAGCCGCTATCCAGAGCATTTTATCCCATCAACAATAGCCGAAAAGCTTTTATTGTCGGATTTTTCTGGGGATGGTTACCTTGTGGCTTGGTTTACAGCACTCTGGTTTGGTCTGCTGCACAAGGCTCAGTAATTATATCACCGCTATTGATGTTGGCCTTTGGCATGGGAACCATTCCAGCACTGCTGTTAACAGGCTCATTGAGTGTGAAATTTCAGTCAGTAATAAAAAACTCAAACTTTAGGTTACTTAGTGGATTAGCTGTCCTCATTATGGGCATTTGGACGATTCCTGGCCCTCACAAAAGCTGGCTCATGTAGAAGAATGAGGAAAAACAAACGTCTGCTGATTACTTAAGGCGCTACTTAATTTATCTTTGCCATTTTACGCAATAATGTATCTTAAAAATTCATACACAGAGAGCAAAACTGGACAGGCACCACAGCCAGCCCGGAGGACATTAGCCTGACTCAAACCGATTTTGAATTTGAGGTCCATAACAAAATTAAACTGTACGTCTGCTTCTGGCACTCATCAGCCAGATGATTTAATACCAATAGCTAAAACGAGCCAGAAGCGGAAGCAAGAATCTCCCTGCGGTTAGCAGATAGCAGCCGTTTGTCTAAATGACTGGGAAGTGTTTGGTTTGTTGCTGGCCCAGTGAATTATTGTAGCGCATGCTGCTGAGCGGTATATCGGTTAGCTCAGCAGCAAAGTGGCCGGGCCAAATGCGCTTAGTTCAGTTGCTGCCTTAGCAAATCAACCAGAGGCTGAAATTCTGCTTTGTTTTTATCGTTAAGATCCAGCAGCGCCTGGTGTGCCCGTAAAATCATCCTGCCCTGCTCCTGCTCGCTGTATGACTGTGCAGCAATACTTGTCATATCGGCCGGCACATTGCCTGGAGCTAAATGGGTGGGTTGCTGAATAATCTGAAAGGCCTGATCCAGACACAAGCCAAACAGCAGGTCATTTATTTCACTTTGGGTGGAAAATAGGGTTGGTTTTGGCAGTTGTTGCTGCTGGCAATAACGAGCCAGACTGGCCAGCAAGCCGATGTAGGTGCTGTCGATAAAGGTCGCCTGATTTAAATCGATAACCACCTGGCTGCAAGGTGTTGCATCGCTGAATAACCGCTCAATCAGATCATCCATGCCGCTGGCATTGGTGTAACGCAGCTCGCCGCACAACTTGAAATAACAACAGTTATCAACACGGGCAAACAGGATTTGCTCTTGTTCACTCATCCGTTACTTACTCCCGGTTTATGCTGGCATCGGATAAGCTTAAGTATAGTTAAATCATCCGGCAATGCCTGATCCGGATCAACACCCAGCGCCTGCAGTAATCCGGCAATATCGGGGGCAGTAGCGCTATGATCTTTAAGAAACTGCAGTTTAAGCTCAGTGGTCTTTTGAGGCAGCAAATCTAACAGCCCGTCCGAGCACAACAACAAACTACTGTCTTCATTCATGGTTAGCGAATGGTTCTGGTAACTGGCAAAATCAAACATGCCAACCGGGGTGCTTTTCAGCTCAAGGTAGCGCGCTTGCTGCGGTTGCAGTAGCAGCGGCCACGGATAAGCCCCGGCATTGGCATAGGTTAACTGATGGCTGCGGGTATCAAGCACCGCATAAAACAGCGCAATATATTTAGTGAGGTTTTCCCGCAGCAACTCGCTGTTTAGCGCCGTCAGCATGGCCGCAGGGTTAAGCAGGGTATCGGCACTGCCGCGCTGCAAGCGCTCATAATTACTACTGATAAAACGTTTTAAGTACACGGTAACAAAAGCTGATGCCACACCATGGCCCGACACATCGGCAATGTAAAATACCACCTGGTGCTCGTTGGCAGTAAAATAATCAACAAAGTCGCCGCTCATATAGGCCGAAGGATAAAGCGCATGGCTGAACTGGTAGTTGCCGCAACTAAAACTGGCCGCTGGCAGCATATTAAATTGTACCTGCTTACCGGCGCGCTCACCGGCTTCCAGCTCGGCCAGCGTTTGCTGTAATTGCTGATTACTGACCGCCAATTCTGCCGTTCTGGCCTGAACTTTAGCTTCCAGGGTTTCATTAAGCTGTGCCAGTTCAGCGATAGCAGTATAAGCGCGCAGTGCCGACAATACGGTAGTGGTTAATCGCTGCACTGTCAGTTCGGTTTTAGCCCGGTAATCATTAATATCATAGTCTTGCACCACCTTCTGCTCTGGTGCCTGCCCTGGCTGACCGGTACGCAGTACTATACGCACCAGCTGGTTTTGCAGAGTATCGCGGATATAGTGCACCAAGGTCAGACCGGCATCATCGGTTTCCATTACCACGTCCAGCAATACCAGGGCGATGTCACTGTTATTGGCTAAAATCGGCTTGGCTTCGCTGGCACTGTAAGCACTGATAAACTTAAGTTTATGGTTCTTAAAGTTAAAATCACGCAGGGCCAGCAAGGTAACCTGGTGAATTTCCGGATCGTCATCGACAATCAGTACTGTCCAGTACTGATATTCACGCTGCGGTGCCTCGCTGTCAGCGGCAAATACCATAGCGTCGTCAGCCAGACCTGAGCGTTCCCTGAGCTTGCTATTATCTTGCGACGTAACAGGCAGTGCCATTCGCTCATTCCTGACGTTAATAAAAGTACTTACAAACGGTAGCACAGTTAGCCGGAGCCGTTAAACCAATTTACACCGCAGCACAAAAACGGCCTTATGGCCGTTTTTCATAACACAACTTACCCGGTATGCTCTGCTTCAGGCGGCGGTGGGGGTAACATATCTTCGCGGCTGATGCCAAGCACCTCTGCCGTTGCACTGGCCACATACACCGAAGAATAGGTACCGATAGCAACACCGAACAACAGTGCAGTAGCAAAACCATGAATGAGTGCCCCGCCCATAAAGAACAGCACCAGCAACACCAGTACCGTGGTCAGCGACGTAATCACGGTGCGGTTTAACGTGGAGGTAATAGCATGGTTAATAGTGTCATCTACCGTAGCATCACGTAGCTTGCGAAAGCTCTCCCGCAGCCGGTCAAACACCACTATGGTGTCGTTAATCGAATAACCAATCAGCGCCAGAATGGCGGCGAGTACGGTTAAATCAAACTCCAGTTGCAACACCGAAAACAAGCCCAGCGTCAGGATCACATCATGCGCCAGTGATACCACCGCCCCCACCGACAAGCGCCATTCAAAGCGCAATGCGACATACAGCAAAATACCAAGCAGCGCCACCAGCATGGCCAGGCCACCGTCTTGTTTTAACTCTTCGCCGACACTGGGGCCGACAAATTCAACCCGGCGCATAGTTACCGGCTCGGCCAGCTGACTATTCAGTGCCTGCAACACTGCCTCGCCTACTGCCGCCTGTGCCACATCGGCGCGAAGTGGAATACGAATAAGCACCTCTTTACTCGTACCAAACAACTGAAGAACTGCATCGGGGTAACCGGCTGCCGCCAGTGTTTGGCGCATCATGCTCAGATCGGCCCCTTGCGCCAGCCCTACCTCAATTACGGTACCACCGGTAAAATCCAGGCCCCAGTTTATACCCTGGCTGAAAATAGATACAAAAGACCCTACTACCAGTAAGGCAGACAACCACAAAGCAGGCCATTTAAATTTCATAAAATTAAGCGGCTGGCCAAAATTAAATATTTGCATACCCCACTCCTTACAGCGGCAGTGACTGCAAACGGCGGCCACCCCAGATTACATTAACCAATAAACGGGTACCCACTACCGCAGTAAAAATCGAGGTAAGAATGCCAATGGCCAGGGTAATGGCAAAGCCTTTCACCGGGCCGGTGCCAACCCCGAACAGGATCAGCGCCACCAGCAAGGTGGTAATATTAGAATCGGCAATAGTGGCAAAGGCGCGATCGTACCCGACATGGATAGCCTGCTGCACCGAACGCCCTTCGGCCAGCTCCTCCCGTATGCGCTCAAAGATAAGCACATTAGCATCGACCGCCATCCCCACAGTTAGCACAATGCCGGCCATGCCCGGTAGCGTCAGCGTGGCGCCCGGGATCATCGACAAAAAACCAATCATTAAAATAAGGTTGGCGCCCAGCGCAATATTGGCAATCAGGCCAAAAGCTTTGTAGTACAGCACCATAAACAGCAGCACCGCTACCAGGCCCCACTGAATAGCCAGCATGCCCAGTTTAATATTTTCCTGGCCTAAGCTGGGGCCTATAGTGCGCTCTTCAATAATTTGTACCGGCGCCAGCAAAGCGCCCGCCCGTAATAAACTGGCCAGGTGACGGGCTTCGGCCGGTGAGCTCAGACCGGTAATATCAAATTCGCGCCCCAGACGCATTTGAATAGTGGCGTCGTTAATCACCTCCTGTTGTTTTACCAGTAACGGCGTGCCATCGCTGCCCAGTTCAGTACCGGGTTTATACTCAATAAATACCGAAGCCAGCCGCCGGCCAACCGCATTTTTAGACGCATCCGCCATTAAACTGCCACCGGCGCTATCCAGCTTAATATTCACTTTGGCCTGACCATACTGATCATAGCCAGCACTGGCATCAATAATATGATCGCCGGTCAGCAATACCCGTTTATCCAGCAACAGTGGCCGGCCATCGGTGCTGGCATATAAGTCCGCATGCACCGGCAGGCGCCCCGCTACGGCGGCGGCGATATCGCTGTCTGTATCTACCAGCCGAAACTCCAGCGTGGCGGTGGCACTTAAAATATCTTTCGCCTGGGCGGTATCCTGTACCCCAGGCAATTGCACTACTATCCGATCAGCGCCCTGACGCTGCACCACCGGCTCGGCCACCCCAATCTGGTTTACCCGGTTGCGAATAATGGTAATGTTTTGCTCCAGCGCATATTCCCGGATCTCACGCTGGCGCTGCTCGCTCAACGCCAGGCGCAAATGCAGCGCATCATTATCTGCAGTGATCACAAGCTGGCGATCCTGCTTCGCTAACAGCATGGCGGCAGCCTGCATCTCCTCAGCCTGACGAAAACTTAACAGCAGCTGGTTGTTGCTAAGCTCGGTTTGAACGCCAAGGTAACGGATCTGGGCCTGGCGCAAATCACTGCGAACCTGACTGGCCAAATCATTGAGGTTTTTATCCAGCGCGGCCTGCATATCTACCGCCAGCAAAAAGTGCACACCACCGCGTAAATCCAGGCCCAGCTTCATCGGCGTGGCACCAATGGCACTTAACCAGTCGGGGGTGGCCGGCACCAGGCTAAGGGCCGTGGTGTAATTCTTACCTAACAGGGTTTTCGCCAGATCCCGCGCCTGCAATTGCTGCTCAGCGCTGTGAAAACGGGCAATTATTTTGCCATCAGCCAGTTGCACAGATTTTGCGCTTAGCCCGGCGTGTTCAAGCTCTTGCTCAAATTGCTGCTGGCGTTGTTCAGTAATAGCACTGCCGCGACTGGCGCTAATTTGTAACGCGGGGTCTTCCGGATATAAATTGGGTAACGCATAGAGCAGGGTCAATAGCAGCATGGCGCTTACCAACAGGTACCGCCATAACGGGTTCTTATTTAACATGACTTTTCCTTCACATAGCTAGCAGCCGCTAAGCCTGGCTATAGCAACCACTCAAAAATACCAACAGGCTGACTGTTCGGCTAAATTGTTAGTGTTAGTGTGAAGAAAATACGGGAGGGGCTCGCGCCGGATGTGCGCTATAGCACACCTTGCTCAGGCTAGCGCTAACACTGGCCTGCGCTGGTGGAACAGTACAATAAGCATTAGCCGTAATAGCAGAAAACAGTGCTACTGGTGGCGAATCATCATGGTCAGTAATCGAGCTAGCGGTATAGTAATAAAGTGCCGGATTAAGCGCCTGCAGCTGGGTATCAGCCAATGGTGATAAGCGACTATCGTGCACGGCCAGGGCTTGCGGCGAGCACAATAAGCTTAAATAAACCAGAATGGCGAAACTACTCAGCCAACGCATAACACCTCATCAAACAGGATACACAAGCTGCGTAGCACAGTTGCGTGGTCATAGCATGAGGCTTCGTCAGCGCTGAAACAAGCCATCGCCCAATAAATAGTTTTCAGGCGATGACTATAAGCTGAACTTAGCTATGCACTCACTTTTTGATTTTAGGTGGGTTAACCAGCGATAATTGATACACATCGTGCCGCCGGTCTTTCATGGTGTGAACACTGCCATGGGTATGCAACTCTTTTAATAAATCCAGATTCACATCGACAATTAACAGCATTTCTGAATTGGGGGTAGCTTCGGCTTTAATGCCGGTAGTCGGAAACGAGAAATCAGACGGCGTAAACAGTGCCGACTGCGCGTACTGAATATCCATATTGTTCACCCGTGCCAGGTTACCCACCGCGCCGGCAATTGCCACATAACATTCATTTTCTATAGCGCGGGCCATGGCACAGTGGCGCACCCGGGTGTATCCGTTCTGGGTATCAGTTAAAAAAGGCACGAACAAAATATTCATACCCTGATCCGATAACAGGCGGGCATATTCCGGAAACTCGACATCGTAGCAAATCATAATGCCGATTTTGCCACAATCGGTGTCAAACACTTCCACTTTACTGCCGCCGGTCATCGCCCAGTTGCGCTTCTCTGCCGGGGTAACATGCACTTTGTCGTACTGCTCCCAGCTGCCATCGCGCCGGCATAAAAAGCCGCTGTTATACAACTTGCCGTCGATCAGATACGGCATACTGCCGGTAATAATATTAATGTTGTAGGCAATGGCAAAATCAACAAATTTATCCCGAATAGTCTCGGTATATTTGGCCAACTGGCGAATACTTTCGGTGACGCTTAAGTGATTGTAATGAGCCATTAAAGGCGCAGCGAACAGCTCTGGAAACAGAATAAAATCGCTTTTATAATCCGATACGGCATCAACAAAAAATTCCATTTGTTCAAACAGTTTTTCAATGTTTTCCATGCTGCGCATTTGCCATTGCACCAACCCCAGCCGCACTTCCGCCTTAGGCGCATTAATCAGCTTAACGGACTTGGTATAGTAGATATTTAACCATTCCAGTAAGGTGGCGTATTCCTGTGATTCAACATCACCGGGTATGTAACCTTTTAACAATTTACGCACGTGAAAACCATTGGCCAGCTGAAAGCTCAGCACCGGATCGTACAACTCTTTGCGTTTCACTTTCTCAATATACTGTTTTGCCGTCAGAGTATCAGCATGCTGCTCATAGTTTGGCATGCGCCCACCAGCCATAATGGCCCGTAAGTTCAGGTTCTCACACAGCTCTTTACGCACATCATATAAGCGCCGGGCCAGGCGCAGACCGCGGTAGTCCGGGTGAATAAACACTTCAATACCATACAGCACATCGCCATTAGGATCATGATTATCAAATGAAAAACCAGAGATAATCTGCTCGTAGGTATGGTCGTCACTGAATTTGCTGTAATCGATAATTAATGAAAAAGCACAACCCACTACTTTACCGTCAACACAGACACAAATCTGCCCCTCAGGGAATTTGGTCAGTAAGGTGTCGACAATATCGGCAGTCCAGGTCAGTAACGGACCCGTTTGATACACCTCTTCCGAGGCCGCCCTAAGCTCTGTCATATCCTGGTTGGTCAAATGGCGTATTTCGACGTGATTAGCGTCCATAAAATCTCCGGCAGTATCTATAGTGGGCCAAGAATAACACACTCTGCTGCAGCTGTGACTAGCTGCCTGCTCGCAAAAAAGCCTTGTCGTGCCAGCATTTTAGTCCCGCAAGCTTAAACCGGCTGTGGCCAATGCCGGCACAGATCATGCCGCAGCCGGGCATAGACGCCAGGGTTTAACGCGTGTTGGCGCAAAAAGGCACACTGTACGTCGCGCAGCGGGCTTTGCCGCGCTATCGCAATGTACTGCCGGTACACCGGATAATAGGCGGTTGCCAGTTTAAGTTGGTCAGTAAAATACTGTGCTTTAAATTCTGGCGGTAGCTGTGGCCAGAAATCATTTGCCAGCCTTGCGCCAAGTAGCAGAGGTTGTGGCATATAAGGTCCATATTGCTGAGCTTGCAGCAATTGCCGGGCGGCTTCTTCTGGCTGTGCCAGGATCCAGGCCAACGCATAGGCATAAGCCGCATAGCCATCCCCCCACTGTGGCCTTTGCGCCAGCGCCTGCTGATACAGCTGGCGAAGTAGCAAGGGGTCAACCTGCTCTAATTGCTGTTGATGGCCCCACTCTAAGGTACGGGCTAACATCAGCCGATAATGCGGATTAGCGTTGTCAAGCTTTAGCGAGCGCTGCGCTGCCGCTTTCGCATCCTGATAAGCGGGTAGCAATACAACGCTGTCGTGTTGCCAACGCTCCAGATAATATACCGACTTAAAGTGATAGGCACTGGCCAGGCCCTGTCTGGCCAGTAACCCTATGGCCACAAGCATGGCCAGTGCCATTGCAGGATAAAGCCAACGGGCGTGTTTAGGTTGCATCAGCCAGCCACCATCACCCCACCAGCGGTAAACAGCGACTGGCTGATTTCTGCCGGCGTATCCACCAGCAATTGCTGCAGTTGCTCTGGCGTCATGCTACTGGCTAACGCCGCCTTAGCATCGGCCAGCAGCGGTGGCCGGCGTTTTACTGAATGACAATCTGTAGCAATAACGCTGAAGATACCCTGTGCCAGATACTGCCGCGCGAGTTGCAACGGTTTATCACCCATCACACCCAGCAGTGACGCTGCGGTCAGCTGAAATAAGCAATCCAGCCGCTGTAACTGGCTGATTTTAGACGGTTCCTGTTGCAACTCGCGGTTGCGCTCGGGGTGCGCTACCATCACCCGGTAGCCGAGCCGGCCAAGGTATTTAATCAGCTTATCACTTCCTGCCGGAATATGGCTGTGAGGAAATTCCAGCAGCAGTAACATATCGCCCTGATAATGCCCCAGCAGCGGCAGGGCTTTACGCTCTGCCAGCTGAATAAGCTGTGGCTCGACTCTGAGCTCTGCGGCAGCGGCCAGCTGGATATCGATACCTGCTGCTGCTGCGCCATGCCGCAGTGCAGACAACGCCGCCGTGATACTACTGACGGTATTGTCATAATACCCTGCCTGCACATGAGGTGTGGCCACCATATGACTGATCCCCTGCTGCTGGGCCAGACGCAACAGCGCTAAGGCTTCGGCCATATCGGCGGCGCCGTCATCCACCGCGGGTAATATGTGGCAATGTAAATCGATCACCGGTTATGCCTGCTCTGCGCCATAATAGCCATACTGACCGTACTGGCCATAATAACTGGCCGCTTTTTCAGTATCCATCTGGTTTAAAACAACACCATACAAATTACCGTGCGCCTGATTAATTTTCGCGATAGAGTTTTTCAGCGCCGGGCTGCGGGTATGGTCGGCTTTCACTACCAGTAACACAGCATCAGACATCGGAGCCAGCAGCAAACTGTCACTGACTAATTGCACCGGTGGCGTATCAATAATAATCTTGTCGTAGTCGGCGCGTAAGGTATTCAGCAGTGCTTCGAAAGCACCACCAGCTAACAACTCCAGTGGATTAAGCGGCACGGCACCTGCGGCTAACACATCAACGCCACTCTGCTCATCCCTGACGATACAGTCGGCTAGTTTTTCCGTACCGGACAGTACATTGGCCAGGCCGCTCTGATAACTGGGCAATCCCAGTTTACTGCCCAGCGTTGGTTTGCGCATGTCGGCGTCGATCACCAACACCCGCTCAAGCGCAGCATAAGCATAAGCCAGATTTAAGCTGACGGAGGTTTTTCCCTCTTCCGGGTAAGACGAGGTAACCTCGATGATTTGCAATGATTTATCTATTGCAAGCAGCGATAAGCTGGTGCGGATATTAGACACAGCCTCAATATGTTGGCGCTGTGAACGATCAAAATAGGCACGGGCCCGCACCAGTTCAGTGGCCTTTTTCGTACTCCGTGGCAAAAAGCCCAGCGCCCGTTGGTTCAGCATTTTCTCCACATCGGGCAGATGCTTTATGGTGTCATTCAGGGCATCGAGAACCAGTGCCATAACAATAGCAACACCTGAAGCAGCAATTAACACCAGTAATAAAATCAGCCTCTTATTTGGTTTTTCCGGTACGGTGGGCAAAGTCGCCAAATCGGTAAAGCGCGCGATAGGTGCATCAAAGCCCCCTGTTACTTCCGTTTCTTTTTGCCGGGCCATAAAGTTATCAAATAACAAGCGGTTGGCTTCGACTTCACGTTCCAGCCGCCGATAGTCTGACTCCAGCGAACCTAACCCAGAAAAGCGGCTTCGTGCCAGGGCAAAACGCTGTTCAAGCGCAGTCAGGCGCTCTGCAGTCGCCTGTGCTTCCTTTTCGACTCCGTCAATCAGCCGCAAAATTTGTTGGGTAAGATTTTGCTGTACCGACTGCAGTTCAGCCTGAGCTGAAATCATTCTCGGGTGTTTCGGCCCGTATACCTTAGCAAGTTCAGACACTTTACGCTCGGTGACCAGCACTTCACGTTTTACGTTCTGGATTGAGATATGCGAGGTAATTTCCGGCAAGCTTTCCAGGCGCCGGATATCATCGCGGCCAAATCGCTGTACCAGGTTTAAAAAACCCTCCGTTTCTGCTTTACGGGCACGGGCAACTGACAATTGCTCGTTCAATCGCTCCAGCTCACGTTGATCCAGTGCGGTAACACCTGCTACATCAACTAAGTTATGGGTTGCACGAAATTGCTCCAGTTTAAACTCGCTTTGTTCCAGCTTGTCACGCAGTTCTGTCACCCGCCCACCCAGCCAGCTACTGGCTTTTTGGGTCATCCCCAGCCGAGCATCCAACTGGCTGTTTATATAGGCCTCACCCAATGCATCGGCCACCGCCTGCGCCAACCGCGGATCTTCAGAGCTAAAGCTTAACCTGACCAGCTGGGTCCGGCGTACCGGCGTAATCTGAACATTTCGCACAAAGGCGTCCAGTTGCCGTTTATGCAGCAGGAAAGCAGCATAGTCGGGATCAGCAACAGGCGCTTTTTGGGGCAGAAAAGGCAGTAACGCCACGAGCTGTTGCTTCCAGCCAGGTTTAGGCTGGTATTCAAAGTGGCTGGCAACATTCAGTTGCTTAAACACCTGCTCGGCGATAGAGCGTGATTTCAGTACTTCAAACTGCGTCAGATAATATTCCTGCTGCGACGAGTTGAAGCCATAAACCTCTTCAATCTTAATGGCGCGGGCCTGATTGGCTTCCAGCAGTAACGTTGAGGTCGCCCGGTATACCGGCGCCATATTTAACAACACAAAAGTTGCCAAAGCACCGCATAGCAACGTAAAGGCCATGATGCGCCATTTTGCCCGGTAAATAACATTAATGGTTTTTTTCAGGTCAATAACCTGGATGGCCTGACTGGCACTATCCACTCGCGTGATGTCAACTTGCATTTAAAAGAATCTCTGTAAAATAGTCACGGTATCACCCGCTAGTACCCGACTGTTCAGGCTGGCATTTTCGGCTTCTGCTTTATTCGCTTCGCGGGCAATCATAATCCGATCGCGGGATGCGCGCTCAGTCAGCCCACCCGCCAGCGCAACAGCCTGATTTACGGTCATACCAGGCTGGTAAAAGTAAGCTCCGGGTTTTTTCACTTCGCCGTGAATGTAAAATGGCCGGTATTCGTCAATGCCAACAAACACACTGGGGGCTATCAGATAATCACCTGCCAACCCCTGATAGATAAGCTGCTCCAGTTGTTTCAATGTTAAACCGGTCGCTTTAATACTACCCAGGAAAGGATAATTTATGGTACCGCTGTCAGTAAGCTGTGTTTTCAACGCCAGATCATCCTGGCCAAACACCCGGATACTGATCTTATCCCCCGCTCCCAGTAAATAGCTGTCATCAGCAACAGCACTCCAGCTGGCAAGTACCAGCGAGCATAGTAGTAATGGTTTTAATATCAGCATCATAAACCTGCCTGAACTCCAACGTAGAATATGTTTTTATCAAAACGAATGTGCCTGGCTGTAGAAACTTTGCGGCTAAGGTCGGTACCGGCTGTCAATAACATATTGGCGCGCAGCAAATAGCTTACTGCCAGACTTAGCTCCCGGGTTTTATCACTACGCCCGCTACCCGCGAAATCTTCACAGCTGTAAGCAAAACGAATGGTGCTTGCCAACAGCTCAGACCAATTATGGCGCCAGCTGATCCCATATAAGGTTTCTTCAACGTAATCGCCCTGTACATTTGGCTCTTTCGCCAACCTACCGGTGCTTAGCCGCCATTGCGAATAGCTAAGTGGTGCATAAGCTAAACTGGCTTGCCAGGTAAGGCCCTTGAAATCTTCACGCCCTAGGCTTTCAAAAT
The DNA here is from genome assembly GCF_000987775.1 of Arsukibacterium ikkense. Lineage (GTDB taxonomy): Bacteria > Pseudomonadota > Gammaproteobacteria > Enterobacterales > Alteromonadaceae > Alishewanella > Alishewanella ikkense. The sequence goes on from NZ_LAHO01000002.1 coordinate 78,215, forward strand.
CTTTATGCTGATAACCGAAGCGTACACCAGCTGAAGTTAATGCAGTTGCTTGCCACTCCATCCCCATACGATAACTGGTTGTGGTATTATCACGGTTGCCGGTAGGGTCGGTTTGCTCATAATTAATGTCGGCACGTGTTACCTCGCTAAGCAGGCGAATGCTGGCCTGGGTATTGTAGTAAAATGCCGCGCCGTATGAAAAACGCTGGTAGCTGCGGTAGCGGGTCAGGTTGCCATGACTGCTATATGCTTTGTCGTACCAGCCAGCCATTAACCGCAACCGCGCTGGCGTAGACAGGGCACCATATTCATAGTCCACATCAACATCACTCACCTCAAAGGTTACCGGCTCTTGCAATGCATTACCCATACCTTCCGATACTCCGGTACCACGCTTTTCATGACCTGACCGGTAGGTAATATCAAGATCGAAACGGTTGTTTTCATTCAGCTCTACCTTAGCGTCCGCCCCAAGAAAGAAATCCAGGTAGTTGTCATCAGAGCTCGACATATAATGGCCGCGGGCCAGGCGTGCGGTAGCGCTAAACTCATCAGGCCCCTTCTTAAGCTGCGCACGCAATAGCGGAGTGACGGCCAGCAGCCAGCTCGACATTGCATGTTCGCTGGTACTGGCGATGTTGTTATCGTGGCTTAAACGGGTTTGCAGCATCGGTGTAAAGTCAATACCAGTTTCAGTGGTAATACTGCCACCAATATACTCAGTGGCACTTAGTGTGGCCGATACTCCCAGCGCCGCCAAACTAAGCGTAACGCATGAGAAATTAAACATTTAACGTCCTTATTAATACGCGTTTTTGCTAAAGAAACCTTTTACCAGGGTGTTTAAAATTATTTTTATATCGAACAGTAGCGACCAGTTGCGAATATAGTCCAGGTCAAACTTTACCCGCATTTCCATTTTTTCCAGTGTGTCTGTTTCACCACGCCAGCCATTAATCTGCGCCCAGCCGGTTATACCCGGGCGCATTTTGTGCCGCAGCATATAAAATGCAACTTGCTTACGGTACTCCTCATTGTGGGCAACAGCATGCGGTCTGGGGCCGACAACCGACATATCGCCGGTTAATACATTAAAAAACTGCGGCAGTTCATCCAAAGAAGTACGCCGTAAAAACGCTCCAACCGGCGTGATACGGCTGTCATTGCGGGTAGCCTGCACCACCTTTTGGCCATTATCCATAGCCCGCATCGAACGAAACTTATAAACACCGATCCGACGGCCATCCAGACCATAGCGGTCTTGCTTAAATAACACAGGTCCATTCGATGTCAGCTTTACGGCCAGGGCTATTAATAGCATTAACGGCAATACCGTCAGCAACGCACAAAGGCTGAAGGCAATATCAAAGCTGCGTTTGTAAAAATTCTGAATACCAAAGCCGGGCGATTCAAACACACTTATCGTATCCACCTCCCCAACATTACCAATACGGCCATGCATCAGGTTCTTCATCAGAAAATCCGGCACCAGTAGTACATCAACCGTGGTATCACCAAGCTCAGTGATCATGGTTGCCACCCGCTGCTCGGCCAGCATCGGCAGGCTAATATACAGTTTCACTAAATCGCCATTGCGGGCCAGGGCCAGCACATCACTAAAGTTACCGCGTAAATAGGGCTGAAGCTCTTCTGGCAGCCGGCTGGCAGCACGATCATCAAAAAAGCCTATACAATCAAATCCCAGCTCAGGATGACGTGAGATCTCCTGATACAAGCTCATACCGCTGGCACCGGCACCAATAATCGCAACCTTTTGCATAGCAAGGCCACGACGGCGCTGCACTGTTTTGACCATCTTGGCACAACAGCGCCACAGCACTAAGGTACAGATTGAACCTAAATACCAGCCGACCAATACCGCCCGCGAAAAGGCTTCAGATTGTTTAAAGACAAACAGCGCAGCCAGCACCAGCAGAAAAGACAAGGTATGCACGAAAACCAGTAGTGCCAGCATGCGGGAAAACCGCCCTACCCGCCACGATCGGTAAAGCTGCACAGATTCAGCCAGGTAGGAATAACACAACATATGAGCACACAGCAGCAGCCCATACTTACTGGTCAGGGTCACGTCATACAACTTAACGCCGGCAATAAACACCGCCGTGAGAATGATCAAATCAATAAGTCGGTAAACAACATAAGAGGCATGCCCCGCATAACGGAAAGTTTGCTTATTCACGGTGTTAACTCCATCTAAACAGGTTAAAGCACTGACATCAGACAGCCGCCACAACCAACGCATTTGGCCAACGCAAATCTGACATCGAACTCAAAATAACATAATTATCACATTTTAAACATCTAAAACTTTTATTTCACATTTACAACAACAGATGTTTGTTACAGCCTGCAGACAGCAGCATTAAATTTTTTCTCTTTATTAGACAAGGCTTTAGGATTGCATTTCTAAATTAACAAATTAACATATTGTCAATATTATTTACACAAGAAAACCGGTGCAAAATTATGTCATTGATATAACTAGAATTTATCTAGAGGCACGATTGTTGCATATATGTTTTCAGTATTTACAACAATGGTGATAAACATGAAAATCTCGTTAAAAAGCACTTTATCCATCGCAGCGTTATGCTTCAGCTTGTCCAGTCAGGCAGCATTAATTCAGGTATCAGCTACCGACGTTTTACCTGGTGCAGTCAGTTATCTGGCACCGGGGGCGGGCGACATCGGCGGATTTCCAACGCCTTACAGCCCGGGTTCAACCCTGCTGGAACAGACTGTTTTTGGTTCATTAGACGACATCCGGATTGCCAGCCGTCTTGATATTAGCGCCTTGGATCGCACTACAGATAATGGTGATGAGGCGAGCGGCTGGGACCTGGCGCTGCTTGAGTGGTTTACCGAGTTTTACTATTACAACACCGTTGCTGACGAGTGGCAGGCGGTAACCTCATGGTATGCTTTTGTTGCCTGGGACGATGTTGAAAACTGGCAGACTGATCCGACTATCAGTGGTATTGATTTCTGGAGCGGCGACGTGCGCGAATTTTTAACTGGCAATAGCTGGTTGAGCGGTGACTGGCTGGCCGTATCCAGCTTTGAGGGTGACAGCAGCACCTTTACTTACAACTTTTTTACCGTAAGCGACGCCACCAGTATCCCAGCTCCTGGTACACTAGCCCTGTTTGGCCTGGCTCTGGCAGGGCTGGGTGCCAGCCGCAGAAAAAAGCTAAGCAACAACGCTAAGTAACTATGCGGCGCAGGCCCTGCCTGGTGCAGGGCCTGCCTGACACTGTAAACTTTCTTGACAATGCCCTGCTCGAACTATCCAGATTAACCACGACCCTGCTTATTACGCCCCGACTAACCAAAACACCGCCCGCTCCTGCCAGCTCCACTTAGTGACAAGACGCTACACCACTTTAGAACCTGTAAACTGGCACAGCTGAATACCCCCTTATTCCGATATGCTGATTTTGCGGGCTAATGCCAAATCTTTAGCTGCCGGCAAAAACTGCAGATTGGCATTTGCGGGTATAAAGGTGATTTCACCAAAGTAAATTTTCTGCTTGATAATATAAAAATCTATCCGGCTAAAGCTGAAGTCTTGCGCCAGCGCCGCGGCATAAGCCAGCAATTCGGCTAATTTTTCAGGCTTTGCCAACGCCTGGCCTGCCCCATATTCCTTGCGGTAAATATCCAGCAGATCCCACTGCACATCATAATAGGTGTGGCTTTGCGCAAAACCACTACGTTCAGAAATAACCTGGATCATTTCAGGCTGACCGTTAAAACAATACACCTTATAATCAAGTAAAGCTTTGCCCTGTTCAACATCAAGAAAGTGCTCGGCTATCACCTTATTTGTTATCGGTTGGTACTGCCGTTCGCGAGTGATACGATAAAAATCAACCTGCAGCCATTTACTGATTAAGCGGCGGATTTGCGCTTCGCTATAACGCGTTTTATCGGTCACTATCAGATTAAAGCCGGATGCACTATTTAATTTCAGTACAAAGCGCTCAGGCATAGCAGCCAGGTTAAACTGCTCGGCAGTAGCATATATGCCGATAACGGGTACCAGCACATCTGCACCTATTTTTTCCTGAACATAATGTCGTACCGCCACTTTATCTGCATAGCGGGAAAGCGACGCCATATCAGTACGCAGTTTTAACCAGTACAGCTTCTCAGAAAAGGTTCGGGGCTCTGCCAGGTTAAGCAAACGCCGGTTCTTTAAAAAAAATACCATTTTGCAAAAGGCGTCGTCACTTAAAAAACGGGTCATGGCACCAAGCACAATTTTAATATCCAGCACAAAAAGTACTTTGTTAAACATAGTTACTCTCTTAATAAATAAGGCCGCTATCAATAACGTGTGGCTAATTAAAGCGGGACTAAGGCCGCAGCCCCAGCTTGGCCAGGAAGTCAGAAAAATGGCGGTACTGATTCGCTGACAGCAATATCTGGAAAAAATACATTACCGCCGTTTTAGGCGTAAAGCCGCCATGCCATAATGATCTGAAGTAGTAGCCAAACCCCTTCCACTTTTGCCCCGTCTGGGCGTAACCTTTCGCCACTGAACGGCCCAATACGGCAAAATAGGCTTTGTTAGTCAGCAAGGGTTTAACCTTATTTAACCAGGCTAAACGTTGCTGCGGATCAATAGTGCTGGATAAACGGCTGTCGCTCCAGCAGTCCTGCCAGATAGCACCAGGCTCTTTTAGCATAACAAACCTGCCGCCATGGGCCGCTAAACGGATAGCAAAATCAATATCGTCACCATAGCCAATGTTTTCATCGTATAGTACTGAGTTAGCCAGAGCGGACGGCAGCACCAACGTAATAGTTGGTACAAAGCCCTTATAACATAGTAAATAATCTGAGATATTTTCGTGCTGCTTAATGGCGCGAGCAGGCTTTAAAAACCGCACATTGTTGCCACGCTCGACGATAACTTGCGAGTAGACACAGTTTTTCTCCGACGCCTGCAGCACTGGCAACGACTGTTCCAGATGCCGGGGTAGAAAAGTATCATCTGAATCCAGAAAAGCAATATAGCGGCCGCGTGCCGCTGTAATACCCTTATTGCGGGCCTTGGTTGCCCCACCATTTGCCTGTTTGATATAGCGGACTCTGGAGTCCTGCACAGCAGCAATCAGGTCAGCGGTGTGATCAACTGAGCCATCATCGACAATCAGTACTTCAAAATCACTAATGCTTTGCGCCAGCACCGAGTCAATGGCATTGGCTAATGAATGTGCTCTGTTATACGACGGTATAACGATGCTGAACAGAGGTTGCGCTGGCATTACTCGTCCTTGTTATTGCCCGTGAGCGGACAAACTTTCTGATATGATGAAGCCAATTTAATCAGTTCTTGGTGCACTGGTTTAGGCTTTAATTCCCGGTCAAACAGCAAAGGGTAATCGGTGCGGTCTGTTAACGGCCAGTCGTTGCGCCAGCTGCGGGCATCGCTTACCCCCCAGAAAGTGACCCGGCTGATGGCAGCGTGATGTTTTAAAAACACACAGAACAAATCAACATACCGCTGCGTGAACTGCGACATAACCTCGTCCGGCAATTGCTCAGGATAAGGGTCAAGCTGCTGCGCTCTTTTACTATCAATCTCTGCATCTTCCCCCCGCTCTTCCGGCCCTGGAAACGGCAAAACAGACACATCTAATTCACTGATCATAACCTTAACGCCTAGCTTGGCAAAACGGGCGATAGTATTATCCAGAGTCTGTAGATCGGGATAAGACAAACTATAATGGCCCTGAATACCCACAGCATGAACAGGTATGCCCTTTTTTTGCATTCGCTTAATTAATGCAACCACCGCCTCTTGTTTCTGCGGGTTAACCAAGCCGTAATCGTTGTAATACAACTCTGCCTCGGGGTCCGCCTGGTGAGCAAACGCAAAAGCGTGCTCAATATAGTCCTCACCAATAATGTCAAGCCAGGGGCTGCTACGAAATGCCCCGTCAAAATTAAAGGCTTCATTGACCACGTCCCAGCCGTTTACCTGGCCGCGATATCGCCCCACCAGGGTATAAATATGCTGTCGCATGCTGGCAAGCAGCTGCGCCCGGCTTGGCCTGGCGCCATCGGGCTGCTGAAAAAACCAGGCGGGCAAACTTCTGTGCCAAATCAGGGTATGCCCCACCACAAACTGCTTATTGGCCAGTCCTTGTGCCACAAAACGGTCAGACCAGTTAAAATCGTAGGTCCGCTGACTGGCTGCCAGATGCCTTAACTTCATATTGGTTTCCGCGGTAACCGAATTGAACTCGGCGTTAACCAACTGCATCACCTCCTTATCGAACAAACTCCCGGGAGAAATGGCGGTGCCAATATGAAATTTATCCTGATAGGCATCAGCCAACCCTTCGGCCAACGCCGGACTAACGGCCAGTGCCAGCACAGTACTGAAAGCAGCAGCACTGATAACGTTAAAGATGAGATTTTTCAATGAAATACAATACCTGAAACAGGTTAATCTTTTTAGAGCGACTGAACAGCTCAAGTGTGGGCACAGTGCTACCCTCGGTATTAATCAGCGCTTGCACATAGCCTAAACTGGCCTGCGTTTGCCGCTCCAGCTGCAACCACTGTGGCGTGCTGGCCAATGATTGCAAGTCCGTCCAGGAATCCTGATTGCCACGCACCAGACCAAGCTTTTTCGCCAGATGGCGCCAGCTCCAAATCAGCAGCTGAACCGGCATATTTTGCCACCAACTCCAATACGGCAAACGCCCGTCAGCATGCAGTATCCACTTACTCTTGCGCAAAAATGGTTTACACCCTCTGTGAAACAACCTGCGATTTAACTTCCAGTCGGCAGGAACAGCTGCGGCAATTTTGACGACTTGCTGACACATAAAAGGTTCATAGGATCTGAATAAACGTCTGTTGCAATAAAGATTCGGCAAGGCCACCCGCATAGTACTTGGCCACAACACAAACCATTCATGCGCCGACTGCGGCCGGATCTGCTGAATCCGTTGCATATGCGCCAACCTTCTGGCATCCAGTTGCTGTAACACCTTGGCGTTAAAAAAGGCATGCTTAGTGGCTGTGGTACGGCTCTCGCCCGGCACGACACGCTCAGGAATAAACGGAAATTTTCGGCTACCGCCTTTTTTATTGGCATAGGGTGCTTTTAGCAGCGAGTCTGCCAGGTAACCACCAAACACAGCCTGATATTGCGCCAGTTTGCAATCCTGATAAAAGCCCAGAGTATGAGCATGCATATACTGGTGGCCGGCTCCAATCAACTTACTGGCCGCCGGTAATATATCGAGATAGTAGCCAGCCTTGCGCAACTTCAGGTTAAAGCTTGAGCCGTAAGCAGCCGCTACCTGCTGCGCTATTTCGCCCTCACGGTTAAGGCTATCCAGAAACACAAAGGCATCGCGCCCGCCGTAATCGGCCAGTAAACCCGACAAGGCGCGGGAGTCTTCCCCGCCGCTGATAAATTGTGCGACCTTATCACTGGTTTGAACAACATGGCTGACGTAATGCCGCAAACCTGCCCGCAGGGCGGCGGCGGCGGCATCAATATCGTGATAGGGGTTATTTTCCTGCGGTTGCCAGTAAGGCCGGACATCACATTTAATGCTCTGCTGCAGCCGATAGAGCTGTTGTGCCGCCGGCGCACACTGGCGAATGGCGCTATACATAGTGTAAGGGTAAGTTATCACGTCGTTCAGCACAAAGTCGGCTACCGACACCAGATCGAACTGGGTACGTTGCCCGCTACATTGAGCCAGGATATCAACATGCGTAGATAACAGCAGCTGCTCTGGCTTATGATACTGATACACCGGAATAAACATCATTAAATCGGTTATACAACTTAGCGTCTGCTGTTGTTTATCGACAATCACAACCACAAAAGGCCCGCTAAGATCAGTATCCCACTGCAGGTCGCCGCTTAACCAACGCTGATACAGCGCCTGGCTACCTTTATCGCTGTCCGGTTCAGCTAAGAAGCCGTTGTCAGTGAAAGTCAGCACCGGCCCTCCTATGACTAATAAGATGTGCTGCTCTGTCTGCAGCGGCTTAAAGCCATGATACAAATTCGGCGTATAGGCAAGGCAGCCCCAGTTACCACTGATAAACTCCACCTCAGGCCGAGTTGAACTGTAGATACCTTGCAAGGCGGATTCGGCTACAAATTGAGCTAATGGTGCCGCTGAAAAAATAAAGTCACTCATCGCAAACCATGCTCCACCGTCACCGCTTTAGCAAAGGTGAACCCAATCAAAAACAGATTAAGCGCCACACTAACCAGAGAAAACAGCATAACGGCAATAATATCGCTGTTAAACAGCACAAAACCGACCACCAGAGCGGCGGCCCGAAGCAACACACTGATGATTTCATAGCACAAGAAAAAACCTTGCAACGATAAGGTAGCAATAGCCGCTACACTGGGCCGGTTAAGAAAACCAGCATATAACCACAGCGCCATCCAACGGGCATACTCACCAGATGCGGTCCAGTCGGCGCCAAAAACCCAGCCAAACAGCCATGGCCCGGCAATCACAATTGTCGCAAATGGTATAGCCCCTGATCCCGCCAGCGCCCATGTTGCCTGACGTAGCAACACCGCAACATTTTCACCGTTATTAGCCGCTTCGGTTATCCGTGGATAAAATACATCAGCCACGGCTTTACCCAGTAAATTTGCCGGCATCGCCAAAATGGTTTTGGCCAGCGCATAAAAGCCAGCAGCAGCCGGGCCGAAGAAACTCATTAGCATCAGCACGGGTAAACTGAGCGATATCGCATTAATAAAAACCTGCGGTGCCCGATACAACGGAAAGTCGTAATACTTTTTAGCTAACTGCCAGATCCCCGCCTGTTGCTGTTTGGCAACGGCGGGCCCCGCCAGGGTGCCTTTGGCTCCGATGAATAACAGCACTGCATGTAAGGCATGGGCAAGGGTGGCAATAATAATTAATACCGCTGCTATCGGGTTAAACCAGCCAAGGCCCACTTTGGCACTGTTGACGATAACAGACTGCAAAAACGCCACTTTGGCTGTCACCTTAAAGCGTTTGTTGCGGATTAACCATTGCTGCAAAATCTGCTGCAGGGCTGAGAACAGCATCGCCAGCGGGATCAATAACATAAAAGCATCGATAGCCGCCAACCCTAAGCTGTGCAACAACGGTTTACCGGCACACCACAACAGTAACGCAACGGCTGTCGCCAGCAACAACGCCAGTACAGCGCTGAGTCGTGCAATTTGCCTCGCTTCGCTATCTTGCCGTGGCAGGACAATAGCAATGGGATAACACAGTGCTGCAACCGGGCTTAACACCATCACAACAGCTAAAAAAGCCCCTAACACGCCAAACGCCTCTGGGCCGTATAGCCGGGTAATAAAAGGCGACGCCAGCATGGTAATAGCCTGAGCCCCGGCGGTACCGGTCACTAAGATAAAAACGTTTTTGACTAACTGCTTGTTACTGTCCAAAAGCTACCACGTCCCTTAGGATAAAGGTTATTTTGCGCCAACAACCCTGATGTAATAAATAAAATAGCAAAACAAAAAACAGAGCCAGGTACCGTTATCTGCATTTAAAAAGCCACTTTCCAGAAAATTCCTGCCCAGAAAAAAAGCAAAGGTACTGAAAATAAAAAATAAGTAAGATCGGCTTGTCGCACCAACAGCGCCTAACTTTAAAAAGGGATGCAGCATAAACGCCCAGACAGACAGCACAAAGCCGATTACGCCAAGCGCGGCGAATACATCCAGATAACCACTGTGTCCTCCGGTAAGAGTGAATACCCATTCAACCCAACCACGCGCATAGTCGGCTAACTTCATACCATCACCTACCGACCACACTGCGCCATAGCCCATACCAAGCCAGAAATTATCCACTATCGCAAAATAGAGTAACTCCCAGATTGTCGCTCTGCCGGTAAAGGCTTCCGGGCTGTTAAATATCCGGATAAAGGCTTCTACCAGCTGCTCACTTAACGCCAGCAACAACAACACAGAGATGGTTATGGTCAATGCTAAAATCTTGCTATAAAGCCGGTGTGCAGATACCTTAACGGCAAAAATACCAAGCATAATAGAGGGTACTAACAGCCCCATACTGGTTTTTGATTTTGTCATATAGATAAAAAAGATGGCGAGAAGGACAATCAGTAACCATCCATAGTTATGTGATTTAAAGTATTGCTGTAGTGCCAGGAATATACAAAACACCGTGGCCGGTCCTGCGGCATTTTTATGATAGAAAACCCCCTTCCAGTTGCCATCTATCCCCGCACCAAAAAAGTCAGTGCCGGTATGTACTGCGCCAGGCACAATAAATGCCGACATAACACTGATGATAACCAATGCCGCCAGTAAGTAGGCCAGGGTATCAACCATATCATCTAACCGAATAATACTTACCAACATAAAAACCGTAGAGGCCGTTATCAGAAACAGCAGTAATCTGCGCACCGAGATAGCTGGCTCTGCTGACCATGAAATTGACAGCACCACCCAGATACATAACAACAAAAAAGGCAGTATTTTTTTCACATCGCTAAGTTTGCCAAGTGCATAAAAGCAACAGGAAGATAAAAAGAAAACAGCGATAAACACCAGTTGGCGAATAGCATTAGTTCCACCTGTTGCCTCCAGCTCAATTTCATGCTGCGTACTGAACGGCGATAAGCCAATATAGGTAAAGGAGATAACAACAACAACCAGCATTCTGGCAAGGCTGTACAGGTTTATCCGGACTAAGCCATCTCTTAAACTAATCAACTACTCACCTTTTCGCTCAGGAGCCATGAGTTTCGGCGTACACCGCTTTTTGCGATCCTTTTAATGCACTGAGCTTGCCCAGCTGCCTGGCTATTTTTAGCCGGGCCTGCATTTTTTTATGCGGGATGCCCGCCATCAGCAGCCATAACATCGAGGACAATACTAACGCAGAGGTTAATTTGGCGGCTTCGCGCAACCAAACGCCAGCGCCCGGGCTCGTGTTACTGATAATCCGGATATCACCGGCACCAATCCGGTAAGAGCGCTCTATCGCCCACTTTTTGGTTAAACGTGACGCACCAAAAATTTCATGGGCTTTCGCTTCATGAGCAAAAGCAAAGGTTGCTCCACGGCGTTTAATCCGGGTGAAAAACTCTTTATCCCCCCCGCCCACCAGGGAGTAAAACGGGTCGAACCTTTCTTCAGGGTAAGCATCAACGATATTGCGACTTAGCAAAACATTTGTCGTACCGTCGATAAGCCCGACCGGACCAGAGTAAGTTGCATCTGATTGATAATAAATATACAACCCCTTGGCCCAATTGGGTGGCACGACTTCAAAATCCGGTGCCACACTACCACCAACCACATCTGCATTTGTTTGTTGCTGCACTTTAACCAATGAGGCCAGCCACTGCGGTTCAACCCACTCATCATCATCAACCATCGCCAGCAAGTCGGCCTGCATGTTGTCAAACGCCTCGTGCATCAGTGCATTACGCACTTGCGAGATCCCCCGTTCATTAACCGCTATAGCTTTTAGCGGCAGCGGATAACCCTCAGCCAGTATCTGTTGCACGGTAAACAAACCAACACCCTTGTCCCCCTCGTTGTCAGCAACTAACACCTCAAACCGGCAATCGATAACTTGCCGACTAATAGAGTGCAGTAAACGCGCCACGCCCTGCGGCCGTTTAAAAGTGGGTATACCGATGACAACTTTAAGTTGTTTCATATTCTCTGTTGTTTCCAATTGCGCTTGAGTCAAAATATTAACCTTGCTTTGCCAACCCATGCTTAAGCACACAATAAATAGCGTGCGGATTAGTCAGCAGGTAACGCACAAACAACTTACGCGGATCCTTCGCCATCCGGAACAACCACTCTAACCCCGCATTTTGCATCCACATCGGTGCCCGCGGGTATTCACCGGTAATATAATTGTAACAACCGCCACAACTAATAATCACCGGCACGGTTAAACGGGACTTGTTACGAATACAGAAGAGCTGTTCTTTCGGCTTACCCAGCCCCACCCACAGCACATCGGGTTTTGCCGCATTAATAGCGTCACAAATCGCCGCTTCTTCGGCATCGCCAAAATAACCATGCTGATGGCCTACCACCTGAAAATTGGCATAGGTTTGGCCAAGAATATCGGCCGCTTTGCTAACCGAAGCCGCTTTGCCGCCCAGCAAAAAGTGCTTTAACGTGCCCGGGTAAAAGTTTGGAATATCGTGGATCATATCTGTGGTGGCGGTGCGTTCCGGCACCGCCCTGGCGTGCTTAAACCAACGGGAAAAACTCACCACACTCTGGCCATCGGCGTGCACTAAATCAGCCTGGTCCATTTGTTCACGCGCTTGTTTATCAGCATTGTAAATGGAAATAGCATGGCCGTTATTACTAAAAATAACAAAGGGCGCTGCCTGGTGACGTTGCGCATACCCTTCGCAAATGTTACCAACCAAGGCAGCGAGCTCTTTTCTGCCGACGCAGGCAGTGCGGATCCCGCCAACATTTACCGTGTCAAAATCTGGCGTTATCATGCCACTTTCGCTCCCACATAACCCTGATACCAGGTGGTAAACTGCCTCATGCCGTCAGCCAGCGAGGTTTGGGGCGCAAAACCGGTAATATCGTGCAGACGGCTGACATCGGCATAAGTCTGGTAAACGTCGCCGTCCTGCATCGGCAGGTAGTGCTTCTGTGCAACTTTGCCCAGCGCCTGCTCAATGGTGCTGATAAAGCTTTCCAGTTTAACCGGTTGATTATTACCGATGTTATACAACTTATAGGGCACACCTTGTACTGCATCTGGCAATACGTCCTGCACCCGCAGGATCCCCTCAACAATATCACTGATAAATGTAAAGTCGCGCATTAAGTTGCCGTTATTAAACACGTTAATCGCTTTATTCTGACTTATTGCTTCGGTAAATAACCAGGGTGCCATATCAGGCCGCCCCCAGGGGCCATATACCGTAAAAAACCGCAAACCGGTGGTGGGCAACTGATATAAATGGCTATAAGTATGCGCCATTAGCTCATTCGATTTTTTAGTGGCTGCATATAGCGAGACAGGGGTGTCTACCGGATCAGTTTCGCTAAAAGGCACCTTCAGCTGATTACCATACACCGAGCTTGAACTGGCATATACCAGATGCGCTACCTTATTGTGGCGGCAGCCTTCTAAAATGGTCATCATGCCAACTAAGTTTGAGTCGACATACGCCATCGGATTTTCAATGCTGTAACGCACACCAGCCTGTGCTGCCAAATGGATAACCCGGCTGAATTGCTCGTTTGCAAACAGCGTTGCCACGCTTTGTCTGTCTGCCAGGTCCAACCTCACGAAACTGAAATTGCTGTAGGCCGCTAACCGCTGCAACCGTGCCAATTTCAATCTTGGATCATAATAGTGGTTCAAATTATCGATACCAACCACCTTATGGCCCTGCCGCAACAGCGCTTCTGCGGTATGCATACCAATAAAACCAGCGGCGCCGGTGACTAAATATTTCATCTGCTTAACAACCTTTCTCTTGCACTCATTCCCATCCCAGACCATAGCGCAACTATGACTGCGCAAAAGCCAGCCCAAGCTCTACCCTTTTTTGTGACTCGCCAATAAATTTTTGCAGATTGGCCTGTAAAGGTGCACCCAGCGTTGGATGACGCAAGCCGTATTCCATGTTGGCCGTTAACAACCCCAGCTTGGTACCACAGTCATGGCTTTTGCCAACAATCCGATAGGCTTCTAGCTGCTCTATCAGTCGCAGCTGGTGCAGTGCATCCGTCAGTTGAATTTCATCACCGGCACCTGGCGGGGTAAACTCCAGCAAATCCCAGCATGCCGCTGACAGCACATAGCGCCCGGTAATGGCGTAGTTGCTGGGCGCATCGTCCTCAGCCGGCTTTTCCACCATGTCATAAATTTTCGCCGTACAACCCGCACCTAAATCGGAGCCTTGTAAATCGACGATGCCATATTGGTGTACCCGGTCCTGCGGTACAGGCTCAACCATGATCTGGCTGGCGTGTTTAGCACTAAAACGCGCGATCATCGCAGCCAGGTTGTCTTTGTTCAGATTGCAATGGTACTGATCAACGAGCACATCCGGCAGCAATACAGCAAAGGGGTTGTTACCAACCACCGGCCGGGCGCATAAAATAGCATGCCCCAGCCCCAGCGCGACTGGTTGCCGGACCGAAATAATAGTGACGTTTTTCGGAACAATCGCTCGTACTTCTGCCAGCAATTGCCGCTTAACCCGCTTTTCCAGCGTAGCTTCAAGTTCAAAGCTGGTATCAAAATGGTTTTCTATACTGTTCTTTGACGAGTGTGTTACCAGTACAATCTCAGTAATGCCAGCCGCCACCGCTTCCTGCACCACATACTGAATTAAAGGCCGATCTACCACTGGCAACATCTCTTTTGCCATCGCCTTGGTAGCAGGCAACATGCGCGTACCCAGGCCAGCGACAGGTATCACCGCCTTGATCACGCCAGAGGATCTCACAGCAGATATAAATGAAGACATAGCACCCCCTATCGGCTTGACATATATTTAACACCAAAGAAACAACTTTACATCAAAAAGACAGATACACAAAGGCATTAAAACATTAGATTTCATTAAACCTATGATTTAAGTAGAATTAATTAATGTAATACTTACGAATATAACTATAGCCATTCATCCCTTTCCACCTGGCATTGCTGCATTTTTGTAACCTTAAAAATCCCAATTTAACGGATTTTTATGACGGTAAAATGGCAAAACGGGCTTAAACAGCAGATTAATTAACACTTAATAAACAATAAATTCAGCTTGCAAGAGGTGCTACTCCCAAACCAGCCAAAGCACAAGCAAATTCATTGCATTGTTTTTAATGGGTATTTTTCGCCAAAAAAAGTATTAAAAATAAAATTAACATAATAATCTATATTTACTGATGTAAAAACAGACAACACCAACTATACTGGTAAACAAGTTTTTAACCAAAAGGAGATGCCCATGATGCTTCGTAACGCTCTGCTAGCAAGTACCGCTTGTACCATAATGATGTTTTCAGGTGTGGTATTAGCTCAGGATAATATGCACGCCAACGCTGATTTTGCTGCTCAGCTTACTGCAACACCACAAAACGCCCAGCAACTGATTGCTGAACAGGTAACTGCCGCTCAAGGGGATCAGGCGGCACTTGATGCTGTTTTGACGTCGGCCGTTAATGCCGGTATTGATGCCAGCACTGTTGCTCAGATAGCTGCAGATAGCAAAACAGCCTTACCTACCGCAGCAACTGTACGTCGTAACAATGCAGTTACACCTGCAAATCTGCCGACACCGGGTGGCCCGGGCTTTGGCGGCGGCGGTGGTGGTGGCGGAAATACCATTTCTGGCAACTAAGCAAGATCGCAAAAAGGGCCAACGGCCCTTTTTATTTTCTAATCCCTTAGCTCACAATGCAGCGTCAGCAGTGAACAATGACAATGGCTACACACACCGCTTTTAATCGCTTTATTCCATTGTTATTAGGCCTAATTCTGATTTGGGCCCCTATCCCGCTAGGCTCTAATCGTATCTGGGCCTGGTCGGTATTACACAGCCTGATTGCACTGACGGTTATGCTGCATTGCATACATGCCTTTAAAGCTGCCTTACCTTTGTTGCGTGCGAGCTGGATGAAGCTATTTTTAGCAATACCCGCTTTAGCCTCCGGCTACATGCTGCTGCAAGGGCTGCAGCTTATTCCTGGTATTCAGTCTGCCGATCCATACCAAAGCCTGATGCTGGCGCAGCGCAGTCTGTTTTTGCTGCTGTTTATCTGGCTGCTATGTCAATATATCAGCACCGTCGCGCAGATGCAGACGCTGGTATTGGCGCTGGTGATAAGTGGTTGTTTGCAGGCGACGTATGGCAGCATGATTAATCTGGCAGGCCTTGAGTTATCACCGGTATTTGCGGTGGCGGAAGCTGAACGCGCGCGCGGTAGTTTTGGCTACCAGAACCATTTCGCCAATTACCTGGCGCTATGCCTTAGCCTGGCGATTGGCTGGATTGTCAGTGAGCTGGCGACAGATAAACAGCCAGGAAATACTAGGGCCAGGCTACGTGCGGCTTTAGCCACCATGCTAAGCACCAAGCTGATCTTACGCCTGGCGGTAATTGTTATGATAATAGGCTTGATTTTAAGCCGTTCACGCATGGGCAACAGCGCTTTTTTTATTGCGCTGGCAGTGACGGCGTTGCTGGCGATTTTTTATTATAAAAATCCACCGCGCCTGCTTAAGCCACTGGTGATCAGTATTTTTGTGCTGGATTTAGTGATTGTTGGTGCCATGTTCGGGGTAGAGAAAGTGCAGCAGCGCCTGCTGGAAACCAGTTTTAGCAGCGAAAGCCGCGATGAAGTTGTACGGGATAGTTTACCTTTACTGCAACAGCACTGGTTAACCGGCACTGGCGCAGGCAGTTTTTACACGGTATTCCCCGCACATCAGCGAAGTCTTTATACCGGTTTTTATGATCACGCTCACAACGATTATCTGCAATTTGCCATAGAGCTTGGCATACCGATGACGCTGTTGCTCGGTGCCTGGCAACTTTATGCGTTGTGGCTGTGTTTGCAAACCATGCGCAGACGCAATACCCGGTTTTATAAAGGCATTGCCTTTGGTAGCATGATGGCAAACCTGCATATGTTACTGCACAATACGGTAGACTTTAACTTACAAGCCCCGGCCAATGCCCTGCTGTTTGTCACGATTTTAGCACTTAGCCATCTGGCCTATTATAATAGCGCCGAACAGCAGCTGGCCCGTTAACTGCTGAGGCTTGCAGCATTACTGCTGTTTATTCCGGCAACTGCCGTGGAATTTTCACCGTAAAACAGCTACCGCTGCCTGGCGTACTGCTGACATCAATGACGCCATGGTGTTTCTCGATGATACTACGAGACAACGATAAACCTAAACCGGTACCCTGCCCTTTAGGCTTGGTGGTATAAAACGGTTCAAATATCCTGGCCAGTTCAGCACTGTTCATGCCCTTACCATTATCAGTTACCTGAAACCACACCCACCTGTCATCAAAGCCGGTGCCTATCCGGATAATACCATGTTGTTCAATAGCCTGCGCCGCATTTAGCAACAGGTTAAGCACTACCTGATTAAGTTGTGAAGGAATACAGTATAGTTTTGGCAGCTCGGTAAAGTCTTTCACCACCTCAGCTTTATACTTCAGCTCATTACTGACCAGATTAAGGGTAGATTGGATACCCTGGTGTAAATCAGCCTCAACAAATTCAGTTTCTTCAATATGGGAGAAATCCTTTAAATCACGGATAATTTCCACCACCCGATCAAGCCCCTGTTCGGACTCCTGCACCAGTTTAGGCAAATCGGCACACACATAATCAAAATCAAAGTGCGCCCACAAGGCGCTACGCGATTCCTCTGTCACTTGCTGGCCAAGTAATTTCACCAGGTGTATTAAATTGCTGGAATATTCAGCCAGCATTTTCATGTTAGAAGATACATAACCAATAGGGTTATTTATTTCATGCGCTACACCGGCGGCAAGTTGCCCCAGTGACGCCAGCTTTTCAGATTGTAATAGCTGCTCTTTTAACACCTGCAGCTGAGCTTGCAGCTCAGTAACTTGCGCTATATCAGGCTCTGCTGATGGCTTCATAAGTTCTCCGCTTTCGCATTTACCTGCTGCTGATGTTGCAAAAAGGCCTTTTTTATTTCCCGACGCAGCTCGTCATCCTGCCACGGCTTAGTCATAAATTTATAAATAGCGCCCTTATTTATCGCTTCGGTAACCGATTTCAAATCGGTGTAACCCGACAACACCATCCGGATCGTATCAGGATACATGTCTTTTACCTGGCTAAGAAATTCAGTACCACTCATTCCTGGCATGCGTTGATCAGAGACAATGACCTGCACCTGATGCAAGGCGAGAATTTCAAAGGCCTGCATCGCACTGGTACAACTGAGGATCTGATAGCCTTCACGGCGCAACACCCGGGATAACGCACTTAAAATATTATCTTCATCATCTACCAGCAAAATAATTTTGCTGCCACTTACCTGCTCAGGGCGGATAAGCCGGTTCTGTTGATAATTCTGCAGATACTGCTCTAGTTTCGCTGCCGGCATTGGTTTAGCAAAATAAAACCCCTGAAATTCGTCACATAGGCTTTTGCGTAATAAAGCGGCCTGCGCTTCGTTCTCCACCCCCTCTGCAATTACTTTAATATCCAGGTGGTGGGCCAGGCTAATAATAGCTTTGCTGATCGCCGCATCACGTTTATCAGACACAATATCCCGGATAAAGCTGCGGTCAATTTTCAGTTTATCTATCGGTAAACGTTTTAAGTAACTTAAGCTGGAATAGCCGGTACCAAAATCATCGATTGATATTTTTACGCCCAGTGCTCGCAATTGTTGCAGCTTCAGAATCACCTGTTCGGTATTGTCAAATAACAGTGATTCAGTTAACTCTATCTCAAACCAGCGGGGGTCTAAGTCATTTGCCACTATAGTGTTTTGTAAATGCTCAACAAAATTAGCGCGGCCAAACTGGATTGACGACACATTTACCGCCATCACCACGCAGGCAATGCCCCGCTCGATCAGTGACTGATTATACTGACTGGCGGTGCTCAGCACCCAGTTACTCAGCGGTACTATCTCGCCGGTCGATTCTGCCAGCGGAATAAACTCTTCAGGACTGATAAAACCTAATTCCGGGTGTAACCAGCGTAACAGCGCTTCCACCCCAACCACATCGCCACTAATTGCATCAATCTGCGGCTGGTAGTACAACTCAAACTCTTCGTTGGCAATCGCCTTTTTAAGCTGAACCCTTAAGTTCAGTTGCTTACCTGAAGACAATTCCAATTCGCTGCTGTACCACTGAAAATTATTGCGCCCCAACTGCTTAGCCCGATACATCGCCAAATCAGCCTGCTGTACCAAGTGCATCGGCTCTGTCAACTCATTATCAGATACACTCACACCAATACTGGCGGTGATATGCAACTCCTGGCCACTAATTAGCATTGGCTTAGCTACCTCAGCCAGGATCCGCTCTGTCACTGCTGGGATTTCATCTACGGAACGCAGATCAGTTAACATAAGTACAAACTCATCTCCCCCCACTCTGGCCAGGGTATCGCCCGGTCTGATACAAGAGCCAATTCGCTGGCAGCTCAATTTTAATACTTCATCACCACTTAAATGGCCAAGGCTGTCGTTAATAATTTTAAAGCCATCCAAATCAATAAATAATATCGCGACTTTCTGTTGATTTCGTTGGCTGATCTGATAACTCTGGGTCAGTCTATCCTCTAATAACGCGCGGTTTGGCAAGCCCGTCAATAAATCATGTGAAGCATTATAAGCCAGCTCTTGTTCATAGCGCTTCTGGCCAGTCATGTCGGTTTGAATTCCAATATAGTGACTGATCTGGCCGCTATCATCCGGTACCGGCGCTAAAAACAGCTGATTCCAAAATAAGCTTTTATCCTTACGATAATTTTTAAGTATCACACTGCATTCCAACCGATTGGCTATAGCATGCCGCATTTGATTGACCGCGACATAATCGGGTTCAGCACCTTGTAACACCCGACAATTCTGGCCAATGATTTCAGCTGCACTGTAGCCGGTTAATTTCTCAAAGGCAGCGTTAACATAACTCACTGGCTGATCAGGTTTTGTCAAATCGGCAATAATGACACCATTTGAGGTGGCATCAACCGCCCGTTTAAACAACCGTAACTCCTGTTCAGCCTTAACGATGTCGTTAAAGTTCCGGGCTATCAAATACATTAAACCCTGGCTGGGCACATAATTACCGTTCCACATTAAATGCACTACCTGGCCATCCTTGCGAATGTAGCGGTTTCTGAAGCCTCTCGCTAATTTACCCACATCTACTATTTGAGACGCTTCTTTTTCACTAATGGCTTTGTCGTCGGGATGAACAAAATCAATATATGCCTTGCCAACCAACTCATCTGCCCGGTAACCAAGGATGTGTTGACAAGAGGCACTAATTTCGACAAAACGGCCTTTACTATCAAATACGCAAATCATATCGGCAGAGTTATTCATGATTTGTTGCTGTTGTAACTGCAAACGCTGCAATTCACTGATGTTATGCCGCAACTTGTCGTTCGTTGCCAGTAAGCGGATACGGTGGCGCTGGCTTTGTTGATAAAGTACCTGACTTAACATCGCCAGCACAGTTGCCAGCCAACCGGCTAACAGGCTCACCTCGGCAGTAGCTAATGTGCCCCGAGACTGCGTTTGCAAATTAGTAAATACTTTAAGTCGCCAGTGTAGCTCAGCCATTAAACTAAGCTGATAGGTACCGGCTTTGCTGGTAAAGGGCTCACTTATTACTGAATCATACAAAATCCGTTGCTGCTCAGGGTGCTCGACCCGCACAAAGTAACCGACAGGTGCGACATTGAACAACAGCTCTGCCAGCGCATCAGCAGTATCGACACTGGCGACCAGTTGACTAACTCCCGCCTGATTAGCTGCCGGCAGGCCTACGATAATAAACGCATGATCAATGCTGCTGTCATAGTACAGGCTTAACTTTGGTTGCTGACTCAGTGTCTGCGGCACACCGAACTTAACCGCTTGCAGTTGCAAATACTGATTAAACCAGGTCAATTTTGTCTGGTTTTGCGCTTTAGCATGTAACACTACACCATCCTGACCTACTACCGCTAAATAGTCGATGTAAGGGTAATCCCGAAAATAACTATTAAACTCAACATCAAAGTAGTTACTGGAAAGTACCGTATCTGCCGCCGTTATCCGCTCAGCTAACCGATACATTAAACCTTGTTGCTCACTGATTGCCTGAGCAATACTGTGCTGTAATCTGTCGGCCAGGCCATGAGCGGTCTGGCGCACTTCAGCTTGCAGTTGAGAGGCAAAGTTAAACCATAATAAAACAGAGCCCAAAGCGATAAAGCCTACCAGCCACCAACCATGAGTTGGCATATGCTGAGTAGTGGTTCGTCGCTTAATATGGGTAAGGCAGATGCTGGCGATTGCCAGCATAATGAGGTACAGCGCCATATAGGCAGAGGCGGCAAGGCTTGAGCTGTAAAACGCTTCGGCGATAAACGGGAATTGGGCCAGCAATACCATTAAGCACAAGCCGATCACCCCCAGGTTAGCCCACAACCTGAGCCAGAGAACTACCCTCTGGCCTGATAACGGTTTGGCCTTAAGCCAGCCAAGCCAGGGCACACAAAACAGCAATAAGGCAATGCTCTGCCATTTGGGCAGCCGGTTCTGGCCACTTAACCAGCTTAATTCATCGGTAACGGCTGCTGGCAAATGCCAGATTAAGCCGGCGATGGCAAGCAATAATATGACTACCAAGCCAATAAGCAGCAGATAGCGTCGGTCTGTTATGGCCGCAACAAGCAGCAGAACAGCCGCCAGCAGCGCCAGCGCACTGTCTGGCAGCATGATAAAGCGATAAGTTGCGCTATCGTTAAATAGCACCGTATTCAGCAGCACCAGCAGCGCAGCAAACATCACAATAGCCAAGCTGCTGTAACACAGGCTAAGTGAAAATAAGGTGTTGAGCCGGAACCGATTGCTTGTCATCTTATTGTTGCAGACTCCTACCAAGCTCCGCTATGCTTTGGATTAAGGTCGCTTTACTGCAAGGCTTTGCCAGCACAGCGTCCAATACCAACTCCGCTGGTAACTGCTGTAAAGCCGCCTCAACATCACCGGTAATCAGTACCCGTTTAATTGCCGGGTAACGCTGCTGCAATTGCCACAGCAGCTCACTGCCCCGAATACCGGGCATTTGTTGATCAACCAGTACCATATCCACATTTGCTAATTCAGGCAGCAACCAAATGTGTTCTGGCTGCTGCACAAACTGGCATTGGTACGCTGCATTGTGCAACATTCGCTGATAGGCGCTTAGCACAAAGGCATCATCATCTATAAACAGCAGGTTAAGCATCTGCCGAGCCATACAGAAGCAAACTACTGGCCAGTTCTGTCTGTAATGCCGCCCAGATAGTAGTCAGCTCAGGCAAATGGTTGGCAAGCATTGTCTGGTCACGCTGTTTGGCTGCCTGCTCAACTAACTGGCTCCACTCCATTAACTGACAAGCCCCTATCAGGCCAGCCATACTTTTCAGGCTATGTGTCAGGCGGGCTATCTCAGCGTGATCTTGTTGCACTACGGCGTGCTGTAACTGGTTAATATACTTGGACGCTTCGCTTCGGAAGCGGCTTAACGCCGGGCAAATGGTGTCGGCGCTGTCATCACCGTACATATCTATTAATATTGCCAAATCCAATACCACCAGGCTCGCGGGCTTATTCATCAGCGGTCTCGTGTGTTACTTCATTTATCTGGATTAATGGTCGGCTGCAAGTTTGCATCCACCAATAAGCCAGGCGTTTCAGCAACACCAATACCTGACTATGATGTTTAATATTGATACTGTTTAATTCCTTAACATGAGGCTGTAACTTATCCAGACGCTGCTGAAACAGTAGCCAGAAATCACGCCGGTTGTCTTTCTGCTTGATGTTTTTGGAAATATGAAACAGATAGTCTGCTGCTTCACAGGCCCGCTTGCGCTCGCTTTCGATGGCAACCGGCTTACAATTTTCAACAAAGACGTTGTGGAAGCAACTAACATTAAAAGCGAAATTCCGCATACGCCGATCAAGCTGGAAATAACCGGTAGTGGCATGTTCAGGCCACACCAGGAACTCTTTCTTTTCTTTCTTTTCTTTCGCTTTACTGGCCGCTTCGCGTTGATCAACGTCATCTGCTTTAGGTTCGGGCAGCTCACGTACTATAGCAACACTAAAGGCGCGATCTTCTGTTGGTAGCTCAATGGCTTTCGCATAGTCAACGTCAGCGACAAGCTGCGCATAGTGACTCATCGGTTTAAGCACTTTCTTATGCTGTAAATGATACTGAATTTTGGCCGTTAAACCGGCCGACGTAATGGGCTTTACCAGAAAATCATTAACATCAAAAGCAATACTTTGTTCTATTACTTCGCGATAGGCATTGCCAGAGAAGATAATAATCGGAATATCGTATGGGGTCTGACTGAACATACCGGAGCGTACCCGCTGCGCCAGCTCTAAGCCAGAAGGGGCTTTCATCTCTATATCAGTAATCAGTAAATCAATACGTTCGTTCCCCAGGTATTCAGCAGCGGCTTTTCCATCCAGGGCTTTAATTGCACGACAGCCAGCAACCTTATTGACCACACCATACAAGAAATCACACATCAGTATGACGTCGTCGACCACCAGTACATGAATATTTCGTGTTAGCGTCATCAGTTTAGGCACCTGCAACTAGGTAAATAGATAAGAACATTTACAGCGCTCAGACCACTAAGTATAGACTTGCTTATACCTATTTCATTACCCAATAGCAAAAATTTATAAACAAACAAACCTGTTATCGGTAAGCGCTAATTTAGCGATTGAAAATCGGCAGGAGCATTCAGGGTAATGGGCTGGCCGCTAAGCGGGTGGTTAAAGCAAATATGGCAGGCATGTAACAGCAGACGCCCGGCTTTGGCAGCAACCTCAGGGGTACCATATAAGGTATCGCCTAAAATGGGATGACCTATTGCTTGTAAATGTAAGCGTAATTGGTGCGAACGGCCGGTAACCGGGGTTAACAACACCCGGCTTTCTGCTGCTTTTCTATCGCGGCTAAGCACCTGATATTGAGTTAATGATGCTTTGCCAGTTTGCTGGCAAATTTTATAAAGTGGCCGCATTGCCTCGTCAGCTGCAATCGGCAACTTAATTTCGCCGCGCTTAAGCGCCACCACGCCAGACACCACCGCTTGATATTGTTTAACAATAGTTCGTGCCTGAAATTGTTTACTCAGTTCAGACAGTGCTCGTTTGGTCAGCGGCAGTAAAACGATACCCGAGGTATCATAATCAAGCCGGTGAACTACTGTGGCTGATGGCCACTCGCGCTGCACGCGGTTAATTAAACAATCCTGGTTGGCCGGATGGCGTCCCGGTACAGTTAACAATTTGGCCGGCTTATTCACTACCAGCAGTTGCTCATCTTCATACAATACCGTAAAAGGTTCAGTGGTTGCCGGTAGCACGGCCAGTTCAGCTAAATCAGTCATTGTTCAATCAGACCCATGGTATAAGTTTTGTGGTAGCACAGTAAGTTTAGCCGCCATTATGCCCGATAAGCAGTTTGTCTGCTGGCGAAAATCCGCTATGCTGCATGCCAGATTGCCCGCAGAACCCGTTTTATGACCAACACCTTTACCTACCAGCCACCAACTGAGCCCTGGCTTGATATTTTATATCAGGATAAAGATATTATTGTGCTGAATAAACCCAGCGGCCTGCTGACCAATCCCGGGCGTGGCCCGGCATTGGCCGACAGTTTATTTAGCCGGGTTAAAGCCGAATTTGCGTTAGCCCAACTGGTGCATAGACTCGACTTAAGTACCTCGGGTGTTGTGGTAATAGCGCTAAGACGAAAAGCAGAACGCGAGTTAAAACGTCAGTTTGCCGAGCGGCTGGTTAAAAAGCGCTATCTGGCGGTGGTGGCCGGTCGGTTGCATACCAGCAGCGGCAGTATCGACTACCCCCTGGCAGTTGATCCTGAACAGCCACCACGCCAAAAAGTGTGTTATCAACATGGTAAGGCTGCATTAACCCAATACCGGGTGCTGCAGCAACTCGCCAGCTCAGCGTTGGTTGAGCTGTCCCCGGTAACGGGTCGCTCACATCAGTTACGGCTGCATATGCTGACCCTGGGCCATGCTATTCTGGGCGATGCTTTTTATGCGCCGCCGCAGATTCTGGCCGCTGCCCCTCGTTTATTGCTGCATGCTGCCAGTTTGCAGCTGCAGCACCCCTACTCGACTGAACCGCTTGAATTTTCAGCAGATACTGACTTTGTTAGCAGCAGTGGCCAACTAAAGTGGCCAATTGAAAATTATCTACTGCCGCATCGCTGGTAAATTAACTTACTGTGGCTATATTCTGTATAACTGTTGCGCCATGCTACCAATGGTCCGACAGCGAACAATGATAATAAAACAGGAGTTCACAATGAGTATGCTAGGTGAATTTAAGAGTTTTGCCATGCGTGGCAATGTGGTGGATATGGCCGTGGGGATTATAATAGGTGCTGCCTTTGGCAAAATTGTGTCATCCTTTGTTTCTGATGTGGTCATGCCGCCAATAGGCGTATTGCTTGGCGGGGTAGACTTTGCTGATTTGGTGATCCTTATTCAGCAGGAAACGGCAGAACAGGCGGCCGTTGCCATTAAATACGGCGCTTTTTTGCAAACTATTATTGATTTTCTGATTATTGCCCTGGCGGTGTTTGTTGGGGTAAAAGCGATGAATAGGATGAAAAAGAAAGAAGAAGCAAAGCCCGCTGCACCGGCTCCCACGCCGGCGGATATCGTGTTGTTAACTGAAATCCGCGACCTGCTGAAAAAACCTTAGCCGTTTTTAATTAGGTTAGCAGAATAAAAAAACGTCTCTTACAGAGACGTTTTTTTATCTATCTAAGCGCAAAGATTTCGGCAGCAATACCCGATTGTGCTCATCGCAGCAACTCGCCCTGCAGCCTACGGCAGGGCTCAGACACTCTGCGCCGACAAAATCGGGTTTCCTGCCTCATCACCGTTTTATTTTTGCATCTTACAAGTTCTGTTCAAATAACTTGTAAATTCGCCGGTATTCATCCAGCCAGCTGCTGGGCTGGCGAAAACCATGTGGCTCTACCGGGTAGATAGCCGTTTCAAAATCTTGTTTTTCCTGTTCAATTAAGCGTTGCACTAAACGCACCACGTCCTGGAAAAACACGTTGTCATCAACCATAGGCGCATTAATCAGCAGCGGCTTATTCAGGCCCTGACTAAAATAAATGGGTGAGCTGCGCTCATAGGCAATAGGGTCAATATCCGGCGTATTGAGAATATTCGAGGTATAGGGGTGATTATAATAAGCCCAGTCGCTAACTGGCCGCAGCGCGGCACCGGCCTGGAATAGCTCGGGTTCTTTAAACAACGCCATAAAGGTCATAAAACCACCGTAAGAGCCACCATAGGTACCGATACGCTTACGATCAACGTTAGCGTTGGCCACCAACCAGTTTACGCCATCCACTAAGTCTTCAATTTCCGGGGTGCCCATTTGCCGGTAAATGGCAGTGCGCCAGTCACGGCCGTAGCCTTTGGATGCCCGAAAATCCATATCTAATACAACATAACCCTGTTGTACTAACAGGTTATGAAACAGGAATTCGCGGAAATAACCCGACCAACCCAGATCACTGTTTTGCAGATAACCGGCGCCATGGTTAAACACAACTGCGCGGCGGGCTTCTCCCTGCTGATAATCAGCCGGGTAATAGACTTTACTGAACACCGGATGGCGCGTATGGTTCGACGGTACTGCCACGACTTGCGGCGCTACCAGTGGCAACGATTTAAACTCAGCCGACACGGTATCTGTCAATCTGACAACCTCAGCATTGGGCTGTGCCAGGGCCAAAAACAAGTCTTCGGGCATCAGGTTGGTAGAATGACGCAGCAGCAGCTTTTGTTCATCCGGCGCCAGCGTAAAATCGGTCATGCCGCCTAAACGGGTAAGCTGCTCGGTTGTTGCCGAGGCCAGATTAAGCCGGTATACCTCGTACACGCCTGGATGAGACACGTTCGCTTTAAAATACAGGTAGTCGTCGTTGCTGGTTAGTACCGGATTACTGACCTCAAAAGTACCATGGGTTAACTTTTTAGCGCTGCGGCTGTTTAACGGTTTGGTATATAAATGCGAGTAACCACTCTCTTCCGACAGAAAATATAAGGTTGGGCTGTTATTAAACCAGCCAAAATCATTAAAGGCGTAATTAACCCAGGCTTTATCATGCAAACGATGCTGTGGCACCAGCGTTTTTTTGGCAAAATCCACAGTGGCAATCCAGCGGTCTTTATTGTCAAAAGCTTTGAGCATAATGGCTACCTGCTCACCGCTGTTGTGCCAACGGATGGCGCTCTGGCTCCAGTACCAGTCGGTCATCAAACCAATGTCCCGGATCACTTTGCCACTTTTATATTTCTCACCTTTGGCTTTGGCGTTTTCAGCTTTCACCTCAGCCAGCACATCTTCGTTGTAACCTAGCAAACTGGTGTAGCTAAGCGGGTGTTGAGTGCCATCGGTTAACGATACCAGAAACAAGCGCTGTGGTTCGGGTTTAAAATCGTTAACCCGCCATCTTACCGGCTGCGCCGCAATATCACCGTTTTCGGTAATATAATTTGGCATGATGTCTTTTTCATTGCGTGGCTTAGCTTTGCGTACCGCCACCAGAATATAGTCTGCCTTTGGCGATAAACTGGCATCAACAATTTGCTGATCTTTACCAAAATACGCCGCTACCGGTGCTAAAGACGGATTAGCAGCATGTAATGCGGCTTTCGCTTCATGCTGCTCTGTTTTATCGCGCTGGGTTTTCGCAATGTAGCCAATCAGCTTGTGCTGTTCCTGCGCCAGATAGCCACTTGGCGTTGCTGGTGCTTTGGGCTTATCTTCCGTTTTCAGGCTAATCAGCTCGCTACTTAAGCCGGTGCTTAAGTCAACACTAAAATAGGTCCAACCCTGACGATAGATCAGCTGGTTATCAGCTAAAAACTGTGGCTGACTATGGTTGGCATTGCTGCGGGTAATTTGCTGCACCTGACCATCCGCCTGACGCACAAAAATATTACCTTCAAATACCCACGCCTGTAACTGTTTATCCGCCGAGTATTGTACATTGCTGCTGCCAATCTGGTGCAGCTGTGATAACGGCACCGTTACCCCATTATCCGCACCCGCTAACGGCCGCTGATACCAGTCAAGTAGTTCGCTGCCGGCACGCTTCTGCTGATAAAACACCTGGCTGCTGTCTGCTGCCCAAAATGCGTTTTGTGGTGAGCGCCCCAGCCAGTCAGGGTCGGCCATGATCTGTTCCATGCTGAGCCTGATCGCCGGATCGGTTTGATATACCGCAGCAGAAGTTACAACGGCGTTGTTCCAGGTTATGGGCTCGGCTTTGGCAAAACTGAGGTTGCTGGTCAGCAGCAAAGTGGCGCAAGCAGCACCTAACCAGGCAGCACCCGGCATAGTGTGGTGGAAAATTTTCATAGTTATGGTCTTGTACTAAATTAACGACCCCTTGTTATACAAAGCCTTGGCCTTGAACGCAACTGGATGCGGCTGAATAGCAGGAATCTGCGCTGGAATTAACATTGGCACAGTGGTGAAAAACGTCTGAAATATTTACAACTCTTTACAAAGCTTAACGTCTGCCATGGCAGCCGCTCTCATCACAAAGTATAACTTACTGTTTTTATTGCCTTTAAATCAATGTTGCCAGTTTGTGATTAACTGGCACTATTAATGCTTTATAAATTTTGTTGTAAGGCAAGGAGCACCGCATCAGGCAACCCTGTCTACAAAAGCAGTTTGTCATTAATTTTAAGGAGATAACAATGAACATACAACGCAAAATAGCTATGGCGCTTTCAGCTGTGCTATTGCTTATTGCGGGAACAGCACAGGCAGCACTTATCCCGTTTCAGACCTTTGTTGGCAATTATGGCGTATCAACCGATGGTTGGGGCTCAACCAGCCAAAGTGGCACTATCCGTGCCCTGGTACCAGAGGGAGCCACCGTCGTTGCAGCGTATCTGTACAGCTCTACGTTTACCAACCCGACGCTTGCCGGGGTTGGCGGGACGTTAGCCGGTAGTACGGTTGATTACAATACAAATCTTGGCACGATTCCGGCTCCGGCCTGTTGTGATTTAACAGCAGTTCGGGCTGATGTTACCAGCATTATTAAGCCTATCGTTGATGGTGGCATTGGCGGAGTCTATAGTTTTGATATTACTGAGACCTCTACCTCACAAGACGGCTCTGCGCTGGTCGTAGTATACAGTCATCCTGATCTGGGAATATCCACTGTAGGTATTCTTGATGGCTATGCCCGGGTTGATGGTGACACCACGTCTTTAAACTTCGCCGATCCGCTGGATCCGTCTGCGCCGGGCTTTTTCGCGCATATGATGTTAGGCATTGGTTTCAGCTGCTGTAATCAGGCATCAACGGTTGAGGTTAATGGCACCCTGATCACCAATGCCGCTGGCAACAACGATGACAGCGCTGATGGCGGAGCCAGTAATGGTAACCTGATTACCGTGGGCAGTTTTGATGACCCGTTCTCACCCTTTATGCCCAGTTACAACGAAGATACAGAGCGTTACAATCTGGTTGACTACCTGAGCAATGGTGATACCAGTATTAACATCCGCACTACCAACGCCAGCCGTGATGACAATATCTTTCTGGCGGTATTTCATGTATCCGGCGAAGCGGGCGTCAATGCGCCACCGCCTGGCATTTCTATTCCAGAACCGGGTACTTTAGCGCTGTTCGCGCTGGCACTATTTGGACTGCGGCGGCGCCTGCAAAGCTAATTAGGTTGCTTTAAATAAAATGCGCAGTTTATCTGCGCATTTTATTTATCATCAACCCTAGATAAATGCCTGATTGTACTCGCCAGAAATGATATTACGCCGCGACTTTTTCGCTTAACTGGCCCAACTGTTGCCGGGCGGCAACTAACGCTTTCTCGGCAGCCTCAGCGCCCATATTTAAGCCCTCAGCATAGACAAAATGCAATTGCGTTAAACCCACAAAATTAAAGAAGGTTGTTAAAAATGGCGTCTGACTGTCGGCAGCAGTGCCCTGATACAAGCCACCACGGGTTGCCAGTACAATTACCGGCTTATCAGCCAGCAAACCAACAGGCCCTGTTTCGGTATATTTAAACGTCACCCCAGCTCGTGCCAAACGGTCAAGCACAGATTTAAGCTGTGACGGAATACCAAAATTGTACATAGGCACGCCTACCACGATAACATCCGCCGCTTGCACCTGACTGATTAAATTATCAGAATACCCAGCCAGCTTTTCCTGCTCGGTTGTTCTGTCTGCTGCAGCTGTCATCCAGGCAGCTATTTCCGCCATTTCCAGGTGAGGTAATGGCGCTTTGTTAAGGTCTATTTCAGTAACTTTAATATCACTACCCAGCTCAGTGATAAAGGCTTGGCTTAACTTGTGCGAATGGCCATTATCACCGCTAATAGAACTGTTTATCACCAGTACATTTTTCATAATTATCTCCTTACTCATCTTAATGACATGATACATCAAAATAATAGGATGTTAATTGCATTAAAACGCACATTACTATCTATTTTTTGCATGCAAATGCAACAAACCAGTCGACATCAGCCTGCGTAAAAATGGGTGAATTTAATAAACTGAAGCTAAGCCGGGAATAAACAAATATGTTGGAAACTACCGCGCTAACAGGGCATCATGACGTTTTAGCCAAACAAAAGCGAATCAGTCAACCGATGACGATAATAACGAACAGTGAACCGCGCACCGGCCAATGGGAAGATGCGCTGACCCTGGTGGCGCTGAATCAGGACAAAGACGCTTATGCCGAGTTGTTCAAATATTTTGCACCCAGACTAAGAGCCTTTGGCATGAAAATGTTTGGTAACGAACAGCAAGCCATGGAGATGGTGCAGGACGCCATGCTAAATGTGTGGCGTAAAGCCCAATTGTTTGATGCCAGTCGTGGTTGCGCCTCTACCTGGATTTTCACCATTGCCCGTAATGTTCGGTTTGACATGTTACGGAAAAAACAGAGTCGCAAAGATGATATCAGTGCAGACGATCTGTGGTTTGATGGCGATTACCCGGAGCAGGAAAGTAATAGTAGCGAGCATTGGGATACCATGCTGATGAGCGAAAAGCTGGCGCCGCACTTTGATGCGTTGCCACCAGCACAACGCATGGTGATGCAAAAAGTATATTTAGAAGAAAAGTCGCATCAGGAAGTGTCTGATGAATTGGCAATACCCTTAGGTACAGTGAAATCACGGATCAGGTTGGCACTGGATAGATTGAGAGAGGCATTAGATGACACACGCAGTTAAATTTCATCCCGGCTTAATGTTATTAGAGCAATATGTCGAAGGTTCGTTGTCTGCCGATGTCGCTCTGGCGGTGTCTGCTCATATTGATCTGTGCCCACACTGCCAGCAGTTAAGCAAAGATATTACCAATGATCAGGCGGCAGTACTGGCAGAGCAGGCCGTGATAGAGCGGGACAGTTCGCAGGAATGGCAGCAAATGCTGGATTTTATAACAAACCAACCACGATCAGCGGGGGCAGACAGCCAGCGCTCTGCTTTACCGCAGTTGGCCAGCGTGACGGTTAATGGTAAAACATTCGAAATTCCAAGGGCACTGGCGCGCCTGGCTGAGAAGCAGAATAAATGGCTGCATCTTGGTGGCATTGCCACAGCTAAACTACCCACCGCAGATAAACAGCATGTTTCACTGCTTTATATTGATAAAGGCACAGAAGTACCTAACCATACTCACTTAGGGTTAGAAATGACGCTGGTACTGGCCGGTAAAATTGTTGATGAAAATGGTGAGTACGGTGTCGGCGATTTATTAATTAACTCGCCTGATGATACGCATACTCCCAGAACGCTGGCCGATGAAGATTGCCTGTGTTTGTCGGTACTAAGTGCGCCGTTAAAATTCAACAAGGGTTTAACCCGTTTATTAAACCCATTACAGCAGTTCTTTTATTAAACTTTAATTTAGATTATGTAGTAGCAGGAAGTATTAGCTTGGTGGAGCAAGCGTTGGCGCCGTGATTACGGCGCTTTTTTTATGGCCGTAATTTGTTCAACAAATGATGCCCTACTGCAGCATAGCCATACCACCACTTAAATTATAAACCGTAGCAAAACCAAACCGACGCAACACTTTACAGGCCAACAGGCTGCGGTTACCACTGCGACAAACCAATAGCAAAGGCTGCGCAGGGTGCAGTTGCTTGCGTAACAAGGCATCGCAAAGTTTTGATAAAGGCACTTCCAATACGCCGGTTGAAGCAGGCAAATACGCCTGCAATGGCCCTGCAGTTTGCTCGTGTGGTTCACGCACGTCGATAACTTGCAGTCTGGGTTGTTGCAACAGCAGTTCTGCAAGTTCTGCTTTATCAATCAACTTGCTGGCATCAGTTGCGGCCACTTCTACCAGGCCACAGTAATAGTGGCTGGCTTGTTGCAACACTGCAGTCTGGACATTAAGTTGCTGCTGCCAGTGTGCGGGTGGCTCTCCGGCCAGTAATCTGGCAAATAACTCTGTTTCCTGTATCGCCAGAGCCAGAGTGGTAGCAAAACGCTGTGCATAATCATGACTGGATAAAATTAAGGTATCGGGACGGATATGCTGCGCCAGTTGCTGAATACTCTGCTGCAGCTGGTTAGCGTCACCATCAGCTAAATCAGTGCGGCCTATGCCGCCGGGTAAAATTAAATCGCCAACAAAGGCAGCAAGCAGTTGCTGGTGCTGCTGCAGAATAATGCTGATTGCCCTGGCGCAATGCCCCGGCGTTGCCAGCCTGGTTAATTGATAATGCCCCAGTTCAAGTTGTGGCGTAGCCACTGGCCAGCCAAATTCATCACAGTTTTCATCAGTTAGGTGCAGCATCTGGCGCAGCAAAGGTGCCGCATGATCTGCCTCGCCGGCGTGCTGATGGGTCTGCAGTATTGCCACCAATTCAAGCTGGCGGCCCTGAATAATATTTACCATACGGTTAAGTAAGGCCGCTACCGGATCAATCACCACAGCCTGAGCACTGTCAGAGTCAATCAGCAGGTAGCTGCAACTGTCTTCATGCTTCAGTTGCAATAAACCGCTGGCATGGATCTCCAGAGTTGGGGTGGCATCAGTTACCACTAAGCAGTGTTTATTCACCACCGCTGTTAAGGCTTTGATGGCCTGGCAGGCATCATGGCATTCCGTCGCGGTCATTGCTGGCCCGAACGATAAACGGATAGCGCCCTGGCTGCGCCAGGCCGGCAGCCCCATCGCATCAAGCACAAAACTACTTGGTATTTTTGAGCTACAGGCCGAACCAGAGCTGATGCGAATACCAGCAGCATCAAATAAATCCATAATGTCTTTGCTATAAAACCCCGGTACTGAAAAATTAATGGTGGTTGGCACGATATAGGGCGGCTCACTATTAAGCACCAGCTCAGGAAAGACCTGCTTAAGTGCAGCCAGCAATTCAGCCCGGTACTGCCATAACAGGGGTTCGGCTTGAAACACGCTACCGTCCTTGCGTTGCAGCTCAGCTAGTACCGCGCCCAAAGCGGCAATACCGGGTAGGTTTTCGGTGCCCGAACGTAAACCGCCCTCCTGCCCACCACCAATAATAAACGGCTGGTAAGGTGCACTGGCTCTGACATACAGAAAACCAATGCCTTTCGGGGCATAAAGCTTATGACCACTAAAGGGGGCATAATCAATAGTGGTTGTGGCCAAATTAAGCGACATTTTACCCAACGCCTGCACGCAATCGACTAACCAGTAAACATTCGGGTTAGCATCACGAATGCACTGCTCAAGCTCTTTCAGCGCTTGGCTTACTCCCGTTTCGTTATTGGCAGCCATGGTGCAAATAAGCCCGGCGGCCGGCGCATGCTGACGAATAAAGGCGAAATCCAGTTGGCCATGTTGATCAACCGGAATGGCTATAATGCTGGCATTCAGTTGCAACACGCTGTTCCAGTGTTTCAGGCTCTCCGGTACCGCTTTATGCTCGGTCGCACCATACAGCAATAAAACAGTTGGCCCGGTTTTTCCCTGCTCACGCAGGGCCAGCATGGCTGATACTACCGAGCTTTGAATACCTTCTGTCGCGCCTGAGGTAAACAGAATGCGGCCCTCGCCTGCACCAGTAACCTGCCGCGCCAGGCTGCGGGCATGCTCCAACGTCGCTTTGGCTTTAATACCCGTGGCATGGCTGCTACTGGGGTTGCCAAATTGCTGCTGCATACATTGCATAGCTGCTACAGCCGCTAACGGCAACACCGGCGTAGTAGCATTACTGTCTAAATAAATTTCTGCGGGTCGAAGCCGGGGCGTTAGCGGTATTGCGGTCATCTTCAGGCCTTTTTAGCAAATTACTTGCACTGCTTATAGCTAAAAGAAATATCTTATAACTTTGTGCAACCTATAATGGTGCATAATAAATGGCAGTCAGCAAAACAACAAGCTTTGCCGGGTTTATCCGGGCCGTTTTCTGCTATAAAAAAGGCTGCACCTGGCAGCCTTAAGCATTATTCAATGAGGTCTTTGGGAATATCGGGTCGTAACTCTGCCCATATTTTACCACTCTCAATGCCATATTTACGCACAGCCATTACCACTTCATCATGTTTCCCGGCTTCGGCATACTGCTTTAACTGCGCGTAATACTTGCGGGCCAGCTCACGTGCCGCCGGATGAGAGAAATAAAACCGGGCAATTTTGTTATATAAACCACGAAAGCCATTTAAGATCAGCACATAAATCCGGTTCGACGAATGTAAGGCGAGTTCATGGTTTAAATTATAATCAAACTCAGCAAAGGCAGCCGGCGTATCATCCAATACTTCTGCCCCGGTGAAGGCCGCAATCACCTCGTGCTGATGCGTTTTGATAGCACCGCGAATATAAATAGCGCTAATGTTAGTTCGGGCTGACAGTAAATCATCCACCAGCTTGGGCATTTGATCTTCATCTAACCGCGCCAGTGTTTCCAGAATATTCAGGCCTGAGGTTTCCCAGTAGTTATTCACCTTAGTGGGTTTGCCGTGCTGAATAGTCAGCCAGCCATCGCGCGCCAGGCGCTGCAACACTTCACGTAAAGTCGTTCTGGTCACGCCAATCAGTTCAGACAGTTCGCGTTCTGCCGGTAATATAGATCCTGGAGCGAATTTACCGTTCCAAATTGAATCAACGATGTATTCTTCTGCAAAACCAGCAGGGCTTTGCGCTTTAATCAGATTGGTCATGCCAAAAATCCGTCAGGGTGGTTATCTAAGTTGACTGATTGTACCAGAGCGCGGTCAGTTAACAAGTCGGCACAGAAAAATAGCAGAGCTGGTTTAACACAACAATTGTGTAATCGACTTAAATCCCTTAAATTAGCCAATTAGCTGAAAGTAAAACATTATGGGAATATTTATGCTGGCTACAATAAAAAAAATATCGCGCCATCGTTTGTCCTGGCTATTACTCTTTATCAGTGCCCTGGCCCTGATTGGTTGCGGCTTGTATTTTCAGTACGGTTTAAACCTGCAACCTTGTATTAAGTGTATTTATATCAGAGCGGCCTTCGCCGGAATACTTGTCGCGGCTTTGCTGGGGCTACTGGCACCCAAACAAAGCATGATCAGGCTGTTGGCTATTGCCTTGTGGCTCACCAGCGCGGCCATTGGCGTGTATCAGGCCGCAGAGCTGGTTAATATTGAACAAACCCTGGCTGCAGGAGGTTTTAGCAGTTGCGCCTTGTTCGCTGAATTTCCAGCCTGGTTAGCACTGGATAAATGGTTGCCCGGCGTGTTTGAGGTAACGGGCAGCTGCGGCGCAGTAGACTGGCAGTTCTTAGGTCTTAGCATGGCGTACTGGAGCATGCTTATTTTAGCCGCTTATCTGCTGACGGCAGTAATAATACTAATCAGTCAACTAGCGCGGATCTCGAATAACCCTTACCGCTAGCGTCCGTCGCTAACAGTTTACAGTTTACAGTTAACGATAAAGCCTTGTAACAGAAAGGCTTTATCGTTTTACAGCTTAAACCCTGTAGCTACCAACCAGCTGACTGAGTTCAGCAGCAAGATTATTCAACTTGCGCGACGTCTCACCTGCGGTCCTGGTACCCGCTGCGGTTTCTTCTGTTACCACCACAATCTGGTGAATATTTTCATTAATAGCACCGGAAACATGCGTTTGCTGTTCAGCAGCCGTGGCAATTTGCGCATTCATATTGTTTATAGTGATAACAGCAGCACTAATACTGTTTAGTGCTAACTCTACCTGATGAATCTCAGCAACACTGCTCGTACTGCTTTGTCGCAGGTTTTCGATTAAATTAATAGCCGCGCTAATACCCGCCTGCAAACGTTGGATCATTTGCTGGATTTCCTGGGTGCTTTTCTGAGTGCGACTTGCCAAGGTGCGTACTTCGTCAGCAACCACCGCAAAGCCACGCCCCGCTTCGCCCGCCCTGGCCGCTTCAATGGCTGCATTAAGTGCCAGCAAATTAGTTTGATCAGCAATGCTACGAATGACATCCAGCACACCACCAATATTATCCGACTCATGGCTAAGTTCACCAATAACCTCAACCCCATGGCTAACTTGCTTGGCAAGACCGTCAATTACTTTCACCGTATTATTTAAGGTTATCTTAGAATCAGTAACCAACTCTTCAGCACCCGCGGCGGCCGTAGACGCTCGCATAGCACTGTCAGCAACTTCTTGTGACGAAGCCGCCATTTCATTCATAGCCGTTGCAACTTGATCACTTTCTGATTGCTGTCTGGCAACACCGCTTTCAGATTGCGCCATAGTTTTTTCTAAACCACTGGCACTCTGGGTTAAAGTGGTACTTGAACTGGCTACCTGAGCCACCAAATCACGAACTTGCTGCGCAAAGCGATTAAAAGCCTGAGCCAGTTGTGACAGTTCATCATTGCCACTAACTGCTAATCTGTGAGTCAAATCACCACCCCCTTCAGCAATGTTGGCCATCGCCGCAACAGCATTTTTCAGGGGTTTGATAATACTCCCCACCACTAACAACGCTAACAAGGTAATGCCAATCAACGCCAACAAAGCAGTAATAACCGAGCGGGTTAAACTGGCATTAAGAGAACTGTCAACCCGTTGTTGCATCACGCCGACCTGAGTATCAAGACTATCAATCCAAAAACCAGTACCCAGCATAAGTCCCCATTTATTTAGCTCTTCGGCATAACCCAACTTTGGTGATGTCTGGCCTGTTTCCGGGTTATTCCAGTGGTAATATAAATAACCGCTACCATCACGAGCCGCCTGCCATAAACCACGGATAACTTCTACACCATTAGGATCAGCCAGTCCCATCAGGTTGCGACCTTCCAGTGCAGGGTTAGCGGCATGCATGACACTTACACCTTGTTGGTCATACACAAAAAAATAGCCCATGCTGCCACTGTCATCAAAGCGAAGTTGCCTTAAAATTTCCAGCGCTTGTTGACGGATAGCCGGATCAGTTGTCGCATCAGGATTCTGATACAAATGCGCAATGGCCGTTCTGCCAAGCTGCATAAAGTTTTTAATGACCTGTTGCTGGCTGTCTTTAAAAATTACTTCGAAGTGGCTTACCCCTTGCTGGCCCAAATCACGTGCCTGATACAGGTTAAAAGTCACCAGCAAGATAGCTAACAAGGTGCTGGGCAACAGTGCCAGCAATAGAATTCGGTTTTGGATGGTCAGGTTTTGCATCAAGCGGCTCTACTTATTCATTTAGCAAAAAACAAAGTATAGAATATTTTCGCCAAATAACTGTATATCTGCATGTTCAGGAAAAAAAAAGCCCTGCAATTGCAGAGCTTTACAAACAGGAAACCTTGCCGTGTTTTAAACGATAGCCAACAGCTCAACGTCAAATACCAGGGTGCTGTATGGGGCGATAGCATTACCGGCACCACGTTCACCGTAGGCCAGGTTTTGTGGTACGTATAAACGCAGCTTGGAACCCACTGCCATTAACTGCAGCGCTTCAGTCCAGCCGGCAATCACGCCAGACACCGGAAACTCTGCCGGCTCGCCGCGCTGATATGAGCTGTCAAATACGGTACCGTCAATCAGGGTGCCATGATAATGGGTGCGCACGGTTGAAGCGGTAGTCGGCTTTTCGCCTTCTGCGGCAACCAGTACTTCATATTGCAAGCCAGAAGCGGTTACTGTTACTTCAGCACGTTTGGCATTTTCTGTCAGAAACATTTCACCGGCTTCAGCCAGCGCTTTGGCTTTTTCCTGCTCAGCGCCTTGCATCCGCTCGCTGATCACACCAAAGGCCGCACGGATTTGCTCTTCGCTAACTTCAGGTGTTTGTTCGTTATAGGCAGCAGCTAACCCGGCTGCTACTGCAGTAATATCTAAGCCGTCAAATGGATTATCGGCTAACTGCTGACCCATTTGTAAACCAATACCATAGCTGGCGTGTTGTTCTAGCGTTGCATATTTATCAGACATAAATTCCACTTATTGCTGAGCTGCCTTAAGCACATTATTGCCAGGCAGGAGTTAAATTCGGCCAGTATAGTACCCTATCGCCGGGCTAATGTCTTGCCACTCAGGCGGCGATAAGCTGCAGCTGCTGCCACAATTGCTGCACATGCAGCTGATCTTCATAGTTAAGCTCACCACTGGCAATAGCTTTTGCCAGGCTATCATCCACCCATTGGCACAGTTGTGCTTTATCAAAAGGCTCTGCTGCCACTTCCAGACTGCCTACCGCTAAATCGAAATGGCCGCGCAAATAGCCTGCAGCAAATAATTGATCATCGGTTGCCTGGGGGGTCAGGTGATCAAAATAGTCAGCCACCGCATCAATATATTGCCCGGGTTTAGTGTGTTGGGTCATGCTATTCCTCGTCTTCATAGCCTAAACGGTAAATGACATAGTCGTTGTAACCGGTCAGTACATTTAATAAACCATGTAGTGCTTTGTCTAAAGCCTGATCGCCGGTATCCGCCAGCAGTGGCCTGCCGTTTAATTGCTGCAGTTTCGTTTTAGTGGCAAGCAGGATAATATTTTCCCGGCCAATACTTTTAATAACAGCAGGAGATAGCTGCTGATTGCCGCGACCAAACACGTGCCCCTGGCCACCAATCAGGGTAATAACCAGCTTGCTGGGGTAATCCGTTACCAACGCCAGCAGTTCGGCCGCAGTAACATCACTGGCAATAAGCTGGCCATTTTCCACCACATCGACCCCCAGCAAGGTGTTTGCCAGGCCAAGTTCAGCCATTACCGCAGCAACGGTGCTGCCTGATCCCATCACATAGCGAACATTATCTTCCATGATAGCGACGACATAGGCCGCTAAATCGTCCAGCACCAATTCTTCAGACTCTTTGCCAGCGGCTTTAACGCTTTGTACATACCTAAGCTCCGCCGGAATACGCATTTCACCATATCGGCGCGCCTTTACGACACCATGCCGAAACGCGGTTTCGTCAATATCCATTACCGGCGCTTCTGCCAGCGTAACCAGCTGGCCACTGATTAACCGCTGCACCAGTTTGCCGGCAGCCTGCGGTGAAATAGCATAGACCCCGGAATGAATTTTACAGCCAGCGGGTATACCCAATACAGTAGTGTTATCACCTAATACACTGCACAGGTTGCGGGCCGTGCCATCACCACCGGCAAACAGCAATAAGTCGACACCCTGCTTTGCCATCGCCAGTGCGGCCTGTTCGGTGTCGGCTGCCACCGTGGGTTGTGTAGCCGGGGTATAGCAAACCTGATAATCCAACCCTAACTGCTGGCATAAAACGGCTCCCATCTCGCCGGCAACCGTCACGATTTGAAACTGGCCTTTCATTGCATGCAGTTGGCGAAGGGCCACCGCCGCACGCTCGCCAGCCATAGGCACCGCACCTAGCGCCAGAGCCTCTGCAGCCACGCCATCGCTGCCTTTGAGTGCCACAGCACCGCCCAGGCCTGCCAGCGGATTAATAATAAGCCCTAAGCGAAATGGATTAATCATGTGAGCAGGGTTGTCCAGAAGCAAGTATACCGATGGCGCGCATTGTAACGATTTCCCCTGCCGTTGCCCAGTGTTGCCAGCGCATCCAGCCGACGAGTGAGCATATTTCGCTAGCTGTTGTGACAAGCTTGCCGCACTGGTCTGACTGGTTTAGAGTACTAACACCTTTATACCTTCAGGTACCCGGATTTATGTCAGAGCTTCAGCCACAATTTCAACAGTTAAAACAGGCGTATGCCCTTTGCCCTTATCCGGGATATCAGCAACGGCAGCAGCAACTTAACGCTCTGCGCCAGGCCATTCAACAGCACAGCACGGCTTTATGCGCAGCGGTAAGCACCGACTTTGGTTATCGCAGT
Organism: Arsukibacterium ikkense; assembly: GCF_000987775.1. Taxonomy (GTDB): domain Bacteria; phylum Pseudomonadota; class Gammaproteobacteria; order Enterobacterales; family Alteromonadaceae; genus Alishewanella; species Alishewanella ikkense. The sequence goes on from NZ_LAHO01000002.1 coordinate 118,340, forward strand.
AGCGATGAAACCCGCCTGTTGGAAATAATGCCTTCGCTTAGCGGCATTGATTACCATCTCAAGCATTTAAAGCGTTGGTTAAAACCTGAAAAACGCCAGGTCCATTACAGTTTTATGCCGGCCAGTAACCGGGTTATTGCCCAGCCGCTGGGTGTGGTTGGCATAATAGTACCGTGGAATTACCCCATTTACTTAGCGCTAGGGCCATTAATGGCCGCTATTGCCGCCGGCAATAAAGCAATGTTGAAATTATCTGAATATACCCCCGCCACCAACCAGGTGCTGAGCCAGATCTGCCAGCAAGCATTCAACACTGTTGTAGTAGTAATTGAAGGCGATGCCGATGTTGCCGCCGAATTTTCGCGCCTGCCTTTTGATCATCTGCTGTTTACCGGCTCTACGGCAGTGGGCCGTAAAGTAATGCAGGCGGCGGCAGCCAATCTTACACCGGTAACGCTGGAGCTTGGCGGTAAAAGTCCGGTGCTTGTTGCGCCAGATGCCGATATTAGGCAAGTTGCCAAGCGGATCTTGTTTGGTAAAACCGCTAATGCCGGCCAAACCTGTGTGGCACCAGACTATGTGCTGGTGCCGGCAGATAAACTGGAGTTGTTAATTACTGCACTTTGCAAGGCGTTTGGCGAGTTTTACCCTGATTTTGCCACCAACCCGGATTACAGCGCGGTGATCAATCAGGCGCAATATCAGCGGCTGCTGACCATGCTGCAACAGGTGCAACAAAGTGGTGCCAGAGTTATTAACTGTGATAACAGCGGTGCTGGCTTGCCCGCTAGCGCCAATGAAGAGCGACGGTTGGCGCTACAATTAATAGTAGGTGCGGCTGAAGCTAGCCCGTTACTGCAACAGGAAATTTTTGGCCCGCTACTGCCCATAATCCCCTATCACACGTTAGACCAGGCACTGCAATATATTCAGCAGCGGCCAAGACCACTGGCGTTATACCTCATGAGTAATAATAAAGTGCTTCAACAACAGGTGCTCGAGCAGACTCATGCCGGAGGGGTTTGTATTAACGATACGCTGGTGCATGTGGCCCAGGAGGACTTGCCCTTTGGCGGCATTGGCCCATCGGGCCTGGGCAGTTATCATGGCAAAGAAGGCTTTTTGCGCTTTTCGCATCAGAAAGCCATTCACCAAAAAGGCTGGTTTAACAGCGGCCAGTTTATTTACCCACCTTTTAACCGCAAATTATTTAAATCCTTACTGGGTTGGTTAACTCGTTAAAGAATCTGCATCTGTCAGCGTGGGCAATCCGGTTCTCGCTTCGATTATCTTCCTTAGGCAATATCCGCAATTTTCTTCGGCAAGGCTAATACCAGCAAACAGGCCAGTAACGCAAAGCCGGCGGCAAAGACAAAGGTGCTAACAGCGCCTGTGCCATTTTGCCAGCTAAAGCCCGCCAGATAGGCACCGATAGCCCCGCCTCCGCCAAAAATAAGGCCGGCATAAATAGCCTGGCCGCGGCCACGCTGGGCTTTGGGGAAAATTTGCTGAATAAACTGCATGGCGCAGCTATGGGCAATGGCAAAACTTCCTGCATGCAGCAACATACTGAGCGCCAGCCACCAGCCAGAATGCGCTAACAAGGCTACCATCAACCAGCGAACGGCCGTTAAACCATAACAAATGCCCAACAACAAACGATAACTGCGGTTGCGCATAATGCGCCCGGCATAATAGAAAGCCACTATTTCAGCCGCCACCGCTAAGCTGATCAGTAAGCCGGTTTGGCTACCGGAATAACCTAAATCACGGCTATACAGGGTAAAAAAACCGTAAAACGGTGCAAAGCTGACTTGCATCAGCAGCGCAGCCCCCATAAAAATCCACAATACCCTGTGCTTAGCCATTTGCCGGTAAGAAAGCGTTGCAGCTGTGGCGTCATACGCGGGTGTCAGGGCAGGCAGGTTAAACAAACAAAATACTAACAGCAGCAAAAAGGCCAGCGCAGCGGCTGGCATAAACTCACTGCCATATTGCTGATACAACCAGCCACCCAACATCACCAGCACAATATAGCCAACACTGCCGGCCGAGCGAATGCGGCTGTATTGCTCGGTATTGTTATTCAGAAACAGAAAAGCAGACACTTCCAGCTGCGGCAAAATGGCGGTCCAGAAAAAACTAAATAGCGCCAGCGCTGCCAGCAGCAGCCCAAAACCACCATCGATAAAGCTGCCCAACCAGCCAATACAGGCAAGAACTGCTCCCAATTGCATTATGCGCAAAGGTTTGCTGCTACGCTCGGCTAAACCAGCCCAGATAGCCGGCCCAACAATGCGGGTAGCAGTTACGATGGCCAGCATCAAGCCTATTTCACGGGAATCAAAGCCACGACCGTCCAAAAATAAGCCCAGGTAAGGCACAAAGATGCCCAGCACCCCAAAATACGTAAAGTAGGCCAGCGCTAAGGCTGGCCTGGCGGCTATTAGTGTCATAACGTCCTGAAGATAAGTAAGCGGTTATTTGCCGACTCGGGCTATATCTGGCGTATTAACGCTAACCCCGGCATTTTGCGCCCGATGCCGCAGTAAGTGATCCATCAGTACAATGGCCAGCATGGCTTCGGCAATGGGTACAGCCCGGATACCGACACAGGGGTCGTGCCGGCCTTTGGTCACCACCTCGATCACCTCACCATGCACGTTAATACTTTTACCGGGAATACTGATGCTTGACGTGGGTTTTAACGCCATACTTACCTTAATATCCTGGCCAGACGAAATGCCGCCCAGGGTGCCACCGGCATGGTTAGAATTAAAGCCATCTGGTGTCAGTTCGTCGCGGTCGGTTGAGCCGCGCTGCTCCACCACCGCAAAACCGTCGCCAATTTCTACCGCTTTTACCGCGTTAATGCTCATCATCGCATGGGCAATGTCGGCATCGAGCCGATCAAACACCGGCTCGCCAAGACCCACTGGCACATTCGTCGCCACGACATTAACCCGGGCACCCACCGAGTCACCGTCTTTTTTCAGCTGGCGCATATACTCATCAAGTGCTGCTAATTTATCCGGATCCGGGCAAAAAAACGGGTTATTCTGCACTTCATCCCAAAGTAGCTTTTCTGCTTTTACCGGACCTAACTGCGCCAGATAGCCCCGAATTTCAATACCACAATGTTCTTTTAAATATTTTTTGGCAATAGCCCCCGCGGCCACCCGTACCGCAGTTTCCCGCGCCGAGGAACGGCCGCCACCGCGGTAATCACGAATGCCAAATTTATGCCAGTAGGTATAGTCGGCATGGCCCGGGCGGAACACCTCTTTGATATTGGAGTAGTCCTGTGAGCGTTGATCGGTGTTATCAATTAACAGACCTATGCTGGCACCGGTGGTGGTGTCTTCAAACACCCCGGACAGGATTTTCACCAGATCTTCTTCCCGACGCGCTGTGGTGTAACGCGAGGTACCTGGCTTGCGCCGATCTAAGTCAAGTTGTAAATCCTCCGCCGTTAAACGCATGCCTGGCGGGCAGCCGTCAACAATACCGCCGATTGCAGGGCCATGGCTTTCACCAAAGGTGGTGACTTTAAACAATTGACCAATGCTGTTGCCGGCCATTTAGCTCTCCTCAAACAAGTGTTGGTAAGCGATGAGCTGAGCTTTGCTCAGCGCAAACACGCCAAGACCACCGGCAGTAAATTCTAGCCAGTTGAATTGGACGTCTGGATATCTATCCTGCAATTCAACCATACTATTGCCTACTTCACAAATTAAAATACCCTGCTCGGTAAGGTGGGTCGCCGCCTGCGCCAGAATACGGCGGGTAAGCTCCAGGCCATCATGGCCAGAGGCCAGGCCTAATTCGGGCTCGTGCCGGTATTCTTCTGGTAAATCAGCCATATCCTCCGCATCGACATAAGGTGGATTAGTGACAATAACATCATACTGCTGCCCGGTTAAAGCGTCGTAGCCGTCAGATAAAATCGGGTACACCCGATCCAGCAAACCGTGCTCATTAATATTAATATCAGCCACTGCCAGTGCGTCCGGGCTAATATCCACGGCATCAACCTGGGCATCAGGAAAGGCGTAGGCGCAGGCAATGGCAATACAGCCAGACCCGGTGCATAAATCTAAAATACGTTGCGGCGCAGCGGGCAGCTTAAAGCGGGCAAATTTTTCGTTTATCAGCTCTGCTATCGGCGATCGCGGCACCAGCACCCGCTGGTCAACATAAAACGGTAACTGGCAAAAGTAAGCCTGATGCGTCAGATACGCAGCGGGTATTCTCAGCTCTATCCGCTGGATTAACAGATCGACAAAAGCCCGGCGCTCAGTTTTGGTCAGCCGGACAGTTAATAATTTATCGTCAGTCAGTGGTGGCAAAAACAAACTATGACATAACAGCACAGCAGCTTCGTCCCAGGGATTGTCTGTGCCGTGGCCCAGATAAACGCCGGCTTCATTAAAGCGGCTGACCGCAAAACGCAGCCAGTCATGCACTGAAACCAATGCCTCCAGCGCCTCGTTAACGCTACTTTCTGCAAACATCGGGGGTAGATCGGCCATAACAGTATTCGCTCTTTGTAAAAAATGGGCAGATTGTATAGACTTGCGCGATGCAGCGAAAGAAGCTTTCTCATCAAGTCAGGGTATCTACCGAAGACAGCGAACTGTTTCGCCAGTCGGTGACTGGCGCGCGCCCGCTTATGCAAGACAAGATAGCCCCTGTCAGTAAACCCGGCAAGAAAAAAGCCCGACAGGCAGTAAATTTGTCGCAAAACGAGCAGCAGTTGTTCTTTTTTTCTGATGGCTATGAAGGCTTTGTCAGCAATAGTGCGTCATTATCTTATGTGCAACCCGGTGATGATCCGCACCTGGCTGGCCGCCTGAAACGCGCCGAGTTTCAACCGCAAGTCGTATTGGATTTACACGGTTTAACCCAGCAGCAGGCCAAAACTGAGCTGGCCGGCTTGCTGGCCTATTGCCAGCAGCAGCAATTTAATTGCGCCTGTGTAATACATGGTAAAGGGCTGGGCATTCTGGCACGCAAGGTACCCAATTGGTTAATCCAACATCCCAATGTCCGGGCCTTTCATACGGCTCCGAAAAGTTGGGGTAAACATGGCGCGCTGTTATTGCTGTTAAAAATTAATCAGCCTGAACTGGCATTACGTTAATAAGCCTGCCTTAACGCAACGTTGCTGCTCAGTGCGACATAAACAGCACATCCTGCGGCGATACCTGTTCCAGCAATCGGCCTCCTCTGACTGGCTGATAATCAATGCAACACAGCCCGGCAGTACTGAATACCGGTGTTTGATCAGGTTTTGTCAGCGCGGCAATCAGGAAGCTAACCAGCGGCATATGTGAAACCAATAAAATTCTGGCATCAGGCTGTTCGCTCAGTCTGGCATCAATAGCATCGAGTACAAGTTGTGGGTTACCATCAGGAACCAGCTCAGGCTGAATCATCAGCTGACATTCACTACCCTGTTTGGCAAGCATAAAGTCTGCCGTCTGGCGGGCCCGCTGATACGGGCTGCACCATACCCAGTTAAAGCGACTGTAACAATTATGCAGCCACTGCGCCATTTGCTGAGCTTCCTGCTTACCTCTGGCCGTCAATTGCCGCTGACTATCTTGCCTGGTCATTGGCTCTGCTTCGCCATGGCGCATTACTACAATGTTTACCATTTTTTTGCTACCGTACTACTGAGTCTGTGTGTTTATGTTTGCCTGTGTTAAAAAGCATACGCTGGGCAAAAATTGTGCGCTATGATAAATAAAGTCTGGCGTCAGCGTAACTGCTATTAACGCATAACGCAGTGTCTGTTTATTACTAAATGCTATGAAAAACCGGCTAATTTGCAGTACTACCTTACCCAAATAGGATAATTCTTGGAAAAAGTACATATAAAGCAAAGCCCCAACGATAACAGAGCTTATCAACACCTGACACTGGACAATGGTCTTACGGTATTACTGGTGCACGATAATAGCGCCGAAAAAAGTGCCGCGGCACTGACAATCAATGTGGGGCACTTCGATGATCCGGCGGATTATCAGGGTATGGCGCATTTTTTAGAGCATATGTTGTTTCTCGGCTCGCGTGATTATCCGGACCCTGGTGGCTATCAGCAGTTTATCAGCCAGTACGGTGGTAGCCATAATGCCTGGACAGGCACTGAACACAGCCATTTTTATTTTGATATTGATACCCCTCAACTGCAAAATGCCCTGGCGCGTTTTGCAGACATGTTTTGCCAACCGCTGTTTGCCGCGGCCTATGTCGAAAAAGAACGCCATGCCATCGAAGCCGAGTTTTCGTTAAAACTCAAAGATGACAGCCGGCGCATTTATCAGGTACATAAAGAAACCATTAACCCGGCGCATCCTTTTGCGAAGTTTTCGGTTGGCAACCTGAACACCCTGAACGATAAACCCGACCAGACTCTGCGGGCGGCGTTAACAGATTTTTATCAGCAACAGTACAGCGCCAGCAGAATGAGTTTATGCCTGGTGTCGTCATGCAACCTGGCAGACATGTCGCTGTGGGTTCAGCAGTATTTTGCTACCTTGCCCGCAGAGCTGCCGGCAAAGGCGCCTTTAACGGTTCCGCTATATCTGGCCGAACATCAGGCGATTGTCCTGCATATCAAACCCCATAAAGATTCAGATAAACTGGTAGCCAGTTTTGCCTTACCCGATATCCAACCTTGGTACCCGCATAAAATTGTTAGCTTTCTGGCATCCATACTGGGTGATGAAAGTGAAGGCTCGCTGCTAAGCTATCTTAAAAATGCCGGCTTAGTAAATCAGCTCAGTGCCGGCGGCGGCATAGATGGCAGTAATTACAAAGACTTTACCATTTCTTTTGAGCTAACCCGGACAGGTAAAGCCAACACCCAGTCGATTATTTGCGCATTGTACCGCGCCCTGGCCCGGATAAAACAACAGCCGCTGCCACAAGCCTTATTTTTTGAACGGCAAAAATTACTGCATTGGTCGTTTATTTATCAGGAGCCCACTGATGCGCTGCAAACTGCCAGTCAGTTATCGGTGAATTTGCAACACTACCCGGTGCAGGACACCATTTTTGGTGACTACCGGATGGAACTGCCCTCAGAAGCGCTATACCAGCAGCTGCTAAGTTGGTTCACGCCAAGTAATATGCGCCTGATGCTGATATCACCCGATGTACCGGTAACCCGTGAAGCCAGGTGGTATGGTACGCCTTATTCCGTAACGAAAATCAGCGACCAGCAATTACAACAATGGCAAGCTATTGAGCCTGATGCTGGCATTACTCTGCCAGCCACCAATCCTTACCTGACTGAGCAATTGCATTTACTTGACAAGCATCTGCATATGGCAGTGCCAGAACAGTATTTTAATAGTAAAGAGTTAAGTATCTGGTACAAAGCAGATACCGAGTTCAATACGCCCAAAGGCCATGTTTTTCTACAGTTGAGCTTGCCTCAGAGTATCGCTGACAATCAGCAACTCGCTGCCAGCCGGCTCTGGCTGGAGTTATTTCAAGACCACATTAATCAGCAATTTTATGCCGCTACCACCGCCGGGCTGAGCTATAACCTACATGTGCAAAAACAAGGGATCAGTATTCATACCTCCGGCCTGGCTGCCAATCAGATTCAATTGCTGCAGGATATTCTGCAGCATATCAACCAGATTGATTTCAGTGAATTACGTTTTGATGAAATTAAACAACAGCTTTGCCGGCACTGGGCCAACAGCAGCAAAAGTAAACCGGTTGCCCGTTTGTTCAGCCAGTTATCGGCAGTATTGCAACCGTTAAACCCGGAGATTGAAGTATTAGTTCAACAACTGGAGCAACTTAACTTTGTCCAGTTTTGTCAGTTTTCCAGCCAACTATTAACTGACGCCCATTTGGAAGCGCTAATGGTAGGAAACTGGACCACAGGTAATGCCGATCAGCTGCAAAAAATGCTGCAACACTGGCAAAGCCAGCAAAGTAGCCACGGCAGTAAAATCCCAGTAAAAACCAATAGCATTAAAGGTGTTGGCCCGGTATGGCTCGAAGTTAACACCGATAGCAGCGATCATGCGCTGGTCGTTTATCTGGCGGCGCAGCAGGCTACAGCAGCGAATATGGCCTTGTTTATGCTGGCTAATCATGTGATATCACCACATTACTTTCATCAATTACGCACCGAGCAACAAATGGGTTATCTGGTGGGCACGGGTTATGTACCCATTAACACCCTGCCCGGTATCGCTTTTTATGTTCAATCACCAAATTTTGATTGTGTTCAGTTGTATCAGGCTACTGTCAGCTTTTTTCAAACGTTTTTAACGCAAATTGAGCAAATGGCCGACGCGGATTTCTTTGAACTGAAACAAGGACTGACCGCTCAGCTCGCTGAGCGTGACAGCACCCTGGGTGCCCGAGCCAAAAGACTTTGGCTGGCGCTGGGGCAGGATGATATCCGCTTTGATTTAACCCACAGAATTATTCAGGCACTGCATGCACTGGATAAACAACATTTTACTGAGTTACTCAGCCAATTGTTGGCCAATGATTATGATATGTTGTTACTGGCTTCAGGCCCCAACACTGAAAAAAATCATATCATCCAAAGGACAACAGCGCAGTTACGCCAAATCATCACCCAAAACGCAAATTGATTTTGACAGTCTGCATAAACTTGGTTAACTTAAGCTAAATAATAATAAAATGTTGTAATTTGTGCTGAATAAGGGTCGCCACTCCTTTAAAATAGTCACTTTGTTATTGGCTGGACAATCGTTCGGCCTTTCTGCTTTAAGTTGGAACAGCGTGCAACCTTACTTATTTTCTGTGGTGTTACTCTTTGCCTGTGCGGCGTTACTACTGGCTCATGCCAGTATTGCCAAAATGCGACGTTATCATAAACGGCTGGCCAAAAGTGAAGAGCGCTTGCGTTTGTCATTATGGGGCAGCGGTGATGAGCTCTGGGATTGGCGAATTGAATCAGGAGAGCTATACCGCTCCAGCTCCTGGCTAAAGCCGGTTGAACTTAAACCCGAAACCCGCGATTTCCCCCCGAATAAGCAGCAAATTCATCCACAAGATTTGGCCCGGGTCGTTAACCTGCTGCACGAACACCTGAATGGTGGCAGTGCGTTTTTCGAAGCTACTTACCGGCTGCGTACTGCAGAGGGAAGTTATATCTGGGTACTGGATCGAGGTAAAATCGTCGCTTATGCCAGTAATGGCAACCCCAGCCGCATGACAGGCACCCTGAAAAACATTCATCAACTGAAAGAAGCCGAAGGCCGGATGCAGTTATTCGCCCGCTGTCTGGAGAATATTTCAGATGCGGTACTCGTCTGTGACACCCAGTTTTGTATTATTGAAGTTAACCCTGCATTCAACAGTATTACCGGTAAAAACCGTACTGCAGTCATTAATAGCCGGTTTGAATTGTCGCTGTATCCCAGCCGCTTTATGCATGAAATTCAGTTGCAACTGGCGAAACATGGCCGCTGGAGCGGCGAAATTCGTGAACAAAAAGAGAGCGGTGAAGTGTATCAGGCTGAGCTGGCCTTTGATGTCATTAAAGATGAAGAAGGCAATCCGCAGCAGTATGTCGGCGTGTTGTCTGATATTACTGAACGTAAGCTGCGCGAAGCTGAACTGAGCCGTCTGGCGAATAACGACACCCTGACTGGCTTACCCAACCGGGCCGTGTTTATGGTGAAATTGGCCAGTCTGGTCACGCACGATGCCGTCCATGCCTTGCTGGTATTTGACTTAGATAACTTTAAAAAAATTAACGACTCGCTGGGGCATGAACTTGGCGACAACTTGTTGTGTAAATTAGCACAACGGTTGCATACCGATCCCCGCTACCAGAATAAATTATATCGCCTGGGCGGTGATGAGTTTGCCGTATTACTGAATGATACTAACGATATTCACAATATTACACTGATGGCCAAAGGGCTGCTGGAGCAGATTAACCGGCCATTTTTTATCAGTCAGCATGAACTGGCCGTTACCAGCAGTATTGGCATAGTACTGTTTCCCGATGACGGCAATGACCCGCAGGCCCTGCTGCGCAATGCCGACACTGCCATGTACCATGCAAAAAACAATGGTGCTAACCGCTACCTGTTTTTTAATGACAGCATGAACAAACAAGCCGTAAAGCGCCTGCAGGTAGAAAACCTGATCCGTTATGGCTTAAAAGAAGATTACTTCAGTGTCTTTTATCAACCGAAAATGGATATTCTCACCGGTAATTTGGTAGGTATGGAAGCGCTGGTGCGGTTTATTACCCCCAAGGGGGGCCTGGTTAGTCCGGCCAGCTTTATCCCAATCGCAGAGGAAACAGGCCAAATAGTTGAGATTGGCGCCGTGGTGTTGCGTAAGGCCTGTGAAGATGTGAAAAGATGGCTGGCTCTGGGTTTGTTTCAGGGAAGAGTGGCCGTTAACCTGTCAGCCAAACAATTTATGCTGCCTAATTTATGTCAGCAAATTGACGACGTATTGGAACAGTGTGAACTCCCCTCTTACCATCTGGAATTGGAAATCACCGAAGGGACTGTTATGCAGTCGCCAAAGCTGGCCATTGATACCATGAAAAAATTACGGGCACGTGGTATTCATCTGGCGATGGATGACTTCGGCACCGGTTACTCTTCGCTGGCTTATTTAAAACAATTTCCGCTGAACACCCTGAAAATTGATAAAGCGTTTATTGACGATATGGACAATGCCCGTGGCCGCAATATGGTGGATACTATCGTCACCATTGCCCACAACCTGAGCTTAAATGTGGTAGCAGAAGGGGTGGAAACGAAAGACCAGTTAGATATGTTGCGCAAGCTGCGCTGCGAGACGATTCAGGGTTTTTACTACAGTAAACCCCTGTCAGCAGTCGATTTTGCCGAGTTTCTGCTGGCACACAAACAACACACCCGGTTAAGCGTAATTCCAGGTTAACGGCCATAAAAAAAGCCCCGCAGGGCTTTTAATCGGTGTCTGTTTCGACGTAAGAAAAATCGTCGGCACCGTCGGCAATGCGCTTTTTACCAAACACCGTATGAAATTTGCGTTTTTCGTTTAAGCGCTGTTTGTATTTCAGCCAGGTTTTTTCAAAGGCAGAGCTGGCTTCTGCTTCGCCGCGGCAAACCAGAATAAAACGCTGCTCCTCTTCATTAACCGGTTCACGCGCACCCTGTTCCAGCTGCTGCATGGCGAACCCATGTTTTTCCAGCAGATTACCTTCTGCCAGTGTAAAGCGCCCGGACCGTGTAAAACCACGAGGGAAATTACGGTCATCGAAAAAGCGACGATTAGCGACAAAACTTTGCTGCATCACTTTTTTCCTCTAATGTCGTTGAATATCAAGCCAGCCTGTTTAAACTGTGCGGAGTATGGTTAACAAAATTCCTGTCGTAAAACAAATATTTTTTATTGACACGATAAATTATTTAAAGGATTTACTGTGGATACTGAACTGCTTAAAACCTTTCTGGAAGTGCAGCGCACCCGCCACTTTGGTAAAGCGGCTGAAAATTTGTATTTAACCCAGTCTGCAGTAAGCTTTCGTATCAGGCAACTGGAGCAGCAACTTGGTGTTAACCTGTTTAGTCGTTATCGAAACAATATTCAGCTGACCGCTGCCGGAGAGCGTTTACTACCGCATGCCCAGGCTATGCTTACCGCATTGCAACGGGCCAAGCAGGAAGTGGCGCTGAGCAATAAGCAAGCCCAACAGGTATCCATTGCCGCTACGGCAAATGTATGGGATAGCTTTCTATTACCGGGGTTTATCAGGGTGCAACAACTTTACCCGGAGCTGGCCTGGCGTGCAGAATCGCTGGGGCGGGAGCAAATCAGCAGGTTATTACTGGAACGAAACCTGGACTTAGCCGTGGTATTTGACCCACCCAAAGTAGAAGAAATTCAGGTAGAGAAACTCGACGATATTAAATTGGTGGCCGTTACCAGTGGCCAGCACACCGACGCCGCCCAGGCGATCGCTCAACAATATATTCTGGTTGACTGGGGTACGTCATTTGATATTCAGCATGCCAAACATTTTGCCGACATGCCGCCGCCAATGCTGCGCACAGGTAGCGCAAAAATAGCGTTGGAAATGCTGCTGCAAAGCCCGGCAACGGCTTATCTGCCACAAATAATGGTACAGCCCTTACTGCAGAATAAACGTCTTAGGATGTTAGAGAATGCGCCCTTGATGAACCGGGAGCTGTTTGCCGCAACCTTGCATCAGGCTACTAACGAGCAACTGCTGCAAGCCATCAGCCAGCAGTTGCGCCAGCATATTCGTAGCCTGGCTGCATAATAACCTGCGTCTCAGGGACGGAACAAGCTGCTGTTTTTGCCACGAACTTTACATAACAACAGTCTTTTATGACTGTTAAACAGCGGCAGCAGAAAAGGCCCGGTGAATAAGGCAGCCAACGCCCACTGTAACGCCTGCATACCGCTGCGCAGCGCCGCAATATAGACGCCAACAGCCACCACCAACCAGACAACAGGTACTAATAACACTTACAAACTCCCAGGCCAATACAACATGCAGCTGCCGGCTATTATAGCGCCAGCCGCTGCCATTCGCTGTTAAGTTTTCGTAGTTTTTACGCTACTCAGTGTAAAAACGGCTATTGTGCTCAGCCATTGTCAGTAAACGCTGACAAGGTGCAAACCGCTCACCATGCTCAGCCTGCAGTTGCCGTAAAGTGGCAACCAGATTGGTGACGCCTAAGGTATCGATATAACGGAAAGGCCCACCCAGAAATGGCGGAAAGCCAATACCAAAGATAGCGCCAATATCGCCATCCCGGGCGCAAGCAATCACACCTTCATCCAGACAACGAACCGCTTCATTTAGCATTTGTACCGTACAACGGGCGGCGATGGCCTCACTACTGAGCTTGCCTGCCGGAGTTACCCCTAATACGTTGTATACGCTGTTATCCACCGTTTTAGCGCCTTTTTTGGCGGTCTTGCCATACAGATAAAAACCTTTCTCAGATTTTTTACCTTTGCGGCCATCAGCCAGCAATTTGTCAAAGGCGGCCGGCGCAGCGAAACGTTCACCCAGTTGCTCAGTCAGAATAGGTGAAATTTTTGCACCAACGTCTATCCCCACTTCATCTAACAAGGTGACCGGCCCTACCGGAAAGCCGAATTTAACCAGTGCTCTGTCAATTTTCTCGACCGGCTCACCTGCCAGCAGAATAGTTGCCGCTTCGTTCATATATAACGCCAGAATGCGGTTAACATAAAAACCGGCACCGTCTTTTACCACTATCGGTGTTTTACCTTGTTTACGGGCAAAGGCAACCGTAGTGGCGATAGTCTGGGCAGACGTTTTGTCATGAGCGATCACTTCCACCAGCGGCATTTTGTCTACCGGCGAAAAATAATGCAGGCCAATCACGTTCTCGGGTCGCAAGGCTTTTGCCGCGATTTGGCTGATAGGTAACGAACTGGTATTGCTGGCAAAGATGGTGTGCTCAGCGCAGTGTTGCTCGATATCCGCCACCATTTTTTGCTTTAAGTCTAAATCTTCAAATACCGCTTCTATAACCAGATCAACATCATGAAAGCCACTGTAATCTGTACTGCCGGTTAACAGCAGCAACTGTTTCTGCATTTCCGCTTTACTGATAAAACGGCGCTTAAATTTTTTCTCCAGTAATTTGTAGCTGTATTTAAGCGCATTACTGATGCCCTGTTCATTAATATCTTTGATCCGCACTGGCACCCCGGCTTTGGTACTGCTGACATTGGCGATGCCACCGCCCATCAGCCCACCGCCAAGCACTGCTACTTTATGCACGGGTTTTGGTTGGGTGTCACCAGCGCCCGTTTCTTTTTTCATCTGGGTGGTGGCAAAAAACAGGCTGCGCAGCGCCGCCGACTCTTTCGTCATACAAAGCTGACCAAAGGCTTTTGCTTCCGCTGCAAGCCCGGCAGCGTAGCCACTGTCCAGGCCTTTACGTACTACTTCCAGGATCCGCACCGGTGCCGGATAATTACCCTGCGTTTTCTTTAACGTCTGTTTCAGCGCCTGAGAGAACAACAAATTGCGCCCGGGGGCGGTGTTCTCCAGCAGCTTAGCCAGCAAGCCTTTGTCTTTTGCTGCAGCCTTTGTTTTACCTTGCAGTGCACGTTTTACCGCCGCCTCAAGTAAAATACTGACAGGTACCACTTCGTCAACCAGGCCCGCTTTTTTTGCTGGCACAGCTCGCAGCTGTTTGCCGGTCAGCATCATATCCAGCGCTTTTTGCACCCCAACCAGTCTGGGCAAGCGTTGGGTACCACCACTGCCCGGTAACAAGCCAAGCTGAACTTCAGGCAAACCCAGTACGGTTTTCACTGAATCTGTTGCCACCCGGGCATGACAAGCCATCGCCAGTTCCAGACCGCCACCCAGACAAGGGCCATGAATAGCGGCAACCAGCGGCACGGTTAATTGTTCCAACCGATCAAACATCTGTTGTCCCATGCGGGCAATGTCTTGCGCCTGCTCTGCACTCTGGCAACTATCGAGCATGGAAATATCAGCACCGGCAATAAAGGAGTCCTTTTTACCGCTGATAATCACCACACCTTTCACGCTGCTGTCACTTTGAATGGCATTCAGAATAGCGTCAATTTCGTCGGCAAAAGAGGCCTTCAGCACATTCATGCTTTCGCCTGCAATATCCATGGTGATCACCGCAACCTTGTCGTCACGAATGGCCAGGCTAAAACTACTTGCTTGTTGCTTAGTCATTATTCTGTCTCCACTATCATGGCGGCACCCAGGCCGCCCGCAGCACAGGCGGTTGTTAAGCCGATACCGCCGCCACGCCGTTGTAATTCATTTAACGTTTGCACTATTAGACGGGTACCAGTGGCAGCAAACGGATGGCCGTAGGCCAGTGAACCACCATTAACATTAAATTTAGCCATATCAATCTCACCAATTGCCTGCCCCCGGCCCAGTTTATCTGCAGCAAATTTAGCGCTGGCAAACATTTTAACATTGGCCAGCGCCTGTGCCGCAAAGGCTTCATGCATTTCAATCAGGGTGAGATCATTCAGGCTCATCCCGGCACGGTCCAGGGCAACAGGCGTGGCATAGGAGGGCCCCATCAGCATGTCATCATGCACGCCAATCGCTGCAAACGCATAGCTGCGAACATAACCTAATGGCTTGTACCCCAGGGCTTTAGCACGGCTTTCCGTCATCATTAATACCGCCGAGGCACCATCAGTCAGTGGTGTACTGGTTGCGGCGGTTACCGTGCCATGGTTACGGTCAAATACTGGCCGCAGCTTAGCGTACGACTCCAGCTTCGAGTCCATCCGGATATTATTATCAATGGCCAGATACTTATTATAAGGCTCAACATGCGCCGTCATTACCTCATTCGCCATCAAGCCATTTTGCCAGGCCAGGGCTGCCAGAGTATGAGAACGGTGTGCCATTTCATCCTGAGCTTGCCGGCTGATGCCATGGGTTTTAGCCATCTGCTCAGCGGTATCACCCATCGACAACCCGGTGCTGTATTCAGCCACCGCAGGGGGTACCGGCATCAGATCTTTTAAGCCCAACCGACGTAAGATGCTGAACTTCTGGCCAAAGGTTTTGGCTTTATTCATATCTACCAGGGCACGGGCCAGTTTTTTACTGACCCCGATAGGCAACACAGAACTTGAATCTGCCCCACCGGCAATGGCAATGTCTGTCATACCGGCCATCATTGATTCCACTACACTGGCTACCGACTGAAAACTGGTGGCACAGGCGCGGGTAACACTGTATGCATCGGTATGCACGCCCATGCCCGTGCCCAGCACAATTTCCCTGGCAATATTTGGTGCTTCGGGCATTTGCACAACCTGGCCGTACACCACTTGTTGTACCAGAGAGGCATCAAGCTCGCTGCGAATAAGTAACTCATTTACCACCAGCTTGGCAAGGTCCAGCGCCGAGACACCATGTAACTCGGTCGCTTGCTTAGCAAAAGGCGTACGTAACCCTGAGACAATCGCTATCCGATCACCACTGCGGGTATGAAGTTTAATGGGCGCTGACATAGCTTTCCTCTTAATAATTCGAATGTGTCGACGGCAAAAACAGGTCTGACCTGTAACGTTAAACTGATTGTAGCGACAGTCGCGGCGAATTAAAACACTTGTTTTAATGCAAACTGAACCTTATTTAGGTTATAACGTCATAGCCTAGCTGTTTTTATAGCTAACTGTGCAGAATATAACCAAAACTTTAACCAAAAGACTTATATCATTATGGTAAACGCATTTTCCGCCTTAAAGGCCTATCTCGACAGTCAGGTATTAGGCCAACCTGAGCTTACTGAAGGTATTTTGCTGGCCTTGCTGGCTAATGGTCATTTACTGGTTGAAGGCCCGCCCGGTCTGGCAAAAACCCGGGCAGTAAATGCTTTGGCCCATGGCGTGGAAGCTGAATTTCACCGGGTGCAATTTACCCCGGATTTATTGCCGGCAGATTTAACCGGTACCGATATTTACCGCCCAGAAACCGGCCAGTTTGAGTTTCAGTCCGGCCCCTTGTTTCACCATATTATTCTGGCCGATGAAATTAACCGGGCACCTGCCAAGGTGCAGTCGGCATTGCTGGAAGCCATGGCGGAAAAACAGATTACGGTTGGCCGCACCACCTACAAGCTACCTGAATTATTTCTGGTAATGGCCACCCAGAACCCGTTAGAGCAGGAAGGCACCTATCCACTGCCCGAAGCCCAGCTTGACCGCTTTTTATTGCACCTGAAGGTAGACTACCCCGATGCGGCAACCGAGCGGGAAATTCTCAAACTTACCCGCAACGAGGCCTTGCATAAAGCGCAAAGCCAGCCCGCAGCAATTAGCCAGGCGGATATCTTCAGTGCCCGCCAGGCCATCCTGACACTGCATCTGGCCGATAGTCTGGAAGACTACATTGTACAGTTGATTATGGCCACCCGTAACGGCGGCGCATATAGCAGCAAGTTGCCGGCCTGGATCAACTATGGCGCCAGCCCCAGAGCCACCATTGCCCTGGAACGCTGTGCCCGGGCCAAGGCCTGGCTGGCCGACCGTGACTTTGTCACACCGGATGATATTCAGGCGGTCTTTCACAATGTGCTGCGCCACCGGCTGATCCTGACCTACACCGCGGAAGCTGAGGGGGTAACCACAGACGATGTGCTGACCGAAATCCTGAATTGCGTACCTGTTCCCTGAAGTTATTATGAGTGCAATGTTTTCTGCCAGACAGTGGCTGCAACAATTAACCGCCGACGGCATTTCAGTGATGCTGCCCGAGTTATTGTGGTATCAACGCCATACCAGCGTGCTAAACCTGAAACCGACCATCAGCATTCAAAGCAAACTGGCCGGCACTTATCTGGCGCGCAGTAAAGGTCGCGGTATGGAGTTTGACGAGGTACGACACTATCAGCCGGGTGATGATGTCCGGACGATTGACTGGCGGGTTACCGCCCGCAGCGGCAAAGTACACACCAAATTATTTCGGGAAGAGAAGGAGCGGCCGGTTTTTATCGTCGCCGATTTAACCGACAGTATGCGTTTTGGCAGCAGCTTGCTACTGAAGTCGGTACAAGCGGCGCATCTGGCCGCCGTCATTGCCTGGCATGTCAAACAACATGGCGACAAATTAGGTGGTGTGGTGTTTAGCAATCAGCAACACCGCGAATTAAAACCACAAGGCCGCAGCCACGGCGTATTGCGTTACCTGCAGGCGCTGCAGCAATGTCATCAACATTCAGCCGGCAATAACGGTCTCAGTTTATCGCAGGCTCTGGGCCAGCAACGCCGGCTTAGCCGCCCTGGCAGTCTGGTCTATATCTTGTCTGATTTTAACCGGTTGGATGAGCAAGCCCTGCGCCATATCCGCGCCATCAGTCAGCATAATGAAGTCACCTGCTGCCAGATCAGCGATCCGCTGGAGCTGGCCATACCTGCCAACGCCCGTGGGCTTGCCGCCATTCGCCAGCAACAGCAGGTTGTTACAGCCGAGTTAGACAACCCTGCACTGCGCCAGCGGTATTATCAGCAACAGCAACAGCAGCAATCGCACGTGGCGGGCAGCCTGCAACAACTCGGCTGCAAATGGCTGGCAATAAGTGCCGGCGAACCTGTTATTACTCAGCTGGAGCAAGCTCATCATGGCCGCTGAACAACTGCTAAGCCAGCTGGTCGATATTGCCGAGCCCGCTTACCTGTTGCCATGGCAAATGCCGATTGGTGTATACATCTTGCTGGCGATAAGTTTGCTGTTACTGGCCGGTGCTGGCTGGTGGTTGTACCAACGGCACCGCTATTTTGCCGCCCGCCGGCATGCCATCAGCTTACTGGCACAACTTAAACCGCAGCACAGCAGCAACATCAATCAGTTGTTAAAGCGGGTAGTTCTGCATTATGCACCGGCTCATCCGGTGCTTAGCGCGCCAACTGAGCAATGGCAAGCGTTTTTACAGCAGCAGCTTCCTGTGCTGGCACTGCCGTCGCTGGCAGAACTACTTTATCAACCAGAGCCAGACGAACAGCAGCAACACGCCTTTTATCAGTTTGCCCATAGCTGGCTGCGGCATTGTCAGCCGGAAAAATTTGCTGAGGTTGTACCTGCCGCCAAGCAGACGGAGGCAACAAATGCTTGAGCTAAGTTACCCCTGGTTACTGTTGCTGCTTGCATTGCCTTTTTTATTTAAAAAACGCCAGCAAGACAGTGGTAGCGCCCTGAGCCTGCCGGCATTAGCGCAGGTAGCCTCAACCGCACCGCCGCGTAAAAGTTGGCAACAGTATTATGCGGCGCTATCACCGGCCTTGATCTGGTTGTGTCTGGTTGTTGCGGCCTGTCAACCACGCTGGCTGG
The DNA here is from genome assembly GCF_000987775.1 of Arsukibacterium ikkense. Taxonomy (GTDB): domain Bacteria; phylum Pseudomonadota; class Gammaproteobacteria; order Enterobacterales; family Alteromonadaceae; genus Alishewanella; species Alishewanella ikkense. The sequence goes on from NZ_LAHO01000002.1 coordinate 137,208, forward strand.
GGGAGCCGGTAACCCTGCCTCAGCAAGGCCGGGATCTGATGCTGGCTATCGATCTGTCCGGTTCAATGGACATCAACGATATGGTATTAGACGGCCAGCCAATGAACCGGCTGACGGCAGTAAAACGGGTGGTGGGTGACTTTATCTCACAACGCAGGGGCGACCGGCTGGGCCTGATCCTGTTTGCTGATGCCGCTTATCAGCAAACCCCACTTACCTATGACCTGGCCACAGTGCAAATGTTTTTAGATGAAACCCAGATGAAATTGGTTGGGCAGCGAACCGCAATAGGCGAAGCCATTGGTTTGGCGGTAAAGCGCTTAAATATGTACGAAACCAGCAATAAAGTGTTAATTCTGTTAAGCGACGGCGCTAACAATGCCGGTAATATTCAGCCACTGGAAGCGTTAGAGCTGGCCAAAGCAGCCGGGGTTAAAATATACACCGTCGGCGTTGGCGCCGAGCAAATGGTGCAGCAAACGGTGTTCGGCCGGCGAACCATTAACCCGTCTCATGACTTAGATGAACAACTATTGTCGCAGCTTGCCGAGCAAACCGGTGGCCGCTATTTCCGGGCCCGTAGCCTACCCGAGCTGGCGCAAATATACCGGCTGCTGGATCAACTTGAACCGATAAGTCGCGACAGTCTGACCTATCGGCCACAGCATAGCCTGCTGCACTGGCCATTGGCTCTGGCGCTATTACTGTCCTTTGCGTTGGCGATGCGGCGCATAAACTGGCGGAGGCTGTATGAACCTGCTGGCTGATTTTCATTTACTGCGCCCCTGGTGGTTACTGGCATTGCTGCCGGTGCTGTTACTTTGGCTGTTACTCAGACGCTACCGGCAACAACATAGCGCCTGGCAAAGTGTGATTGCCCCCCACTTGCAACAGTTGATGCTAAACGGCCAGCTGTTGTTACAACGAAAGCCATTGGCGCTGCCGTTGCTGTTATTATGCTGGCTGCTGGCTGTTGTTGCGCTGGCTGGCCCCAGCTGGCAGAAAAATCCGCAACCGGCCTTTACCCTGAATAAAGCGACAGTGTTGATTGTCGATATGTCGATATCCATGCGGGCAACCGATATGACGCCTGATCGTTTTCGTCAGCAACGTTTTAAGGCGCTGGATTTTATTAACAAGCTGGCCGAGGGTGACTTGGCACTGATTAGCTATGCTGGCGATGCCTTTGTGATCTCGCCGCTGACACCGGATTTTAACAATGTCCGGTTGCAACTGAACGAACTGAAACCAGAGCTGATGCCCGTGCAGGGCTCAAACATTGCAGCCGCCCTGCAGCAGGCAGATAGTTTACTGCGCCAGGCGGGCCATACCAGTGGTGACGTGGTGCTGTTTACTGATGGTTTTGCCCCGGCAGATTACAACAACATTATGCGGCGGCTGGATAACTGGCCACACCGGCTGTCTATTCTGGCATTTGGCACAGAGCAAGGCGCACCAGTGCAACTTGAAAGTGGCGAGTTGCTCAAAGATCAACGAGGCGCCGTGGTGATCCCTAAAGTACCCTTAACGCAGCTGGCAGCCATAGCACGTAAAGGCCGAGGTAGTTTTAGCCAGGCTACGGCTGACAATAGTGATTTAAGCCGCTTACTGGCCGACCTTAACAGTCAGTACCAGCAGCAAAGGGCCGAAACGGAGCAGTTTGCCGGTGATTTATGGCAGGACAATGCGGTGTATCTGGTGTGGTTACTCTTACCATTGGCACTGTATCTGGCCAAACGGGCACCCGTGTTGGTATTACTGCCCTTTTGCGTTATCCCCACGGCAGAAGCCAGCATCTGGCGCGACCTATGGCAAACCCCGGCGCAACAAGCCATAGCTGACTACCAGCAACAGGATTATCAAAACGCCCAGCGTAAATTTGCTGACCCGCTATGGCAGGGCAACGCCGCCTACCGGCTGCAAGACTATGCGGCTGCCGAGCAGGCGTTTAGTCAGGCAGTGCAACAGCAACCCAGTGCCGATGGTTATGCTAATTTAGGCAATAGTCTGGCGATGCAACAAAAATATCAGCAGGCACTGGACAGTTATCAGCAAGCCCTGGCGCTCGATCCTGAACATCACCAGGCCAGAGAAAATGCCGCATTACTGCAACAACTGAAGCAACAACAAGATCAGCAGCAACAGCAAGATGGCGAGCAGCAACAAGACGCTGAGCAACAAGCTGGCGCCGAGCACGACAGCTCGTCAGAGGCTGAGGGTAGCAGCGACGATCAAGCCCAGGGTAATGCTGAGCAGGATGAAAGCGCTGGCGAGCAGGCTGAAACGGAACCCGCTGGCGCAGAGCCGGAAGCTGAAGAAGCAGCCGGGGAGCAAACTGACACCCCCAGCACAGAAAGCGTGCAGCAGGAACCGCCTGACGAACGCCAGCAGCAAGCCATAAGTGAAATGTGGCCCAACGCCAGTCAGGAAGAGCAACAACAACTGGATAATTTATTGCGTAAAGTACAAGACGACCCAGGCCTGCTGCTGCGTAACAGAATGAACCTTGAATATCAGAAACGCCGCCAGCACGCTGTGCCCACAGGAGTAACTCAGGAATGGTAATTCGTGGCTTGTTATGGCTAAGCCTGCTGCTTAGTTTACCCGCGCTGGCCATCAGCCAGTTAAACGCCAGAGTAGATAAAAACCCGGTAATGCTAGGCGAGAGTGTGATACTGGAAGTGACCGCTGATAGCCGGCTACCGGCAAACAGCATTAATTTCAGAGTACTGGATGGCGATTTCAGCATAATGGTACCGTCAGTTAATCAGAGTACCAGAGTAGTAAATGGCGAGGCCAGCCATAGTACAACCTGGACAGTTACCCTGTTGCCGAAAGCCAGCGGCACCTTCACTCTTCCCGCCTTCACTATTGACAACGTCAGCACTCAACCGCTGTCGGTTGAGGTTCTGCCAGCACAGCAAGGCACAGGCACCCTGCGCGACATCTTTTTACAAAGTAAGCTTAGCAGCGACAGGGTCGTGGTGCAGCAAATGGTGTATTACGATGTGACGATATACTTCAGCGGCGATATTCAGCGCGGCAGTTTATCAGAACCGCAACTTGACAACGCGCTGATCCAGCAGGTAGGCCAGGATCAGGAGGGCTCAGAACTGATTGACGGCGAACGTTATCGCTCCATTACCCGCCGCTATGCCATAACGCCGCAACGCAGCGGTAATTTCAGCATTAGCCCGCCTACTTTTAGCGGTGATATTATCGATCGTGATAACGCCCGGCAAAGCTACTTTGCCCGCAGTCGAGCTGTGGTAAGGGAAGCACAGACTCTGGCGATTGAGGTTCAAGCTCAAACCGGTAGTTTCAGTGGTAACTGGCTGGTTGCCGGTCTGGTCACCTTAAATGATGAATGGCAACCCAATATCACCGAGCTGGTACAAGGCGAACCCATCACCCGGATCATTACGTTGTCGGCCGTTGATGTGGCAGCAAATCAGTTGCCTGACTTGCAATTAGCGGTTCCGGATGGTTTCAGAGTGTATCAGGAGCAACCGCAAACCAGAGGGGCTGAACGGGCTGGTCGTCTGGTTGCGCAGAAAATTATTACCAGCGCAATTATTGCCAACACCCCTGGCGAATATCAGCTGCCTGAAGTAACAGTGCCCTGGTGGAACAGCCAGACTAACCGAATGGAGCAAGCCGTTTTGCCCGGACGCACGCTGCAGGTAAAAGCAGACCCGAACCGGCTAAGCACCCCGGCAATGATTGACCCGCCGTTGCCACAGATTAGCAGCACCACCCTACCGCTGCCCGCAGTGTCACCCTGGAGTTGGAACCACACCAGCACCGCCCTGGCACTTGGCTGGCTGCTGAGCAGCGTGCTGTTGCTTGGATTATGGCGTTACCAAAGCAGCACAGCGTCGGCAGGCCGCGGTCAGACAAAACCTCAGGGCGCCAAATTTGATAGCCGGGCGCTGCGTGCGGCCTGTCAGAAGCAGGATAAAGCTGCAGCCCGTGACCAACTATTAAAATGGGCGCGCCAGCAAAACATCCTGGCGCAGGGGTCGTTAACGGCGCTTAGTCAGCAGATTACTCCCGGGCCACTGCAACAGCAACTGCAGCAGTTAAATGCGGCACTGTATAGTGACAGTACAGTAGCCTGGCAGGCTGAGCAGTTGTTGCAAGCCTGGTCGGATTATCAGCTTGCCGCTGACGCTAAACCAACAGTTAATGCTTTGCCACCACTGTATCCGCAATAGCCCATCTGCTGCAGCCCTGCTTGCCAGGGCATTTATGCTCAGACCACATATTCTGATGCCGGCATTGGCCGGCAAATTTAACCGCAAAATAAAAGCGCTGGTAAGCCAGGGTTCATCTTGTTAGCATAAAACCAAATAATAAGGAGTGATGTTTTGGAACTTGCAACTATTTTTGCCCTGGGTATTTATTTTGCTGCGATGATTGGTATTGGTTTATACGCCTATCGCAATACCGACGAAAGTGTTTCTGGCTATATGTTAGGTGGCCGTAAGTTAGGCCCCGGTGTTACCGCACTGTCGGCCGGCGCTTCAGATATGAGTGGCTGGATGCTCATGGGTCTGCCCGGTGCCATGTATCTGACCGGTTTAAGCAGTGCCTGGATCGCCGTAGGGTTACTGATAGGGGCATATATTAACTATATAGTGGTTGCGCCCCGGCTCAGGGTGTACACCGAAGTGGCGCATGATGCTATTACTATTCCTGATTACTTTGAAAAACGTTTTGAAGACAAAACCCGCTTGTTAAGAGTGGTGTCATCGATTGTCATCGTTATTTTCTTTACCTTATACACCTCTTCCGGCGTCGTTGGCGGCGGCAAATTGTTTGAAAGCTCCTTTAATCTGAGCTACGAGCTGGGTTTATATGTTACCGCCGGGGTAGTGGTAATTTACACCCTGATTGGTGGATTTATGGCCGTCAGCATGACCGATTTTGTGCAGGGTTGTATTATGTTTATCTCATTGGTGCTGGTACCTGTGGTGGCGCTGGAGCATTTGGGTGGCTTTGGTGAGGTAAAACAAGTAGTGCAAAGTATCGACCCGCAACTGATTAACTGGGTTGGGGCATCATCGGCTATTGCTATTATTTCTGCTCTATCCTGGGGCCTGGGTTATTTCGGGCAGCCACATATTATTGTCCGCTTTATGGCCATTCGCTCTGTTAAAGATATCAAAACTGCCCGCCGCATTGGTATGAGCTGGATGTTAGTCACTATAGTAGGCGCTTTAATGACCGGCTTTGTCGGTATTGCTTATGTCGCCAAAACGCAAATGACCTTAACCGATCCGGAAACAATATTTATTGTGTTCTCACAGTTTTTGTTTCATCCGTTTATTGCCGGTTTTTTATTAGCGGCTATTTTAGCGGCTATTATGAGTACCATCTCATCGCAGCTGTTAGTGACATCCAGCTCACTCACTGAAGATTTTTATAAAACCTTTGTGAAACGTGATGCATCGCAGCGTGAGTTAGTTCTGGTTGGCCGGATTTCAGTATTAGCCGTGGCGCTGGTTGCCATTGCCCTGGCATATGACCGTGACAGCTCCGTCTTACAATTGGTTAGCAATGCCTGGGCTGGCTTCGGTGCTGCTTTTGGCCCGCTGATTATTTTAAGCCTGTACTGGTCGCGCATGACGTTTGCCGGCGCCCTTAGTGGCATTGTTGTCGGTGCGGCCACCGTATTAGTCTGGATATATGCGCCCATCACCATTAATGGTGAGAGCCTGAGCAGCACAGTCTATGAAATAGTGCCGGGCTTTATACTCAGCACCCTGGCAATTGTAGTGGTCAGTAAGTTCAGCCGAGGCCCGGCACCAGGCGTGTTGGCCATGTTTAAAACCATGCAACAGCAGCTGGCAGCACAACGCTAACAACACAATTTCCCGCAACGCAATAAAATGCTATCGCGTTGCGGGAAAAGTTTGCTAAATTAGTCTCAATATACCAATCGAGAACTCTGCATTATGTATTTCTATGCTGCCCGCCAACCCATTCTTGACCGTAATAAAGTGCTTTATGCTTACGAATTACTGTTTCGGGACGGCTTAACTAATGTATTTCCAGAACAAATAAATGGTGAAGAAGCTACCTCCAGAATGATTGAAGGCAGCCAGTTTAGTTTTGGTCTGGAAGATTTTCTTGGCGATAAACCTGGCTTTATCAATTTCACGCTGGACAGCCTGCTGAAAAAATATCCCAGCATGCTGCCAAAAGAGCAGGTGGTGGTAGAAATTCTGGAAACCGTGCAACCGGGTAAACGCCTGCTAAGCGAATGCCAGCATTTAAAAGAACTGGGCTACACTCTGGCATTAGACGACTACATTCATCAGCCAGTCTGGCGGCACTTTTATCCGTTTATTGATATTATTAAAATTGATTTTCGCACTACAGATCTCGACACTATCAAAATCATCCAACAAGCCATTGCTGATTTCCCACACATTAAACTGCTAGCGGAAAAAGTAGAAACCAATGACGAGTTTCAACAAGCGTTAGATATGGGATTTTACTATTTCCAGGGTTTCTTTTTTTCCCAGCCAGAAATGATGCAAACAAAAGCACTGTCTCCGGCGCAGATGACGCTGGCAGAATTATTGTATGAGACGTCAAAAGCTGAGATGGATCTGGTCAAAATTACCAATGTATTTCAGCGCGACGTTAGTTTGTCTTACAAGTTGCTGCGTTATAGTAATTCATCCATTTTTAAACGCCGGGCGGAAATCGAAACCATTAAACAAGCCCTGGTAGTGCTTGGCCAGGTTGAATTAAAGAAATTTTTATCACTGTTATTTACCGCTCAGATCAGCAGTGATAAACCGGCGGAACTGATGCGGATGTCAATGACCCGGGCCAGGTTTGCCGAAGGCCTCGCCAGTCTGGATGGCAAAGTTGACACCGGCAAGGCCTTCTTAACCGGGTTAATGTCACTGATGGATGCCATTTTAGATGAACCTATTGCCAGCGTGATGGAGAAATTGCCACTTGCCAAAGAAATTAAAGAGGCCCTGGTTGAACATAGCGGTATCCTGGCCGACTATCTGGCACTAATTAAGCATTATGAAGCCGCAAACTGGCAACAGGCTAATCAGGCTATCGAGCAATTAGGTATTGCGCCAGATAAAGTGCCCGATGCCTATCATAACGCCGTACAATGGGCTAATGAACAAATGAAAGCCTTAGGGGATTAACCCCCAAGGCTTTATCACGATAGTACGATCAGAACATTGGTTATTCAAAACTTACATACTGCGCTACTTTTGCAGCCAGCTTATCACCAATGCCTTTTACTTCTGTCAATTGTTGCTGGCTGGTAATAGGGCCATGGCTCTGAATATGAGACAGTATCGCCTGTGCTTTCGCTTTGCCCACGCCCGGTATCGCTTCCAGTTGGTCGGCACTGGCGTTATTGAGCTTTATTTTTTGTTGCTGCTGCGCAGTCGCAGCCTGTTTATCAAGGGTAGCGCCAGGTTTTGCCGCCAACGTCTGGTTTGCCGTCAGCGTCATGCCGGTTAACAGTAAAGCTATCATCAGATTCTTCATGGTTTTGTCCTTAACCTTATTCCGTTGCATCCCTGCAAAGCTATAGTTGGTAGGGTAAGCCACTACAACTGTTCAGATTGGCAAGATAAACAGTGGCCTGGCAATACCCAGAGAAGCAACATTTTAAACACCAATCAAATATAAATTAGTTTAGTTTTTAACTTTTGCAATTTTTATTTAACTTTTATTGCAATTTGTTTTATTGCAAGATTCAGCGACAATTAAGGCTGCATAGCTTAGGCTCAGCAATGTTAAGGCACTAAGTTTATTGTTGCAGCCAATATAGTTAGGTAACATACTGCGCAAACCATTGTGGAGAGACAGATGCTTCGTTCACTACTACTGCTAATGCTTTTGGCGGCATTATTGCTGACATCTGATGCTGCGGCACTTGGTAATAGACAACCTGAAGTCACTAAAGAGCAAGCTACCCAGCTTGCTCAACAACGTTATCCAGGCAAAGTACTAAAAGTACAAACAGAAACACGGCATTATCGGGTACGCTTAATTCAGGCAGATGGCAGAGTGATTACCGTGCTGGTCGACAATCGTACCGGCCGGGTTGAAAGGGATGAAAAATAATGCGGGTATTAGTGGTTGAAGACGAAACCTTATTAGCTGAGCAAATTAAACAACAGCTACAGCAGCAACAATTTAGTGTCGATATTGCCCACGATGGTGATGATGGCTGGTTTAAACTGGCGGAATACCCCTATGACTTAGCGGTAATTGATTTAGGCCTGCCGAAAATGGACGGGCTTAGCCTGATCCGAAAGGCCAGACAACAAGAACTTAAAACCCCCATTATTATTTTAACCGCCCGTGGCAGCTGGCAGGAAAAAGTGGAAGGTCTTGATGCCGGTGCTGACGACTACCTGACCAAACCCTTTCATGGCGAAGAATTGCTCGCCCGCTGCAATGCACTGATCCGCAGAGCGGCAGGCCAACCCGATCCTACCCTGAGTGCCGGTCCGGTATCATTGAATAGCCGCACCCAGCAAGTCTGGCTGAACGATACTGAAGTTAGCCTGACGGCCTATGAGTATAAAGTGCTGGAGTACTTTATGCTGAACCCCAGTAAAGTGATTTCTAAAACTGAACTGACAGAACATATTTATGATCAGGATTTCGATTTAGACAGCAACGTGATTGAGGTATTTGTTTTACGTCTGCGTAAAAAACTTGATCCAGAGGGTGATTTAAAGCCGATAGAAACGCTCCGCGGCAGAGGCTATCGCTTTAACCTGACAATCAGCTAGTGATGACGTTGTCACTTAAGCTGAGGCAAGGCCTGGTCAGCATAGCCTTGCTGCTGCTGCTGTTACCCAGTTCATTCATAGCGATTGATCAGGCCTTTTACACCCAGTTACTCACCAGTGCTGAACAAAAACTTGAAGTACATATGTACGCTATGTTGTCTGATCTTAAAATCAACGACGATAAAATTGAGCTAAGTAACAATACATTATCGCCCGACTTTTTTCGGCCAGACTCAGGTTTAAGTGCCTACATCACCGACAATGGCAATACTGTCTGGCAATCAGATTCGTCGCTCAGTCAGAAGTTTACGCCACCCAATGCTCATCTGGTACCTGGTGAGCACTTATTTTACCCTTATAATGATAATGATAGCAGCTCGCAATATTGGTTATTAAGTATCGCGTTGTTATTTGACTCTGGCGAGCAGACTACACCACTGACCATTCATATTGTGCAAACGAACAGCATGTTAACAGCGCCCTATGTCAGTTTTCGCAACACCTTGCTGACATGGTTTGTCTGGATTGGCGCCGCTTTAGTGCTTTTTAGCGTACTGGCCTATTATTGGACAACTAAACCGCTGAGCAAACTGGATCAGGAAATCCGTAAGTTAGAAGGTGGTGAACAGGACCACTTAAATGGCAACTATCCGGCTGAACTGAGCACCATTAAAGAAGATTTAAACCTGTTGCTGGCGAATCAAAATCGTCAGAAACAACGTTACCGTAACCATCTGAGCGATTTAGCTCATGCCTTGAAAACCCCTGTCGCCGTGCTCAATACCTCAGTGCTGAGCCAGCAACCCGAGTTAAAAGAGCAGCTCGACCGGATCAGTGCGATGATTGAACACCAGTTAAAAAGAGCCAGCAGTTCTGGCCAGGATATCTGGAAAAAGCAATTTGAAATTCTACCGCATGTTGAAAAACTGACCAATGCCTTACAAAAAATTTATCGCAATAAAGACCTTATTATCAGCATTGAGTGTGCCCAGGACGCGATGTTCCGGGGTGATGAAACCGATTTAATGGAAATACTGGGTAATTTGCTCGATAACGCCTGTAAAGCCTGCCAGCATCAGGTTAAATTCAGTGTCGCGCAGCAACCGCTACAGATGATTATTGAAGATGACGGTCCTGGTATTGCTCTTACCGATCGGAAAAAGCTGTTTACCCGCGGCACCCGGCTAGATACTTATAAAGATGGTCATGGTGTTGGCTTGTCAATAGTGGCAGAACTGGTGTCATCTTATTCAGGCACAATGCAAATAACAGACAGTAACTTAGGGGGAGCCCGTTTTGAACTGCAGTTCCCCGAGTCCTGACCACTTTGCGTAGCAAAGCTATCTTTGTATACTGATCGCCCTGTCAATGCCTGCCGTAACAATAACAACTACTTTGAGGAAACAGCAGTATGGAACTTAATCCGGCAACAATTAAAATTAAGAATCTGCGCTTGCGCACTTTTATTGGCATTAAAGATGATGAAATTAATAATAAGCAAGATGTGATTATTAATGCCCGCATCCAATACAGCGCTAACAATGCCGCTAACAGCGATGACATGAACAACGCCCTGAATTACCGCACCATCACCAAGCAAATTATTGAGCTGGTGGAAATGAATCGCTTTAGTTTGCTGGAAAAACTGACTGCCGACGTGCTGGCGCTGGCCAGTGCTCACCCTGCGGTGCGCTTTGCCGAAGTTGAAATTGATAAACCGCATGCCTTACGGTTTGCTGATTCCGTCTCACTGACCTTATCGGTTAACAAATAGTAAAACAGCGTTAATCCGCTATACTTAACAACAATTTAGACTAACAGGGGCAGGTCATGCGTATTTTAGTCACCGGCGGTACCGGTTTAATAGGTTCAGCCTTACTTAAATACTGGCGCGACCAGCATCAGTTAGTCGTTTTAACCCGCCAGCCCGTTGCCAAGCTTAGTTCATCGGCAACACTGACCTATATTAATGAACTGCAACAGGCTGATTTTAATCAACTGGATGCAGTTATTAATCTGGCTGGCGAGCCTATCGCTGATAAAAGATGGACAGAAAAACAGAAGCAGCGCATTTGCAACAGCCGCTGGCAATTAACAGAGCAACTCAGTGAACTTATCCAGGCTGCCGACACGCCCCCTGCCAGCTTGATCAGCGGCTCAGCTGTCGGCTTTTACGGTCGCCAGGGCACTGAATGTATCACCGAAGCGCACAGTGCTTTTTATCCGGAATTCAGTCATGATATTTGCGCCCGCTGGGAGAATCTGGCGCAACGCGCGGCAAGCCCAAAAACCCGGGTTTGCATGCTGCGCACAGGCATAGTGTTAGCTGGCAACGGCGGTGCCCTGGCAAAAATGCTGCCAGCATTCCGTCTGGGCTTAGGCGGCCCCTTAGGCAATGGCCAGCAATATATGTCATGGATCCACATAGACGATATGGTGCTATTGATAGATTTTCTGTTACAGACACCCACCTTGCAAGGCCCAATCAATGCTGTCGCACCAAAACCAGTTACAAATCAACAATTTAGCCAGGCCCTGGCTGAGCGATTACAGCGGCCGGCTAAGTTGACTATGCCCGCTTTTATGCTGCGTCTGTTGTTTGGTGAAATGTCAGATATTCTGTTGTATGGTCAGCGGGTCATTCCGCAACATGCGCTGGATGCCGGTTTTCAGTTTAAATATCCAAAACTGCCAGCCGCCCTGGCAGATTTGGATTTATAACATCTAGTTTTGAATCACTCTTCTGATCAATACCGCGCCCGGTATTTGTAATAACCGGCGTAATTGCCACCACCCCAGTAAACTCACCAGGGTTACCCCGATCAGCGGCCCCAGCCACCATAACGCAAAGTGGAACTGAAAAGGCATACCGAATACCCGCTGTTGCAATACCATCAACAGCAGCTCTGCCAGAACCGTAGCAAATAAACCTGCTAAGCCGCCCAGAAACGCAAATTCCAGCAATACCGCATTACGCAAAAACCGATACTTGGCGCCCAGCGTCCGTAATATAGCCAACTCTTGCTCACGTTGCTCTAATGTCGCCTGCACCTGCGCAACCAGCACCAAGGCTGCGGCCATAGCAATAATAAGCAAGATAAAACTCAGCGCTATAGTTACCTGCGCAATGATGTCGTTTACCTGGTTAATAATGGCATCAACGCTAATAACCGTTACCGTTGGCATTTGCCGTGCCAGCTGATTGATCAGATTGCCACTGCCCGCCTCCAGGTAAAAAGCGGTTATGTAAGTGGCTGGAAAGCTTGCCAGCACATCGGGGCTCAATATCATATAGAAATTAGGCTGTAAGCTGTTCCAGTCTACCTGGCGAATACTGCTCACCGTGGTGCTAACCTGTTGGCCACCTATTGAAAAATCAAGTTTATCACCCAGTTTCAGATCAAGCCGCTCCGCCAGCTCCTGCTCTACTGACACTTCAGCAGCGGTGTTATCAGTAAACCACTGGCCGCTTACCACCTTGTTGTTAGCTGGAATGTGTGCCAGCCAGGTTAAATTCAGCTCGCGGCCCACCCCAACCCGCTGTTCACTGCGATCTTCTTTGGTGGCTTCTTGTTGCAACAGTTCGCTGTTAATGGTTAACAGCCGGCCACGAACCACCGGATAAAACGGCTCTGGCTGCAGATTATTACTCTCAGTAAAAGCGGTAACGGTTGCTCGTTGCTCAGCGCTGACATTAACCAGAAAATGATTCGGTGCGCCTGCTGGAATTTGTTGCTGCCACTGGCCAACTAATTCAGCACGCAAAAAGTACAACAGCAGGGTCAGAAAAATAGCCAGGCTGAAGGTAATAAGCTGAAAGCTGTTTGGCCAGAGTCGACGGCGTAAATTGGCTAAAGCCAGACGGCCTGCACTGCTTTGCCCGGCAGCAACCGGTTTAGCCAGCTTCACCAGCAGGGCTGCAAAGCCAAGCAAAATGGCAGCAAACAAACTGCAAAGTAAAAATAAGCCAACGCTGATAATCAGCTCACCGCTGAACAACCACATTAATCCCCAAATCGCTGCAGCACCAAACAATAACTGCCACTTATCCAGGCGAATTGCCGCAGCGGGTTGCTTTAACACTTCGATGGCAGGCGTTTTCGCTAGCTGCCACAACGGCCTGGCGGCAAACAAGAGCGCACATATGACACAGGTCAGGCTACCGAGCAACAACGGCCTGACGCTAAACTCAGTCCGGTATTCACTTATATAATGGCTGATGCCAATTTCAGCTGCCCAAATTGCCAACTGGCCACCCAGTAAGCCTAACAATAAACTAAACAGTACTACTAACAACAAGTGGCTGCAGTAAATCAATCTGGCTTTTGCAGTGGTGGCCCCCAGCGCTTTAATAATGGCTACCGCCTGAGTATGCCGCTGACTATAGCGGCTGGCTGCCACTGCAGCAGCACAAGCGGCCAGAACAATACCCAACAGGCCCGCCAGTAACAAGAAGCGCTCAGCACGTTCCAGCGCGCTGCCAATCGCCGAATCCTGGTCCATGTTGCGCCAGCGCTGATGCACTGTCAGCTTCGGTTGCAGCTGGTCAGTCAGGCGGTCCAGGGCTGCATTGCTGCCAGCAAACAGATAACGGTAACTTATTCTGCTACCTGGCTGCACTATATTGGTCGCTGCAACATCGGCCAGATGCATAATTACCCGTGGTGAACCACCAAATACACTTAAGGGCGCATCAGGCTCATTGACAATAACCCCGGCTACTTGTAAGCGCGCCTCACCCAGTTCAACGGTATCGCCGGGGCTTACTTGCAACAGGTCAAGTAATCGTGCTTCAAACCATACCTCACCTGGCGTTAACTGGCCGCTTAGCCCCTCGGTAATACTGGCAGAGCGATGCAGCACTAACTCGCCACGCAACGGATAACTGTCGCTGACCGCTTTAATGGTGGCCAGCTGCATCTGCTCACCGGCAAACAGCATGGAATCGAACTGCATTTGCCGGGCCGTAGTTACACCAAGCTGCTCAGCGACACTAAAAATGTCATCGCTAAAAGCCTGGGTAGAGCCTAACACCCGATCAGCGGCAATAAACTGCGCACTGCGTTGTTGCAACGCACTTTTCACGCTTTGGGTAATACCACTTAAACTTACCACTGAGCCTACAGCCAGAAACAACGCAAAAGCGATAACCCATAACTCGCCGCGCTTTAGTTCACGCCAGAACAGCCGTCCTGCAATGCTAGCCCACATTTGCACTTTCCTCTGCAGCTGGCGCTGAGTTAACAAAACTGCCTGAGCGCATTTGATACTGACGCTGGCAGCGCACTGCCAATTCATTGTTGTGCGTCACCAGTACCAGGGTAGTACCCTGCTGGTCATTCAGTTCAAATAATAAGTCTTCAATCATTTTTCCGGTTACCGCATCCAGGTTGGCTGAAGGTTCATCAGCAAACAGAATGGCCGGCTCGGTAATAAAAGCCCGGGCAATCGCCACCCGTTGCTGCTCGCCACCTGATAATTGCGACGGATAAAAATCGGCGCGGGCACTTAAACCTACTTGTTCCAGCAATGCCAAACCCCGTTTACGGGCCTGGCGATCGCCAGACAATTCAGCCGGCAGCGTAATGTTTTCCAGGGCCGTTAAGCTGGGCAATAACAAAAATGATTGAAATACAAAACCGACATCTTTCGCCCTAACCCCTGCCCGCTCATCTTCAGACATCTGATGTAACGGCTGTCCGGCCATATAAATTTCGCCATCAGTTGGCGTGTCCAATCCGGCCAGCAAACTTAACAAGGTAGATTTACCAGAACCTGAGGCTCCCACTATCGCCACCGTCTCCCCGCGATTGATTGTCAGGCTGATATCATGCAGGATAGTCAGTGATCCGTCAGCGACCTTCACCCGTTTTGCAAGGTCTGTGGCTTTTATATGTAATTCAGGTACTTTATTCATGCGCATCATCTTATTGTTGTTAATCGGTTTCATCAGCCACTGTGCTTATGCTGATAAGTTACTTATTCTGGGCGATAGCTTAAGCGCCGCCTATGGCATGCAACAACATCAGGGCTGGCCAGCGTTATTACAGAAAAATACCGAATGGCAACTTATTAATGCCAGTATCAGCGGTGAGACCACTGCTGGCGGCTTAGCCCGGTTACCGGCGCTGCTGGCAGAGCATAAACCAGACGCTGTATTAATTGAGCTCGGCGGCAACGACGGTTTGCGTGGCTTTTCGGTAGAACTTATCCAGTCAAACCTTAGTAAAATCATTACACTGGTCCAGCAGCATAATGCCCAGCCGCTGCTAATGCAAATACGCATACCACCAAACTATGGACCACGTTATGTCAGACAATTTACTGTGCTGTATCCTCAGCTGGCAGAGCAACATAACATAACGCTATGGCCATTTTTTATGGACAGTATTGCGATTAACAGCGAGTTAATGATGGCAGACGGTATTCACCCCAATATAGCGGCACAACCGTTGATCAGTGAATTTATGGCCGATTTACTTGCAGAGTTAACACTGAACAGAGGTTAGCTGTGGCCTTTACGCACGATGTTGACACCGCCTTCACGGCGACACAGACAAACAAATCAGGAAGTAAGCTGTAATTAGATAGCGTCCCCTAGGGGATTCGAACCCCTGTTACCGCCGTGCCAGTTGGCTTTGCGCGGTGTCCTGACACCGCCTTCACGGCGACAGAGACAAACAAATCAGGAAGTAAGCTGTAATTAGATGGCGTCCCCTAGGGGATTCGAACCCCTGTTACCGCCGTGAAAGGGCGGTGTCCTAGGCCTCTAGACGAAGGGGACTAAACAGTATAAAAGCAGAATGTAACGCTGTTACTAAAGTGGCGTCCCCTAGGGGATTCGAACCCCTGTTACCGCCGTGAAAGGGCGGTGTCCTAGGCCTCTAGACGAAGGGGACGCTGTATTTAGTAAAAGTGTGCAGATTTAAGTGGCGTCCCCTAGGGGATTCGAACCCCTGTTACCGCCGTGAAAGGGCGGTGTCCTAGGCCTCTAGACGAAGGGGACGCACTGGAAATCTTGGTGGAGCTAAGCGGGATCGAACCGCTGACCTCTTGCATGCCATGCAAGCGCTCTCCCAGCTGAGCTATAGCCCCACACTTTTGTATTCATCGATTTCGCCTTAACGTTATCGCTGAACACGGGGCGCATTCTAGGGTGACACCGTAAATGTGTCAACAGTTTTTTATAGCCAGTTTTTCGTTCGGCCATTTTTTAAACTTTCTGCTTGAAATTCAACCTAAATACCAGCCACTACACTGATTTCCTGAGAAATTCATTGGACAGCGAATTCAAGCTGAACCTGCGCTGCCAATAGAAATCATCGCAGGCTTATCGTTTTTAACGGCAAATTTGTATACACTGCCAGCAAAGTATATCTACTGAGCGGCTGCAGCGCAGCAAGGTGTTTAGCACAAGCGCCAGATATTTGTTAATAAGGAAATTACTATGTACGAGTCCTACTATGGCTTAAAGGAACGCCCTTTTCAGCTTACCCCTAATCCTAACTGGTTTTTCGCCAGCAAATTACATAAACGGGCGCTGGCTTATCTGCAATACGGCTTAACTCAGGGTGAGGGCTTTATTGTTATTACCGGCGATGTCGGCACCGGCAAAACCACTATTGCTAACCAGCTACTTAACCAGTTAAATAAAGATGAAATTATTGCCAAGCAAATTGTCACCTCAAAGCTGGCACCCGATGATCTGATTAGAATGATCGCGTCAAGCTTCAACCTGGTTGTTACCGAACATAATAAAGCCACTTATCTTGATGCTATTTACAGCTACTTGAAACGCTTACATTCGCAGCATCGGCGCGCACTGCTATTGGTAGATGAAGCTCAAAACTTACCATTAGAGTCGATTGAAGAACTAAGAATGCTGTCTAATTTTCAGATTGACGGCAAACCGTTATTGCAAAGTTTTTTACTGGGTCAGAATGAACTGAATCCCATCATTCAGGCACCCAATATGGAACAATTCCGGCAGCGGATTATTGCATCTTCTAACTTAACCGCGCTGCAAACAGAGGAAACCAAAGCTTATATCGAATTCAGGTTAACGCAGGCAGGTGCTAAGTCCGGCTTGATTGCCGATGAATGTTACGAGCATATTCAAGCTTTCAGCCGGGGTATTCCCCGTAAAATCAACCTGTTGATGGACAGAGTCATGCTATATGGCTTTTTAGAAGAACTCAGTGCGATAACAGTGCAAGATGTACAGGCAGTGATTGCAGAATTATCGGAAGAGGTCGCCAATCAGTTGCCACCTGCGGTCCATACCGAAGCTAAACCGGTTGCAATGCATGAATTGAACGCTATTTTAGATAGCTCATTAGAGCAAAAGGTCAAACTGGCCCGGGAACTCGACCAGTTACTTAAAAAACAAAAACAACTGCTAGATACCCAATCCAAAGAGCAGTAAACAACTACTGCGGCTAACGGCCAGGCTGACCTTTAAAAGGTATAAACATAGGTTAGCCACAGCCTGTTTTCACTGGCATTAAAGCTATCAATATTAGAGTTGCGTTCGGTTCGGCGCAATGACAACGACACCGCAGACTGCTCAGATAAGGTTGTATCATAAGCTACAGACATCAATATATTGTCATCTTCACGGTTCGCAAACTGATAGTCGATCTGATAGAAACGGATGGTACTGCTAACTCGACTGCGCTCAGATAAACGCCAGCCTGCTCTTACACTTACACTCTGGCTGCGTTGTTCATCACCGCGTTCGACATATTCAGTGTCGGTGGAATTCAACACCACATTCAGGCTTAAACGACGCTTACTGTAGCCCAATGCTAAACTGGCTGACCTGCGCAAGACTAATTCCTGATCAAGCTCAACCCCTACATCAAAAACCTGCTGATATGACTCACCCGGTTGCGGAGTATAATTGGCACTCGGTGGCCGGTAACAGTCAGTAAACTCCACCGCATTATCCGGACAAACAAAAATACCTAAGTCAATCAGCTCCTGATCTAAGGATGTCTGAGTTTGCACCGTATCAGTAACGCTCAACCTGATGTTAAGTGCCCGAACATTATACTGACCACTGATATTTGCAGTACGGCCAAAATAACGTCGGTCATAGTAGCCCTCTAACGAGGTGCGTCGGCTTGGCGCCAGATAAAACTCCGTTGCCCAGTAAGTATTTTCTTCCTTTTCATCCAGCCGGGTGGTGGTGGAACGGTTTATCGAGGCATTTACCCAGGAAACGCGTCCCAGCTTCAGCTCAATGCCGCCACCATAGGATGAAAACTCATTCTGGTAAAAATTATTGTTATCGGTGTACTCGTAACTACCGCGGCCAATTACCGACAAGCGGGATGATAGCGGCAAACCGAACAGTGCCCGCGCGGCTTTACTGTCATAATCACGCAACTGTTCGCGTTGCGTTTTGCCATAAGCCCCCTCTAACCGCCAGAACGTGGTTTGGGAGCGGTCACGGCTGGCAAATAACACGTTGGCCCGGTAGCTGTCATTTTCAAAGGCAGGTAAGCCATCATCAACACCCGGCTGATCGTACTGACTGTGATTATAATCTAAACGCAGCGCCGCGTTGATATCGCTGTAGGAAGCGGTTTTAAGCAGCAGATAAGTACCATAGGAGGTGGCTTTGCTTAACTCACCACTGCTGGTAATTTTATCGTTAAAAATACCACGCTGGGTATTACGAACCCGGTAAGTACTTTGCGCATTTACCCCCCAACTAAGCCGATCATTGTATAAAGAAAAAACATTGCTGAAATCGAACTCATTAAAGCTTCTGCCACTGCGCTGGCTGTCTTTATAAAACAATGACTCATGCTGCCAGCTAAAACGGGTTCTCAGCACTTTCGACGTTAGGGCTAAATTAACAGAGGGTGAAATCAGCAGCGCCAGCCCATCGTCAGTACCGGCGACGCCAAATTCTTCTATCTGATAAGCATAACCGCTGGTGCGCAACTGCGAACTTACCCGGGTTTCAACCGCAAACACCGGCAAAGCCTGCACTGCAATAACGGCTAAAGCCACACTACTCCAGTAAAAACGTGGTTTAACTTGCGCCATAGTAGTAGCCATAACCATAACCTTTGCCCTGGTTCCGGTGTGCTTTATTAATCAGAAAACCCATCGCCATTTCCTTTGGCAATAATGAAACAGATTGCTCTATTTCCGCCAGACGGGTGCGGTTTTCTTCCACCACAATAACGGCCTGACCACACATGGCTGCCATCACTGCGGTTTCATTCACCCCCAGCAAAGGCGGAGCGTCGAAGATCACAATCCGATCAGAGTAGCGGGTAGCAAACTCATTGACCAGTTGCAACATCCGTTCACTGGCAAGCAACTCGGTAGAAAGATGATGTGGTGAACCAGCGGTAATAATTTTAAGCCGTTCCACATTTGTACTCAGCAGAATGTCTGGCACGGTAACATCGGGTGACTGTAAATAGTCGGTTAAACCCAAACTGTGGCTGATATTAAGCGTTTTACTGACATTCGGCCGTAACACATCAGCATCTACCAGCAACACTGTCTTATCTTGCTCCAGGGCAATACTCAGTGCCAGATTAATGGCAGAAAACGTTTTACCCTCTCCCGGGCGCGAGCTGCTAACCAAAATTAAGTTCGGATGATTCAGGGTTTTGCTTAATGCACCAAAGGCATTATTAATCAGTTTACGCTTTATTACCCGGTATTCTTCGTTGATTAGCCGCCGTTCGCTGGATAACGAAACAAAATGCTTTTTCTCAAGTGTCGCCAGATCAAGCTGTACCATATGCGACGAGCTGTCAGGGTTAACGGCAGGCTTGCTTCGTTTTGCATCCTGGCGGCTCACCACGTCTGCCGGCTCAGTTAGCGTATTCGCTGGCTGGCGTGCAGGGTCTGATTTCGTCGTACTATCCTGGTTAAGTTTAGATACTGCTTTTTCAATAATACTCATCGGATCACCCTTAACAACAACTCCGCTGATCGACCAAACAGCATTTCATTACTTAACAAGGCCAGATAGCACAACACCAAAGCACCACTTAGCGCAGTGAAGTAGACAAAGTGCAGACGCACCTGCTTTAAAATTGCACTCTTCTCAGTATGAGACACCACACCAAACACCGGCAAGTCACTTATACTTTGCAGTTGCGAGGCCCGGGATAATACCGGTGAAATAAGGCTGCGCAAAAATGCCATCGCCACCCCTGCTGCCACCCCAACCAACAGTACCAGGGTATACAGTAAACCACGTTGCGGGCCAGAAGGCGTTAATGGTACCCGTGGTGGCTCAATAATATTAAACTGCACGTCTTGCTCTGTCGCTTCAGCCCGACGTGACAAATCAGCCTGCTCCCGTCGTCCAAGCAGCGCTTCATACTTAGTTTTGGTGATTTGGTAATCACGATTCAGCCCGGTAAACTCAGCTTCAATTTCCGGAATTAAGTTCAGTTTGCTTTCCAGCTCATCCACTTTGTCGGCAAATGCCTGCACCCTTACCCGGGTAGACGCTACTTCCGTTTCAAGCCGGGCAACATTAATTCTTAACTCCTGATACACCGGGTTCTGATTAAAGCCGCTGCCAGAGCGCCCTTCGGTAGTATTGCCTGCCACCAATTTCAGCTCTTCATCACGCTGACTGTTTAAGCGTTGCAGCAAGCGCTGCGTTTCCAGCACATCAGGATGATTATCAGTATAGCGAATGAGTAAGGTGTCCAGTTGCGCAGACAAGCTACGGATCCGTTCATCAAACTGAGTGGCAACGCCGCCGCCACCTGCAAAAGGCATCACGCCGAAAACCGGTTCTTCCCCGGCCAACTGGCCTCTTGCTGAACTTAAGCGGGTTTCCTGTTCACGTAACTCCAGCCTGGCTGATTCAAGCCGTTGTTTCTCCCGGCTCAGCTGGCTGTAAAAATCAGATTCATTGCCCTGCAAGGTTGCCATCCGGTTCTTTTTAAAATCGGATAAGCGTAATTCAGCTTCGATCAGCCGGTTTTCGAACTCGGCTATTTCTCTGTTCAGAAAGCTCTCTGCTGCCTGAGAGTCTGCTCTGCTGGCACCCAGGCGGTTTTCGACAAAGGTATTCAGCGTTTCCTGCACCACGCTCAACGCGCGTTGCGGCACAGGGTTGCTGTAAGAAATCACATAGATATTCTCTCTGCCTGACGAGCTGATTCTGATATTTCGTTGCAGCGAATCAATTAAGGCTTCAAATTGCTTTTCATCCTTTGCCTGAATATCTAAATCAGTGGCTCTGGCTATTTTTTGCAGATTGGGCCGGCTTAACAAGGTTCTGGCCATCAATTTTATTTCTTGATCGCTGTTGCTACGTAGTGCCAGATTGCGCAGTAATGGCTCAAGGAAAGTGCGGGTTTCAACATATAGCCTGGCACTGGCTTCATAGGTAGGAGGCAGGCTGTAAACATAAAACCAGCCTACCGGACAAACCAGCCAGGCGGTAATCACAATATAACGACGGCGCAGCCAAACACCCTGCATATAGGTATGTATCAGCTCTATCGCCTGATGCAACTCTTTCATCTATCCTCCATGAACAACATATCCATTACTACCAGCGGGCAGAATGTTAAAACCACGCTTCTGGGATAATCACAATATCGCCGGGTAAAATATCCACGTTAGCGCTGATATTGCCATCCCGGATTAAATCATCCAATCTGAGCCGATAGGTCACCTGACCACCACCACTGGTTCTGACCAGTTTGGCGCCATTACCGTTCGCAAATTCAGTAAGTCCGCCTACAGCAATCATCAAATCAAGTACCGTCATATATTCACGGTAGCTGACAGCCTGCGGGTTGGTGGCTTCACCAATCACCCGGACTTGCTCACTGTATGGCCCGACAAAATTAGTTACTGAAACGGTTACAACCGGATCACGAATATATTTACCGAGAATTTCTTCCATATCACGGGCGATTTGGGTCGGCGTTTTGCCACTTACAGGCACATCTTCAACCAAAGAGGTTGAGATTTTACCATCAGGCCTGACAATGAAACTGCCTGACAACTCAGGGTTTCGCCAGACAAAAATACTCAGGCTGTCATTCGGGCCAACCAGATATTGGTAATTTGATACTGAAGTAGTCAGCGATTCCTGCACGGTTGCACGAGGAAGCTGGCGGCTGCTGGAGCAGGCCGTCAGAGTACTTAGTATAACCAGCACCATAACCAGTGCCGCTAAGAGTCGGTTTGCAATCATAAAACGCATCCTTTTGTTTGCTGCGACCATAATATAACGCAAAACTTTACTCTTGTGCTGCATTTTTTGAAAATTAAATTTTAACATTCTTCTAGAATTAGCGTGATATTTAGGCTAAATTATACGTCGACATGCAGTTGTTGGAAGCTCTGCACAGGCAACACACGCACAAGGAAGTCGTTATGGGCACGTATCGCCGACACGGAAAAAGTACCATTGCTGACAAGTTGTTTCTGATAAGTGAAGTAACTTTGTTATGCTTATCAAGCTTAATTGCCAGCTATCTGTATAACATCACCCTTAGCAGCCACCCTGTAATACCACTCGACAGCAGACTGATTAATGCGGCGCTTTTTGCTGCTGCGGTAATGCTGTGTGCGTTGTCGGTGGGCTTATACGACCAAAAGCTCAGAGAAAGCCATGGCGGCATCTTTAAGCGGGTGGTTATTACCCTGCTGTTTAGCGTAATGCTGTTAGAAGGTATCATTTTTAACCTTATACCATCATTGCATATCAGCCCGCTGTATCTGGCTGTGGCGTCGTTAATTGCGATGCTGAGCTTATCCGGCTTCAGAGCCCTGTTTCATTATCATGACATTACCCGAATCAGCAGGCGCCGCATCCTGGTGCTGGGCGCTGGCGAGCGGGCCTCTATTATTGAGCGCAGAATGCGCCGCAATGTGGATAAGCGCTTTTTTGAAATTGTCGGCTTCGCGTATATCGATGGCGACAAGTCAGCAAGCATTCCGGAAAGCAAGCTGGTCAACTTCGACTATAAAGAAAACCTGTTTCAATATGTTATCGATAACGGTATTGATCAGTTGGTGATTGCCTGCGACGAGCGGCGCAACATGCTGCCGGTAGAGCATCTGTTTAAGTGCAAAAGCCGCGGTATTGATGTTATTGAAATCCTCGATTTTATCGAACGGGAAACCGGCCAGATTGCCGTCAATCTGATCTACCCCAGCTGGGTTATTTATGGCAACGGCCTGGATCTGAACCAGCGCTTTAAAACCAATCTTGATTACAAACTCAACCTGGTGCTGGCGTTGCTGCTACTTTTGGTCACCTGGCCTATTATGCTAGTGACCGCCTTGTTAATTTACCTGGAAGATGGCCGCAAAACCGGTGCTTCGGTATTTTATCGGCAAGTCAGGGTAGGTTTTGATGGCAAGCCATTTTACATTCTGAAATTTCGCAGTATGAAACCTGATGCTGAAAAAAATGGTGCGCGCTGGGCCAGCGCCGACGACGATCGGGTAACCCGGGTAGGTAAATATATCCGTAAATACCGGATTGATGAATTACCTCAGCTACTGAACGTTCTGAAGGGTGAAATGGGCTTTGTTGGCCCACGGCCGGAGCGCCCGGAATTTGTTAATGAATTAGAAAAAGATATTCCCTATTACAGCCAGCGCCATAACGTTAAACCAGGCCTTACCGGCTGGGCCCAGCTAAAATACCCTTACGGTGCCACAGCTGAAGACGCTCAGGAAAAATTAAAATTTGACTTGTATTACATTAAGCATCGCAGCCTGTTGCTGGACCTGACGATACTGATCCGCACTGTTGAAGTGGTGTTATTTGGGAAGGGACGTTAGCCATAATGGACAACCGTAGTACTGTATTCAGTGCCCTCACTGTAGATGTTGAAGATTATTTCCATGTTGCGGCGTTTGAGCGGAATATTGCAGCAGCTGACTGGGATAAAATGCCCGTCAGGGTAGAAAAGAATACTAACCAACTGCTTGATTTATTCGATACCCACCAGGCAAAAGCGACTTTTTTTATGTTGGGATGGGTCGCTGAACGTTTCCCTGAGCTGGTAAGAGAGATCCACCGGCGTGGCCATGAAGTGGCCAGTCATGGTTACAATCATGCTAAAGCCACCAGTCAAAGCCCTGATGATTTCTTGCAGGATGTCAGCCGGGCAAAAAGCCTGCTGGAAGATATCGCCGGTACAGCCGTTACCGGTTATCGGGCGCCCAGCTTCTCTATTGGCAAACAGAATGAATGGGCTTTTTCGGCATTAAAACAAGCGGGTTATCAATATAGCTCCAGCACTTATCCGGTTAAGCACGATTTGTACGGCACCCCTGATTGGCCACAACAGCCCTATTTGCGCAGTGAGGGTATCTGGGAATGCCCCATGCCTGTCCTTACCATGCTTGGCCGACAACTGCCGATTGCCGGCGGCGGCTACTTTCGGTTACTGCCCTACTGGTTAACCCGGCGCCTGATCAGCCGCTATGTCAGCCAGAAAGACATACCTTACATGTTTTATTGTCATCCCTGGGAAATCGATCCCGAACAGCCACGAATAGCAGATGCCCCGCTAAAATCACGCTTTCGGCACTATGTTAATTTAGGCAAAATGGAAGCCAAAATCGGATGTTTACTGCAAGACTTTAACTGGCGTTCAGTAAGCCAGGTGTACCAGCCTTATTTTAACCGCTAAGGACTAGCATGTATCAGGTATCAAGCCTAGCGCTGGATGATAAGCGCAATGCAGAATGGGATAATTTTGTTAAAAGCAGTCCGGATGGCAGCTTTTTTCATTTAGCTGGCTGGCAACATGTACTCGCCGATCTTGGCCATCAGGGTTTCTACCTTTACGCCACCGCAGAGCAAGAAATTGTCGGTGTGTTACCACTGGCCAGAGTCAAAAGCCGGTTGTTTGGTGATGCCCTGGTCTCTACCCCATTTTGTGTTTATGGCGGCGCTTTAGGTAGCGATGAGGTCAAGCGCCATCTGGAACAAAGTGCTATTACCCTGGCAGCGGAGTTAGCAGTAGATTACCTGGAACTACGTTACCAACATCCACAGCATAATCAGCTGACCACCCGAATTCAGCACGCCACTTTCCAATGTCCGCTGGCAGAAGATGATGCCGCTATTCTGGCTAATGTAAAAAAGAAACAACGTGCTGTTATCAGGCAGTCGCTCAATCAGCAACTTAGCTACACTCTGGATAGCGCTATCGACGATTTCTATAAAACCTACTCTGAAAGTGTCCGCAACTTAGGCACGCCAGTGTTCAGTAAATCGTATTTCCAAACATTGCAGACTGTTTTTGGCAACAAAACCGAAATCCTGACGGTACGCAAAGACGGCAAGCCCGTCTCCAGTGTGCTGAGTTTTTATTTCAAAGATCAAGTACTACCCTACTACGGTGGCGGCATTAGCCAGGCACGCGAGTTGAAAAGTAACGACTTTATGTATTATCAGCTGATGTGCCATGCCCGGGCAGACAAAGGCTGTAACAGTTACGATTTTGGCAGAAGCAAACTTGAGTCCGGCGCCTATAGCTATAAAAAGCACTGGGGTATGGTCGCGGTAGACCTGCCTTATCAGTATCAGTTAATCAATGCCAGCGCCTTGCCTAATTTAAGCCCGAACAACCCTAAATATCAGTTATTTATTAAGTTATGGCAAAAATTG
The DNA here is from genome assembly GCF_000987775.1 of Arsukibacterium ikkense. Taxonomy (GTDB): domain Bacteria; phylum Pseudomonadota; class Gammaproteobacteria; order Enterobacterales; family Alteromonadaceae; genus Alishewanella; species Alishewanella ikkense. The sequence continues at coordinate 162,648 of NZ_LAHO01000002.1, forward strand.
CCGCTTGGTGTCAGCCAGTGGCTGGGGCCTAAGATTTCACGGTATCTGGGATGAGTATTATGGCTGATTTTAAATTACCAGCATTGCGCCATAACACCCGGCCCTATCTGCTGTCACTGGCCGCCTTACTGCTGGTCTGGTTGCTGGCCTTTGCCGACACACTGCATTCGATGCTCACCATCTGGCTACGCTCCGATACCTATGCTCATGGCGTGTTAATTTTGCCAATCAGCCTTTTTCTGATTTGGCGTAAACGCCAGCACATCCGGCAAACACCGTTAAGCCCTGGTTATCTGGCCTTGCCATTGCTGTTTGGTTTGGTATTAACCTGGTATTTTGCATATGCCGTTGCCGTTAATGTGGTAAGCCAGCTGGCTGTGGTACTTATGTTACCGCTAATAGTCTGGCTAAGCTGCGGCTGGCAGTTAGTCAAACTGTTGCGTTTCCCGCTGCTATATCTGCTTTTTGCCGTACCCATGGGCGAGAATCTGGTACCCTGGCTGCAGAATATCACCGCTGATATCACGGTATTCGCATTACAACTTAGCCAGATCCCGGTGTACCGGGACGGCTTATACTTAAGCACACCAACCGGCTTGTTCCTGGTGGCGGAAGCCTGCTCTGGCATTCGTTATTTAATCGCCTCTGTCGCACTTGGTACCTTGTACGCCTATCTCACTTATACCAGCAGAGTTAAACAAGCCATTTTTTGTCTCGCCGCCATCATAGTTCCCATTTTAGCCAATGGTTTGCGTGCTTATGGCATTGTACTGATCGCCTCGCTAACCGACATGAAACATGCGGTCGGGGTTGACCACTTAATTTACGGCTGGCTGTTTTTTGGTTTTATCATCTTTATTATGTTTTACGTTGGCAGTTTTTTTGCCGATAAGCAGCCACCTGCCAATGCGCCAGGTATAGCTGAAAAACATAATAACGTTGCGCCGGGAACGGCCAGTGCAATTGGCGGGGTGACCATAATGTTGTTGCCACTGCTGATTAATCTGTTATTGCCGCCGTTGGCTCAGCAACCTTATTACAACCTGGTCAAGCTTGAACAAAGCCTCAGCCCGGCGAATGCCAACTCTGCTTTACCCCAGTTTACTGACAGTTCGGCACAGCTGGCGGGGCTGTGGCAGGCCAACCAGGTTGATATTTTGTTCTACAGTGCTTTTTATCAGCATATCGATGACAAAAAGCTGGTGAGCTGGCACAACCAACCTTACCAGTCTGCAATGTGGACAGCCGCAAACACACAACGCCGGCAATTCGAGCTCAGTGCTAACCGATTTTCGCTGCAAGAGGTCGATTTACGGGCTGTGAATGGCCAGAAAAGATTGTTGTGGTACTGGTATGGCAGTGGTGAGTATTGGTCAGCCAACCCTTACCTGATTACCGCTTTGCAAGCCCTGGGCAAAGTGTTTCATTTTAACCAGCATGGCAGCTTTTATGCGCTTACTGTGTATTACGATGACGATATTGAGCAAGCCCGCAGCCTGCTAAATGATGCGTTAAGTCAGCATTATAAGCTTATTGTTTCAGCCAATTCTGCAGCTCAGGCTGAACTTAGTCTGGCCAACCGGAGCCCGGAACCATGACGGTGCATATCTGTCATCTGCTCTGGAGCTTTCGCACCGGCGGCCTGGAAAATGGCGTGGTAAACCTGATCAATCAACTTAACCCTGCTGAATTTCGGCATAGTATTATTTGCCTGACCGATTATGACCCGGCATTTTTCGCCCGGATCACCCGGGCTGATGTGCAAATTTTCAGCCTGCATAAGCGCGCCGGCCAGGATTTAGGCTCGTTTAAACGCTGTTATCAATTGCTACGCCAGTTAAAACCAGATGTTTGCCACAGCCGTAATCTGGCCGCTATGGAATATCAGCTGGTCGCCCTGCTCGCCCGGGTGCCGCGCCGGCTTCACGGCGAGCATGGCTGGGATCTGACCGATCTGGCAGGTCAGAATAAAAAGTATGTGTTGCTAAAGCAACTTTACAGACCGATCATTCAACACTACATCTGCCTGTCGCTGGAAGGCCAGCGCTACTTACAGCAAACGGTTGGGGTGCCGGCAAAGCGCTTATCGGTTATCTGCAATGGCGTGGACACTGAGCGATTCAGTCCTGCCAGCAGGGTACAAAGTAACCTGCCCGCCAGCCTGACAGCAGGCGACAGAGTTATTTTTGGTACCGTTGGCCGGCTTGCCGATGTGAAAAATCAACAGTTGCTGGTTGACGCTTATATTGCGCTGTGCCAGCAGAGCTCTGACTTTCTTAACAATACCGCATTGGTTATTATCGGTGACGGCCAAAAACGACCGCATTTACAACAACAACTTAGCGTCGCGGGGCTTGCTGCACAATGCTGGCTGCCGGGCGATCGCAGTGACATCGCCAGCATTTTGCCTGGCTTTTCAGTATTTGTGCTGCCATCGCTGGCCGAAGGTATTTCCAATACCATTCTTGAAGCCATGGCTTGCGGCCTGCCGGTTATTGCCAGTGAAGTGGGTGGAAACCCCGAGCTGGTGCAGCCAGAACATACCGGCTGGTTATTTCCCAGCGGTGATAAACCACAATTAATGCAGTTGTTACAGCACTGCCAGCAAACGGCTGCTGAGCTACCGCAAATCGGTCGTAATGCCAGAACGGCAGCAGAACAGCAATTTAGTCTTGATAGCATGGTGGCCGCTTACCGGCGCCAGTATCTTGCCGGAATCAGACAACAGGAAGGTTGAACGAATGTGCGGTATCGCCGGAATATTACAGCTTAATAATAGCAATCAGGTAAATCAGAACGTGTTAAAAACCATGAACACGTTGCAGTCTCATCGTGGCCCGGATGATGATGGTTATCATTTTGAGCCCGGTGTTGGCCTGGCACATCGGCGGCTGTCTATTATCGATATTGCGGGCAGTCATCAACCCTTATTTAATGAAACCGGCGAGGTAGCCGTAGTTTTTAATGGTGAAATTTATAATTTTGCTGAACTGACCACCGAACTCAAAGCCCGTGGCCACATTTTCTCTACCCATGGTGATACTGAAACCATAGTGCACGCCTGGGAAGAATGGGGGGTTGATTGTGTTCAGCACTTTCGGGGCATGTTTGCCTTCGCCATCTGGGACAGAACCAAACAACAGCTGTTCCTGGCCCGCGACAGAATGGGCATTAAGCCGCTGTTTTACAGTTTATTACCCAGCGGTGAATTGCTGTTTGGTTCAGAACTAAAGGTGTTAACAGCACACCCTGATTTTGATAAAAGCCTTTACTACCATGGTATTGAAGACTATTTCACCTTTGGCTACATTCCGGAACCTCACACTATTTATGCCAATGCTTTTAAAGTAAACCCGGGCCATTACCTGTTACTGGATAAAACCAAAGCTACAACGCTGCAGCAAACCCAGTACTGGGATATTGACTTTAGTCAGGCGGTCCTGACTGAGCAGCAAGTCAAATCAGAATTACTGGAACGCTTAAAAGAAGCGGTTGATATCAGGCTGATCGCCGAAGTACCGCTCGGCGCCTTTTTATCTGGCGGGGTCGACTCCAGCGCTATCGTGGCCTTAATGGCACAACTGCAACAAGACAAAGCCGTTAACACCTGCTCTATTGGTTTTGATGATAAACAATTCGATGAAAGTGATTACGCCAACCAGGTTGCGAACCAATACCAGACTAATCACCGCACCGGCATGGTTGATCGCAATGATTTTTCGTTAATTGATAAGTTAGCAGCGCTGTACGATGAACCCTATGCTGACAGCTCCGCCATGCCCACCTACCGCGTATGCGAGCTGGCCAGAAAACACGTAACGGTTGCCTTGTCAGGCGATGGTGGTGACGAGCTGTTTGGCGGCTACCGGCGTTATCGCTATCAGTTACATGAAGAAAAAATGCGCGGCATTATGCCGCAGGCCATCAGACAACCGCTGTTTGGTACCCTCGGTAAAGTTTATCCTAAGCTCGACTGGGCGCCCCGCTTTGTGCGGGCCAAAACCACCTTTCAGTCATTGGCAATGAATGCGGTATCAGGCTACTGTAATACTGTGTCTATTATGCGCTCAGATGCCAGAGCAGCGCTGTTTTCGCCGCAGTTAAAACAAAAACTGGGCGGCTACCAGTCGGTGGAAGTATTTAAACGCCACGCTGCCAAGGCGAATACTGACGATCCGTTGAAACTGGTGCAATATCTTGATATGAAAACCTATCTGGTGGGTGACATTTTAACCAAGGTTGACCGGGCCAGCATGGCGCATTCGCTGGAAGTCCGGGTACCCCTGTTAGACCATAAGTATGTGGAATGGGCCAGCCGGGTGCCCTCCTCGATGAACATCAGCGGTAACGAGGGCAAAGCGGCCTTCAAACAAGCGCTGCAGCCACATTTACCGCATGACATTTTGTACCGCAAAAAAATGGGCTTTGCCATACCACTGGCCAGCTGGTTTCGGGGCCCGTTAAAGCAAACCCTGCAACAGGCGTTAAATTCAGAAGCACTGGCAGACTCAGGTTTGTTTAACCAGAATTATATTCAGCAATTGTATCAGCAGCATATCAGCGGTAAACGCGACCATAGCTCAGCGCTATGGACCTTGCTGATGTTCTCTCAGTTTTATCGCCAGCAGTTGGGGCAATAATTATGTGTGGCATTCATGGCGTTGTAGCGTTAAAGCGGCCCCGGCAATTTCCGGCCCACTGGCTGGACTTAATGGGTGATATTACCGCCCATCGGGGCCCTGACGATAGTGGCACTTTTCTGGCGAACAACGTTGCGCTGGGTATGCGCCGCTTATCCGTTATAGATTTAGCGGGCGGCCAGCAACCCATCAGCAATGACGATGGCAGCCTGGTACTGGTTTGCAACGGTGAGATCTATAACTACCGCGAACTGCGGGCACAGCTGGCAGACAGCTATCAGTTTAAAACCCAGTCAGATGTTGAAGTGATCCTGGCGCTGTATCAACAATATGGTGTCGACTGCCTGGCACATTTAAACGGTATGTTTGCCTTTGCCTTATGGGATAACAACCGCCAGCAACTGTTGTTAGCCCGGGATCGGCTGGGCATCAAGCCGCTGTATTTGTGTCAGCACGATGGCTTTCTGGCCTTTTCAACCGAAAGCAAAGCCATTCTGGCGTTACCAGGCATCGAGGCCGAAGTGTGTCCACAAGCCCTGGAGCAGTATTTGCAGCTGGGCTATGTACCTGCGCCCTACTCGATGTTTAAAGGTATTCAAAAGCTGGAAGTGGCCAGTTACATCTTAGTCAGTGAGCAGGGAATGGCGCAACAGCAGTACTGGCAGCCTGACTTTAACCAAACCGAACAACTCACAGAGCAAAGCTGGACCCGGAAAATCCGCACCCAGCTGGAAAGCTCGGTGGCCATGCAGATGGTCAGTGATGTGCCTATTGGCGCCTTTTTATCAGGCGGCGTTGACTCCAGCGCAGTAGTTGCCCTGATGTCGAAACACAGCAAAGGTCCGGTGCAAACCTATGCCATTGGTTTTGATACCGGCGATGCCGGCAACTTCTATAATGAACTGCCCTATGCCCGGGCAGTAGCCGAACAATTTGGCACCGAACACCGGGAAATCCTGGTAAAACCCGATGTGGTCAGCCTGCTACCAAAGCTACTCTGGCATATGGATGAACCCATCGCCGACAGCGCCTTTATAACCACTTATCTGGTCTCAGAATTCGCCCATAAAGAAGTTACGGTGATTCTATCCGGCGTCGGCGGCGATGAGCTGTTTGGCGGCTATCGTCGCTATCTGGGCGAACACTACCTGCAAAAATACCGGCGGCTGCCCGCCTGGCTGCGCCAGAAATTGTTGCTGCCGCTGGCTGGCAAGCTGCCAAGCGACCGCCACTCGCCTTTGCTTAACACCTTAAGGCTGACCAAAGCCTTTATTCAGTCGGCAGAGCTGGACGATGCTGAACGTTATCAGCGCTATATGCAGGTGTTCAGTCAGCAACAAACCGAACAGTTGCTTAGCTGTGACAAACCAATCAGCATCATTAAGCAGCACTACCAGTTCAGTAAAGCCAGTCAGGGACTGTGGCGCATGTTTGATACCGACCGGCAAAGCCAGTTACCGGATGATTTATTGCTGCTGACCGATAAGATGACCATGGCAACCTCGCTGGAGTGCCGGGTGCCATTTCTGGATCACCAGCTGGTTGAGCTGGCGGTGAAAATACCGCAAAGTCTCACCATGAAAAAAGGTCGCTTAAAGCACCTGTTAAAAGAGTCACTCAGCGATATTCTGCCCGCCAGCATTCTGGATCGGCCCAAACGTGGCTTTGGCGCGCCGCTAGGTGCCTGGCTAAAACAGGAATTGGCCGGCATGTTGCGGTTATTTGTCAATCGTGAAACGATTGAAAGCCGTGGTTTGCTGAACTGGCCACTGATTGAGCAAACCCTTAGTCAGCATTTCAGCCAGCAGGAAGATCATACCGATCATCTGTTGGCCCTTATGAATTTGGAGATCTGGTGCCGTTTGTATTTAGATAAACAAAGCGCCGAACACATTTCAGAGACAATCAGGATGTCGTTATGAAAATTTTATATGTCTGTCACCGCTTCCCTTTTCCACCGAAACGTGGCGGTAAAATCCGGCCTTTTAATATGATCCGCCATTTTACTGAGCAGGGTCATCAGGTGTTTGTTACCTCATTGGCGCGCAGCCCGGCAGAAGCGGCAGATGGCGAAGGTATCAGCCAATATTGTCATCACTACTACGCTGCCGTGGTAAAAGAACCGGTGCAGTTCGCCCGGATGATCCTGCGTTTGCCATTAATTACCCCGTCATCTATGGGCTATTTTTACAGTCGGGATTTGCATAACCATATTCAGGCATTATTAGCAGAGCATAAGTTTGATTTAATTTTTGTGCATTGTTCATCCGTAGCCCAGTACGTCAGCCAGGTTACCGATATCCCTAAGCTGCTTGATTTCGGCGATATGGATTCGCAAAAGTGGTTGGCCTACCGGGCGTTTAAGCCTTTCCCGCTGAGTTTAGGCTACTACCTGGAAGGCCAGAAAATGCTGCTGGCCGAAAAGCGCCTGGCCCGTAAGTTCGACTTATGCAGTTGCACCACCAAAGCAGAGCTGGCGACATTACAAAGCTATCAAACCCGGGTACCTACCGCCTGGTTTCCGAACGGCGTTGACACGGACTACTTCACCCCGGGTAACGCCGACTATGAGCACCATAGTATTTCCTTTATCGGCCGGATGGATTACTACCCTAATCAGGAAGCCATGCTGCAGTTTTGCCGGCAAACGCTGCCGTTAATCCGTGAGCAAATTCCGGATGTTAAACTGTATATAGTTGGGGCAGAGCCCAGTGCCGCTATCCGGGCACTGGCAAATTTGCCCGGCGTTATCGTTACCGGCTCGGTTGCCGATGTAAGGCCTTATATTATTAATACCGCGGCAATGGTCGCCCCGCTGAATATTGCCAGAGGTACCCAGAACAAAATTCTGGAAGCTCTGGCCATGGGGGTGCCCGTAGTCAGCAGCAGCCAGGCCGCTGGCGGTATAGATGCGGTAGTCAATCAACATTTTTTAATTGCCGATACACCGGCAGAATACGCCGCTGCGCTGGTAAAACTGATGCGTAATCCGGGTTACCGCCAGCAATTGGCTGAAGCGGGCCGGCAACGGATGCTGACGCATCATCAATGGCATTTATCAATGCAACAATTAGACAGCATCGTGCAACAATGTATAAACTTGCATCGGGAAAAGCAGCTGACACAAAGGGAAGTGCAAATATGAATATCAGTATTTTTGGTCTGGGTTATGTCGGAGCCGTGTCACTCGCCTGTCTGGCCCGCGACGGTAATAATGTTATCGGCGTCGATATCGATCCGGTTAAACTCGAATTGATTAAAAGTGGTCAATCGCCGGTGATTGAAGAAGGCATGCCGGAATTAATGGCCGCAATGGCCGCCAGCGGCAAGGTTAGCGTTTCTCAGGATGTGCAGCACGCTATTGATAACAGCGAAGTGTCTTTTATCTGTGTTGGCACACCATCTCAGGCTAATGGCAGCCAGGATCAAACCGCGGTGCTGCGCCTGGCAGAGCAGCTTGGTAAGGCGCTGGCAAGCAAAAGCAGCCACCATACCATAGTGTTTCGCTCCACCCTGTTGCCAGGTACAGTTGAAGGCAGCTTAAAAAGCTTACTGGAACAACATTCTGGTAAAGTCGATGGCCGTGACTTTGATATTTGTTTTCAGCCTGAGTTTCTGCGTGAAGGCAGCTCGATTAAAGATTACGACAACCCGCCTTTTACTATTGTCGGAGCCAACAGCGAAACCGCGCATGTGCAAATGCAGCGGCTGTTTGGCCATTTACCTGGCCAGTACCACCGGACTGATGTAAAAACGGCAGAAACGGTAAAATATTTTTGTAATATCTTTCATGCACTAAAAATTACCTTTGCCAACGAAGTCGCCCGTTTGTGCGAAGGCCTTACCGTTGACCCGTTTAAAGTGATGGATTTAATTTGCGCCGATAAACAGCTGAATATATCGCCTGCCTACTTAAAACCAGGCTTCGCCTTTGGAGGCTCCTGTTTACCGAAAGATTTAAGAGCCATGCAGTATGTGGCCAAACAAGCCGATATTGAGATCCCGATGTTATCGCAAGTGTTGTCCTCTAATCAGGTGCATTTACAGCAAGCCTGTAAAAAAATCCTGGCGCTGGGCTCACGGCATATCGGCATGGTTGGCTTAAGTTTTAAATCAGGTACTGATGATCTGCGCGAAAGCCCGCTGGTCGATTTAGCCGAATACCTGATTGGCAAAGGCATGCAGCTGAGCATTTTTGACCCTGAAGTGAACCTGTCACGGCTGCTGGGCGCCAACAAGCGCTTTATTGAAGAATCGATACCGCATATTGGTCAGTTAATGACCAACGATATCGATCAGCTGCTGGCCAGTAACAAAGTAATTGTATTAGGGCTGAACGATAAACATCTGGTCGAGCAGGTGTTAGCTGGCCTGACTGCTGAGCACACCCTGATTGACTTGGTACATTTAAAGCAACGCGCTGATGTACGTGGCAATTACATAGGTTTATGCTGGTGAATCAGTTAGTCGGTTGGCGCAGCTGTGCAGTGCTGCTGGCAATGATGCTATTGCCGGTAGTGTTGTTAGTGGCAAACTTCCACACCGGAACCGAACTGGTGCGGCTGAGAAACGCCATGGTATTTAATGTTATCAGCGCAGAGCAAAGCCAATGGCCCGGCGATCAGTTTCCTGAGTCATTCCGCCAGGAACTGGCACCACTACCACAAGCCATTGCCCGCGTGATAATAAGCCCGGAGCAAGCCGACGAGCCACTGGCGCTAATGCTGCAACAGGCGGCGGTACTGAATCTTGATCAGCGCCGCCGTGGTGGTGCTATTCAGGCCGATGTCAGTACCACTTTGGCGAAAATTCAGCAACAGCAGGGCTATTGTGCCGACTACACTGAAGTGATTAATGTGTTTGGCTATGCGCTTAATATCCCGGTACGGGAGTGGGCCCTGGCCTTTGACGGTTTTGGCGGCCACGGCCATGCCATTAATGAAATCTGGGATCAGCAAGCAAAGCGCTGGATTATGCTGGATGTGTTTAACGGCTTTTATCCGGTAAACCAGCAACAACAGCCGCTGTCGGTATTGGAATTTAAACAGCTGCTAATCGAAGACCAAAGCCAGATCGGGTTGGTCAGATTGTCAGATAAAACCTTTGGTTTTAAAGACGATGCCAGTGCCCTGGCTTACTATCACAATGGCCGGCATCAGTTTTATCTGTGGTGGGCTAACGACAATATCAGTTACGACCAGCAACCGCTGATTAAACTGGCCGCAAAAGTATCGCCGCATCTGGAGCAAATGGTCGCAATCCTGATCGGTCAGTTCCCACAGCTAATGGCCATTGCCGAACCCGATAACCTGCATCTGATAAACAACATGCAGCGGTTAAAAATCATGCTGTGGGCGCTGTTTTTTTATGAGTTAGTACTGTTGCTGATGTTACTGGCAATGTTGATAACGCTTTTAGGTCGGCGACGCGCAAGGATTTAGTATGACGCAACAAGGACAGTTACAGGTATTGCATGTATTCGACCACTCGGTGCCCCTGCACAGTGGTTATGCATTTCGCAGTCTGGCTATTTTACAGCAACAACACAGGTTAGGTATTAGTACCCGCCAGCTTACCAGCAGTAAACATTATTTAGCTGGCCCGGAGCAGGAGCAGGTAGCAGGCTTAATGTTCCAACGAACCCAGCCGGGCTGGTTGGCGAAAATGCCGGTATTAAACCAATTTGATGTTATTCGCCAGTTAACGCAACAACTGACGACTATGGTGCAACAACAACGGCCGGATATTATTCACGCTCATTCACCGTCGCTGAATGCCATAGCTGCAGCCAAAGTGGCCCGGCGCTTTAACATTCCGCTGGTTTATGAAATGCGGGCCTCCTGGGAAGATGCCGCCGTGAGCCATGGTAGCTGCAAAGAAGGCGATTTACGCTATAAAATAGGCCAGTGGCTGGAGAAAAAAGCCCTGCGAAGTGCAGACTACGTGGTCACTATTTGCCAGGGTCTGGCAGATCAGATAGCCCTATGGGGGGTTGCTAAAGATCGGATCAGTGTGGTCGCCAATGCTGTCGATATTACTATGTTTAGTCCGGTAACCGCGAAAGACCCCACACTAGAGCAGAGCCTGAATTTACAGGGTAAAACAGTGCTGGGTTTTCTTGGTTCATTTTACCGCTACGAGGGGCTGCATATTCTGCTGGACGCTTTTGCTCAATTATTACCAACCCACCCGCATCTGCGGCTGCTATTAGTAGGTGGCGGTTTGCAGGAAGCAGCCTTAAAAGCTCAGGCCGACGCCCTTAACATCAGCGCGGCGGTTATGTTTACCGGCCGGGTCGATCACAACACCATCAGCCGCTATTACAGCCTGGTAGACATGTTTATTTACCCGCGCCAGGCCATTCGGCTGACAGAAATGGTCACCCCCTTAAAACCGCTGGAAGCGATGGCGCAACAGGGGTTGGTGGTGGCATCCGATATCGGCGGTCATCGTGAGCTGATCCGCCATAATGACACTGGTGTTTTATTTGCCCCAGATAACCCGTCGCAATTGGCGCTGGTATTGAAGCAGTTGCTGGCGAATCAGAGCGATTGGCCAAGGATCAAGCAAAATGGCCGGAACTTTGTAGCCAAGGAACGCACCTGGCAACATACGGTGGCGGCGATATTACCGGTTTATCAACAGGTGCTTAGTGAGCAGCGCTAACCCGGGTAACACACCGCTGGCCGTGACATTAGTGGGCCCGGTACCACCGCCGGCCGGCGGTATGGCCATGCAAACAGCGCAGTTATTGCATCTTCTGGCCGATGCACCACAGATTAATGCCCGCCTGATAGCGGTCAACCCACCTTACAGCCCGCGGTGGGTGGCCAAGGTGCCAGTGCTGCGGGCGCTATGCCGGTTAGTTCCCTATTTCTGGCAACTGCATCAGGCATTCAGGCAAACGGATGTGGTGCATCTGATGGCGAACTCAGGCTGGGCCTGGCATCTGTTTGCGGCGCCGGCTATCTGGCTGGCATACTGGCATAAGGTGCCCGTTATTGTTAATTACCGCGGCGGCCTGGCCGCCGGCTTTTTACAACGGCAACAACGCTGGGTGTTGCCAACGCTGAATAAAGCCACGGTCATTGTCACGCCCAGTACTTTCTTGCAGAGCGTTTTTCAGCAGTATCAGCTTAACTGCCAGATTATTCCTAATATTGTCGATACCACGATTTTTAATGGCGATCTTAAACCCAGCTTAAGCACAGCGCCGCATCTGGTGGTAACCCGCAATCTGGAAGCCATTTATGATGTTGCCACCGCCATTAAAGCCTTTGCTATTATCAGCAAACAGTTACCTCAGGCCCGAATGAGCATTGCCGGTAGCGGGCCCGAGCATACCGCCCTGCAGCAACTGGTAACAGAGTTGCAGTTGTCAGATAAAGTAATATTTTGCGGTAAGTTAGACCGCAATCAGATGGCCGGGCTGTACACCAGTGCAGACATTATGCTTAATCCCAGCACAGCCGATAATATGCCCAATTCATTGCTGGAAGCTATGGCAGCCCAGGTGCTGGTCGTGTCAACTAACGTTGGCGGTATCCCCTTTATGGTGAAGGACCAACACGACGCCTTGTTGGTGCCGGTAGCAAAACCGGAACAAATGGCTGCAGCAGTAATGAACCTGGTCAGCCAACCAAAACTAGCACAACAGCTGGCTGCTAATGCCCGGCAAAATGTTAATCAGTATCAGCCAGAGCAAGTGCTGCCCAGTTGGTTAGGTTTATATCAGAAATGCGAGCGTGCCAATGCGTGATATTATCCTGTTTATTCTGATTGCCGCTTGCATACCACTGATAATCCGGCGGCCATTTTTTGGTGTACTTGCCTGGTGCTGGATTAGCTATATGGTGCCACATCGGCTCGGCTGGGGCTTTATTCAAACCCTGCCGGTTGCCGCCATTATTGGTTTAGTTTTTCTGGTCAGCTATTTATTCAGTAAAGAGCCGAAACGCATCCCACTTAGCAGCCCTATTATCTTTTTGCTCCTGTTTAATATCTGGATGGTAATTACCTTCATTATGAGTGTCAAAGATCCATATGTGATCTCGCAGTTTGATAAAATAATGAAAATTCAGCTATTTACTTTAGTTATCCTGGCGCTGCTCACCACCCGCCAGCGCATTGAACAAGCATTGTGGGTGGTGGCACTGAGTATTGCTTTTTATGGCGTTAAAGGCGGGCTTTATACCATTCAGACAGCAGGCGGTGGCCGGGTCTGGGGCCCGACCGGCGGCTTCTTTTTTGGCAATAATGAACTGGCATTAACCCTGTTTATTATTCTGCCGATTCTATTTTACTTGCGCCATATCGTACCCGCTAACAAACGCTGGTTAAAATTTGGTTTACTGGCAGCGATGGGTTTGTCGGTACTGGCAGCGCTAGGCACGCAAAGCCGTGGTGGCCTGGTGGCCTGCATCGCAGTTGGCTTTTTTCTCTGGTTAAAAGGCCCGAACAAACTGGCCATTGCCCTGGCCATAATACTGGCTACGCCGGTTATTTATCAGTTTATGCCCGACCGCTGGCATGACCGGATGGCAACCATTATTGAACCGGACCGGGAAAGTTACGACGGTTCAGTGCGGGGACGCTTTAACGCCTGGGAAATGGCCTTTAATATGGCAAAAGACCGGCCCTTTGGTGGCGGCCTGAATGGCTTTAAACGGGAGCACTTTTATTTATATGCGCCTGAACCTGAACGAACCCATGACTCGCATAGCATCTACTTTCAGGTGATGGGCCACCATGGCTTTATTGGCTTTGGTTTATGGCTGGCAATTTACCTCAGCACCTGGCGCAGCGCTAAACGAACCATTAAGCTGACCAATAAACGGGACGATTTAAAATGGGCCGCCTTGCTGGCCAAAATGCTGCAATGCAGTTTAATTGCCTATGCTGCCGGCGGTGCCTTTCTGGGGCTGGCTTACTTCGATTTACCGTATCATCTGGTTATTACGGTAGTGGCCTTGCAGGTTGTGGTTAAAAAGCAACTGGCGGCAGAAAAACAACAACAAACCGATAACCCGCAAAATACAGAAGCAGCGCCTGGCGCGCCGCGCTATAAACCACAGCTAAGAGGCAGCCATGACTAGCCTATACACTACTCTGGTAAGCAAACTGTTATTCCGGTTGCACGAACGGCTGAAAGGCCATAGTACCTATAAAATGCTGGCGCGGCTGGAACAAAGCCAATGGTTAACTGCAGAGCAGATAGCGCAGCTACAACAACAGCGCTTACAGCAGTTTATTGCTGATATCAGCCAGTACTCGCCCTATTATCAGCAGCTGTTTGCAAGCGAAGGGCTCAGCGCCAGCGACATCGCCACGGTTGCCGATTTAGGCAAATTGCCCTTTTTAACCAAACAACTGATCAGCGACCATCAACAAGCACTGTGCAGCCAGCCGCAACAGCAACTGCAGCGATACAATACCGGCGGCTCCAGCGGCATACCACTGATATTTTACATGGGCAAAGATCGGGTCAGCCACGACGTGGCGGCTAAACTGCGGGCCACCCGTTGGTGGGAGGTCGATATTGGCGATCCAGAAGTGGTGCTGTGGGGCTCACCGATTGAGCTGGGCAAGCAAGATCGAATAAAAAAAGTGCGTGACAGTCTGTTTCGTTCATACCTGTTACCGGCATTTGAATTTACACCGGCCCATATTCAGGCGTATCTGCAGCAATTACAGCAACTTAAACCGAGCATGCTGTTTGGCTACCCCTCCGTTATCCATCAGCTGGCGCTGGCAGCAGAAGCCAGGCAACTTGATCTCAGTCAGTTGGCAGTACAAGTGGTGTTTGTGACCTCAGAAATGTTATTTGCGCATCAACGCGAAGTCATTGAACGGGTATTTAATTGTCCGGTAGCTAATGGCTATGGCGCCCGTGATGCTGGCTTTATTGCCCATCAGTGTCCGGCAGGTAGTTTACATATCAGTGCCGAAGATATTATTGTCGAAATTATTGGTGAAGACAATCAGGTGTTGCCGGCCGGCGAAACCGGTGAAATCGTGATAACTCACCTGCAAACCCGGGCCTTTCCGTTTGTGCGCTATCGCACCGGTGATATGGGGCAACTAAGTAGCGAGCCTTGTAAATGTGGCCGGGGCTTGCCAGTGCTGGCCCATGTCAGCGGGCGCACCACCGATTTTATCCTCACCAGCGCCGGTGACAAATTGCATGCGCTGGCCCTGATTTATGTGTTACGCGATTTAAGTGAGATCAGGCAGTTTAAAATTATCCAGCATAGCCTGACTGACGTTGAAGTACAGCTGGTATCTGCCGCGCCCCTTGCTGCCCCATTAGCTGCAGACATTATCAGCCAGTTTCAGCAGCGGCTGGGCACTGATTGCAATATCACACTAAAGCAGCTGGCAGCTATTGCCAGCCTGCCAAATGGAAAACACCGTTATGTTGAATCGAAACTGGCGTATTAAATTAGCCAGCTGGGTCACCCTTTGTCTGCTGCCGTGCAATATGGTTTTGGCGACAGCTTTAGCCACAGAGCAAATTATTGCTATCGACTGGCATGAGGGCGATAAACAATTATCTGGTGCCAGCCGCAACTACAGCTATGCCGCAGCGTACATTAACTGGCCTGACGATCAGATGGGTGCCTGGATAGATAAAAATATGCAGTTTCTCGGTGAGCAGCCCTTTGCCCGGCAACAGATTAGCCGGGCGCACATTGGCAAAACCGTCAACTGGCCGCTAACCGACTTAATCAGCCATATTATCAGTACTGAACACCCGGCCATTGATGTAATATTACACAGCAAGGCCAGCCAGGGCACCAGCCATTTTTACAGCAAAGAAGCCGATAGCAGCAAAGCACCCAGGCTAATGTTGACCACTTCGTTGGGCAACCGTATTACCAGCATCGCCATCATGGACACGTATCTTGATAGCAGTACTTTTCGTTCTTTAGGCCATAGCAAAACCCTTCGAGCAAGTGCCCACAACCTTACCTTGCTGCGTTTTAATAAGCCAAAACTGCTGGCTAATGAATATATTGTCAACGCAGAATTACAGCTTACGCTAAGTAAACAGTTTGGTGCCAGCGACATCGGGGTGTTCTGGCTGGCGCAACCGGCCAGCACGCCAGCCAGACTGGCAGAATTTAAACCAGAGCAAATTATTTTTAATGAAGATTTTGCCAACCGAAACTGGGCCAGCAACTGGAGCAGCCTGGACCGGCGCAGCCGGGTTGAGCGGGTCGCCGCCCCCACCCGGCCAAATAACTATGCCCTTAAAGTGGAATTTAACCCTGAGCAGAACCTGGCGCTGAATCTGGTATTGTTACTAAAATCAGTGCTGGCTGAGGAACCGCAGGCGTTATATTTCCAGTACGATTTATTTCTGGCCGATAACTGGCTGGCCACCAAAGGCGGCGGCAAGTTTCCCGGTTTAGCTGGAACTTATAATAAAGCCGGTTGGGGCGGCCGCTCGGCCGATGGCACTAATGGCTGGTCGGCCCGCGGCCAGTTTGCCGATACAATCAGGAGTGATGATAAATTTAATCACAGTACGCCGCTGGGGTTTTATGCTTATTACCCCGACAATGGCCAGAACCATGGTGCGGTAATGTACTGGCACAGCAGTAATAATCCGATAGTGCCCGGCAAATGGTACCGGATCACCCAGTTTGTTAAGTTGAATACGCCGGGACAGCAGAACGGTATTTTACGGGCCTGGGTTAATCAGCAAGCGGTGTTTGAACGCACTAATATTCGCTTTCGTGATACTACAGATCTGAAAATTGAACGACTATGGCTAAATTTCTATCATGGCGGTACGGCTAAACCGGTGCAGCTAATGGAGCTGTATATTGACAATATTATCCTGGCCACCGAATAATTTTCAGTCAGTTATCTATTACTATGTTAGTGCTGGCAGCTGGCTATTTTGCCACTTTTTTGGTATATAATGCCCTGTATTTTACTTAGATAAATGGATTTGCAGTAATGCCCTCCCCCTCCGGCCAGGATAGCCCAGAGCAGCACAACCAAACTCAGCATAATAAAACTCAGAATAAAGTGTATTCTGGTTCGGTTTTTATGCTAATTACCCGCTTAAGTATTAAATCCATTGGCTTAGTCAGCTCAATTTTTCTGGCACGCTTACTTACGCCGGAAGATTTTGGCGTAGTGGCGATTACTATTGCTATTTACGCCTTTATTGAGCTATTTGGCGCGCTGGCGCTGGGTACAGCGCTAATTCAGCGTAAATCAAATAATCAGGACGACTATAACAGCGCCTGGACCTTTAACGTTATTTTTGGCGTTATTGCCGCCATTAGTCTGGCGTTAATTGCCCCCCTGGTGGCCAACTTTTATCAGGACCCAAGGCTGCAGGATGTGCTGTACGTTATTGCCTTTGTCAGCATTCTGTCTGGCTTTCATAATATCGGCGTTATCGATTTTCAGCGTAATTTGAATTTCCGCAAAGAGTTGCAATTACAGCTGGTGCCCAAAGTCATCAGTTTTGTAGTGACCTTAAGTTTAGCCTTCGCCCTCAGAAACTACTGGGCGCTGGTGTTGGGGGTACTGTGCAATCAGCTGGTGGTGACCCTCTACAGCTATATGATGCACCCCTACCGGCCGCGCATCTGCTTTAAATCCTTTAATAAACTGTTTAAGTTTTCCCGCTGGCTGCTGCTTAATAATCTGGTGTATTTTATCAACGACAAAGTCAGCCAGTTAATGGTAGGCAAGGTGCTGTCTCCTGCGGCGCTTGGTTTTTTGTCGCTAAGTAAAGAAATCGGCCAGCTGCCCACCAGCCATATGGCAGTTCCGATTAATAAAGCCACCTTTCCAATCTATGCCCGTTTTCAGGATAACCCGGTTGAGCTCAGAAAAGCCTATTTAAATACCGCGGCACTGACCGCCAGCCTGACCATCCCCTCCTCTATTGGGATTGCCATGGTGGCGCCGTTACTGGTAGCGGTACTGCTTGGCGGGCAATGGCTAAGTATGGTACCACTGCTGCAGTTGCTGGCTTTGTCTAACATGTTTTTTAGTATTACCTCAAATAACAGTTATGTTTATCTGGCTGCAGGTAAGCCACATATCTCATTCTTTATTAACTTCACCAGGTTAGCGGTATTTTTTGCGCTGTTTATTCCGCTACTGGAATACAACGGATTAATTGGTATTGGCCAGGCCAGGCTGGGCTCAACCCTGCTAATGGTGCTGATAGTGCAGGCGGCAGTGATCCGCTTTTTAAAACTACCGCTGCGCGACCTGTTAACTGCGTTTATCCGGCCCGTTCTGGCCGGTATAATAATGGCGTTAGTATTGTGGGCGGTACAATCGTCAGTCAGCTTAGCCATACCGCTATTGCAGCTATTACTGGAAATGCTAAGCGGCGTGCTCAGCTACAGCCTGGTTACCCTGATTATCTGGCATTTGCAGGGCTACCCGGAAGGCTTTGAGCACAATATCTTCAGCCGGCTAAATATTAAAGGCTTCCCGCCAGCCGCCGGCGGTGCGCCGCAATGACAGCCACACTTAGCACCATTCAGCACTCTGCCAAAGCACAATTAGCGCAAAGCCCTCTGCTGCAAAATAACCTGCCAGCGGGTATTGCGCTGCAACAGTTACTGGCGCAATGCTACCCAGCTACGCCATATCAGCCCTATAACCAACGGCCAGACTTAATAACAAACCTGCAAAAACTACCAACCCAACTGGGTTGTAGTACAAACGACCTGGCCAGGCTGCTAATTTTAAAATTGATAGCAGAATTTTCCATAGCGCGTTTACCCTTGGTGCTAAGCGGTGACATCAGCCAAAACTACCAACGTAGCATACAACGCATTTTTCAGCTTTGGGGCTTCGAATCTGCAGCTGCGCGGCAACAGATTAACGACAAGTTTATAAAGGATATTGGCTTACTGGCCGGCAGCCTGCTACCTTGTGCAGAACGGGTAGTAGAGCCTTACTCCGCCATTCAGCGTTCATTAGTGTATAGCAATGGCGCAGCGCAGGGCTGGCGTTTTATTCGGGCGTTAGTCGCCGCCAGCGGCAATAAACCGCTCTGTCGCTTACATGTGCATTTAGCAGAAATAGACAGCTTAACAGCAACAGGCTGGCGACTAACCTGCCAGCAGCTGGCAGAGCTTTTGTTATTAAACCCACAGCTAAAAGGGGTAGTAGGCGCCAGTTGGTTTTATGATCCTGCGCTTAGCAAGGTAAGCCCTAAACTGGCATTTATCAGCGAATTACTCAGCGAAATACAGGCCAGCTGGTTCTTTTCCCATACCGAAACAGCACAAAGTGGCGCACTGATCCGCTCTTCTAAACGCCAGCAAGCCTTTGCCAACGGCCAGTACCAGCCCAGAAACTATGTTATTTTTATTACCCGAAAGCAGCTGCTTAGCTGGCATAAAAGGCAGATGTTATGATTAAAATGCTGTTGTTATCACTGCTGAAAGCACTTGGCCTGTTTATTCTGGCGCAAAAAATCACCGCCAGACGGCCGCGTATTTTGTGTTATCACGGCATAGCGGTAGATGATGAATATAAGTTTTCGCCTGGGGTGTTTATGCAAAGCGCAACCTTTGACCGGCGCATGGCGCTGGTTAAAAAGTGGGGTTACAGCCCGGTATCGCTGGATGAGCTGTACCAGCAACACCAGGCAGGGCAATATCAAAAAAACACTCTGGTGATAACCATCGACGATGGCTGGGCGGCCATTGAGCAAGGTATGCTGCCCTCCCTGAAAAAATATGGTTTTTGCGCGACCTTATACCTGTCATCTTATTATGTAATTAATCAGCGGCCGGTGTTTAAATTATCTGTCTACTATTTATTCTGGAAGTATAAAGGGCCGTTTACCCTGGCAGATAACAGCTGTTTAAAACCCCACACCACGCTACAGCAGTTAAGTATTAATGACGTATTAAGCCTGGCGGCAGAGCTGGGTTCAGCCTATGAGCAGCCCATTTTGCAAGAGCTGGCAGATTGCTTTGGTGAAGATATTGCCCTGTGGCAACAAAACGGCAAATTGATGTTTCTTAGCGCCGAGCAGGTTACGGCACTGGCAGCACAAGGGCTCAACATTGAGCTGCATACCCACAGACATAAATTTTCTGAACTTAACTTAACCGATGCAGCAAAAGAGCTGGCAGATAATCAACATTACATTTTGCAACTGACTGGCAGAGCAGCCCGGCATTTTTGTTTTCCCCGTGGTGAGTATCAGCCAGAGCAACTGCCCTTACTGACTGCTCAGCAACTAAAAACAGCGACCACCACCGAAAATGAACTGGTTGCCAGACAAAGCCCGCTGCTAACTTTACCCAGACTGGTTGACAACGATAAGGTAAGCGAACTTGAATTTGAAGCTGAGCTTAGTGGCATGATGACCCTGCTGCGGCTGGCCGCCGCCCCCTTTAAGCGAGATAAAAAATGATAGCGCGCTACCTAACAAGGCTGAAAGACACCCTGAGTATGTTAAACAAGGAAGCGCAGCTTGCCGGCATGTCTTTTGCCAAGATGCTGTGGCAAACCAGCTATTTTTGTCTGAAAACCGGGCTCGGGCCACGTTATTTTGTGGTGGCCGGCATGGCCAGGAAAAACTTTGCAGAAGCAGATAAATGGCAGCACATTTCTGCCAGGCAATATTATCAGGCATTGGACATCTTAAACCCGCCGCTTTATCGCAAGCTTACCCAGAGTAAATTATCGGAAAAAGCTTTATACCAGTTGCTGCATATACCAACGGCCGCCATGCTTGGTTATTTCCACCCGCTAACCGGCATTACCGCAGATGGCCGCCCGTTAAGCACTGTGGATGCTCTGACAAATTTATTGCAGCAATGCGCAGGCTCTACTGTCATGCTAAAGCCGTTAGAAGGCTTTGGTGGTGCCGGTGTTATGGCGCTGGCAGTAACTGTCTCAGATGGCGGCTTACAGTTGCTGTCGTTGGGCGAACGCAAGCTATACAGCCCTGCACAGTTGCTCAGTTATTATCAGGGAAAAAATCCTTTGCCGGAATTTATGCTGGAAGCCTATATTCAGCAATCCGCCCAGTTTGCCGGTTTTAACCCATCCAGCTTAAACACGCTAAGGTTATGGGTGCTGGAAACACAACCGGGCATGGCAGAAGTAATTGGCGGTTACTTACGCATTGGCCGTGCCGGCCAGGTGATTGATAACGCCTCAGCAGGTGGCATTATGTGCCCGGTTGATCTTGCAACAGGCGAACTGCAACCCGGTCTGCTGAAAAAAACACCGCATCGGGATGACATTATGCAGCACCCCGACCATGGCGCCCCGCTTGCCGGGGTAACCCTTGAACACTGGCCACAGCTAAAGCAGTTTGCCGAAAAAGTGCTGTTAACCCTGCCGCATACCAGGTTTGCCGGGCTGGACATCACCATGACAGAGCAAGGTCCCATTTTAATTGAATCAAATGTTGCACCCGATAAAGACGGTGCAGCCCATGGCAATATTCCCTCGATTAAACTACAACAAGCGGCAAGGATGCATTATGTTTAGTAATATTCGTCAAGCGATTAAACTTTCTCGGGAGCGGGCCAACGACAGCAACGGCTTGCCTTTTTTCCAGCAAATAAAAGAAATGGTGTTACTTCAAGTTCTGACCGGTTTCGGGCCAGGGAATTATCATAAATATCGGTTATGGCAAAAAGATATGCCCTGGCAGCAAAAGTTAGGGTACTGGCATGATCAGAAATACTACCGCTTCCTGAATAAGGTTAACCCACTTAGCTATCGCATGCTGGCCCGAAACAAGGTGGTCGCCAAAGCGCTGCTCAGTTTTTACAGTATTCCTGATGCTGAGTATCTGGGCTATTTATCAGCTGCAGGCGGTTTTAAAGCTGATGGCTCAACATTAGTTAGCGCTGCAGATTTAACTGAGCTGCTGTTGCAGCGTTCAGATCTGCACAAAATCTGCTTTAAACCTGTTGAGGGTTCAGGCGGTGAAGGTTTTTGTGCGGTAGAGATAGAGCGAACCAATGGCATTTTCTTTCGGGAACTGGGTAAATCAGCCACTTTACCAGTTGCCGACTTTCTCAGCCAGTCGCTCACCGTACACCAGGGCTGTGATTACATTATTGAAAAGTACCTGCAGCAGCACCCTGCTCTGGCAGCGTTTAACCCCAGCAGCTTAAATACCTTAAGGGTGTGGGTTGGTAAAACCGCAACAGGCGCACCCAAGATTATCGCCATCTATTTGCGGGTTGGCCGGGCTGGTAGCCTGGTCGATAACAGACTGTCCGGTGGCTTTGGTGTAGCCATTGACCCAGAAAGCTTCAAAACCACTATAGCTGTGCCACAAGACAGCAGTGGCCAGTGCTTTAACCAGCACCCGGATAGCGGCTATGATATGTCGCAGCGGCAACTGCCTTTTAAAGCAGAAGTTGTGGCCCTGGCAGAAAAAGTAACAAATATTTTACCTAACACCCGCTTCGTTGGTCTGGATATCGCTTTTACTCCCGAGCAACCAGTGATTATTGAATTCAATCTAGCCCCCACTGCCATAGGTGCCTGCGTAATGAATACCAGTCATCAGCAGCTACTTGGCTGGCTGAATAACCCATCGTGAGCCATTAATAACATTCATCTTTCAGCGCAATTTAAGTCCCGAAATTTTATTATAAATTTGTAAAATAAAATTCTGGGGCTATACTTCGACTAACTAACGGCAAAACCAAGGTATTGGTTGTCAGTTGCTGGTTTTTCTGCCACGACTTAGTTACTGAATGGAATGGACACCAGATGACATCACTAATCCGACAATTGCGCACTGCCTGTAAAATGGCACTGTATGTTCGTCAACAACACTGTAAAAGCCTTTATTCTCAAATGAGTGATCTGACTCATTTATATCAGCAAAACCCCAGTTGTAATCTCTGGGATTACTACAGGTATCAATTATATTTGCACCCACACAGTACGCCACTCTATCGTGAAGTGCTGGGCAGTGCCGTTGAAGAAGAACTAAACCAGAGTTTAAACAAACGTACCGGTGTTACGCCTGCCTGGGATAAGCTGCTATTCGCGGTTATTTGTCATACTTATGACATTCCTACCGCCCGCATAGTTGCCGTGTATAAACCGCAGGGCCCTATACCTGACTTTATACCAACAGAAATGCACAGCCTTGATCAAGTAAAACACTTTCTGATCGAGTATCAGGCGCCGCTGTTTGTAAAGCCAGCCCAATCTCATCTGGCAAAAGGGGTGTACTATCTTGATCATTATGACCCCGCGGCTGACAGAGTTTTTACCAAAGACCAACAGAGCTTTAGTTTTGCTGAGTTTATTGATAAAACAATCAACGTGCTTGACACTGTCCGCTATAATCGGCGGGCAGGCTATTTATTTCAGCAGCCTATTGTGCAACACCCACTGCTAACCGAATTCACCGGTACCGAGATTCCCTCAGGTTTCAGAATTATTGTGCTTAACGATGCCGATGGCGCCAGGGTACACCGGGTTATCTGGAAGCTGATAGCAGCGGGTAATGTCAGCGATAACTTTAACAAAGGGATAAGCGGCAATCTGGTGGTCTATGTTAATCCGATCACGGGCGAACTCAGCGATGCGGTGGATAATTTCTGGCCATACGCCCACCGGCTTAGCCAGCACCCGGTTAGCGGCAAATGTTTTAAAGACTTTACACTGCCATTGTGGCAAAGCCTGCTGACGCAAGTCTGCCGCGCGTCGGAGAGCATAAGTTCGATGTCAATTCTGCACTGGGATGTTATTTTAGGCCCTGATGGCCCGGTAATGATTGAGGTAAATGATCTGGGTGGTAGTAAAATTCCTCAATTACATGGCATTGGCCTGCTGGATAACAACTTACGCCAGTTTATTAAACGAAATGCGCAATTACGCCCAAATAGCCGGCTACAACGGCAATTAGGACGTCAGCAACCTGGCGAACGCACTACCTTTGCGCACAACAGCAACCTGTCGTAGTGCCGTTTTCAGCTGTGGGTCGAGCAAACCTTGGCCATGCAGCTGCAAAAATTCGGTACTGCCAACATCATTCAGTTCAAGCAAGACTGGCCCTGTCTCTGCAACAATAATATCCCAATGCATGGCTCCCATATCATTAATTACCGTGGAGGCTCTGAGAATTTCTGCTTTTATCTGATCCCATAAAGGTATTGAAAAGTCGCCGAAATTGCGGCCAGACACCGGGTGCTGATGATGTAAGCGGGTTGTAGGCCAGTAACCATTCACTGCGGCACTGAGCTTACCGCTATCGGGGTTAACCTGCACCACCATATTACCATGTGCCCCTTTGCTAAAATTATCACTAATGTTTCCAGGGGCGATAATTTTCCAGATAGCCCGGTGAATATAAGGCCCACTGCCGGTATTTAATACCAGAATGCGCAGGCCCGATGGCGTATCGGTCTGCGTGAATTCAGTGATAGCAGGGTGCTGTACCACCGGACGCTGTAACAATACGCCGGCATCGGGTCGGTATCGGTGTGAATCAGACAGACCAATTGTTTTAGCAAAGAACTGATCAAAACTAATGGCGTTACCACTTTTATCAATCAGCAACTGGCGCTCAACATCAACTGCACTGATATAAAATGCGCCTTTTCCCTGATGGCCTTTTACCGGTTTGACAAAAACAGGCCCTTGTTGTTGTAACAAAAAGGCTTTTAATTGCACCAGGTTGCTCAGTTTAGTCTCAATGAAACCGGGTAGCGGCCCGGCAGGTTTGTAAACCGCTAAAATTTCAGGTGCCGGTAAGCTATAGGCATCGCACAACATCGTAAACAGCATTTTATCCCAAGCCGGGGTAACGGCATTACGGGGGTTAAGGCTGCGACTAAAAGCCTCTAACGCACCGGTGCCCAGTAATTCAGTATATAAAGCGGCACCGCGCGGCGCGGCGTAAACCTGATACTTGTAATAATCTGAAATATTACAGGTAGGGTTAGCCCGGTATAAGGCAGCTATATCCATTAGCTGCGCTAACAAACCGCGACGATACTGACGTTTAACGTAATATGCATGCTTTAATGCCGCGTAAACTTTACTAGAAAACGTAGCTGTAGCCATAACTGCTCTCTGATTTAACAAAACGCCAAAACACTCTTCAGCACAACTCAGCAGCAGAATGAGTGTTTAAAACGCAGTCAGGATGCCAGCGATTTTTCAGATAAGCAATATAAAAGCGCGCAGTTTTAACTTAAAATAAACATCAAGAGTAGACTCTCGAAGGTTGCTGTTGTCACAGCACTGAGTTTGATGATACTTTAGCGTGGCTAAAACTTATAGTAATGGAGGCAAGACATGGATTTTCTGCCTGGGAAAACAATTTTCTCAATGCTAATTGTAGCAATGATGCTAAGTAGTATAGTAGCAGCCGATGCTAACGTTACAGGTAATTTCACTGACCGGTCCTGCTTTGATATGGAATGGAAGCGAGGCAAGCCTTTCGACTATTATCATCCGGCAACCAGTCAGGCGTCTGGAACGTACCGAGGTGGCCTGTTGTATCTGGTTGAACGTCATCACTTTACTGATGATGTACGTAATCTGGTAAAAGGCAGTACCGGAGCTATGCCGGGCGATATCTTATTTGTATTGAATTCCATCCCCAATCAT
The DNA here is from genome assembly GCF_000987775.1 of Arsukibacterium ikkense. Lineage (GTDB taxonomy): Bacteria > Pseudomonadota > Gammaproteobacteria > Enterobacterales > Alteromonadaceae > Alishewanella > Alishewanella ikkense. The sequence continues at coordinate 187,895 of NZ_LAHO01000002.1, forward strand.
CCAGCAGCACTTGATGCTTACTCCCGCTACGAGTATCAGTTAAAACATTCAGAGGTTTTCAGAAGCAGACAAGCCAGACCAACCATGGCTCACCCGGCAGATTGCTTGTTCTTACGCGCAAATGAGGTATTCCCTAGTAACGCAGAAACGCTACTGGTCTGGTCAATTCATCAGTTTCGTAATAAGCGTTTTACTGCTGCACAACAAATTCTGGAGCGGGTAATTGCTATTGCGCCAGACTATATTGAAGCGCACTACAACTTAGGCTTGGTGTATGTCGAGCTGAATAATGCTACAAGTGCCAGAAAACATGCTGACATTGCCTATGAAGCGGGCTATCCGCTAATGGGTTTAAAGAACAAACTTGCCAAGTTGGAACAGAAATAACAAGGATATCGGGATGTCGTACAAAGGACTGCTAGTTACCGGGGGCTGTCTGCGCCCGGATGGCTTTGAATTAGGCGAAGGCAAGTATTATGGTAAGGCTGGTTTATTAAAACTTGATTTGAGCAGCGGTGAGTTTACCCCGCTGCTGACGAAAGCTGATGGCGGCACAAATTACCCACCACAACACCCTAACCAGCAGTTTACCGCTGCTTGCCTTGATGGTGATACCCTGTGGTTACCGACCGACACTGAAGTGTATCAATACCAGCTACCGGAATTAAAACAGCTTAAGTGTTTTTCTCACCCCTGTTTTCATAATATTCACTCGGTTCATCTGTTTGACAACGAGTTAATCGTAACCTCTACAGGCCTGGATAATATTGTGGTGCTTTGCCCGCAGAGCGGCGAAATTAAACGCATTATTAATACCGAGGGTAAAGCGCCCTGGCACCGCTTTGATGCCGGCACAGATTATAGGTTAGTGCACTCAACCCGCCCTCACGACAGTCACCCTAACTATGTTTTTAAATTAGACAACAAACTATGGGTGACCCGTTGTACTCATGACGACGCGGTTTGCCTGGACGATGTGACTGATCGGATTGATGTCGCCCATCAGGACGAAATGAGTGTGCATGATGGTATCTGGTGGCACGATAAGCTGGTATTTACCCGGGTAGACGGCTATCTGGTTATTGTTGACCCAACAAGCCGTAAAGTGATTGACAAGCATGACCCGTTTGCAAGCGAGCGGAACAGGCCGCTGGGTTGGTGCCGTGGCTTACTGGTTGACGGTGATATTTTCTACATTGGCTACTCAAAGCTCAGAAAAACCAAACTTATATCCAAACTGAAATTTCTCACTCAGGGTAACTTTAAGTATATGGATGGTAATGAAGCCCTGATTGTTGCTTATGATATGGCGGCCAAAAAAGTGGTTAATACTTATGCCATACCCGCAGGAATGCTAGATGCCATTTACGGTATATTACCCTACAACTATGCTTAAACCACCGGTCAGTGCCAACAGCTGTACAATATTGATAATAGCCAAAGGATTGCAGGACAATAGCCATGGACACTAACGTTGTAATAGCCATCACCGGTTGCCCGGAAGTACGCATTGCCCCCCACCCAACGCTGGATATTGCTAAAAATAGTGCTGGTGCTGTTGCACTGATGGGCAGGGCTCGCTGGCAACAACAACCGGTTACTGCCAGTACATTATTACAATTACTGGACGACAATTCTGATTTAACGGCGCTTTATCAGCAATTATCTGGCGACTTTTACCTTGTTGTTATCCAAAGCGGACAACCCATACGGCTGGTTAATGACATAATGGCAGTGCAAAGCTGCTATTACGCCTTACAACAACAGGTGCTTTATATTGGCCATGGGCTAAAACAGTTGAAACAACTGGGTGTAACATGTGCGCTGAATAAACAGGCCATATACAACTATGTGTATTTCCATTGCATTCCGGCACCCGATACCATTTACCAGCAGGTATTTAAACTGGAAGCGGCTAATAGGGTTGCGGTAACCATCAACGAAATCAGCCAGGGTACTCTGCTCTACTGCCCTGATTTTAAAGCCAGTACTGCACCTGCCAGTAACTTACAGCAACAGTGTCTGCAACAGTTAGACAACGCCGTGCAGCATAGCCTGCAGCCAGATTGCGGCGCCTTTTTAAGTGGCGGCCTCGACAGCTCAACCGTGGCCGGTATGCTTGCCAGACACCAGCAACCCGCTTATACCTATTCAATTGGTTTTAAAGCCAAAGGCTATGACGAAACCGAGTATGCCTTGCTGACGGCAAAACACTTTAACACCCGCCATCAGGTACACTATTTAACCCCGGAACAAGCTGCCGAAGCCTTTGTGAAAGTAGCGCAATTTTTTGATGAGCCTTTTGGTAACTCATCGGCCATGGCTGCCTATTTTTGCGCCCGCTTTGCCAAAGAAGATGGCCGCACACTACTGTTGGCCGGTGATGGTGGTGATGAACTGTTTGCCGGTAATAGCCGCTATGCCAAACAAAAAGTGTTTGAGGTATTTGCTAATGCGCCGGCACCACTGCAATCTCTTGCCAGAGCAATTTTTGTAAAAACACCACTGGCACACTTACCGGGTTTTAAAAAGGTCGCCAGCTATATTCGCCAGGCCGACGAGAAGTTGCCGCTGCGCTTACAAAACTATAATTTTATTAATCAGTTTGGCAGCAATGCCATTTTTACTGAGGCGTTTCTGGCAGAGATTGATACGACCAAACCCGAGCAGCTGCTAAAACAGCGCTATAATCAATGCCTGAGCGCTGATCCGGTAGACAAAATGCTGTTTCTGGATTGGAAATTTACTCTTGCCGACAACGATTTAGTAAAAGTAACCAAAATGTGCGAACTGGCCGGTATTGAAGTGCGTTACCCGCTGCTGGATAAAGCCCTGGTTGATTTTAGCTGCAGCGTACCGGCCGATATAAAGCTTCCCGGCCAGAAACTGCGGGATTTTTACAAAAAGGCTTGCAAGGGTTTTCTGGCTGACGACACCTTAAGCAAAGAGAAACATGGTTTTGGGCTGCCGTTTGGTGTTTGGCTAACCGACAATGTCCAGTTAAAAACGCTGGCATTGGATGCACTTAATGCGTTTCGGCAGCGGGCTATTGTTAAAGACAGTTTAATTGACGCGGCAATAGAGGCGCACACTAACAGCCATGCCAGCTATTATGGCGAGTTAATCTGGATTTTAGTGGTATTAGAGCTGTGGTTACAGGCTGAAGAGCAAGGATTCAGCAATGATACATAAGCTGCTACAACTGGCGGGTAAACTATTAGGCCGCAATAAGCTAAGTATTCTTATTTACCATCAGGTGCTGGCTGAGCCAGACCCCATGCGCCCCAGTGAGCCCACAGCTGAGATATTCGACTGGCATATGCGTTTGTTAAACCAGTACTTTACGCCACTGTCGCTGGATCAGGCGCTTATTCACCTTAAGCAAGGTACGCTGCCAGCTAACGCGGTTTGCGTTACCTTTGACGATGGTTATCTGAATAACCTGACCGTGGCTCAGCCAATATTGGCTAAATACACTATCCCGGCTACCGTTTATGTCGCCACAGGGTTTAGCCAGGGCAACAATATGTGGAATGATCGGGTTATTCATCTGTTCGCCGATAAAGAAAGGCAGCAACTTACCTTACAGGGAGAGCAGGTTACATTGGGTGATTGGCAACAGCGCCGGCAACTGGCTCAGCAATGGCTGATGAAACTGAAGTACTTAGCTATTGCTCCACGCTTAGCCGAAGTTGATAAGCTGTATCAGGAAAACAACGCCAGCGAGCAAGCCCCGCTGATGATGTCTCCTGCCCAGATCCAGCAACTAGCAGCAACCGGCATCACTATCGGTGCTCACACCATTAATCACCCTATTTTACAAGTTCTGCCAGCGGCCGAGCAACAAACAGAAATCGTCAGGAGTAAACAGCAGCTGGAACAATGGACAACAAAGCCTGTTAACCATTTTGCTTACCCTAATGGCGTGTTTAGCCGTGATTTTGATGAAACGGCACTACAATCTGTCCAACTAGCCGGTTTTCACTCTGCCGTCGCCACCGACTGGGGGGTCTCAGATAATCATAGTTCGCCATTTAAACTAAGGCGCTTTACCCCCTGGGACAGCAATCAACTGAAGTTTCACGCCCGTCTGATTAATAACATGCGCCAGTCGCACCCCCTTTAGGTAAGCAGGAATGCTGGCAAAATTAACACAAACTTATCGCGAATTGGGCATGGCTGACACGCTGCTCTATATGATTGACAAAGCTCTGGTTAAGCTGACCTTTAAGCAGGTTGTTATTCATAAATACTACATTACCCGCCAGCCAGTCACCACTGTTGCCAGCGTGCCAGCAACGAAGGCTCTGGACATCGAGATTAAGCAGCTGACCAGCGATGATCCGGTGCTTAACACAATGGACAGGCCCTTGATCACCTTGCAACAGCGCTACTTACAGGGCGGTTATTGTATGGCGGCATTTAAAAAAGGCCAGTTTGCCGGCAACTTATGGCTTAATTTCGATCAGTATCAGGAAGATGAAGTGCGTTGTCGCTATATATTGCAACCTGCTGGCCATGCCGCCTGGGATTATGATGTGTTTGTGATGCCCAAATACCGTTTTTCTTATGTGTTTGCCAAGTTATGGGATCGCGCCAATAGCGTGATGGCTGAGCGCGGTATAAGTTATGTTTATAGCCGGATTAATTATTACAATATTGCCTCATTGCAATCGCATAAAAGGCTGGGTAGCAAGATTTTTGGCACGGTGTATTTTGTTAATATTGGTAGCATTCAACTGATGCTTAGCCGCCACTTCCGGCCTTTTATTAAAGTGAGTTGGCGCCAGACTGATTTTCCGGCGTTATATATTGGCGTTAATAACAAACATGAGTAATTCAGCCTTCGCTACCACCTTTCGGCAAATGACTAAGGGCCATAATTTTCTGATAAGCAGCCAGGCCGATAAAGCCAGTGCGTTAATTATTTTGCCGCCCTTTGCTGATGAAATGAACAAATCCCGCCATATTATCAGCCAGTTTATGCGCCAGGCGACACAACAGGGTTTTAGCTGCTATTTAATGGATAATTTTGGTACCGGCGATAGCGAGGGCGACCTAGAGGAAGCCACTATGGCGCTCTGGCGGGCCGATTTAACTTTGCTTGTTGAGCAACTGGCGGCAGAGGGTTTTCAGCAAGTGAGCTTTCTGGCGATTCGCTTCGGTGCCTTACAACTGTTTGACCTGCTTAACAGTAGCTCACTGGCGGTGCCGGTTAAAGAAGTGCTGTTATGGCAACCTTATTTTGACGTTAAAAAATTCTGGCAACAATTTTTCCGAATTAAAATTGCCGAACAAATGGCACTGGGTGAAAAACTTAGTCAGCAACAACTTGAGCAGCAGCTAGCTGAGGGTGAAGTAATAGAAATTGCCGGTTACCCGCTAGCGCCCGCTTTTTACCAAAGTACATTACAGGGTTTATATTCATTGCCTGAAGCATTTGGAAACAACGCGCTGCCATTACACTGGCTGGAAGTTTCACAACTGGCAGCGCCCGGCGTGGCATTGAAAAAGCAACTTGAGCAATTACAAGCACACTGTCAGCTTAACTTTCAGCTGGTAAACGCTGCACCTTTCTGGAATACCACAGAGTTAGCCAGTGCTGACGAGCTACTGAGGCTGAGCCTGGCCCAATTGGGGCGCAGCCATGTTTAATGAACAGCCGTTACAGTTCAGCGCTGAGGGTGCGGTATTGCACGCCATCTACAGCCCGGGGCGAAGCGATATTGCGGTACTTATTTTGGTCGGCGGCCCGCAGTACCGGGTTGGCAGCCACCGCCAGTTTGTAAAACTTAGCCGCGCTCTAGCCAGTGCTAACATTAGTAACCTGCGGGTTGATTTTAGTGGCATGGGTGATAGTGCTGGTGAACTACAGCCATTTTATGCCAACAGCCGGGCAATAAAACTGGCGATAGATGCGCTGCTTGCCCAAAACTCTGCCGTTAAACAGGTGGTAATTTGGGGGCTATGTGATGCCGCCAGTACCGCGCTGCTGTATTGCTATCAGCAAGCAGATAGCAGAGTGGCCGGTTTGGTACTGTTAAACCCCTGGGTGCGCCAGCAGCAAAGCCATGCCCAGGTGATGCTAAAGCACTATTACTGGCAACGGCTCAGCTCTAAAGCGTTCTGGCAAAAACTGCTGGCTGGTGGCCTGAACCCGTTGCAAAGTATTAAAGACCTGCTGCAAACGTTTCGGCAAAGCAGGCATACTAAAACCAGCTCGGCCACAACCGCAGACACCACTAAACCAGCCACCACTGCTGATAATTATGTGCCACAGATGCTGGCGGGCTGGCAGGCGTTTACTGGCAAAACGCTGCTGATTACCAGTGGCAATGATTTAACTGCGCAAGAATTTTTAACGCTGTGCCAAACCGATAGCGCCTGGGCAAGCTGTCTGCAAAATGCCACGCATCGGCATATTGCCACTGCTAACCATACCTTTGCCACCGCCGAATGGCGTGCAGCTGTAGAGCAGGCCACGTGTGACTTCACTCGCGAGTTTAACCCGGCAAATTCGCCGGTTAAGCCATGCTAATAAGATTTGCCCGGCGCCTTTTTATCGTGGTTGGTAGTGTACTACTACTGCTGCTGGTGTTGTTATTGCTGCTAATTACCCCAGGCCAGCCAGAGACCACGGCTATTAGCAGCAAAGATGTAGCGCAAACCCGCTATTGGCTTAGCAATACCTGGCAGCAGTTAAAGCAGGATAAAGTACCCATTGCAATTGAGATTAACCAGCACCAGCTTGATGCAATTATGAATGTGGCCAACTACACCATTAAACCTGCTTATTTTAATGGTTTTATCAATAATTTGGGCGTTAACCTGTATGCCAGCCTGGACCTTAACCCCTATTTACCTGGCAACGTTATAGCCGCAAGTTGTTTATTACTGCCCTCGGATAACGGTTTAACCATCGACCGATGCCGGCTGGGCCGGATACCGGTTTCGGGCTGGCTGGCCAATCACGCCTTGAAACGTGTTGTTAAATCTGTAATAGATAGCCCGGCCGATCAACACCTGTTGGATTTGTTTGCCAGAGGTGAATTTAGCAACGATGCCCTGTTTTTTATTAATGAAGAGGCAGTCGCACTCAACCTGAAAATAAACCCGCAGCGGCTGAGTTTAAGCCAATCAAAAAAAAGCGTTTATTCTGCGGCTTCAGCCGCCGATACCTTGTTTTACCTGCAAGAGCTGCAGCAGCTTCACCAGCAGAACCCACTGGAACGGCGCCTGGCATACTATTTACAGCAGCTTTTAATCCTGGCATCTGCACGGGCAGACAATAGCAGCCTGCACCAGGAGCAGACTAACGCCCTGTGGGCGCTAATTGCAGGACTTGCCAATCCGCAGTTTATTCGTTTCGCCACTCCTGATTTAACACCCGCTCAGGTGCCGGCTTTGCCGGCTATGCTGCTGACAGGCAGGCATGATTTAACCCTGCATTTTCTGTATTCTGCTTTTTTTAAACTGGTGGGCAACAGTACGCTGTCTGAGACAATCGGCAACTTAAAAGAAATATATGATGCCGGTAACAGTAGTGGCTTTAGTTTTGTTGACCTTGCAGCAGATTATGCCGGCATTTATTTCGCTGAACAGCTTGTCAGGATTAACCTGACACAGCTTGAAACGCTCAGCGTGGCAGAATTTGAAGCGGCTTTTATGCCGGATATTACCGATTTGCCAGAAGGCATGACAGAGCAGCAAATGCAGCAACAGTTTGGTGGTTACCAAGGGTACAAATTTAACCACACCGAACAAAAAATAATACAGCGCCTGCAAAAGCTGACGCTATACCATTAATTACCCGCCAAGCTGAATGCCTGACGACTCACACTAAAATTTCAGCCACATTAGGATGCCCTAAAAAATCCTGCGGGCTGGCGGTGGGGCCGTAAGCGCCTGACTGATACACCACCACCCAGTCGCCTACCTCTGCTTTGGGTAATGTCATGCGATCCGCTAAAATATCCAGCGGGGTACACAGCGGCCCTACTATGGTTACCAGTTCAAGCTCCGGTTGCGCCATGCGGTTAGCAATCGCCACCGGGTAGTTTTTGCGAATTACCTGGCCGAAGTTACCTGAGTTGGCCAGGTGATGATGCAAACCACCGTTGCATACCAGATAAGTGGTACCCCGCGATTGCTTTTTATCAACCACCTGGCAGGCATATAAACCGGCTTCAGCTACCAGATAACGGCCCAGCTCAATCACCAGTTCGATATCGGCCAGCTCGCTGTCGTATTGCTGCAACAGGCTTTGTAACGACTGCCCTACCGGTGTTAAATCAAGCCGGCGTTCCCCGGCAAAATAGGGTATACCAAAACCACCACCCAGGTTAATCATCTCAGGCCGGTACGGGCAGGCCGCCACTAACTTAGCCGCCAGTGCAAAGGTTTGCTGGTGCGCTTCAATTAACGCTTCGGCTTTTAAGTTTTGTGAGCCACAAAAGATATGAAAACCGCGCAGTTTAACCGGCATCTCAGCAATTGCTGTTAACAGTTCAAGTACTTGCTCTTCATCAATACCAAACGGCTTGGCGCCACCGGCCATTTTCATACCCGACGCTTTCAGTTCAAACGCCGGATTAACCCGCAGTGCTACCTGCGGCGTGTTGCGGCTGTGCGCGCCCAACGCGCAAATACGCTGCAGCTCCCCCACCGATTCCACATTCAGGGTAACGCCGGCAATAATGGCGGAGAGCAGCTCAGCATCGCCCTTACCCGGCCCGGCAAAGCTGATATCGGCCACCGGCATACCGCTTTGCAGTGCCAGCAACATTTCTTTTTGCGAGGCAACATCAAAGCCATCAACCAACGGTTTTAAATGTTGCACTACCGGCCAGTACGGGTTGGCTTTTACCGCGTAATGCAGCTTTATCCGCCCGGGAATATGCTGGCGAAAGCTGGCAACCTGCTGCTCAATCACCTGACGATCGTAAACATAAAACGCCGGGCGGCCCAATAGCTGACTAATTTCAGTCATGGTATATCCCGCAGCGACCAACTCGCCGTGTTTTACCCTGAACTGACTCATTGGTTCATGTTGCGGCGCACTGTTATTGTTGGAGCTGGTACTGCTCATGTTGACGCTCCTGTAATGCTGTTATTACTGTCAAGAAAATAATCCTGATACTGGCTGGCCAGGGTTTTACGGTCAATTTTGCCATTGGCATTTTTCGGCAGACTGGGTAACACAATAATAGCCTTAGGCTGCATAAAACTAGGCAAGCTACGTTTTAACTGGGTTTGCCAGCTGTTCACATCTGGATTTGCGCCTGACGTTGCTACCACCACTAAAATGGCCTGATCGACACCATCGTATATCCCCATCGCGGCCACATCGACTAACGCCGGGTCCAGCCGGTAAATCGCTTCTTCCACTTCGGTAGGGCTTACCCGGTAGCCTGACGTTTTAATCATTTCATCGCGCCGGCCAATAAAATACAAATAGCCTTCTTCATCGGCTTTCACTGTATCGCCTGACCATACTGCCGGGCTGCGCAGCTGAATACCGTTTGCAATAATGGGGTCGAACTTAAAGCGCTCGGCCGTTTTCTCTGGTGAATTCCAGTAACCCAGGCTGACCAGCGGCCCGCGGTGTACCAGTTCACCCGGCTCGTTTGGCCCGCATAAGCTGCCATCTTCGCGCACCACTAAAATTTCGGCATTGGGTATAGCCTTACCCATAGAGCCAGGCTTACGAGCTAAATCTACCGGCGGTAAATAGGTAGAGCGAAACGCTTCAGTCAGGCCATACATCAGATAAGGCTCAGCCCGGCTAAAGATGGCCTGCAGCTGGCTAAGCAGCGCTAAGGGCATAGCACCACCCGAATTGGTTAAATAACGCACGCTGTCGCTACTGCCTTCTGGCCATTTTGCTTTGGCCAGTTGCGCCCATAATGGTGGCACGGCGGCAATACCGGTTACGCCGTGGCGGGCAACGGCTCGCACCACGTCCTGCACCAGGAAAAAATCGAGCAGTACCACACTGGCGCCGGTTAAAAAAGCGGTGGTCAGCTGGCTTAAACCATAATCGAAACTCAGTGGCAGCAAGGCCAGAATCACATCGTCAGCAGTATTATGCAGATAACTGGCAACACTGCTGGCCCCGACCAGCATATTGCGCTGCGATAACACCACCCCTTTCGGTTTACCGGTACTGCCTGAGGTATACAGAATTGCGGCCATATCGCTGTCGGTTTGTGCTCCGTGCAGCAATGCAGGCGACGCCGCCTCAACAGCGGCAGTGTTGGCAGTTAACAGGGGTTTAATACTCAGGTGCGCAACGCTATGTTCGCTATCATCATCGGTTAGCAGCACAGTGTGCAAATCAGGGCAGCCTGCCAGTACATCGGCCAGCGTTGCCAGCCGATCTTTACTGGTGACTAAAACCCTGACATTGCAATCTTGCAGAATATGCTGCACCTGAACAGGCTTAAGTGCCGGATTTACCGGAACAAAGACTGCTGCACAGGCATTGGCCCCCCAGATGGTAAAAACCGTTTCGAACTGCTTCGGTAAGTAAACTGCCACCCGGTCAAAGCGTTGCAGCCCCTGCTGTTGTAAACGGCCTGCCACAACATTAACCTGTTGATACAGTTCAGGGTAACTTAAGCTTTTGTCTTTAAAATGCAGCGCAGTACGCTCGGGAAATGTGTGTTGAGCTTGTTGCAGCAATTGGTATAGATTTTTGGTCATCGCGTCCTTTAGACCTTTCACTTTTAATCCCTTTGTGTGTAATAATAAAACAGTTTTATAAAAAAACCGATAGTAATTTGACGTTGTTATTAAATTTTAGTTTGTTAACAGCAAGCTAAAGTACACCTCATTCAGGATATAAGGTATTAAAAGGACGAAAAAATGCCCAATCACCAACTGCTTGCCGACATTTTACGCACTGTACTACAGATAGAAAAAGATTTCAGCGCCGACACCGCCTTGCTGGGTGCGATTCCCGAGTTCGACTCCATGGCCATTATCGCCGTTATCACTGAACTGGAAGACCAACTGGGTATCGAGTTTGACGATGATGAAATCTCAGCCGAGATTTTTGAAACCTTTGGTGGTCTGGCCGAGTTTGTGTCACAAAAGCAAGCTGCCTGAACCCTAACTTTACTTTCTACAGGAATGAATATGTCGCCATTTAGCCGGGTATCTGTGATCGGATTAGGTTATATCGGGCTGCCCACCGCAGCTGTTATTGCCTCGCGTGGAGTTGAAGTACTGGGTGTTGATGTGTCTGAGCATGCCGTTAACACCATTAATCAGGGTAAGGTACATATTGTTGAGCCTGATCTGGATATGCTGGTGCAGGCTGCGGTGACTACCGGCAAATTAAAAGCCTCGCTTAGCCCGGAGCCGGCCGATGCCTTTATGATAGCGGTGCCTACCCCGTTCAAAGAAAACAAAAGCCCTGATCTCAGTTATATTAAGGCTGCGCTGGAAACCATCGCGCCGGTGCTGGTTAAAGGTAACTTAATAGTGCTGGAGTCGACCTCACCGGTTGGCACTACTGAACAAATTTCCCAGTGGCTGGCCGAGCTGCGCCCGGATTTAACCTTACCGCACCAAGACGGCGAGCAAGCCGATTTATTTATTGCCCATTGCCCTGAGCGGGTGCTTCCTGGCCGGGTATTACAGGAACTGGTCAGCAATGACCGGATTATCGGTGGTATAACACCACGCTGCGCCGAACGGGCCATTGAGCTATATCAGCTGTTTGTACGCGGCGAATGCCTGCGAACCACCGCCCGCACGGCCGAAATGGCCAAATTAACTGAAAACGCCTTTCGCGATGTCAACATTGCCTTTGCCAATGAGCTGTCAATTATTTGCGACACCCTGAAAATTAACGTCTGGCAACTGATAAAACTGGCCAATCGTCACCCGCGGGTTAACATACTCAGCCCGGGGCCTGGTGTTGGTGGCCATTGTATTGCTGTTGACCCCTGGTTTATTGTTGACTCAGCACCTGAACAGGCGCAAATTATTCGTAAAGCGCGCGAAATTAATGATAATAAACCGCTGTATGTTATTGAAAAAATTCGTCAGGCCGCCGATCAGTTTAAAAAGCCGGTAATAGCCTGTCTTGGCCTGGCATTTAAAGCTGATATTGATGATTTGCGGGAAAGCCCGGCACTGAACATCGCAAAACAATTGTTAAGCGAGAATATTGGTAAAATATTATTAGTAGAGCCGAATATTAAGCAGTTACCTGCTAAACTGGCTAGTTACAATGCTGAGCTGACCACACTAAGCCAGGCACTGGAGCAAGCCAATATTTTAGTGGTACTGGTAGATCACAAACAGTTCAAAAGCTTACAAGCTGTTGACGTAGCAACAAAAGTTGTAATAGACACCAGGGGTATTTTTGGTTAACGCCAACTGAATATCCACCGCTGATTTGTCACCATTGGATCGTAACGACAAGGGAGTGTAGTAACATGAAAAAACTATCTTTAAGCACAGTGCTGCTGCTGGCAGCACTGGGCGGCTGCAGCGGCAAAGATGCCGCCGATCACTACCAGGATGCATTAAAATACAGCCAGAACAATCAATTTAACGCCGCCGTTATTGAGCTGAAATCTGCCATATCGCAAGCACCTGACAACATTGACTACCGTCTGTTGTTAGCGCGGGTTTATGTTACTGTTGGCGACGTGGTCTCGGCAGAGAAAGAATACGAGCGGGCACTACGCAATGGCGCAGATCCGGAAAGCATTGCAGTTGAAACCATTCAAACCAGTTATCTGGCAGAAAACTATCAAAGCGTATTAAGCCTGTTCAGTGAAACTGCAGGCCTTAGCCCGAAAACACAACACTACCTGAAATTTTACCGCGCACTGGCAGACGTGGAACTCGGCGCGGCCGACAATGCAGTGGTGATATTTGACGAGCTGGTGAACAGCGAATATCCGGATTTAGCACGTTACGCCGAAGCGGCCTTACTGTTAAATGCCCGCAACATTGAACAGGCATTAACAACCGTACAGCAGGTTGCCAGCGACAGCATTATTGCCAAAGAGGCCTTGCTGTTACAGGCGCAACTGCAGTTGCTGAGCAAAGACCTCGATAACGCGGTAGTGAATTTACAAGACTATGTTGCCCAAGTACCGCGGGCACTGCGGGTAAGATTATTGCTGGCCCAAACCTATGTACAACAACAACAATTTGCTGCTGCTGACGAGCAGCTACTGTTTATCCTGCAAATGGCACCGGAGCACGGCTTAACTAACTATCTGAAAGCCACCATTGAGTATCAGAAAAAAAATTACCCCAAAGCAAAAGAGCACATCGACAAAGCCATCAGCGCCCGTTTCAGCAATGCGCCCAGCCGGATCCTGGCCGGTATTATTCATCACCAGTTGGGCCTGGAAGTGCAAGCGCTGAGCCACCTTAGTAATGTGAAAAACAGCCTGCACACCTACCCGCCAGCCCAGCGTTTGTATTCGCTCCTGCAGTTACGTGCCGGCGAAACCGCAGATGCCGCCACCAGCCTCAGCCAGTCACAGTTAAGCGAGCAGGATTTATCACTGGTTGCCAGCACAGCCTTTCAGCTGATCAGCAAGGGCGACGACAGTTTGGCGGCAGAGATTATCAGCCGTTACGAAAACATGGTGGTGCCACAAGATGGCCAGTCACTCAGTACCTTAGGCAGCTTAAAGTTAGGCTTACCAAACCGCAATGCCGAGGGGATTAAAAATCTTGAACAGGCGCTGATGATGGACCCGGGCCTGCATGATACCCGGCTAGTACTGGCAGGCAGTTACATTCGGCAACAGCAGTATGACAAAGCGGCCGAATTAGCTGAGGAATGGTTAAAAACGCCTGAAACACTGAACGCGGGTTACAATCTGAAAGCCCTGACCTATTTGCTGCAAAAGGATCTGGCCAACGGTAAATTAATGTTAGCCGAAGCGAGAAAAGCCGATAGTGAAAATGTGTTTACACTCTATATGCTGGCAGCCGTTGCCCGCGACGAAAGCAATATCGAACAAAGCGATACCCTGCTAAAACAAGCCATAGCGTTGCGTTCAGACTATGTGCCGGCACTTATCGCCTTCTATAGTTCTATGCAACAACAAGGGACACCAGAAGTGGCCCTTGCTGCGGTTGAAAAGTCTCACAAAGCACACCCTGATAATAACCAGATACGGATGCTGCTGGCGAACTTATACCAAAGCAGTAACCGCTATGCCGATGTGATAAGTATTCTTAAACCCATTAGCGATACTCAGCAACAGTTTACCCCGGCATTTTATACTTTAATGGTTAATGCTTATGTCAGAACAAATCAGGCTAATCTGGCATTAGCCCTGGCCGAGCGTTGGTATAACAGCGATGATAAGAATATTCAGGCTGGTTTAGCTTACAGCAACCTGCTGGCTAACGCCCGACGCTTTAAAGATGCCATAGTGGTGCTGGATAAACTATTACGAATTCATCCCAAACAAGCGGTATTGCTGCGGACCAAAATCGCCGCGCAGTCTGAAAACGGTGATCATAAGGGGGCGCTGGCAACTTTCGAGCTGCTACCCGCTGAAATAGCCAATAGCGCAGAAATGCTATTTCACAAAGGCCGCATCCAAATCCTGAATAACCAGATTAGCCCTGGCCTGGAAACGCTGAATAAGTCTTACAGTATGTCGCCACAGCCGGTTACCGCTATTGCCATTGCCGGAGCCTATGCCAAAGATATTTCATTTCGTCGTGCGGTAAGTTTTATTGAACAGCACTTTGCGCAACACGGCAGAAATAGCAACGAGCTGAATGCCTTCTATGCCAACCTGTTAATTGAAGATGATGTGAATAAGGCGGTAACCGTTTACAGCGAAATCGTGCAACAAGCTCCGGATAGCCTGATTGCCCTGAATAATTATGCCTGGGTGCTGTTAGAAGTGGGCAGAGTTGCTGAGGCTAAAACCTATGCTGAGCGGGCATTAAAAATTAACAATCGTCACCCTGATGTACTGGATACCTACGGTAAAGTATTAATGATGCAAGGCGACCACGCTAACGCTAAAGCACAGTTTGAACAATCACTGGCTGTGCGCCCAAACCATACCGAGGTGCAGCTTAATCTGGCACAGGTGCTGATACTGATTGGTGATCAGGATCAGGCCAGTAAGGTACTGGCAGCAGTTAAGACTGACAACACTAAAGATCAAAACCGCGCCCGGGCATTGCAACAGCAATTAACGCAGTAATGTCAGGATAACTAACAATCAATGTTTAAAAAAGCCGGGGCCTCCCGGCTTTTTTGTCGGTTTTTTTTACATGTTAATATGATAATAGGAACCGACCCTACTTATACCTATACATTTCAACAACTTAAAATAATTTAAAATGCGGCACAATAACTGCATTACTAAGTATAAGTTGCGAATTATCGTAGTTACTACAAGGAATGATGTATGAAGCAGTTAAAAACCCTTATTGGCGCCTCTGTACTGGCACTGTCAGCTTTTGCGGCCAATGCAGCACCGATTAATGTTAATGGTGTAACCTGGGATCCAAGCCATCCGCTAAGCTTTGCAGCTGACACGGATTTCTTTACCCAAAGTATTATTGCCAACCCGGGTGACACCCTTTCTGGTTGGGGTAACATTGGTTCAATTAATGCTAACAGCAGCTTTTGCGCTGGTTGTGAGCTGACTTTTGAATTTGGCGGTTTTACCACTACCAATATCACAACAGGTCAGGTTCGTAATACGGGTGCTAACGCGTTAAATTCGTCAACTGGCTGGGTTATAGAAGTTGATTTTGAATTTGCTGGCGGTTTTGCTAACCTGTGGGTAGACCACAGCCCTAACTTTGATGGCAGCTTTGCTTCATCAACGGATGGTAGCCTGTGGTTATCAGCAGTGCCAAATATGGGTACTGGCGCAAGTTTATTAGCGTCTGCCTGGATAGCCTATAACCCGGTTACCAGCACTATTCTGTTTAATGAAATTATTATTGGTGATGGTTATGCATTGCTTGACGTAACCGGTGGTGCGGCCTTTGCTAATTTTGACACCAATGCTCAGTTGTTTGGTGCAGATATCCGGGTGACCTCACAGTTTGGTACCCGTGCTACGCCTGACAACATTATTATGAATGCCGTAACCGTGCCAGAGCCTGCCTCACTGGCAATCTTAGGTTTAGGTTTACTGGGTATGGGCGCGTTATCACGTCGCCGTAAAGCGTAAAACATTACGCCTGATAAAAAACCTCCTGACGGAGGTTTTTTTATGCCTGTAACTGCCTACTCTGGCTGATATCTGCCCGGGCTGATAATATTATGCGGGTCTAAGGCCTGTTTAATTTTGGCACTGATTTGCCAGAATGGCAGTTTTGCATCCAGTAAGCTGGCCTGTTGCGCCAGGTTCAGCCGGTATGGCACCCAACCCTGCTTTAAGCCCTTGCTGACTAACTCATCCAGACAGGCATGCGCTTGCGCAACTGCCACCGGATCAGCCAGATTAAAAACAATAGGAATGGTACTGTCTACCATGTCGTGTTTTAAACTGGTGAAGGTAATCATCGGTTCAATACCATATTGAGGACAAACCAACCTGACATGTTCGATAAAACGGCGCATTGCGTCACTGCGCATTGGCACCAGTGGCGCGTACCACAGCAAACCACAACCGTCGGCAGCCGGATTAAGCAATTGGCTGGTATCAGCCTTAACCCTGGGGTTACGCCAGTAAGCCAGTGGCAGGGCCACCTGATTAGGATAACCCCGCATAATTTTAATACCGGCATCTAACGAACTTAACATTTTCCGGGGGTTAGTTAGCATAGCGGCCGGTAATAACTGCAGCAGTGCTTTGCCGAATTTAATTAGTAAACCGTCTGAAAACACCATTTTACTGCACTGACCTGCGCCAAAACGTTTTACTTCACGCCGGGCTGCTTTCACCACCGTTTTTTGGCCGTACAGCGTACCAGCAATAGTCCAGGCCGGAATATCATAAGCCCTGGCGATATCTGCCACCTGCTGCTCGCTCATCACCTGATGAGCCGCCGGGCCATTAGGATTCGGCGCCATCATCGCCGCCACCCGGCGCTGGTCCATGATGTTAACTGAACCCACCACCCCTTCCAGTTTTTGCAAAATAGTAAATACTATTTGCTGTGCCTGTTCGAACTGATGTTCACTGGCAAACTGCAGATAAAAGGCACTGAATGCTTCAGGGTCTGCTTTTAACCTGATAGTCATCTCTGTTACTACGGCCAGATTACTTTGCGTCCATAAGCCGTCTAAATAGGGGCCCAGCCCATATTTATAGGTTTTGTCGATAAAGTCATCTGGGCTTTGGTCCAGCTCTGCCACCGCAGAGCGAAAGACCGTACCGTCAGCCAGGACGCCCCGAATGCAATTCACTGCAGCAAAATGATCAGTATAGGGCGTGATACCATAGCCGCGCTCTAACGCATTACCTAAGATGCTGCAACCCGGACCGGCCCCGGTCACCGGTACCATAAACTTTAGCTGATGCTGGTTAAGAAAATGCCGCAAATCTTGTTGGGTTACCCCCGGCGTAACGGTAAAAATACCCAGTACCGGGTCGTCGCATGTTATGGTATTTAACTTAGACAGATCGAGAATAACCGCCGCCGCATCATTTGGCCTGGCTGAACAATAGCCCCAATTGCGGCCAGTGCTAAGCGGGTGCACTGAAAAAGCCTGTGTGCTGTTAGCCTGTGCCGAGGCCAGTGCCAATACCGCCTTGATATCCGCTGTAACGCCAATAACCACCACAACCTGAGTTAAGCCGGCATTGCCCTCACAATTCTGCTGATAAGGCGCCAAATCGGCAGCAGAGGTTAACACCTGACTGGCAGAACTGAGCACCCGTTGCAACAGCACCCCAAGCGTATCAGCAGTGATAGATGGCTTTTCGTTCAATAGCTTATCCCTAATTTACCACCAAAGTTGATGCCAAAGCGGTTATCACCATCGCCTCTGTCCTGCGCAAACAGGTCTTGTTCTATTGAGTGTAATAATTTGGTAAAGCCAGCAGAGATACTGGTTCTGAACATATCAGAGTTAATATAATAAGCCGCCCTTTTACCATGATATTCAATAGGCTTTCCCAGCTGTTTAAAGTTAATGCCAATAAAGCTTAAACTGCGGGCCAGTCTCGGTTCCATCATTACATAGCCGTGGAAACGATTAGAATGAAAGCCCATGGCAGCAGCAGACATATACAAACATACGGCTATGTAAGGAAAACAACGTAGCTCTGTGGCAGAGTATGCCTTCTCGTTAAAGGCACCGGTTGCCGCCCCTTTAAAATGGTCAATGGCCCGCTTGCGGAAGTTTTCAGGCACAGCCAGACGGGAGATTTCACAAATACTTTCCCTGGGAAACTGCCATGGCGCAAAGTCGCCTTCTTCTATGGCATGACTACAGAACTTTTCAATGGGTAAAGGCTCGTTGGCTGAAGCGGAAGTAATTAAGCGCACGGTGCCGGCCAGGGCATCAGAACTCAGATGGCGAATAAAACAATGAATCGAGCGTTGGTCAAACTCATCAAACTCTTCATATCCATCTTTTATATCTTCAAAGTGCAGCTCCTCGCAGTACACCTGATGCCGCAGCCGGTATACTTCATGCCGAAGTGCCTCAGTATTAGCAATTTGTGGCCGTAAGTACTTTGAAAAGTGTGCTGAGATAGTTTTAGCATCATTGCTGGCAAGGCCAGCCATGGCTTTTTTCACCACACCACCAATAATGGGTTTATCTGCCAGAGATTTAAGCCGTCTCATAGACCCCTCTTAAGCTGTCTGTAAATTATATCCATATCACTGCACTTTGCTTGAGGTAGCACTTAACGGCAGATAGGTTATCTGCCATTGCTTTTAGTATCTATTATCAGACAAGTGTAGATGATCCCTGCAGATTGTAAGCTCAAACTTACCATCATATTCCACAATCAGGTTAGCACTTTTATACAAAAAAACGGTTTATTAACCCCTTAAACAAACAATTCCGCCAGCTTCACCGGTACAATTTCTGCAGCAGTCTGGTAACCAATATCATATAACCACTGTTTCTGCGCCAATGTCATATCAAAGTTAACCGAAGATATCTGCCCGGTGTTAACGACTATGGTGTTATGCCAGTATTCTGCATGCACATACTCCCGGGAAATGGCATTCATAAAAGTTTGAATTAACATATAAATATAAGACAACACCGGAAAATAGCGGCTGGTAACGACTGGTTTACTATCTGCTTCGCTCTTTAAGCGAAAACACACCAATGGCACGCCCTGGCCCGACCAATCACGGTGCAGAGCATCCTCTGATAAAATGACGCCATCAGTCATCACATGATGCTTAAATCGCTTAAAAGCAAAAAATAACGGGATCGACATTGAAAACCGGATAGCCTGTGACACCTTGAGATCAGGCGTCAACTGGCGATTAAAAATAACCGGCCCGCCCCCCTGGATATCGGTTGCCAGTACATGTAAGTCGAAGTTTAAATCTGCAAAACACCGGCCTTCCAGCAACTTGTCAAGCCAGGATTCAAAAGCATTGCCATCACTTAACCCACCTAACCGTATCAGCTTAGTAATTGACAGCCCCCGAAACTGTCTGAAATCTGTGCTCATTGACAGCTCATGCATCTGGCTCAAACTCCAACCCGCAGCATATAAAGCAGCCACGATACTACCACCAGATACTCCTACCAGATGTCGGAAGGTTAACCCTTGTTCTTGCAAGGCTTTTAAAATACCAATGTAACAAGCTAAACGAGTGCCACCGCCGGATAATATCGGCACAATTTCCTTTGGCATCTGCAACCTTATCAGCTGAATAATGAGTACTTACTCAGTATGGGTGATTATCTGCAAGTTTCCAGCATCGACTAGAGCAATTTGTAAACAAATACGCTAGTATGTGAGAGTTCACTAAGGAAAGGGAAAGCAGCACTGCTATGGCAAAGCACATTTATTTTCTGTTAAGTTTACTCATGTTTAGCTCTGTGGCAGCAACCGCTGAACTGGTTAGCACGCTACAGAAAATTAAACCTTCGGTTGTCGCGATAGGTATCCAGAATCCTACTTCATCGCCACGCATCAGATTAATTGGCAGCGGTTTCGCGGTCAGCCCTGGCAACCGCATTGTTACAAACTATCATGTTGTTGCTAATCCGCTTGACGACAGTAAACTGGAGCAATATGTTGTACTTGCCGGCCAGGGCGCTGCTATCACAGTTTATCAGGTACAGAAACAACGCAACGCCCCAGCCTTTGACTTAGCTTTGCTGACAATTGGTGGACATTTGCCCGCATTAACCGTCAATAAGGCGCCGTTACTGGCCGAAGGTTCAGCCATTGCCTTTACCGGTTTTCCAATAACGCAGGTGCTTGGCTTATACCCCGCTACCCATAGTGGGATTATTGCCGCTCACACGCCTATTGCCATCCCGGTCGACAATGCCCGTAACTTGCAAGCAACGATGTTAAAGCAACTCGACAAGCCGTACCTGGTATATCAGCTTGATGCGGTAGCCTACCCCGGCAATAGCGGTAGCCCGTTGTACCGGCCAGACAATGGTGAGGTTATTGGCATTATTAATCAGGTATATATAAAAACCAGCCGTGAAGCGGTGCTAAGCGACCCCAGCGGCATAAGTTACGCTATACCCAGTTCGCACCTGCTAGACTTAATGCAGCAGCCAGATTAATTACTCTGATGCTTATGGATGCTATTCTACGTTTTGAGTTAGATAAAATCGGCTTTATTCTGGCTGCCGTCGCCTATCTTTTTTTCTTTGGTTTATTACTTGCGACCCGGGTTAGCAATTTACAGAAGCATTTACTGCTGGCGCTATCGGTCGTCACTATTTGTTGGGCAGTATATTACAGCTGGTCAGCGGCACTTCCGTTCACCACCCCCAGCTCGCACATTATCGAAAACAGTAAAAGTACCATCCTGATCCTCTTTTTACTGGCGGCACTTAGTAAGGCCAGCTGCACAGCATGGCAGTTTTTACGCCAACCCTATGTTGCGGGCTTATTAATTGCGGTTACTGGCTGGGTCATCATTTCCAGCAGCAACCTGCTAAGTGCCAGTAATATTTTTACCGGCAATATTGCTATCTGCATTTTACAGCTTGCGTTACTTGAAGCACTGTATCGTCGTTCAGGGCATGCCAAGTGGCAACATAAACCACTGGTGCTGGCGCTGACGATCACCACCCTGTATGACTTTGCCCTGCTGGCTGAGTCAGCCTTGTTTGGCAGGATTGATGATCAAATCTGGCTTGCCCGCGGCTTTGTTTATTGCGCCATGCTGCCATTGATGATTATTGCGATACGGCGGATTACCGCCTGGGGTATTAATGTTTATATCTCGCGGGATATCGTACTGCAAAGCTCATTGGTGCTTGGCGCCGGAGTATATTTATGTCTGTTGGCCATTACCGGTTTTTACATCCGGTATTTTGGCGGTAGCTGGTCAAATCTTATTCAGGCAACCTTTATTATTCTGGGCATTGCCGCCCTGATTTTTCTGATGCTGTCAGGTACCCTCAGAAGAAAGTTGAAGGTTTTTATAGAAAAACATTTTTTTGCCAATAAATTCGATTACCGCGAAAAATGGCTGCTGCTAACCCGGGCTATACAGAAAATCGATATTACCCAACCCGACCATTACCAAAGCCTGTTGCGGGCATGGCTGAACAGCATAGGTTACGACCGGGGACTCATTATTAAATTCAGGGCTGATAGTGTTATAACCCTGGCACAACAGCATCGCCCAGCTTTGAACAACGACGAACTGCAATTAATTACCGCGTACCAGCAGTACTTTATTAATCGTAACTGGTTGGTTGATCTTTCTGACAGTACCGACCCCTTTGTGCAAAGTATAGTAGCCGGCAAATCACTGGATATTCAGTTAATGATCCCCATTTATACCAAAGGTCAACTTTGGGGTTTATGCTTAATGAATGCGCCCAAAGTCAATAAGATCAGCTTAAACTGGGAATTGCGCGACTATCTCACCCTGGTATCAGAACAAATTGCCAGCCACCTGCTGCTGATGCAAGCCAGTCAAACCTTAAGCGAAAATGCGCAGTTTGTTGCCTTTAGCAGAATGTCTGCTTTTGTTGTGCACGATTTAAAAAATGTTAAAGCGCAAATTGATCTGATTTTAAAAAATGCCAGCAAACACCGGCACAACCCGGAGTTTATTGATGACAGCTTCAGTACCCTGGGCGCCATGCAACAACGGTTGCAAAATATGCTGAGCCAACTCACCAACAAACGCCTGGAACAGCAAACAGATAGCCAGGTATCGGTTGCGCAGCTGGTACAACAGGTTATCAGCGAACGTTGTGCTATTCGTAAACCAGTGCCCAAGTTAGTGCTGGAGCAGGACTGCGTATTATTTATCGACAAAGAACGCTTTAGCAGTATCTTGTTTCATCTGATTGATAACGCGCAACATGCAACCACAGAAGACGGCAGGGTAACAGTGAAGGTAGCAGGTACTGCGCAGCAACTTGAGCTTACTATCAGTGATACCGGCTGTGGCATGACCGAAGATTTTATTAAATATCGGCTTTTCAAAGCTTTTGACTCAACTAAAGGTAATGCAGGCATGGGTATTGGTGCGCATGACGCCCTGCATTTTGTCGAGCAACTGGGGGGGCAGCTTATCGTCAGCAGTGTGCCCGGTGCAGGCTCTACTTTTACTATTCAACTTCCGTTAAAATCAGCATTAAGCTCGGCTAAATGCCAAGATACAGTAATACAAGGAATGTAATATGAAAACCGTATTAGTCGTCGAAGACGACATAGGTATCCAAAAGCAATTAAAATGGAGCCTCAGTGACTATGAGCTGGTTTTTGCTGATGACAAAGCCAGCGCTATGACACAGCTAAGACGCTATGAACCGGCAGTCGTCACCCTCGACTTAGGCCTGCCACCAGACCCGGCAAATGCTTCACAAGGCCTGGCGTGCCTGGCAGAGATCCTGGCGGTGCAACCTGACTGCAAAGTTATCGTACTGACCGGCAATACTGACAACGCTCACGCGTTAAAAGCGGTAGCTCTGGGTGCTTATGACTACTATCAGAAACCCATCGACGCTGACGTACTGAATATCATTATCCAACGTGCCTTTAAACTAACCGAGCTGGAGCAGGAAAATAAGGCGCTAAAAGCCAGTAACAGCATTCAGCTGGATATTATTGGCAATAGTGATGCAATGCTGAAAGCTTGTCGTACCGTTGAAAAAATCGCACCTACCGAAATCACCACTTTGTTACTGGGAGAAAGCGGCACCGGTAAAGAAGTGTTTGCCCGGGCCATTCATAAGCAAAGCCTGCGCAATAATAAGCCTTTTGTTGCCATTAACTGTGCTTCCATTCCAGAAAATTTGCTGGAAAGTGAGTTGTTTGGTTATGAAAAAGGCGCCTTTACCGGCGCCAACAAAACCACTTTAGGTAAGATTGAATGTGCCAATGGTGGCACCCTGTTGCTGGATGAAATTGGTGATATGCCATTAAGCTTGCAGGCGAAGATGCTGCGCTTTTTACAGGAAAGGGTGATTGAGCGGATTGGTGGCCGCCAGGAAATTGAAGCCGATGTCAGGGTTATCTGTGCCACCCACCGTAATCTGGCAGAAATGGTCGCCAGCCAGACGTTCCGGGAAGATTTATACTATCGGATCAGTGAAATCACCCTGACCATTCCACCGCTACGTGAACGCGGTCATGACATTATTATTATTGCCAGAGCCTTATTACATAAATTTAATCAGGACTATCGTTCTCAGGTGCATGGCTTTACCGATAACGCTATCCAGGCGATGTTACTGCATAGCTGGCCTGGCAATATCCGGGAGTTACAAAACAAGCTTAAATCAGCTGTCATTCTGACGGATAATAAACTGATTGATGCGGTGGATCTGGGGTTAAACGGTAATCATCACAGTAAACTGGATACCTTAAGAAAAGTCAGAGAGCAGGCCGAAACCCAGGCTATTCGCCATGCCTATGCCGTTGCCAATACCAACCTGTCAAAAACCGCTGACTTACTGGGCATTACCCGCCCCACTCTGTATGCACTGATTGATAAATACCGCTTGCATGACTTACGCCATACCGACCACGATCATTAAACCAGTCTGTACAAATACATAATATTGCTTCAGCCAGCAACAGAAAAGCCCGCATAAATGCGGGCTTTTCTACTTTTGCAGAGCGTCTGTTACAGGCTGATACCTTTGGTTTTAGCCCGATCTTTAATATATGACTCCCAACTGCGGGTTTGCCGCGACGTTGATGGATCACGCTTGGCATTTTGTAACGCTGCATAGGCTTCTTTCAGCTTACCCTGATAAAAGTAGGCTTCCAGAATACTCAGATGAATACTGCCAGGCCGGTCGGCATCTCTGCTCAGCGCGGCTTCAAAGGCAGTAATAGCCGCCGGGTAGCGCTGAATAGACATTAGCGCCATGCCCTGACGACGATAAGCATCGGCTTCATTGGTTAGCTTAGCCAATTCGCCATAGTACTCGGCAGCTTTAGCAAACTCACGGGCAGCCTGGTAATTTGATGCTATGGCAGCAAGCATGGTCCGATCTTTTTTGATCACACCGCTTTTCATATACTTCTCATAAATACTGGCGGCTTTATATGGAATATTGTTATTCGCATACATCTGACCTAAAGCCCGAAAATCTGACTCTTTGTCCAGGAAGCCTTGTGAGTAAGCAATCTGAAATGCGCTAAGCGATTTGCTGTAGTCTTCCACCAGGGTGTAGAAATTACCCAGATAAACCCAGTAGGTTTTTTCTTCGGGAAATAGCTGCACCATAGTTTCAACTACGGCAACCGTTTGTGGATAACGCCGTGATTCATATAAAGCACCCATTTTTATCATGTAATGATTTTTATTGGGTTCTTTAGAAAACCGGATGGCGTTGTCAGCAGCAGGTACTACCTTATCAAACTCACCCATTTGGTAATGCGCATTTGCTATTCGCAGATAAGCATCAGGGTCGTTTTCACCGGTAAAACGCATCCAACGCCGGTAACTTTCAATAGCAGCGCGGAACTGGCCTTCCTGAATTTGTAAATCAGCCAGCAATTTTAACGCCGCAGACTGATCACCAAAACCCAGTACATCCGGTTTCACTGCCATATCAAGGTGCTTTATCGCCTGATTGACATCTTTAAAGGCGTAAATGTTACCCAGAAACCGGTTTAAAAACGCCGTGTCAAAATCACCGCTTGGTCTTGCATCAAGCAAAACGGCAATGGCTTCGTCAAGCTTTTCATCGTTGTAAAACTCCAGCGCTTTGGTAATTACCCGGCCAATACGCTCACCGGGTAACGTAGTTTTAGCATTTTTACGTGCTTCAATGCGCTCCCGATCGGCTGCCGTTAATTCCTGTGCTGCAATCGGTAATGAAAACAGACTAAAGCTGGCTGCTAACATAAAACTGGACGTTAATAACGTAAGTTTGTTCATAGTTAACCTCCTGCCATATCAAGGGTAAAGTCCAGCTGTACCTGCTGACCTGGCTGTTGCATCGGTTTGCCGTCAACAACTTTCGGGCTATATTTCCAACGACGCAGTGCCCGAATCGCTTCGCGGTCAAATACCCGGCGCGGTTCTGCTTCCAGCACTTCTACGTTATCAACACTACCGTCTTCCATAATAGTAAAGCTTAAACGTACCCAGCCTTGTAAGCCATCACGGGCTGCTTGTACCGGGTAACGCGGTTCAATCCGTACTATTGGGGTGGCATCGCCGTCCCGTAACAGTGAACCTGGGTTATTTAAACCAACATTTGCCCCTAAATCCATACCTGGCATGTTAAAGCCAACTGCACCCGCGGTGTTAGTTTGCTCTGGCTCAGGCTGTGGCGTTTTTGGTGGCTCAGCCGGTGGTGGTGGTGGTGGTGGCGGTGGTGGCCGCCGCACCTGTGTATCTGAATCAGGCGGCGTAGTGTTGATTTCAACAACAATACGCTCTTGCTCAGGCGCCCGACGTTCGCCGCTGCCCTTAATAAGCAACGCCATAATCAGAAACAACAGAAACGTTACCACTGCACCGATAATTAACGATGTTAGGAAACGCATCATAACTATTTTTTCTCCCCGGCAATGGTAATGACAAGCGATTGGTCAGCAGCTTTAATCTGATCCATTACTTCCATTACGACACCGTGTCTAGCGCCAACGTCAGCCTGCAGAATAATGGTGTCTGTAGGTGATTCAGCTCTTAAACGTTCAATGTTGGCAGAAACCCGCTCAATAT
Organism: Arsukibacterium ikkense; assembly: GCF_000987775.1. Taxonomy (GTDB): domain Bacteria; phylum Pseudomonadota; class Gammaproteobacteria; order Enterobacterales; family Alteromonadaceae; genus Alishewanella; species Alishewanella ikkense. The sequence continues at coordinate 214,181 of NZ_LAHO01000002.1, forward strand.
CGACCATCCGCTTATCCATCCATACCTCACCATTCTCACGAATAGCGATAAAGATAGTGGCTGATGGCTTTTGTTGCGCCTGGGTTGCTTCCGGCTTGTTAACATCGATACCCGCCTCTTTCACGAAAGAGGTAGTAACAATGAAGAATATCAACATAATGAAAACGATATCCATCATCGGCGTGATGTCGATTGCCGCTTCCTCGTCTTCACGAATACGTTTACGTGCCATAAATTTCTCTCTTAATGATGCGGTAAGCTGTCAACGAGATCTGCTTTTTCCCGTTTCACTTTCACTTCCAGCCGCGAACTGAAAAACAAACCTGATAACGCTGCAACCATACCGGCCATCGTCGGAATCGTTGCCATCGAGATACCGGCCGCCATGGTACGCGGGTTACCGGTACCTTGCGTAGCCATGATATCGAATACCGCTATCATACCGGTTACAGTGCCTAACAAGCCTACTAAAGGACACATCGCAACCAGGGTTTTAATCAGTAACATCCGCTGATCAAGGTTATTTGTCGCCTCAGAAATCCAGGTATCACGGATTTTATGAGCATACCAGGAAGTGGTATCTGCTCTGGCATCCCATCTGGCAATGATATCCTGTTTAATTTTAGGAAACACTGCCGACACGTACCAGTAGCGCTCTAACATCAAGAACCACATGATGAAGAGAACCACGGCAACAACGTATAACACGTTGCCACCGGTATGAATAAAATCCTGTACCGATTCCCACAGCCCTACTAGCTGGGTAATCATTAGGCGTTCTCCTTCTCCGCATGAGCAGCGACAATACCTGCGCTCTGCTCATCCAGCACGTGTAAAATAGATTTCGCTTTAGCTTGTACAATGCTGTGTACAAACAGTAATGGTAAGGCTGCAATCAGACCTAATGCGGTTGTTACCAACGCCAGTGAGATTGAACCTGCCATCAGTTTCGGGTCACCCGTACCGTACAAGGTAATTTGCTGGAACGTAAGGATCATACCGATAACAGTACCTAACAGACCCATCAGCGGCGCTACCGCAGCAAACAGCTTAATCATACCAATGCCACGGTCAACTTTTGGTGTTTCACGCAGAATGGCTTCATCAAGCTTCAGTTCAAGATTTTCAACATCAGCAGAACGGTTCTGGTGATACACATTCAGGATACGACCCAGTGGGTTGCTGTCTGATGGACTTGCCAGGTTTTTCAGCTGTGCACGCATTTTGCCGCCAACCATGGTTAATACCAGGAAGCGCTCAAGTGCAATTAATAAACCGATAAACAGTAATACCGTGATCAGATAACCAACGGTGCCGCCCTGATGGTAGTATTCCATTAAGGTGCTGCGTTGCTGGTTTAAGCGCAGTAAGCTGTTGCCTTTAGTCGGGTCAACATATAAACCGGCCAGCTGGCCCTTAGCGGCACTGTGGTAATCAGCAACAGAACCATGAATTTTACCCTGAGGCTGACGACCCAATGGTTGAATTTGGTCTGTATCGACGTTGCGGATTAAATACTGATCAGCCGTCGTCAGGTGGAAGGCACCAAAACGGGTAACCCGCTCAGTAGAACTACCGCCATCCAGTTTAACCACTTGCGCGTCAAACTTGGAAATTTTGGCTGATTCTGTCATTTCGGTCAGCATGGCAACCCAAAGGTCTTCCATCTGGCTTAAAGTTGGCAGTTCAGTCGCAGCGGCGATAGCACGCAGTGGCACTTCACGGCCTGGGTACTGGGCACTGATCAGTGAACTGGTAATCACACCGATAGCCTGGTTGGCAGACTGACGCACCACACCAAATACTTCACCCATAGTTCCCTGAGCACTTTCCAGCTCCTGGATTTTCTGAGCGATTAAGATGTCATTGTCAGAATATTGCTTCGCAAGACGCTTGCCGCGGGCTTCTTCATCAGCATATTGTCTTTTAGCTGTGTTTAACAATGCTTGTTTATCAGCCCGGTCAGCCAGGAAAGCACGTTCACGTTCCTGATTCATCCGGCCTTCAACAGCCCGTTCTCTTTTAATTTGCTCAAGTAGCTGGTCTAGCTGAGCGGTGTTCGCTACAGCGTTAAATGCTAATGATGCAGATAAAGTCATCGCAGCAGCAACAACTAATGTTTTAATAGCCTTTCTCATTTATTCTTACTCCGCTGCGAAAAGTGGTACACGGTCCATATCAGGGGTCGCTTCACGACGCGACATCTTGATAAGGTTGGTGATTGAATTCATGTATGAATCAGGTAGCTTTTCCCAGCTCTTTGTTTCTTTATTGTAAGCCCAGGCTGCTTTGCCGTCTAAAGACTGTGCGGTAAGCGCCAAGCGGCCGACACTTAAATAGTCAACGGTAATTTCCTGACCTTCAAAATTCAGGGTACCCTGGAAGGCGGCCATTTCAGTGCCATAACCCATTTCGATGCTGTAAGCTTCCAGGATCTGACGATACTGTTCTGAACGTTGCACGTCTGAACGTTCCATCAATTCGCGTAAACGGGCAACGCGCTCTAACCGACGTTCGGTACGCAATGGAATGTCTGCGTTAACAAACTGCTCTAACGCATCTATCATCCGGAACATCAAAGGAACGGTACCTTTGTTGGTGTTTTCCAAATCGTCCATCTGACGTTGCAAAGAGTTAACCTGGCGCTGTTGGTCGGTAACCAGCGTTTGCAAAAAATCGTTGTAAACTTTTAAGTTTTCAGTTTGCACCACAACTACACGGTACTCACCCAGCAATTCCTGAGTTTGTTCGTAAATGGTGTTTATTTTTTCCTGAGACTGCACGGCAGCACGTTGGATCTGGCTATTCGCCTGATGAAGATCTTTTAAGTCTGTTGCAGCGGCAGAGCCGGCAAAAGCTAAGCTGCCAGCCAGCGCTGAGGCAACAAGACTCTTTTGAATTTTTTTGTTAAACATAGTTCCCAACCAATTATTGCTGATTAACGTAACCTGATTAGTATAAGGGCCTATTCTGAAATTCAGAGACAATAAGCCCTCGGTTAGAGGGTAAACCGTCCGCATCATTGCAGTTAAAACACAGGTTGTCAACAGCCTGCAGCTGCCCGCCTGTGTGTATTACCGCGCTGTTCCGGCCGGTTTATCACCCGTTTTAAGTGTCATTAAACCGATACTTGTTAATATTTAATGACGTATTAAATTTTGTGGTTATTTTATGTTCGGTGTTAGTTTGCCAGCCGTATATAAATCAACCATTGCATCCAGTGACAATGGCTTTATCTTGCTGCCATTGCCGGCACAACCAAAGGCTTCGTAGCGGGCAATACAAATGTCTGCCATTGCCGTTACCGACGCCTGTAGATACTTACGTGGGTCAAATTCTGCCGGGTGCAATGCCATGTAACGACGAATTGCGCCGGTAGATGCCAGGCGTAAATCAGTGTCAATATTGATTTTACGCACCCCAAATTTAATGCCCTGTTGTATTTGAGCCACTGGTACACCGTAAGTTTCCGGGATCTTACCACCATACTCGTTGATGATTTCCAGCCAGTCTTGCGGCACAGATGACGAACCATGCATGACCAGGTGGGTATCGGGTATCCGCTGGTGAATAGCTTTAATCCGATCTATCGCCAGAATATCATCAGTGGGTGGCCGGCTAAACTTATAAGCACCATGTGAGGTGCCACAGGCAATGGCCAACGCATCCACCTGCGTTTCCCGCACAAATTGCGCCGCCTCTTCCGGGTCGGTCAGCATCTGATCATGCGTTAATACGCAATTGGCACCAATACCATCTTCCTCGCCCGCTTCGCCGGTTTCCAATGAGCCCAGACAACCTAACTCACCTTCAACTGAGACACCACAAGCGTGCGCTATTTCAACAACCTTGCGCGTTACATTAACATTATAAGCATAGTCCATCGGCGTTTTACCATCTTCACCCAGTGAACCATCCATCATCACTGACGAAAAGCCCAGCTGAATGGAACGCTGGCAGACGGCCAGTGACGTGCCATGGTCCTGGTGCATCACCACCGGAATATGCGGAAACTCTTCTACTGCGGCCAATATCAGATGGCGCAGGAAAGGCGCACCTGCATATTTACGAGCCCCCGCTGAAGCTTGCACTATCACCGGGCTGTCCGTTTTATCAGCGGCCAGCATAATGGCGCGCATTTGTTCCAGGTTGTTTACGTTAAATGCCGGTACGCCATAACCGAACTCGGCGGCGTGATCGAGCATTTGCCGTAATGATATCAGTGCCATGTAAGCCTCTCTTTTATACTAAGGTACAGTTTGTAGGTAAAATGTCGTACTTATTTAATTATAAATTTTTATTTAACGTCGCTGGCCCGTTGTTCCAGTATAGCGACTGCCGGTAAGGTTTTGCCTTCTAAAAACTCTAAAAAAGCGCCACCACCGGTTGAAATATAGGACACATCGGCCGCAATGCCGAACTTATCGATAGCCGCCAGGGTATCGCCACCACCGGCAATAGAAAATGCATTGCTGCTTGCAATCGCCTCGGCCAGTGCTTTGGTACCGGCAGCAAACTGTTCAAACTCAAATACACCGACCGGGCCATTCCAGACAATGGTACCGGCATTTTTCAGAATATCGGTCAGCTGCGCGATCGTGGCCGGGCCAATATCAAAAATCATTTCAGTACTGGTTACATCCGCCACCAGTTTTAAACTGGCGGGTGTTTTTTCGTTAAACTCCTGCCCTACTACCACGTCACGGGGAACCGGGATAATAGCACCACGTGCTTTTGCCTGGGCGATCAAACGCTTTGCCTCAGGAATAAGATCGGGTTCATACAGCGACTTGCCGACGTTGTTACCCTCGGCTGCGATAAAGGTATTGGCAATACCGCCACCGACAATTAGCTGATCAACGATGCCGGATAACGATTCCAGCACGGTCAGTTTAGTTGATACTTTTGAACCGCCGACTATAGCGACTAATGGCCGTTTCGGATTTTTCAAGGCGGCCCCTAAAGCATCCAGCTCGGCGACCAGCAACGGCCCGGCGCACGCCACCGGCGCAAACTTGGCTACACCATGGGTTGAAGCCTGCGCCCGGTGCGCGGTGCCAAAGGCATCCATCACGAACACATCACACAAAGCTGCCAGCTGCTGTGCCAGCTTATCATCATTATTAGCTTCACCAGTATTAAAGCGGACATTTTCAAACACCACAACTTCACCACTACTTACCTGCACACCCTGCAAATAATCACTGGCTAACCTGACGGGGACCTTAAGTGCACCGGCTAAATAATCAACTACTGGCTGCAGCGACGCCTCCTGAGTAAACGCGCCCTCTTCTGGCCGGCCCAGGTGTGACATCACCATGACCCGGGCACCTTGATCCAGCGCCAGTTGCAAGGTGGGTATTGCCGCTTTTAAGCGGGCGTCTGAGGTTACCTTGCCCGCTTTTACCGGAACATTTAAATCTTCCCGAATTAATACCCGTTTACCGGCTAAATCCAGGTCACTCATCCGAATAACGCTCATTTATTGCTCCTTGTCATCAATTCTGTTGCTGCATGGCCCGGGCGGTATCAAGCATCCGGTTGGCAAAGCCCCATTCGTTGTCACACCACACCAGGCATTTTACCAGGCGTTTATGGCTAACCCGGGTTTGCGAACCATCAACAATGCAGGAATGCGGGTTATGATTAAAATCAACGGAAACCAGTGGTTCTTCAGTATAATCCAGAATACCGCTCAGGCTGCCGATACCGGCTTGTTGTAAAGCCTGATTCACCTTGCTGATGCTAACATCCTGATGCAAGGTAACACTTAAATCCATTGCGGTAACGTTAACCGTTGGTACCCGCACAGCAATGGCTTCAAACCGGCCGGCAAACTTAGGTAAAATGCGCTCTATGCCAAGTGCCAGCTTGGTATCAACCGGAATAATTGACTGGCTGGCTGCCCGGGTACGGCGCAAGTCGGGATGATAGGCATCGATGACCTGCTGATCATGCATCGAGGCATGGATAGTGGTAATAGCACCGCTCTCCACGCCAAAATGCTGATCAAGTACCTGAATAACCGGCACTATGCAGTTGGTGGTACAAGAGCCCGCTGATACGACGGTCATGTCAGGGCTGAGTAAGTGTTGGTTAATACCATAAATAATAGTGGCATCGATATCGGTATCTGCCGGATGAGAAAACAACACCTTTCTGGCACCTGCTGTTAAGTGCCAATTAGCGTGCTCGCGGCTGTGAAACACGCCGGTACATTCCAGTACGATATCAACGTCCAGCTCTGCCCAGGGCAGCTCCAGCGGATCAGCTTCGCTAAACAGGGCAATATCATCACCCGCTACTGTTATACCACCGCTAAATGACTCTACCTTGCTGGCAAACCGACCATGCGAGGTATCGTATTTCAGCAGATGTGCCACCCCTTTCGCATCGGCCAGCTCGTTAATAGCCACAACCTGCAACTGCTGTTGCCAACCATTTTCATAAATCGCCCGCACTATATTGCGGCCAATCCGGCCAAAGCCATTTATTGCCAGTTTAATTGCCATAACACCACATAAAAGTGGGACCGCTGTGCGGCCCCGAAATTACTATTCACTAAGTTGTTTAGCTAAATTGTTTGTCAGCAGCCTGCACTATAGCATCAACTGTAATACCAAAATGCTTAAACAGCTGCTCAGCCGGTGCAGATTCACCAAAACTGGTCATGCCAATAATATCGCCAGCTAAACCGACATATTTGTACCAACTGTCAACAATACCCGCTTCCACTGCAATGCGTTTGGTTACAGCAGACGGTAATACGGCTTCACGATAAGCCGCATCCTGGGCATCAAACACATCGGTTGACGGCATAGAGACCACCCGCACTTGCTTGCCTTGCTCAGTCAGGGTTTTTGCAGCCTGCACTGCCAGCTCCACTTCAGAGCCGGTGGCAATGATAATCAGCTCTGCAGCTTGGTCGCTATCAAGCAGCACATAGCCACCACGCTTAATATTGCTGACAGTTGCTGCATCGCGCGCTTGCTGCACCAGGTTCTGCCGGCTGAAGATTAAGGTAGTAGGACCTGAGGTGCGCTCAATGGCTGCCTGCCATGCCACTGCAGATTCTACCTGATCGCACGGCCGCCAATTCATTAAATTAGGGGTAGCGCGTAAGCTTACCAACTGCTCGACCGGCTGGTGGGTTGGGCCATCTTCGCCCAGACCAATTGAATCGTGAGTATAAACAAAAATAACCCGCTGCTTCATCAGGGCAGCCATCCGCACTGCGTTACGGGCATATTCCATAAACATTAAAAAGGTGGCGCCATAAGGCACGAAGCCGCCATGCAACGCTATACCGTTCATCATGGCTGACATGCCAAATTCGCGCACACCGTAATATATATAGTTACCACTGGCATCTGCTGCGGTAACGGGTTTGGAGCCCGACCAGATAGTCAGGTTAGAACCGGCTAAATCGGCAGAACCGCCCAGCAATTCAGGCAGTAACGGGCCAAACGCATTCAGGGCATTTTGCGACGCTTTGCGGCTGGCGATGGTAGCAGGATTAGCCTGCAGCTTTGCAATATATGCTTGCGATTGCTCAGCCCAATTGGCCGGTAACTCACCGGCGGTACGGCGGCTGAACTCGGCTGCCAGCTCCGGGTGCGCTTGCTGGTAAGCAGCAAACAGGGTGTTCCACTGCGCTTCTGCAGCTTCACCCTTACTGTTTGCATCCCACTTTGCATAAATATCAGCCGGTATTGCAAAGGGCGCATGTGGCCATTGCAGGTAATCGCGGGTAGCGGCAATTTCAGCCTCTCCCAAAGGGGCACCGTGGCAGTCGTGGCTGCCACCTTTATTCGGTGAACCATAGCCAATCACCGTTTTACAGCAAATCAGGGTTGGTTTATCCGTCTGGGCCTGGGCCTGGGCAATCGCTGCTTTAACGGCGTCACTGTTGTGGCCATCAACATTGGCAATAACGTGCCAGCCATAAGCGGCAAAGCGGGCCGGGGTGTCGTCTGTAAACCAGCCTTCAACGTGGCCATCTATTGAAATACCGTTGTCATCCCAGAAGGCAATCAGCTTGTTCAGCCCCAGGGTGCCGGCAATAGAGCAGGCCTCATGCGAAATGCCCTCCATTAAGCAGCCATCGCCCAAAAAGACATAAGTGTGGTGGTCTACCACCGCAAAATCCGGCTGGTTAAACTGCGCGGCCAGGGTTTTTTCTGCCAGGGCCATGCCTACCGCATTGGTAATACCCTGGCCCAGCGGGCCGGTAGTGGTTTCAACACCCGGCGCATAACCATACTCCGGGTGGCCCGGGGTTCTGGAATGCAACTGACGGAACTGCTTTAAATCATCAATCGTTAAATCGTATCCGCTGAGATGCAACAACGAATACAACAGCATAGAGCCATGCCCATTTGACAGCACAAAGCGATCCCTGTCTGCCCAATTTGGATTTGCAGGGTTATGTTTCAGGTAATCCCGCCAGAGTACTTCAGCAATATCTGCCATGCCCATAGGGGCACCAGGATGGCCTGACTTTGCTTGTTGAACGGCATCCATACTTAACGCACGGATCGCATTGGCGAGTTGTTTACGAGATGGCATTTTAGCTCCTGCTAGTGGCTTGAATGAGGATGGCATATAACTTGACCTTATTTTCACTTACTGCCGGCCAGATGGCAAATGATTATCTTGGCTTACAAAAAAATCATAATAGATGTGATCGACTCATTAACTTCAGCGTAAACTTTGGCATTAAAGACGTCTGGGCGTCAAATATTACTAGCCAAATCTGGCCAGTTTAACTAAAATAAGCGGCTATTTTTCTGGCGGCAAGCTTGCGGCAGGGTTTCAGACCTGGCGCACCCTCGATATTAGCCCCCAGCGTGATGAATTAACCAACCTTGGTGGAACACAAACAATGGCACAACATATTTTTACTTCTGAGTCGGTCTCTGAAGGACATCCGGACAAAATCGCCGATCAAATCTCCGATGCAGTATTAGATGCAATTCTGGAACAAGACCCGAAGGCCCGTGTTGCCTGCGAAACCTTTGTGAAAACCGGCATGGTGCTGGTCGGTGGTGAAATCACCACCTCTGCCTGGGTGGATATTGAAGAGCTGACGCGCAAAACCGTACGTGAAATTGGCTACACCCATTCCGATATGGGGTTCGATGCCGACTCTTGTGCGGTACTGAACGCCATTGGTAAGCAGTCACCTGATATTAATCAGGGCGTTGATAAAAAAGACCCGCGTGAACAAGGCGCTGGCGATCAGGGATTAATGTTTGGCTACGCCAGCAATGAAACTGATGTATTAATGCCAGCACCTATTACTTATGCTCACCGTTTGGTGCAGCGCCAGGCGCAGGTGCGTAAAGATGGCACCCTGCCCTGGTTACGGCCAGATGCCAAGTCGCAGTTAAGCTTTATTTATGAAGACGGCAAGCCAGTGGGTATTGACGCAGTAGTGCTGTCTACCCAGCATTGCGATACCATCAGTACCGCCGACTTACGTGAAGCGGTGATGGAAACCATTATTAAGCCGGTGTTACCTGCCGAGTGGTTAACCAGCAAAACCAAATACTTTATTAACCCTACCGGCCGCTTTGTGATTGGTGGCCCGATGGGCGACTGTGGTTTAACCGGTCGTAAAATTATCGTCGATACCTACGGCGGCATGGCCCGCCACGGCGGCGGCGCGTTCTCGGGCAAAGACCCGTCGAAAGTAGACCGTTCAGCCGCCTACGCCGCGCGCTATGTGGCAAAAAATATCGTGGCTGCTGGCCTGGCTGATCGCTGCGAGCTGCAGGTGTCTTATGCCATTGGTGTGGCCGAGCCTACCTCTATCAGCCTGGAAACCTTCGGTACCAGCAAACTGACAGAAGATGAGCTGATTAAACTGGTACGTGAGCACTTTGACCTGCGCCCATACGGCCTGATTGAGATGCTGAACCTGGAGCGACCAATTTATGGCGCTACTGCCGCTTACGGCCACTTTGGCCGCAGCGAGTTCCCATGGGAGCAAACCGACAAGGCTGAATTACTGCGCCAGTACGCCAAGTAGTTGTTGAAAGACAACGCAAGAAAGGAGAGCTTCGGCTCTCCTTTTCCGCTTTTATTGGCAGTTGGGCTTATTTTCCGCTTACCTGCCCCACTGTTTTGTGTATGATAAAGGCGTTTTACCTTCCAGGGTTCAGCTGCCGGCTAGGGTGGCTAACAAAATAAAAAGATAAGAAAGACAAAAAGGTCAAAAACTATGTCTGAACAAATTACCGCCGTTGAAAAAAACGGCTGGATGAACCGTGCGCTCAACACGATAGAAGTAGTAGGCAACAAATTACCCGACCCTGCCGTGTTATTTGCACTGCTGATGGTTATTGTCTGGGTTGTCTCCTGGTTACTGTCTGGCGTCACCTTTACTGAACTCGACCCCCGCTCAGGTCAACAGATCCAAATTGTTAATTTACTCTCTGGCGACGCCCTGACTAACTTTAGCTCTAACATTGTCAATACCTTTGTTACTTTCCCGCCGCTGGGCGTAGTGTTAGTGGCTATGTTAGGTTTAGGCGTTGCCGAGTATACCGGCTTTATTAACGCCGGCTTACGCTCTATCTTGACGGTTACCCCCAAAATGCTATTAACCCCGGTGTTAATTGCGGTAGGTGTGCTGAGCCACGTCGCGGTAGATGCTGGCTATGTATTGGTGGTACCGCTTGGCGCCGTCATTTTTTATGCAGCTGGCCGTCATCCGCTGGCTGGTATTGCCGCCGCTTTTGCCGGTGTGTCCGGTGGTTTTTCTGCTACCTTTTTCCTGCCCTCGAGCTTAGACCCTTTGCTGGCCGGTTTAACCCAAACCTCGGCGCAAATTTTAGACCCTACGGTGATGGTTAACCCACTGAATAACTATATTTTCACCACCGCCTCAACCTTCCTGATCGTGGCGATTGGCTGGGTGCTAACCGACAAAGTAATAGAGCCTCGCTTGAAAGGCACTAAAGTAGACGGTGACACCTCACAAATGGTGACCATGGATGCGTTGAAACCTAATGAATTACGCGGTTTAAAAGCGGCTGCTTTTTCCATGTTTGCGGTAATGGCATTACTGGTATTGACTATTGTTGTGCCAGACACCACCCCCTGGGCCGCCAAGCCTGAAGACGTGTTGCCGGGTGTTAATCCGCTGCTAACCGCCGCCGCACCTTTGATGAAATCTATTGTGACCATTATTTTTGTGTTCTTTCTGGTGCCTGGTATTGTCTATGGGTATGTTTCAGGCTCAGTAAAAAATCATCGTGACGTGGTTGCCGGGATGAGCCATGCCATGAGCGGCATGGGCTACTACATTGTTATGGCATTTTTCTGCGCATTATTTTTATATGCTTTCAGCCAGTCAAACTTAGGGGTATTACTGGCATTAAAAGGCGCCAATGCCCTCAAAGCAATGGGTTTACCCCTGGGTATGACGCTGGTTGGCATCGTGTTCCTGTCTGGCTTTGTTAACCTGGTGGTAGGATCTGCCTCTGCTAAGTGGGCATTGATTGGCGCTATTATGGTGCCGATGCTGATGGAACTGGGTATCTCGCCAGATCTAACCCAAGCCGCTTACCGGGTGGGTGATTCATCAACCAATATCATTACGCCATTACTGCCTTACTTCCCATTAATTGTGGTGTTCTGCCAAAAATATGTGAAAGGCAGCGGTATAGGTACGCTAGTTGCGTTAATGCTGCCGTACTCGGTGGTAATGCTGGTGCTGTGGACCGCCTTCCTGCTTGGCTTCTGGGCACTGGATATCCCACTGGGTCTGGGTTCTAGTTATGAATATATCCCTGCCCGTTAAGTTATAGCCTGTAAACCTTGTCGAAAGCCGCTGCCATTGCAGCGGTTTTTTATTTTCAAGCGCCTGACACAACTGCTACCATTAACGCCATTTATCCTGGAGCCATTATTATGCGCACCCCCCGTATTTTTACACCGCAAGCCCTGACAACAGGCCAGGTTATCCAGCTGGATGACGAAGCCGCAAACCATGTTGGCCGGGTACTGCGGATGCAACCAGAGCAAGCGCTGCAGCTGTTTAATGGCGATGGTAATAACTATGCAGCCACAATAACCGACGTTAGCAAAAAGCAGGTTACGGTAACCATCCGCCAGGCTGAACCAAATCCGGTGGAATCGTCGCTGCGTATTCATTTAGGCCAGGCGATATCACGCGGTGATCGGATGGATTTTGCCATCCAGAAAGCCGTTGAGCTGGGCGTAACTGAAATTAGCCCCCTGTTTACTGAGCGCTGCGGCGTAAAGCTGGACGGTGAACGGCTGGCGAAACGTACCGAGCAATGGCAAAAAATTGCCATAAGTGCCTGTGAGCAAAGTGGCCGTAGTGTAGTGCCAGTGGTGCATCCGGCCATGCCATTAGAGCGTTGGCTGAACCAGCAAACAAATTGCTTACAGCTGACCTTGGATCCGCGGGCCAGCGCCACCATTAAAACCTTAGTGCCCAGTCAGCAAATCCGGCTGGTTATTGGCCCGGAAGGGGGTTTTAGTGATGCTGAGATCAGTGCTACCGATCAGGCTGGCTTTATCGGTATACAGCTTGGGCCAAGAGTGTTACGTACCGAAACCGCCGCACTGACTGCTATCAGTGCCTTACAACTGCAATTTGGCGATCTCGCCTGAGGGTATTATGACTGTAATTAAACTCGGGGTAGTGATGGACCCCATCAGCCAGATTAATATTAAAAAAGATTCCAGCTTCGCCATGCTGCTGGAAGCCCAGCATCGCGGTTATGAAATACACTATATGGAAATGGCTGACTTATACCTGCTGGAAGGCGAGGCTCGCGCCATGACAAAAACGCTGACCCTGCGTGAGGACACCCATAGCTGGTATCAGTTTAATCGCGAGCAGGACATGGCCCTGGCTGAGCTGGACGTGATTTTAATGCGCAAAGACCCGCCGTTCGATACTGAATACATTTACGCCACTTATATACTGGAGCGCGCCGAGCAAGCCGGCAGTTTAATTGTTAACAAACCACAAAGCCTGCGCGATGCCAACGAAAAACTGTATACCACCTGGTTTAGCCAGTTTACGCCGAAAACCCTGGTTAGCCGGGATGCTAAGCGCTTAAAAGCCTTTTATCAGGCCGAGCAGGACGTGATTTTAAAACCACTGGACGGCATGGGTGGTGCATCCATTTTCCGGCTGAAGCCGGGTGATGCCAATGTCAGCGTGATTATTGAAACACTTACCGAACATGGTACCCGCTATGCCATGGCTCAGCGTTTTATTGAACAAATCAGCGACGGCGATAAGCGAATATTAGTGGTAGATGGCGAACCCGTGCCCTACTGTCTGGCGCGGATACCGGCCAGTGGTGAAACCCGCGGCAACCTGGCAGCCGGTGGCCGCGGTGAAGCGCGGCCGTTATCCGAATCAGACTGGGCTATCGCCCGCGCGCTTGGCCCGACATTAAAAGAAAAAGGGCTGATTTTTGTTGGCTTAGACGTAATTGGTGATAAGCTTACTGAGATCAATGTTACCAGTCCCACCTGTATTCGTGAAATCGAGGCGGCCTATCCGGTAAGTATTACCGGTATGTTATTCGATGCCATTGAGCAACGCCTGGCCGTTCCCTGAGTGCTGTAACCACATTACTGTCATGACAATACAGTAACCACCATGCTTTAACTGCAATAGTGAGGTTGTTATGCAAGATTTCCAGGATCACTTTTTAATTGCTATGCCTGCGCTGGACGACCCGATGTTTAAGCGCAGCGTAACCTATATCTGCGAACACAGCGCTGAAGGCGCTATGGGTATTGTGATTAACCATCCGCTGAACGTTACAGTCGCAGATTTACTAAAACAACTGCAAATTGAATTTGACGGTAAGAGCCAGGTTGCCCGCAGCGCAGTTTGCGCCGGCGGCCCGGTACAAAGCGATCGGGGCTTTGTACTGCATAGCCCCAAAGGTGGCTACAGTAGCACCTTAGAGCTGAATAATGGCCTGATGGTAACCACCTCTAAAGATATACTAATGGACTTAACCACCCCGGCGGCGCCTGAAAAATTTTTACTGGCGCTGGGCTATGCGGGTTGGACTGCCGGCCAGTTAGAGCAAGAAATTGCTGACAACAGTTGGCTGGTGATCCCGGCTGACAACAGTATAATTTTTGATCTTATCCATGCAGAAAAGTGGCAAACCGCTACCGGTAAAATGGGCATTAAGCCCTGGCAACTGACCACCGAGGCGGGCCACGCATAATGAGTAGCAGCAGAACCGTACTGAGCTTTGATTACGGTACCAAAAGTATTGGCGTGGCGGTAGGCAATGAGCTTACCGGCAGCGCCACTTTATTACCGGCATTAAAAGCCCAGGACGGCACGCCCAACTGGGATCAGATAACCAAACTGATAAGCGACTGGCAGCCACAAGTGCTGCTGGTAGGCTTACCGCTGAACATGGACGGCAGCGAGCAAGACTTTACCGTCCGCACCCGCAAATTCGCTAACCGGCTGCATGGCCGTTATGGTTTGCCGGTAGCGCTGCACGATGAGCGTTTATCCACTGCCGATGCGCGCAGCCGCTTATTTGCCGAAGGCGGCTATCGTAAATTAACCAAAGATAAAGTAGACAGCCTGTCGGCCCAGATTATTTTTGAAGGTTGGTATGAGCAACAGTCCTGAACGCGCTAATAGTCCTGAACCCGCTAACAGTCCTGCACCGGCCGTCGCCATTGGGTACTATCAGCACTACAAAGGCGCCTATTATCAGGTATTACACTTAGCCCGCCATAGCGAAACTGAAGAGTGGCTGGTGATATACCGCGCCCTGTATGGCGACTGCGGCCTGTGGGCCCGCCCGGCCAGTATGTTTGCTGAAACCGTGGAAATTGCCGGCGAAACGCTGCTGAGGTTTCAGTTTATCAGCCAAACCCAACCAGATACCTTTACGAAAAATCTGCCAGATTAACCTCTTGCGCCAGCAGTAACGTAATGTCTTGCTGCGATAACCAGCTGCGTAATTGGACAGCACCGGCCTTGAGCTGATCGTGCTGGTTAATTAATTGCCATAGTTGCTGCAAAAAACTGTCAAAGCCAGCCGCAGCATCGTAGTGCAACGCCCCACTCTGGCTAATGACACTCAGCAAATGTCTAATCAGTTCAGAGCTCTGCTGCAGCTTCTGCTGATAAGGTACTAGTGTCTGCTGCAAGCAGTGTTGCAATGGATACAGTATCTCTACCGCTTCACGTAGTTGCTGTTTACGTAACTGGCCGCGATGCTCGTTGCGATGCACCGGCGCGGTAAGTTTGCTGCGCAAACCTGCCAGTTCAGCACTGGCCACTAAACTATAGCTGCTCAGTAGTTGTTCCGACGCGGTAAGCCAGTCTTGCAATGTCGCCAGCGCCTGCGGCTGTTTGCGTTCAAACCTGGTTACCATTGGCGGAAACTGTAACAGTAAGTCAGTTAATTCATTTACCAAATGTACCGTCGACTTTTGCATGGCGGTTATTCCGGCAATAAACGACGGCTGATTTCACCATTACTGCTTTCCATCTGCTGCCACTCCATACCCTCTTCCGAGATCTTCAGCTTTATATAAATAATGTTCTGTGGATTTTCCTCGCGAAGTTTATGTGACTCGGCAATCACATTTAAGTTATCAATCACTTTGCGCTGGTTTAATACTTTAATTTCCTGTTTAGCAACCGCCATTACTCTGGACGTGATTTGCTCAACATTCAACTTGGGTATGCTTTCACGGCTTACCAACTGATATTCCTCTGCCAGTTGCACCAGTTGGCGCGCTGCTACCTGGCTATACTCCTCTACCGGGGCTAGATCCTGCTTAATGCGCAGTGACTGCTCCAGGCTATGCGTTTGCTCAACCAATAGCGCCCGCAACGCCTTAGACGCTTTAGACGGCAAACTGGTACGACCGAGACTGTTAGTCAGCTCTTTATACATTAGGCTATTAAATTTTGTATTATCAATTGGTTGATACTCAGTTTCGGTTTTCTCCGTCAACACATCCAATGCCACCGGAATGGTCAGCTCAACATCACCTACCCGCATATGCGGTACAGCGAAATGCTTGAGTAAATCGTGTTTGGCATATTCTTCGGCCACTTTTACAGTTTGTATATCCGCCATCACTCTGGCGTTGGTAATGCTGCTAATAATACTGCCCAGGTATTCGTTTAAATTCGGCATACTGGTATCCCTGTTAAAAAGACCGGCAGCAGCGCCACCGGCCCAATGGCACGATAACGCTTATCACGCACTGACAATACTGTCTTCCAGCATTGTCAGGATCCGATCCAGCCCTGCCGGTATCTCGTCATTTAACGCCGTTACCCTGACCCCGAGGTTATACGTTTTTTCGACACTAACGCCGCGTGTCGACGAGCGCTTATATGACGCTGAGGCTTTAAAATTGACAATTTTATAATTAATACCCAGCTCTGCGCTGGCAGCAAATTCGCTGGAGACGTTCGACGTTTCGGTTGAGGTTAGCTTGGCGTTAAAATCGATAGTAATTTCTTCAATCCGCAATGCTGGTATCGTCAGCATGGTTAAAAATGGCACCTTTATCGATACTTCTGTCGAGATAAAATTACTGCTGACATCCGTACCCGGTGGCAAACCCTCATCGGTTAATTGCTGTGCCGTCTTGCCAACATGCGGGTTGGGTGTTGACTTGGTAAAGTCAAAATCAACATAGCGTAAGGCTTTGCCACTGCCGCTATCTTCAAACCCTACCGCCTGGATAAAACTAACCTGCGACATAGACGCCGCATGTTGTGCCTGCACGGCCGCCTGCAACGGGCCGCCAATGTAGACGCTGAAATCTAAACTATTGAGTTCCTGCACCAAATTTGGCATAACTCTCACTCCCTGCTAGCTGTACCTACTCTGTTAAGGCTTTTCGGTTGCCGCCAACTACTCACTCGCCGGCTGTTCACTACAGCTACTACAGACGGTACATCAGCACCAGTCCGGCAGTATATTAAGCCTAGTGGCTAGTGCTGAAATAACAAGCAAAAACACAAAGGGCCTGATGACATTTTGCTGATAATGCACTGACAAAATCTGCAGGTATTGCACCGCCCGCCGCCTGCTGAGCAATTTACCTGTCGTATGTCATGCCGCCCCCTGTCTGCGGCGTTTGCCTTTAGCCATAAATTTGCCGGAAATCACCGCAATTAACCGCTTATCATATTTTTACCCCAGTAATCGCATTTTTACCTTAGCATTCATCTTGTTCAATAAACCTTTGCAAAAAGTCGTTACATTTAACTTTTCGGTAAATTAGCAGGAGCATGTTATGTTTGAACCGTCAGAGTGGTTACATTTATTTGAGCAAAGCAGTGTCGGGTTTTTCCTTTGGTTTATCCCGCTATTTTTTGTCATTTATTTTATTCCTACCCTGGTTGCGTTGTTTTTTAACCGCCAGCATCTGGGGAAAATTGCCATAGCCAATATTCCGGCCGGCCTGTCGATGATTGCCTGGTTTGCACTGATAGGCTTAGCATTCAGTGGCAGACTGCTTACTAAAAAAGAAAAATTAAACAACATCGTTGTGAAGTGACTGGAGAATACTTATGAGTAAAAATGTTGGTCAGGCGCTGGTCGATATCTTTGTCGCACCCAAGCAAGTATTTACTGCATTGCCCGAGAAAAAAAGCTGGAGCTGGATAGCCCTGTTGCTCATTATCGTGGTGAGTACCGTCAGTATATGGTGGTTCTTTGCTGGCATGAGTCCGGAATGGATCGTCGAGCAACAGTTGGCATCTGTTGCCCATACCATGACACCTGCCGAAATTGAGCAAAGCCGGGCAGTTATGGGGCAAATGGCTGATAAAACAGGAATTATTGCGATTGGCGGCACAGTGATCGTAACGCCAATTTTGCTGGCCTTGGTGGCAGCTTACCTGATGCTGGTGGGAAACCCCGGCCAAAAACGCCCTTATGGTGACTGGTATGCTATGGCCGTCTGGAGTTATATGCCATACGTGATTAACATGCTTGGGTTGATGATATTGATCCTGTTAAGCAGTGATCCGAATATGTTACTTAACACCGCAAATTATCTGTCATTGAACCAACTACTACTCGGCTTGGAGACTACTCATTCCTGGTATAACTGGGCTGAAAACCTGAACTTAATCTATTTGTGGATAACAGCTTTGTTTGCTATTGGCCTGCACAGCTGGAGTGGTTACAGTGCCGCGAAAAGTAGCATCTTAGCCGCCTTACCCCTGCTGGTTATTTTTGGCCTGTGGGCTGTGTTTATCTGAATCGAGTAAACGGAATTAACCGATGAAAAAAATGCTGATATTGCTGGTGATTGTTGCGGTACTGGTGGGGCTGATTAGCCTGAGCCAATACCGCAAACAACAACAAACAACCAGTGTTACCACAGCGCTGGTCAGCGAAGGCGCATTGGCCGACAGCATTCTGGCGTCTGGTAACCTGGAGTTTAATACCCAAATTCAGATCCGCTCTGAAGTGACCGGCCGGGTACTGGAAGTGCTGGTTGAAGAAGGTGATGTGGTTGAACAAGGCCAGATACTGATGCGGCTGGACGACACCGCATTTGCAGCAGATGTGAACCGCACCCGTGCTATGGTGCAAAGTCAGCAAATAGATATTGCCCGCGCTAAAGCGCAACTGGCTGATTTACAGCGCCAGTTCAGCCGGCAACAACAGCTATATAGCAGCGGGCTTATTCAGCAGGAAACCATAGATAGCTTGCAAAGCCAGCTGGATATTGCCGACATTAATGTCCGCTCGAGTGAAGCCGCATTGCAACAGGGTCTGGCTACCCTGGCCATGGCCGAAGATAACTTAAGCAAAACGGTGTACCGGGCACCCATTGCCGGCTTACTTTCCACCGTAGACATTAAACCAGGTGAAACCGTAATAGCGGGCAGCACCAACATTATTGGCAGCCCGCTGATGACCCTGGCCGACCCCAGTGCCATCCTGGCTGAACTGCGGGTAGATGAAGCCGATATTGCCAATGTGCATCTGGGCCAACAGGCTGAAATTTTTGCTGCGGCTTATCCGCGCCAGGCAATTAAAGGCGAAGTGATTCAAATTGCTACCTCGGCCCGTTACATGAACCAGAGCCAGAGCTTATCATTCCGGGTTAAGGTGTTATTGCAGCCGGAAGATATTGCACTATATCCGGGGATGAGTTGCCGCGCAGAAATTATTCTGGCGCAAAAGCCGCAAAGCTTGCAGGTGCCTATTGCCGCTGTTCAGCAAAATGAACACTATTTTGTCTGGATAGTACAGGATGGATTAGCCACAAAACGCCAGGTAACCCTTGGCATGGCCAGCGATATTGCCCAGGAAGTGTTAACCGGTGTACAGGTTGGCGATGAGGTTATTACCGGCCCTGCCCGCACCATGCCTGGCCTGACCGAAGGGCGGCGTCTGACGACAGAACTGCGGGATAACTAGTATGAGTAACGCCGTGATCCAACTGCAGCAAGTCAGCAAACGCTATCAGATGGCCGATGAAACGTTCTATGCATTAAAGCAGGTTGACCTGACCATCACTGAAAATGACTACGTTGCGATTGTCGGGCCTTCAGGCTCAGGTAAATCAACCTTAATGAACATTCTGGGCTGCCTGGATACACCAAGCGCAGGCCACTATCAGCTGGCCAACCGGGACGTATCAACCATGAACGAAACCGAGTTGGCTGAACTTAGAAATGAAGCTGTTGGCTTTATTTTTCAAAGTTTTAACTTATTACCACGCGCCACTGTGCTGGCCAACGTTATGCAACCTCTTATTTACCGTGTCATGGCCAACAGCACACGCAAAGCATTGGCGCTGCAGGCATTACAGCGGGTTGGCCTGAGTGACAAAACCGGCCATTTACCCAATCAGTTATCCGGAGGCCAGCGCCAGCGGGTGGCAATTGCAAGGGCGCTGGTTACTAAGCCACGCATTTTGCTCGGTGACGAGCCCACCGGCAATCTGGATAGCAAAACCACTAAAGATATTATGGCATTATTTGATCAGTTACATCAGGAAGGCCATACCATTATTCTGGTTACCCATGAGCAGGACATCGCCGACCATTGTCAGCGGGTGATCCGCCTGGTTGATGGTGAAATTGAACAGGATTTTCGTAATCCGCAGGAACACGTCGCCCATGCTTAAATTATTACATGCCGGATTTGAAGGTAGCAAAGCGGCTTTCGGCTCTATTCGTGCTCATGGCCTGCGCAGTGCACTGACCACTCTGGGTATTATTATTGGCGTGGCCGCCGTGATAACGGTAGTGGCTATTATGCAGGGCCTAAGCCATAGCATTACCAGTCAGCTGGATGACTTAGGCAGCGATATGATTACGCTTAAAGCCTACACGCCAACCAATCAGCAAATGCTGGGGGTACAGAACCGGCTGCATTATGACGACTTTTTGCTGTTAAAAACCCGGGTAAACAATGTCGAAGATATGACCGCCAGTATGCAGGCCTTTAGTATGGGCTCTCAGGTGCAATATGGCCGTAACACCGCTCAGTCGCAAATTATCGGTACCGACAGCAGCTATCAGAATGTGGTTCGGGTTTACCCGGACGCAGGCCGCTTTTTATCCGGCAGTGATGATGATCGCCGCCGCCGGGTAGCTTTTATCGGCTCGTCGCTGATTAAGCAGCTTGATTTGCCGGCTAATCCGGTGGGTGAATTTATTAACCTGTCGGGTGACTGGTTCCGGATAATAGGTGTGGCCGAAACCCGCGGTAGCCTGTTTGGTTTTGATCAGGATAATTATATTATTGCGCCGTTCAGCACCATCCGCTCTTTAAGTGGTGAACGTGCCGCCCGCAATATAGAAGTGATGTTCCGGCCGGCAGCCGGGGCTGATCCACTGCAAATTCAGCAACAAATGCGTACTATCTTACGCCAGCACCATAAACTGGCCGCAGATACACCCGACCCCTTTGAGTTTGTCAGTGCTGAGCGCATGATAGCGCAATTTAATACCATTACCCGCAGTATTACCCTGGTCGCTGGCGGTGTGGTCAGTATCAGCTTACTGGTGGGTGGCATTGGCGTAATGAATATTATGCTGGTATCGGTTACCGAGCGTACCCGGGAAATTGGCATTGTTAAGGCGCTGGGCGCCACCCCGCAGTTTATTTTGATCCAGTTTCTGGTAGAAGCGTTGGTATTATCGCTGTTTGGCGGCATTATTGGCTTAGCGCTGGGTGCTGGTGTTGCCAGTTTTATTGGCTTAATGATGCCCGCCATGCCAGAAGCACTGATACCACTATGGGCCGTTCTGCTGGCCATTGGCTTTACCACCCTGATAGGAGTTGTATTTGGCCTGGCGCCAGCTATTAAAGCCTCGCGTTTAAACCCGATAGATGCATTACGTTATGAATAACCAGCAAAGTTACTGGCAGCAGCACTGGTATTATTGCTGGCACAGCAGCAAAGCCTACCGTAAAGGACAGGCATTAAGCTTGGTGTTATTTATACTGTTTTTTCTACTGTATTCCCTCCCCTTTATGCTGGGTGCGCAAGCTGAGTTTATTTTGTTTTTCTTGCTACGCTATGTATTGGAAGGTATCAGCTTTATATTGCTAAGCCATTTTTTTCTGCGCCCCGTGCTTAAGATCCATTTTCTACGGGGTTATTCCTGGCGGGCAGCCATTCAAATTATAATTTGGATGAGCCTGGCGGCGCTGATATTGGCATGTGTTAGCACCTTTGTCTCTTTTTTGCCTGCTTTGGCGAAAACCGATATGCAGCAAGTTACTCTGGTTAATAAAGACAGTGTTGAAGGGCTACAAATGCATTTTAGCCGTGCATCCATGCTGGTTATGCTGTGGTTGATGCACATCAGCTTGTTTTTGTTTTGGAGCTTAATTTACCTTGGCTGGCAAATGCGCCAAAGCCGTAAAGCCTTGCAGGAAGAAATGCAGCAAGCCAGATTACAGCAGTTAACCAATCAACTAAACCCGCATTTTTTGTTTAATGCACTAAACAGCATCCGGGCACTTATTTTTGAAGATCAGCACAAAGCCGCAGATACCGTGACCCAGTTAGCCGAATTATTCCGGGTGCATTTACAAGCACACTTGCGGCCCACTGCCAGCGTGCAGGAAGAATGGCTGTTATGTCAGCATTACCTGAAAATAGAACAGGTCAGGCTGGAGCAACGCTTGCAGGTAGAGGTGGATATTGCCGATGAGGTAGCTCAGCAACTTTTACCCACACTATGCCTGCTAACCTTGCTGGAAAATGCGGTAAAACATGGTATTAGCCCTAACGCTGCGGCCGGCAACATCCAGATAAGCGCCAAGCGGCTGGGTAAACGCTGGCAACTACTGCTCACTAACTCCGTCGGTGCAGCCTCCAATAGCCAGTGTACCGGCACTGGCTTAGCCAACTGTCGCAAACGCCTGCAACTGATGTTTGGCGATAAAGCCAGTTTCGAAGCTGACCTGGGTAATGGCCACTATACGGTGCGCATGGAGCTGCCTTATGCCTCATCATTATAAAACCTTAATTGTTGACGATGAGCGGCTGGCCCGCAACGAGTTAAAGCGCTTATTGCTGCCCCACCCCGAATGCGAGATAGTGGCCGAAGCCGCCAGTGCCACAGCAGCATTGGCTATACTGGCACAGCAAACTATTGACCTGGTATTTATGGATATTCAGATGCCGGAAATCAGCGGTATCGAGCTGGCTAACGACATTCCGGAAGCTACCCGCTTTGTGTTTGTCACCGCTTTTAACAGCTACGCACTGGATGCCTTTTCATTAAATGCTGTCGACTATTTACTTAAGCCCGTCGCGCCAGAGCGGCTGGCAAAAACCATCGCCCGGCTACCGCCACCACAAGCCAGCCCGACAACTGCAACCAACACCGAACCGCAGCCAGCAGTGAACTGCCTGCCAGAACATCATGGTATTTTACTGAAATTTGGCGATATTAACCGTATTGTCCGGCTACAGGAAATTTACCGTTTTGAAAGCATCGGCAACCATGCGGCTGTTTACACCAGCTATGGGAAAAGCTTTATTCACAGCTCCCTGGCGCGAATTGAGCAAAAACTAGACCCGCTATTTTTCTTTAAAACCAGCAGAGCTGACATTATTCGGATTGGATCAATTAGTCATTTGGAGCCTGCGATAGCCGACGGCGGATTAATTGCCGTATTGCAAGACGGTCAACATATCAATGTCAGCCGCCGCCAGGCGCAGCAACTTAAACACCAATTCAGTACATTCTAACTGGGGTTGTATTGCCTCAACTCACGCTGCATTTAACGGCCTAATACGTGCAACTTCGTCTTTAACAACTTGTGCGGCTACCCATAAATCAACAGCACGCTGCGCATTTAACCAGAACTCAGCTGAGTTGCCAAACAAACGGCTTAAGCGAAGTGCCATTTCTGGGCTGACCGCACGGCGTTCGCGCAGCAGTTCATTTACTGACTGACGCGACACGCCTAACGCTTCAGCAAGCTTTGTCGCTGTTAACGCATAGTCTGGTATAAAATCTTCTCGTAGCATCTCACCAGGGTGGGTAGGTTTGCGCTGCAAGCCAACGGTATTTAGAATTGTCATAGGGGTACCTCTAAATTCAGTGGTAATCGCATACTTCAACATCGTATGCATTACCCTCTACAAAACGAAAACAAATCCGCCACTGGGTGTTTATTGAAATAGCATGCTGCCCTTGCCTGTCTCCTGACAACGCATGCAGTCGGTTGCCGGGTGGTACTTTCAGATCATCCAACTGCTTTGCCAGATCAAGATATTCCAGTTTACGGGCAGCTCTTTTTGCTATTTCAGGCGGAAACTTCTTTGTCCTGCCGCTAACATAAAGTTCCAACGAGCGTTTATCTGCAAACGTTTTAATCATGCGTCAAAGCGTAGCTTGTCACGTGACACGTGTCAATTATACTGGGTCGTTTTACATTCAGTATTTATCAGATCAACCAAGCTGCTGCCGGTACCACTCACCGACGATTAAACTGGCCGCGACACTGACATTCAGCGATTCCACTTTGCCAGTGCCTGGTATTTGCAGTGCAATATCGGCGCTATTTGCCACGGCTTTTGATACACCAAACATCTCCTCGCCAAATACTATTACCACTTTTTGCGGTAAGGCCGTGTTATACAACGACTGGCCGCCATGGCTTGATGTGGTTACCAGGCTATAGCCCGCTTGCTTGCATAGCTGCAAGGCTAGTGGCATATCATCACAGCTAAGCGGCGAAATAAACTCGCCCCCACCCTCGGCCGTGCGCAGCGCTGCACCCGACTGCAATAACTGCGGCTCGCGCATAATAATACCGGTTACCCCAAAATGGGCGCAGGTACGGGCAATCGCCCCTAAGTTGTGCGGGTTGCCTACGCCGTCGAGGGCCAGTAAACAGTCATGCCGGGGTATAGTTTGGTTTAAATAACTGGCAATACTGCTAATGGGCTTACGTTTTACCAGCAACACGATACCGCCATGGTGCTGGCTGGCGGCAACTTTCTCCAGCTCAGCATCATCAACAATGTGATAGGCCTTTTTTGCTGCGGCCAGGTACTTCATGACATCAGCAAATTTCGGTGCCAGTTGCTGGGATATATATAAGCGGATAATCGCTTCAGGCCGCTGGCTAAACAGCACCCGACAGGCGTTGTCACCGTATACTTTACTTTCATCCTGCACCGCTTTTGCCGCGTGCCCCTTGCCACCGGCTGCACCGCGGTTAGGCTTACCAGCGCCAGCCTTATCAGTTTTTGTCCACGGCTTTTGTAAGGCTGTATGTTTATGGTCTTTATTGCCCGGTTTGGCTTGTCGCTGTTGCTGGCTGCGGCCAGCGCGTTTGGGTTGATCAACCATGAAAAAGTCCTGAATACCGTGATATGGCGCCAATTTTAGCATTGCTGCCCTGCTATTACTTGTATTTTTCAGCTAGCTCAGTATCCTTGGCGGCATCATTTATGCGCACTTTTTCCGGGGTTATTGCCGCATGCTTAGTTATCGTCACAGTTATCATGCCGGCAATCATGCCGATGTGTTAAAACATCTGGTACAGGTGGCCATTCTTGATTACCTGCTGCAAAAAGATAAGCCGCTGTGTTACCACGACAGCCATGCCGGTGCGGGTTTATATAGCCTTGGCAGTGAGCAGGCACAAAAAACAGCCGAATATCAGCAGGGCATTGGCCGTTTATGGCAGTATCAGGCCAAGTCTGCCGCACTGGCCAGCTATTTAAATCTGATTAACAGCCTGAACCCGGATAATAACCTGGCATTTTACCCCGGCTCACCGAAAATTGCGGCCATGCTACTGCGCCCGCAAGACACAATTCAGGCTACCGAGCTGCATCCCAGCGACTTCCCCATTTTGCAAAGCCAGTTTGCCCGGCGCCGCTACAGCCGCATTGAACATCTCGATGCCTGGGCCGGTTTTAAAGCCATGTTACCGCCACTGGTAAAACGTGGCCTGGTGCTGATAGACCCACCGTACGAACTGAAAACCGAATATAGCGATGTGGTGGCGGGGCTGGCAGAAGCGTACCGGCGTTTCCCACAAGCTACTTACGCTATCTGGTATCCGGTGATTGAACGCCCGGCCATCGAAGCCTTTATTAATGCCATTGTTGCTACCGGCATTAAAAACCAACTGCGCATTGAGTTTTGCCCGCAGCCTGATAAAGCCGGTTTTGGCATGAGTGGTAGCGGCATGCTGGTGATAAATTCCCCCTATACCTTAGCGGCCAGTATGCGTGAAGCACTGGCCGAGCTGGCGCCGATGCTGGCAGGCAGTGATCATCAAGGTAGTAACCTGTGGCAAGTCAGCCAGCTGGTAGGAGAATAAATGCATTTAGTAAATAAGATAATCCGCGTTAACGGCATCTGCTTACTTAGCATCATGTTACTGCTGCTGGCAGCAGAGACTCAGGCGTTTGGCCGTACTGGTCATAATATGATTTGCGACATGAGCTATCAGCTGGTGCAGCCGGCTACCCGCAACAAACTAGATAAGTTATTACAGGCCACACCCTATCAACGCTTTGGCCCGGCCTGTGTCTGGCCTGATGAAGTGCGCTCGCAAGATGAATTTGCCTGGAGCCGGCCACATCACTATATTAATTTACAGCGTGGCGAAACCAAGGTTACCCGCCAGCACTGCCCCGAAGTGGGTTGTGTGGTATCGGCCATAGAAGATATGCAGCGCCGGTTGCAACAGGATAAAACAGACTGGCAGGCGCTGCTGTTTTTGAGCCATCACATTGCTGATTTACATCAGCCGCTGCATGTTAGCTTTGCTGATGATTTGGGTGGCAACCGCACTGCCGTTTACTTTTTTGGTGAGCCCTCCAATTTACATGGCGTGTGGGATACCGCCATGCTGGTTAAACTGGGCTACAACGAGCCGGCAAAACAGCAACAATTGTTTGCCAGTTTAACCCCGGCAATGCAGCAAAAATGGCAAGACAGCGACCTGATGACCTGGACCAATGAATCGGCCAGCATCACCATCGGCCTGTATCAGCAGTACCGGCCGGGCATGTTAATTGATGACAGTTATCTGACTAAGCATCAGCAGGTGCTGGAACAACGCCTGCTGCAAGCGGCTGTGCGGCTGGCGGCAACCCTTGATGCATTATTTGCTGGAAAAGAATAACAGCTTAACCGCTAACTGAAAAGTTAGCGGATCCAGCCTTTGCTGATCTGGCGAAAGCTTTCATGATCGCCGCGCTCTAACCATTCAAACGCCAGCATTTCTTTGCTGATTATCTGGCAACCCGCCTGCTGCATCCGGCTAAGTGCCAGTTGCTTATTATCAGGCGTGCGTGATCCCACCGCCTCAAAAACCACAAACACCTGATAACCTGCTGCCACTAAATCCAGCGCAGTTTGCAGCACACAAACATGGCTTTCGGTACCTATCAACACAATTTGCTGCCGGCCAAGGCTAACCAGTTGTTGTTGCACTGCAGGCTCACGCCAGGCACTGAAGTGAATTTTCTCCATTACCGCCTCGTCACTCAGCAATTCACGGATGCTGGCGACGGTATGGCCCAGCCCCTTGGGGTAATGCTCAGTGGCCAGCAACGGAATATCCAGCTGCAACGCCACTTGCAATACCCAGGTAGCCGCCTGCTCTAACGCCTTTGTGTCATAAATTGCCGGCGCCAGCTTTTGCTGAATATCTATCAATAACACTAAGCTGTTGTTAGCTTGTAATAACATCACCGTTCCACTTGTTAGCTTTGTTGTTGCACCACGGTTGGTTGTGGTGATGGGCATTGCCGCTCAGCGCCAGACGCGGGCAAAGCGGCAATCGCTAAAATATATCCGCTTGGCGCAAACTGCAATTCAACCCATTGCGGTTGCAGCTGCGGTGCTATCTGCATTAGTGCGCTGAGCTCATGCACCAGCTCTAACGCCAGATGCAATTGCTTGTTGTCGCACATCGCAATTTGCCATTCATCATCATGCTGGGTCAGCAGCCCTACCTGGCGCTGTAGTTCAGTGGCGCGCGTTCCCGCTTGCTGCAATTCACGTTGCTGCTGCTGTAACCGGCTTAGCCGTTGTTGCACCCTCTCTGTCTGAGCACGGTCTTTGCTTTTACTATCTGTGCTGGCAGCCGTTAAATGATGCCACTGTACACTAAGCTCAGCCATGTTGCTGCTGCCTGCGCTAATGACTGTGTCAATTTGATAATAAGTTGGCAGCTTAGCAGGATTAACCCAGCTGAGCACTAAGACTAAAGCCGTACAACCCAGCGCAAACTGAGAGAAATACCCCCATGAGCGCCAGTTATTTTGGCTGATCCGTTGCTTCGCCTGCTGCCGGATCCGCTGTTTCAGCGCCATTGGCATTGGTTGCCCGGCTTTCAGGTTTTTATATAGTTTCGCTAACTCATCGTCTGAATCGTGATTAGACATTATCGTCTCCCATCAGCTGAGCTAAACGCTCACGCCCATAGCGTAATCTGCTTTTAATAGTTTCTGGCAGTTCAGCCGTAATATGCGCGATCTCCTCCAGGCTAAAGTCTTCTAATTGCAGCAAAATAGCCTCGCGTTGCAACGGTGGCAAGGCAACTAAAGCCGCCGCCAAACGCTGCTTTTGCTGCATGCCTGCCAGCTGTTCAGTAACAGAAGCATCATCAGCTGCGAAGCTATCCTGCCACTGGCTGCCCTGCCAGCGTTGCTGCCTGCGCAGCTCATCCAGCAAGGCGTTTCTGGCAATAGTAAATAACCAGGTTTTAAAGCGGCTTTGTGCCCGGTAGCTGTGCCGGTTTTCCAATACTTTTAACCAACACTGCTGGCTGATATCCGCCGCCAGCTGCGCATCAGCCTGGCGCAACAAAAAGTGATACAAATCATCACCACATTGCTGTATCAACCGTTCCAGAGACTGTAACTCGCCACTTTGCTGAAACTGCTGCATCAGCTCATCGGCGCAGCTGGTGCGGTTAAACCAGCCTGGCAGTATTAAAGACCATGTCATAAGCCACATCCTTCTGCTTGGGTGTATTGACCAGAGCGCCTTAACTGAGCTTAGCCAGCATCCACGGTAAAATCGAGTACTACTTGTAAATTACTCTGCCGAATCGCTTTACCGTCAATAACTTGCGGCTGATATTTCCAGCGCCGTAAAGCTCTGGCAGCTTCGCGTTCAAACACGCCTCTGGGTTCAGCTTGTAGTACTTTAACATCGGTAACAGCACCTGCTTCGTCGATGCTGAAACTGAGTTTTACCCAACCACTGATACCATCGCGCAGTGCATCCAGCGGAAAGCGTGGCTCCACCCTTACCACTGGCGTCGCCGCGCTATCTATACCCGCACCAAACCGGCTTATGGTGGGAGTAATATCAGGTGGCGCAACCGTCAGGGTTGGCCCGGGTAAATCTACTCTGGTTACTTCTGATATGTTGCGTGGCGCAGCTTCAGGCGGCACTACCGGTGGCGGGGGTGTCGGTAGTGTTTTCACCACCACTGGCGGGTCTTCCGGGTTTACAAATAATTCTACTACCGGCAACGTCACTTGCACCGGCCGTTCGGCCAGGGGCGGCTTTATCAGCAGGTACATCATGGCAAACAAACTAAAAGTAACCAGCGCTGCCAGCAACATGCTGCTGAACATCCGGTTTAGGGTACTGACATGGTTTGAAAAGTGAATGCTGTGCATAGGGTGTCCTCCGTGTTTAATCATTAGACGACGGAGGACTGACCAGGGGGTTAAATTATTTTAAATATTATTGGCTACGCCAGCAAAAAGAATTAATCACCGCGCCATTGGGCATGACACAGCGCATCATGTTTTTCGCGGCTGAGTAAAATACGGGCCAGTACCCTGTCAGCCTCGCCATCAAGGCCGGTTAAGCCTATCTGCGCTTCATAATGCAGCTCTGGCTCTAAATCCTGCATGATCAACTCTACCCACTCCGGCCCCGGGATCACTAAGTCCACATAACCGCGCTGCTCATATTGCTGCTGGTACAGGCCATAATCTGCCGCGCTGAGGTTTTCTGCAGCCAGCTCCTCAAAAATATCAAAAGCGTGATCACAAAGCTCATCCATCGACCACAATTCTAAATCTTGCATATTACCTGCCTTAAAAACCTGGTTTTACTACTGCATTTTGGCCGGCAGTATAGCAAGGCTTTGCACGCAAAGCTGCCATGCTGTTAAACTGTGGCGGTTAATTTCAGCGGAATGTCGCATGTATACTTGTCCCCTTTGTCAGCAGAACTTGCAGTTAATAAACCGTCAGTACCAATGTGCCAGCAAGCACAGTTTTGACCTGGCCAAAGAAGGTTACGTTAATTTACTGCCGGTGCAGCAGAAAAATTCAAAAGATCCCGGCGATAACAAAGCGATGATGCAGGCCCGCCGCGCTTTTTTGCAAAGTGCTGCCTATCAGCCGCTGTCTGATGCGCTGAATCAGGTGGTGCAAAACGCTGTGCCGTCAACAGTGCTGGATTTAGGCTGTGGCGAGGGCTATTACAGCGGTCGCTTACAACAGGCGTTAAGCAACGACACTACGCTTAATGGTATTGATATTTCCAGAGCCGCGATTAAATATGCTGCCCGCCACTACCCGGCCATTCGTTTTGCGGTGGCCAGCGCTTATCAGCTGCCGTTTGCTGCCCATTATTTTGATACTGTTATCCGTATTTATGCGCCATCAGATAACCACGAATTACAGCGGATCATTCAACCGCAAGGCTTGTTAATCAGCGTCAGCCCGGGGCCGGCGCATTTAGTAGAAATGAAACAAGCGGTATACCGCGAGGTAAAACTGCATGATGATAAAGTAAAACCCGAGCCGGGCTTTAGCCATATCAGCCGGCAACGCCTTAGCTACCCGCTGCTAATCACCGCCCCTGAGCAATTAGATAACCTGTTGCAAATGGTGCCACTGGCCTGGAAATTCACCCCGGAAAACCGCAGTGCCTTTGTGACATCAACCAAACAAATCAGTATCGATTTTTTACTGGATGTTTATCAGCGACACTAAAACAGCTTAGCGAGCTTAACTAACACTGTGTTTGGCCGGCGGTATCAACAGTACAGTTAGCTAAGCGGGTTTGTTCCTGTTGTTGCATGGCCCCAAACATGGTGGCCCAAAAGGTAGTAGTAAGCTCATTTACCACATTCGACTCAGCATTAAGTAATATAACCAACCCCAGCTCACGCTCACGTGAATACGCCAGTTCTGCCCGAAAGCCCTGCACCCAACCACCGTGATAAATCAGCTGTTCAGCGCCAAACTGATATACCCGCCAGCCCAGGGCATAATGCGCATCTTTAATATAATTTCGCCATTGCGGCCGGCGTAAATCGCGCGGTGTTCTCACCCGTTTTTCAACGATTTTATCCAGCACTTTTTGTGGCATCACTTGCGGGTAATAGCCCAGTTGCGCAATCAGCCAGTGGCTTAAATCAATGACACTGGCATTAACGCCAGCGGCCGGTGCAAACCGGTAATAACTCTGGTTTACATTACGCGCATGCCAGCTGCCTCTGGCCCGGATATGCGGACTGGCCCGGTTTTCATTCAGTAAGTAAGCTTCCAGCCCTACTGACGCCGTAGGCAACTGCAGTGGTTCAAAAATATTCTTGCGCAGCGAGCTGGCGTAATCACTGGTGGTGGTTTGGCTGATAATGGGCTCAATCAGGCTGAACAACACATTCTGATAACCGTAGCACTGGCCGGGGTTACACAATGGGTCAATTTTTTGAAACTGTGGCAGTATCCGCTCCGGCATGACATTGGCTTCAATCAGGTTGTCATAAGCGTTGGGCATTACACCGCTACTTTGCGCCAGTAAATGTTCAATTTTTAATTGCGGATTATATAGCGCATTTTTAAAGGAAAACTCCGGAATATACTGTACAACCGGCTCATCCCAGCGAAAGTGGCCGCGCTCTTCCAGCAAACTGGCCAGCCCTGCCGCAAAGGTTTTTGATACCGAGGCGATTCTGAATACCGTATAGGGATCAACCTTGGCATCACTGCCAAGCGTTCTAACCCCATAGCCCTTAGCACTGATTATTTTATTTTTATAAACAATGGCATAGGCCGCACCCGGAATAGCATGTTCAGCCATTTTCTCGCTAAAATAACGGTCAAACTCTGCCAGCTCCGGGCCAAGCATTTCTATTGCCAGCGCTGACTCGCTGACAGGCTGCGCCAGTGGCGCCGTTGTTAATATCAGAAGTGTTATCGCTAAAAATACCCGTACCAAAATTACCTCTTAATCATTAACGCCAGCCTTTTGCGCCCAGATGTCGCCAACCTAACCAGCCGCACAATAGCAACCAACTATATGCCAGTGTGCCTCCACTGCTGCCAGTGTCAGCGCTGCTGCCTGGCGGATTTACCCGCACTGTGCTGTCACTGCTGCTCTGGCTCAGACCGTCATCGGCCGTAAAACGAAATACCAGGTTGGCGCTGCTGCTTAGCTGCGGCGCAGTAAAACTGGCCGTTAACGTGCTGGCATTGGCCAGCACCACGGCTGGCCCGGAAATTTGCTGCCAACGATAGCTTAAAACATCATTATCACTGTCAGTTGCCGTTGCCTGCAGTTGCACTACACTGCCACTGCCAGCCACAATATTAGCCGTGGTCGTCACTACAGGGCTGTTGTTGGCACAATCCGTATTGCGTTCCAGCGTGGTAAGCCCGGCTAACCAACTGGAGAACGCCAGATTTCTTGGCGGACACAGGCTGGTATTCTGGTAACTGAATGCCCGCAAACTGGCCAACTCGACAAAATTCTGCGGCAAGGTACCATTAAAATTGTTATCAGCCAACCATAGTACCTGCAAATTACTAAGTTGTGCCAGCGCTTGCGGCAGCGCGCCAGTAAACTGATTAGATTCAACAAACAACTGCTGTAACGGCGCTAACTGGCCAATACTGGCTGGTAAAGCACCGCTGAAATTATTAAACGACAGGTCCAGCTGCCGTAGCGCGCTTAGCTGACTAATGGCTGCAGGAATACTGCCTGTCAAACCATTTTGCCACAGGCTCAGGCTTTGCAGGGTTGTCAGTTCCAGCAGTACCGCCGGGAAACTACCCGTTAAACTGTTAAAACTTAAATCCAGCTCAGTGAGCGCCGTCAAGCCGCTCAGCGCTGCTGGCAGCTCACCACTTAAATTATTGTTATTTAGTGCCAGCCCGGTTACCTGACCACCACTGCAACTGACGCCTGCCCAGTTGCACACCGCAGTGGCCGGATTTAACCAGCCGCTATTATTCAGCCAGCTCTGGCCAAGCGTATCGTAATACAACTGCACCAGCGCGTTGCACTGAGCCAGCGGTACCGCCAGGTTGTTCTGCCCGCTGCAGTAGTCGTCGTTACGGGGCTGCACTGTTACCACTGAATCGGCAAATTGCAGCTGAGCCGGCTGACCGGCAAATAACCACTGGCCAGAGTAAATGCCATCATTGGCGCCGTCGCGCTCGCTTAGCGCAATACGCTGGCCAGTCGTTAGCTCGGTTACCGTCGGTAATATGCTGGCACCACTGCACGCTAAGCTAAGCACCCTGATATCAAGCGTGCTGCCAGGGGTAAGATACATGGTGGTCGGGCCGGGCATAATCCGCCGGGCCAGTGGGGTTTGACACTCCAGTGCGCCACTAACGGTTGCCTGGCTGCTACCCGCGTTACTGGCCAGCAGTAATTTGCCGCTTAGCGTATGCTCACTAATCAGCGGGTCGTCGCTGGTTTTGCCACTTAACAAAATACGGGCCCGCAACGCTCGCCAGTCCAGAGCCGGGTCAGCTGCTTTTAACAAGGCTACCAGGCCGGTGACAACCGGTGCCGCCATTGAGGTGCCGGCCACTGCCGCATAACCGTTGTTTAAATCGGTGGTTTGAATGGCAACGCCTGGCGCCGTTACATCTACCCAGCTGCGACCATAATTGCTAAAGCTGGCTTTAGTTTGTTGCTGAGTATGCGCCGCGACGCTGATAATATTAGCTAAATCATAAGCGGCCGGGTACAACGGGCTTTGGTTGCCGCTGTTGCCCGCGCTGGCGATAAATAAAATGCCGGCCTGCTGCTGACGCGCTATGGCTTCATATAACGCCTGCGACTCCCCCGGGCCACCCCAGGAATTATTACTGGCGATAATATTGATACCGCGGTTTTGCTTTAAATCCAGAATATAGTCCAGACAAGCAATAGCATCACTGACAAAACCGCTACCGGTTTCATCCAAAAACTTGCAATGCAGTAGCTGCACCTGCCAGTTGACACCGGCCACCCCTTCGCCATTATTGGTTGTGGCGCCAATAATGCCATTGATCTGGGTGCCATGGCCGTCCAGATCCAGCGGGTTGCTGGTATTGTTGGCGGTATCTATACCGTAAATATCATCAATATAACCGTTGCCATCATCGTCCTGGCCATTGACGGTTTCCGCAGGATTACGCCAGAGATTGGCCTGCAAATCAGGGTGCTGATATGCCACCCCGGTATCAATTACCGCCATCACCAGTTGGCCGTCACCGGTACTGTGTTGCCAGAAACCAGGGGCGTTAATGCCCTGCTGCGCGCCTAAATGCCATTGCTGGTTAAATTGCGGGTCGTTGGGGATTTGCTGTTTCTGCAGGCGAAAATCGGGCTCAGCAAAGCGAACCCCGGGTAAGTTGCGGTAATAACGCAGCGCCTGTTGCAGCTCAACGCCATCAGCAAGCAGCACCCTTACCAGGCCAGCTGAGCGCTGTTCTAAACCAGCATTATCCAAACCAATCAGTTCCACTTTACTGGCATAGCCACTGCTAAACTGACCTTGCACCGCACTTAACAACGGTGTGCTGTGGCGCTCACTCACCTGGTCGGTTGCGATAATTAACCTGCCAGCTTCAGCCGGCAACGGCCCGGTTAGCATTGCCCCCCCTCCCAGCAACAGGGCACTGATGAATTGCCTGCTCATACAGATCTCCAATGTATAACAACTGATTAGATAATAAGCTATACGCCCGATAATACCTATCCGGCGCAGTTTTACACAACCTTTACCGAAGGCAACTGTTATCGCCGCGGTTAAGCAGTTATATTGCTGAAAAATTTTCAGTTGGAGTATTTGCAGTGCGCTACGCTATCTTAATCATAATATCGCTGATTATTGCAGGTTGGTTCTGGCTGCCGGTAGGCGAATCAAACCCGGTTCGCTTTCAACTCGCCACCCTGGATCGCGGTGATATTGAAAGCGTGGTGAATACCGCAGGCACCACCCGGGCCGTGGTGACGGTAGAAGTTGGTACCGAAGTGTCGGGCCTGATCACTGAACTGTTGGTCGATTTTAATGACCTTGTCAGCCAGGGCCAGCTGATTGCAAGGCTGGACGATCGCAGCTTTCAGGCCAGGGTGCGGCAAAGCGAGGCCGATGTGGTGATGGCCAATGCTAATCTGGCTCAGCAGCAGGCCGGGCTGCAACGCGCCAACGCTGAACTGGCACGTGCTGAACGTGCTTATAGCCGGCAACAACAATTAATGCGCCAGCAACTGAGTAACCAAAGTGATCTGGACAGCGCCCTGGCAGACTTTGATATTGCCAGCGCCCAGATAGCCCTGGCCAAGGCCCAGATCCAAAGCGCCGACGCCCAGCTGTTACAACGCCTGGCCGCACTGGAGCAAGCGCAGCTTGATTTAGATCGCACCAATATCCGCTCGCCGGTTAATGGTATTGTTATTGACCGTCAGGTTGATATTGGCCAGACGGTAGCCGCCAGCCTGTCGGCCCCCACCCTGTTTACCATTGCCCAGGATCTCAGGCAGATGCAAATTGAAGCCGATGTTGACGAGGCCGATATTGGCAAGTTGCAACAAGGCCAGCAAGTGCGCTTTCAGGTTGATGCCTATCCACAGCGCCAGTTCAGCGGCGAAGTAGCACAAGTACGTAAAGCCGCCAGTAACGTGGCCAGCGTGGTAACCTACAAAGTGATTATTAGTGCCCCTAATCAGCAACAGCTGCTGTTACCGGGCATGACAGCCAACCTGAATGTGATCCGCGGCCGGCAAACCGATGTGCTGCGGGTACCCAATGCCGCACTGCGGTTTCGCCCGGCCGGCGTCAGCCAGAGCAGCCGCAACCAGGCCGATCCAACTGCCGAGCTGCTGGCCCAGTTGCAATTACCGGCCGATAAAGCCAGCAAAGTTCGCCAGCTTTACGCTGATTTTGGCCGCGCCATGCAAACCATGCGCAGCAATAGCGGGGCAACCGACGCACGCCAGCAAATGCAGCAGTTACGCCAAAAGCTCAACAATGATATCCGGCTGATATTAACTGCTGAAGAGTATCAGCAGTTTAGCGAGCTAGCGGCGGCGCGGCGCCAACAGCGGCAGCAAACCGAGCAAGGCACCCCTGCCCGGGTCTGGTTGCTGGATGCCAAACAGCAACCTTATGCAGTGGATATCAGCATTGGCCTGGCCAACGACGAATACTCAGAAGTGCTATCAGGCAAGCTGAGCCAGGACGACGCCGTCATTGTGCGTGCGGTAAGGGCTGACTAATATGACAAGCAACGAAACAGCGGGCGTTGTGCTGCAAACCCGCCAAATTGAAAAACACTACCAGATGGGCGAGCAAACCGTCAAAGCCCTGAAGGGTGTTACCCTGCAGATTAACAAAACCGATTTTACTGCTGTGATGGGGCCCTCCGGCTCGGGTAAATCCACCTTCATGAATATGCTGGGCTGCCTTGATTCACCCAGCAGTGGCCAGATCCTGGTGCAGGGTGAAGATGTCACCCATCTGTCTGCCGCCCGGTTAGCCGAAGTGCGCAATCAATATATTGGCTTTGTATTTCAGCAGTTTAACCTGCTGCCCCGCACCACGGCGCTGGACAACGTGATGCTACCCCTGCTGTATACCAAAAACAGTAAAGCAGCAGCCATCGCCCGCAGTAAAGCGTGTCTGGAGCTGGTTGGCCTGGGCGAGCGGCTCGATCATCATCCCTCGCAGTTATCGGGCGGTCAGCAGCAGCGGGTGGCCATTGCCCGGGCGCTGGTTAACCGGCCAGCCGTTATTTTAGCCGATGAACCTACCGGCGCGCTTGATACCGAAACCGGCCTGGAGATTATGGCGTTATTTCAGCAGTTACATCAGCAAGGTACCACTATAGTGCTGGTTACCCACGAGCCTGATATCGCAGCTTTTGCCAACCGACAACTGGTCTTTCGTGATGGCCAGTTACTGTCTGATAAACGCACGGTGCCGGCCAATGCCAGCGACGCCCTGCGCTATTTTCGGCAAACCAAACTGGCAGAGGCTTTAGCATGAACCTGATGCTTCTGTTAAATGTGGCCTGGGTTGCCCTGAGAGTGAATTTAATGCGCAGCATCCTGACCATGCTGGGTATTATTATCGGGGTGGCTGCGGTGATTATTATGCTGGCGCTTGGCAGCGGCGCCCGCTATGAAGTAGATCAGCAGATAAAAAGCCTGGGCGGCAATGTGTTTGTCATTTTTGCCAGTGGCCGTTTTTCCGGCGGCGCCCGCCAGGCCAGCGGCGCCAGCCAGGGCTTGACTGAAATGGACGCACTGGCCATTGAAAACCAACTACCCCAGGTCAGCATTGCCGCCCCCGTGTTACAGGCCAGCGGCCAGATTGTTTTTGGCAATATTAACTGGGCCCCCAGCATTATTGGCGTCGATAATAAAATTTATCAGGCGCAAAGCTGGCAGGTGGTTAACGGCCGCACCTTTAGTGACACTGAGCTGGCCAGTGCCGGCCGGGTGGCGGTAATAGGCCAGACCGTGCAACGCGAATTGTTTGGCGCAGGCGATCCGCTGGGCCAGACCATACGGGTAAACAAGGTACCGGTAACTGTGATTGGCGTACTGAATAGCAAAGGTCAGAATACCCAGGGTAACGATCAGGACGATATTATTTTTATGCCGATAGACACTGTGCGCAAACGTATCTCCGGTATTACCTTATCCAGCCCGAAAGCGGTGCGCTCCATCATCGTTCAGGTCATAGATGAGCGCGATATGGCGCTGGTGGAACAGGAGCTAGATGCGCTGCTACGGCAACGCTTGCGCAGCACCGGCCCGAATGCCCCCTTTCGGATCCGCAATTTAGCAGAAATGGTCGAAACCCGGGCGCAAACCATGCAAATTTTCAACGGCTTACTGGCCGCCGTGGCCTCAGTGTCCTTACTGGTTGGTGGTATTGGTATTATGAATATCATGCTGGTATCGGTCACCGAGCGTACCAGGGAAATTGGCCTGCGCATGGCCGTTGGCGCCAAACCGGCTGACATTTTACGTCAGTTTCTGATTGAGGCCGTGCTGCTATGTGGCTTAGGAGGCATTTTCGGTTTAAGCCTGGCGGTCATTGTCACCAGCGTGCTGGAACGTTTTGCCGGCTACACCGCTATTATTCAACCCGAAGTGGTGCTAATGAGTATTGGCTTCTCCGCCCTTATTGGGGTGTTTTTTGGCTACTACCCGGCCAGTAAAGCCGCTAAGCTACAGCCAATAGATGCGCTGCGTTACGAATAAACCGCCATTTAGCGCCCGGCTGTTGGTTAGCCGGGCGGGCCAATTACAACAGTGCTAACAGCACCAATCGGATCCAGATAATCCACAATACTAAACAACCTAGCAGAAATACCCTGAACCGTAACCGCACACTATTACTGCCAATATGCACCACCGTATGCATAACCCGTAACACCACAAAGGCTGCTGCCAGTGCCACAAAGCCGATATCGGCAAGGGCAAACTGCAGAATAAACAGCACACTGAATATAAACAGCATCGGCATCTGAAACTGATTATCAAAGTTACGGCTGGTTGCTATCACCTGCTCGTTGGCGCCCGTCAAATTCATGGTCCGAAACGCACTGGCATTAATCTCTTTGTTTCTGGCAGCATTGATCCGACGCCGGCCCATCACTATCATTACCGCACTGGTCAGCAGTACCTGGGCAAACGCGGTCAGTAAC
Source organism: Arsukibacterium ikkense (assembly GCF_000987775.1). GTDB lineage: Bacteria > Pseudomonadota > Gammaproteobacteria > Enterobacterales > Alteromonadaceae > Alishewanella > Alishewanella ikkense. The sequence continues at coordinate 252,629 of NZ_LAHO01000002.1, forward strand.
ATCAATTTTTCCATCAGTTTTTCCTGTATATCGTTATTATCATGGACAGTAGCGCCATTACCGGCAAAGTATGCCTGTGCTTAAGTTGCTTGCCAATATCTGATTGTCAGCAACGTTTACAGGCCTGGCCGCTTTCGTTATGCTTAGCCGTCAATTTTCAGGATTATTTTCAGGAGCCAGGCAATGGCCCAACTTTACTTTTACTATTCGGCAATGAATGCCGGTAAATCAACATCCTTACTGCAAAGCGCCTATAACTATCAGGAACGGGGTATGACCGTGGCCATTTACACGGCAGCGCTGGATAATCGCTATGGTCTGGGTAAAGTCAGCTCGCGCATTGGTCTGACAATGGATGCCCATATCTTTAACGCTGGGTTTAATTTTACCGGGCATGTGCAGCAGCTTAAAACAGCAGGCCGGCTGGATTGTGTGTTAATTGACGAAGCGCAATTTCTCAGTAAAGCACAGGTGCGCCAGCTTACCGACATTGTTGATGAGCTGAATGTGCCGGTGCTGGCTTTTGGCCTGCGCACCGACTTTCTAGGCGAAACCTTTGCTGGCAGCCAGGCGTTACTGGCCTGGGCCGATAAACTCATTGAACTGAAAACCATTTGCCACTGTGGCCGTAAAGCGAATTTTGTAGTGCGGCTGGATGCCAATGGCAACGCCGCCACCGCCGGCAGTCAGGTACAAATTGGCGGTAATGAAAGCTATGTTTCAATGTGTCGCCAACATTTTAAGCAGTTGGTCTGGTAGCCAGTTCCGTAGCCCGTCAATCAGCACTATTTGCCAGCACGGCTAAATCCGTTATAGTAATAAAAAACAATACCAGGCATCTATGGCTGACAGTGCAGATACCCACCCCCATTTCTGGGCGCTTCTTGATAAATTGCCGGTCGCGTTGCTTTATAAAGAAAGCGCCAAAGCTGAGATTTTGGCCAATGCCGCAGCCCGGCAGTTATTCGGCTTTACCGCCAACCAGCAATCGCTGAACTTATCGCAACTGTCAGAAATCCGGCTGCTCGATCAGCAGCAAAAAAAAATCAGCCTGCTCAGCAACCCGTTATTACTGGCATTGGGTGGAACTGAGTTTAGTCAGCAGGTTATACTGGAGCTCAAAGGCCATGCCGCACCATACCAACTGCAGAGCCAGCTGATTAAGTTACAGTTTAGCCTGGGTAATACCATTATTGTTACCTTGTGCCCGTTACAGGCAGCAGCCAGCAGCTCCCCGCTAAGTAAAACGGCAGTGCCAGCACCAGATATCGCCGAGCTGGAAGAAGCCCTGGCTTTTGACAAATTAATGTCGCTAATTTCAACAGAACTGATTAACGTCAGCAGTGATGCCCTGGATCTGCATGTTGAAGACGCCCTGGCAGCATTAGGCGAGTTTTGCCATGCCGACCGCAGCTATTTATTTCAGTTTAATCATGATATTACCGAAATGAGTAATACCCATGAATGGGTGAGGGAGGGCATCAGCGCCCATAAAGACAACCTGCAGCATATCCCAGAGCATGCCCTGCCCTATTTTTTCGAAAAAATTCAGCAGGATCATATCTTCGCCGTATCAGATGTCAGCCAATTGCCGCCAGAAGCGGCCGGCGAACGGCAGGAGTTTAACAACGAAGATATTCGCTCGGTATTATGCACCGCCATGCTCGCCGGCCAGCAACTAATAGGTTTTGTCGGCTGTGACATGGTGGCACGGCAACGCAACTGGACCAGCAATGATCTGCGTCGAATCAAACTGGTTGGCGAAATGATTGCTAACAGTATCCAGAACGTTAACTACCGCAGCTCGCTGCAACAGATCCAACAAGAGCTGCTGGCTGCCAACCAGGAACTGCAAAAGCAGGCAAACCAGGACGGCTTAACCGGCTTAGCGAACCGTCGCCAATTTGACGAAAAATTACTGGAAGAAATTCAGCGCAGCGCACGCAGTGGATTACCGCTGAGCCTAATGTTATTAGATATCGATTTATTTAAACCCTTTAACGACCACTATGGCCATCAGGCCGGTGATGAAGCACTGCAACAGGTGGCCAGTGCGCTTAGCAAAGAAGCTAAGCGGCAAGGCGAAATAGCCGCACGTTATGGCGGTGAGGAATTTGCTTTAATCCTGCCGGGCAGTGACAACCAAACCTGTCAGGAGATAGCACAGCGGGTGCAACAGCATATTAAAGCACTGAATATACGCCATGCTAAGTCTGATGTTGCCTCTTACCTAACGGCCAGTATTGGCTGCTACAGCTTAGTGGCCGATAAAGACACCAACGCCAAACAGATGTTAAATAAAGCCGACAAAGCGCTGTATCAGGCCAAAGCCGCTGGCCGCAATAGGGTTATCGCGGCCAGCTGAATCTGTACTCAGTGCCTGCTTTAATCCTGAAAAGGCGAACGTTGCTCGGTGGTATTATACAACATACTGGGCCGATTCAATGGCTGGCCACCGTCACGCGAAATCGGCACCCAGGGCAGTTTACCCCGACCTATTGCCGGTTTTAGTGAGAACAAATCAAATGGGATCGATACATAAAAGCCTTTAGTGAAACTACCCTCACCATAATCAGCGGATGATGCATTAGTCACAGCAGCATAAGCCCCTACTACAATGCCACTGTCAAAGCGTTTGGCAAAATCAACATTGACGCCCACATCTTTTGCCAGAAACCTGCCTATATTAAATGTCAGCAAAGTATTGTCTAAAAATTCGGGCTGCCAGTAAATATTGGCATGCCCTGTTAGTACCTTATAATCAAAAAAGTCGAAATCATTTTCATAAGAGCGTTGTTGCACATAGTTAATGTCAAAACCATATGCCAGGTTCGAGTCTACCGGGCGGTAAAGCAATTCGCCCCCCAATCCACCGTACATAGTTTCCAGATAGCCGCCATACACCTGGCCATAAACATTTGGCGCTAATCGGTCTTGCCAATGGCCAAATAAATTTTCCAGCTGTACTTTGCTGCGGGTAACGTACTCCCTTACAAAGGTACGTACCCTTGGCAACGGCGTATCCAACGCGTCCACTTTAAAATTAAACTGGTTGAAGTTTTCCAACAAGGTAATCTTTGCAGCACCTTGTAAAGCAGTTGTGCGATTAAATTGATAACCTGCTGTTGCTATGACTCCGGCCTGATACAAATAAAACGCTTCCGGGTTACCAAATGTCTGGATCCAGAAAGTTTCCATACCCGTACCAAAACCCGATATCTTATCGGGAGTATAATTAGTCAGCGTATCACTACTGACATCGCTGCGCACGTAGCTTGAGCGCAAGTCATGCTCAAAGCCCTGATAACTGGCAACCGCAACAAATTGCTCGGCGTCAATAACCGTTTCAACCATCGGAAGCTGGCCCGCAAAATTAATGATCCGGTAGCGTTTAATCGTGGCAGGTAATACCGAGGCTAAAATACGCCCCATCCGCTCGTTAGCTACTTCATAGTCACGGTAAGCTAATTGGTTACCATACAAGGTGATTTCATCATCGGTGATTTTTGAGCGGCGCACCAGAAAGCCGGCCTCATGAAATAAGTCCTGCACCAGTTTCGCCCGGTCGACTTCATTAAACTCAAACAGATTAGGTTCAGCGCTTACAGCGCGCGGCGGTTGTTCAATTTTAATTTGCCGGATACTGTGCATATTCAGCGCATAGTTCACACCAAAACCGACCGTATTGCCACGCTGATAATTCAGATTAAAATCAAAATTACCCCAGTTATACACCGCACCAATATTCCAGCGGCTGTCCTGCTGCAAATCACCTGCCCGATCGCGCGAATAATCATTGCCTTCATATTCCAGTTTTAATCTCAGTGGTTGCCAGGGGGTCTGGTACTCAACCCCGCCAAATAACGACGCCTGGCCTTTAAAAAACCGCTGATAATCAATTTTGCCACCTGCTCCGCTAAAACCCCATGGCCGGTTACAAAAACTGTCCCGGAACTCGCAGAACGGATTGATGGTATTGCCGGCAGAGCCTAAATATCCCCAGCCCATTCCCAGATGAAAATCTAAAGGTCCCCATTGTTTACTGAGCGCGATAAATTCACTTTCAAAAAAACCGGTACCACCAAAATCAAGAAAACCAACAGCAACCTGGGGAAGATAGCGGCTTTCCTCCCGCAAGCGGAATTTTACATCAATGCCTTTATCTTTGAGGGTCTGATCGCCACTAAAACCGGGAGAATCGCTGTATAAACGAGTGCGCACATCAGTATAGCGAACTGTAGATTCCAGCCAGGGGAACAACTGAATACTAACCGACCAAAAGCGGTATTCTTCATTGTCGCTATAGTTGATAGACAGATTACCATCGGTAGCCATGCGGGCGGTTGGGGTCTGTAACAATCCTGTTCCGCCACGTACCGCCTGAGAAGGTCCGGCCGGCTGTTGTTGTAAGGTACTTGCTGTGGCTGTCAGTAACACCATAGCAGTGATGATAGAAACTAAAAAAGCACAACGCACCACCAATATCATCGTACTACCCTGTGTATAGCCAGCTCTACTAACAGCTGATTTATGGCTGCAAACTCACCACCAAACAAACTACTGTCGAATGGCACAAACAATTGTGCGCCTGGCATTAGCTCTACATGTTGTTGATTCCAGTTCGCGACACCTGCTTTAATAACCTTACCATCAGGTTGCACTATAAAGATCCAATCCTCACTTGCCCCGGCAAAACGGCGCACCTGTTTAGCAAACACCTCAGCAGAAGCGTTGCCATAATGGCTGATCCGCTCCGCTTTAGCCAAACCAAATACCGTTATATGCTGCGGCCGCGCCGTTAAATACAAGCGGTAACTGCCAATGGCAAATTGGGGAGTAAATGCCGCGTTTAAGCGGGCCACATCATAATCGATGTTAAGTACTATTCGCTCTGCCAGTTGCCAGTGCTTTATTTGAAACCTCAGTTGTTCAATAGTATCAACATAGGCGCTATCTTGCTGCCATTTACCTTTTAGCACAGTTAAACGCTGTAAAAGTTGCTGACGCAACAATTCCGGCCGCTCACTATCATCACGAAACAGGGCGGAAGCAGGCCAGTACCAGTCTTGTTGTAATGCAACAGGTTGTAATACCTCTGCCAGTCGCGGGAGCTGCCCAAACTGATAAGTTTGATCATTAAGTTGCACAGTAACTTGTGTCGCTGCAACTAGCTTGGCACTTATACTGCCAGCTAACAGCAGTAAACAAAGCCGCAACAGATAACGCGCTGAAATCATAAACTATGAGCCTGTAGCAGTCGGCCAATGCGGCTAATATAAGTCATTTCAATAGGGTCGGTTTGTGGCGATAGCTGTTGGCGACTTTGTACCAACAAGCCGGTTGCACTGTCAAACCAATAGGTGTTATTAAAAGATTTGTTCACGCCAATAAAATTAGCCTGATTGGGGTATTCAACCCTTTCTTCAAATACCAATGTTTTAATACTCTGATCAAAAAATGCTAAATCCTGCAGGCCTGCCGCTTTAAATTCAGAGTTTATCTGATAGCCATATTCACCTTTACTCCAATCGGCCAGCCGCAGCCAGCTTGCCCGGAACAATTCATCAGGTAAACGTTTTAATGGATCGGCGGCACGGTTGGTTAGATATAGCAAATCATTACTAAGGCCAGAGGTACGAACCAGTCGCCCTTGTTCCAGCACTAGCAGCACGCCATCAGCAGATATCCACTTATGCTGCTGTTGCTCTATAAACGCCAACGCTAAAACCGCCTGTGGCCGGTCACCATGACGCAAATAAAGCAAGTCTGTTGCTGATGCATTCACCTGTGCCAGGCTTAAACTGGCATCTGTTGGCGGTGTGAATGCATAACTAAGCATATCAACATAAGCACGATAAGTGCCTGCACAACCGACTAAAGCTCCCAGCATTATTAACAGCGCAAGGTTACGTATCACATTTAAATTCATCTAACTTTAAGTCCGCATAGCATACCGCTAAATACCAATATAATCGCCTGTTTAGCTACTTTTTTGCAATAAAAAAGCCGCCTGCAGGCGGCTTTTAAACTGTATATTACGTTACTGCAAAGTAGGTGCGTAAGTAAAAGTTACAGGTACAGTTGCCGTAATGGTACCGGTGTTAGTACCGGTGCCAGTTCCAGTAATTGTAACTGTCGTGGTAGTACCAACACAGGCGCCATCTACCAATGGATCATCGCCTTCACAGACTTCTACCGGCGGTGGTGGCGGTGGTGGTGGAATGATTGGCAGCGTTGTACCACTGTTATTAGAGATAATAGCAGCAGCAACCGCAATACCTACAGCACCAGCAGCGATTTGTTCAACAGCAACACCACCTAAAGTACTACCAGAGGCGGCAGCACCACCCGCTCTGTCTTGCGCAACAACACCTGCAGAGGCAAAAGCCAAGGCAACGGTTACGGCAACAACTAATTTTTTCATAGTTCGTCCCTCAATTAACAAATAAAAATCCGATATGGCAGCAGCTTAAACTAAACATTACTGATACTCAACCGGAATCATTAAAAAATTCTTCAGGCAATCTGCTTACGGTCAATAACAGACACATCACTTACCAAAGCGACATTATCTATCGCCATAGCTGCTGCCGGCTTGGTTGTACTCACGTCACACGCTGCCCGCACCACCAAATCACTGGTGGCGCAGCTATAATTAAACTCAGTTGGCGCACTGCGGATTAATTCAATTATTTTCTCAACTGAAAATTCCTCACAAGCTTCATCTAACCGCGTAAGCAAATGCAGCATTTCAGGCCAACTTAAATACACCTCATCAGCCGCCATTATCCGGCTATGATCTGTTTGCCGGACATTTTTGCCGATTAACAACTCCTCATACAACTTTTCACCTGGGCGCAGGCCGCTGTAATGGATTTGAATATCACCATTGGGATGGATCTCATCTTTTACCTCCAGCCCCATCAGATGAATCATCCTTCTGGCTAAATCAGCTATTTTTACCGGCTCGCCCATATCCAGTACAAATACATCGCCTCCTTTGCCCATGGCTCCGGCCTGGATCACCAGCTGCGCCGCTTCAGGAATAGTCATAAAATAGCGGATAATATCTTTGTGGGTAACAGTTACCGGACCACCCTTGCGGATTTGTTCCCGGAACAATGGCACCACCGAACCACTTGAACCCAATACATTGCCAAAGCGCACCATACAAAATCGAGTGGTATTCTGATGTTTGGCCAGCGCTTGTAGTACCAGTTCAGCCAGGCGTTTTGATGCCCCCATCACATTGGTTGGCCGCACAGCCTTATCGGTAGAAATTAATACAAAGGTGTCCACTTTGGCTTTAATCGCCGCTTCTGCAGTATACCAGGTTCCAAATACGTTGTTGCGAACCCCTTCAACTACATTGTATTCCACCAAAGGTACATGCTTATACGCCGCAGCATGGTAAACAGTATTAACGGCAAAAGTACGCATTACGGTTTCCATGCGATTCAGTCGCTGCACGGTACCCATTACTGGAATCAATTCAACTTCCAGGCTATCACGCTGGATCAGCGCGTTAAGTTCCTGCTCAATGTTGTATAAGGCAAACTCAGACAATTCAAACAACACCAGTACTTTCGGCTCATAACGGATAATTTGCCGGCACAACTCCGAGCCAATAGAGCCCCCGGCGCCGGTTACCATTACCACTTTATCTTTAATATCAGCATTCATCAGTTTGCTTTTCGGTGCTACTGCATCCCGGCCAAGCAAATCCTCAATTTTCACATCCTGCAGCTCATCAATCCGCATAGAGCCATCAACCAGATCACTCATGCCGGGAATCGACTGCACAGGTATGGGGAGCTCATCTAATGCATCCAGTACTTCGCGGCGTCGCGCCCGGCTGGCAGAAGGCAACGCCAGCAATACGCGGCTGATGTTTTTATTTTTGATTATCGCGGTGATCTGCGAGGGCGAACCTACCGGGATCCCCAGAATGGTAGAGCGTTGCAAAGTAGAGTCGTCATCAATAAACATTACCGGGTGAAACTGCTCGCCATTTAACAGTGCATGCGCCAGTTGCCGGCCAGAGGAGCCCGCGCCGTAGATTAACACCCGGGTTTTATGGTTATTATTACGTTGCACCAAAAACATTCTGGCCAGTAACCGCGCGCCGCCAGAACTGATTAACGCCAACATCGCGTACACAAAAATCAGGTTACCCTTATTTTCTACGCCCAGCAACGCAAAGGCCAATGCTAATATAAAAGCACTGCTTACAATGCCGGTCAGTACCGCACCCAATGCATGCTGGCCGATATAGCGGATTACCGCCCGATAAAGGCCGAGCTTAATAAAAATAAACAGGGTAACCGGCAAGGCCACGGCAAAAGATATCGCAATATCTGCTACCTTGGCCGTATCACCATTTTGAGTTAAAAAATAAGCCGCAATTAATGCGCTGATTAAAAAACAAAGGTCTACACAAACAGAAATAATACGTTTAACCGAACGAGGCAGGGCCAGTAACCAAGCTAGCATTGTAAACTCCCAACCAAAAGCAGCGAAAACTGTACAGCACAGTGATAAATAGATCTAACATTAGCAGTAGATCGCCATAAATTACAGGCACTAACCTGAGACACCACTATCATTCACTACTTATTTAGTAACGTTTGCAGCCAGCTATTGAAGCTGGCTCCAAGATGATTATCGCGCAAGCCGTATTCGACAAAAGCTTGCATATAGCCCAGCTTGTTACCACAATCGTGGCTGCGACCAATAATATGATAAGCATTGACAGGCTGGCTTTTCATCAGAATCGCAATGGCATCGGTTAGTTGTATCTCATCGCCAGCACCCAACGGGGTGCGTTGCAATGCCGGCCAGATCTCCGGCGTAAAGACATAACGCCCTACCACGGCCAGGTTAGAGGGCGCATCTTCTTGCCGCGGCTTTTCGACAATTGCCGTCATATTAACCGACTCGCCAACCTGTAACATTTGGCCAGCAACGTCCGCCACCCCATAATTTGACACATTTGCCATTGGTACTGGCTCTACCATCACCTGGCTAACATTAGTAGCAGCAAACAACTGATTCATCTGTGCCAGATTGTCCCGGCTCAGGTCGCTGTCATAGCCATCAATAAGCACATCGGGCAACAACACCGCAAAAGGCAAGTCGCCAATCAACGGCCTGGCACACAGTACCGCATGGCCTAAACCTTTCGCCTCACCCTGGCGTACATGCATAATGGTCACGTCTTTGGGGCAAATCGCCTGAACTTCATCCAGTAACTGCCGCTTTACCCGCTTTTCCAGCATAGATTCCAGCTCAAAGCTTTTATCAAAATGGTTTTCAATGCTGTTTTTGGAAGAGTGCGTCACCAACACGATTTCTTTAATACCCGCCGCGATACATTCCTGCACAATATACTGAATAAGCGGCTTATCCACCACAGGCAGCATCTCTTTAGGAATAGCCTTGGTGGCTGGCAGCATTCTCGTACCCAAACCAGCTACAGGTATAACCGCTTTTGTTACCTTCATTTACACTCCAGTTTTTAAAAGTGACTCACAACTACGCTGCTAGTCACTACCAAACAAATCACGGGTATATACTTTGTCTGTCACATCTGCCAGCGCATCGTTCTGGCGGTTAGCCACAATCACATCAGAGATATTTTTAAATTCAGCAAGATCTTTAATTACCCGGCTATGGTAAAACTCTGACTCGCTTAATTCAGGTTCAAACACCACCACCTCAATACCTTTGGCTTTAATCCGCTTCATAATACCCTGAATGGCCGATGCCCGGAAATTGTCAGAGCCAGACTTCATCACCAGCCGGTATACGCCAACAATTTTTGGCTGACGTTTTAAAATAGCCTCTGCAATAAAATCCTTACGGGTACGGTTGGCCTCTACAATAGCCTGAATAATGTTATTCGGTACATCCTTGTAGTTTGCCAGCAATTGTTTGGTATCTTTGGGTAAACAGTAACCGCCATAACCAAAACTGGGGTTGTTATAATGCTTACCAATGCGCGGATCCAGGCCTACGCCTTCAATAATTTGCCGGCTGTTTAAACCATGGCTTTCGGCGTAACTGTCCAGCTCATTAAAATAAGCCACCCGCAATGCCAGATAGGTATTACTAAATAACTTTATGGCTTCGGCTTCTGTGCTATCGGTAAAAAGCACTGGCACATCCTGCTTGACTGCGCCTTGCTGCAACAAACCAGCAAACTGCTCTGCCCGCGGGCTTTGTTCACCGACGATAATCCTGCTGGGATGCAAATTGTCATATAATGCACGGCCTTCGCGCAAAAACTCCGGTGAAAATATCAGGTTGTCGGTTTCAAATTTCTGGCGGGCACTGGCAGTATAGCCTACCGGCACCGTCGACTTAATCACCATTACCGCCGTCGGGTTAATGGCCATAACATCACGGATCACCGCTTCTACACTGCTGGTATTAAAGTAATTGGTTTGCGGGTCGTAATCCGTTGGCGTGGCAATAATCACAAAATCGGCTTCGGCATAGGCCAGCTGCTTATCGAGCGTAGCAGTAAAATTCAGTTTTCTATTCAGCAGAAAATCAGAAATTTCCACATCTTCTATCGGAGATTGTTTCGCATTTAACAGCGCTACTTTCTCTGGCACTATGTCAACGGCTACCACTTCATTGTGTTGTGCCAACAGCATAGCATTGGATAAACCGACATAGCCGGTACCGGCAATCGCGATCTTTAACATCGTCATTAATGTCCTTGTTTCACTGACTTGCCAGGTAAGAATGCAATGTCCTGGCTATAAGTATTCAATAATCACCCTGAAAACCGCTGGCAATAATAGCATTTATCCCAATTTCTTGAAACGCGAAATATAGCGAGACTTTATAATAGCAACAGCCATGATAACACTGTTGCTCATTTGTACACTAATGACCTGAACTGATGCTTAATCCGCGAGGCGCGCAGGCACCACGCCACACCACTGCAAATAGGCCAGCACCTGCCTGGCGGCTTGTTCAATGCTAAGCTGCGCCGTTTTCAGGTGAATATCCGCTGCCACAGGCGCCTGGTACGGTGAACTGATACCGGTAAAATGCGCAATTTCTCCGGCGCGGGCTTTTTTGTATAACCCCTTGGGGTCGCGCTGTTCGCAAACACTTAAGGGCGTATCAACAAACACCTCAATAAAGGCATCGCCTGCCAGAGCTTTGGCCTGCGCCCGGTCGCTGATAAAAGGCGAAATAAAAGCCGTGCCGACAATTAAGCCCGCATCCAGCATTAGCCGGCTAACTTCGGCAATGCGCCGGATATTCTCTACCCTTGAGGCATCATCAAACCCCAAATCCTGATTCAGGCCATGGCGCACATTGTCACCATCCAGCAAATAAGTATGGCAGCCCAAATCAAACAGCAGCCGGTCTACCGCATTGGCAATGGTTGACTTACCCGAGCCCGACAGCCCGGTATACCACAATAAACAAGGCTGATGGCCGTTGCGACCCTGGCGCTCATTATGGCTTACCGCGGCGTTATGCCAGACAATATTGTTAGTCATTGCTACTGTCCTTAACTTTTAGGCTGAAAATATCATTAGAGCGGAAATTCTATTAAAATGGAAACACCAGGGGTATCAGCAACACACTCAGCACCACATAGGTTACGGCCACCGGCGCACCTACCAACAAAAAGTGTTTCAGCTTATAACTGCTGGCGTTAAATACCATTAAGTTGGTCTGGTAACCATAAGGGGTTACAAAGCTGGCTGAGGCGGCAAAGGCCACCCCCATTACCATCGGCATAATATCGACGCCCATGCCCTTTGCCAGGCTGTACGCCACCGGAAACATCAGTGCGGCAGCAGCGTTATTGGTAATAATTTCTGTCAGCAGGTAGGTGAGTAAAAATATGCCCACAAAGGTCACCATTGGTGCTTGTCCGGCTAACGCATTGGCGGCGAAATCACTTATATTTTGCGCCAGCCCCGTATGATTCATGGCACTGGCAATACACAGCGCGCTGGTCACAATCAGCCATATTTCAACCGGAAAACGCCGCTTTATCTCGTTAATGGTTAAACAGCCACTAAATAACAATGCCGCCAGCAAATAAATCGCCGCCAGCAGCAGCGAGGTACCAGTGAACACCGTACCGGCTATCATCGCCACAAAACCCCACCAGGTTAAGCGCTCACGCCAGCCGCTTAACATATGCTCGGGTTCAATGCCTGATAACAAATAAAAATTCTTACTGATATTGTGCCGGCTGGCAAAATCGGGGCCGGTGGCCAGCAATAAAAAATCGCCGGCTTTTAACTCAATTTCACCCAGCTTACCGTTTACCCGCTCGCCCTCGCGGCGCACCGCCACCACAGCGGCATCAAACCGGGCCCGAAAACCACTATTTTTTAATGTTTTACCCTTTAATACAGACTCTTCCTTAATAATCACTTCGGTCAGATTCTGGGTCGCCAGACCGTTTTCATCGGCAAATAAGCTAATGCCGGCAAACTGTTTCAGCACATTCACTTTATGCACATTGCCGGTAAAAATAAGCTTATCACCGGCTTTTAGCACATCGTAGCGGGCTACCGGCCGGATCACCTCGTTATCACGAATAATTTCTGTTAAAAACAGCTCATCTAAATGGCGTAAGCCTGCTTGCTCGATACTCTGGCCAATTAACGGCGAATCGCCATTGAGCTTGGCTTCCAGCAGGTATTCGGTAATAGCCACATCAGGCGTTTTTTCATCGGGTAGCGCATAACTCATAATAAACAGCACCAGGCTGCCGCCTGCCAGCACGCCCAAGCCAATCAGGGTAAAATCGAAAAAGGCAAAGCCCGCTTCACCGGCTTCTACCAGCATGGAATTAACAATTAAGTTGGTTGAGGTACCGATTAAGGTCAGGGTGCCGCCCATAATGGCGGCATAAGACAGCGGGATCAGCAGTTTAGTGGCCGCTACTTTCTTATTAGAGCGCACCGCATTTAACATTGCGGCTACCACCGCCGTATTATTTAATACCGACGAAGCCAGCGCCGAAAAACCAATAGTACGCCAGATAGAGCCCGGTACCGAGCGGGTAAATAAAAAGCGCGATAAGCGCCTGAGCAAACTGGTTTTTTCAAGCGCAAAAGAAATAAGCACCAGCAACACCAGGGTAGCCAAACCCGGGTTAGCCGCGTTACGCAGCAGCAAAGCGCTGTCAACAAAGCCCAGCGCCAGCAACGCCAGCAGCATGGCCGCGAAAATACCCGCCGAATGCGCCGAATAGCGGATCAGTGCTGCAACCAGCAGCACCAACATCACCACCAGCGCAATGGCCGGCAGGCTCATTTACGGCCTTTTTGCGACAATTCCGGAAAGTGTTTGCGCAGCAGCTGAATTAACTCCAGTTCAAAGCCACTCAGACCACTAATCTCCTGCTCAGCCACCGGCTCAGTTTGCGCCACCAGGGCCGCATCTACCATACCTGCGGCTACCGTCAGGTTAGTTAAGCGGTCAATCACAATAAAAGCGCCGGTTTGCTTATTTTTTAAATAGGCATCAAAGGCCACGGCTTCGGTTAAGTTAATGTCCACCAGACCAATTTCGTTTAACCCCAGGTTTTGCGCATCACGCTCTTCCAGGGTATTAACGTCAATGCGGTGGTGTAACTTAGCTATTTCGCCGCTAACCAGCTTACAGGCAAACTTAAAGTAATAATCGCGCTCGGTTTTCATCGGCTGCTCGTGCATCCAGATTAACTTGGCACGCAGCCGTGACGACACATGCGCCAGCACGTCTTTTTTCACCAGCATATTGCCGCGGCTGATATCGATTTCATCGTTCAGCGTCAGGGTTACCGCCTGCGGTGCATGCGCCTCAGTCAGCTCACCATCGAAGGTAACGATAGATTTAACAGTAGAGATAGTACCGGCCGGCAATACGCGAATGGTATCGCCTACCGCGACACTGCCAGCAGCAATAGTGCCGGCAAAGCCACGAAAGTCTGAGTTTGGCCGGCTCACCAGCTGCACCGGGAAACGAAACTCCGGGCTGTCAGCCGAGGCACTGATTTCCATGGTTTCCAGATACTGCATCAGCGTTGAACCGCGGAACCAGCTGAGTTTCTCACTGGGGTTGACCACGTTATCGCCTTCCAGCGCCGATATCGGCACAAAGCGAATATCCGGAATATCCAGCGAGCCCGCCAGCGTTAAATACTCTTCCTGAATTTCTTTGTACCGTGCCTGCGAGTAATCCACCAGGTCCATTTTATTAATGGCCACAATAACATGCTTAATACCCAGCAAACTGCAGATAAAGCTGTGACGCCGGGTTTGGGTTTGCACCCCTTTGCGCGCATCGACCAGAATAATGGCCACATCACAGGTAGAGGCACCGGTGGCCATATTGCGGGTGTATTGCTCGTGGCCCGGGGTATCGGCAATAATAAATTTGCGCTTGTCGGTTGAAAAATAGCGGTACGCCACATCTATGGTAATGCCCTGCTCACGCTCAGATTGCAGGCCATCGACCAGTAAGGCCAGGTCAACCCGGTTACCCTGGGTACCCGATTTTTTACTGTCTTCAGTAATGGCCGCCAGCTGATCTTCAAAGATCATTTTACTGTCGTGCAGCAAGCGACCAATTAAGGTGCTTTTGCCATCGTCAACACTGCCGCAGGTAATAAAGCGCAGCAGCTGTTTGTTCTCGTGTTGCTTTAAGTAAGCTAAGATATCTTGTTCAATTAATGCTGACGCGTGGCTCATTAAAAATATCCTTCCATCTTTTTCTTTTCCATTGAGCCACTGCTATCGTGGTCAATCACCCGGCCCTGGCGCTCTGACGTTTTGGTCAGCAGCATTTCCTGAATAATTTCAGGCAGGGTTGCAGCAGTCGACTCTACCGCCCCGGTTAACGGGTAGCAGCCAAGGGTTCTGAAACGCACTTGCTTAAGCATCGGTGTTTCGCCCTCTTTTAATGGCATGCGCTCGTCATCAACCATAATTAAGGTACCGTCGCGCTCTACTACCGGCCGCGCTTTGGCAAAATACAAATCCGGTATCTGAATATTTTCCAGATAGATATATTGCCAGATATCCAGCTCAGTCCAGTTCGACAACGGAAACACCCGGATACTCTCGCCTTTATCTACCCGGCCATTAAAAATATTCCACAGCTCAGGCCGCTGATTTTTCGGGTCCCAGCGATGATGCTTATCGCGAAATGAATATACCCGCTCTTTCGCCCGCGACTTTTCTTCATCACGGCGGGCGCCGCCAAAAGCGGCATCAAATTTATATTTATCCAGTGCCTGTTTTAAGCCCTGGGTTTTCATAATGTCAGTATGCTTGCCGCTACCATGGGTAAAGGGGCTGACATTCATCGCCAGGCCATCCGGGTTTTGATGCACCAACAAATCCAGATCCAGATCTTTGGCTATCTGGTCGCGAAAGGCGATCATTTCCTTAAACTTCCAGGTGGTATCAACATGCAGTAACGGAAATGGAATTTTGCCCGGATAAAAGGCTTTACGGGCCAGATGCAGCAACACTGAAGAGTCTTTGCCAACGGAATACAGCATTACCGGATTATCAAACTCGGCGGCTACTTCGCGGAAAATATGAATAGATTCATTTTCCAGAGCCTGAAGGTGAGTCATTCCCTTAGTTTGCATAGACGTATGCATAAATCACTCCTGTTGATTTGTTGCCATAGCTTACAGAAATAGTCATTGTAGTACCAGATATACCCTAACGATAAACCACCGGCGGCGGCACAAAAAAGCAGCAGTGTAGATGGCTGCAGCAGGCAGAAATATACCGCTGTGCAGGGCACAGGTTCAAGGAATTGTTTGGTATAAGATATGCTAGCTTGCTACCACCGCCTTAACCCCACGTGTCTGCAACAACCGCAGCAAGCTTTGTTTAGCATGATCATCACCATGCACAATCCGCACTTCGCCCGGTTTGCGGCGCATACGGCCAATAAAATTCAGCAGCCCCTGCTGGTCGGCATGGGCCGAATAGCCGCTTAACGTCAGTATTTCAGCGTTAATGGTAATACGCTCGCCGTCTATTTCTACGTAGCCGCCCTTTGGGCCATAACGCTGAATAGCCGCGCCCAGCGTACCGCGAGCCTGATAACCAACAAACACCAGCTGGTGCGCTTTATCAGGCAGTAAGGCTTTTAAGTAATTGACTACCCGGCCGCCCTCGCACATGCCGCTGGCCGCAATCACAATGGCCGGCTGTTTAGTGCGGGCTAAAAACTGCACTAACTCTACATGCTGGCTGTGGCTGTCGATGGTATGTAACTGGCTAAAGCTCAGTGGGTGGCGGCCTTGTTGTAAACGCTTTTTGGCTTCGCTGTCCCAGCAGCACTGCAACTTGCTGTAGGCCTCGGTAAATTTGGCCGCCAACGGCGAGTCGACAATAATCTGCAGCTGCTCCCACGCTAAATCGCGGTGAATTTTCTGGCCGCGCAACCGGTGGATAATAGCCTCCAGCTCGTAAATCAGCTCCTGGGTGCGGCCAATACTAAACGCCGGAAACAGCACGGTGCCGTTATCCTGCAAGGAGTGCAGCAACACCTGCTCTAACCGCTTAACACGCGCACGGCGGTTATCATGCAGCCTGTCACCATAGGTGCTTTCAATCACTACCACATCGGCGGCATAAGGCGCTTTCGGCGCGGGTAGCAGCGGCGCATGCGGCGCGCCTAAATCACCCGAAAATACCGTTTTAAAAACACGACCACAGGCGGCATGATGTTTTAACTCGACATAAGCCGAGCCCAGAATATGGCCGGCCGGTTGCAAGCGCAGCTGGGGCGCAGCACCCGCCAGCTCTGGCAGAGCCTGCCACTGCTTAAACTCGCACGCTACTATTTGCCGGCGCAACCTGGCCAGTACGCCGTTAATCAGCGTGGCATCGCGGCTAACCCCCACTTTTATCGCATCTTCCAACACCAAGGGTAATAAAGTGGCCGAGGCTTTAGTGCAATAAATAGGGCCACTAAAACCAGCCGCCAGTAAATACGGAATACGCCCGACATGGTCAATATGCACATGGGTAACAATCAGCGCTTTGATATGGCTTAGCGGAAAAGAGATTGCTGAATTGGCTTTATTACCACTACCCTGCTCGTCGCCCTGAAACAGGCCGCAGTCGATAAGCAGGCCGTAATCATCTGCTATGCGATACTCATGGCAAGAGCCGGTAACCCCATCTACCGCGCCATGGTGGATAAACTCTGGTTGTGGATAAATCATCGACATCCTGTCTCCTTAGGTCAGCTATTCAATGTGACACAGCCACCGCTTGCCAAACCTTTCTCCACAGCTCCTCACTTTGTTGTTTCCAGTGCTCTCGCTGCAGTTGTAGATTTTTATCGTCTTTTTCAGCAATCACCCGCAACAGCAATGTTTCAATATCTTCAATTTGCAAATCAGGGGAAATAAGGGCATAAGGCTGTAAGTAGTCTTCGAACAGGCGCTCATACTTATGACTCCAGCTAGTGCCCAGACAAGGCACTCCTTGTGATAAAGCACTAACACAACCATGAAAACGTGAACAAATTACCGCTTTACTGGCGCCAATAATGCCTTTAACTTTAATGGGATCGACCTCTGTAATATAAGGCAGCTCGCCACCCACCGTCTGTTGCAGCTGCAAACACAAGGCCGCATCGGCTTGCCCCTCGTGGTTTAACAGCACCGGTTGCCAGCCCGCTTGGCGTATTACCATCACGCAATCTGCTAACACCGACAGATAACGCTCGCGCCAACGCAGATCTGTATTGCGGGCATCCTGCATATTACTGTTAGGAATGATCAGCACATTTTCAGCACCGTGTTGATAATAGTCTGGTACTTTACCTTTCACCAAATTAGTAAAGTCAGGGAACATAACCAAATTGGGAGCATTCCCCACTACCCCTGTCAGGTAAGTAAAGCTACTTTGCTCGCGCGCACAAACCAGGCTAGCCTGTGGTAAATGCTGTTGTAATTGCCTTACATCTTTACTGTTACTAAAAGGACCAAATGCCTGGGGTAAAAACACGAAAGGGATAGTACGCTTAGTGCAGCGCTTCAATGTGGCAAGCATAACGCGGGTATTGGCACTGCCCCATTGATCACCATAAGCAAAACCCGATGCATCAAGCACCATATCAATATCTGCCGGTGTAACAATACCTAAGTTAGTGATCAGCCATTGCCGCACTCGTTTAGGTATCAAATAACTTAGGGCGGTTAAATCAAGCCCGCCTTTTCTTAATGGCAACAGCTGCAAGGCTCCCACCGCGGCACGGGATAAATAAGGAGAGTTACGATTAGGCGCAAGCACCGGAATAGCAGCCGGATACTGTTGGTTAATTTGCTGCAATACCGCATGTAACATCAACTCAGCGCCTTTATTGACAAACTGCACGCCACGAATTTCAATATATTTCATGAGATATCTTTAAATAAAATGGCATCGGCTTTCTTCTCAGAGTAAGGAATGCCGCCCTCAGCCAGGGCATAACCTACCGCTATCAGCATCACAGGACGCTGAAAGTACTGCAACGCTAAAACCTTGCTTAGCTGGCGTTCATTTGGCTCACTGTCTGGCCAATTGATCGGGCAACTGGACAGCCCCAGGGTTTCCAGTGCCAACATAAACTGCATTGCTGCCAACGCCGCGTCAATATAAATGACATGCCGGTCACGCTCTTCCGGGTAGCAACTTAAATCACCTACCAGTGTTACCACACAGGGTAGGTTTTCTGCAAACCCTACTGTCCCCATAGCGCAGGAGGCTACAGCTACCGCTTTAGCTGGCGAGTTGGCGACATAAAACTGAAAAGGCTGCCGGTTGCAGGCCGAAGGGGCCAGCTTAGCGGCCTGCATGGCCTGGATCAGCAAAGGCATGGGCACTGGCCGCGGTTGATACCAGCGCACCGAGCGGCGACGGGTAAATAACTGTAGCAGTTCGGTATAGCTAATGTTGGTGTCGGGCACGTTATGGTGGGCATAAGGCACTTTTCCACTGGGCAAGGCAACTGTAACCACCGGTGCCGCAGTAAAGCGGGCTTTCGCCGGGCTGACCATAGCACTGGGGCCACATACCCGAAAATATTCGCTTAGTACGTCACGCGCCCAGACTAGTTCATTCTGGCAAAACGTAGGATTTTGCTGCGCGTTTAAGTAACAGTCTACCGTTTCCGCAATATAATGCTCAGCAAACACATCACGCCGCGGCCGCATTATAAGGCCTTTTTCTAAGCGATGAATATTACGCCTTAACAAAGCAGAGCTATTAGCAATATAAGTTAACGCACGATGATAGGCCAGGCTGCCTAACAGTACAGCACGATGTTCACGATAGAACTGGCGGCTAGCTAGCGCATAGTAAAGCGATGCCAAAAAACCATTGCGGGAAAAAACCAACATTAATAATAATTTCAGGCGGGCAATGGTAGCCTTAACAAAGCGAATTAGCACTCGAGGAAAAAACGTCTTTACCACACGTTTCATTAAGAGGTATTTTCCAGTCTGAATAAAAGATGCGGAACATCTTAAAAGAACCCGCTCAGAAGTAAATGCTTTCAAAAATTTAAATTTACTGAAAACTGACCGAAAAAAAACCAACCTTAAATTTTAGGTTGGCTATAGATTCATGAATTGGATTGATTTAGGTTGGAGCCGGTCTGATTATACCGCAAAGTTAAGACTTTTCCGCTGTTTTTTTAGACACAATTATAAGTTATTTATTCTTTTTTATGCCGAATTCTTGTTTGCATTGTGCTATGCAATATTCGGCAAGGGTACCGAACAAAGTGCCACTGCGCTGACTAAGCCGCAACTTAAATGCTAACCAACGCGAAAAAGGCACCAGTGCATACAATTTATTGTCGTCCAGAAAATAATTAAACCAAGAATACATCCGGGTAAGCCAAGGGTATTTTTTTATACTGGCATGACCATAAGGTGTCGTATTACCACTATAGCGACACATGGATAATTCAACAAAATTTATCCATAAGTTTTTTTTTCGTCGCAAGTTATAGGGTACTTGCTGCCAAAATGCCATAAAATCGCCATCCCAAAATGGCATCCACCAATCTAACTGAAAAAAATCATAGTAGCGGTTAGAGTTGATAATAAATTTGGACTGTCGCTCACGATAATTCCACGCTTCAGCCACCGAATTCAGGTTTTTAATGCCCTGCTGTGCCGCCATTAAGTGTATTTCTGCTATCTGCTTGTCAATTTTTTGCTGCAATGCGGCACTAAGTGGCCCCCGGTTATTCTGGTAATGTTTACTGATCACTGCCTGTTGTGACTGAGCTAACCCTTTGCCATGCACTACTTCGCCGTTGCTGTGTAGATCACCAGAAAAAAAGGCCGCGGTATGGCCCGGCGCAATAACAGCATCGGCGGCAATCAGTTTTTGTGCTAACAACTGTTGAATCGCCGGAAAAACCTGAATGTTGGGTACGGATACCAAACCATGTACAAAATTAAGATAGGCGCTAAACTGTGGGTTCTGCTGCAAACGAGCCCAGGTGTGGCGTTGATAACGTACGCAATGCCAGCTAAACCCCAGCTCCGAAGCAATTTTTTTACTCAGTTTTACTTCAGCACTACCACTACGGCCAAAGGTAAAGCACAGTACATTGGAATAGCCGGCCTGTTTAAGGTACAACGCCAGCGCACGCGAGTCGTAACCGCCACTGAGGGGAATGACAATTTGCCGGCCGTTAGCATAACTTATCAGCCTGGCTACCACTTGCCGAACCACTGCATCAAGCCGCGCTTGCCAGACGGCGATATTGGCCTCTGCCTCGACATGGTTACGTGGAATAAAACAATAATAATATTGTGTGATCAGTTGCCCTGTTATCAGATTCAGCTGCAACAGTTCGGCTGCCTGTAGCTGCTTAAGCCCGGCTAGCAGGGTGTCACTGCCGGTGACAAAGCCCGTATGCAGAAACTCCTGTTGTACCAGCGGGTCAGCAGACAACTGACAGCCCTGAGATTTGGCCAGCTTTGCCGGCTGATCAGAGACATGCAACTGCTGCGCTTGCAGCACATAATACAACGGCCTGCTGCGTACCTTATCGCTAAAACAAAATAGCTGTTGCTGATAACGCAAGATCACTGAAAAATAGCCGTTCAGGCTGGCTAAAAATGCAGCTAAGCCATTTGCAGCAATAGCGCTGTGTAACGCTGCTTTTAATGCGGTAACACTCAGTTTATTTTCGCCTGAGTAAACATGGCCATACAACCAGATGTCGTTTGCGGTACTGATTTGGCCGAAGCTACCGGCCAGATCGACATTTACCTTATATAACTCATTATTGTGTGGCAGCACTCTGACTCCTGTTTGCGCCTTTTTTATAACAAAAATAGATAGCCATCGCGGTAAACACCAAACTATGAAGCACCCCCACTGCAGCAAAAGAAGCAATCGCGAGCACAGGGTTAGATGCTGTCAGACCAAAGTACCACAACACACCAATTCTCAAGCACAGGGTAATAACATTTAACGCAATGGCCCAGTGCTGTACCTGCAATACCATTACAGCTTTAATGCTTGGAGTATTTACAAAGGCAAAATACAACCATAGCGCCATCCAACTGGCATAGTCACCACTGGCCGCCCACTCCTTGCCAAACACGGACACAAATAAATCAGCGCCAGCAATAATGAAAATACTAAATGGAATAAGGCCCAATAATGCAAGGCTAAGGGTAGCCCTAATCAGTATTGCCACAAGCGGCTGCTGCTGTTGCTGTGCCTGAGTAAAGTGTGGATAAAATACATCACCAACCGCCCGCCCTAATAACATAGCCGGCAGCACCAGAATGGCCTTAGCCAGCGTATACCAACCAGCCACAGCAGCGCCATAAAAGGCCGCCAACATTAACACCGGTGCGCTTTGAGCGGCAGCGTTAAGCAACGATTGGGGCGCCTGAAATAGTACAAAGGCTCGAAACAGCTTTAATGTGCGGCGCAAGCGCAACCAATAACGGCGCGAACCGGCATAGCGTAACACGCTCAATGGTTGCCAGGGTTTTACTACTACACTGCTACCAATAACTTGCAGCAGCAAGGCATGCAGCGCGCTGGCCAGCACAGCTATGGTAATCAGCACTGCAGAAATGCTCTGCCATAAACCAAATAGAAGCTTAGCCACATTAACAATAAGGGCCTGCAGCATATCTACCTTGGCCAGAGCTTTAAACTGCTGTTGCTTGATCAGCACCTGTTGTGCTATCTGCAGCCTGGCAGCAAATAATGTAGCCAGGGGGAGTAAAAACACCAAATTGCCAATATTCTCTACCGATAACAACTGCAGCAACGGCTGCTTAAACATCAGCAATAACAAGGTTAACAATAGGCTGAACCCCAGCGCTACTGCCCAGGCCAGGCTGGCAATATTGCGGGCCTGTAAACGGCTACGCCCTTGCACAATGGCCATTGGTAAACATAATGCAGCAAGCGGAAAAAATAATAATAACAAAGCATTAAAGGCACCCAATTCGCCAAACTCTGCCGGGCCATAAATACGCAGCACCAACGGCATAAAGCCAAAGTTAATCAGTTGCACCACAATAGTACCGCTTAATAACAACGATACCTGCCGTACCAGTTTATTTCTGAATAGGGAATTGACCACGAAACAACCTGTAAAAAAACAGCGATAACAGCGCCCAGTATAACATCAGCACAACCTTTTAACGCCAGCGCCTTTTTATTAGGGACGCACCCTATTTTTTTTATTAGGGACGCACCCTATTTTTTTCTATTTTTTTATTTTTACTTTACTTTACTTTTTGGGCCTACCAACTTTTTTACTGCGTAGGCTACGTCCAAGCCGCAGCTCCAACTGCCCTACAAAATCATCATTACCACAAGGTAAACCTTTGTTGAAGCATTGACGCAACTTAAGTAAATCCTGCTCTGGTTCATTAAGCCCAAGCCAGCTTTGCCAATCAGAATGAAATGTTTTATGCCTTTTTGCCCAGGTTGCACACTTTGTTATTAAGGGATCGATCAGATTACCACAGTAGTATGCAGCACTTGACCAAACATAATCTTGAGCATGAGCCACCATACCAGCGCGAACTGGGTTTCGATTAACATAGCGAATAGCCTGCCACATATGTGTATCATCAAGAGGTGATGAATAAAACCGGCCCTGCCATAAATGACCACTCCAGCCAAAACCACGATTAATACGCTGCGCGTAGCGCATATTCAAAGGCCGCATTACCAAATGCATGCTATCAATGGTGTTTGGTACTGCAACCAAATGAATATGGTTATCCATTAAGCAATACGCCAGAATATCCAAACCATGCAACTTACTATAATGTCCCAGCCATTTTATATAGTAATGCCTGTCGTCATCACTAAAGAATACTGGCTCACGCCGATTACCACGCTGGGTAATATGGTGTGGTACATCCGCAAACACTACACGATTCTTCCGAGGCATAAAGTGTTATTTCAGAGCTAAAACTTAACTTAAAATATACAGCATGAAACATAAAAACAACCAACAACTTTATTAGGGACGCACCCTATTTTTCAGGGACGCACCCTATTTTTTCAACTTTATTAGGGACGCACCCTATTTTTTTCTATTTTTTTTAGGGACGCACCCTATTTTTTCTATTTTTTTATTAAAAAAATTTCTCATTGTCGCTGCAGACGGATGTCCTGATACAATAAAGAGCCAAGGTGCTTAGCGCCTGCCGGGGTTAAATGCTCACCATCGTGCGATAAAAGCTCGCCGTCAGCAGTAAAAAGTGGGCACTGGCTTTCACTGTTGCACAACAACGTTGATAGATCGACAAACTGTTGCGGCGGCAACTCTTGTCGCATTACAGCCTGCACTTGCTGCTGCGCAGTACTTAGCGGGTTACGAAGTGCAATACGCTGTGCCAGTGTCATCTCCAGCAGCTGCTTAGCTGATACAGTACCAAACTTTTTACTACCAAATACTAATACCGGTTTAGCAAAGTCGTGCTGCAGCTGTTGTACACTTTGCGCCACGCGCTGCGCTACCCACAAATGCCACTGCGATGATAGCCAGATCACGTCGGCTTGCTGCATACGCTGTTGTAGTTGGGCGTTGTCATACCAGGCCATGGCCTTGCAGCGCGTCCGCATCGCCGGCTTAACCTGCAAGCTAAAATCGTCCGGTAAATACAGGTTGCCGCAATCAGCGTTAATTTGATAAGTAGACAACGACACATGTTGCTGCAACTCAGAGCTGTAAACAGCATTAACTAAATCTTTGGCGTAACTGTCGCCAATAAGAATAACCTTTAGCTTGCCACCATCGCTGCTAAATTCAGCCAATTGCAAGGCATCAAATTTAGCAGCGTTATAGTTATCAACCTGGATAAAGTTTTGTAGCAGAGCTTGATCGGCTGCAGTATAACGCGCCATAAAACCGTTGCTGTACCAACCGGCAAACCCCACAGCAGTAATAAATAGCAAGCCAGACAGCGCTGAAGCAAATACCGTATGGCGCGAAAAACGCTGTTTATTACGCCAAGGCTGCTCAATGTAACACCAGCTCAAATATGCCAGCACAACACTCAGCACAATAAGCAGCGCATAATGCCAGCTATATTGCTCAGCAGTAAGATGACGGTAAAAGGCAAACAATGGCTGATGCCACAAGTACAGCGAGTAACTTATTAACCCTATGCCGGTAAACAGCGGTAAGCTAAGTAAACGTGCCAACGCAAAATGTGGCTGCAGGTTGTATATCAAAAGTGCGGTACCAAGGGTAGGCAATACGGCCGCGATGCCCGGGAAGGCAGTGTCGTGGCTAAAATACAGTATGGCATACAACAACATGGCCAAACCACACCAGGCCAGCAGGCAGGCTGTTTTACCAGCTGGCTTTTGCGGCTCAGGACGATAAAACATTAAGCCTGCGACAATAGAACCAACCATTAGCTGCCACAGCCTGGTAGGCAGCAGGTAAAATGCCGAATCGGCATGTAAGGCAGTAATCCAGATACAAAGGATAAAGCTGGCGGCGCAAATAAAGCTTAGTACCAGCATAAAGCGGCGTTCAGATTTTGCCAGCAGTAACAACAACAGAGGAAACAGCAGGTAGTATTGTTCTTCTATCGCCAAGCTCCAGGTATGGATCAGCGGTTTTAACTCAGTGGCAGTACCAAAGTAACCGCGCTCACTCCAAAAGAATATATTCGACACGAAGCCTGCCAGCGCCACAAGGCTTTGGGAAAAGCTGTACATATCGGCCGGCAACAGGCTAAACCAGGCCAGCGGCAAACAGCACAGCACCACCGCAAACAACGCTGGTAAAATCCGTCTGGCGCGGCGCTCGTAAAAGCTAAGCATACTAAAGCGTTGCTGCTGCATTTCGTTAAGCAGAATACCAGTAATTAAATAGCCGCTAATCACAAAAAAAATATCGACACCGGTATAACCGCCAGGAAACAGATTAAAACCAGCATGAAACAGTAATACTGGCAATACCGCCAACGCACGCAAACCGTCAATGTCTTTGCGGTACCGTAATGCTGAATGCTTACTCATAACGTGGGCTGCGTCTCTGATAAAATGGCTATGCTTTTAGTAATAAAAAAACGCGCCCTAAGGCGCGTTTTTGGTTAACTAATCAGCCTAGGCTGAGTTAATTACTTCTTGTACTGGTCAGAGATTACGTTGATACGTGAAGTACCTTCGCGGTAGTACGGAGCCAGAGTGATATCAGCAGCGTTTGCATCAATTACGAAAGTTACGCTTAACTTCTCGTTATCACCTTTAGCCAGACCGAATGCAGTCATCATGTCGCTTTCAAATACAGTTGTTACACCGTTTTTAACAGCTTTCTTAGCAAGAGTAACCGGGCCGTATTTCACGCCAGTTTTACCTACTGCTTCCAAGATGATTTCAGCATCAGTCGCGCCCAGGTTAGATACTTCAACAGTGGTAGAGAACTGTGGGTAGCCAACTGGCAGGTAAGGAACGTTTACTACAGAAGCATCTAAACGAGTTTTACCAACACTTGCTGCATCTAAATATTTGAAGGTCTGATTAGTTACCGGAGCAACACCTGTGTAAACTACAGGGTGAGTTGCGGTAATTTCTGTCAGAGCAATGTCATTGCCCGCAGTTGTACCGAAGTTAACAACGAACGTGCCGTTACCAGCTGCGATTGCAGCAGCAATGGTTGCAGTGTTGAAAGTTAAAGTGTCACGTACATCATTTGCACCACAAGCTGCCGGAGCAACTGCACTACAAGAAAGCGTACCAGCTACCGAAACTAAAGCTGGAGGAGCACCACATGCTAAAGCTCCCAAGTTCGCTCCAAAAGTAGCAGTTGGCTTAGTTCCATCAGCACAGATTGCGATATTCGCAACGGTGTTAGCATTAAAAGTACCATTTAAAACCAGTGTCTCAGAAGCCACAACAGCCTGAACACCGGCAGTAGCCAGCTTCACGTTTACTTCAGCGAATACAGAACCTTTATCATTGTACTCGTCACGATCTAAGCGGTTAACGAAACCATCAAAAGCTGTTACAGCACTAACAGTACGCTGAGCAACACTGGTAGTTAATGCAGCTGAGTTATTGCCAGTGGTATCTTTAGCAACACCAGAAACACCATCAACGGCCTTGTAAGTTACATTACCAGCACGCGGTACGAAGTTAGTACCGGCGAAAATAACGTCAAATGCAGAGTTAGCGATAACCGGGTTACCTAACTGCACTTCCATCTCTAGCTTTGGAGCTACTGTAGCAGTACTAGGAGTCCAAGTAATATTTGTAAAAGTAAAAGTACCATTACCGTAGTCAATACTGAAGTCAGCAGCAAGTGTTGGATCAGCTAAAACAGTACCGATTGGGAAAGTCAGAGTGATTTTATCACCTGGAACCAGCTCAGCACGGTTTAAAACACGGATAGTTTGCGCCTGACCAGGAGCGGCAACACCTGCAGCAGCAGCTTCGGTTGTTATTACAGTTGGGGCAGAAATAGTTAAATCAGCAGCGCTTGCACCAAAGGCAAGAGCCATAGATGCTGCTACTAAAGAGGCGTTAAATACCTTTTTCATACGTTTAAATCTCCAATTTCATGAAATTGGAACAACACAATCCTACATTGTTCCAGTTGTTTTTTTTACTTTCTACAGAAAGCTGAGCTGTAAAGTTAAACCAAGGACGACTGCCCTGTGGCGCGCGCCTCTACTTCAACTTTCCGAGCCCTAGTTTATGTAAACGATACTAGAAGTCAACTTTATAATGCAAAATCGACTTAAATTATCGGTTTAACAACCTTAACAGGCTTTTATTGGTTATTTTAAAGCCGATTAAGCCATTAACATGCAGTAAAAACCCACTTAAACTCTGCATTTATACAGACTGAAAGCGCCTTGGTTTACTGCTTAACCACATGTTTTAACTAACTAAAACGTTAAACACCATACTTACCTGCTTCTGAAAAAGCAAGTGTTTTATTCCAACACCAGGAATTCCAGGGCACCAGTTAGCTGGCGCTTAATATCGTCCCATTCGTCAGAGCGGTTTATTACCCTTGGGGTAACCATTATTACCAGCTCGGTTTTAGTGCTTTCGCGCGCTTTAGTGCCAAATAACGCACCCAGAAAGGGTATGCGATGTAAGCCTGGCAAACCATCGCTGTTACTGGTGCGGTTTTCGCTGATTAAGCCACCCAGCACTATGGTTTGGCCGCTTTCGGCTACTACTTCAGTTTGAATGCTGCGCTCGAACACCTGAGGGTTACCTTCAACACTGCTGCCACCGGGCACCTCGTTACTGTTGGATTGGGTAATGCTCATTATTACCACGCCCTGGGCATTAATAGTAGGTGTGACACTAACATCAATACCCGCAAAGCGGTACTCGACCGAACGGGTAGTACCATTAACCGGGTCGGTAGTGGTTTTGCCCACTACAGGAATTTGCGTGCCGACATTAATATTGGCATTTACGCCGTCGCGCACCAATAAGGTGGGCTTAGATAACACATTTACCAGGCGGTTGGTTTCAAAAGCCTGGGCATTAACCGTATTCATACCACTGGCCCAACGCAGCACTGAACCACCAATATCTGCCGCACCAAAGCTGTTGGATATATTAAAGCGACCAGAGCTAAAAGCAGCATCTACGCCAAAGCGAAATTCATCGGTCAGGGTAACTTCAGCAATAGTAAGCTCCAGCATCACCTGCTTGGGCATCACATCCAAGCGCTGAATTAACGGCAACATGGCTTGATAATCAGTGCCTGAAGCATAAAATATCAAGGTATTTGAGCGTTCATCCACTACCATGCGCATGGTTTCATTTTCAGCACTGGTTGCCAATTGCGCAGCACGATTCTCAATTTGAGCGGAACGTTGCTCAGAGCTGCTTTGTGCCACACTGCGCTGCGCTGCGGCACGGCCGGAAATAAGTGCTGACACACTTTGGCCTAAATCAGAGGCTCTGGCATAACGCGGTGCATAAATAAAGTACTGCTGCTCAGTACCGCTGCTAGGCCTGTCTAACTGCTTTGCCCAATATTGAATACGGGTGATAAACTCGGCTTCGCTGGCAAACACCGCCACCGCCCCCAGTTGACTAACCGGCACAAAAGATACCCGATTGTCGCGGCCGCCACCGGGCGACATAATGCCTTCATTGGTTAGCAACTCGGTAATAGAGCTGACAAACTGCTCGGATGACAAGTAGGTTAGCTTTAAGAATCCGACATTACGGCTGCGACTGTTAGGCGAGTCCAATAACTCCAGCAATTCTAATGCGCGCACAACCTGCTGGCGCTCACCGGTTAAAAATAGTAAACCCTGGGCGTTATCAAACCCGGTTTGAACGTTAGCGATAGCACGTAAAGTCTCTAGTGCGCTGGTATTCATAATAAAACGTAAGGGCACAATTTGCCTGACGTTCAGGGCATTTGGTACGGTGTCGGCTGCGCGGCCATAGCCTACCGAGGTAATGTCGCTGCCGCTTTTGGGCAACATTGAAATATACAACATATCGTTCTGGCGCTTAACACCAACGCCACGTTCCAGCAATAATTGTTCGGTTAAGCTGAATAGTTTTTGCGGGCTGATTTTTTGTTGCACATTTAAGGTAACCGGTGCCAGATTAGCCAAGCCCTCACCCAGAATATAATTGGTTTTTAACAGCTCACCAAAGCTGTAATGCAGATAATCAACTATGGGCATATTGTCTGCAGCGATGGTAAGTGTTTCGGTTTTTGAAAAGCGGTCAGCAATAGCACTATCAGAGGTAAAGCCCTGAGTAGCCGAGACTAACGATGGCACCCGAATGAACGACTCTGAACTGCCAACACTTGTTTGCTCGGCGGAAGACTGTTGTTGCTCTGGCTGCACAATAACATCGCCCCTAAGGTAGGAGTCGTTAAGCTTATAGTTCTGCGTAGCAGATTGGGTAGCGCAGCCGGCCAGGATAAAACAGCTTAACAAGCTTAGCGTAAATTGTTTGTTCATTGTGGTTCCATTTATCTGTGTATTCTTAGCTGCTAAGCAGCAGGCTGAGCAAAAACCAGCTTAAATACAGCCTGGCTATTAAGGCAAATTATTTGCAACAGGGTCTGCCGGCTCAGGCGTAAATAACTGCAGCCACAGCTCACGCTGCTGATGCCTGAAGGTAATGCGCCGCGCCGTTACTGATACTACTTCATATTGGTGCAGGGTGTCGCCCTTTTGCAAGGCCAGCCGTTGTGGTGGCGCATTGGGGGCTTGCACATCTGTTACTGTCAGGTTGGCTATAGCCTGGCGCTGATTAACCACGGCCGTTAGCCGGTACATTTTATTGTCAATATACAGGGCGCGCAGCAAACCTTGCTGGGCATCTTGCTGCTGCTGGCTTAACCCCTGGCCAGCTTGTGTTGCTGGTTCGGGATCTGTTGCAACTATGGCAGCAGGGGCATCAAACTGTTGGTACAGCGCCAGCACGGCATCAGCTTCAGCGCTACTACTGGGTGAGAGGCTGGCCTGTGGCAGGCGCGGCAGCATATCAGATGTTGCTGCTGCCGAATCAGGCCGGTTAATGGCTATGTCCACTAACAATAACACTGCCGCCAGTAACACAACGGGTAAGGTTTTTATTAGCAGGGCCTTGGCGCGGGCTGTGTTCACTCGGCCTCCTGCGACGTTACGGCCAGCCTTAGTGACATATTGCCGTCGGCAGTGCCCATACTGTCGGGCGTTTGGGCACGCATAGTCAGTTGTTGTTCAATAATCACCATAGAGGGAATAATGGCACTGTGTTGTAATTGGTGTAATAGCTTCAGGTAGTTTTTTGCTTTGCCGCTAAAACGCAAATCCAGCACCAGGGTTTGAATACCGCTGTCGGCGATACCGTCGCGCCACGATGATAAGGTAATTTGCAACTGATGCGTAGCAAACAGCTGCTCGAGCTGTTGCTGGATCTGCAGTTTATAGCGGGTTAGATCATTGGCTGTACCCAGCTTGCTTTCGGCCGTGGCTAACAGTGTTTGTATTTGTTGCTGTGCTTGCTGCATGTCATCACCCAGGGTTAGCAGCGCTTGTGCCTTGTGGCGGGCGTTTTCACTGTATTGCAGTTGTTGCCAGTTATCCTGCCGGCTTTGCCACAGCGGTTGCCAGACAAAACGGGCCAGCAACAGGATTAGCAGCACTATTATATAGCCTTTATATTGCTGCCATACTTGGCTCATGGTGCCTCCTGCTGCAACTGAAAGCTGACGGTTGCCAAGTCCCGGTTATTCTGGCGACGCACATTACCCTCTAACCGACCCTGCACTACCCCGGGTTGCTGCATCAGCAATTGCAGGGCTTCAGTGGCAGATGGCGCTTCGATACGCAAGGTTACCTGCTGCAAGCGTTGCTGCACATGGCTAACAGTAATGGTTTGCTGGTACAAAGGGGCTAATACCTGCCACAGTTGTAACAGGTTATCTGACGCTGGTAATACCTGCTGCAACTGCTGATAGCGACTAACCATGCTGTCAATGTCGTCACGCTGGATCAACAGCTGATTGGCCTGCCGGTTGGCTTGCTGTAGTTGCAGACGGCTCTGTTGTTGCAAATGGCCGGTCCAGGCATCGGCAAGCAGTAAGTATAAGGTAATGCCGGCAACGGTTGGCCAGACATAGCGCAATAGCGCATGCAGGCCAGTAGTGCGCTTAAAGGCGGCTTTATTAACGAAACCGGCTAACGGCAGCCGGTGCAGTTGCCCCAGGGCCTGTAATAAACGCGGCGCAAGTTCGGGGGCACTAAGCGTGCTGGTTTGCTGCACATTGCCACCATGCGCCAGCATAAACTGCATGGCTGACTGCAACATACCGCCTTTAAGTGCCGACGCGGCACCGGCATGAGTTTGGCTGACAAAGATGTTGTTGTTACTATCCGGTGTTTGGTAAATAAGCACTTCATCGGTGCTACATTGTTGCGCCAGTAACAAGGTTTCTGGCAGGTACAGCCAGGCATTATGGGCGAGTACCTGCGGTTTAAACTGATACCACAGCACCGGTGTTTTACCATTTAACGGCTGACCAATACAATAACACCAGCCCTCACCACGGCTGCTTTGCTGAAACTTAACCAGCTTTTTGGCCTCGGCACTACGGGTAACCGGTAGCCACTGAATATGCTCAGTATAACCATGCCGGCTAACCAGCAATATTTTGCCTGTTAGTGCCGGCTGAGCCAGCAGGCCATGTTTTGCGCTTAGTTGGTATGCTTGTGCATCCAGATAAGATACCTGGCGTAGCAGCAGCTTTTTAATAGCGTTAACAAGGCGGGATATTAAGCTTGGCATGTCTACTTCTTTGTCTAGTCCAACCAGATAAGCGGAAATTGATTTTCAGGGCGAATGTAACAGATAAAGCGCCGTTTAGCTACCGCTGAGCCATGCGTTACCTCAAGCTCAATTAACAAGCGCTCGCCCCGCACAAATGAATAGTTTTCGTAATCGCCTATTCTGACCAAAGCACTGTAGCTGGCCGCGGTTAGCGCATTGGTGTTTCGCAGCCGTATAACCTCGTTGGCAATATCAGGCAGCAGCAAGGCGCGCAGCAAAGCATCGGGGGCATTAAGCGGGTTAAACCTGCTTACCTGCAAATTTGTGGTTAGCGCTGCTACAGTTCGATACTGCTCAGCGCTGATACCGGGCAACTGCTGCAACTCGCTGATGCTTTGTAAAAACATCTGCCGTCCGGCAATGGCGCGCAGCGGCCGGTGAATAACAGAGGGTAAATCTTGTTGTGCTGCCAGCTCAGAGATAATACGCACGGCATCTGCTTCAGGTAGTTGCAGATAACTGAACAACTGCTGCAACTCCGCGTCCTTGCCTGCAATAGATATTGACAGTAACCCTTCAATGTCCTGCAGACGAATTTGCACATTATCGGCAGGTGAAAACGCCATACCGTGAAAATTCCAGTGTTGGCTAATTTGGGTTGCCACCGTATTGTCAGCGCCAACACTGCCGGTTGCCGGTTGCGACAATAAGGTAAATAGCAGTTCGTTTTTCCAGTTTAACAATTGCAGTTCAGCACTGACTTTATCTTGTAAGGTGGTAGCAATTGCCACCTGCTGGCGGCTGGTAAGGGTAAAGTGCAGCGCCATCAACGACAAGATGGTGGTAATAAACAATACCTGAACCAGCGCCACGCCGCGCTTAGTGTACTTAGGCTTCATCGCGTTCATCATAAATGCTGGATTGGCGGTGACGATTATCATGTGGTAAGGCAAAGATGACTGGCTCATTCGGGCCCCAGCTAAGGTTCACCGCGTACGGTATCACACCAATTTCTGTAGCACGGTAAGCATCTTGCCAGCCTGGCGAGCCCTCACCTGACTCTGTATAACGAATTCTGGCTGCAAAGCTGTGCCAGCCAAAATAGTTAAAGCGGATATTGTCGCTTTGTAGCAGCACCAGGCTGTGATCCGGCGCGGGCTGCCCGCCAACGGTAAACAATGGCGCAGCGGCAAAACTGTATTCTGCGTATCGTAGCTGTTGCTGGCCGGATTCCAGCGTATGAACACTTAGCCTTACCCAGGCTTGGTAGCCGGTGTTAAACACCGGAGCGTTAGTAACAAAAATAAGTTGCTGAGCATCACCATAAAACAGATAGGCGGCACGTGCATCGGTGTCTCGGGCCAGATAATTAGCCGTACCGTGCAGCACCTGGCGCAAAAGTAATAACTTACGCGCGTCGCTGACATCGGCATTAAAGCCACCCAGCTCTTTTTGCCAGCGGTCGCTGAAAATAGAAAAACTGAGGCTGCCAATATACATCACTACGCTGAGCAACATCATCGCCAGCAGCACTTCTATCAGGGTAAAGCCTTTTGCTTTCATAACCCTTGCCAGCTAAGGGCAGTAAACTCATACTGCTGTTGGTAATCGCCTTTTAGCAATTCTAACTGTACCTGCCACAAATAAAATTTGTCATCCTGGGTAACAAAGCGCTCTGATTCAAACTCATAGCGTGGTGGTGGAGGAGCCTTATTGGTCACCGTCGCCGTCCAGCTAAACTGGTAGTCGTTAATTATGCCCTGCTGGGTAACGGTTTGAGCAGTATCAGCTTGCTGTAAGTTAAATTGAATGGTGTCGGCCAGTAATGGCACCAACCCTGACAATTCAACCGAGCGGCTGGCTTTAATGCTGGAGGTGGCTGCCGCCTGATA
The DNA here is from genome assembly GCF_000987775.1 of Arsukibacterium ikkense. Classification (GTDB taxonomy): domain Bacteria; phylum Pseudomonadota; class Gammaproteobacteria; order Enterobacterales; family Alteromonadaceae; genus Alishewanella; species Alishewanella ikkense. The sequence continues at coordinate 286,287 of NZ_LAHO01000002.1, forward strand.
TACCTGGCTGACAGTTGCCACCACGGTAAACAGGATCATGGCAGCAATTAATACTTCTATCAGGGTAAAGCCCCTGGCGTTGGCCTTAATGTTCATTTTTACCGGCCAGTAGCGCAAAAAGATCCAGTTGTTGCACACGCCCTTTAACAGATACGGCCAGGGTGTCAGGTTGCATATAGCCATTCTGATTAATAGTAAGTGCCTGGGGTTCAAAAAACAGGTAACTGAACGTAACGATTAGCTCAGGTTCGGCCTGTGGTGCAGTGGCTGTAAAAATAGCTTTGCCGTCTAACCAAAACTCAGCAGGTTGCTGGCGGCTAAAGGCGGTAAAACTTTGCTGTTGCAACCAGCGCTGTAAACTTTGCTGCTCATTTCTGGCCCGGCTGTTTTCAACCTGCTCTATCGTTAACGGCCCCACCAGCGCAATAGCCATGCCCAGTAAGACGATAACGATAAGCAGCTCTATCAGGGTAAAACCAGGTTTCATTAGGGCCGGCCTGTGTTAGAAAGTATCGTTAACAGACATGATACTGAGCAACATCACCACCACCACTGAACCGACAACGCCACCCATAAAGAGTATCATCAGGGGTTCAAGCAGGCTGGTGATTTTGGTTGTCCAGCTACTGAAGTCGTTACGGCTGCGGCTGGCAATTTCTTCAAACACCAATGACAACTGGCCGCTTTCTTCACCCACTTCTAATAACGACAAGTAAAAATCCGGATAAATGGGCGTATTACTTAAGGCCTCAGTTAAACTGACACCGCGTTTCACTTTAGCGCGCGCGGCGGCTACGGTATTACGTAAAATGCTGTTTTTTACCGTGCCGGCGGCCAGTTCAATGGCATTATCGAGCTTCACACCGGCATCCAGCATTAATGCCATGCTGGTATTAAAGCGGATCCGTTCTATCTGTAAAATAGCGTTTTTAATAACCGGTATTTTTATCAGGTTTTCATCCAGCCATTGGTTAAACACACCCTTTTTAGCTACTAACCTGATAGCGCCGGCCACTGCAGCTATGCCTAGCAGCAGCCACCATTGATATTGCTGCATCCAATTGCTGGCGCCAATCAGTAAGGTGGTATAAACCGGTAAGTTATCACTGTTGTCGAACATACCCGACATTTGCGGCACTATATAGTTAAACACGAACAGAATTGCCAGTAAGCACACGGCAAAGATCACGGAGGGATACACCAGTGCCTGGGTAATTTTAGACTGTAGCTCTTTACGAAACTTTAAATCCCGCGCCAGACCGGCAAACACCTCGGCCAACTCGCCACTGGCCTCACCCATTTTTATCAGGTTGATATATAGCGAATCAAAATGTTTGTGCTTAGACAATGCCTCGGTTAGCGACTCGCCTCGTTTTACGGCAACCGACAGCTCAGTTAACAGACGGCCAGACACAGTATTAGCTTTGCCTTTACTTAATATGTGCAGACAACGGTCAATTTTAACGCCGCTGCGCAGCAATAATGCTAACTCTGAGGTAATAAACTCCAGCTCGCTGAGCGATAGCTTATCTGACGAAAACAAGGTTAACGCCGAGGAAACCTGTTTAGGCTTGATAGACACCAGCAACAGCCCCTGCCCAAGCAGCAGTTGCTGCGCGTTTTCCAGGTTATCACTGTCTATCACGCTACTAACAATATTACCGCTGTTGTCATAAGCTTTAAATTCGAACAGCGCCATCAGCCTGCTACCCTGATAACTTCTTCTATGGTGGTTTGGCCAACAATAGCTTTAAGCAAGCCATCCTGCAGCAAGGTTCTGCCGCCGCGCTCAATATTCAGCTTACGTGCCGCAACCGGAAAGTTTTCGTCTTTAGGTAGTGATTTAATATCGTCATCACAGCGCAGATATTCAATAATCGCAATACGGCCGCGATAACCGGTATGGGCACAGGCTTCGCACCCTACTGCCTGCTGTAAATTTAATGCTTGCTGGTATTGTGCTGATAACGCTGCCAGGCCATAGCGTGCCGTTACGGCTGTCGCATCTGCATGTGGCACCGCACAATGGCTACACAACTTGCGTACCAGGCGCTGGGCAATAATAGAGACGATGGCCGCGTTGAGCAGGTACTCTTCAGCACCTAAATCAAGCAGGCGGGTGTAAGCACTGGGCGCATCGTTGGTATGCACCGTAGAAAACACCAGGTGGCCGGTCAGGGCAGATTGCATAGCAATTTGGGCCGTTTCTTTATCACGAATTTCACCCAGCATAATAATGTCAGGATCCTGGCGCACGATACTGCGCAGCCCAGCCGCAAAATCGAAACCAATAGCCGATTGCACCTGTACCTGATTAACCCCTTCCAGTTGGTATTCAACCGGATCTTCCAGGGTAATAATTTTGACACCTGGCTCGTTAATCGCATTTAAAAAGGTATACAAACTGGTGGTTTTACCGGAGCCGGTGGGGCCGGTTAACAAAATAACGCCAGAGGTTTTTTTAATATCTTCGCGGATAAAGGCTTCGGTATCCGCAGACAGCCCCAGTACATCCATACTGTAATTTATTGAGTCCTGACGCAAAAAACGCATTACGATGCTTTCGCCATCATGTAACGGCAAAGACGACACCCTGATATCCAGATCTTCATTGGAAATTCGCATGGCAATTTTGCCATCCTGCGGCCGGCGTTTCTCGGCGATATCCATACCAGACAGAATTTTTAAACGTGATGCCACAGGTAAGCGCATGCGTGGCGGGATCCAGTCTGCCTCCTGTAATACTCCGTCAATGCGGAACCTTACCCGATAGCGATTGCCCATCGGCTCCAGATGCATATCAGATGCTCTGGCACGCAATGCTCTTGAAATTAATGAGTTGAGCAAATTGACGGTAGGCGCTTCACCTGCCAGTTCACGCAAGCGATCTTCTTCCACGTCGCTCATCAGATCGTCAGTAATATTCAGAGCCGAACTGTTTTGCGCATAATGTTGTCGCAACAGTTGAACCTGCAGTAGAGTGGCAACATAAAAGTCAGCGGCAACATTGCGTTCTGTCAGCTGTTGATTCGCTGCTACTGCCAACGGGTCGAGCATTGCGACACTATACTTACCGCTCGTGTCGTCGTGAGCCAGCACAAAGCAGTCGTGCGGGCTAAGCAAGCAATTTAAATCATGACTTTGCAAACTCTCAGGTGACACCTGTTGCAACATGTCATCGGACAGTAACGGAATATCCAGCAGGTTGGAAAAATAAAGCGGCAAACTATCTTCAGACATCGCCCCCATATTAATCAGAATTTGCTCAAGACGACCACCATACTTTTTTTGAAATACGACAGCTTTTTCAATATCAGTTGTTGATATCTGGAAGTGTTCCTGCAGCAGGATTTGCGGCTCTGTCATTGATAGATAACATCCTCATCTTCACCTTCGCCACCTGGTACGCCATCGCGACCGTATGACATTAAGGAGAAGGGTTCACCATTAGTACCCGGCACAGCATACACATAGGGGTTGTCCCATGGGTCCAGTGGCACATCTCTTGGTAAATAAGGACCGTCCCATTTTGGGTGGGTTGACCTACGCAATTCGCCAAGGGTGGCGGGATACTGGCCAACATCAAGCCGGTAAGTATTAAGTGCGGTGGTAATCATTTCCATTTGCACCGCTGCTACTTTACCTTTATTGGAACTGACTTTAGAAAACATTTGTGGCGCAACTAAAGACATCAGTAAGCCCAAAATAACAATAACTATGAGTAGCTCAATCAGCGTAAAACCGCGAGTGTACTTAACCTTCATCTGTGATCCTGTGTTGTAAACTGCCTGACTACAATGCTGTTGCATATTACCGTATGCCCTTTAGCTGAGCAAGGATGCCGCTGGAGTGTCGGACATTACCCGGGCAAAATAGTTTCAAAGCCAGCATCGGCGATGCGCTGTTGCCAACTCCAGGCGGCCAGCGTTTGCGCACTAATGTTAGCGGCTTGTGGTTGCGGCCAGGCAGTAAGCTGGTGCACATCATGATACTGCATGGGGTGCTGGCTTAAAAAGTGAGTTACCCAGCTATTTTTATTGCCAATAACAGGCAAACCGCACGCGGCGTATTCCAGCAGTTTGGTAGACGTTTGAAAGCTGTAAGGATACACATCTGGTACGTAATTAAGGCCAAAACGGGCCTGATTTAGCAATTGCGGGATCTGGCTGTTAGGTACCGGGCCCATAAAACGGATATTGGCATAGTGCTGATAACGCTGTTGTAAATAGGCCGATGGCTGGCCAACCAGCCAGATACTGGCGTGCGGCCGCAGTTTTAGCACAATGTCCAGCGCTTTTTCCAGCTGACGGCTTTTATCCATGGCGCCAGCGTAAATAACATCGCATTTTTTTTCGCTGTTATGCTGGCTGATAAAGTGGCTGGATAGCCCCATATCACGGTAGCGCACCGGTACATCGTCAGTAAAGCTCAATAGTTCACTCTGGTGAGGGTTTTGAAATACCCGTAAGTCAGGCCGGCTATTTAACCGTTGTTTCAGCTGGTCTTTCAGCCGAGCCAAAGGTGGGGTCGATAACGACGCATATTCGTGCACAATAAACTGGTGTGGCTGTGGTTGATAACGAAAATAGCCCATAAAAAACCAGACTATGTCATACCCCTGCAAATTAGCGTCAGGCGTATTAATTACCACCTGGTAGCGCTGGCGGAAATAGTCGGCATACGCCTGCAGTTCCGGCAACTGGGCTTTGGACTGATGCACAAAGCACAGCGACTTCATCGTGGAAACCCTCTGCTGAATAATACCAGGCTCCAGCCGCGGCGCACCATTAACGTTTTAAGCACCCGCAGGCACTGCGTTAAAGGCAGGCGAAAAAAGGCCCGCCAGGGAAAGGTGGTATTGTTATGCAGCGCATAGTTAACCTGATGACTGGCCAGCTGGGCAGCTGTCATAAACTTGCGGTGCTTTTCCAATAACAGCTGGTAGCCTTGCTCGCGCCGGCTTGAGTCTGAAATGCGGTTGGCCTGATGCTCCTGATGCAGAATATAGCTACAACTGCCAATCCGGTAGCCGTTGCCAAAAGCAGCAGCCAGGCGCAGCCAGGTATCGTAATCCTGGCAACTGGGCAGCGCAGCATCGAAGCCGTCTATCGCGCGCAACGAAGAGGTTAAGGTAAAAAGCTGATTACCCACCACATTGGCATATAGCAGGTGCTGATAATTAATGCGTCTGGGACGGCGGGCATAATTAAACAACCGCTGCTGGCCGGTAATAACGGTATAGCCAGTACATAAAAAAGCGCAATCTGTGCGGCTATACCAGTGTTGTACCAGCTCACTAATACGCTCAGGTTTAAATTCGTCGTCGTCATCCAGGCCGGTAATAAATTCGCCGCTGGCCATTTTAATAGCCGTGTTTCTGGCCACTGGCGCACCGCCGGCTACCGGCAAATACAGGTATTTTATTTGCGGGTACTCCAGCAGTAACTGTTGGTTTAGCTGTGCCTGCTGCGGAGCAGAGCCATCGTCAACCACAATAATTTCCAGATGCGGATAGGTTTGTGCCACGCAGCTGCTGATCGCCCTGGCTAACAGCTCTGGGCGATTATGGGTGGCAATGTATACCGTGACTAACGGCTGCTGTTCCGGCAAAGCCATAGCTTAATTTACCGCTCTGAATAACAAATTAGGGTTTAACACTGGTAGTAACCACGATACCAGCTAACAAACTGCTTTGGAGCCAACTCGAATATGCGCTGACAAACAAACGAGCCGATAAAACCTGCGGCGCCGGTGACCAGAAAATTCATTGCACTCTTTCCAAATAAATTGTGGTTAATCTTTTTTAACCCTGTCGCCACTGCCCTTGCCGGCAACGGTCATCAGAATATACTTAAAATAATTGGCCAGGGTCAGGCTTTGCAACATTTGTGCATCGGTTTGTGCCAGCAACACCGGCGTCGACATATCAATATCATTAACCTGCGCCAGACCGGTAATGCCCGGGCGGGCATTTAACACACCACGCTGCTCGCGCTCATCGATAAGTTCCTGCTGGTTAAATAAGCATGGCCGTGGCCCCACCAGGCTCATATCGCCCCACAGCACATTCCATAGCTGCGGCAATTCATCTAATTTTGTTTTACGCAAAAAGCCGCCAAAAGGCGTAATGGCGCTACTACTGGCCAAATGGCTGGCAACATGGGCAGTATCCGGGCGCATGGTACGAAACTTTACCAGGGTAAAGGGCTTTTTATGCCGGCCTACCCGCTGCTGCCGGAATATTGGCGAGCCGGTGTCGAACAAGCCAATCAGGGTAAGAATAAGCAATACCGGCAAGCCAACTACCAGACCGAAAAAGGCGAAAATAATATCTAATAACCGAATTAACATAGATCCTCTTTAGTAAAACAGCGCTTAATCCCCTCTTCCACCGAAACCGGTGGGCTCCAGCTCAGGGTATTTTTAGTATGCTCAATATCTACCTGCAAATTACCAGATAAGCGATCTATTACCGCTTGCTTACCAGTCAATTTACCCGCCAGTTTTAACCAGCTAACCGGGACAGGCAGTAATCTGGGTTTTTTACCCGCCGCTCGTGTCATCATTTGCAGCAATTCAGTAGTGGAAATATCCTGGTCATCACTAACCAAAAACGTCTGGTTAGCCGCATTAGGATGGCTGATACAGGTAATAATAAGATCAACCAGGTTATCCAGCGCTACCATACTGCGCCTATTGTGGATAGCACCAAACGGCAGCGGTAAGTTTTTCTGTGCCCACTTTAACATAGTGGCGAAGTTAGCTTTTACGCCGGGCCCGTAAACCAAAGGCGGGCGGATAATAACAATTTCCATGCCTGTTTCGGCAGCCAGCTGTTTTAAACCGGCTTCAGCTTCTGCTTTAGATACACCGTAAAAATCTTGCGGCTGGGGCTCATCGTCATGCTTGAATAGTGTGGCTGGCGCAGTAGCTTCACCATTTACTTTTACTGAACTGATAAAAATAAAGCGTTTTACTCCTGACGCCGCAGCCTGCCGGGCAAGATTAAGTGTTCCAGCTACATTTACCTTGCGATATTCAGTTAATGGATCTGTTGAATCATCACGCATGATGTGCGCTCTGCCGGCCATATGTAAAACAACCTGCTTGCCTTCAAGCGCAGAACTCCAATTAGTATTCGTGTCAATAGATCTAATTACAACGGGAAACGGTACATTACTATTCTCGGCCCTCACTGCACAGTTAAAAGTATAAGCCTCAAATTTTGTTAGTTGATTTAGAAGCTGTTTGCCAACGAAACCGGATGCTCCGGAAATAAGCAAAGACACTTTCCCGCTCATGAGCCAAACCCCGCAGATACTTCATACAAGGATAAATAATTATCGGCAATCATCGTATCAGCGAAAAGCATTGTTGCACGCTGTCGCGCAGCATGCCCCATCATCTCGAGTTGTTTCGGGTTTTCTACGAGCTGAACTATGGCAGCAGCTAACGCTGCGCTATCTGCAGCAGGTACAATTAATCCATGAACCAAAGGTTCTATTGCCTCTCTACAACCTGGCACATTGGTGGTAATTATTGCTTTACCACATGCCATAGCTTCGAGTATTACTTTTGGCATGCCCTCCCGATATGAAGGCAAACATACGATATCAGCTTGTTGCAACTGTTCTGGCATATCGTTCCTGTAGCCAAGCCAAGTAATAACACCGCGGTCTACCCATTGCATTATGTCCTCATTTTTAAGGCTGGCTGGATTTGCAGAATCAGTGCCCCCAACAAGGACCATTTCTACAGGAGCTCCTTTATTTTTCAAGATGTCAGCAGCAGCTATAAATTCTAATATACCTTTATCTTTTAACATTCTTGATGGTAATACAACCCTAAACACTTTATCGCTAGCTGCTATGGGATGCTGACTCTTGAATGAAAAACGTTTTAGATCGACACCCGCCCCCCAAACGCGACTTGTCTGCGCGGGCAAAATCACCTTTGACTGTTCGAAAAAACTTTTGTCATCAAGATTCTCAAACACTAACTTTACATCGCGCCTACTGCCGCCAAAAGCAAATCGATATAGAAATAACAGCATATTTTTTCTGATAATCGCTTTTAGTGTACTACCGGAAAAGGTGTAACCGAGTCCAGTAACAGTTCCAACAACTTTAGGAACTTTTAAGAATCTGGCAGCTATACCACCGTATATACAAGGTTTTATTGTAAGCAGTTGCATAATATCGGGATTTTCCGCACGAATAACCTGCCAAATCTGCCGAAAAGCCGCCAATTCCTGCCAAGGGTTAGTACCACTGCGAGAAATATTAAGTTGTATCAGCCTGCAACCTAAACGTTCAACAGAATGCACTGCTTCAGGCGTTGCTCCTCCTGCCAAAACGATAACATCATAGCCTTTTTCATGCGTCCGCCTTGCAAGGGTAGAGAAATGATTTACGAAAAAAGGTAAATCATTGCAAAAGAAAATAATTTTCAAAGTACAGCTCCAAAACATGAGAACACTGCATCAAGCAGCTGCCTCACGCCCAGATAAACAATAGATTTCCAACTGAAACCAGCTATTCTATTTGCAGTTTCGGACAGAGTTGATTTTACATCACCTAGCTAGTCCAAGTTCGCTGGTAAGCAGACACCATCCTATCTAAACTAAAATTAACGACGATTCTGTCACGGCACGCAGCGCTGCGTTTTTGCCACTCAAGTTTGTCGCCGCGCGCGGCAATGGCGGCTATTAGCGCGTTTGATAACTCCGCAGCATTTTCTGCTGGCACCACCCACCCCGTATCAGCAACAATAATAGCGGCATCACCAACATCAGTACTGACACAAGGTGTGCCACAAGCCATCGCTTCACATATTACGTTAGGAAACGCCTCGGCGACAGAAGATAGGATATGGATATCCAGCGCATTCATAATTGCCGGAATATCACTGCGCAGCCCTAGTAGAATAATGTGCTGCTCGAGACCATTTTCTCTTATCCAGGCCATAAGCTGTGAGTTTTCTGTTGTCATCTGATTGCCTACCAGGCAACAACGAAAAGCAATCCCACGCGATTTAACTATTGCCAAAGCATCTAACAGGTTTTTATGATCTTTATTCGGATCAAAACGCCCCACACAACCCAACAAAACGTCGGTTTCAGTGTGCTTTACTTCAGCGAGAAAATCAGTTGCCAAATCAGGATTGTTGCTAAATTTAGACAACACATAACCATTATTAATCACTTCCATTCTCGATTTTCGATAACCGAGCTTAGCATGCACCGTTAGCGCCTTATCGGCGCAGCAGATGATTTTGTACGGAATAACATAACTCAGAACTGAACATATGCGCGAGACGAAAATTGTAGAACGTTTACTTAACTTCGGCGTAAGTATGCTATTTCGGATGCCCCAAAACACTTTTTTTACACCAGCCAAACGCGCTATTACTCCCCCTATCAGGTCTGAATGATACATCCAGGTCTGCACAACATCAGGCTTAATACTCCTGAGTAGTTTATATAAGTGATAAAGCTTAGCTATTAACCAACCTTTTCCTTTTAAATCAATGCAGTGAACCTCGATACCGTGCTCTGTTAATAGCTTATAGTAACGCCCTTCATCAACAAGTGAGATAACAATATGCTTGTTATCTTTGTCATAAGTACACAGATTGAACATGGATGCTTCAGCACCTCCGCTTTCCAATCCATTGATAATATGAACTATTGTTAACATTTCATCCTCATCACAGCACTCATACCGCGATCTTTAATGTGACTTCTCATTAAGCCACAAAACACAATTTTTCTTTAAACATACTGTCGGCAGGTATTTACTCACTTCACTTTAACCATACATCTCAATCAGCACTCTAATTTATTGCTCTGAGTAATGCTCAAACATCGGCATACGAGACAACGACGTAGTGATATTCCAACGCGCATCATAAAAAATACACTGGTAAAAAGAAACATAAAGTTAGTACTAAGCCACTTATTAACCTTCCATCTCCAGGTGAAAATATAACCGCAGTAGCTTTTTTTCATAGATGATGTTTCTTGTACCAGCTTTGGAACATTAAAATTGTCCATAACTGATATTGCCAATTACGCTTACCCGACACGTGTTCTTGCCACAACGTGGTCACTTTTAATGCATCCATTAAGCCTTGACGCTGTAATGTTTCGTAGTCAAGCAACTCACTGGCCCATTCTTTTAAAGGCCCTCGCAACCATTGATCAATTGGTACAGCAAACCCCATTTTAGGACGTTTAATCAATGCCTTGGGTATGTGTCGATATAAAATTTGCTTTAGGCAGTATTTAGTTTGTGTCCGGTGTAACTTGGCTGCCTTCGCTAATGACCAGGCATACTCAAATACTCTATGATCTAAAAAAGGCACTCTGGTCTCCAGTGATGCCGCCATAGCAGCGCGGTCAACTTTTACTAAAATATCGTCTGTTAAGTAGGTAAGGCTATCTAGTGCCATCATCCGCTCTATCGCATCGGGTATTGTTAAGCCGTTTTCAGCGCCATTTAGTAGGGTATGTGGTTCAACAGCATTATGCACAACAGATGCAGGATCATGCCATTGCGATACTAAAGCTAAATACAATTGGTTGACATTGCGAGCCGTCATCACAACCGCAGCCTTGTGTAACTTGTCACCCAAATTCGCCATTTGCCAGCGCCGCAGCAACATGCCATTGCAAAGATTCCACCAGGCTACAGGCACTAACAAAATCAGCCTTGAAGCGGCTTTTCGCAAGAAAAATGGGCATTTTTTCAGTGCCGACCATACTCGCTCTGTCATCAGATAGCGGCTGTAACCACAAAAAAGCTCATCACCACCATCACCAGACAAAGACACTGTAACATGCTGTTTTGCCATTTGTGACACTATATACGTTGGGATTTGTGAAGCATCTGCGAAAGGCTCGTCATATATCTCACTTAGCTGGGAAACAACTGCCAGGGAGTCATCAGCTGAAACATATAATTCTGTATGCTCTGTACCTAAATATTTAGCCACCGCTTTAGCATACTCAGCTTCGTTAAAAGCTTTCTCGTGAAAGCCAATAGAAAACGTTTTTACTGGCCGTTCAGATTGCGACTGCATCAACGCTACAATTAACGATGAGTCGATACCACCGGATAAAAACGCACCTAATGGCACATCGGCCATCATTTGCTGCTTAACAGCCTGTTTAAGCAATAATTCTAATTGTTCACTAACATCACCCTGCAACGAGATCCGCTCTGAAGCAACTGCTTGCTCCATTACTTCTTTAGCAGACCAATAAACTTGTGTTGAACTGGAAAAATCGCCGCTATTTAGAGTGAGAATAGTGCCAGGTAGTAATTTTTTAATACCCTCGTACACTGAATAAGGCGCTGGAATATAGTTATGCCGAAGCAAAAGGGTCAGAGACTGACTGTCAATTTTCGCTTTAAAAAAAGGGTGAGCCCGAAAGCTTTTCAACTCCGAGGCAAAAATAAAATGCTCTTGCTCAGGGCTGTTCCAACCAAAATATAAGGGCTTTTCACCAAATCTGTCTCTGGCCAACATCAACTGCTGCGCAGTGTTATCCCATAAAGCTATGGAAAACATCCCAACCGATTTTTGTAATGCCAGCAACAAACCCCACTGCTCTATCGACGCAAGCAAGGTTTCAGTATCTGAATGTCCGCGCCAGAACCTACCTGGCAGTAGTGCTTCAAGTTCAGCTCTAAGCTCTTCATGGTTATAAATTTCACCATTAAAGGCAATAATATAGCGCCCGGAACATGAGTGCATAGGCTGCTGACCAGCAGCTGACAAATCAACTATCGCTAAACGTCTATGAGATAAGCCAATTCTGAACTGAGCATCGAACCAATGACCACTGCTATCGGGCCCACGATTCTGAATAGCTAATCCCATTTCGACCAGGATTCGCTCCGCTTCCACCGGGAATGCTGCTTTGCTGATAAAACCTGAAAAACCGCAAATTTTTATTTACTCCATAATTACGGTAAAGTGACACGTCAGCACCCGATACTACTCGTTAACGTTAATCTACTCAGTAGCGATAACCCGAAAATCACATGCCGCTGGAGACGAAATATCAATAGGGTAAAAATCAGATCTGCTTTCTAACAAACACCATCATATATAGCAATAGATCAAAATCCATCACTCTAAGTCTTAATTTTTTTTATTAGCTTGCAGAGTAGCCCATCAAAGGTTGGGTGTATTTAACCAGCATCAGCGCCGCATTAAATGCGAGTAATATCGTCAAAACCGCAATCCTGCGCCAACCTGTTGTAGCAAGCACGGCCAGCAACACCAGCAGAATACCACTTTCAAACACGCGCCCGGCGATTGGAGTAAAAAAGTATGACGCCAGATAAAAAATTAATACGCCGGTAGCCACAGTATATTGATGCAAAAACCGCCGGCCTTGCAGCAATAATATAACTAGTATCGCGCTCCAAAATAAAAAACCGATACCAGAAGTGGCCTCATCCATCATCGCAGTGGTATCGGCCTGACGTGCCCCTATCAATGAGGCTAACTGCGTAACCAGCAACGCCAGCGATAACGAGACGAAAAGATACAGTAGCAACTTAATATCAGGCGCGGCTTTTATTTTTTTCAACACCCAACCACCGAGTAAAATGGCGATAATAATAAAAAAGCTGGAATGCACAAATGGCGATATGCCGATAAAGAAAAGCCGTTTTTTGTTCCCCACGCTAAACCAGCCAATCATAAATAACGCTATCGCTAAACCCTGGCGTATATGAACAATAAAATTCTTCATTACGTGCGGGAAAATAAGCACCAGGATCAGCCAGAAAAAGTTTTTGGGATTGTGTCTTAACAGTAAATACGCCACCGAAAAAGCGCTGAAAAACACGATTATTCTGACAACAACCGTATCGGCGAACATTAACCCCAGCGCAGAATTAATTGCCAACCATACCGGCTCGTTGGCGAGCAGTGAATGAATGCCCTGCCCCAAATGACGAGCTAAAATTAGCGGGGATACCCGGGCCATCTCCAGGTAGTTGTCCCTGTCCATTACCCCTTCCATAGGGAATGACGCGAGCAAAGCAGCGTATAGAAAGGCTATACAAAAAATGAGAAACGATTTCATCCCGCTACCTACTCCCTCACAGAGTTCACTCTAACCTGTTCAGAAAGCGAACTCCCCTTTAACTTCGCCAGGACTGATGAAAAAAGAAAGCTGGTCGAATAACGCAACCTGAAAAAAACGCTGTTATAACGATTGCAAATGTCAGTGTTTAAGGTGGAACAAGGTGTACTATCGAAGTTAAGTGAACACTTTGCCATAGAAAAATCTAACGCCTTGTCGACATGCTTGTTTGAAAACTCAATCCTCTCTTGATCGCCCAGGCTGTAAAATTTTTCAATCACATCTATTATCGGCCTTTTATCATACAAACCGTCTTCGTTGTATGAAAAACCGGGCAAATCAGCCAGAAAGCCATAGGTCTCAGCGGCTTCGGCGTTTTCGATACCGACAATCGCACTGACGCCAAGCCCGGCTGCCTGTACTATAGCCGTGCCTGAGCCAATAAAAATATCATAGGAAGAGACAACCTCAGAAAAGCAGCTGTAATTTAGCCGTCCTTTGAGGGTAACCGCTGACGCCAAGCCATAGTCATTTATTTTTCGCTGCATGTCCTGTTGCATTGGGCCATCACCGTAGATATCGTAAATTAGCGGTATACCGCGGTCTCGCAAATTAGCGACAACATCGATCATATGTAGGTTATAAGTTTTAAACGCAACAAGCCTGCCCACTGAAACGAGCCGCAGCACTTTATTCTCAGCACAAAAAGCAGGGATATAAGGTGCTACTTTGTCGATAACGCCAAGCGGAAACAAATTCACATCTTGAAAAGATTGCCCACTAAATTTCTGATAAAACGGAACCATTGATTCATTGAAAAATATGATACTTTTCTTGTCAACTTTATCGAAAAACAGCTCTCTGTTTTTACGTTCAAAATAAGGTAACCTCTCCGCTCCCCAACAAAACTCAAGTGAATGGTAAAGACCAAGCGTAAATTTGACATCTGGTGACATGAATCGCGATAAATGAGTATAAAAAAATGCGCATATACCGCAGGAAACATGCACATGGGAGATCGCTCTCAATTGCGTTTGTATGCCTGCTTTCAACGGCAGCAGCAAAGAAAGATGAAAGGGTATAAACTGCACAAGAAAACCAGGTAAGTAAGTTAGATCTTTCAAAAACAACACTGTTGCATATTGTCTTGCTTCTGCTAACAGACCACTGTCACATTTGCCTTCATTGGAAAGTAGTATAATTAATGTGCGTTTACCTTCGGATGCCCTTTGCTTTGCCATCCTCATAAAAAAAGTTTCAACGCCCCCCATTGCTAACGAGCCGTGGATAAAAAGCATAGTTAACACACCCCGCGCTTTATGATTCTGAGTTGCGGTACAACTTCTCTATATGCCCACACTACCAGCACCGCTAAGACCAACCACATAAGGACAAAATATAGTGAAAATTGTGTGTTTGCTAACCCATGCAGAACGCTACCCGACAACGCGATGAATCCGCACAGATACAACCTAAATCGAGGCAACACCTGCCAAAGCCTTACTGAAAGCTCTGTCTTCAGCAACAAGTATACACCGGTTGCTATGGCGGTGGAGACGGCAGCGCCCGCGGCACCAAATTGAGGGATAAGCCAGATATTAAGGGCAACGTTAAGCAGTAATGATATTAGTGTAATGACAGGTAGAAATTTAGTTGAGCGGGCCACGCTAATGCCGATGCCCGATACCTCAGAGATCATAATAAACAACGGCTGTATTATGCAGGCAACAATTATAAATTCTATTGCGAAGTATTCTGTAGGTAATACATAGGGTATTAACCAGGAAAAACACCCGACCAGCGCGATTAAGACAAATGAGAATAACTGTAAGGCATTAGAAATGATATTTACCCTACTAAGCTGCACGCCCTCAGCGACCCAACGATAGATGGTAGGATGCCACACGGTGGCGAATATTTGCTGAAATAGCATAGCTATGCCAGCAAAGCCTGCAGCCAAGGCATATAAGCCTACCTCAGCAAAAGAGGCGTAATGCGCCAGCATTAGTCTATCAACATAGGTTAGCCCCCAAAATGCCACCCCATTTATAACCAGTGGCAGTCCAAAATGTAACAGAGGTTTTAGATTACTGGCAGCAATTTTTGCCTGCAATGCACTTTTAAGCACTTTGCGCAAATAGGTAGCCATAACAATGACCGCCAACAGCCAGCTAAATGCCTGCATCACTATAAGAATGTTGAATGGTTGGAGTTGGGTGTAAAAATATGTCGACACAACAAACGTAAGAAAAAATGCCTTGGGCAATATTTTCGTTACAGCATATGCAAGAGCCCACTCTTGCATTCTTATAAACACAGAGAAAAACCGCTCGAAATAAAGTACAAAAAAAGAAAATACAGCTATCGCAAAAAAATAGCTATCTGATGTGCCTAGCAAGAGTAGACTCAGAGGCTGCTGAAAAATAATTGCCAGCAAGCAAAACACGACCAGTAAACAGAAGCCAGGTAGCAAACAGGTTTTAGCTAGTGCAGCTTTGTTATCAACTTCATTAAACTCGCGAACATAGGATTGATCTAACCCAAGGCTGAAAATAACGGCAATTAACGAGCAGGCAATTTGCAGCATTACGATCTTGCCGACATCCTCCTGGGAAAAACCCCACGCTAAAGCTGGTAGTGTCATAAAACTAAGTAACGCACCTACGGCTGTGCCTGATGCATAGCCCAAAAGGGTTTTCAATTTCAACGAAAGAATCCCTTAACCTTCGCAATAACGTGGTCAATTTCTTGCTCAGTAATACTGAAATAAAGTGGTAATCGAACTAACCGCTCACTCTCGATGCTGGTATAACTATCTTCACCATGCATTCTTCCAAACTTCTGCCCTGCAATTGCAGAATGAAGCGGTACATAATGAAACACCGCACCAATTTCGTATTGCTTTAAATGTGATAACAAGGCTGTTCTTGTATCTAAATCAGCAACTTTAATGTAATACATATGGGCATTATGCTGGCAATTCTGCGGTGTTACCGGCCTAGTCAGGAAGCCGTTAAGCTCTAGCTCAGCAAAAGCCTGGTGGTACTTTTGCCAGCTAGTCTGCCTTTGCTGACTGATTAATGTTGAATCCAGTAGCTGGCTGTATAAATATGCAGCCTGCAACTCAGATGGCAGATAACTGCTGCCCACATCCATCCAGGTATATTTGTCTACCATGCCCCGGAAAAATAAACTGCGGTTGGTACCTTTTTCTCTGATAATTTCTGCTCGTTGCACAAACCGCTCATCATTGATGATCAGTAAACCGCCTTCGCCACCGCTGGTAAAATTTTTTGTCTCATGAAAACTGAATGCGGCCAGGTGGCCTTTAATGCCAACAGGGGTATCGTTATAGAACGCCAGCATCGCCTGAGCCGCATCTTCAACCACGAACAGCTTATGCCTATCAGCAATAGCCATAATGGCGTCCATATCGCAGCTGACACCAGCATAATGCACAGGCACTATTGCTTTGGTTTTATCAGTAATGGCGGCTTCTATCAGGCTCTCATCAATATTCATGGTATCCGGGCGAATATCGACAAAAACAATATTGGCGCCACGAAGCACAAAGGGGTTAGCGGTGCTGACAAAGGTATAACTGGGCATGATGACTTCATCCCCCGGCTTGATATCAATTAAAATAGCAGCCATTTCGAGCGCATGGGTACACGAAGGCGTCAATAAGGTTTTTTTGCAACCTAATTGTTGCTCAAACCACTTTTGGCACAACACAGTAAACTGGCCATCTCCGCTCATTTTGTCGCTGCGCATCGCCGCCAATACATAGTGATCTTCATTGCCGGTGTATGGCGGTTTGTTAAATGGAATCATCTTTCTGCTCATTTAAAAACTGTTGCTCTAATTTTAGTAAATCACGTTTTCGATCTTTCAAACGCTTTGCCGGAATACCGACATAAATTCCCCAGGGCTGAGTGCTCTGTGTGACTAAAGACATAGCACCAACTGAACAGCCTTCAGCGACTGCTACACCAGGTAGTATGATCGCACCAGCGCCTATGATAGTTTGTCTGGATAACGTTACCGGTGCCAAAAATTCATTCTTAAATTTTTTCGGTATCAGTGAATTAACCATGCTCTGGCCAGAATAATCATCAGATTGAGCAAATACCTTTACGCTATAAGCCAAGGTGCAAAAATCTTCCAGCGTGATGCCAGGCGTGCCTCCAGCTAAAAGACACATAGGCGTAATATGACAATAATCGCCAATAGTGACGCTACCTGACACAATACAAAAATCGTCGATACGGCTATTATTACCTATCGAAATTTGTTCAGGATTATAAATAGCCGCCTTGTCGCTAATTTTGACGTTAGCGCCAACCGATTTAAAACCAGATGCTGATAACTGTTCAGAGGTTAAATATGCCATCTCAGCCCCGATGTTCGTTGGCTATTTGAATAAGATACTCGCCATAAGAGTTCTTTGATAATGCCGCACCCGCCGCCAGCAACTGCTCTTTAGATAACCACTTGTTATAAAAAGCTATCTCTTCCAGCACGGCAATTTTGTAACCTTGCCGATATTCAATGGTCTGAACGAATGTTCCCGCTTCTATCAAACTGTCATAGGTACCGGTGTCTAACCAGGCAAAACCGCGGCCCAACACCTCTACATGCAGTTTATCCTGCAGCAAATACTCGCGATTAACACAGGTAATCTCTAGTTCACCGCGCTCGGAGGGCTTAATATTTTTAGCAATTTCAATAACGCTATTATCATAAAAATATAAACCGGTAACCGCACAATTTGATTTAGGGAACTGAGGTTTCTCCTCAATTGACAGGGCTTTTTGCTGTTCATTAAATTCAACGACACCAAAGCGCTCTGGATCTTTAACCTGATAAGCAAACACCGTAGCACCTTGCTTTCGTGAGACAGCTTGCTTTAATTTTGGGCTAAAACCAGGGCCATAAAAAATATTATCGCCCAGTACCAAACACACACTGTCGTTACCAATAAAGTGTTCGCCAATAATAAATGCCTGCGCCAGGCCGTCCGGGCTTTGTTGTATGGCAAAACTAAGGTTAATACCAAAATCGCTACCGTCGCCCAGTAAACGCTGAAAGGCAGCCTGATCTTCAGGGGTGGTAATAATTAAAATATCGCGAATACCCGCCAGCATTAGTACCGACAGCGGATAGTAAATCATCGGTTTATCGTAAACCGGCAGTAGCTGCTTGGACACGCCGCGGGTTATTGGGTACAAGCGTGTGCCTGAACCACCAGCAAGTATAATACCTTTCATTAATCTGAGCTCCCCTGCCCTAAACGCTGCAGGGCATAACTGCCATCCAGCACCGCCTGCCACCAGCCTTTATTGGCTAAAAACCACTGCACCGTTTTTCGCAGGCCGCTGTCAAAGGTTTCTTGCGGTTGCCAGCCCAGTTCACGTTCAATTTTACTGGCGTCGATGGCGTAGCGTAAATCATGGCCTGGCCGGTCGGTTACGTAGGTAATTAAGTCTTTGTAATGTGCTACGCCAGCAGGCTTTGCTGGCGCTAACTCTTCCAGCAGCGCACAGAGAGTATGTACCACTTCGATGTTTTGTTTTTCGTTATGGCCACCTATATTGTAGGTTTCGCCCACCTTACCTTCGGTAACCACTTTAAACAGGGCATGAGCGTGGTCGTCCACGTACAGCCAGTCACGAATTTGGTTGCCTTTGCCATATACCGGCAACGGCTTACCGGCCAATGCATTTAATATCATCAGCGGAATCAGTTTTTCCGGAAAATGATAGGGGCCATAGTTATTTGAGCAATTGGTTACCAGCACCGGTAAACCATAGGTACGATGCCAGGCCCGCACTAAGTGATCTGAACTGGCCTTACTGGCAGAGTATGGGCTGCTGGGCGCATAGGGGGTGCTTTCAGTGAATAAGTCGTCGGTGCCATGCAAATCGCCAAATACTTCATCAGTGGAAATATGATGAAAACGAAACGCCGCTTTGCGATCAGCGGTTAACCCCTGCCAATAGCTGCGCGCCACTTCCAGCAGAGTGTAAGTACCCACTATATTGGTTTCAATAAAGGCGGCCGGGCCATCAATTGAGCGGTCAACGTGGCTTTCGGCCGCCAGGTGCATGACTACATCGGGCTGGTGCTGGCTAAAAACACGCTCCAGCTCAGAGCGATTGCAAATATCAACCAGCTCAAACACATAGCGAGAATGCTGTGCCACTGATATTAACGAATCAGGGTTACCGGCATAGGTAAGCTTGTCGACATTAACGACTGATGATGGCGTATTATTAATAATATAACGGACAACTGCTGAGCCAATAAAGCCAGCACCACCGGTAATCAGTACTTTCATTGTTCTTTCTTCATAACCAAACGGATCAACACAATACCCACACCCAAAATACCGGTTAATAAGGCCGCACCTATTACCATTAATGCCCGGCCAGGTTTAAGCTTTAATTCTGGCACTACGGCAGAGTCTATCGTTTCAAATATATACTCAGGCTTAACATTGGTTAGCATCAGCGTTTTGGTTTGCTCTTCAATCAGTTGATACAGTACTGTTTGAATTTCACTTATTTTGGTTTGGGCAATTTGTTGTTCGAGGTATGCAATACTGGATTGCGCTTCTTTTATATCAGCCTGGCGCATTTCATCATTAATATCAGCAATTAAAGCAGTTACCCAGTTACGCGCAATCATCGGCGATACATGGTCGAAGCTGATTTTAATCATGCCGCTGGCTTTATCCTGATTAACCGTAAGGTTATCGAGAAATACTTTATGTGCCTCAAGCAAGCTGGGCTGCGCCTGTCGTGGCGCCCTGACTTTTCTTACCCATTGCTGCGACTTTTCGTCATATGCCTTGTTATCGACAATAAACTGGTTGGTTTGCGGGTCCCAGGACTTTGCCGCCATTAATGGCACTAACACACTATGTTTTTGCGCAAAACCAAAGAAAAATTCCCGCGACTTAAGTTTTTCCAAGGCTATATTGGTTTTATTGCTCTCTTTACTGCCAAGGTTGATGCCGGCCAGTGAGGCGATGCCGCCAAACTGCCCTGCTAAACTGGATAATTTACCGCCAGCCCCCTCAGACACCGGAGTAACCAGCGCCTCTGAGCGATAAATATTTGGCAAGGTCAGGCTATAGATAGCCATAGCCACAGCCACAATAAACGATGCCCCCGCCAACCAGAATTTAACCCGCCAGATCTCGGAAAAAAGCTCATGCAGACCGATTTCATCGCTACTGTCTCTGTCAGCACTTTTTGTGTCTGCCATATGCTCAGGTGTTATTAACTCAGTACTCATCGTTATTCCGTCATGTTAAAAACTGTTTAACGCGGCTAAGGCGATAGCAGACTGATAGAAGATTTGGGTAACCTGGCCCCACAATGTCAGGCTATCTTTATATTCAGTGTCTACCGGCACTACAATGGTATCGCCTGGCTGAACCAGGGTACTGCGCCGCAGACTAAAACGACTGGTGCTGGGTAGCGCAACAGAGCCATCTGCCCGCACAATATAAACACGTTCGTTATCCGCACGTTTACGGAAACCGCCGGCCAGATTTAAATAATCTCGCACATCTAAACTGCCGTCATACCGGTGACTACCGGCATGTTGCACTTCACCTACCACGGTAATTGCCCGGTTGTAACGGGGTACGTGCAACATATCACCGTTTTCAACCACCATGTCGTATAGGGGGTTTTGCGCGACAATTTGCTCCAGATTAATCACCAGACGGCCAACAGGTTTAATTTTCGCTAACTCGTTCAGCATAAACATACTATCTTGCGGCGAAGCCTGCGCTTGCTCACTTGATAGCGCACGGGTGGCAATATCTGACTTTAGCTGCTCAAGTAGTTTTGCAACTTGCGTTGCTTCTTTTTCCTGTATTTGTTTTCGGGTAAAGATAGCACCAAAAGCGAAAGCATTGTCGGTTAAGCCACCTGCACGCTGAATAACGTCTGACAGGCGCTCTCCTTGACGCATTTTATAAATGCCGGGAAAGCGCACTTCACCGGCCAGAATCACTTCCCGATTCGTTGTCCAATCTGGTGTAGCAAAAATATTTAAACGGTCACGGCTTTGCAAGGCAATGTTTTCAGCTTCGCCACCGAACACCGCCGCCAGATCGATTGCCTGATGATTTATACTTACCCCGTTAAGTTCGGCATTGCCACTGCTGGAACGGCTAAGCTCAGCCCGGTTAAAATAGGCTGAGTCGTTTAAACCGCCAGCCGCCGCGATTAAGTCAGTTACCCGGCTATTTGCAGCGAGAGGATATTCGCCCGGCACTTTAACATCGCCACCGATAGTCACAATTCGCAAATTATCATTTATGCGTGCTTGCTGTCGCAACTTTTGCAAAACAGGGTAGAGCAGTTCCTGGCGGTTAAAATGGACACTTAATTGCAATGCTTCGTTATCCGTTAACAGCGACTCTAATATGCCTTGCAAGGTAGACTGCAACAGGGCCTGGCGCTCAGGTTCTGTCATAAACAGCACCGGTTCATCTTCCTCACGTGGCTGCTGAACTGCAGGCTCAGGCTCTGTTTCCTGCAGCTTTGCAAAGGCGCTACTGGCCAGATCGCCAATCAGCCAGCGCTGCTCAGGTGGCCACTCTAGCTTTTCAAGAATGGTCTCGCGCACATGTTGGTTTAGTTTTTCGCGCTGGTAAAATTGGTCACCATGGTGAAACACCATTATGCTGTCGCGCGGCTTTAACACAATATTATGTTGGCTGCTGGGGTTATCCAGCGCCTCTGCCAGATTAAACTGAATAACGTCAATATCGCCGGCACTGTTAATTTGCCGCACAATAATAGCGTAGTGTAAATCGGCACTGAGTAGTAAGTCTGACCACAACGAACGGACAATATCTGTCACCTTATAGCCTTCGCGCCAGGCGTAAAAACCAGGCCTTGCTACCGCACCGGCCAGTACCAGCTGGTTTTCAACCCGCTGCGAGCTGGCGGCAATTCGCAGCACATCACCTGCTTTTGCTGATAACGAGCTATCAGCAACTTTGGTCAGATCAATATTGCGAAAATCACGCAAGCGACTTTCGTTAAAACGCTCCAGTACTGCCGCAGAAATATAACCATTGGCTTTGGCACCACCGGCCATCGACAGCAGATTTGCCAGGGTATCGTTCGGTTTTACTTCATAAATTGCCGGGCGCTTTACTTCGCCGCGCACTTCAGCCAGCGCCTTAACCGGCGGGATAAACAACACATCACCGTGTTTAAGGTGTACATCGTTACGGCTGTCTCCACGCAGCAGTAAATCGTACAGGTCAAACTGTGCGACGGTTTTACCTGCACGCTTAACTTCAATTTCGCGCAGGCTACCAATATCCGAAACACCACCGGCAACAAATAATGCCTGCGTAACCGAGGTTAATGCTGACACAGCATAGACACCAGGATACTTGGCTTCACCAGCGACAAAAATATTGATGGTACGGAGTTGCCCCATACTGACCGCGGCATTTAAGCCAATATTGGCACTGCGAATACGCTCTACAATTAACTCGTTGGCTTTGTTAAACGTAAGACCAGCTACACTAACAGGGCCGATATCAGGCAGATTTACATTGCCATCGCGGGCCACTACCAGGGTAAAGGTGTCGTTTTGCTTGCCGAAAAGCTGCAGCAACAGCTGATCATCGGCACCTAATATGTAACTATCAGGTACCGGTTGGTTACTAACGGGTGCAAAGGTACTAATCTCAGCATCAAACAACTTTAAACCAAAACGTTCAACTTGCTGTGGTTTATCTTTAAACCGTTCAGTTTGTTCGCGCAACTTGCCGGGTTGTTGTAACCGCTCTACTTCCTGCGGCATATCGGCAGTGGCGCTATTACCCGCTGACGTAGGCAGCTGATAGCCATACTGGCGGGCCAGCCGCTCTTGCTCAGCCCGTGGCAGCTTTTTAAACTGCTCCAGCATAGCAGGGGAAGGTGTTGCTGCTGTCACATTGCCAATTGGCAAGGCCATTAACAAGCAAACTAAGAGGGTTTTAGTTACTTTATACACCCGTAAACTCCCGTTCTAAGGTTTTTTATTACTTTAAAATGATGTAATTTACCGCGGCAAATTGCTTATGCCTTGGCAGCCAATTCCATGCTACCAGCCTGTTTCAGCTGCATTCAGGCGGCAAATACTAACAGAATTTTTTGTTTAAGACAGCGACCCAGCCCCTTTTCTTTTTTTGCACACAGCCAAAAGCACTTCGCCTAAACCACTGTAATGACTGGCAACCACTTTACAAATCAGTTTCACACTCAATATATTATTCACTGTGACCCTTTACGTTGTGCACTGCCTTTATTTGCTGCAGGCAATTTGCCAGGCTTTGTTGCCATGGTGGCAAACTGAAACCTAACTGCTGCTGTAACTGCTGACTACTCAAGGCGCTATATGCCGGGCGTACAACATTTGAAGGCCATTGCTGGCTGCTAACCGCGCTAAGGTTAATCTGTCTGATGCTATGCTTTAGCATTTCCTGTGTCAGCTGATACCAGCTGCAAAAGCCCTGCCCTGCACAATGCAGCAACTGCGTGGTTGCAAAACGGCTAGCAAAGCGTTCTGCCGTAACCAGCCGAATACACAATGCTGCCAGCTCTCTGGCATAAGTAGGGCTGCCAATTTGATCAACCACCACTTTTAACGGCTCGCCCCGTTGGATTTTTTGCCAGATACTACGCACAAAATTATGACCAAATTCACTGTACAGCCAACTGGTACGCAGAATTAACCCAGCGGGCGCAATACTGAGCATCGCCTGCTCGCCTGCCAGTTTACTTTTACCATAGTGATTAAGCGGTGCCGTACTATCTGTTTCAGTATAGGGCTGCTGCTTAACACCATTAAAAACATAGTCGGTACTAAAATGCAGCAGTGCTGCGCCAGTGGCTTTAGCATAGTGACTGAGCACAGTCACTAACTGCTGGTTAACCTGATATGCCTGTGCAGGGTGCTGCTCGGCCTGCTCAACAGCGGTATAGCCACAGGCGTTAATAATGATAGCCGGATCATGCTGCCGCAGGCAGCGCCCTAATGCTGTCTGGTCAGTAACATCCAGTGCAGCACGCGGTATAAAGCTAAAGCGCTGGCGCTGCATCATGGGCAAAGCCATGGCTTCAGTTTGCAGGGCCTGCCCTAATTGCCCCGAAGCACCGAGCACCAGAATAGGCTCAGACATTTAAATCGGCAATATATTGAAAATGTGCAGCTAGCTCGCTTAGCATTGGCTGAGATAAATCTTTGGCAGATAGTCGCAGTTGTGCTGGTGCCAGAAGCCAGTTAATAGCCAGGGCCGGGTCAGCATAATGCAGACCGCAATCATCAACCGGGCTGTAATAATTATCAACCTTGTACTGCACCAGAGCCTGCTCACTTAAGGTGATATAGCCATGAGCAAAGCCACGCGGTACAAAAAGTTGCCTGGCTGAATTGGCAGATAATTCAGTTGTAACATGTTGACCAAAAGTCGGGCTGCCGAAGCGAATATCAACAATAATATCCAGCACTGAGCCTTGCACTACCCGCACCAGTTTTGCCTGGGCACAGGGCGGCTTTTGATAATGCAGGCCGCGTAATACGCCAAATTGTGATAAGGCTTCATTATCCTGGACAAAGCGCACACGGTAACCCAGTGCGTTGTCCAGCTGCTGTTGATGATAAGTTTCGGCAAAGTAGCCGCGCTGATCGGTATGTGCTTCCAGCTCCAGCAGCACAGCACCCGGTAACGCCAGTTTGCTGATTTTCATAGTGTGCCGTTAATGATGTTCACCCTGCCTATCTTACGCTAACACGCAGCAAACGAAAAAGGGCCAGTGTGATTTTTAACGTCACCCTGGCCCTTTTTTGTTCGGCTGAATTACAGCCTTAAATCTGCTTCATCGGCACTAAGCAGGTATTTCAGGTCGTACAGAATATGTGCGGGCTTAGCCAGGGCTTTGATACCCACCGCGCCCATCTCCCGGAATTGCTGATGCGCTACCGCCAGGATAATGGCATCGTAACTGCCTGGCTGCGGCGACTTGATTGGCGTAATGCCATACTCGTGCTCGGCCTGGCTGGCATCCACCCAGGGGTCGTATACGTCCGGGCTTACGCCGTATTCTTTTAACTCATTGACAATATCAATTACTTTGGTATTGCGAATGTCAGGACAGTTTTCTTTAAAGGTCAGGCCCATCAGTAACACTTTGGCACCCGCAACCTGGATGCGCTTTTTCACCATGGCTTTTACCAGTTCACTGACCACATAACGGCCCATGCTGTCGTTAATCCGCCGGCCGGCCAGAATCACTTCCGGATGGTAACCTATCGACTGGGCTTTATGGGTTAAGTAGTAAGGATCAACCCCGATACAATGTCCACCCACTAAACCGGGCCGAAATGGTAAAAAGTTCCACTTGGTGCCCGCGGCCAGTAATACCTCTTCGGTGTCGATGCCCAGTTTATTAAAAATAACCGCCAACTCATTAATCAGCGCAATATTTAAGTCACGCTGGGTGTTTTCAATCACCTTGGCCGCTTCAGCTACCCGGATACTGCTGGCTTTATAGGTACCGGCGGTAATGATACTGGCGTATAACGCATCAACCGTGGCGGCGATGGCAGGCGTTGAACCTGATGTCACTTTTTTAATGGTGGTAACCCGGTGCTCTTTATCGCCCGGGTTAATCCGCTCCGGGCTGTAGCCGGCATAAAAGTCGATATTGTATTGCAGGCCACTGACCCGCTCGATCACCGGTATGCAATCTTCTTCGGTGGCACCGGGGTATACCGTTGACTCATATATCACAATATCGCCGGGGCTGATGACTTTGCCCAGGGTTTCTGAGGCCTTGATTAACGGCGTTAAGTCCGGCCGGCGATGTTCGTCTATCGGCGTGGGTACCGTCACAATATAAATATTGGCACTTTTTAAATCGTCCAGCTGATGACTGAATTGCAGTTGACTGGCACTGGCCAGCTCTTCACTGCTGACTTCAAGCGTATGGTCGCTGCCGTTCTGCAGTTCGGCTACCCGCGCCTGATTAATATCAAAGCCCAGGGTCTGATAATGTTTACCGAACTCTACCGCCAGCGGCAGGCCGACATACCCCAGACCAATAATGGCCAGTTTTGCTTCTGTTAACGCTGTCATATCATTCCTTTTGCCATAATTATGCTGGTTGGGCAATGTACCAGGGCATAGCGACCGCTAAACCTTCGTTAATAGTGTGGCTGGGCAAATACCCCAGCATCAGCCTTGCTTTGCTGACATCAGCCTGTGAATGGCGTACATCCCCGGCCCGGAAATCGACATACTGCGGGCAGTGCGGGTAAGCAACACCATTGCTGGCCAGCGCGTTTTGAATCGCGCTGAACAGCTCATTCAGGGTGGTTCTGTCACCAACAGCTACGTTAAAAACTTCACTTTGCTCAATATTAGCTAAGGCAGCACGCAGGTTCGCCTGCACGGCATTGTCGACAAAGCAAAAATCACGGCTGGTTTCACCGTCGCCGTTGATCACCACTTTATCGCCGGCAATCATCGCAGCGGTCCATTTTGGTATAACTGCCGCATAAGCGCCATTTGGATCCTGCCGTGGCCCGAACACATTGAAATACCGCAAACCCACGCTATGAAAACCATAGCTGCGGCTGAAAACATCGGCATACAGCTCGTTGACATATTTGGTGATGGCATAGGGCGAAAGGGGTTTGCCAATATTGGCCTCTACCTTGGGCAGCGCCGGATGGTCACCATAAGTTGAACTGGAAGCAGCATAAACAAAACGCTTTACCCCCTCATCGCGGGCAGCAACCAACATATTCAGAAAACCGTCAATGTTTACTTCGTTAGTGGTAACCGGATCAGCCAGTGAGCGCGGTACTGACCCCAATGCAGCCTGATGCAGCACATAGTCAACGCCGCTAACGGCTTGCTGGCAATCTGCCGGATTGCGGATATCGCCTTTAATAAAGTGAAAACCTTGCCATTGCTCTGGGCTGACCAGGCGTTGCACTTCATCCAGATTGCGTTGGTGGCCGGTAGCAAAATTATCTAAGCCGGTAACGCGCTGGTTAGCGCTTAAAAGCGCCTGTAATAAATTCGAACCGATAAAACCGGCACAACCGGTAACCAGCCAATGCTGCGTTGCATTACCAGTATCAAAGTCGCTGATAACTTTGCCAAAATCCATTTTATCTCCATTTGAACACTTGTTTCTTAACCTGAAAGCGACTTTATCATACCATGGCTACCAAGCGGTTTTAAACTACTGTTTAGTCAGGCAGATCGCTGCTTATAGCTATGAATTTAGCGCCAGCTGCTGCTTAATTGCCGCAACAATACGCTGGCACGCCTGGCCATCACCATAGGGGTTATGAGCAAAACTCATGCTTTGATAATAATCGTTATCGGTCAGTAACCGGCTAACCTGCTCCACAATTTTCTGCCGATCAGTCCCCACCAGTTTTACCGTACCGGCAGTGACAGCTTCAGGCCGCTCTGTGGTATCGCGCATTACCAGCACCGGTTTGCCAAGCGATGGCGCTTCTTCCTGGATGCCACCTGAGTCAGTTAATACGATGGTGGCATTACTCATTAAATAGACAAATGGCAGGTAATCTTGTGGCGGAATAAGATGCACATTACTGACATCACTTAATAGCCGGTAAACTGGTTCGCGCACATTAGGATTTAAATGCACCGGATAAACAATATCGCAATCCGGGAAGGTTTTGGCCAAATCAGCCAGGGCCGCACAAATTTGCTCAAAACCATCGCCAAAACTTTCGCGGCGGTGGCCGGTAACCAGAATTAAACGCCGGCCATGCTGGCCATAAGGAAACTGGCTGGCAAAGGCGCGGTTTAGCTTGTCATCCTGGCCAATTTTGCTGACAACCTGCAACAAGGCATCGATTACCGTGTTACCGGTAACGATAATGCTGGCAGCAGCAACGTTTTCGGCCCGTAAATTAGCGGCAGAGGTTGCAGTAGGCGCAAAATGTAAGCGCGTCAGAGCACCGGTTAATTTGCGGTTTGCTTCTTCCGGCCAGGGGCTGTATATATTGCCGGTTCTAAGCCCTGCTTCGACATGGCCCACCGCAATTTTTTCATAGTAACAGGCCAGCGCCGCAGCAAAAGTAGTACTGGTATCACCGTGCACCAGCACAATGTCGGGCTGAAAATCACGCAATACCGGCTTAATTTTCAGTAAAATGCTGGTGGTAACGTCATACAAGTCCTGGCCGGCTTTCATAATCGCCAGATCATATTCCGGTTCTATGGCAAACAGGCTAAGCACCTGATCCAGCATCTCGCGATGTTGGCCGGTAACACATACCCGGCTGTCTATTGTGCTGTCGGCTTTTAGTAAATTGACCAGCGGCGCCATTTTAATGGCCTCGGGCCGGGTACCAAATACGCTGAGTACTTTAATCATAAAAGTCCTTTTAAAGTACTCCGCCCCCTTTTCAGACCCTGTTTACTTTTTAAACAAAGCAATAACGCTAAAAAGGCGGCAGAGTTAAGTTATTCACTGAAATTCGTCAAGGAAGTCGAGCATATCATCATCTAACTCCTCTTCCTCGGGCTTAGGTGGATTGCCATCGTAAATTTTGAACTGCTGGCGCTGAAAGTAAGACTCTTTGATAAAGGCATAGGGGTCAAGGGAATCGTCCAGCATTTGCTCCAGGTTCATTAATTGCTCACGGCTATCCAACGCATTAATAGCATAACGGGTAATGGTTAGCGGTGTATTCAGTAAGCCCAGTGGAAAATACAAACCATCTACAATGCCACCTGCAGTGCCGCGCACTGTGGTTGGCCCTCTGGCCGGGATCATCAGAAAGGCACCATCGCCGACGCCCCATACCGCCAGGGTCTGGTTAAAATCTTCATCAGCTTGTGCCAAACCAATTTGCGTGGCGACATCAAACAAGCCCAATACCCCTACCGTAGAATTCACTAAAAAACGCCCGGCGCTAACCGCCGCTTTACCAGGTTTGCCTTGCAGTAAACCATTAACAAAACTGGC
Source organism: Arsukibacterium ikkense (assembly GCF_000987775.1). Lineage (GTDB taxonomy): Bacteria > Pseudomonadota > Gammaproteobacteria > Enterobacterales > Alteromonadaceae > Alishewanella > Alishewanella ikkense. The sequence goes on from NZ_LAHO01000002.1 coordinate 315,435, forward strand.
CGGCTCATTCAGGTTTTCCACCACGTTAATCAAGCCCTTACGAGCGGGTTTAGGTACCACTGTCATATAACCGACGGTTGCAGGTCGCAGCAGGTATTTATCCAGCACATCGTAGTTAAAATCCCATAATGGCCGGTTAATTCGTTCCAGCGGATCGCGTGGGTCGACGTAAGGCACTGCCTGTACCGTAGCGGCTTCTGCCGCCTCACGATAGTCGTTGTCCTGGCTGACCTGCAGCCAGGGTTCAGGCTTGCTGGCGCAGCCAGTTAGCAGCAACAGTACCGCGATCAACAAGCTTGATAACAAACAGCGCTGGGGTTTAAATACGACCATGTCAGGGTTCCAAAGTCAGCGCGACGCTGAGTTTTATGTCAGTAAAGGTAAGTACGTCTGATTCTACCTGCACATCGCCTGGCATTTGCTCCACAGTGCCGGACTGTGACATTCTGGCCACCACGACTACTTGCTCAGCGTTACTCAGATTCCAGTCAGCTTGCATTGCCATTTTTTCTGTTAGCTGTAATTCCACCTCGCCACTGGGTAAGGGGATCCGCTGCACGGCTAACGGCAGACCAGACCCACCAATTGCCCTGGCAAACAAGAACAGGCTGGCATCCGGATTCGCCGCCGCCAGTGCCGGGTCGACGGTCAGATGGACCCGGATTTGCCGTCCCAGACTGCCGTTGCCATCCACACCCAGCTCGGTTAGCTTTGTCAGTACCAGCGGGTAGCGTGGGTCGGTTGGTTCCAGCTGCTCAGCCAGCAGACTCCAGGCTTTTATCGCTTCGCTGTTATCGCCTTTTTCATGGGCTATCAGTGCCATTAGTGACAAGGCATCCAGGTTTTCAGGCTCTGTCAGCAGCACTCTGGCGACGGCCCGCCCGGCACGCGCCAGGTTGTCATCTCCCCCGACCACAATCAGCGCCTGTGAAAAATTCAGCAGCAGCGGAATGCGGTTGGGGCTGAGCGCCAGTGCTTTTTCGAAAGCATCAATGGCATCTTCCATCAAGCCCAGTGACATCCAGATCCGCCCCAGCAGCATCCAGGCAATAGCATCATCACCATCAGATGCCAGCTTAGTGCGAAGTGCCAGCGCGAATAAACGGGTTTCATGTTCGGATAATGGTTCGCCCTGCCCCAGCAAAGAGCGTTCACCGTAACTGGTTAAATCAATTTTGGCTTGCTGCCAGTCTGCCAACTCGCTGTAATGGCCGTTAAAACGGTAGATTAACGCCACCAGGATCAAAACAACCAGCGCCAGGCCCAGATGCCACAACCGTTGCCGTTTGGGTTGGTGATAACGCACCGTTTGCTGCTGTTGCTGGTTAAACTGCTGCTTTAACTCGGCTGCGGCAGCAGCAAAATCCTGCTCAGCCAGCTCACCGCTATCACGTGCCAGCGCCAGTAATTGCAAACGTTCTTCAAATAATTGTAATGGTGTCTGGTTATTGGCCGCACTGGCCCGGCGCGGCCAGCTGATAATAATGGCGCTAAATGCCAGCATCAGCAGGGCGGCAAACAACAACGGCCATAACATCATTTTTTACTCCGGTATTGATCGATCAATTTATCCAGCTCAGCGTCAAGTTGTGCAGCGGGTTCAGCAGCCTCATTACTATCAGTGCTTAACTGCATGCGTCGGCGCTTAAACTGCAGCCAGCCTAAACCCAGCAACATCAGCAGCGGTGCCAGCCACAACAACAAGGTGTAACGGTTAAGCGGTGGCTGATAATGTACAAAGTAACCATAGCGGTCCACCATATAATCCAGCACCTCGGTCCGGCTGCTGCCCTGCATTACCATGTCGTAGGTTTTCTGGCGCATATCAACTGATACCACGGCATTGGAATCCGCAATATTCTGATTCTGACACTGCGGACAGCGCAGCTCGGCGGTCAGCTGTAAATACAAACGACGCTGCGTCTCATTGTCAAAGCTCAGCACCTCTTCCGTGGCCTGCACCGGCAAGGCTAGCAATAACAGTGCGAGCAAACCGCTTAGCATTCTCATGGGTTAGCTCCGTCTTGCTGACGCCATTGCTGGTAAACCGGTGCCAGTTTATTGCGCCATACCTGCGGATTAATATCGCCAATATGATGCGAGCGCACCATGCCGTTGCTATCAATGATAAAGGTTTCGGGGGCACCGCTTACCCCTAAATCTAACGCCAGGCTGCGCTTAACATCCAGAATATTAAACTGATACGGGTTGCCATGCTGTTGTAATTTGTTACTCACATCGGCTTGCAGTTCAGCTAAATCGAAGTGTTCGCCCAGCACTGGATCGGCAGGTAACACATAATATAAACCAACAATTTTTACACCCTGCTGGCTGAGCTCTGTCATATAGCTCAGCTCAGCATTACAGGTTGGGCACCAGGTGCCCCAGACATTCAGCAAAAAGGTTTCACCACGAAGCAGCTCAGGTTGCCACTGGTGATCGGGCTGCATCAGATCGGGCAAACTAAAGGCCGGCAATGCCCTATTAATGGTAACCGACTCACGTTCCATCGGGTTGGAAAATAACCCACTTAACAAAAACAATGCCAGGGTAAGAAACAACACCAACGGCAGGTAAAACAGCACTTTACGCATTGGCAGCTCCGGTTTTGTCTGTTGCTGCGGCTTGGCCGGCGCTGCCGGCATTGCTGCGCCTATAACGTTTATCAAGCAGTGCCACCAGCGCACCCAGTGCCATTAATAAGCCACCGAGCCATATCCAGCGCACAAAAGGTTTAACATATAAGCGCAGCGCCCACGCCTCGCCCGGCAACGCCTCGCCCAGTGACACGTAAAGGTCGCGGCTTAACCTGGCATGCACGGCCGATTCAGTCATCACTGTACGTTGTATAGTATAAAAGCGCTTCTCAGCATGTAGCTGGGTAAGCAACTGCCCCTTATCGTTATGCACTGTAATTTCTGCTGCTTCACCACCATAGTTTGGGCCAGTTAACGGGTACACCTCCAACAAGGTAAACTTGTACCCCGCCAGCGAAATACTGTCGTTAATTTGCATCCGCACGTCACGCTCAACGCTGTAAGTTTTGGTCATCGCCACACCGACCACCAACACGGCAAAGCCAATATGGGCAATGGTCATACCGTAATGACTGGCGTGCAGTTTAAAGGCGCCTTTGCTGACTGAGCCAAACTGGCTCATCCGCTGGTACAGCTCGTACAGCGCAGACAACCCCACCCAGGCCCCCAGTAACAGCCCCAGCAACGCCAGATTGGCCTGTACCGTTTGCATTGCGGCCAGGGTGCCAACTGCCAGGATCAGGCTGGCCACCGCGATTAAGCTGAACGGTCCCAGTAACGGCTTTACTGGTTGCTGTTTCCAACGCACCCAGGGGCCAAGCCCCAGCAACAAGGCAAACGGAATGGTCAGGTAATAGAACATCTGGTTAAAAAACGGCTCGCCAATAGAGATAGTGCCAAGCCCCAGCTCTTTATGAAACAGTGGAAACAAGGTACCTAAAAACACCACGAGAGTGGCCGTTAATAAAAAGACGTTATTGCCCCACAGCATGACTTCTCGCGAAAACAGCTGATAACGCGCCTGGCTGCGTACTGAGGTCATCCGGCTGGCATACAGCGCCAGCGAGCCACCAATAACCAGCAGCAAAAACACCAGTAAGAAAATACCGCGATCGGGGTCGGCGGCAAAGGAATGTACCGACACCAACACGCCGGAGCGCACTAAAAATGCTCCGACCAGGCTTAACGAAAAGGCGCCCAGCGCCAGCAATACCGTCCACGATTTAAAGGTGCCGCGTTTTTCCGTCACTGCCAGGCTATGCAGTAAGGCAGTACCCACTAACCAGGGCAGAAACGACGCATTTTCAACCGGATCCCAGAACCACCATCCGCCCCAGCCTAACTCGTGATAAGCCCACCAGCTGCCAAACATAATTCCCAGAGTTAAAAACAGCCAGGCCGCCAGGGTCCAGGGCCGGGCCCAACGCGCCCAGGTGCTGTCAAACTTACCGCCAATCAGTGCAGCGATGGCAAAGGCAAACGACACGGCAAAGCCGACATAGCCCATATACAGCAGCGGCGGATGGATAATCATGCCAAAATCCTGCAGTAATGGGTTTAAGTCCATGCCCTCTACCGGATAAAATGGCAAGCTGCGGGCAAAGGGGTTAGACATAAATAACGAGAAGGCAATAAAGCCAATGTTAATCAGCCCCAATACGCCCAGAATGCGCCCCTGCATTAGCAGCGGTAACCCTTTGGAAAATATCGCCACCAATGCAGTCCAGCCGGCCAGCATTAATATCCAAAGCAGCATTGAGCCCTCGTGCGAGCCAAAGCTGGCGGTAATTTGGTAATACCAGGGCAAAATAGAACTGGAGTTAGTCGCTACGTTAATCACGGTGAAATCGCTGGTTAAAAAGGCATGAACCAGCGCCAGTTTAGCCAGCAAACAAAATATAAACAGGCCTATTGCCAGTGGTTTAGCTTGCAACAAGGCCCGCTGGTTACCACTGAAACTGCCATACAAGGGTACGACTGCCAACAACACCGACAGTGCGAGGGCGAAGGTCAGCGCCAGCTGGCCATATTCAGCTATCATTGCTCTGCCCCTTAATACGTTGGTTTATCGGTTGGTTTGCTGTAGCTGCTGCCAGACGAACTGTCACCAGAAGCGAAGTTGGCCTGTGACGGCGGTATATGGCGGATCCCTTTCATCGCTTCCGCCACCTCAGCCGGCATATATTCCTCATCATGCTTGGCCAGCACTTCGCTGGCCTGAATTAAATCGGGCGCCAGTAAAGTGCCCTGGGCAACAATGCCCTGACCTTCCCGGAATAAATCAGGCAATATGCCCTCAAACTCCACCCAGACTGTAGGCCCTATATCAACCAGCTGAAAACGCACCTTTAAACTTACTGCGTCCCGCGAGACACTGCCCGGCACTACCATGCCGCCAATGCGCAGGCGCTGGCCCACTACTGGCTTAACTTTGTCTTTGCCCAGGCCTTCTACTAACTGGGTAGGGGTGTAAAATAAATCAATATTTTGCTGTAATGCATACAGCATGGCGCCAACGGCACCAGCAATCAGGCTGATAATCAGTAAGATCGAAAAAAGGCGTTTCTGGCGTCTTGGTTGCATTAGACTTGTTGCTCCTGATACTGCTTAACTCGTTGTTCACGGGCAATGCTGGCGGTAAGCTGCTGTTTAAATTGCTTTTGCTGGTATGCGCTGACCGCAATCAGGCCCAAAAGCAGCAGATAGGTCACTCCAAATGATAACCAGACAAAAAAGCCATAGCCACCCATGGCCAGAAAATCGCTAAACGACTGAAAATACATAGTTAACCTCCCACCAGCTTTCTGACCCATGGCCGGTGCTGCTCGTTCACTAAAATTGCGGTGCGCAACCGCAAACAGGTTAATGCCAGCAGTAACAGCGCAAAAGCCAGAATACTAATTAACAGCGGCCACAGCATACTGGGGTCTATTGACGGCTTGGCAAATTTGGTAATGCTGGCGCCCTGGTGCAGAGTATTCCACCATTCCACTGAAAAATGAATAATGGGTAAGTTGATCACCCCCACCAACGCCAGTAAACTAGCCACTTTATTGCCAACCTGGCGGTCACTGAAGGCGCCGTGTAAGGCAATAACACCTAAGTACAAAAATAACAGAATAAGTTCCGAGGTTAAGCGGGCATCCCATACCCACCAGGCCCCCCACATCGGTTTGCCCCAGGCCATGCCGGTGATCAGCGCAATAGCGGTATACACAGCCCCTATCGGCGCAATGGCCAGCACAGCCCAGTGCGCTACCTTAATCTGCCATACCAGCGCCACAAAAGCCGCACTGGCCATGGCAGCGTATGCTCCCATTGACATAATGGCCGATGGCACATGAATATGAATAATCCGGTAGCTGTCGCCCTGCTGATAATCGGCCGGGGTAAACGCCAGGCCCCAGATATTACCAAGCAGCAACAAGGCCAGCGCACTGACCATCAGGTAAGGTAATAGCTTGCCGCATAAATGGTACAGCGTTTCACTTTTTGCGTAGGGATCTAACCACTTAAACATATCAACTCACATTAATTCGCAAAGCACTGGTAACGGCCATCGGCACCAGGGCTAACGCCAATAATAACATGGCCAGCAAAATGGCCAACTGTCCCTGATAGTTCAGCCCCATACTGGCAGCTTCAATAGCACTGCTGGCAAAAATTAATAGCGGAATATACAGTGGCAGGATTAATAGTGCCAGTAAAATGCCGCCTTTATCCGCTGCCATGGTAAGTGCAGAACCCAGCACGCTAAGCAAACTGAGTAAGGGCGTTCCCAGCAGCAAGGTTAATGCCATAGCCAGCAATGCAGCTTGTTCCAGGCCGAGCAACAAGGCCACTACTGGTGATAACAGGATTAACGGTAAGCCAGTGCTGAGCCAGTTAGCAAAGGTTTTTGCCAGTACAAATGCCAGTAAACTCTGTCGTCCGGCGACCAGTTGCTCTATAACACCATTGCGATAGTCATCCTTAAACAAGCGTTCGGCCGCCAGCAAGACACTTAACAAGGCGGCAATCCATACCACTCCCGGAGCAATAATACGTAGCATATTGGGCTCTGGCCCAACCCCTAACGGAAACAAGCTAAGCACGATAATAAAAAACAAAATAGGGTTTAACCAGTCCGCTTTTTGCCTGGCCAGCAGGCGCAACTCGCGTTGCAGAAATATCCGGCTTACCATCGGTACGCTAACTCCAGCTGGATTAATGACGGAAATGGCAATGTCAGTGTTTGGTGTGTGGTCAGAATAATTGCGCCACCCTGTTGCAGATGATAAAGCATATGCTGCTGCAACAGGCTAATCGCACCTTGGTCGAGCGCGGTAAAGGGCTCATCCAGGATCCAGATTTGCGCCGGAGTTAACCACAACCTGGCCAGCGATACCCGTCGTTGCTGCCCGGCAGATAACATCCGGCACGGCACATCTTCCAGCCCGGCCAAACCAAGCTGTGCCAATAAGGCCCAGTCATCACCCCGCTTCAGATTAGCGGCTGAGCGCCAGAAACTTAAATTTTCCAGCGCTGTTAATTGTTCATGTATGCCGCTTTGATGGCCGATATAACACAGATTAGCGCAATAAGCTGGCAAGCTTTGCGCCAATGGCTTAGCCTGATAGCAAAGCTCGCCATCATCTGGCTGGGCTAAACCGGCTAAAATACGCAACAATGAGCTTTTACCAGCACCATTTTTGCCCTGGATTTGCAGTAACTGACCGGCGTTCAGTTGCAAAGATAACTGGGTAAATAACACCCGCTCTTGCCGAACGCAACTTAAGTGGTTGCCTTGCAATAAAAGCTGGCCGGTATTTGCTGGAAATGGCTGCGTTATGTTCACTGGCCTCGGTATCGACTGCAGTTAAAATTGGGCGCATAGTAGCATAGTGCAACCGGAATACGAATCAGATCCACGGTCTGTACCGTGACTAACCAGGGAAATTATGAACCAGATCAATCTGGACAAGTTATTAAAAAGCCCGGTAGCGGGAGCTGGCAGCAATGCGGCTCTCAACACGGGCGACGTTAAACTACTGGTGGGAGAAATGTACAGCGCCCGCTTACAAACCTTAGCTGACGCCGGAAGATTGCAGCTGCAAACGCCGCAAGGCCGACTGAACATCAGCTTGCCACTGCAGCTTGGCCAGCAAATCAGCCAGCAGTTTGGCCTGCAAATGCAGGTAAGCCTGAGCCCTGCAGCCAATAACCAGTTAAACCTGAGCTTGCAAAGCCTGCCTGGCGCCACCAGCAGTATTCCACTTAACCCCACCCAGCTGCAGCCGGTACTGAGCCAGTGGCTGAGCCAGCAACTGCCGCAACTTACTAAAGCCATACCCAGCGCTCCAGGCACAGCAGCTGGCAATACGCTGACCCTGGCAGTGCAACTGCTGCAGAACAGTGGCCAGTTGCAACTGGCCGGTGCAGGCCAGAACAGCGGCATGTTACTCACCTTAAGTCAGCAAGAGCTGCTGGCCGTGACCAAGCTTATCCAGCAGCTGGCGGGCGGGCCAACCCAGCACAATACGCAGCGCCAACCACTGCTGCTGCGCTTTGAATTTACGCAAAGTGCGCAACCACTGCAGCTAAGCTTACAAACAACGGTATCCGCGCAAACGTCAACCCCAGGCGCCGCACTGTTACTAAGTGCTGCCAGCCAGCAGCAGCTGTTGCAGGCCCTGCTGGGCCAGCTTGCCCCGGTTAAACAGCTAACCTTACCGGGAGCTGAAAAAATCAGCCTGGGCCAGCTTAGCATCAGTATCCCGCCACAACTTGCGGCAAACCTTGCCGATACCTTTAGTGCCAGAGCGCAAACCAGTATTAATGCTAATGGTTTACCTTTGCTGCTGCAGTTGCAAGCCCCGACGACGATCAACGGCCAGTGGCAACTGCTGATCCAGCCTGCGCCGCAAAGCCAGCAGTTAAACCTGCCAGCTAACCTGCTTGAGCGATCTGTGCAGTGGCAACCCAGCAATAGCAAAATGGCTGCCACACCACAGCCTGCTGTTAACGTCGGCAGCACAATACTCAATAGCCCGGCAGCAGAGAGCAGACAGCAGGCCTGGCGCAACCTGCTGCCGCTGTTATCCCAACCTATGTTACAGCCGAATAACCTGCCCAATTTACCCGAGCCATTACAACGGCTGTTTAGCCAAATTCAGCAAAGCCTGCCAGACATCAGCAAGCCGCTGGCGCCGCCGGTGTTAGCTGCGCAGATTAATGCCCTGCTGCAATTTCAGCCACTGCAAAGCCAGCCCAATATGCAAACGGCCGGCGGGACTCTGGCCTTAGCCATTCAGTTATTGTTAGGCCATTTAAGCCAGAAACAGCTAAGCCCCGCCAATACTGCGCCTGCCAACCGGCTCAGCCAGCTGGTTTCGCAGCTGGATACCACTCAGGCAGGCACCGCGCTGCGTCAGTTGGCCAGTTTAAGCAGCCCCTTGCAGCAGAGCCAGTTAGCCACCCTGGATGCCCAAAGCCAGCTTCAACAGTGGTTATTGCAATTACCATTGCAGCAGCAAGGCCAAACCATTTTGCCGCAACTATTACTGGAGCAACGCGAAGCCGACGGCAAAAGCAGCGGCGACAAACAAAAGCAGTGGCAACTGACCATGAAATTTGACTTGCAGCAATATGGTAACCTGCTGGCCGTAGCGAAGTTGCAGCAGCAGGATTTACAACTGCAGTTTTATACCGACCATAACCAGGCGCTGCATCTGGCAGAAAAATTTCTGCCACTGCTAAAAGACCGCTGTGCTGCACAAGGGTTAACCATTAGCAAAGCCGAGTGTCAGCTGGGCAAAATTCCCGACAGCCTGCTGCCACGTCACAATAGCCTGCTCACCGTGAAAGTATAAGGACCAAACAGTATGTCGGATCCTGACAAGCAACGCAGTAACGCCCAGAAAAGTGCCACGGCGCTAAAGTACGATGGCAAGTCAGCGCCCACTATCGTTGCTAAAGGCCATGGCGAGCTGGCCGACGATATTATTGCCCTGGCCAGAGAGCATGGGGTACTGGTTCACCAGGATGATGAACTAAACCGGTTGCTAAGCCAGTTACAGCTGGGCGATAACATTCCCAAAGAGCTATATATTGTGATCGCTGAGCTGATTGCCTTTTCCTATGTGCTGCAGGGTAAATTCCCCGAGCAGTGGCACAACATTCACCAGCGGATAGATTTAAAAACCTGAAAAGGAGGAGTGAAAATAATTAGGATTTTGCCTGATGCAGATTGAGCAGCAGTTCGGCCTCGGCACGGGGGAGCTCGCATTCGCGCATAATTTCGTCTAAATCCGCACCCAACTGGACCATTTTCATCGCCCGGGTATAAATTTTACTTTCAGGATCGGTTAACGACATGGCTTGTTGCTGCTCAGCCAGTTCGCTGTAGGCGCCCTGCAGTTGCTGCAGTTCATGCTCCAGCTGCTGCACCCGCTGATCGAGGGTTAGCACTCGCTGCCCAACGCCAATAATGCCGGCACGTAACTCTTCGGTTTCGCTTTGCGAGGCAGACAATTGCTGCTGGCTGAGCTCCAGTTGCTGGTTTAGTACCGCCAGCTGACTATCACTGGCTTTACGTTGCCGCTGCAGCTGGCTGTATAATACGGCAAACAGCAGAACAACAACGATAGCCTGGCCCAGCATCCATGCGCTCATGGTGAATTCTCCACTCACAGGCTGTTAACTTCTTCCCACTCTTCATCGTTGAGCAGTTTGTTTAAATCAACCAGGATCAGCAGCTCGCCCTCGCGATTCGATACCCCCTGAATAAAGCGGGCACTTTCATCGGTACCAACATTCGGCGCCGTATCCACTTCGGATTGTTTCAGGTATACCACTTCAGCCACGCTATCAACCAGAATGCCGATAACCTGCCGCTCGGCTTCAATGATCACGATGCGGCTATTATCAGTGACATCGCCAGGGGCCAGGCCAAAACGGGCTCGGGTATCTATTACTGTCACCACATTACCACGCAGGTTAATAATGCCCATGACATATTCAGGAGCGCCCGGCACCGGTGCTATTTCGGTATAGCGCAGAACTTCCTGCACCTGCATTACATTGATACCATAAGTTTCCTCCTGCAAGCGGAAGGTAACCCACTGTAATACCAAATCGGTATTTTCTTTTTTGCTGGTTGTCTTTGCCTGACTATTGCTCATATACCGCTCCTGTAATTTGTGCTGCCTGCTCAGGCATGAATGTCCTGACCGCGATTAAGTAAGTTAATCATAGCTTCGACATCAACTAAAACACACATATGCTTTTTAATTAATCCTGCCATCCAGGGTCTTTTGCCATCGGTTTCACGCCACTTTACCTCATCCTGCTCCAGGCTGACGGTATTGATCAGGGTTTCACAGCTCAGGCCCCAATTGCTGGTACCCAGCATAATAACATACTGATAGTTTAGCTTTTGCTGTAAGTTCTGATCATATTTTTCTGGCATAACCCAGCGGGCACTGTCTACCACATTGATTTTTTGTTGCCGATACAGCATCACACCCTTAAACCAGGCCGGCTTGCCAAACAAACTGTTTATGTCACCCAGTTGATGGATACCACCCAATTCCTTCAGTGGCACGGCCAGTTTTAAACCGGCCACATTGAAAAACAGCGCCTGAAACCGTCCTTGCCGATAGTCTTTTTCAGCACGTTGCACTGCTGGCTCAGCCGCTCCGGGCACCCCCAGCCGCTGCGCTATCGGGATATCCCGGCTTTGCACCACAGGTTGTTGTGCTGGCATGGTTTGCTGAACCACTGGCTGTGACACCGCCGGCGCCGGTTTCATCTCTGTTGCCTGGCGAACCTTTGGCTCAGCTACTTTCGCCACTGGGCTTGCCTGCGCCAGCAGACGGTTAAGCTCCTGGGTTTTCGCATCTTCAACCAGACTGGTTTCGGTGGCACCATCATCGGTTAATAATGCTGACAAATAGTGCTGCATCACCTTCTGGCTGGCAATTAAACTGCTCATTATGCCTCCGGCGCCAGCTGCAGCAAGTAAGTTAACAAGGTATTGTAAGCAAACACGCCGCGGGAGGCCGGTGCAAACACATTCGGCGGGGTTTGCGCTTCACTGGCATCACGAAACTTGGTATCGACTGGCACTACCGCCGACCAGACTTTATCCTGGTAAGTCGCTTTTAATGCCTTGTAAGCTTCCAGTGATGCTTTGGTTCTTTTGTCATACATGGTGGGAATTATAGTAAAGGCATAGTCTTTTTGCTGCGAGCTGCGCATTAATGCCATGGTGGCAATCATCCGCTCTAAGCCTTTTAATGCCAGAAACTCGGTTTGTACCGGAATAAGGATACGATTACAGGCAGCAATGGCATTCACCATCAGCACCCCCATTACGGGCGGGCAGTCAAGCAGCACATAGTCGTATTCCTGTTTCACTTTTTGCAGGGCTTTCTTTAAGATTAAGCCCATGCCCCCTTTGTTACCGAGCGAGCGGTCCAGCGTAGCCAGGGCCATTGAGGATGGCAAAATGTCGAGATTATTAACGCCACTGGGACATAACGACTGCAGAATTTCTTCGCGGGTGATGTCTTTACCCCGGATAAAAATATCGTACACACTGTTTTCCAGCTCTTCGGCATCAATACCAAAATAGTAGGTCAGCGAGGCGTGCGGATCAGTATCGACTAACAATACCCTAAAACCACGTTCTGCCAGCAGCCCGCCTAAAGTAACCGTAGTAGTGGTTTTACCCACCCCGCCTTTTTGATTTGCAATAGTCCAAATTACCACATTCAGGGTTCCTGTTGTTCGGGCAGTGCATCTGGATTGTCCTGACGGGTGGTAATTCTTACCCCACCACCTGGCAACGCTATCACTCTGATACTGCCATCATCCTGAGTAAGCGGTTGCAACTGTTGTTGCCGCTCGTCACCCTCATACTGCTCGGGCTCACTGGGCATATAGCCATAGCGCGACAAAGCAATCACCACTTTCCGGTTTGCTGCCCGCCCCTCTGCCGTTGTGTTGCTGCTGGCAGGATAATGCTGTCCAAAACCTTCAATGGCCATCCGGTGTGACGGCGTATCCAGACTCTCTAACACCCGTAATACCGAAGTGGCACGGGCCACTGACAACTCCCAGTTGGACGAAAATAACTCGTTATTAATCGGCTGGTCGTCGGTATAACCCCGAATACGGATAAAATTATTGATGGGGTTAATAATGTCGGTAATTTCAGTTAACAAGGTGCGGGCTGAGCTGGTTGCCGTGGCACTGCCACTGGCAAACAGTAAACCGCTGCTCAGCTCAATAATCAACCAGTTTTCATCCCGTTGAATATCCACCACACCCTGTTCTATTAAATTTGCCAGTGCCTGGGTCAGCTCCTGCTCCAGCGATACTAACGGGCTGCCAAGATGTTGCTGGCGTACATCGGACAGGGTGCTGGCATCGGCAACCAGCTCCGGCCCTTTGGCGCTTTCCAGCGAACTGCCGTACTGGCTGAAATCACTTTGCGGTGCCGCTTGCGGCAACACACCACTGCCACTCACCCCACTACCCTGCCTGGCTGGCCGTTCAAACACATTGGTCAGGGTATCAGCTAAGGCGCTATATTCTTCATCTTTCACCACCGACATCGCATACAGCACCACAAACAAAGCAAACATCAATGTCATATAGTCAGCATACGACACTAGCCAGCGATCAAGCTGCTCTGGTTCAACGTGTTGATGTTGTTGCTTATGCCGGTACATAACGATTAGCTCAACCGATATGCGGCGAGCTTACGCTCAATATTACGCGGGTTTTCACCCTGGGCAATTGATACCAGGCCTTCAACAATGAGTTCATGATACAAAGTGTGCTGGTGTACCAGGCTCTTTAACTTATTACCTACCGGAATAAACACCAGATTGGCAAATCCAACGCCATAAATGGTTGCAACAAAAGCCGTAGCCACCCCCATTCCCAGTAATTTCGGTTCAGAAATATTAGACATTGCCTGAATTAAACCCAGCACTGCCCCCACAATACCGATAGTTGGGCTATAACCGCCCATCGCCTCAAAAATCCGGGCACCACGCAATAAGCGTTCACGCTCCAGGGTAAGCTCGGCATCCAGCGTATCTTGCAGTACTTTGGCTTCGACCCCGTCTACCAGTAAATTTAAACCACGATGCAAAAACGGATCACTTTCTTCTACTGCGGCTGATTCAAGCGACAAGAAGCCATTGGTTCTGGCTGACGTGCCCCAGCTGACAATTCGCTCAACCGTGTTTTGCATCGGCAGGCTTTGTGGCCGTAATACCCAGGGTAGCATCCCCAGCCCCAGCTGAAACTGCGGCCATGGCGTTTGCAACATCACGGCACCAACGGTACCGCCCACTACAATGATAAAAGCAGGTAAATGCAGTAAGGTTGTCAGACTTCCGCCCTCGAGCATAAAGCCACCAGCTACCGCCAGCACCGCCAGTAAAAAACCACTGATTGCCAGTTTATCCATGTTTCACTTCCGTTGTCAGTCGGCTGGCCACCTCATTTAAGCTGACCTCAAGATCCATTAAACCCGCCGCTGCTATTGCCTGCGGCATGCCATAAACCACACAACTGGCTTCATCCTGGGCCCACACCCGCGAACCCGCTTGTTTTAACATTCTGGCCCCTTCCCGGCCATCTGAGCCCATACCGGTTAGCACCACAGCAAGTACCTTATCCTGAAATACCCGTGCAGCGGTGGCGAAAGTGACATCAACGCTGGGTTTAAAGGTAATGCGTGGTGAGTCATCTTCTTTAATTCGCAACCGGGCCTGGTTGTCACTGCCTTCAACTAACATTTGTTTACCACCAGGTGCCAGATAAGCTACGCCGGGACGCAACACATCGTTATCCTCGGCTTCTTTAATTTCAATTTTTGACAAGCTATTCAGGCGCTGGGCAAAAGCGCCGGTAAAGGCCGCAGGCATATGTTGAATTAAAATAATTGGTAGTGGGAAATCGGCCGGTAAGTTTGTCAGGATGCGTTGCAGTGCCACCGGTCCTCCGGTAGAGGTACCAATAGCCACCAACTTATAACTTTTGCCGCTGGCTTTAAAACTGGCGCCAGCCAGGGTTTTACTACCAAGGCGCTCGGTCAGCTGTGGCCGGCCAAGGGCGCCACGGGTCAGGCTGCCCTGGCTTACAGGCGTAACAGGTCTGTTCATATCGCTGCTGGCGGTGTTACTGACAGTGTTACTGAAGGTGCTGCGTCCCAGCGGCCTTTTGCGGGCAACAGCTTTTACTCTTTCCCGCAACACATTACCCGCTTCTTCTTTGTCACGGGCAATATCTTCAAACTTCTTCGGCAGAAAATCAACCGCGCCAGCATCCAGCGCATCGAAAGTGGCTTTGGCGCCTTCATGCGTTAACGATGAAAACATTAAGATGGGTATACGCTGGGTTTTTAGTATTTCCCGCACCGCACTGATACCGTCCAGCACCGGCATTTCGATATCCATGGTGATGACATCAGGTTTCAGCGCCAGCGCTTTGCTAACCGCATCACGACCATCACTGGCGGTATCAATAACCTCCAGTTGTGGGTCTGAATTCAGAATTTCCGTCAGGCGACGGCGAAAAAAACTGGAATCATCTACAATCAGCACCCTGATCGTCATGCGGCACTCTCTTAAGCGTTTAGCTTATTAAAACGATCAAATTTAATCTTGGATTTTTTCGCATAATTTTTCAGTAAGTTTGGTACATCCAGGATTAACGCAATACCGCCATCAGAGGTAATAGTGGCGCCAGCCATACCCGGCGTCCCCTGCAACAAAGCATCCAGCGGTTTGATGACGACTTCTTCCTGGCCGATTAACGAATCGACCACGAAACCCACCTGCTGGGTACCAATTTGCACAATAACCACATGGCCTTGTTCGCGACGCAATTGTTTATTAGAACCTTTAACCAGCCAATGCTCGAGGTAAAACAGCGGGATAGCTTTATTGCGCACTACTATGGTTAGCTGCCCGTCCACAATATTGGTTTTAGCCAGATCAAGATGGAAAATTTCATTCACCCCAGCCAGCGGTAACGCGAAGGTTTGGCTGCCAACCATCACCATCAGCGTGGGCAGTATCGCCAGGGTCAGCGGGACTTTAATTTCCAGTAAGGTGCCTTCACCCAACTTAGAATGAATTTGCACCGTGCCGTTTAGCTGGGTAATTTTGGTTTTCACCACATCCATACCAACACCGCGGCCGGAAATGTCGGATATTTGTTCCTTGGTAGAGAAGCCCGGCGCAAAAATCAAATTGAAGGCATCGTTATCTGACATTCTGGCGGCAGCATCAACATCAAGAATACCGCGTTTGATGGCAATGCCTTTAAGTTTTTCCGGATCCATGCCGGCGCCATCATCCTGAATGGTCAGCAGAATATGATCGCCAGCCTGAGTCGCCGCTAACTTAACTAAACCTACTTTAGGTTTGTTCGCTTTTAAGCGGACATCGGGCATTTCAATACCGTGGTCAACCGAGTTGCGCACTAAATGCACTAAGGGATCAGCCAGGGCTTCCACCAGATTTTTATCTAAATCTGTTTCTTCACCCTCCAGAACCAGATTAATATCTTTTTGTAAGGAACGCGCCAAGTCTCTAACTACCCGGGGGAAGCGACCAAATACTTTTTTAATCGGCTGCATCCGGGTTTTCATTACTGCACCCTGAATATCAGCAGTAACCACGTCCAGATTAGAAATGGCCTTGGTCATTTCTTCATCCTGAGTGCTGGTAGATAGACTGACCAGCCGGTTCCTCACCAATACTAACTCGCCTACCATATTCATGATTTGATCAAGCCGTTTGGTATCAACCCGGACAGTGGTTTCAGCAGCCGGCGCCGCATTAGTGGCAGCCGCTTTATCGGCTGCAGGGGCCGGTGCGGCAGCTGCCGCTGCCGGTGCTTTTACCGCAGGCGTGGCGGCAGGTGTTGCCGCTACTACCGGTGCAGGTTTGCGCTCTACCGGTGGAGGTACCTCTACCGGGGCATTCCCTTTACCATGCAATTGGTCGAGTAAAGCTTCAAACTCATCATCACTGATTTCATCATCACTGGCTGGCGCAGCAGCTTTAGCAACCGGCTTGCTGGCAGCGGCTGCAGTCGCTTTTTTATTCGTATCGGGCACAAATGAGCCCTTACCATGCAGCTGGTCCAGGATTTTTTCAAATTCATCATCGGTAATATCACCGTTGTCGCCTGTAGCCTGCTCACTGGCTGGGACTGTCGCAGCTGACGGCTCAGTTCGCCCTGGCGCGCCCTTACCATGCAGCTCATCAAGCATTTTTTCAAAATCATCTTCACTGATGTCGTCAATATCACCTGCCGCATCATCCGCCACGGCATTGGCGCTTGCTGGCGCTGTCGGCGCAACGACGGCAGCAGGCTGGCTTACCACCGGTGGTGGCTCCTCTGCTCTGGCCGGCTCGCTATAGTGATGCAAAGCGTCAAGGATGGCCGGATCGGCAGGCGTTAAAGGCTGGCGTGCCTGAACGGCGACAAACATGCCGTTGATAGCGTCCAGCGTTTGTAAAATAACGTCCATCAATTCTGGAGTAACCCGGCGCTTACCGGTACGCAGAATATCAAAAACGTTTTCAGCACCATGGCAGGCATCGACCAGTTCTGTTAAGGATAGAAAACCTGCGCCACCTTTTACAGTATGAAAACCCCGGAAAATAGCATTGAGCAGATTGGCATCGTCCGGATTATTTTCCAGCTCCACCAGCTGTTCTTGTAATAACTCAAGGATCTCGCCAGCTTCGACCAGAAAGTCTTGTAAAATGTCTTCATCCATATCAAAGCTCATGCGCAGACACCTCTGTTAAAAACCCAAACTGGACAGTAAATCGTCAACATCATCCTGACCAGACACCACATCATCGCGTTCAGCTGCATCAATAATTGGTCCTTCTGCTTCATGTGCTGCTTTCGCCTTTGCTTTGGCCGGTTTGGCTTTCATTTCCGGCATATCAGGATTTGTCTGACCGAATGCAGTTAACAAGCCAATCAGGCTGTCTTCAACTTCACGCACTAACTCAATAACCCGACGTAAAATCTGGCCGGTAAGATCCTGATAATCCTGGGCCATCAGCACGTCAGTCAATAATGCATTTAAAGTTGCTGAATCAACACTGGCCTGCTGCATAAAACCATCAACACCATGGCAGAGTTGTTTAAACTCACCCAGCTTGATTTGACGTTGCATTAAGCGTTGCCACTGCGGCAACAACTGATTAAGCTTTTGACTGATTTGATCGGCAATTGGTAAGCAGGATTCAACCGCATCCATCGTTTTATTGGCAGCTTGCTCTGTCATATCAATAACATGATTAAGCCGCTTCTTTGCATCAGGAATATCTTCTTCCAGCAAATTATTCAGCGATGGATCGATATGAAAGTTTTTTAATGAATCGTGAAGTTGCCGGGTAAGTTTGCCCACCTCAGCGAATAATTCAGAAGAACCAGGTACGGTGATCGATTGCACTAACTGGTTGGCCAGTTGTTGCTCTCCCATCTCCAGTAATTGCACCAGTTCTTTTGCTTGCTCCAGCGTAATATCAGCAGCCGTAGTGTCAGACATCGTGTCACTCCTTGTCAGTTACGGCTTAACCTAAACGCTCAAACACCTTTGCCAGCTTCTCTTGCAACGTAGCAGCAGTAAAAGGTTTAACAATGTAGCCATTCACACCGGCCTGTGCAGCAGCAATGATTTGTTCTTTTTTGGCTTCTGCCGTTACCATCAGCACCGGAATGTGTTTTAACTTGGCATCAGCCCGGATAGCACGCAATAAATCGATACCCTGCATGCCTGGCATATTCCAGTCGGTTACCACAAAATCAAAGTCGCCGTTTTGTAACATAGGCAAGGCAGTGCTACCGTCGTCTGCTTCTGAGACGTTGGTAAAGCCTAAGTCACGTAGCAAGTTTTTAATAATGCGTCTCATGGTTGAAAAATCATCGACCACAAGAATTTTCATATTTTTATCCAAAGTCCCCTCCGACGAGATAATACGCCTGGTATCTCAACTGCTTTAATTTATACCCAAGCCTGCATTCTGGCTTTTAAGCGCACAAGTGCCTGGCTGTGGATCTGACTTATCCGGGATTCGCTGACGTCCAGCACAGCCCCAATTTCTTTTAAATTTAATTCTTCATTGTAATACAGTGAGAGTACCAGAGCTTCACGCTCCGGCAAACTGCTAATGGTTGTTACCAGTGCCTGATTAAATGCTTCATTTGCTTGCTGTTCATATAACAGATCGCCGCCTCTATCTTCAGAAGTCACCAGCACATCTTCCGATACACCGAGATCTTCTATACCGATAATTCTGCCTGAGCTGACATCGGTTAACATATGATGGTACTCATCGAGGGATATATCAAGTTTTTCAGCAACTTCACTGTCTTTAATATCGCGGCCAAATTCGGCTTCGAGTTCAGCAATAGTATCAGCAATCAGGCGGGCATTGCGGTGTACCGAGCGCGGAGTCCAATCACCCCGGCGCATTTCATCCAGCATAGAGCCACGAATGCGGATACCGGCAAAGGTTTCAAAGCTGGCGCCTTTACTACCGTCAAAGTTTTTGGCAGCTTCAATCAGACCAATCATACCCGACTGAATTAAATCGTCTACCAACACACTGGCTGGCAGGCGTGCCATTAAATGATAAGCAATCCGTTTTACTAATGGGGCATGACGTTCAACCAGCTGTTGCATCTGGTCGACTCCACCATATGCGGCCAGTTTACTGTTCACACGACCCCCTGATTAGCATGCGGCTGTAGCAGCTGCTCCAGAAAAAACTCCAGATGACCCGAAGCATTGGCCGGCAGCGGCCACTTAATCGCTTTTAAAGCCAGACCTTTGACAGCCATACTGGCCGGGCTTTTCGGGAACACATCAATAAAGGCCTTTTGCTTACGTGCCGCTTTGCGGACATTTTCATCGTAAGGCACGGTAGCAACCAGCTCAAGACTAACATCCAGAAAACGATCGGTTACCCGGCTAAGCTTGGCAAACAGCTCCTGACCTTCTTTTAAATTACGCACCATATTGGCGACAATTTTAAACTTTTCGACACCATGATCGCGGCTGAGGATTTTCATCAAGGCATAGGCATCGGTAATAGAGCTGGGTTCATCGCACACCACTACTACCACATCCTGCGATGCTCTGGAAAAACTTAATACCATGTCAGAAATACCTGCTGCAGTATCAACCAGCAGCACATCAACCGGGGTTTTCAATTCACTGAAAGCGCGGATAAGGCCAGCATGCTCTACCGTAGAAAGCTCGGTCATACTTTGCGAGCCTGAGGTGGCTGGCACAATTTTTATGCCAAAGGGGCCATCAATAATAATATCGTCCAGCTCGCATTCGCCCGAAAGAACGTGGGAAAGGTTTTTCTCAACCCGCAAGCCCAACATCACATCACAATTTGCCAGGCCAAGATCAGCATCCAGCACCAGCACTTTTTTGCCTAGCTGGGCCATAGCCATAGCTAAATTCAGGCTGACGTTAGTTTTACCAACGCCACCTTTACCACCTGTTATTGAAATTACTTTTACCATCTGCTTATTCATTCTTCTCAGGCCAGAGGCTTGATCGTCAATTAATTCGTGACTATGCATAGGTTGTTTCCACTGTGGACATCTCATCCTGATACCACTGATGTCCAGCACTACTATGGGTTAGCCTTAATACTTCGGCCCGTTGCACTAAATCGGCCGATTCGGCCACGACCAAGTCTTCCGGTACCCGCTGGCCGTTGGTTAAATAGCTTACCGGCAGTGCATTTTGAATGGCCACGTTAATTACTTCACCTAAACTTAAGCATTCATCAAGTTTAGTAAAAATACAACCTGCCAGGGAAATCCGTTTGAATTGCGCTACCGTTTCCTGCATTACTCTGGCTTGCGCTGTGGCAGACAATACCAGATAACTTTTTATTTTGACACGTGAATTATGCACTAAGCTTGCAAGTTTTTCGGCCAGACGCACATCGCGCTGACTCATACCGGCGGTATCAATCAAAATAAGCTTACGTTGTGCTAACTGATTTAACAACATTGCCAACTCGTCACTGTCTTTAGCCTGCTTCACCGGACAGCCAATGATCCGGCCGAAGGTTGCCAGTTGCTCAAAGGCACCTATCCGGTAAGAGTCAGTGGTTATCAGGGCAACCTGATCAGCGCCATGGCGTTTGGCAAAACCGGCCGCCAGCTTAGCAACAGTAGTGGTTTTACCGACACCGGTCGGGCCAACTAAAGCAACAATACCACCACGGCGCAAAATATCATCGTTGGTAGTGGTTAACTGGCCAGTTAACAACTCCATGGCCGTATCCCAGGCATCACTGGCGCTGATATCCTCTGGCATAAAACACGCCAGCTGGTCGGCTATCTGCTCAGATAAACCCAGTTGCTGCAGATGCTCAATAACCATAGCCCGAACCGGCTCACGCCGGGCTAAATCCTGCCACATTAAACCCGACACCTGATGCTGCAACAACTGACGCATTGACAACATTTCGTTACGCATGGCCTCAACCTGGCTGGCCATGGCCTGGCTTTGCTGTTGCTGCAATTTGCTTAACTCCTGCCACTGACTGGCAGCAACGCCCTGGTTGGTGCCAGAAGTTTGACGCTCAAAGGCTGCCGCCGGATTAACCGGCTGGCTGGCAACTGCCGGACGTTTTGGCGAGTGGCCTGCTGGCTCACGGCTTTGCTGTTTAATCATTTGCCGGGCCAACAGCTCACGCAGCGAATCTGCCGGAGCTGCTGGCATATCGTTATCATTGGTACGACTGCCATGCCCTGGCTCGCTATCATCGATGCCGGCACTAAAGCGCGGCTCGGTGCGCGTTACCTGACGAGGACTGGCTGGCGCAGCTTCAACCGGCGCTGGCGCTGGTTTACTTTGGCTTTCCGGGTCAATCGCCGCCACGATTTCAACCCCTTCAGCCACTTTTTTATTGGATAAAATAATCGCGTCTGGTCCCAGGAACTCTTTAACTTCCGTCAGAGCGGTACGCATATCTTTAGCGACAAAGCGTTTTATTTTCATGAGTTACTCCTAGTTTTGCTGACCAATAACGCTGACAATTCGAATTTGTTTATCATCGGGAATTTCCTGATATGACAATACCCGTAAACCTGGAATAGTGTATTTCACGAATCGTGCCATAACTGTTCGTAAAATTCCTGACGTTAGCATTACCGCACTCTCGCCATTTAACTCCTGGTTCTGATGCGCTTCCTGCAGCGATTGCTGGATGCGGTCGGCCAGGCCTGGCTCTATGCCAGCGCCATCATTCCCTGCCGCCTGCATGGACTGATGCAGCATTTGTTCAAGCTCTGGCGCAAAAGTAATCACCGGTATTTCGCTCTTGCTGCCCACCACTTCCTGTACAATTAATCGACGCAGCGCTATCCGGCAAGCCGCCGTCAGCACATCCACATCCTGGCTTTTACTGCCATATTCCACCAGCGTCTGCACTATGGTGCGCATATCACGGATCGGCACCCCTTCCTGCAGCAGGTTTTGCAACACTTTCACCACTGTGGTCAGCTGCAGCATATCTGGCACCAGGCCCTCCACCAGTTTCGGCGAGTGCTTGGCCAGCATATCCAGCAGATTCTGTACTTCTTCGTGGCCCAGTAAATTGGCTGCATTATTAGTTAAAATCTGGCTTAAATGGGTCGCGACCACCGTGGCAGCGTCTACCACCGTATAGCCCAGGGTTTGCGCATGCTCCCGCTGATCTTTGGTTATCCACACCGCATCCAGGCCAAATGCCGGATCTTTAGTGGCAACCCCTTTAACCTGACCAAACACCTGGCCCGGGTTAATCGCCAGTTCGTTATCATGGCGCAGCTCCCCCTCACCGCTGGTCACCCCCATCAAGGCTACCCGGTAGCTGTTTGGTTCTAAATCCAGGTTATCCCGGATATGTACCGGTGGCACCAGAAAACCCAGCTCTTGCGACAGCTTTTTGCGCACGCCTTTGATCCGGTTCAGCAGCTCACCGCCCTGAGCCTTGTCCACCAGCGGAATTAAACGGTAGCCTACTTCCAGGCCAATGGTATCGACCCCTTGCACATCGTCCCAGCCAATTTCTTTCACCGGTTGTATTTGGTTATCGCTGGCCGGTGCCGTGTTGCGGGTAACCAGCTCACTTTGCACCAATAAGGCTTTACGACGCATAAACCAGGCGGTAGTGCCAATCAGCAGCGCCAGGCTTAGAAACGCAAAATGCGGCATACCCGGCACCACGCCCATTAGGGTTAACACACCGGCAGCAATAAACAACACATGGGTGTTGTCGCTCAGCTGTGCAGTCATTTGCTCGCCTAAGTCGCCCGATTTATTCTGACGGGTAACAATAATAGCGGTGCCGATAGATAACAATAACGAAGGAATTTGCGCCACCAAACCATCACCTATGGTTAGCAGAGTATAAATTTCCATAGCATCGCCGAAGCTTAAATTGTGCTGCAGCATGCCAATAAACAAACCACCAATTAAGTTGATCACCAGAATCACGATACCAGCGATAGCATCGCCTTTAACGAATTTACTGGCACCGTCCATTGAACCGTAAAAATCTGCCTCACTGGTCACTTCTTCCCGCCGGGTGCGGGCGTCATCCTGGGTAATCAGGCCAGAGTTTAAATCAGCATCAATCGCCATTTGTTTACCGGGCATCGCATCTAAAGTAAAACGGGCTGATACTTCGGCGATGCGGCCGGCACCTTTGGTCACCACCACAAAGTTGATAATGATCAGAATTAAAAACACCACGATACCCACCGCATAGTTACCGCCGATCACCACCGAGCCAAAAGCCTCAATCACTTTACCGGCGGCATCACCGCCGTTATGGCCTTCCAGTAACACCACCCGGGTACTGGCCACATTCAGCGCCAGCCGCATAATGGTTGCTACCAGTAACACACTAGGGAAAATACCGAAATCAAGCGGGCGCAGGGCATAAATAGTGACCAGCAACACTACCAAAGACAGGGCAATATTAAAGGAAAATAAGGTATCCAGCAGAATAGGTGGCAGCGGTAACACCACCATCGCCAACGCTGCCAGAATAAGCAGCGGCGTACCAAGCCCTTTCATAAAAGACAATTTTGATTTATCAAAGTTGTTGAAATACTGAATAAACTGCATGGCGTACCTAACAAATTATTGGCGCAAAATGCGGACTCTGGGCAATAACAGCAAAAACCATTCCATAACTGAGATATAAAAAGGGGTCGGAGCTATTTATCTGTTTTACTCGATAAATAGCTCCGACCCCTTTTTACTTAACTGAATATTGCAAAGGGATAGCGGCTAAAGAGAGTGTTAGTGGCGGTAATCTGCGGGGATAGGTAGCTCTTTAGCCAGGGTTTTCGGCCGGCTGCCTTTGCCTTTTTTGTACATTTTCAGTTGATACACATACGCCAATACCTGGGCAACGGCAGCAAACAGTTGCTCGGGAATGGGATGATCCAGTTCAGTGGTATAAAAAATAGACCGCGCCAATGCCGGTGATTCAATTACCGGCACTTTATGTTCATTACCAATTTTACGAATATGCATCGCTACTTCATCCACGCCCTTGGCAACCACCACTGGCGCCCGGAATTTGCCCTGGTCGTATTTTAACGCCACAGCAAAGTGAGTGGGGTTGGTGACGATAACATCGGCGGTGGGTACTTCCTGCATCATCCGTTTCATCGACATCTGCATTTGAGTGCGTCGAATACGGGCTTTTATTTCCGGACTACCCTCAGAGTTTTTATGTTCGTCTTTAATTTCCTGCAGGCTCATTTTCAGCTGCTTAATGTGGTTCCACTTTTGGTAAGGCGCATCCACCAAGGCAATAATAGAAATGCTGCTGCAAAGCCCCAGAAAAAGCCAGGCCAGCACATAGAGTGCAGATTCGATATTGTTTGGCTCGCTCATTAGCGACAGCGCCATAATGTCCATAAAAAACAGTTTTAACAACAAATAAGCCACGGTTACCACCACGGCCACTTTTAAAATACTTTTGCCCAGCTCTACCAGTGCCTGCAGGCCAAACATCCGCTTAAAGCCTTTTAGCGGACTCATTTTACTGGCTTTGGGCCCCGCAGCCTGCCAACTGAAATTAAACCCGCCCAGTAAACAGTTACCCACAAAAGCGGCCACCAGAATAAAACCAAAGATAGCGGCCAATGGCGGTATCAGCTCTTTGCCGACTTCGCTCCAGGCGGTAAACATGGAGTTGGTTTCAAACATATCTTTCTGATCCAGCCGCAACATCCGCTGACCAACGTTCAGCACGCCAACGGCCAGCATTTTGCCAAACATCAGCATCGCCGCTGCGCTTGAGATCAAAACAAAAGCCGTGCCAAGGTCTTTTGAGCGGGCGATCTGACCCTTTTCCGCTGCGTCTTGCAGCTTCTTGGGCGTGGGCTGTTCGGTCTTTTCGGCGCCGGAATCTTCTGCCATGCTCAGCCTCCTTTAACAACCAATCAGCCGGCAGCTGTAATCTATTGCGTGCTGCCATTGCTTTTCGTAGTGGAATAAAAAAGTGTCCAGGGTCAGCCACAAAATCAGCAAACCTGACAACATGGTAATGGGGAAACCTATTGAGAATATATTAAGCTGGGGTGCGGCCCGGGTCATGATACCGAAAGATAAATTCACTACCAGCATTGACACTATTGGCGCCAACGCAATGGCCAGGGCGGTGGCAAACATCCAGCCACCGAACTCAATTATGGTCCAGTAACTGGTAACTTCCCACCACTGGCCATTTATCGGCAAGGTGTCGAAGCTGAACACCAGCATCTGCATCATGATCAAATGCCCATTAAAAACAAAAAATAATAAGGTGGCTAAAATCAGATAAAACTGGCCAATGGCCGGCACACTAACTCCACTGGACGGGTCAGCCATTGACGCAAAAGCCAGGCCGGTTTGCGTCGCCAGTAGCTGGCCGGCCAGCACAAAGGTGGTAATAAACATCTGCGAAATAAAACCCAGCGCAAAACCAATCATGATCTGGAAAAACACTTCCATAACCATGGCAGCCGACATCAGATCCGGTGGCGTAACCGGCGGGATCATCGGCATTATCACCAAGGTTATCATCACCACCAGGCCGGTTTTAATGCGCATTGGAATATTACGGGCACCGAGGCCTGCCATAATCATCAGCATGCCGGTTACCCGACACAGCGGCAGCAGAAAATCTGCGATGCCCTGCATTAAGGTCGCCAGCGGGAATTCCATTAACTCACCACTGTCGGAATGCTAAGAATAAGTTCCTGGGTGTAATCCATAATGACCCGCACCAGCCAGTGACCGCCAAAAATCAGTGCCAGTAAAGTAACAATTAACCGTGGTAAAAAGCTTAAGGTTTGTTCGTTAATCGAGGTAGCCGCCTGAAACACCGCCACAATTAAACCGACAAACAACGAGGGCAGGATTATCGCGCTCACCAGCAGGATGACGATAAACAGCGCATCACGCAATACATCGACAAAAACCTCCGGGCTCATGTTCCTACCCCATAACTGGTGGCCAGGGTGCCCATCACTAAAATCCAGCCGTCAACCAGTACAAACATCATTAACTTAAACGGCAACGAGATTATCATCGGCGACAACATCATCATCCCCATCGCCATCAGGACGCTGGCTACCACCAGGTCAATGATCAGAAAAGGAATAAACAACATAAAACCAATTTGAAAAGCAGTTTTCAGTTCACTGGTGATAAAGGCTGGGATCACTACCGTAAGCGGATAATCCTGCGGTTGTTCCAGTACTTCAATGCCGGCGATCTGGGCAAAGGTATCTAAATCTTTGATCCGGGTATGGTGCAGCATAAAGCCTTTAATGGGCACTATGGCAGCGTCAAACGCCTGCACCGGGGTAATCGATTCATCCAGATAGGGTTGAATAGCCTGCTCATGAACCGTTTTGAATACCGGCGCCATGATAAAGAAAGTCAGAAACAGGGTAATACCGATTAATATCTGATTTGATGGCGTTTGCTGTAAGCCAATGGCCTGGCGCAAAATGGCCAGCACCACGATGATCCGGGTGAAGCTGGTCATCATAATAACCATAGCCGGAATAAAACTCAGCATGGTCATCAACGCCAGTACCTGCAGCGTGACACTGTATTGCTGCGAACCGTCCGGGCCGGTGGTAACGGTCAGTGCCGACATTACAGTATTGTCGGCCAGCACCGGGGAGCTGAGCAACAGCAACAACAAACACAGCAATCGCAACATAAAAAACTTACTTTTTCAGGAATGATTGCAACTGTGTATGAAAGTCTGATGCCAACTTTGTTTCAGGAAGGGAACTTTCTAACTCAAACAACATATTGATGCTTTGTGGTGTCACCCCCAGCACCCGTTGTTTACCTTGTATTTCAATAACTAACAGGCGTTCTCGCTGGCCTAGTGGCACCGAGCAAATAACTTTCACATGCTGGCTGCCTGGCAGGCGCATTGTCAATTTTTTGAATATCCAGCCAAGCACCAGCACCAATAACAGCACTGACGCCAGAGAAATGGCGATTTTACCCAGGCTGATACCACTGCTATTACTTCGCTGGGCAGCGGCTTCTGTGCGCTGAAACGGCACAGCCGGCCGCGGTTCCGCTTTTAACTCAGGCTCAGGCTCAACAGCAAGCTCGCTTTGTGACGCAGCGGCAACACCCTGCTCAGCCACTGCGGGCTCTGCAGCGCTGCCAGTTTGCTCAGCCTGCAACGGCGCGGTCAGTGACAACAGCAGGGTCATCACCACTATGTTTAATAATGGCTGCATTAGCGTAACTTTTTAATCCGTTCAATCTGGCTGATAACATCGGTTAAACGAATACCAAACTTATCATTCACCACCACCACTTCGCCATGGGCGATTAAGGTACCATTGACCAGCACATCCAGGGGTTCACCGGCTACCCGCTCCAGCTCAACCACGGATCCCTGATTTAGCTGCAGCAGATTGCGGATACTGATTTTTGCCCGGCCCACTTCCATTGAGATCGTAACCGGAATATCCAAAATGGTATCCAGCTTACGCTGTTCATCAACGGTGATACTGGCTTTTTCATCCTTTAATTCTTCCAAATCAACGGCTTTTGCCGCATCATCTTCGCCTTCTGCCTCCGCCATGGCCGCGGCCCATTCGTCCATTGTGTCTTTATCATCTGCCATTATGTTACCCTCTGTCCCGCTCTGTTAAATTAAGATCGGCTTCTAATTCTGAAATATCTGCATCGCTGTCTAAGCGACGGCCACCTTTGGTAAAGACATGCAACTCTGATTTAGCCGATTCTGGCCGCCGGATTTTTTCGGTAATTTTCAATGCCACACTGTCACGTGAGCGGCCCAGTTTCGCCCGGTAGGTTGGTAAGTCTTCGATTAGCACGGTAATATGCTCTGGAATTTCTACCGGGATAATATCGCCGGCTTTCAGCTCCATCACTTCCCGTAATGTTAAATCCACATCGAGCATTTTGGTCGACAAATCGACCTTAACATCCATAATTTCGTCGCGCAGTGCCTTACTCCAGCGTAAATCGGTGTCTTCTTTATCACTCTGTACGCCGGCATCCAGTAACTCACGAATAGGCTCCAGCATGGAATAGGGCAATGCCACATGAAAATCGCCGCCGCCACCATCCAGTTCAATATGAAACGAGCTAATCACGACCACTTCGGTCGGGCTGACAATATTGGCCATGGCCGGGTTAACTTCAGAATCCAGATATTCAAATGAGACGTCCATCACCGGCGCCCAGGCTTCTTTATAATCCTCAAATATCAGCTTAAGCAGCATTTGAATGATCCGACGCTCGGTCGGGGTAAACTCGCGGCCTTCAATTTTGGCATGGTAGCGCCCATCACCACCAAAAAAGTTATCCACCAGAATAAACACTAACCGTGCTTCCATGGTAATAAGACCTGTGCCTTTTAGCGGCCGGAAACGCACCATATTCAAACTGGTTGGCACAAACAAGGTATGCACATACTCGCCAAACTTAATCATCTGTACGCCGTTTATCGACACCTCAGCAGTACGGCGCATCATATTAAACAGGCTAATTCGCATATGACGGGCAAACCTTTCGTTCACCATCTCCAGAGTGGGCATGCGGCCACGGACAATCCGATCCTGCGATGAGAAATCGTATTCCATGGTTGAGCGGCCACGGCCGTCTCCACCGTCGTCTATTTCTTCTTCTTCGACGTCGTCAACACCATGTAACAGCGCATCTATTTCATCTTGCGACAATAAATCGGTCACGATTGCTCACTCTTATTGCATAACAAAACTGGTGAAAAGCACTTCTTCCACCACCACTGTGCCACTCACTTCCAGCAAAGCTTGTTGTAAGTCACTTAACGCTTTGTTTTTTACAGCATCTTTGCCCGTTGTCGTAACCAGCTCGTCCGCGTTGGCACTACTGAATGATGCCAGCAGGCTGGCTTCAATTAACGGAATATGCCTAAGCGCCAGCGTCTCATTGTTTTTGCCACGTACCAGTAGCTGGACTTTAATTTGTACCAGACGATCACGCGATGAGCCGGGTACGTTAAAAACAAAAGGTCTTGGTAATGCGACATACAGGGCGTTACCTTCTGGCCCAGTGGGCCGGCCACTATCCGCTGCCGGGTTGACCCCTGAGCCTTGAAAATCAGTCTCAGCCTGAGAGCTGTCAGCGCCCAGAAAATAGAAAAAGGCACCGCCTGCCAGTATCAGCACAACTAACACGGCCCCTGCCAGCAGCAGAATTTTTTTTATGCCGCCTGTTTTTTCACCGAGCTTTAAATCGCCGTCAGCTGCCATCTGTACTCCGTTATCTTGCTAAGTTGGGCTATTATGCTCACTGGCCCATACTAATGTAAATTGTTAATCTGCCAGGCGAGGCCGTATATCAGGCATAATAGTCTACCAGTCGCTCACTAAGCTTAACCTCTAACTGGACAGCTGTCGCCTGCTCATCAGCATGGGGCTGCCCATCCTGACCATGGCGACCATTACCTGCAGCCTGCCCCTGGCTTTCCCCCTGGCGTTGCTGCTGTACCTGGCCTTCACCTAACTGAATTCCCTGCTGCTGCAGCATTTCCCGCAGCCTGGGCATCTGTTGCTCTAATAACTCTTTGGCGTGCTGTTGCTGCACAATAAACTGCACAGATGCCTGTTCCTGCTGCAGATTCACCCGGATTTGCATCTGGCCCAAATCTGCCGGGTCAAGCCTGATCTCAGCAATCTGAATATTTTGTCGCACCATCAGGTTAATGCGCTCTTTCAGTTGTCCGGCGGCATGTTGCTCCAGCAAGTTAACCTGCTTTAACTGCTCCGTTAGTGTTTTAGCCGCCCCCTGAGTTTTTGCCCTTTCTGCCGACTGCTGTGCAGTCGCTATAGTCGCCGCATCAAGCCTGGCTGCAACCACGTCGGCCTGAGCCTGAGCTGGCACACTAAAACTGCTGTTAAACGCGGTGAGCGTCACATCAGACCGGGTTATGCCTGACAAAGCAGCATCAATCCTGGCAGCGGGCTCGCTTTGCTCAGTATTGGCTGGCGAGGTTTGTTTGGCCTGAGCAGCCGCTGTTAGTGATCCACCAGCTTGCTGCTGTTTTGCTTTAGCCGCATCAGACAGCAGCGCCAGAGTAGCCTGCGCACTGGCTGGCAGGTCATCACTGCCAGGTTTTGCGGCCAGTCTGGCCTCAACCCCGTCAAAAATGGTGGTGGCGGGGCGCAATGAACCGGCAACGGCAACCTGCTGCGTTGCCTGCTCGGCAGGGTGTTGCAGACCAGCAACCTTTTGCTGTGGCAGATCAGTCGATTGCCTTGCCAGCAGCATATTATCAACCGCCGCTGCCAGATTAGCAGTATCCGCGTTATCTGTTGCCAATGCCTGTTTGGGCATACTGCCCTGCAGCTGAGCAGACATTTGTTGTGCCTTAGCAGCTTCACTGCCAGTGGCAGGCTGAGCAAGTTTTTCACCGCCCTCTGGCCTACCTGCAGCTGAAATAAGGGTAGCGCTGGCGGCTTGTTCCACTGCCGCTGCCCGGCCTTCGTTAGCATCCGTCGCAGCTGTGATTGCTCTGCTACCGTTACCTGCAGGCTCTTGCTCAGTGAAAAGTTGCGTTAACTCCGCTGCGCTTGCCGCCTTGCTGGCCTTCAGCCGTTGCTGTCCGGTTAAGTTGACGTCAGGCGCAGCAGCCTCGCTGTCAACATCGCTGCCTTGGTCATTGTCGGCGTCAAGCTCGGCGGGTTCAGGATAAGCCGGTAAAATAAACCACTCCCCTTTTATCCCAACTTTAACATCAGCCAACACCATACCGCGCCCTGAAGCGTGTTCATTTGCCTGAGTTGCCAGCTGCTGCCGGGTCTGGCTGGCCTGATCCAGCAAGCCTAACAGTGACGCCGCTTCGGTGTCATCCAGCGCTGCCAGCTCAGCTTCTGGAGGTATTACCGGGGGCAAGCTGATTTCCGGACGTCCCGCTTGCGTTGGCTCAAGGCTCGCTGCCTGCTTGCTTTTAGTCATAAAACTAAAAGCGGCAAAACTTTGCCTGCCAGCAGTTTGCTGGTCGCCTGACTGATGCAACAACCGGCTAAAGCCACCATCGGTATGGCTGTTATCCGCGGCAGGATCCAGCTCATTCAAAGCAGACTCAGCGCCGTTGGCGACAGGTCCGGGGCTTAAGAAAGATAGTGACAACAATGGATTCATCTGCAACTCCTGGCGGTATGGTGGTGCGCCGGTTATTCGCTATTTAGAATAAATATACAAAAATCACGCCAGTTTTATAATAAGCCGGTATTATTCCTGTTGGCTTAGTTGGCGACGGTAAAACTGCTGGCCTGCATATTCATCACTCAGATTTTGCTGCTGCCGCTCCAGTATTTGCAGCGCAGCGCTATCTGCGCGCTGCACCAATAGCTCCAGCGCTTTGCGTTTGGTTTGCATTTTTAACCAGCTTTGCTTGCGCTGCTCAGCGGCAGCCTTGGCTTGATGCACCACCCGGGCTTGCTGGATCAGCGCCTGATCTAATTTACCGATAAAATTAACATACTGGCTGTATTGGCGACTTTGCAGGCCCTGGCTGCCCTGACGCTGGCTTTGCTGAATGTATTCGGTACGGTAGTTAGCCAATCCCTGATATTTCTGTTCCGCTTGCTGAAAATACTGCTGAGCTTTAATAAACTGCGCCTGCAGATTATCTTCGCGCTCACGCTGAACTTTAATAATCAAAGCAAAACGGTGAGCAACCATTAGCCGGCCATCCGCGGTGCAGGTAGTACCTGACTCAGCGCCGCTAAACTGTCATCGTAAGGCACAATATCTTTCATACCTTGCTGCAAAAACAGATTAATTTTTGGCATCAGGCCAATGGCCTGATCCAGCAAGGGGTCGCTGCCACGGACATAAGCACCAATGGCGATCAAATCTTTACTTTGCTGGTAGCTGGCATACAGCTGCTTCACATTTCGTGCTAATTGCTGATGTTCAGGGCTGGTGACGGCCGGCATAACCCGACTGATCGACTTTTCAATATCTATTGCCGGAAAATGGCCACTGTCCGCCAGGGTACGCGACAACACAATATGGCCATCAAGAATGGCCCGCGAGGCATCCGCTATCGGATCCTGCAAATCATCGCCTTCTGACAAAACGGTGTAAAACGCCGTAATAGACCCCTGATGGCCACTGCCATTGCCGGCCCGCTCTACCAGTGCCGGTAATTTGGCAAATACCGACGGCGGATAGCCTTTGGTAGCGGGCGGCTCGCCAACCGCCAGCGCAATTTCACGCTGGGCCTGTGCATAACGGGTGATGGAATCAATCAGCAGCAGCACATCCAGGCCCTGATCCCGAAAATATTCAGCCACCTGCACTGCAGTTTCACAGCCTTTCAAGCGCATCAACGGCGAAACGTCGGCCGGTGCGGCCACCACTACTGAGCGCGCTTTGCCCTCTTCGCCCAGTATTTCATCAATAAATTCTTTAACTTCGCGCCCCCGCTCTCCAACCAGCCCAACGACAATAACATCGGCAGCGGTGCCGCGGGTCATCATGCCCAGCAGCACACTTTTACCGACACCACTGCCGGCAAATAACCCCATCCGCTGGCCTTTGCCTACGGTGACGATGCTGTTGATGGCCCGCACGCCCACATCCAGCGGTTGCTTTACCGGCCGGCGCAACAACGGGTTAATGGGTTTGCCCTTGCCTTTACTGAACTCAGTGGCTTTAATCGGCCCTTTGCCATCAAGCGGTTTGCCCACACCATCTATCACCCGCCCCAGTAAATTCAAACTCAGTGGCACCCCTTTATATTGCAGCACCGGCGTCACCTTCGCCCCTGGCACCACACCGGTGATATCATCCTGCGGCATCAGAAATAGCCGGTCATTCGCAAAACCGACCACTTCGGCCAGAATAGGGCCGCGAATGCTTTCCACCAGACAAGGCTGGCCAATGGCGGCCCGGCACCCCGTCGCTTCCAGTGTTAAACCGACCACTCTGACTAAATGGCCCGACACTGCCGGCAACGACGAATAAATATATTGCCGCTGCTGATGCAGGCGCTGTAACAAGCTGCTTTCAGTCATGTGGGGGCGCTTCCGGCGGTGGCGACGCTGGCGCATCATCCAACTCTGGCGAGGTATCTTGTGCTGGCGATTCAGGCACGTCTGCCACCGGCGTTGCCGTAGCGCCGGCGGCTTGCTCTGTCGCATCCGCTAACAACAAAAAGTGCTCCAAACTGCTTTGTATGCGTTGCTCTAAACTTCTGTCAACGCTGGAACTGCTGGTTTCAACCAGGCATCCTCCCTGCTGCAGCAAAGGTTCAGGCCTTAATTGCCAGCCCCGCTTTGAAAGTTCAGTGTCAGTGTAATGGCGTTTAATGCTGGTAATATCAGCCGGGTTAAGCTTAATCAGCACATTATCGCTTTGCAGTGGTAAGGCGCTAACCGCCTCCTGCAAAGCCTGTAAAATAACCTTAGGGTTGGTTTTCACTTCTGTGTTGATCACCGCTTTGGCCATCAAAAGTGCCAGTTGCACCAACTCCTGCTCAACATAACTATCCAGGGTTGCCAACGGCTGCTGCAGCTGATCTAACAGCACACTTAGCTCGGCCCGCAGTGCATCAAGTTCAGTACTGGCATCCGCCAGCCCCTGCTTTTTACCCTCAGCCTGGCCTTGCTTAAAGCCATCTTGCTGCCCTTGCTCACGGCCTTCGCTGTAGCCTTTGGCAAAGCCCTCTTCTTTTCCCTGGGCCATCCCTTCATCATAGGCAGCCTGGCGCATTTGTTCTATATCATCGACGGTCAGTGGTTGCACCGACAGCTCCTCGTCGGCCGGCGCAGTGTGCAGCTGCCGGGCTTCTGGCAGATGCATATTTAGCGCATTGGTACGAGTTTCCTGACGGTGGGCGTCTGCGGTTAAATCGGGGGTATGCCATTGCTTAACCTGCTCCGCCGCAGCGGCATCGGGTGAATAAGGTCTGGTATGTGGAGTTGCCGTTTTAGTCATTATTTAGTCCGCAGCCTGAGATAAGAAGCCTTTTGCAACACGTCTGTTATAAGAAGTCTTCACCACCACCACCACCAAGCATAATTTCACCGGCATCGGATAAGCGGCGTGCCGTCGACAGAATTTCTTTCTGGGCGGTTTCAACTTCGCTTACCCGTACCGGCCCCATGGCCTCTAAATCATCAACCAGCAATTCAGCAGCACGTTTGGACATATTTTTAAAGATTTTCTCTTTTAAGTTTTCGTCAGTGCCTTTTAACGCTTTCATCAATACGTCTTGCTGGATCTCACGCAACAGCACCTGAATACCACGGTCATCAACATCAATCAGGTTTTCAAACACAAACATCAGATCCTGAATTTGCTGTGCCATCTCCTCGTCATGCTCACGGATAGAATCCATTAACTGGCCTTCCATATTGGTATCCAGATAATTCAGAATATCGGCAGCTGCTTTTAAACCGCCCATTTTCGCTGACTGGGAGCCTGCCTGACCGGCAAATTGTTTCTCCATAATTTCGTTCAATTCCTGTAATGCCGCTGGCTGAACTTCTTCTAAGTTAGCAATCCGCATGGTTAAGTCTAAACGAACCTTCTCTGAAAACTGGGATAAAATTTCAGCCGACTGTTCCGGGTCCAGATACGACAGTACTATAGTTTGAATTTGCGGGTGCTCGTTGCGAATAATATTCGCCACCTGCTTGGAATCCATCCACTTCAATGAATCCAGGCCTTTGGCGCCGCCACCCAGTACTATCTGATCAATCAGGTTCGCTGCTTTCTCTTCACCCAGCGCGGCAGTTAACGCCCGCTTAATAAACTCTTCACTCTGGAAGCCGATAGTACTGAAATTCTGAATTTGCTCGATAAACAAGCGATGCACCGCAGAAATTTTCGCCTGGTTTAAGTCCGTCATCTGCGCCATCGCCAGACCCACTTTTTGCACCTGCTTAGGCTCCAGGTGTTTTAAAATCTGGGCAGCATCTTCTTCCGACAGGCTGAGTAACAGTATGGCGGCTTTTTCAACACCATCCAGCTTGCCAACATCGAATGAGGGTTTTTGTTCTATATTATTCATCTTCAGCCAACCAGTTTTTCACTACCAGAGAGGATAATTCAGGTTCATTGGCGACCAGTGCCCGAACCGCCCGCAGTAAATCTTCGTCACCATGTAAGTCTGGCAACATTAAAGTGCCGTCCGGGGCAAAGCCTACTGCGTTTTCATCAAATCGAGAACTTAGCATATCGATGGTGTCATCACCTAAATCCAGACCGCTGCTTAGCGCGTTTTCATCGTAGGCATCTTCTGTCTGCTCAGGGTAAATCAGTTTTTTCAGCATCGGCCGCACTATGCCCAGCATTAATGCCAGAATAATAATACCCCCGATCAACAAACGCATCATCCGCAAGAACCAATCTTCCTGATAAAACGCCACTGATACTTCTTCATACAGCTCTTCGCGGACAAAGGGCACTGAAATCACTTCAATGGTGTCGCCGCGCTGCGCATCAAAGCCAATACCACCTTGCAATAAACGACGGATATTAGCCAGCGATTGCTGTGTGCGAGGCTGCGGCACACTGACACCATCGGCATTCGGCTCGCCTGGTTGATAGTCTACCGCTACAGATACCGATAAACGGCGAATAACGCCACTTTGCTGCGAGGTGTGACTGATAGTGGTATCCAGTTCATAGTTACGGGTCGACTCACGGTGATTACGACCAGGGATCACCGGCCGGGCATTGTCGCCGGTGGCCTGCTCCGGAATATTAGAGTTCAGCGGTGGCTGGTTGGACAAGGCTCCCGGAATACCGCCGCCAATACCACCAACACTGTTTTCTTCGATGGTCATTTCGCTGCGAATTGCCGGTAAATCCGGATTAAAGCGTTTTTGGGTTTGCTCTACCGCGGTAAAATCCAGCATTAAATCAACCTGGGCAGTATAGTTACCGTATCCCAGCACCGGCAGCAATATTGAATCCACTTTTTGCCGGTATTCATCTTCGCGGGTGCGTTGCAGTTCATGCTCGCGGCGCGAACGGGTGGCACTGCCATCTTGCGAGCCACTGTTCAGTAAACGACCACTTTGATCGCTCACCGTTACCCGGCTTGGCTCAAGACCTTGCACTGCCGACGCTACCAAATCAACAATAGCATCTACCTCACTGTCACGAACCACTGTGCCGCCACGCGCGGTGACCAATACTGTTGCTGATGGCAAGGCTGCCTGGCGGGCAAACACATTTTCTTTGGGTATGGCTAACAGCACCCGGGCCCGGGCAATACTTTGCAGCTCTTCAATAGTGCGGGCTAATTGCTGCTCGCGGCTGTGTTTAAGCCGCTCCATCTCCAGGCGCTGGCTTACCCCAAAACCGCTATCCTGTAATAAAAACTCTGTGCCGGCAGAAGGCTCCTGGGTTAACCCCGCCCGCGACAGGCCCAGCCGGATCGCCTGGAATTTGTCTTCCGGCACATAAATAACGTTGCCCTCAAGTTTGTATTTTACTTTTTGCGAATCTAAATGGTCCAGGGTTTGGATCAGTTCCTGGGTAGCATAAGTACCAAGCGGCCGCATTTCAGCCTGGCGCGCCCAGAAAAATATCAACACCGCAATCACCAGACAGATTACCAGCGCCGCCATCAGGGTGATCTGGCGCATCATATCTACCCCGCCGATAGCACCCAGAAAGCCTGATTTTTGCTCCTGCGTTTCAATATTCGTTGAACTGTTAAAGTCACCGGGACTTATTGCCAGCTCAGTTGATTGATTGTCTGCCACGTGCTACCCCTTAAACCGGCATTGCCATAATTTCTTTATAAGCTTCAACGATTTTATTACGCACCTGCACCGTTGCCTCAAATGCTAATCCCGATTTTTGCCCGGCTATCATGGCCTGTACCAGCGATACATTCGGATCGCCCATTTCAACCCGGGTTCTCAGCTCAGCCGCATTTATCTGCACATTATTCACTGTTTTTAAGGCATCTTTAAACAAGGTACTAAATTCTGTCTGGCTGGCGTTAACTTCGGCCAGTGGCTGAATAGGTTTGAGTTCGGCCGACACGCTGCGGGCCTGAGTGGCCATCGATTGCATTTGGACGTATAACGCCTGACCTTTAATGTTCATATTGGTACCCTGTTTAAAAAGCCTGACCAAAAGTGCTGCGTCAATAAATTGCCAGCTATTGGCTACAAGGTTTACAAAGCAGGAGTTATGCCACTTTTAAGTTGCTAATTTTAATACGAAAAAAGCCGACAATGCGGCTTTTTGGCAGAAAAGTGTATTAACAACACCTACACAGGCAATTCAATACCGGATTCGCGCATCCGGGCCAGTTTGTAACGCAGGGTACGATCGCTGATACCCAGCTTCTCGGCCACCGCTTTGCGCTTATAAGCACAGGCTTTAAGGGTAGCAAGGATAATGCGATGCTCCTGCTCATGCAGCTCGGTTTTAAAGTCGTCTGGCACAGCAGTCTCAGCCGGCGGCTCAACCGGCAGCGTGCTCTGCTGCGCACTCACAGTTTGGTGGGGCAGGCTTTCTTTTGCTGGCATGACAACGGACGGGTCAGCTGATAACAAGATATCCGCCGCTGTGATCTGCTCGCTCTGGCAGAGAATAAGCGCCCGCTGGATCACATTATCCAGCTCACGGACATTACCCGGCCAACTATGTTGCTGCAGCAGCGCTTGAGCACTGTCAGAGAGCGACAGCTTTGGCCGGCCTTGTTGCAGGCAGTACTTACTGATCAAATGCTCGGCCAGCGGTGCAATATCTTCTGACCGCTCTGCTAATGCCGGCCAGTTTAGTGGAAACACGTTTAAGCGGAAGAACAAGTCCTGCCGAAAACTGCCATCGGCCACGGCTTGCTGTAAATCACGGTTACTGGTGGCCAATACCCGCACATCCAGCTTAATGGTTTTTTGACTGCCAAGGCGCTCTACTTCGCGTTCCTGCAGTACCCGCAGTAATTTGGCCTGCAGGTTTAAATCCATTTCGGTTATTTCGTCCAGCAACAAGGTACCGTGCTGCGCCTGTTCAAACTTGCCAGGGCAAGCTGCTATCGCGCCGGTAAAGGCGCCTTTATCATAGCCAAATAAGGTAGATTCCAGCATATTCTCCGGAATAGCGGCGCAATTTATCGCAATAAAAGGCCCGGCTGCGCGTGGTGATTGCTGATGAATATACCGGGCTAATACTTCCTTGCCTGAGCCACTGGGGCCAGAGATCATCACACTGGCTTCTGAACGCGCCACCCGGGCCGTTAACTCCAGCAAGGCTTTGCTGGCCGGCGCGGCGACGACGGGCGTCGCCGGATTGGTTTGCTCGGGCAACACGTAGCGACTTACGGTATTCAGCAGCACCTGGGGCGCAAAGGGCTTGGCCAGGTAATCAACTGCACCCAACCGGATGGCCTCAACCGCATCCTGCACATTGGCATAGGCTGTCATCATCAGCACCGGTAATTGTGGATAATGCTGGCGCAAGGTTTTCAGCAAGGTTAAGCCAGATACCTGGCCCATCTGCACATCACTGACCACCAGCCGTACCCGTTGCTTTTTTAACAATAGTAAGGCACTTTCCGCACTATCGGCACTGAACACCTTGTAACTGGCCAGGCTCAGCGTATCGCACAACGCTTCCCGCAGGCCGGCATCGTCTTCAACAATCAGAATGGGCGTCGTTGTTGTCATTCGCTACCTCGGTTGGCTGGCTCAACATAATGAATCGGTATTTCAATTACAAAGCAGGCGCCACAATCTGGCCGAGCCAGATACTGCACTTTGCCCTGATGCGAGCTGACAACCGCCTGCACCACGGCCAGCCCTAAGCCACTGCCATGCTGACGCCGGCTGAAAAATGGCTCAAAAATATGCGGTTGCAGCTCCTCGGCTATGCCGGGGCCATTGTCAGTGACAATCACTGTCAGGTTGTCGCCGGCCTGACTGGCAGACAGGTGGATATGCGCACCGCTGGTCACCGCCTGCAGACTATTTTGGATCAGGTTATGGATGGCGCCGGCCAAACTACTGAGATTACCCAGTAAATAGACATTAGCACAGCGGGTGCTGACCGTAAGTTGCGCCTGATGCTGCAACAACAATGCTTCAGCGCCGGCATTCACTTCATTTAATAAACTTTGCAGGGTAAAGGGTTGTACCGCCTGGGCGGTGCCTGAGCGGGCAAACAACAGCATATCGTTAACCTGTTGCTCTAAATCATGCAGGCGGGCCATCAGCTTTTGCTGAAATTGCTGCTGCGACACCGGACTAAGTTTGCTGCTGCCAAGATTCTCGGCATACAGCATGGCTGAAGACA
Organism: Arsukibacterium ikkense; assembly: GCF_000987775.1. GTDB lineage: Bacteria > Pseudomonadota > Gammaproteobacteria > Enterobacterales > Alteromonadaceae > Alishewanella > Alishewanella ikkense. The sequence goes on from NZ_LAHO01000002.1 coordinate 354,849, forward strand.
ACGGGGTGCGAATTTGATGCGCCAGGGTGGCCATCATTTTGCCGAGGGTGGATAACCGCTGCAAATGGGCCAGCCGGCTTTGCAGCTGGCGAGTCTGTGTTAAGTCGGTCAGTACAATTAACTGGCCAGGCTCTGGGCTGAGCGGACTGATTTCCAGCTTTAACCGGCGACCATCTTTCAGTGATACTTCCAGGCCATCATCGCTGCGCGGGGCAAAACAGCGGTTAATAATCTCTAACCAGGGTTGGCCCAGCAACGGCTGGCCCAGCATGGTAATGGCTACCGGGTTCGCTTCAGACACGACCCCTCTGGCACTTAACAACACCACGCCAGCAGGCAGCACATTAATAATGTGCTGCAAGCGGTTGTCGGCATCAGTGCCAAACCCAGCGATGGCCTGGCTGACCATACTGCTTAGCCGTGGCTGTGCGCTGACCGCCGAATACTGACTTACATTTGGCATAATACTGGTGCCCCTGACTAAATAACATAGCGGATGCAGAGATTATGCCAAACTTAAACCATTGAATTTAATAAACTATATAGAGAAATTCACCGTCAAAACCTTGACAAGATACACTTACTCTTCCCGCCCCAGGTTATACTTACGCATTTTCTCAACTAACGTAGTGCGGCGTAACCCCAGCACTTCGGCGGCGCGCGCCACCACAAAATCATGATGTTGCAAAGCGTTGGAAATCAGCTGTATTTCCAGCTCTGCCAGGTACTCTTTTAAATCAAAGCGATCTGCAGGAATATCGCTAAGTGTCGGCAGGCTGACTGTAATGCCATTGCTGGCGGTGGTTAAGCTGCTCGTTGCCGGTTCATCTTCACTGGCGCTGGCTGCAAACATATCATTTAACATGTCACGTTCCAGCAAAGCTTCCGGATAAACCGGCTGATAGCTCTCTACGTCCAGATAACAGTATTTTTGTGGTAACTCGGCGACATCTACTACCTGATCCGGATACATAATCAGCATCCGCTCCAGTAAATTGGCCAGCTCGCGCACGTTGCCCGGCCAGTTATGCAATTTTAAACTGTCCAGCGCCCGTTCGGTAAATTTAATCCGGCTTTGCTGACTGCCTGCGTGGCGGCTGAGCAACTCCTGGATCAGTAAGGGTAAGTCATCGCAGCGCTGGCTCAGTGCCGGAGTTTCAATCGGAAACACATTAAGCCGGTAAAATAAATCTTCCCGGAAATGGCCTTCACTGATCATCTGCTCTAAATCGCGATGGGTAGCAGCAATAATTCTTACATCGGCTTTAATCGGTTGACTACCGCCTACCCGCTCAAAAATTCGCTCCTGCAATACCCGCAGCAGTTTTACTTGCATCGGTTGTGGCATATCGCCTATTTCATCCAGAAATAGCGTGCCGCCCTGCGCCAGTTCAAACCGTCCCTTGCGGGTAGAAATGGCACCGGTAAAGGCCCCTTTTTCATGGCCGAATAACTCACTTTCCAGCAGCTCGGCCGGGATGGCACCGCAGTTAATCGGCACAAAAGGCCCGGCAGCACGGTTTGACAGCAGATGAATATTGCGGGCAACCACTTCTTTACCGGTACCCGACTGACCTAAAACCAGCACATTGGCATCGGTTTTAGCGACCTGCGCAATTAAAAATCGAACTTTTTGCATCGGCTCAGTCTGGCCGACCATACCATCAAATTTTAATGCGGTGTCTGTCTGCCGCTGGCCGGGTAATAAGCGATGATACTGCTGACAATCCCGCAGCAGTTGGGTAAGGGAATTATACGAAAAAGGTTCAGTCAACAGCCCTACAGCATTGGGAAGTTGCAATAATGGCGTTAACGTCTCGCCCAGCAACAAAAATGCACAACTGGGGTAGCGCACCAGCAGCTTACTATGTTCAGTATCACCGATGGCTCCCAGCAACACCACAGCTGGAGTATCAACAGCTAGCTGTTGCAATAAAGCCTGATGGCTAACCATCTGATAAGACTCGTTAATAAAACTAAGCACAGTAGCCAGACGTTCAGCCCGGCGCTGCTGCGAGTCAACGATATAGAGCGGTGGATTAGCTGACATACTGCCGTATTATAGTTATTGCTTTAATTTCATTGTACTGCGCTAACGGACACATGCAACCATAAACGCTATTTTTTTGACAGCTGTCAAAAAAATAGCGTTTTTAAAGTGATATCTTCAACCCAGCAAAGTAAGAGCCTGCTGTTGTTGCATACGGGCCTGCATTGCCACACTGGTCGAGCTTTGCGCCAAAATATCAGCAGCGGTTTTATTACTGGTCGCCCGGGCAAAATCTAAGTCTTCTATTCTGCTGCGAGCCCCGGCTTCGGCTACCCGCTGGCCGCTCAGGTTACTGGCAGCACTGGCAAACCGATTCGCTTCTGCCCCCGCCTGGGTTTGCAGATCACCGATAAAATCACGCGCCTGCGCAATATTATCAAGCGCAGCAGAAGCCCCAGCCGCACTGGAAAAGTCGATAGCAAAGGCATTGCTGCTTTGTAAACCGGCCGCGACATCAGTAGTGGTAAGGCTGATACTGCCGGAACCGGTACCAAAAGCCACACTGGCGTCAGCCCCAAACAACTTTTTGCCCGCAAACTCCGTGTTATCAATAATTTGCTGTGCATTTGCTACATAAGCATCGGCTTCTGCCTGCAGTGCAGCCCGTTCCTCAGTGCCATAAATACCGTTACCTGCAGCCACTGCAAGCCGGCTAAGTTCACCCAGGTTATCATTAACGCCCTGCAACCCCTGCTCATAAACTCTGGCCAGCGACACGCCATCGTAGACATTGCGCTCCCCCTGAGTTTTAGCATTAATACTACTACTTAGCTGATTGGCAATCTGCAAACCCGCAGCATCATCGGCAGCACTGTTAATCCGACGACCCGTAGCCAGTTTTTTCAGTAAATTATCCTGTTGTAATTGCGCCTGATTAAGACCGTTTAAACCGGTTGGATTATTCACTTTCATAGTCTTACCACTTCTGCCGAGAAATTGACTATAGTTTAGCCGATCTGGCAGCGATCTACCACTTGACCCGCTGTACCAGCGTATTTGACAAAACTATCTAGCTAACACCATCAAAATACTAACAATATTACTTTAGGCATACTTTATGCTAAGTTCTTATACTAAAGCCAGAAAGTCAGCTACTATGCTAATTAAATGTTCGAGGGCGCGCTATGTTTGATGGAAAAACCATACTGATCACCGGAGGTACCGGCTCCTTTGGTCATAAATATACCGAAACACTATTGGCGCGTTACAAGCCGAAAAAAATTATTATTTACTCACGTGACGAGCTAAAGCAGTATGAAATGCAGCAACGATTTGACCAGAGCTGCATGCGTTATTTTATTGGTGATGTGCGTGACGCGCAGCGCATGAGCAGAGCCATGCATGGCGTTGATTATGTTATTCATGCCGCAGCTCTGAAACAAGTGCCCGCTGCCGAATACAACCCGATGGAATGCATTCGCACCAATATTAACGGTGCGGAGAATGTGATTAATGCGGCATTAGACAATAACGTTGAAAAGGTGATAGCGCTGTCCACTGATAAAGCAGCGAATCCGGTTAACCTGTACGGTGCTACTAAGCTGGCCTCCGACAAACTGTTTGTGGCGGCTAATAACATCTCAGGTGGTAGCAAGCCGCGTTTTTCAGTGGTGCGCTATGGCAATGTGGTAGGCTCTCGCGGTTCTGTAGTACCGTTTTTCCAGCAACTGATTGCCAAAGGTAATGACCACCTGCCAGTGACGCATGCTGAAATGACCCGCTTTTGGATCAGCCTGCAGCAAGGGGTCGATTTTGTTTTAAAAAACTTCGAACGAATGCTGGGCGGAGAGATTTTTGTACCAAAAATCCCGTCAATCCGGATTGTCGATCTCGCCAAAGCCATGGCCCCTGATTTACCGATTAAAATTGTCGGCATTCGTCCCGGCGAAAAACTGCATGAAATGATGTGCCCGGGCGATATGTCATATCATACCTTTGAGTTTGCTGATCATTTTGTGATAGCGCCGGCGATAAAGTTTTTTAACCGCAGTAATGATTTTAGCGGCAATGCCCTGGGTGAAAAAGGCCAGATGGTGCCAGTCAGCTTTGAATATGTCTCTGACACTAACCCTGACTTTATGGATATAGACACCATCCGTCAGTTTAACCAGGACTATGCCTAAATGATCCCCTACGGCAGGCAGCATATCAGCCAGCAGGATATTGATGCGGTAATTGAGGTATTGCAAAGCGATTTCCTGACCCAGGGCCCTGCCGTACCAGCTTTTGAGCAGCGTTTATGTGAACTGACCACGGCAGCGCAAGCGGTAGCCGTTAACAGTGCGACCTCAGCGTTACATATTGCCTGCCTGGCATTGGGTGTCGGCCCCGGCAGCCGGGTCTGGACCTCCCCCATCAGCTTTGTTGCTTCGGCAAACTGCGCCCGCTACTGCGGTGCTACCGTTGATTTTGTCGATGTCGAGCCAGATACCGGTAATATGGCAATAGATAAATTAAGGCAAAAACTGGAGCAAGCCCGCAGCAGTGATACCTTGCCACAGGTCGTGATCCCGGTGCACTTAGCCGGTGCCAGTTGTGACATGCAGCAAATCCATTATCTGGCGAACGAATTTGATTTTAAGATTATCGAAGATGCGTCACACGCAGTGGGCGCCAGTTACCAGGATGAACCCGTTGGCTGTTGCCGTTACAGCGATATTACGGTATTTAGTTTTCATCCGGTAAAAATTATTACCACCGCCGAGGGCGGTGCGGCGCTGACAAACAGTGCTGAACTGGCTGAGAAAATGCGCTTACTGCGCAGCCATGGTATCAGCCGCGATGAAAGCTTAATGAGTGAACCCAGCCATGGCGCCTGGTATTATCAGCAGTTGCTGCTGGGCTTAAATTACCGGATGACTGACCTGCAAGCTGCACTGGGTTTAAGCCAAAGCCAGCGGCTGCTGCCGATTATCCAGAAACGGCAACTGCTGGCGGCCCACTACCAGCGTTTACTGACCACACTGCCTGTTGGCATACCCGAGCCGGAAGCTTTTAATATCAGTGCCTGGCATTTGTATATTATCCGGCTGCATGACAAAACCAAACGCAAAGCGGTATTTGATGGTCTGCGTGATGCCGGCATAGGTGTTAATGTGCACTACATCCCTATTCATACCCAGCCGTATTATCAGCAACTGGGCTTTGACTGGGGCGACTTTCCGGTAGCTGAAGATTTTTATGAGCGAATTATCAGCCTGCCGATTTTTCCCGAACTGACCGGCGAGCAACAGCAATTTATCGCTGAGAAACTTGCAGAGTTAGTAAAATGAGAGTTGCTATCATCCCCGCTCGCGGTGGTAGCAAACGAATACCCCGCAAAAATATTAAAGACTTCTGTGGCCAGCCTATGCTGGCTTATCCCATTCAGGCGGCAATGCGAAGCGGCGTGGTTGATAAAGTGGTGGTATCCACCGATGATCCAGAAATAGCTGACATAGCCAGGCACTACGGTGCAGAAACACCTTTTATACGCAAGGCTGAGCTGGCGGACGATTTTACCGGCACTACAGACGTTATACGTAACGCCGTTGCTGAGCTGCAACAACAAGGTTGGCCGCTTAGCGCCTGCGCTTGCATTTACGCCACTACCCCATTGTTAAATGGTGAACGTATTGCAGCGGCATACCAAATACTGCGCAGCAGCAAGGCAGATTATGTCTTTACTGCTGGCAGCTTCTCTTTTCCAATCCAGCGCGCCCTGCTTCAAACGCCGCAAGGCGGCGTAGTGCCATTTGACCCGGCCAGCATTATGCTCCGCTCGCAAGATCTGGCAGAAACCTTCCATGATGCCGGTCAACTCTATTGGGCAACAGCTGATACCTGGCTGGATACCAGCAAATCTGTCTTCGGCGCAGGTTCCAGAATGCTGCTGTTACCGGCGCATTTAGTGCAGGATATAGATACTGCTGAGGACTGGCAGCGGGCCGAGCTGCTATACCAATTGTTACAGGTGCCTGCGCAGTGAACGTACTGTTTCGTACCGATGCTTCCGTGGCCATAGGTTCAGGCCATGTTATGCGCTGCCTGGCCCTGGCACATGCTTTGTGTAAGCTGGGCGCGCACTGTGATTTTGCCTGCCGGATAACAGCTGGCCATTTAGCGGATGTTATCCGCAGCCAGAGTTTTAACGTGCTGCCGTTACCGGAGCTTCTTACCACCCAGGCTGCAGATGCAACCGCGACGCTTGCAGGGTTAACGCAGAATTATACCTTGCTGGTTGTGGATCACTACGCGCTGTCAGCTGACTATTGTCGGCAACTGCGAGCCCGTTGCCAGCATGTTATGCAGATAGATGACCTGGCCAACCGCACATATGACTGCGACCTGCTGCTGGATCAAAACCTGTTACCTAATGCAGAACAACGTTACAGCATGCTTGTACCGGCGCAGTGCAAAGTATTGGCAGGGCCAGCTTATGCGCTACTGCGAGAAGAGTTTTACCAAGCTTATGCAGCACGAAACAGTCTGAAAATTCTGATAGGTTTTGGTGGCAGTGATGAACACAATTTAACCCGCCTGGCCATTGAGGCTTTCACCAAACTAAAGATCCCCGGGTTAACTGCCGATATTGTAATTGGAGCTAGTAACCCGTGGCATGCGGAAATTCAACAACTTACTGCAAGCCTGCCCAATACACGGTTACATGTGCAATGTAACTATATGGCGAAGTTAATGCATCAAGCACGACTCATGCTTGGTGGTGGTGGTGCCAGTCATTGGGAAAGGTGTATTAGTGCTCTGCCAGGTTTGGTTGTTACCGTTGCCGGAAATCAGCAGGCGGCAACGGCTTATCTTGACCAGCTTGGCGCCTGTGTATGGTTGGGACAGGCTGCAGATATGTCAGCAGAGTTCTTTGCAGAGCAACTGTGCTATTACCTGTCGCAACCGGCACTGCTTGATAGTATGGGCCAAACGGCAGCCGGTCTGATACCGGCTGCCGCAGGCACACCACTGGTAGTTGAAACTATATTGAAGACACTGAATAACGGACATCCGTAACGAGGATAAATAATGGCTGTAATTATGCTTGGTAAACATGTGATAGGGCCGGACCAGCCGCCGTTTATTATTGCCGAATTATCCGGCAACCATGATCAAAGTCTGGATAAGGCATTATTGATGGTTGAAGCGGCAGCAAAATGTGGTGCTGACGCGATAAAGCTGCAAACCTATACCCCGGATACCATTACGCTGAACCTGCACCAGAATGAATTTTTTATTGATAACCCTGACAGCCTTTGGCACGGCAGCTCACTGTACAGCCTGTATCAACAAGCAATGACGCCGTGGGAGTGGCACAAGCCGTTGTTTGACAAAGCAAAAGAGTTAGGCATGCTGGCGTTCAGCTCACCGTTTGATTTAACCGCGGTAGACTACCTGGAACAGCTGGATGTGCCTTGCTATAAAATTGCCTCGTTTGAAAATATCGATCATGGTTTAATCGCCGCCGTTGCCCGCACCGGTAAACCGGTGATCATATCTACCGGCATGGCCACCCAAGTTGAACTGGCTGAAGCTGTTGAAGTACTGCAACACAACGGTTGCCGTGACATTATCTTATTAAAATGCACCAGCAATTACCCGGCGCGTCCCATTGACGCCAACTTACATACTATTCCGCACCTGGCGGCGCTGTTTGGCTGCCAAGTCGGCTTATCTGATCACACCGCCGGTATTGGTGTCAGCGTGGCTGCCGTGGCGCTGGGCGCAACCGTGATTGAAAAGCACTTTGTGTTGGACCGTAGTGAAGGCGGTATTGATGCGGCATTCTCCATGGAGCCGGCCGAATTCAGCCTGCTGGTGTCAGAATGCCGTAAAGCTAAGGATGCATTAGGTAAAGTGCATTATGGCTGTACCGAAAAAGAAATTGCCTCACGGATACACCGCCGCTCACTCTATATTGCCAAAGATATGCAAGCCGGTGACATCTTTACTGCAGATAATCTGCGCTCTGTGCGGCCCGGGCTTGGCCTGCCGCCAAAGTACCTGACTCAGTTTCTTGGCCGTCAGGTGAAAAAGAACGTTACGATGGGCACTCCGCTCAGTTGGGAGTTAATCTAAAACATGAGTGCATCTGTCCGGCTCCGCTTTGCCACTATGGCCGACGCTGAACGCCTTTTGCACTGGCGTAATGACGCCGATACGCGCCGATTCAGCCTTAACCCGGAGCAGGTTACTGAGCAGCAGCATAGACACTGGCTACAGCAAAGCCTGAGTAATCCGCAACGCAGGCTGTATATTGCAGAATATGCCGGTCAGCCGGTCGGCACTGTCAGGGTAGATTCAACTGCAGACAGTCATCGCATTTCCTGGACAGTCGCTGCGGAATGTCGCGGCAAAGGCCTGGCTAAAGCTATGGTTAAATTGTTGGTAAGCCAACTAACAGGAAAAATAATCGCTGAGATTCTGTCTGACAATATTGCATCAGCGCGCGTCGCCGAGTTTGCTGGTTTAACATATCAATATACGCACAATGGCATCATGTATTATGCATACCAGACACCAGGCTAGTATTTTGGCATGAATCAATCTGACGGCATAAAATTTGCTTAATTATTAAATCTGATTTTTTTAAATTGTAGGTACTGTATGAAAGTCTGTAATGCTAATAGGGAGTTTTTCTTGCATGTCCTCAGCGCCGTATTTGAAGCTCATGGTAAGAAACCTTTGATTGCTGAGCTTGGCGTACTAAGAGGTGAAAATGCGCTTAATATGTATAATATTTTATCTCCTGAGCACATGGTGCTGATAGATAGTTGGAGTACAGATATTACAAAAACATATAGCCCTTTCCACACACTACCACCGTGGATTAATCCGATCGAGACCTATTCATATTACTTTGGCGGCTCACTGAGTGAGCAGTCAACTTTTGATAAAATATACGCAGAATGTTTAGGCAAGTTTAGTGATTTTAGCAATGTCACCATTATCCGCGAAGATACAATTAAAGCGATAGCTAAAATACGCCCAGCTACAGGCATAGAAAAATTTGATATTATATATGTCGATGCCAGTCATCAGTACGAGTATGTTCTACGGGACCTAATGTACTATAAAGACTTGCTGGCACCGCACGGCTTTATGATATTAAATGACTGCTGTCATAGTGATGCAGGGACTAAACAGAATCTTGGTGTTCTTGAAGCATTAACAAGCTTTATGAAGCGCACAGATTATATCCCAATCGCACTTACCAATACTGACTGGTCTGATGTTATTCTGGTAAGAAAAGATTCACCTTTGATTCAGACCGTTGATATCGCGATATCAAACTCCGATGTCGCCTATGTAGAATTGCCATACCAGTTGATCTCTTCTGCTAAGGTAATTTATGGTAAACAAAGAGCCAACATAAGTTTCATTTGATATTAGATATCAGGCATACCAGCTTATCAGGCATTTTATATTAATTCTGTTAAGCTGCGAAGATTAATAACCCTCTCTATGAATTGATACTTTACTAAAGTTGTATTTTACCCGGCTAGTGTCTAGTGTTTCAGGAGAAGTCCTGACATCGATTAAAAAGATCATTCGACACAACCTGTGAAATAAGTTTTAAAATTGAACCTGAATCACTTTTTAACTTAAACATTTCAATTGCCTGTAATTTTTGCATCATGTAAAAATCCCTGTCATTTTTCAGATGCACCATTCTAGCTTTATATTCATCATCATCTGCAACTGAAAAATAATCACCACAAATGGCAAATACATCACCTGAATTATAAGAAACGACAGGCACACCAAGACTAAGCGCATACAAAGCAGATGTGCCGCCACCAACTCTTTCAGGATTAATATAAACATCAACCAAGTCAATTACTGAGGCCAGATCACGTTGATAACCTAACGTTATTGATGATTTTTTTAGCATTGGAAGGTGCTCAGACAACACAGAATACCTTTTAAAATCACCAATAAAAACAAGAAACATATCATCATCAAACGAACTAAGAATAAGGTCCAGGAAACTTTCACTAACTTCTAAGTCAAGTCTATTTCCAACCAAAGCAAAGATAAATTTATCTGGTGGCAAACCTAATTCTTCTCGAGTTACTTTTCTTTCTGGCGGTGTAACAGAAGCCAACACATTACCTTGAATAATCCCTTTATTGAGATCAGGATGATAATTTTCGGGTTTAAATCCATCGATGGAATATCCTTCACCCAAAATTCTAAATTGACTAATTGTATGTGATAAAACAGCTACTGTCGGAATTACAATATTCGGAATTAAATGGTTGCAAATATCTGCAGTAATGCTTTCACCAACAGTAATAGAGAAATATGGTTTGTACTTTTTTGTTAAATCAATAATACCTGCTATCTCTGCTAGATTAGGCATACCAGCAGACAGTTGCAGGTAATTAAAATGCGCACCCTCGTACGTTAACGTTTCAGCGTTGTACTGCCCTCTGTTGCCATAGGCGGCGTCATACCAGGGTAAAGCTCCTGCAGCAGGTAAGAGCTCGCAAGTATCAATTAAAACGACCTGTTTTTTAGCAGATACACACAGTGATTTAACGATTTCCAGGGCAATTTTACTTGGAGCATGGCTGGGGCTGAGAAATTGACCAATAAAGACGAAGATAATATCGGGGTTGCGCTGCGTTTGATCAATGAAAGGCCCCAGCGTGCCGAGTTGAGCAGCGAATTGTTCCAGAACCCCCCTGTAAGCATTGAAGCGAGTATTAAAATCAGATTTGTCTTTTAGTACCCCGCTAAACTCCATCGACAAAACCTGGTTATAAATAAAAAAACGCTCATTTTCGGTGTAACGATTGTCCGATATTAACTGCCAGAGTTGCCCGATGCTGACATTGCTATCACCACATTTGGTCGAGAGACTTTTAAAGTATGCATCACCATATTTGTTAAGTTTAGCGGAATAAAAGCTCAGTAAGCGGATTTGTACAAAAACGGAAAAAGCACATTGCTGGCCCGACAGCTTACTGATAAATGCATCTGTAAGCTGCTGTATTAATTCACTTTCAGAAACATCAGTCAGCCTCTCATCCAGCATAAAAAAACGTTTAAGCTGTTCAAACTCAACTGATACAACAGGCTCTGTCAGCTGTATTCTGAAATGCGGTAGCGTCGTGCTTTTTAGCTCTGTAACATCTGTTTGAGAAAGAGATTGCTTATCAATTAATTCCGTTGTCCGAAATAGCTCCGGGAAAAATTGTGTCAGTTCATGGTGTACAGTAACATTATTCGTTACCAGACTAACTGTTTTAAACTTTTGATAATGAGTCCTCAAAGCAGACATTAGTGGCTCAATGTAAGCATCAGCGTCACATTGAATCCGAAGTATATTATCGTCTGTATGCTCACGGTCAGATAAGCCATTTGTGGCCTCTACAGTGTGACAATCAATAAAGATGATGTCTTTGCACTTACTGTTTAATCCGGTCATTTATTCTTTCCATACAGCGCTGGCATTAATTTCAACAAACCTATGCAAAGATAACGCCACAATTTTCAAAGTATAAAATATAGCTGGCTCTGTGCGCCATATACAGAATATTACAAGTTTGACACAGATAAAATGTCAAAAAATTAACGCGTCAGCTTTTGGCAAACAAGTGTTGCACATCCACATCATCAAACTTTAACGGCTGTTGTGCAAACTGCTCGCTACCGCTTTGCACATAATGACGCCATACCTGCATAACCTGGTTAAACACCGGCAATATCTCCGGCGTATCATCGCTGATACAGGAGGCGATTTTTGTCATCAGGCCGCCGAAGTAATTGGTGCTGCCGTAGAACAAATAAAAGGTTGGATCTGACGGGTCGCGCGCAGCGGTTTGCAGCAAGCGCCATTGTTTAGTAATAAAGGCTTTGGCCTGTTCTTGGGTGGTAATCTCTTCTTCAAACAACGCCAGCCAGGCGTCAATAGTGCGGCGAAAAGCGGTAAAGTCGATTTGGGAAAATATCGGCTGCGCATAGGCTGATAAATCAGCGTAGAACGCTGTATCTATCAGATTTTGCAACAGTAAATCCTTATCTTGTGGTAAGTCACGGAACAAAATATTGCCTGGCTGCAACGGCACCGCACCAGCAATCTTGACACCGTTGCTGCAATTATAAATCTCTACTTTACGCCCGGCTTTACTAATGGCCTGCTCCAGTAGCTTTCGTGACATATCGAATTCAGGTTTGGTAAACACGTAGGGTAGAAAATTCCCCTCTGCCGGCATACCGCCGCCATGGGTTTGTTGATAGTCATACACCTCTGAGCCGTCGTTACGGTAATATGCCGATGCCTGCGAATGATGCTGGCGTACATCGGCGTAGCCAAGGTCAACACCAAACAAATAAAATACCTTAAAGCCCAGTCTCAGGGCGTAATTAAGCACTAAATTGGTTACGGTAGGATAAGCATAACTCAGCGACGCTATATGCACGCCTTGCTTTTTCAATCGGGTGTCAAAAAAATTGGTGGATGACTCACCGTCTTTAAAACACAACAAGGTCTCTTTAAACAAGTCTGCGGTGTCCGGATGAATGCCATTTACGCTGATCAGTCGGATATCCTTTAAATACTGAGTATCATCCACCTGGCCAATCCAGCAAAAAGTTGAGCGGTTTTGTTCAACCTCAGCATGAAAATCTGGCTTGATACCCATTTTATACAGTGAATATAAAGCTGTACCACAACTGATTAACAACACCTTGTCACGGTGTTCCTGCAAATAGGCAAAGCTACCGTCTAACGACGGACCGTTGCCAACGATGAACACCGGCAGATTTAGTGCCGGTAAATTACGGTAGCTACTGTTGTCGTATTGTAAAAACCTATGTTGTTTGGCCACGCTATTATAGGTATGCGCAATACCATAGCGGCAATGGTCATAGTATTCACCCAGCGCTAGCACTACTTTCAATTCAGCGCGTAAATCGGCAATGGCTTTGTGCATTTTTTGGTTGAAGTAGGAACACAGCATATAAGTATTGGCTATAGAGTAAGCGCCAACCTGATAAAACTGCGCCATTAAATCATAAAAATAGGTTGAGCCATCGCCGCCCAGGTTCAGGTATATCCTCAAGCCATTTTGCTCAGCCCGCTCAAATATGGCCGCCCAATCGGTTACTGCAAGGCTGGCTGCAAAAAAGTCTAAATTAGGCTCACAAATGTACAGGTTACTAATTTGATACTGCTCAGTCAGTAACTGTATATGCTTACCCAGGCCCACCCCAAAGATAATCAGCGAGTCGACTTCTTTGGGCAACTGAATTTTCTGCTGAAGTTGTTTGTTAATCAGCGGCTGAGTTTGCGCGATATGCGAGTAGTGGATGTAATGACTGAATTTATCAACGGAGGTTTGCCCCAACAATACATCATCTTTATAAGGTCGCCGGGTAAAATCTCCAACCAGACGGGCAGATTCAGTATCAAGATCCTGATAAAAAAACGCCTTACGCTTGGGATGATATAAATTAGGCTTGCCGTTATCGTCAGTTACCGCTTGCCAATGCTGGCTTTGATGCTTATCAATTTCATCATGCACTTTGGGGTAAAACTTATGCAACGCCGTCATATTACGCCGGTGTAATTCATCAGCCAGTGCCGCAACATGTGGTTGCAAATTACCAAGCACGTTAACGCTGCGCTCGGCGACATAATCATTAAAATCTTCGTAAGCACTAAACTGTGTAGTACTACCCAGCAACTGTTCTTGCCGGCCACTATGAGCAAATAAATACTCAGCCACTTTATCCATTACCGGATGGCAATAATGCCGATAGAGATAAAGACGTCTGAAATCGGCCACACTTCTCAGCTCAGCCAGATCTTCCGCCACCGAACTGCCATCATTATCCAGTTGCAGAAATATCTGTGTGCCAGCCGCATCTGCCGCACTAAACAGCCGTTGCCAGTCGTTAGCCTGTAACGAGCAAATCAGCGTATCCACATTAGGCTCATAAACAATAAGGTATTTGAGCTTAGTTTTCTGCAGCAGTGCATTTATCTGATACCCCAACCCCAGCCCCAGCATTACCACCACATCAACTTGCTGCGGCAAGGCCTCGGCAGGCCACGGCTGTTGAACCTCTGTTGGTGTAGCGTCATTACCAAGCTCAACATAGGGTGCATGTCGACAAAAGCTTTCAACTTCGCGTGCAACTTCTGCCTCGGGCGTTTCGCTATACCAAACACGGCCAGTAGCAAAATCAACAATATTAAGCTCAGCCGCCCGGGTACAGAACACCGAATACTGCTGCATACTATGTTGCTGTACAATGGGCAAAATAGATGGAATGTGCTGGGATATTGCCTGAAGGTTTTTATTAAAGCGCGGCTTAATGGATGCAGCAGCCTTTTGCTCCGATGCCGCCTGCTTAACGTCATCCGGGTCTAGCTGATATTTAATGTACTTCAGCATTTAAGAGCCTGATTCTAATGATTAGTTATGCTGGCCGTAGCTATGTTGGGCTTGTCGCCCTTTCTTAATTTGTAACATACTATTAGCCACAGCTTCTCTGTCTGAGACTAGTTTTGCCATCGTTGCCTGCAGCCAGTCAAGGTTTTGCTGCAAAAACCACGCAAAAGCATCAATATTCTCTTTCGGTTGCTCATTTTTACACAAATGCTGATTTAACTGGTCAACCAAAATTGCAACCTGCTCAATGTCATAACCAGGTTGCAAAATTATCAAATCAACCTTTTCACGCAAGCTGGCACATTGCTGCTCTAGTTTCTCCAGAGCAGACATCAGGCACCAACAGCTTGTTGCTGATTTTTCTGCGCCTGAAGCGCATAGCCCTCTTCGCGGGCCGCTGGCGGGATCTGTTCCCAAGCGCCTTTAATAGTTAATAAAATCTCCATTACTTCATCCAGCTTGCTGATACTTTTATCCCGACTGGCCTGAATAAGATGATTAAGCATAAAATCATATAATGAAAACAAATTCTCTGAAATCTCGCCGGCGCTCATATCCAGGCACCCCTGCAGCGCAGAAATAATGTTAATTGATTTAGAGATAGCCTCAGATTTACCGGCAAAGTCTTTGCGATCAATACAACCCTTGGCTTTGGCCATATTCTCCAACGCACCTTGCATCAGTAATTGAATGACCCGATGAGGATCGGCGACAGCCAAGTCATCTTTTATGCCAACTGCTTTATATGCTTTGATACCGTAACTCATAATATGCTCCACTAATTAGATTTCTTAGTAACAAATCCCGGCAAGCTTGACAACTGTGCCGTTACCGTTGATGCCATATTCTGCATAGATCCGAGTAAACCATCTAAAGCAGTGTAGCGACGTCGTAAAGTTTGCTCGAAACTCTGTATATATCGGTTGGCAGCATCTAAATCTTTAGCGTTTTTATCTAACTGAATTTTTAGGGAGCTCTCTTTACTGGCAATAATGCCGCCTGCCTCAGTAAATTGAGCAACAAACTGATCAAGTTTGGCGCTAAGGCCGTTTTCACCACCGAAAATAGCAGCCACACCGTCATAATTTTCAGCTAAAGCCTTATCAAAGCGAGCCCGACCTGAATCACCACCAAAAGCCGACGTGGCTGCAATTTCCAGCTTACCTGCTTTATCGAAAGTGATGCCCATCCCGTACAGCGTTGCCAATTCAGAGCCAGATTCACCAACTACACCGCCCAGCATCCCTTTCAGCTGGTTCAGGATAGACCGCGGCAATGAGTCCGCCGCCAGCGCCCCCCCCTCCGCTGTCACTGTTTTACCATCAGAACCCAGAGTTCGGCTTTTGGTTAGGTCGGCAATTTGATCAACTAAAACATTATAATTATTTATAAAGTTCTGAATATTCTTTTCAGCAGCATCTTTATCGGTAGCAATATCCACGCGGGCATTATTGCCATCGGGAGTTACCGCTTTCACCGTCAGGCTGATATCCTGAATAGCGTTAGTAAACATATTGCTGCTGTTGGTAGCAATAATGCCATCAATTTCTATAATAGCATCTTGTGCTATTTGGCTTGCTGTTAAACCTGCTGTAGCCCCGGTAGGTACCGTTGAAATAGCATCCAGTTCGGCGTTGTTATTAGTAATAACCAGGTCATTACCTGCACCGGTTTCGTTAGAGGTTAAAACCAGCTTAGTACCAACTGCACCACCGGCATTAATAATATTGGCATTGACCCCGAAATTATCGCTTTGCGCATTAATCTGCTGCCGCAATTGATTCAATGTCATTCCTGCTGTAACTTCAATATCGAAACTCTTACTCCCAGCAGTTAATGTGAGCGTACCATCGGTGGTAGATATAACATCATCAGCCGAGCCGTAGGCTAAATCGGCACTTTCAAGCCGACTGCCTGATGCCAGCTGATTCACTTTAATATCAAAACTGGCCGCCACGGCCGAATTAGATGCCGAAGCTTCCAGGTAGGTTTTATTTTCTGTTGGCTGGGTTACCGTGGCTACACGGGCATTTAAATTATTACCGCCCAACTTTTTTATCGCGTCTTGAAATGCCGATAACGCAGATTTTAACTGGCCCACTCCGGAAAGCGATGCATCTAAAGTTCTTTTAGTGGTGTTAATTCTGCCTAGTTTACTATCACGCTCTACTTTTACCAGTGTCGACACCAGCTCTTCAAGTGGCAAACCGGAAGCGGAACCAAGAAAATTAATACCAGACATAATGAACCTCTATACTTTGTTGTCGATTAGCAGGCCTATAGATTGCCCCATTTCTTGCTGTAACCGCTTAATATCCTGTGCAACTTTTAACAATTCTTCGGTTGGAATTTGCTTAATCAGTTCATCCGTTGCAAAGTCTACCACTTTTATGACTGAACGACCCGACGCATCATCAATTGAAAAACTGAGCGAACGCTGTTCCAGCGCCACAGCCTGATTGACCACATCGACAGCTTGTTGCAATTCAGCTTTGCTGATATCAGCTACCGCAGTTACCACTTGAGAAGTTTCAGCTCGGGTAACCTTTGGCGTTTCGCCTGCTAACGGCTTGCCAATATTGTCAGTGATCGGAGACAGTCTTGCCACCGCTACACTGTTTAAATTAATACTGCTCATATCCAGACTCCTTATCGGCGCGCAGGGTGAAAGCTTTAATTAAAGCCCTCACCACCACGCTTACTAGTTTAACCCAATAACGATAAAGCTGCCTGTGGCCGCTGATTCGCCTGCGCCAAAACAGTAGTACTGGTTTGCTGCAGAATCTGCTGCCGCGTTAACTCTGCAGTTTCACGGGCGAAATCTGTATCACGGATCCGGCTACGAGCGCCTGAAACATTTTCAGAAATATTGGTTAAGTTACGGATTGTCGACTGGAAACGGTTTTGGATCGCACCTAAATCAGCACGGGTACCGTCAATTACACCAATAGCTGTATCTATCAATGCCAGGGCTGCAGATGCGCCCCCCACTGAAGACACGCTCAGCGCACTTAAGCCCAGTGCATTAGTACCGTAGCCACCGGTACGGGATAACTTAATGTCAATATTCTGGCCGGCGTTGGCGCCTACCAGAAAAGACGCTGAGTAAGAGCCGTTTAACAGGTTTTGCGTACCAAATTGCGTTACTGAGGCAACACGGCTCATTTCCGCTTTTAACGCGGTAACTTCTTTTTGCAGCGCCGCGCGATCAGTTGAACTGTTAATGCCATTTTGCGACTGAATTGCCAGGGTACGGACACGCTGTAAAGAGTTGGTAATCTCTTCCATGGCGCCCTCTGCTACCTGTGCAACAGAAATACCATCGTTAGCATTACGTGCTGCCTGATCCAGACCATTTATCTGACTGGTTAAGCGGTTACTGATTTGCAAACCTGCCGCATCATCAGCAGCGCTGTTAATGCGAAAGCCTGAAGACAAGCGCTTAAACGCTGTATCCAGGTTGTTGCCTGAGTTAAACAACTGCCGCTGTGCATTCAGCGACGAGGTATTGGTATTAACATATAAAGCCATGAGTCACTCCTTAAGTTTTCAGCGTTACATTTTACTGAAAACCTGATTGTTGAAAGACGGTTTAGCCGTTAGCTTGGCCAAGCTGCAACTTGGCTTAATCAGGTTATCGGCAGCAACATGGAGAACTTTAGAGAAAAATTTGGATTTTTTTATGCCTGTATAAAAATGCAGAAAGGATGATATCAGCAACAAAAAAAAACCACCTGCTCAGGTGGTTAAGGGGATATTGAAAGGTAAAAATAGGTAGTCACTCCCACCGAGAAGCCTATCTCTAACTTTTATCAGACAATATGACTGCAATCATAAAGTCATTTTATTCAACCACTACCATATTGTAGTTAATTAAGGACATTAAGCGCTGCCTGCGGTCGCTGATTTGCCTGAGCTAAAACTGTAATACTACTTTGCTGAATAATTTGCGTACGGGTTAACTCGGTTGTTTCTCTGGCATAGTCGGTGTCTCTTATCCTGCTTCGTGACGCAGAAACATTTTCACTGACATTACGCAAATTTCGCATCGTTATATCCAGTACATTTTGCCAGGCACCTAAGTCTGTGCGAGCACTGTCCAGAGTTAATAAAGCGCCATCCAACCGCTGCAAAGTAGCGGCTATGTCTTCGGTACCCAAAGCAATATCAGCAATATTTAAACCGCTGACATCACTGCCATAGCTTGTTGCCAAATTAATACTAATTTTCTGGCCAGCATTGGCGCCAATCTGGAACTCTACAGCAGGTACGGAACCATCAAGCAATTTAATTCCACCAAATTCAGTATTGTCCGCAATATTCTGAATAGCCGCGGTGAGTTCATTAAACTCCTGCTGGATAGCAGCTATTTCACTGGCACTGTTGATACCATTTCCAGATTGGATAGCAAGTACCCGTAATCGTTGCAGACTAGTGTGGATCTCATCCATGCCACCCTCGGTTACCTGCACCAATGATATTGCATCATTAGCATTTCGTACCGCCTGGTCTAAACCATTAACCTGACTCGTTAACACATTCGAGATTACCAAGCCAGCAGCATCATCTGCCGCCCGATTAATCCTAAAGCCCGACGCTAGTCGTTCGAAGCTGGTTGATAAACCAACAGTGGCATTACTGAGTAAGCGTTGTGATGTCAGAGACGACTGATTGCTATTGACAACAAGTGCCATATTACTGCTCCTTAGTAAAAGCCTTGAGCAGCCGGGATATTATCCCGGCTCACGGTTTTACTGCAGTAAACTCAGGGCCGCCTGCGGCCGCTGATTAGCCTGAGCAAGTACAGTTGTACTGGTTTGTTGCAATATCTGAGTACGGGTTAACTCAGCCGTTTCTTTGGCAAAATCGGTATCGCGAATTCGACTGCGCGCACCTGACACGTTTTCAGAAATATTGGTTAAGTTACGAATGGTCGCCTGGAAGCGGTTTTGCACCGCACCTAAGTCGGCACGGGTACCATCAATGACGCCGATGGCCGTGTCAATTAATGCCAGAGCGGCAGAAGCACCACC